>NZ_SNZJ01000005.1 GCF_004363555.1 Halomonas ventosae | reverse complement strand
AACATCGACGACTTCATCACCCACGACATGCCCTTCGAGCAGATCAACGAGGCCTTCGAGCTGCTGCACCGGGGCGAGAGCATCCGCACCGTGCTCCACTATTGATCCGCGCCCAAACAAAGCCGCGCGAACAGCATGCGCCTCTTCCTTCGTCTTAACCGGAGGCCGGAACGAGCCGGCCTCCAGGAGAAAGATCCATGACCATGACCGAACACATCGAGCTGGTCTCGGCCAACAAGAGCTTCGGCGGCTGGCACAAGCGCTATCGCCACCGCTCGCGGGCACTGGACTGCGAGATGACCTTCTCCATCTACCTGCCACCCCAGGCCGAGGCCGGGCGGGTACCGCTGCTGTGGTGGCTCTCCGGTCTGACCTGCACCGACGAGAACTTCATGCAGAAGGCCGGTGCCCATCGGGTCGCCGCCGAGCTCGGCATCGCCATCGTCTGCCCCGACACCAGCCCGCGGGGCACCGACCTGCCGGGCGAGGATGACAGCTACGACTTCGGCAGCGGGGCCGGCTTCTATGTCAATGCCACCCGGGAGCCCTGGAAGAAGCACTACCGCATGTACGACTACGTGGCCGAGGAGCTGCCCTCGGTGGTGCGCCAGCACTTCCCGGTCAACGGCCGCGAGTCGATCAGCGGTCACTCCATGGGCGGGCATGGCGCCCTGGTGATGGCGCTGCGTCGTCCCGGGCACTACCGCTCGGTGTCGGCCTTCGCGCCGGTCGTCAATCCCAGCGAGTGCCCCTGGGGGCAGAAGGCCTTCTCCGGCTACCTGGGGGAGGATCGCGGTCTCTGGACCCAGTACGATGCCTGCGAGCTGGTGGCCCGCGGGGCCTCGAGCCAGCCGCTGTTCATCGACCAGGGCGAGGCCGACGACTTCCTGGAGGAGCAGCTCTGCCCCGAGCGTCTGGAGGCGGTGTGCGCCGAGCATGATCACCCGCTGACCCTGCGGCGCCAGCCGGGCTATGACCACAGCTACTTCTTCATCGCCACCTTCATCGAGGATCACCTGCGCTACCATGCCGAGCGGCTGAACAAGCGCTGAGGCGGGTGCAGGCTCGCCGCGGGATGACCGGCTGCCTCCCTTCGGGGAGGCAGCGTCGTTATACTGGCAGGCATTCACGAGGCGGCGAGGGGAGCCCATGGCCGAGCGAGACGCGCGATGAGGGAGTGGCGGCAGCAGGCCTGGCGGGTGCTGTGGCGTACCCTGCTGGGCTTCGTGGTGTGTTCCCTGGTGCTGGTGCTGCTGCTGCGCGTGGTGCCGGTGTTCGGCTCCATGGTGATGGTGGAGCGCAAGGTCCAGTCCTGGATCGCCGGGGAGTCCCTCGACATTCGCCACCAGTGGCAGCCCTGGCAACGCCTCTCCGACCACGCCAAGCTGGCGGTGATCGCCGCCGAGGACCAGCGCTTCCCGCTCCATCACGGCTTCGACTTCGCTGAGATGCGCCGCGCCTGGGAGGCCAGCCGCAATGGCGGGCGCTTGCGCGGGGCCAGCACCATCAGCCAGCAGACCGCCAAGAACCTCTTCCTGTGGACCGGGCGCAGCTGGGTGCGCAAGGGACTGGAGGCCTGGTTCACCCTGCTGATCGAGGCGCTGTGGCCCAAGCAGCGCATCCTCGAGGTCTACCTCAACATCGTCGAGTGGGACAGCGGGGTGTTCGGCCTCGAGGCCGCCTCACGCCACTACTTCGGTGTCGCCGCCGACCAGCTCAGCGAGGCCCAGGCGAGTCGCCTGGCGGCGATCCTGCCCGACCCCCGCGGTCGGGATGCGGCGCGTCCCGGCCCCCAGGTGGAGCGACGCAGCGCCTGGATCCGCCAGCAGATGCGCAACCTCGGCGGTACCGGCTATCTCGAGCGGCTCTGAGGGCCGCTTCTCACCACCAGCACCACGCCGGCGATGGCGATGGCCATCCCGACCAGCGACAGGGGCGGCAGGCGTTCGTCGAACAGCCACCACGCCTCCAGCGCCGTCACCGGCGGAACCAGATAGAAGAGGCTGGCCACCCGGGAGGCCTCGCCGCGCCTGATCAGCGCCATCAGCAGCAGGATGGCGGAGATGGAGAGCACCAGCACCAGCCAGGCCAGGGTAAGCAGGAAGGTGGGCGCCCAGTCGATCTCCCCGGTCTCGAAGAGCAGCGCGCCCAGTCCCAGCAGCGTCCCGGCACCGAGATACTGCACCACGGTGCCGGAGAGCAGCGGCATGCCGGTGCAGAAACGCTTCTGGTAGAGGGTGCCCAGCGAGATGCCGACCAGCGCCACCATCACGCTTGCCAGCGCCCCGAGGCCGAATCCCCGAAACAGCATCTCGCCCGGGTCGAGCTTGCCGCCCAGCACCATGGCGATGCCGGCGAGTCCCATCACCAGCCCCAGCCACTGCAGGCGTCCCAGCCGCTCGCCCAGCAGGGGGCCGGCGAGCGCTGCGGTCAGCAACGGCTGCAGCCCCACCAGCAGGGCGGCCAGGCCCGCCGGCATGCCCTGATAGATGCCGTAGAAGACGCCGCCCAGGTAGGCCCCGTGGACCAGCAGGCCGGAGACGGCGATATGCCCCCACAGCCGAGGCCCCTGTGGCCAGCCACCCCGCAACAGCATGACCAGCGGGATCAGCAGTGCCAGGGTCAGCACGAAGCGCACGAACAGGAAGGTGAAGGGTTCGGCATGGGGCAGGCCGAACTTGGCGCCGATGAAGCCGGTGCTCCACAGGGCCACGAAGAGGATGGGCATGGCGGCCAGCCAGGCCTGGCGGCGACGTTCCGATGTCATGGCATGGGACTTCCAGGGTCAGGGGGTGCGGGCATCATCGCGGCCATGGGCCCGGGATGCCACTCTCGCGGCTCGTGCTTTGGTCGTAGGTGACGCCGCGGCGGAAAATTGGTCAGACCATAATTTTGCCTGAATAGACAGCGTCTTGCCACGCATGACCGCTTGGTCTGACCAATGGCCAAAGACGGCTTGCGTTGAAAGTCGCTATTGGCCGGGAGCCGGCTTTTCGCTAGCTTTCGCCATGGAAGACGTTTCCAGATATATGGAATCTTCCCTGAGGCCCATAAGGATAGCGGGCCCTGCGTGCCGGCCGATCATCAGAACCCGTTGGCACGCGTGATGGCGCAGGGAAGACAACAACAAGATCCCGTTGATGCCCGCCCACATGGGTGCGGGCTCGCTACCCAACCAGGAGACCATGCCATGCAAGACGACAAGCAGCCGTCAAGCATCTCATCCGTCGACAACGACAACACGAAAGTCCTGAAGGAGTTCAAGACCCCGAGCCGGCGTAACTTCCTGAAGGCCGCGGCCGTCGGGTCGGCGGCGGCCGTGGCGGCCCCGTGGGTCGGCAACGTCCAGGCTCAGGAAGGCATCCGTATCCGCATGCAGTCCTCCTGGCAGCCGGGCACCACCGGCTACCGGATCTTCGAGGAGTGGGCTGCCGGCGTCGCCGAGGCGACAGGTGGC
Organism: Halomonas ventosae; assembly: GCF_004363555.1. Taxonomy (GTDB): domain Bacteria; phylum Pseudomonadota; class Gammaproteobacteria; order Pseudomonadales; family Halomonadaceae; genus Halomonas; species Halomonas ventosae. The sequence continues at coordinate 244,900 of NZ_SNZJ01000005.1, read as the reverse complement.
GAGGTGCGTATCGAGCCCTTCCCGGCCGGTGCCGTGGCCGGCGCCTTCGAGGTCGCCGATGCGGTACGCAACGGCGTGCTCGATGGCCAGAACTGGTTCACCGTCTACTGGCCCGGCAAGATGCCGGCCGGCGTGTTCCTCACCGCCTATCCGATGGGGCTCTCCGTGCCGCACCAGTGGGACATGATGTTCGGCGCCTACGGTGGCTTCGGCATCGCCAAGGACCTCTACCGCAAGCAGGGCCAGGAGCTGCTGGGCTATGTCCACCATGACCTCAACCTGATCCACTCCAAGGTGCCGCTGCGCAGCTTCGACGACTTCAAGGGGGTCAAGATCCGGATGCCCGGCGGCATCGTCGCCGAGACCTTCGCCTCCATCGGTGCCCAGACCACCCTGCTGCCCGGCTCCGAGGTCTATCCGGCGCTGGAGAAGGGCACCATCGATGCCGCCGACTACACCGGCGCAGCGGTCAACTTCGAGCTGGGCTTCTGGCAGGTGGCCGACTACATCATCATGGGCCCGCCTTCCACCCCCTGCCTGCACCAGGCCGTCGACCTCATGGACATTTCGGTCAACCGTCGCGTCTTCGAGCGCATGTCCCCGCAGACCCAGGACCTGATGCACGACCTGGTGGCCGCCTACTCCCGCGAGCACTATGCGGCGATCCAGAAGGCCAACGCCGAGGCCTGGCCCAAGTACCGCGAGAAGGGCGTGGAGATCATCCACCTCAGCGAGGACGACGCCAGCCGCTTCCGCGATGCCGCCATCCCGCTGTGGTTCAAGTGGGCCAACAAGGATCCGGATGCCGCGCGTCTCTTCAAGGCGCACCTCGATACCATGATGGACCCCGCGGTGGCGCTGATCACCGAAGAGGACATCAAGGACTACGAACTCAACGCCTGACCCGTCTGCTCGACCATTCCGGGTGTTGCGGGCCGAGGGCCGCAACACCCGGTTTGGTAGGGTGACCACTACCGATCCCGCATCCCGTCGACTCGATGATCCGTAACCATCGCCGGGAGGTGATGGTGTCGCGGAGGAGTGTCCATGAATCTTGATATCGAATTCGTTCTTCCGCACTGGCTCTACTGGTCGGTGCTGCTCTTGTTGCCACTGGTGGTGATGTTCTTCGTCGACCGCAGCTTTCGCCGTGGCGGCACCATCGACGGCGGGGACACCGCCGAGGTGCCCGCCGGGGAAGAGGTCGCGGTCGCCTACCGGCCTCCCGGCAACCTCTTCACCGCCATCGTCGACCGCCTGTCCGGGTTTTCCGGCCGCTACGTGGCCTACTGGGCGCTGATCGCCCCCTTCGCCTTCGCCTACGAGGTGCTGGTGCGCTATGCCTTCAACTCGCCGACCAACTGGGTGCATGAGTCGATGACCCTGATGTTCGGCATGCAGTACCTGGTGGCCGGCGCCTATGCCCTGCGCGAGGGCGGGCACGTGCGCGTGGATATCCTCTACCAGCGCGCCCGGCCGCTCAACAAGGCGGCGCTGGACCTGGTGACCTCGGTGTTCTTCTTCATCTTCACCATCGCCCTGCTGGTGACCGGCTGGAAGTTCTTCTCCCAGTCGGTGAGCGACCAGTTCTTCTTCGGCTCCAGCTACGCCAACGAGACCTCCTTCACCGAGTGGGCGATCCAGTTCTATCCGGTGAAGTTCATGCTCTTCTTCGGTGCGCTGCTGCTGCTGCTCCAGGGCTTCGGCCAGCTGGTGCGTGACGCCCAGGCATATCGCTACCACTGGCGCCTGCACGATGGCAGTCGGACCTTTGCCCGCGTGCTGCTGGTCATTGCCGCGCTGCTGGCGGCCTGGGTGGTCTTCGAGATGATCAACATCGCGGTGACCGACTACGACAGCCTGGCGGGTAGCCTCGAGAACAGCCTCGGCTCGGTCGGCATCGGTGCCCTGACGCTGGTGATGTTCGGCTCGCTGATGGTGGTGCTGGTGGCGGGCCTGCCGCTGGCCTTCGTCACCGGCGGCCTGGGGGTGGCCTTCCTCTACCTGGTCGGCGACCAGGCCATGCTCAACCTGATGCCCTCGCGCATCTTCCCGATGATGACCAACTACCAGCTCTCGGCCATCCCGCTGTTCATCTTCATGGCCTCGGTGCTGGAGAAGGCGGGGATCATCGAGGAGCTGTTCGACGTCGTCTACAAGTGGATGGGCGGCCTCAAGGCGGGCCTGGCCATCGCGACCGTCATCGCCTCCACGCTGCTGGCCGCCATGGTCGGCGTGATCGGGGCCGCGGTGGTGACCATGGGCCTGATCGCACTGCCGGCGATGCTCAAGCGCCACTATGACCCGGAGATCGCCATCGGCTCGATCATGGCCGGCGGGACCCTGGGCATCCTGATCCCGCCCTCGATCCTGGCGATCATCTACGGCGTCATTGCCCAGCAGTCGGTGGGCGAGCTCTACCTCGGTTCGCTGATTCCCGGCCTGCTGCTGGCCTTCATGTACGGCTTCTACTGCTGGATGCGCGGCACCCTGAACATCAAGCTGGCGCCGCCGATGCCGGTCGAGGACCGGGTCAGCACCGGGGAGAAGCTGCGCCTGCTGCGCAACATGCTGGCCCCCATCGTCCTGGTGATCCTGGTGCTGGGCGTCATCTTCACCGGCATCGCTACCCCGGTGGAGGCAGCCGGCATCGGCACCTTCGGCGCCCTGGTCGTGGCCGCGATGCACAAGCGCCTCACCTGGCCCAACCTGCATGCGGCCTGCATGACTACCCTGGTCGCCTCGGCGATGGTGATGTGGATCATCTTCGGCGCGAGCATCTTCGTCGGCTTCTACATCCTGCAGGGCGGCCAGACCTTCGTCCAGGAGCTGATCTCCGGCGCGGGCCTTGGCCCCTACGCGGTGCTGATGCTGATGATGGTGCTGCTGGTGGCGCTGGGCATGTTCCTCGACTGGGTGGGCATCCTGCTGCTGGCGGTGCCGATCTTCGTGCCGCTGATCAAGGGGCTCACCTTCGACGGCGTGTTCGGCCTGCCCGGCGTGGCCCCGGCCGATGTCTCGCTGTGGTTCGGCGTCATCTACCTGGTCAACATGCAGATGTCCTTCCTCAGCCCGCCGTTCGGCTATGCGCTCTTCTACATCAAGGGGGTGTGCCCGCCGCATATCACCATGGCGCAGATCTTCCGCTCCTCCTTCCCCTTCCTGGGGATCCAGGCGCTGGGGCTGCTGCTGGTGATCCTCTTCCCGGCGCTGGTCACCTGGCTGCCCAACCTGGCCTACGGCTGACGCCAGGTGGTCGGCCCATAGCGGCAAAGAAGGCGCTCCCTGAGGGGCGCCTTCTTCATTTGGCCGGAAAAACCTTAAAATTACATTTGGATACGCGATAGTCTGAACTCGAGGGAGCGGGGGGCGTCACAGGGGGGCACATTCATAACGCCACACCCTGGAGGTATTCATGCAACGGATGACTGCTCTGTTCTCGGCCGCACTTCTCTCTCTCGGCCTGGCCGCCACTGCCCAGGCACAGCAGGACTCTGCGGCCAACGCAGAACAGCCGCAGGCGACTGCACCGGCCCAGGACTTCTCCGACCAGCAGCTGCAGCAGTTTGCCGACGCCTCCCAAGAGATCGCCGTCATCTCCCAGGAGTACACCCAGCAGCTGCAGTCCGCAGAGGACGAGCAGGCCCAGCAGGACGTCCGCCAGGAGGCCAACGACGAGATGGTCAAGGCCGTCCAGGACAGCGGTCTCGAGGTGGATACCTTCAACGCTATCGGCCAGGCCATCCAGCAGGATCCGGAGCTGATGCAGCGCGTTCAGGAGATGGCCAAGGCCAACGCCTCCAGCGCCGATCAGAACTCGTAAGACGCATCCAGCGTCCAGGGCCGTTGCTTCGGCCACCGCAAGGCCACTCCGCCAGGGGTGGCCTTTTTGCTGTCCTGCCCCCGAGGGAGGCCTGCTTCGGCTGGGCCCTGCTTTACAGGGTGGGTGGGCCATTCCAGACTGGGCACAATCACAGCGCGCGCGGGGAGCAAGGGCATGGATGTGGAACTGCTTGAGATCCGTCAGCACCTGGGGCGCTATCCTCCCTTCGACGGCCTCAGTGACGAGCTGCTCGACGAGGTGGCCGGCAGCGTGGAGGTGGCCTACTTCAAGGCCGGCAGCGACATCCTGGTGCTCGACCAGGAGGTCCATGAGCTCTGCTACATCCGCAGCGGGGCGGTGGAGGTCTATCGCCGCGGCGGCGAGCTCTACAACCGCCTGGGCGAGGGCGATATCTTCGGCCACTTCAGCCTGCTGCGAAACCACCGGGCCCGCTTCCCGGCCCGGGCCATGGAAGACAGCCTGATCTACTTCATCCCCGAGCCCGCCTTCCAGCGGCTGTGCGAGGCCGACGACAACTTCGCCGACTTCGTCGAGCTCGAGCGGCCGCGCCTGGAGTCGACGGTCAAGGAGCAGAAGAAGAACAGCGACATGATGATCACCCGGGTGCGCAAGCTGCTGACCCGCTACCCGGTGATGGTCGAGGCCGGCACCACGGTGCAGGAGGCTGCCCGCCAGATCACCGAGTTCGGCGCCTCGGCGGTACTGGTGCTCGATGCCCCCGGCGATACGCCCCGCTATACCTTCCGCGACAGCCAGGATCGCCACTGGCAGGTGCAGGGCATCCTCACCGACAGCGACTTCCGCAAGCATGTGGTGGCCGAGGGGCGCTCCCCCGAGACGCCGGTGGGAGAGGTGATCGGTCCCCGCCTGATCGCCATCCAGTCCGACGAGTCGGTGCACGAGGCGATGCTGTGCATGCTGCGCAACAATATCCATCACTTGCCGGTGATGCACCGTCGCCACCCGGTCGGCATCGTGCACCTCTCCGACATCATCCGCTACGAGACCGGCAGCAGCCTCTACCTGGTGAGCAACATCTTCCACCAGTCCAGCGCAGAGGGCCTGGCGCGGCTGGCCCCCGACGTGCGCGACGCCTTCGTGCGCATGGTCGAGGAGGGGGCGGATTCACGCATGGTGGGCAGCGCGCTCTCCACCATCGGGCGCAGCTTCACGCGCCGGCTGCTGGAGCTGGCCGAGGAGGAGCTGGGGCCGCCGCCGGTGGGCTACTGCTTCATGGCCCTGGGCTCCATGGCGCGCAACGAGCAGTCGATCGTCACCGACCAGGACAATGCCCTGGTGCTCGCCGACGACTTCGACCCCGAGCGCCACGATGCCTACTTCCTGGCGCTGGCGCAGCGCGTCAGCGATGGTCTGGATGCCTGCGGCTACCCCTACTGCAAGGGCGACATCATGGCCACCAACGCCCGCTGGCGACAGCCGCTGTCGGTATGGAAGCAGTACTTCCGGGAGTGGATCGACCAGCCCTCGCCGGAGCGGCTGCTGCACAGCTCGATCTTCTTCGACCTGGATGCCGTGCATGGCGAGAACCCCTTCGTCGAGCAACTCCAGGACCTGGTGGCCACCCGGGCCCCCAAGAGCCCACTGTTCCTGGCCGCCATGGCCCGCAACGCCCTGAACCGCACCCCGCCGCTGGGCTTCTTCCGCACCTTCGTCATGGAGAAGGACGGCAAGCACAACAACTCCATCAACCTCAAGCGCCGCGGTACCGCACCGCTGACGGACCTGGTCCGGGTCCATGCCCTGGCCTGCGGGTCACGGGCCCAGAACAGCTTCGCGCGACTCGACGACATCGACCGCACCCAGCTGCTGGCCCAGGGGGTGAGCCAGAAGCTGCGCTATGCCCTGGAATTCCTCTCGATGTCGCGGATCCGCCACCACGTGATCGATATCGAGCACGAGCGCAGCCCGGACAACAATATCGAGCCGGAGAACGTCTCCGACACCGAGCGCCATAACCTCAAGGATGCCTTCCAGGTGCTGAGCAACGCCCAGAAGTTCCTCAAGTTCCGCTATCCCATGCCATCGCGCTCGCGGTCCCGCTGAGATGGCCATGGTGCGCCTGCGTCCGCGGGCTTCCCCGCCGGCCCCGGGCTGGCCGGAGTACCTGGCCAGCCGCGCCGAGGCGGCTAGGGACCCGCGGCTGACGCGCTTCTTTACCGCCGGGACGCCCGCGCCAGACACGCCCATCGGCGAGGCGCCGATGGTGGCCCTGGACATGGAGACGACCGGCCTGGACGAGCGGCGCCACGCCATCGTCAGCATCGGCGTGGTGCCCTTCACCCTGGGGCGCATTGCCCTGTCACGGCGCCGCTACTGGGTCGTGCGGCCCTCGCGCCCGCTCAGCGAGGAGTCGGTGACCTTCCACCACATCACCCACGCCGACATCGCCCGGGCCCCGGACCTCGACGAGGTCCTCGGCGAGCTGCTCGAGGCCCTGGCGGGGCGCCTGGTGGTGGTCCACTACCGGCACATCGAGCGGCCCTTCCTGGATGCCGCGGTGAAGGCCAGGGTGGGGGAGGGCGTGATGTTCCCGGTCATCGATACCATGTCGCTGGAGGCGCGCATCCACCGCCAGTCGCTGCTGGCCCGCTTCAAGCGCTGGATCGGCAGGCCGCCGGCCTCCATCCGCCTCTACGACAGTCGTGCCCGCTACGGCCTGCCCGTCTATTCGGGGCACCATGCGCTGATCGATGCGCTGGCTACCGCCGAGCTGCTGCAGGCCCAGGTGGCCCGCCACTACAGCCCGACGACGCCGCTGAGTGCGCTCTGGAGCTGAACTGGGCAGGGGAAACGGAAACAGAAACAGAAACGAGAAAGGCGGCCCGCGGGCCGCCTTTCCGTTGCTTACCGGATGCTTTACACAGCGTGTCGGGCCTACTTGGCTTTCGGCTCGCTCATCAGTCCCTTGACGATGGCATAGCAGCCCACCAGCAGCACCAGGGTGAAGGGCAGGCCGGTCGTCAGCGCCGCCGTCTGCAAGGCGGCAAGGCCGCCGCCGAGCAGCAGGGCGATGGCCAGAGCCCCCTCGATCAGTGCCCAGAAGATGCGCTGCGGCTTGGGCGCGTCCACCTTGCCGCCGGCGGTGATGGAGTCGATCACCAGCGAACCCGAGTCCGACGAGGTGATGAAGAACACGATCACCAGCGTGATGCCGACGAAGGAGGTGATGGTGGTCAGCGGCAGGTGCTCGAGCATGGTGAACAGCTGCAGCTCCAGGGCGGCATCCTGCACCTGGGTGATGCCCGAATTGACCACCTGGTCGATGGCGGTGGTGCCGAAGGCGGTCATCCACACCACCGAGGCCATCGACGGCACCAGCAGCACCGAGATCAGGAACTCACGCACGGTGCGGCCGCGGCTGACGCGGGCGATGAACATGCCGACGAACGGCGACCAGGCGATCCACCAGGCCCAGTAGAAGGCTGTCCAGCCCTGGCTGAAGTTGGCGTCCTCGCGCCCGAACGGCATGGAGAGCGCCGGCAGGTGGGTCACGTAGCCGATCAGGTTCTCGACCACGCCGGTGGCGATCATCAGCGTCGGGCCGACGAGGATCACGAACAGCAGCAGCAGGGCGGCGAGCACCATGTTGATCTGGGAGAGGCGCTGCACGCCCTTGTCGACGCCGAGCAGGATCGAGCCCAGGGCCACGAGGGTGATCCCCATGATCAGCAGCACCAGGGTGATGTCGCCGGAGGGGATGCCGAACAGGTATTCGAGGCCCCCGGCCGCCTGGGTCGCCCCCAACCCCAGGGACGTGGTCAGGCCAAACAGGGTGGCGAATACCGCCAGGATATCGATCACGTGGCCCGGCCAGCCCCATACGCGCTCGCCCAGGATCGGGTAGAAGATCGAGCGCATGGTCAGCGGCAGGCCCTTGTTGAAGGCGAAGATCGCCAGCGACAGGCCAACGATGGCGTAGGCGCCCCAGGGGTGGAGGCCCCAGTGGAAGATGGTGGCGGCCATGCTCAGCGAGATGGCACCGGCCTGGTCCCCCTCGGCACCGCCCAGCGGGGCCCAGTCGGTGCGCAGGCCATCCTCGCCCATGCTGATACCGCCCATGGCCGTGCCGTAGTGGCCCAGTGGCTCCGACACGCCGTAGAACATCAGCCCGATGCCCATGCCGGCGGCGAACAGCATCGAGAACCAGCCGGCGTAGCCGAAGTCCGGCGTGGCGTCGGCGCCACCGATGCGCACCTTGCCCATGGGGGTGAAGATGAGCACCAGCGCCAGGATCACGAAGACGTTGGCGCCCAGCAGGAAGAACCAGCCCAGGTTGGTGGTCAGGAAGCTGAACATGCTGTTGAAGATCGGCTCCATCTGATCCTGCAAGGCCAGCGTCAGGATCACGAACAGCAGGATCACGATCGAGGAGAACAAGAAGACCTTGCCATGCAGGTCCACGTTCACGCCCAGCGGTGAGGCGGTGATGTTGTCCTGGCCGATCACGTAGTCGGTATCGATCAGGTTCGCCGCCCCCTCCGGGGCGGGAATCCCCTCGGAGCCGGCAGTCGGCTCCTGGGGTTTCTCGTCTTGGGGATCTTGAGCCACGAGACATCTCCCTTGCAGTTATTGGTGTGCTTGCGTTTGCAGGTTCGGCTTACTTGCCGGCCCCCGGACGCACCAGGAACACCGAGGCCTTGGTGTGCGTTGCCACCTTGCCGCCATGGGACGGCATGATCACGTCCAGATGCTTGGGGGGATGGGTCGGCATGACCACCAGGTCGGCGCCCACCTCGTCGATGGCCTCGATCAGGTCGTCATCGAGGTCGGCGATCGGGTCGGGACTGACGATGGTATGGGTGCTGACCGGCTGGCCGTGGATCCTGTGCCGCTCCTGGGCGAAGGCCTCGAGCTTCTGCGTGTACTCCTGGGGCGTGCGCGCCACGCTGCCGGGCGTATTGGCGGTCACCCCCACGTAGCAGACCTCGGCATCATAGTGGCGAGCAAGGTCCGCCACCGCCTGCAGCGACGGCTCGATCAGCTCGATATGTGCCAGGTCGACCGGCACCATGATCTTCTTGAACATGCCTGAATCTCCTTGTTGGCCACGAAGGTCCTGCGAATCTGTTCAGTGTGACCGTTCCGCGCCACCTTGCCAGGCGACGATTCAACGGCGCACTGCGCATCCCGAGCGGCCATGGTACCCATCCCGGCCGGGGATTGCAGTGGGCTTGTCGGTATCGGGCGACAGGGTGGCGCAACGGGGCACGCCTCCACAACGAAAAGGGGAGGCACCTCTCGGTGCCTCCCCTTGCGCTCGATGCGGTCAGCCTCGCCGGACGGGCGAGGCCTGGCCTACCCTCAGGCTTCGGGCAGCCACTCCTGGACCAGGTCCTGGTTCTCCTCGACCCACTGCTTGGCGTTCTCGTAGGGGTCGGCGTCCTCTTCCTGGTTCATCAGCATGACCTCGCCCATCTGCTCCGGGGTCCACTCGAAGGCGTCCAGGATGGCGTAGGCCTCCGGCATCTCCTCCTCGAGCCCCTGGCGGGCGATGGTATGGATCTGCTCGGCGCCACCGTAGACGTTCTCCGGGTCCTCGAGGTACTTGAGGTCCCAGCGGGCGAACTTCCAGTGCGGCGTCCAGCCGGTGACCACCACGTCTTCCTCGTTCTGGATGGCGCTTTCCAGGGCCGCGGTCATGGTGGCGCCGCTGCCGCTGCGCAGGGCCAGATCGAGGTCGTAGGTGTCGACCACTTCCTCGGTGAGGCCCATCAGGCCGGCGCCCGGGTCGATGCCGATGATCTCATTGTTGAAGGCGTCGGCGTGGTCGTTCAGCTCGGCGATGGAATCGATATCGCTGTAGGCCGGTACCACCAGGCCGAGCTTGGTGCCGTCCAGGTTGACGCCCAGGTCGTCGACCTCGTCACCCACGCGCTCCATGTAGTCGGCGTGGGTGGTGGGCAGCCAGGCGGCGACGATGGCATCGGCATCGCCGGTAGCCACGGACTGCCACATGGCGGCGGCGGAGAGGGAGGTCATCTCCACCTCATAGCCGGCCTGCTCCAGCACGGCGCGCACCACGTTGGTGGAGGCGACCTCGGAGGACCACTCCACGTAGGCCAGGTGCACGCTGCCCTTGTCCTGGGCCTGGGCGGAACCGGCGGCGAGCGCGGTGCCGGCGGCCATGGCCAGGCCGGCGAGACGGATGCGACGGTTCAGCGGGTGCTTCTTCATAGTGTTCCCCTTCTCTTGATGTTCAATCATTTACCTTGGAGGTGCCTCCCGACGGATTCAAGGGGGCGCCCCCAGCGATCAGGACTTGCGGCCCTTGCGCAGCGACTGGGTCACGCGGTCGAGCAGCATGGCCAGGATCACCACGGCGATGCCGGCCTCGAAGCCGTCGCCCGGGCGCAGGCGCTGGATGGCGCGCCATACCTCGCTGCCCAGGCCATCGGCGCCGATCATGGCGGCGATCACCACCATGGAGAGCGCCAGCATGATGGTCTGGTTGATGCCGGCCATCACCGTGGGCAGCGACATCGGCAACTGTACCTTGACCAGCTTCTGGCCGCGGGTCGCCCCGTAGGCGTCGGCGGCCTCGATCAGCTCCACCGGCACCTGACGGATGCCCAGGGTGGTGAAGCGGATCGCCGGCGGCATGGAGAAGATCACCGTGGCGAAGATCGCCGACACCGAGCCGATGCCGAAGAAGGGAATCGCCGGGATCAGGTAGACGAAGGCCGGCATGGTCTGCATGAAGTCCAGGATCGGCATGATCGTCTTGTAGAGCCGCTCGGAGAGCGCCGCGGCGATGCCCACCGGGATGGCGATCACCACCGCCACGAAGGTGGCGATCACCACCAGGGTGAGGGTCTCGATCATCGGCTCCCAGAGCCCCAGGTTCCAGATCAGCGCCAGTCCAAGGGCGGCGCCGATACCCAGGCGAAGGTTCGCCACCCACCAGCAGAGGCCGACGATGATCGCCAGCAGGCCCCACTCGGGGAGCCACATCAGGGCATCGTTGAGCCCGTCGATGCCGGTCTGGGTCACCCGGGAGATGGCGCGGGTGACGATGGAGTACTCGCTGGTCAGCCAGTCGAGGCCACCCTCGATCCAGTCGCCCAGCGGGATGCTCGGAATCTCGATAGCCATCATGCGTCTCCTGCCGCTGCGATGTTCTGGTTCGCGTTATCGCTCCCGTCTTCACCCACCCGGGCGGGCTCGGCGGCCTGGGCCAGCTCGTCGAGGACGGCGCCCTTGACCACCACGCCCAGCAGCTTGCGGCTGTCGTCCACCACGGCGATGGGGAAGCTCTTCTCGCTGAACATGGCGAAGAGGTTGTGCAGCGGTTCGTCGGGGCCGACGGCGCGGAAGTCCTGGGTCATGATCTCACGGATGCTCTCCTTGCCCTCCTTCGCGGCCTGCTCGACGGCATCCACCACGACGAGCCCCAGCAGCTTGCGGTCGCGGCTGGTGACGTAGATGGAGTCCAGCCCGTTCTCGCTCATCTTGCGCAGGGTGGTGCGCGGGCCGTCCTCCTCGCGGGCGGTGGCGCGCACCGGCCGCATGGCGTGCTGCGCGGTGAGGATCTTGGACATGTCCACGCCCTCGATGAAGCGCGCCACATAGTCGTCCGCGGGATGGGTGAGGATATCCTCCGGTGTGCCGATCTGAACGATCTCGCCATCCTTGAGCAGGATGATGCGGTCGGCGATGTTGATCGCCTCGTCCAGGTCGTGGGTGATGAACACCGTGGTCTTCTGCATGCGGTGCTGCAGTTCGAGCAGCTCCTGCTGCATGTCGCCGCGGATCAGCGGGTCCAGCGCCGAGAAGGCCTCGTCCATCAGCAGCACCGTCGAGTCGTTGGCCAGTGCCCTGGCCAGGCCCACGCGCTGCTGCATGCCGCCGGAGAGCTGGTTGGGATAGGCATCCTCCCAGCCATCCAGACCCACCTGGTGGAGGGCGTTGCGAGCCACCCGGGTCCGCTCTTCTTTCTCCACGCCGCGGATCTCGAGGCCGAACTCGGCGTTCTGCTGCACCGTGCGGTGGGGGAAGAGCGCGAAGTTCTGGAACACCATGGAGAAGTGGCGACGGCGGCACTCCAGCAGTGCCTTGTCGCCGAGCTCGGGAATGTTCTCGCCGTCGATGACGATCTCGCCCTCGGAGGGCTCGATCAGCCGGTTGAGGCAGCGGATGAGGGTGGACTTGCCCGAGCCGGACAGTCCCATGATCACCAGCAGCTCGCCCTCGTAGACATCAAAGTCGATGTTCGACAGGCCCAGCGTCTGGCCGGTCTTGTCGAGGATCTCGGGGCGTTTCAGTCCCTGGTCGCGCAGTTCGAGCGCCTTCTTCGGCTGGTTGCCGAAGACCTTGCTCAGGTTGCGTACCCGAATCTTGACGTTTCGGTTCTCGTTCATTGGCTCTGCCTTTTGTCGGCTCCCCGCCACCGGCCGGGAGCACCGAAGGGTCGAGTGTCGTGACGTAAGAAAACGACGTCATGATGCCAGGCTGCTGCGTTGACAGCGGCATCGGGTGACGTTGGAGTGGCCCCTACCCTAGCGGTTTTTGAATGATCATTCAAATTAAAACCCGGGGTGTTGAAGACGTGCAGGATGGTACAGGAGTGACCCATGTGTCGAATCTGACCACCTCCCGGTCCTCGACGCGCCGCGTCTCCTGTCTGCTGGTTGCTGAATAAATTTCTGATTTAAAAGTATTTTTATTGGTTTCTTCCGGTGCCTGGCATGCCGCCTGCTTGCTATTGGGTGACGACCCGACGACCCAGGGAGAGAGCGATGACCGACCATGAGCTGAACCGAGACAGGCCCCGCGAGCGGCGATCGCGCCGGCTGACGACCCTCGCCGCGATCGCCGCCCTGGGGCTCGGCAGCCTGGCCCTGGCCGGATGCGGCAACGGCGAGGAGGAGCAGCCGCCGACGGAAGCGCCGGCCGGCGAGGCGTCTTCCACCATGGAGCAAGAGTCTTCAACCATGAATGGAGAGTCCTCAACCACGAATGGAGAGTCCTCAACCACGAATGGAGAGTCTTCCTCCATGGGGCAGGCGACCGATATGGAGCAGGACTCGAGCATGGATAGCCAGGATCCCGCCAGCCAGCAGGGCCAGGTCCTGGACCAGGAGTCCACCATGGATTCACAGGCGGCGTCCGGTGATTCGACCTCTGGCACGGAGCCGGAAGCCAGTAGCCAGGAGCAAGACGACGACCGCAGCGGCTCCTGACCGCCGGCGTCTCATCGGTGACCGGCCGACCGGACAGCCGCCGGTCACCACGGGCAAATCCCGCCCGAACCACCCTCGATCTTCATGAAGGAAGGAGGTGCAAGATGATGTCCAAGGAAACCCTCAGGAAGCTCGGCATTCTCGGTGTCTCGTTCGGCCTGATCGCAAGCCCCTTGGCCTTCGGCGACATGCACGAGGAGCCCACCGACCCGGCCGCCCAGAGCACCGGTTCCGCGGCCGACCCCACGAGCCAGCAGGCGGATCCGGCGGCCGGTGCTCCGTCAGCCGATCCCAATGCCCAGGGGGACCCGGCCGTGCCGGGCGACGACCCCGCGGCCCAGAGCACTGACTCCGCGGCCGACCCCTCTACCCAGCAGGCGGACCCCGCGGCGGGTGAGCCGGCCGGCGACCCAGGCTTCGGTGAAGGCACCGAGGCGATGCCCGGCGCCGATGACCCTGCCGCCGGCGGCGAAGAGGAGTACGAGAACGAGGAACAGGAAGCGCCCTGGGACGAGGAGGGCGACAGCAGCGACGATGAGGAGCAGGGCTGGTAAGCCCACCGAGCCGCCCTGCTTTGCGGGGCGGCTCCTGCGTGATGGACGGTTCTCCCGGTCCATGCCCTTCCCAGGCCGGTGCATCGCGTTCCCCTCTGCCCGGCCCGGCATGTGACCCCTGGCCCCCGCTGTGACGGGGGTCCTTTTTTTGTCTGGCTACTCCTCCTCGAGGCGGCGGTAGAGGGTACGCCGGGCTATCCCCAGCACCTCGGCGGTGCGCCGCTTGTTGCCGCCCGTGGCCGCCAGCACCTTGCGGATATAGCGCTTCTCCACCTCTTCCAGGCTCGGCCAGTCCGCCCGGGTGGCGGTACTTGCCATCGCCCCCTCGGCCCGGCTCTCGCGGCAGGCGCGACGCCGGGCCTCGCCCTGGTCGCGGATCCGCTGGGGCAGGTCGGCGTGACAGAGCTGTCCCGCCTCGGCCAGGGTCACCGCCCGCATGATGGCGTTCTCCAGCTCGCGGACGTTGCCCGGATAGTCGTAGCCGAGCAGGGCCTCCAGGGCCGCCGGTTCGATGCGCGCGATGCGCTTGTCCTGCTGACCGGCATGCTTGTCGATCAGCGCCGGGATCAGCCGTTCGATGTCCCCCTCCCGCTCGCGCAGGGGCGGGATGCGCAGCGAGAAGGTCTCCAGGCGATAGAAGAGGTCGCTGCGAAAGTGACCCGCCTCGATCTCCTCCTCCAGCTGGCGATGGGTGGCGGCGATGATGCGCACGTCCACGGCGTCCTCCCGCTCGGCGCCCACCGGGCGCACGCTCCTCTCCTGCAGGGCCCGCAGCAGCTTGGCCTGCAGCGCGGCGGGCATCTCGCCGATCTCGTCGAGGAACAGGCTGCCGCCCCGCGCGGCCTGGAAGAGCCCCTGGCGGGACTCGTCGGCACCGGTGAAGGCGCCCTTCACATGGCCGAAGAACTCGCTCTCCATCAGCTCGGCGGGAATGCTGGCGCAGTTCACGGCGACGAAGGGGCCGTCGCGACGCGGGCTCTCGGCGTGCACGGCCCGCGCCATCAGCTCCTTGCCGGTGCCGCTCTCGCCGAGCAGCAGCATGGGCGCGTCGCTGTCGGCCAGCCGGGCGGCGTCATGGAACAGCGACTGCATGGCCTCGCTCTCGCCGACGATGCCGTGGAAGCTGTTCGCCGCCCCGTCGCTCGCCAGGCGCGAGGCCAGTCGGCGGCTCTCCAGCACCCGGTAGACCGCCTCGCGCAGCCCCTCCAGGTCCAGCGGCTTGGTCAGGAAGTCGTCGGCGCCCTGCTTGAGCGCCTCCACCGCCTGGTCGATGGTGCCGAAGGCGGTGATCACGATGAAGCCCACCGCGCTCCCCTCGCGGCGCAGCCGCTCGAGCAGCTGCATGCCGTCGATGCCCGGCAGGCGCACGTCACTGATCACCAGGGCCACCTCGCTGTGGCTGAGCGTGGCCAGGGCCTGCTCGGCACTGGTCGCGGCCAGGGTCGGGTAGCCGGCGTCGGCCAGCTCCTCCTCGAGCAGTTCCAGGATGGCCGGGTCGTCCTCGACGACCAGCAGGGGCAGGGCAGTCATGTCGCGTTCCGTGTCTGGCATGGCGTGTCCGTTCATGGGGTGGTGTCCTCGAGTGGCAGCACGATCTCGAAGCCGGCACCTCCCAGCGCGCTGTCGAAGGCGCCGATGGAGCCGCCGTGGTCGTTGATGATGCGATGGACCATGGAGAGCCCGAGGCCGCTGCCCTGGCCCACGGGCTTGGTGGTGAAGAAGGGGTCGAAGACCCGGGCCCGGTCGGCCTCTGGAATGCCGCAGCCGTCGTCCTCGATGGTCAGGCAGAGGCTGTCGTCGCGGCGGCGGGCCGCCAGCCGTATCCGCCGGACGCCCTCGGCCTGGGTGGCATTGCGCAGCAGGTTGGTGAGGACCTGGACCAGCTGCTGGCCATTGGCCAGCAGCATCACCGGCGGGTCCGGCAGCAGCGGTTCGAGGCGAATGTCGCGCGTCTCGAGGTCGGCCTCGACCAGCTGCCGGGCGTCGTGGACAAGGTCGTCCAGGGCCAGCCATGCCTTGTCGACACTGTGCTGGCGCCCCAGGTCCATCAGCTGGCGCACGATCTCGACGATGCGCTGTACCTCGCCGCGGATGCGCCCCAGGCGCCGCCGTTCGTCGTCGCCGATGCCGTCGCGGCGCTCGAGACGCTGGGCCTGGCCCTCGATGACGGTCAGTGGCGTGCCGACCTCATGGGCCACCCCCGCGGCCAGCACACCGAGCTCGGCCAGCTTGCGCGACTTGCGCAGTCGCCGCTCCAGCTCGATCTCTCGGCGCTGCCGCGCCTCGATGTCGGCATCCTTCTCGGCCAGGGCGTCGAGCATGTGGTTGAGGGCCAGGCCCAGCCGGCGGAACTCGTCGAGGCCGTGGATCGTGGCCCGCTGGCGGCGTTCACCCCGGGCGACCCGCTCCATCACCTCGAGCAGTCGGCTCAGGGGGCGCTCGATATGGCGCCGGAACATCCACCAGATGCCGAGCACGATGCCCGCGGCACCGATGCCGAAGGCGACCAGGGCGAGCAGGCTGAGAAAGCCGGTGTAGTTCTCGATGCCGGTATTGAGGCGATTGACCTGAAGCACGCCGAGGATGGTGCCGTCGGGGGCACGCAGCGGCATCAGGGTCGAGAAGTAGGTCCAGCCCCCGTCGTCGCGATAGTCGCTGCGCATCTCGCCCGCCTCGACCACGGCCTTGAGCTCCTCGGCGTCGTAGAGCGCCTCGCCGAGCCCCAGGCCGTGGATCTGCTGGCCCGTGATGTCGAAGACATAGGCGCCGTAGATGCGGTTGTAGGAGAAGGCCGACTGCAGGGTCTCCTGAAGCGACTCGGGAGTCTCGCGGGTCAGGGCATAGCCCAGGGAGGTGCCGATGGCGCGGCTGATGGTCTGGACCTCGGTCTCCAGCTTGGCGCGCACGTTCTCCTCCAGCGACTTGATCGCCACCAGGCTGAAGACCATCAGCACCAGGAAGAGCGGCACGATGACCGTGACGATGATCAGGTTGCGCAGGCGCATGGGGCTCCCTGTGGTCGTCGGGGCCACGTCCGGTGCGGCCCTCGTCGTGGCTAGTCGGCGGGGACCAGGCGGTAGAGGCCGCCGTCGGCGTGGTCGCTGAGCAGGTAGAGGGCGCCGTCGCGGCCCAGGAGCACGTCGCGGATGCGGCCGATCTCGCCCTCGAGGATCACCTCGCGCTCGACCACCCTGTCGCCGTCCAGGGCGAGGCGCACCAGGCGCTCGCTGGCCAGGCCCCCGGCCAGCAGGTGGCCCTGCCAGGCGGGAAAGGTGTCGCCTGTGACCTCGGCCAGCCCCGAGGGGGCGAAGCGCCCGGCGAAGACATGCACGGGGTCGCGCATGCCGGGGGCGCTGTCGCGGCCGATGGGCCGGTTGGTGGCGTAGTCGTTGCCGCGGCTCACCTCGGGCCAGCCGTAGTTGACCCCGGCCTCGAGGCGGTTGAGCTCGTCGCCGGTGCGCGGGCCGTGCTCGGTGGACCAGGCCGTGCCGTCGGCGGCCACGGTCAGGCCCTGGGGATTGCGGTTGCCGTAGGTGAAGAGCTCGGGCCGGGCGTCATCGTCGTCGACGAAGGGGTTGTCGTCTGGCACCTTGCCCTCGGCGGTCAGGCGCAGCACGCTGCCGGCGTGGTCGCCGCGGTCCTGGGCGCGCTCGGGACTGCCGCGCTCGCCGACGCTCATCAGCAGGGTGCCGTCGGGCAGCCAGGCCAGCCGCGACCCATAGTGGCGGCCGGGCCGGGAGAAGCGGTCCTGGACGAATAGCGTCTCCAGGTCCACCAGGGCGTCGTCCTCCAGGCGCCCGCGGGAGAGGGTGGTGGCGCTGCCGCCATTGCCGGCCTGGCTCCAGGTGAGGTAGACCCAGTCGCTGCCCTCGCCGTAGTCGGGATGCAGGACCACATCGAGCAGGCCGCCCTGGCCGCGGGTGGAGACCTCGGGCACCCCGGAAACACGGCTGACCTCGCCCTGGGCATCGATGCGCACCAGGCGGCCGGGCCGCTCGGTGACCAGCCACTGGCCGTCGGGCAGTTCGGCGGCCGACCAGGGATGCGTGAGGCCCGAGGCCACGCGCTCCAGGCGCAGCTCAAGGTGGTCGGTTACGATGCGCTCCTCGACCACCTCGGCGGCCACGGCCGGGCCGGCGAGCAGGATGCCGCCCAGCAGCAGGGCGGTCGAGAGTGCGTGACGTGGCGAGTGCATTTGGCTTCTCCCTCGTTGGCTGTACCCGCATAGGGACCCTTCACAAGGACCCTACACAGGGACTCTGCCGGGGCGAGGGTGTTCCCCGCGGGGGCACGGGCGAGGGCGGCGCTACATCAGGATCGCCAGCAGGATCGGCAGGTAGACCAGCGACAGCAGGGTGGAGCAGAACACCAGGCTCGCCACGTACTGGGGCTCGCGGCCGGCCTTCTGGGCGAAGAGGTAGTTGAACACCGCCACCGGCATGCTCATCTGCAGCACCAGGATGGCCAGCGCCATGGGCGGAAGCGCCAGCAGGGTGCCAATGCCCCACGCGACCCCGGCGGCCACCGGGATGCGCAGCAGGCTGAAGCCGATGCCGGAGCCGAGGTTGCGGGCATGGATGCTGGCCAGCGAGACGCCCAGGGTGATCAGCATCAGCGGCACCGTGAAGCCCGAGATCAGATCGACGCTGTTGGCGAGCCAGCGGGGCAGGTCGGTGTCGGTGAGCAGCAGCCCCAGGGCGATCAGGATGGCGTAGACCACCGGCGTCCTGGCCAGCGCCTTCAGCGGGTTGCCGCGGCTCGCCAGCAGGGTGCCCAGGGTGAACTGGAACAGCGAGACCGTGACCATCACCGTGATGCCGAAGGCGAAGCCGGCACTGCCGAAGGCGTAGAGCACCACCGGCAGGCCCATGTTGCCGGTGTTGGGGTACATGGTGGGGGCCAGCAGTACCCGCCAGTCCTTGCCTAGCAGCCGGGCCAGCAGGAAGGCCATGCCGGCCATGGCGGTCAGCACCAGCGCCGTGGCCAGCATGGTGCGCCCGAAGCTGCCGGCGTCGATCTCGGCGCCGGCAAGCGAAGCCAGCACCAGGGCCGGGGTACCGATGTTGAACACCAGCCGGGTGACGAAGGCCACCGGGAAGTCGTGGCCGAGGCGCACCCAGAGGAAGCCGAGCCCCGCGCCGGTGAGCACGGGCGCCATCACGGCGAAGAGTTCGGCGAGCATGGGTGGCATCCTTGCGTGGCGGTGGGAGGAGGCCGCGTATTGTCGTGAATGCAGGCCCCTCCAGGCAACTCCGGCGTGCCGCCGGCACGAAAAGGCCCCGGCACGGGCCGGGGCCAAGGATCGAAACGCCAGCCTCTTCAGATTAGAACGCGTAACGGGCGGAGAGCCAGAGCCGTCGACCCGCTTCGCTGTTGGCGTAGACGTTGCCGTAGCTCGCCCCGTCGTCGTAGGCGCGATAGTCGACGAAGTCCTTGTCGAAGAGGTTGTAGAGCGTCACGCTGACCCTGAAGCGCTCCGAGACGTCATAGCGGCCGCCCAGGTGGACGAGCGTATAGGCCTTGAAGTCGCCCAGGTCATCGAAGGCGGGGGCCCCGCGTACCCGCTCGCGATTGCGGTAGCGCTCGCTGCGATACTCCGCGGAGAGCCAGGTGGCGAGCCTGTCGCTTGCCTGCCAGCGCAGGGTGGCGTTGACGGCGTGCTCCGGGGTGTCGGTCAGCGGCTCCCCTTGCTGCTCGCCGCTCTTCTGCTCGCTGTCGGTAAAGGTGTAGTTGGCACTCAGGTTCCAGGCCGGCGCCAGCGGGAGGCGGGTGGCCAGCTCGATGCCCCGGGTCTCGGCCTCGTCGATATTGATGTCCTGGGCGTAGGTGCCGTCCGGGATTCGCGGGTCGCCGCTGACGACGATGTCCGGTCCGGCGGCGATCTTGTCGTCGAAGCGGTTATGGAACAGCGTGGCGCTGGCCATGAAGCCCTGGCCGCTGTCGTAGTGGGCGGCGAGCTCGCTGCTGGTGTTGGTCTCCGGCTCGAGGTCGGGGTTGCCGATGGTCAGGATGGTGCCCTGACCGGTCACGCCGTTGATACCAGCGTGCAGGTCGTTGAGGGTGGGGGTCCGGTAGCCGCGGCTGACCCCGCCCTTGAACGTCCAGGCGTCGCTGGCGCTCCACACCAGGTAGCCGCGTGGGCTGAACTGGCTGCCGAAGGCGTCGTGGTGGTCGTAGCGCCCGCCCAGGGTCAGCGCCCACTCCTCGGCCAGCCACCACTCGTCCTCGGCGAACAGCGCCCAGGTGGTCTGCGAGAACGCCTCGGTGGCCAGACCGTCGGTCAGCTCGGAATCCATCCACTGGCCTCCGATCGTCGCCATATGGTCGCCCAGCGGCATCACGACCTTGCTGTCCAGCACGGTGTTGGTGGTCTCGAGCTCGCGCGCCTCGCCGCCGACGATGCCCGGGAAGTCGGCATAGGGCTGCCCAATGGTGCCGGGGATGGTGCGTCCCACCGTTTCGGTGGTGTTGCGCATCAGGCTCGACTCCAGGGTGCCGGCGGCGAACTGGCCGGTATGGCCGATGGCCAGCTGGTCGCGTTCGAAGCGGAGCTCGTCGGCATAACCGTTGGCCACGCCCGGATCGGGCTCGCAGCTGCGGGTAAGCCCGTCCAGGGTGCCCAGCTGACAGTCGCCGTTGGCGTAGCGCTGGCGGCTGGTCTCGCCGTCCAGCCACAGCTCGTGCGTATCGTCGGGTGTCAGGGTGAGCCTGGCGCCCAGGCTGTAGATGTCCCCCTCGACGGGGCTCGGCCCGCGCTGGCTGACCGGGACCTCGGTACCGTCTGCCTCGGTGTAGGTCAGGGTCGATTCGTCGCGCTCATGGAAGCGGCCGCGCACCTGCAGCCCCAGGGCCTCCTCGACCAGCGGGCCACTGGCATAGAGGCTGGTCTCGCGGCTGTCGCCGTATTCGTCATGCTGGTTGAGGGTGGTCTCGGCCTGCAACGAGCCGCTCCACTCGCGTCCCACCTTGCGGGTGATGATATTGATCACCCCGCCCATGGCGTCGGAGCCGTAGAGGGTCGACATCGGGCCGCGGATCACCTCGATGCACTCGATGCTCGACACCGGCGGGAAGAAGCTGGTGGCGGTCTCGCCGAAGCCGTTGGGCGTCACGCTGCCGGCGGTGTTCTGGCGCCGGCCGTCGATCAGCACCAGGGTGTAGTCGCTGGGCATGCCGCGGATGCTGATGTTGCGCCCGCCGGTCTTGCCCACCTGGCCGCCCACGTCGACCCCCTCGACGCCGCGCAGGGCATCGGCGAGGCTGGAGACGCGCTTCTCCTCCAGTTCCTGGCGTGAAATCACCGAGATGCTGGCCGGGGCCTCGGCCATGGCCTGCTCGAAGCCGGCGGCGGAGACCACGATATCGTCCAGCTGTTGCTGGGCCAGGGCGGAGAGGCTGGTGCCGCCGGTGGCCAGGGCGATGGCGCCGGCCAGGGCGGTGCGAGGTCTAGGGAACATGGGGTCACCCGTGATGATCGATGCTTTGAATAAAAGTGATTATCAATTGCGGGTGAGATTCTATGAGGATGGTGCCCCGCCCTCCAGTGCTGCGCGACGAACATGGCGTTGCATGGGCTGCAACGCCCGCGGCTACCAGCCCGCGGGCAGGGCGTCGCGCAGGAAGGCGAGCAGGGCGGTGACCTTGCGGGGCTGGTGGCCATGGGGATGGAGCAGGGTGACCGGCCGCGGAGGCGCCGCCCACTCCGGCAGGCAGCGCCGCAGCTGGCCGGGATGGGCGGCCTCGCGCCGGGCAGCGAACCAGTCGGGCATCACGCCGAAGCCATGCCCTCGGGCGATGGCATCCGCCTGCAGCACCGGCTGGTCGACCCGCAGGCGCGAGGGCGGTGGCTGGACGACATGGGGCCCATGGCGCGGGTGGCGAAGAGACAGCCCCTGGGCGGTCTCGCCCAGCAGGTCGATCCAGGCGTGGCCCGCCAGTTCCTCGGGGTGGTGTGGGGTGCCGCGCCGTGCCAGGTAGTCCGGATGGGCGTAGAGGCCGCACTCCAGCAGGGCCAGGGTCTGCTGGCGCAGGCCGGTCTCCGGCACCTCGCCCAGCCAGACGCGGATCGCCTGGCTTCCCGGCGAGACGCTCAGGCGGCGTGGCGTCTCCAGGCTGACGGTGATCCCGGGGTGGCGGCGCATGAAGGCGTCGATGACGCCGGCGATCCAGAGGCGCGCCAGGGCGTCATGGACCTCCAGCACCAGCTCGCCGCTGATCTCCTCGCGCAGCGCGTCCAGGGCATGGCGTCCCTGGTCCGCCAGCGCGAGGATTCGCCGGCCGTAGTCGTGGAAGAGCAGGCCCGCCTCGGTCGGGATCAGGCGGTTGGACTGGCGGCGCAGCAGCGGCTGACCCAGCTGCTGCTCCAGCTGGCTGATGCGCCGGCTCAGGGTCGACTTGGAGATCCCCAGCTGGCGGGCGCTATGGGTCAGGTGGCCGGAGTGCATCACCGCGCAGAAGGCGGCCAGTTCATCGAGGTCATGCATGGGCGGGAAGGGCGGTTCATGGCGAGGCGGTCTGCCATTATCGCATGAAACATGGCTAATATGAAAATGGTTATCGTTAGTGATGAGTGGCGCTACCCGTGTGCCGTCCAGCAAGAAGCCCGGCCAGATGGCCGGGCTTCGCGGGCAAAGGGGCGAGTGAGCCGTCACTCGGCGGAGCGGTCGGCGGCCTCCTGGGTCCGTTCGCCGACGTTCTCCAGGGCCTCGCCGATGCGGTCCAGGGCCCGTGATGCCCCTTCCTGGGTGGATTCCCAGGCGCTGGCGGCGCCCTCCTTGGTGTCCTCCCAGGCCTGCTGGGCCCCTTCCCGGGCGTTCTGCCACCAGTCGTTGGTGTACTGCGGCTGCTGGCTGATCTGCTCCTCGCTCATGTCGACATTCACCCGGTACTCGATCTCCTCCAGGCTGTTGCCGTTCTGGGTCTCGACGGTGAACTTACCGGTCTCGATGACGAAATGCTGTTCGCCCTTGAAGTCGAAGAGGTTGCCGGTGTCGATGACCAGGGCGCGGACCTGCATGTCGTTGTCGAGCAGGATGTCCTCGACCTCGCCGATCTGTTCGCTGCCGGAAGTGGCATACACACTGGCATCGACCAGTTCGTCGGCCGAGTAGAGGCCCTGGGGCTGGGCCAGGGCACTGCCGGTGACGGCCAGGCCGCCGGCGAGCAGCGCCCCGAGGGTGGCCTGCCTGATGGTGTGATTCAGCGGTTTGCGTTGGGCCATGCGTTCACTCCTTGTGGTCCGTGAGGGTCCATGTGATCGATGGCGCCTGTCGACGCCTCACCCGGTTAGTGTGGCCAGTGGCCGCCGAGTTCAATGGTGCCTCCCGAGTCCGCCCGGTCAGCGGCGCCGGAGGCCCCACATGAAGTAGGCGCCGCCCAGCAGCGAGGCCACCAGGCCGGCGGGGATCTCGGCGGGGAACAGCAGCTGGCGGCCCAGCCAGTCCGCCAGCACCATCAGCAGGGCGCCGATCAGCGCGGCCCCCAGCAGGTGGGCGCGGCCCCGGGAGAAACCCGCCAGCCGGGCCATATGGGGAGCCAGCAGGCCGACGAAGGAGAGCGGGCCCACCACCAGGGTGGCGCAGGCGGTCAGCAGCGCGACCAGCAGCAGCAACGCCAGCCGGGCCCGCTCGACCCTGACTCCCAGGGCCGCGGCCGTGGCCGCCCCCAGCGGCAGGATATCCAGCCAGCGGGCGAAGGGGCGTGCCGCCAAGGCCAGCACCACGGCGAGGCCCGCCACCACTGTCGCGCCGACGGGGTCGACGTAGTAGGTGGAGCCCGAGAGCCAGGCGATCACCTGCTGGCCGCGTGGGTCGCCGCCGGCCAGCACGATGGCGCGCACGGCGTCGAACAGCGCGGTGATCGCCACGCCGCTGAGCAGCAGCCGTTCGGGCACGAAGCCGCTGCGCCGGTTGAGCACGACCAGCACCGCCAGGCTGGCCAGCGCCCCCAGGGTGCCGGCGGCGACCAGGATCAGGTTGCCGGGGGCGGGCAGCAGGAAGAGCGCCGCGATCAGGGCGATGGCGCTGCCGCCGCTGATGCCCAGCACCTCGGGGCTGGCCATGGGGTTGGCGGTGAGGCGCTGGATCAGGGTGCCGGCGATGGCCAGCATCACCCCGCTGCCCGCGGCGGCCAGCAGCCGTGGCCAGCGCCACGCCAGCACCGCCTCCTCAACAGTGGCGAACCAGCCGCCGGCCGCCTGGCCCAGCAGCAGCGCGAGCAGGAGGGCGGCAAGAAGGCCCAGGGCCAGCCCCGCGGCCAGGCGCCCGGGGGCGGGGTGGCGCGGGGCCAGGGCCGTGGCGTTGGCGGGCGGGCGGCCGGCCTCCAGGCGCAGCCGGGGGATCAGCCACAGCAGCAGCGGTGCCCCCAGGGCGGCCGTGGTGGCCCCGGTGGGAAGCAGGGTGGGCAGGGTGCCGGCGAAGCGCTGCAGCAGCAGGTCGGTGGTGGCCAGCAGCAGGGCGCCGAGCAGCGTCGACCAGACGAGCCGCGCCCCCAGGCGGCGCGCCCCGGCCAGGCGCACGATATTGGGCGCGGCCAGGCCGATGAAGCCGACCACCCCGACCACGCTGACCACGCAGCCGGTGAGGAAGACCGCCAGCCCCAGCCCTGCCAGGCGCAGGTGCCTCAGCGAGACGCCGAGGCTCCTGGCGCTGGCGTCGTCGAGTTCGAGCACCGTCAACGGTCGCAGCAGCAGCCAGGCTGCCAGGGCGCCCAGCAGCAGCCGCGGGGCCAAAAAGGCGGCGTCATGCCAGCCGTGCTGGGAAAGCGACCCCGCGCCCCAGATCAGCAGCCCCTTGAGGGTCTCCTGGTGGAAGAGCAGCAGCACCATGCCCAGCGCCCCGGCGTAGAGGTTGACCACCAGGCCGGCGAGGACCACCACCGCGGGGGAGAGGCCGCGGCGCCAGGTCAGGGCGACGACCAGCGCCATGGCACCGGCGCCGCCGGCCAGGGCCACCCATTCACGCCCGGCCAGCAGTAGGCCGGGGGCGAGCAGGGTGGCGGCCATCAGCGCCAGGTTGGCGCCACTGGCCACCCCCAGGGTGGTGGGGGCGGCCAGGGGGTTGCGCAGCACCTGCTGCATCAGCACCCCGGCGAGAGCCAGGCCGCCGCCGGCCAGAAGCGCCATGGCGAGGCGCGGCCACCAGCTGTAGTGGCGCACCAGCGCCTCGGCGCTTGCCGGCGTCACGGTCATCAGCGCGCGCAGGCCATCGAACAGCCCCTCCTCGGCGAGCGACCCCAGCACCAGGGCCAGCAGCGCCAGGCCCGGCAGCAGGCAGACCAGGGCAGGGGCGTGGCGGCGAGCGGCCTCAGTCGTCATGGGGTGCCTCCTCCAGGGCGGCGACCAGGTGCTCGGCGAAGCGTTGCGCCGAGGGCAGGGCGCCGAAGCTCCATACCGGGGGCAGGGTGATCAGGCTGTCATCGCGCACGCTGGGCTGCTGCTGCCAGAGGCCGCTGTCGGCCAGCGCGGCCTCGACGCCCACCGGGTAGGGTTCGACCACCACCAGGCGGGCCTCCAGCCCCACCAGCTGCTCCAGGCCCACCAGCGAGAAGCCCCAGGCGTTGGTCTCGCCGCGCCAGGCGTTCTCCAGCCCCAGGCGGGCCATCACGGCCTGGTAGAGGCCGCCCTCGCCGAACACCCGGACATGGCGCTCGTCCATGAACTGCACCACCAGCAGCGGCGCCACCCGCGCGGGTAGCCGCTGCCGCAGGGCCGCGAGGCGCGTCTCCGTCTCGGCGATCAGCCGCTCGGCGGCCGCCTCCCTCGACGCCAGGCGACCGACCTTGCGGGTCAGCTCAAGCAGTTGGGGCCAGGTCTCGCGGCCCGGGGAGTAGAACGGCAGGGTCGTGACCGGGGCGATGCGCGACAGCCGCGGCGCCAGGTTGGCGAACATCGGCGAGATCAGGATGCGCTCGGGTGCCAGGCTCGCCAGCAGCTCCAGGTTGGGCTGGCTGCGCAGGCCGAGATCGACGGTGGCCTCGGGCAGGCGCGGGGCGCCGACCCAGGCCTGGTAGGCATCGACCTGAGCGACGCCGGCCGGCGTGACGCCCAGCGCCACCAGGGTCTCGGCCTGGGTCCAGTCGAGGGTGGCGACGGCCGGCTGGGCCTGGGCGCGAGGCATCGGCGCCAGTGCCAGGACCAGCAGCAGCGCAGGGACGAGGCCGCGGAGCAGCCGGGCGGGCACGTCAGGCATGGACCAGGGCGACGGGATGGTGGCCGGTGGGATGCGCCATCACCCGCATGGGGATGCCGTAGATCGCCTCCAGGGTCGCCTCGTCCATCAGCTCGGCCGGGGTGCCCCGGGTTAGCACGCGCCCGCGGTGCAGGGCGACCAGGTGGTCGCAGTAGCGCGCCGCCATGTTGACGTCGTGGAGCACGATGACCACGCCGAGCCCCAGGGTCTGGCTGAGCGTGCGGATCAGCGCCAGCACCTCCACCTGGTGGGCAATGTCCAGCGCGGCCAGCGGCTCGTCGAGCAGCAGGAAGTCGCTGCCCTGGGCCAGCAGCATGGCCAGCCAGACCCGCTGGCGTTCGCCGCCAGAGAGGGTGTCGACCAGGCGGTCGGCGAAGGCCTCGGTGTGGGTCGCGGCGATGGCTCGGTCGATGGCCGCCTCGTCCTCGCGGGTATGCCGGCCCAGCAGGCCGCGCCAGGGGTAGCGGCCCATGCCCACCAGCTCGCGACCAAGCAGGTTCTCGGTGGCGGGCAGCTGCTGGGGCAGGTAGGCCACCCGACGGGCGAACTCGCGATGGCCCCAGCGGGCCAGGGGGCGCCCGGCGAAGTGCAGCTCGCCGTGGCTTGGCGGCTGCTGGCGGGCCAGCAGCTTGAGCAGGGTCGACTTGCCCGAGCCATTGTGGCCGATCAGGCCATGCACCCGGCCGCCCTCCAGGGTCAGGTCGGTGGCGGCGAGCAGCGGCCGGTCGGCGATGGCGAAACCGGCTCCGCGCAGTTCGAACATGCAGGACGCTCCTTGGGCGGGCCCCGGGCGGGGCGGGCGATGGGCGCTACCATACCTTCGGTGATAATGGTTATCAATAAGATCTGTTTCGGGCCGGCCGCCTTCCCGGTATGCTGTGGCGTTTCACCCTCCAGGACCCCCGATCCACATGCCTGACGCCACCACCTCCAGCTTCCTGGCCCTGGCGCGCCTGCTGCGCTATGCCCGCGGCTATCGCCGCCGGATCATCGCCGCCAGCGCCTGCTCGGTCATCAACAAGCTGTTCGACATCGCCCCGGAGATCCTCATCGGCGTGGCCATCGACGTGGTGGTCAACCAGGAGCAGAGCTTCGTGGCCGGGCTCGGCTTCGAGTCCGCCCGTGAGCAGATCCTGGTCCTCGGCGCGCTGACCTTCTTCATCTGGGCCGGCGAGTCGCTGTTCGAGTACCTCTTCCAGGTGCTGTGGCGCAACCTCGCCCAGCGGCTGCAGGCCGACCTGCGCCAGGACGCCTACGAGCATGCCCAGCGGCTCGACATGGGCTTCTTCGAGTCGCGCAGTTCCGGCCAGCTGGTGGCCACCATGAACGACGACGTCAACCAGCTCGAGCGCTTCCTGGACGGCGGCGCCAATGCCATGATCCAGGTCGGCGTCACCGTGGTGGCGGTGGGGGCGGTGTTCTTCGTGCTCTCGCCGTTGATCGCGCTGCTCGCCTTCACGCCGATCCCGCTGATCGTGTGGGGCGCCTTCTACTTCCAGCGCAAGGCCGGGCCACTCTACGCCGAGGTGCGCGAGCGGGTCGGCGACCTCTCGAGCCGGCTCTCCAACAACCTGGCCGGTATCGCCACCATCAAGAGCTTCACCGCCGAGGCCCGCGAGGCCGAGCGGCTGCGCCAGGCCAGCGAGGCCTACGTGGAGGCCAATAGGCGGGCCATCCGCATCAGCTCGGCCTTCATCCCGGTGATCCGCATGGCGATCCTGGCTGGCTTCCTGGCGACCTTCACCGTGGGCGGGATGATGGCCCTGCGGGGCGATCTCAACGTCGGTGCCTATGGCGTGCTGGTGTTCCTCACCCAGCGGCTGCTGTGGCCGCTGACCGGCCTGGCCCAGGTGATCGACCTCTTCGAGCGCGCCATGGCCAGCACGCGGCGCATCCTCGACCTGCTGGCCACGCCGATCCATGTGCGCGACGATGGCGGGCGGGCGCTGGCCGAGCCGGTGCGCGGCGAGGTGGCCTTCGCCGACGTGAACTTCCGCTATCCGGGCAGCGGCGAGGGGGTCAGCGAGGTCAGCCTGGACGTGCCGGCGGGCCATACCCTGGCGCTGGTCGGCGCCACCGGCTCGGGCAAGTCGACCCTGATCAAGCTGCTGCTGCGCTTCCACGACCCCCAGGCGGGGGAGATCCGCATCGACGGCCAGCCGATCCGCGAACTCGAGCTGGCCTCGCTGCGACGGGCCATCGGCCTGGTCAGCCAGGACGTCTACCTGTTCGAGGGCCCGGTGCGCGACAACATCGCCTACGGCAAGCCGGATGCCCCGGAGGCCGACATCATCGCCGCGGCACAGACCGCTGAGGCCTGGGAGTTCATCCAGGCGCTGCCCCAGGGGCTCGATACCCCGGTGGGGGAGCGCGGCGTGCGCCTCTCCGGCGGCCAGCGCCAGCGCCTCTCGCTGGCCCGGGCGCTGCTCAAGGACCCGCCGATCCTGGTGCTCGACGAGGCCACCAGCGCCGTGGACAACGAGACCGAGGCGGCCATCCAGCGCTCGCTGAAGCGCATCGCCCACCAGCGCACCGTGATCATGATCGCCCACCGGCTCTCGACCATCGTCCATGCCGACCAGATCGCCGTGGTCCACGGCGGGCGGGTGGTGGAGCGCGGCACCCATGCGGAGCTGCTGGCGCGCAACGGGCGCTATGCGGCCCAGTGGCGGGTGCAGACCGGCGAGGTCGAGGCGGCGGACGCCTCCCTGGCGTGACGACATCGGGGCCGGCATGGCCCCTTGGCATGAGCGGGATGAACCATCGTTGTTAAGCGTGATGCGAATCATTATCATAAATATTCGAATCCATGACACGAGGCTCGTCCCCCATGCCGTTCCCATCCCGCCGCCGCGGCGCCATCCACCCGCTGACCCGTGCCATCCGTGGCTGCCTGGGCCTGACCGCCGCCGGCAGCCTGCTGCTCTCCCCGGTTGCCCTGGCCCAGCAGGGAACGACCGCCCCGGAGGCGGCCACCGACCTGGAGACCCTGACCGTCGAGGCCGAGGCCCTGTCGGTGATCACCGAGGGCACGGAGCGTTACCGGGTGCCGCTCACCAGCACCGCGACGAGGCTCGACCTGACGCCCCGCGAGACCCCCCAGTCTGTCTCGACCGTGACCCGCGCCCAGATCGACGACTTCAACCTCGACAGCACCAATGATGTCCTGGAGAGCACCCCCGGGGTCACGGTGGAGCGCCTCGAGACGGACCGCACCTACTACACGGCACGGGGCTTCGAGATCTCCAACTTCCAGGTCGACGGGGTGCGCGTGCCGATGCCCTACAACAACGTGCATGGCGACATGGACACCGCGATCTACGACCGGGTGGAGGTGGTGCGCGGCGCCACCGGGCTGATGTCCGGCTCGGGCAATCCCGCGGCGACGGTCAACTTCGTGCGCAAGCGGCCCACCTATGTGCCCCAGGCCTCGGTCTCGGCGAGCGTCGGCTCCTGGGACCAGCGGCGCCTGGAGGCCGATGTCGCCGGGCCACTGGACGACGCGGGGCGCGTCCGCGGGCGCCTGGTGGCGGCGGGGATGGAGAGCGACTCCTACCTGGACCGGCTGAGCCGCGAGCGGGGGCTGCTCTACGGCGTGCTGGAGGCCGATGTCACCGACAGCACCCTGGTGACCCTCGGCCACACCTGGCAGCAGAACAATACCGACGGCAACATGTGGGGCTCGCTGCCGCTCTATGACTCTGCCGGCAACCCCACCGACTACGACGTCGAGACCTCCTCGGCACCCGACTGGTCCTACTGGGACGTGGAGACCCACCGCAGCTTCCTCGAGGTGCAGCAGGCACTCGGCGAGCGCTGGGCGCTGAAGGGCACGCTCACCCACCTCGACATGCTCTCCGACACCCAGCTGTTCTACATCTACGGCACGCCCGATGCCGCCACCGGGCGCATTTCGGACGACCAGCTGACCCTCAGCCGCTACGACCGCCACCTGGAGCAGTGGGTGGCCGACCTGCATGCCAAGGGCGACGTCGATGCTTTCGGGCGCAGCCACCAGCTGGTGGTGGGCACGGACTGGAGCCAGAGCCGCAACCAGCAGCGCTCTCTCGATCCGACGACGAGCTTCGATGCCGGCGGCCAGGGGCTGCCGCCGCTGGACGACTGGAACGGCCGCTACCCCGAACCCGATGCCTGGGTGGCATCCGATGGGAATGGCGGCGATGCCACGGTCAAGGAGCGCAGCGTCTATGGGGCGGCCAAGCTGGACCTCGCCGAGCGCTGGACCGCGGTCGCCGGTGCCCGGCTGAGCTGGGCCGATACCACCGGCGAGCAGTACGGGGTCTCCCAGGCGAGCGACCACGACCGGGTGCTGACGCCCTACGCCGGCCTGATCTACGACATCACCGACCGGGCGTCCCTCTACGCCAGCTACACCGAGATCTTCCAGCCCCAGACCGCGATCGACCGCAACGGCGACTACCTCGACCCCGTCGACGGGGTGAGCCAGGAGGTCGGCCTCAAGGCCGAACTGTTCGACGGCGGCGCCGATGCCTCGCTGGCGCTGTTCCGCACCGAGCAGGACAACGTGGCCCAGCCCGCAGGCACCCGGCCGGACGGCACCGCCTTCTTCACGGGCGGCGACGGCATCACCAGCGAGGGCGTGGAGGCCACACTCGCCGGCGAGCTCACCCCGGGCTGGCAGGCCAGCGTCGGCTATACCTACCTGGAGGTCGAGGACGCCGAGGGTGAGGCCACCAATACCTATATCCCGCGCCATCTGGTGCGCGCCACCACCAGCTACCGGCCGGCCGCCCTGGATGCTCTCAAGGTGGGGGCGCGGCTGCGCTGGCAGGACGATATCGAGCGCGACCGTGACCTCGCCGAGGGCAAGACCCGCCAGGAGGCCTATGCCCTGGTCGACCTGATGGCGAGCTACGACTTCAGCGACAGCCTGACCGGTTCGCTGAACCTCAACAACGTCACCGACGAGACGTACCTGACCAGCCTCAAGTGGGACCAGGCCTTCCACGGCGCGCCGCGCCATGTCATGGCCAACCTGACCTGGCGCTACTGAGCCACGGCACGGCGAGCCCATGTCACAAAGGGCCCATCCCGGCGACGGGGTGGGCCCTTCTGCATTATGGGGCGATCATGTCGTCTCGATGGCACGAGCCCTGTGACGGCAGGCGAGCGGGCAGTTGCCGCAGACGCCCAACTCGTCGATCAGGTAGCGGATGCAGCACAAGCGACGCACCCGCCGCGGGCTTCCGTCATTGCGCTCGACGTAGCTCACCGGACGATAGAGCGGGTTGCGTCGGCCGTCGGGCAGGGTACGGCTCTCCATCAGCGCCCGGGCGGGCTCGCTCACGTCCGGGGCGGCCATGGGGTGGTCGGCCAGGGCGCCGGCGAAGTATTCGAAGTAGTTGCCGGCGTTGCTCCAGAACACCTTGGTCGAGGCCCCGCTGGCCGCGGCCAGGGCCTCGACCAGTGGCGTCAGGTGGCCGTCGAGCAGAGTGGCGAAACGGGGGTAGGGATCGAGCTCGGCCAGGGGGCAGCCGGCATGCCGCAGGGCCAGGCCGGTGGTCTGCCCCTCGGGGGACTGCTCGAGGTGCAGCGCGTCCAGCCCCAGCGGCAGGTCGCGCTCGAGCAGCAGGTTGGCGGCCAGGCCATGGGCCGCCAGGCTGCTGAAGTGCCACTTGGACCACAGCGAGGCCACTGCCCGGCGGTCGCCCTGATCGTACTGGTCGCCGAAGCGCGTGAGCAGCGCGTCGAGGTAGGACGGGTCGAGCAGCTCTCGGGCGGGCAGAGTGTCGGTGCCGGGCGTCGCCGACACCCGGGGTGGCGCCAGGCCTTCGAGGGGCCCGATATAGAGCGATGACAGCGCTTGATTCATGGGGCCTCCACCGGGGGGACTGTGATGCGATGATAGATTGAATGGGAATCGTTATCAAAAATTGCGGTGCTGGGTCGGAGACTCGGTCAGCCGCTCTCGGCAACCGGCGATGGCCTGGGTGATATAGCGACCGGCCATGCGTTCCGAGACCCCCAGCCGGCGGCCGATCTCGGCCTGGGTGATGCCCTCGATGCGGTGCCAGATGAGTGCCTGCCGCTGACGGTGTGGCAGGGACTCCAGAGCGGCATGGAGGGCTCTTCGGCACAGTGCCCGATCGGTCTCGCGCTCGGGGCAGGCGCGGGGGCACGCTAGGCAGAGCTCGGGCGCGTCGAGGGGCTGGCAGGTGGGGCGCGAACGGCACCGGCGGTGATGGTCGATGATCAGGTTGCGGGCGATACGAAACAGGTAGGCCCGGGGTTCCACGAGCCGTCCTGGCTCGGGGTGCTGGCCGAGGCGCAGGAAGACCTCCTGGCAGAGGTCCTCGGCGAGGTGGGGGCACGGCAGCTGGCGCCGCAGGTAGCCAGCGAGGTCCGTGGCGTGACGCTGGAAGAGGGCATCGAGGTCGAGTTGGGCTGTCATGCGAACTCCGTCCTGGGAACCGGAGTTGCGCATTATATAACAATGAGAATCATTATCAAAAGAGATGGCCAGGCGCCGCCCGAACGCCACCTGGCCAGCCCTCCCTGTCAGGCCAGGGCGCCCTCGCTCGCCCCGGTCTCCACTGGCGCCGGCCGGTGAACGGCAATGGGATTGACCAAGGTGCCGGCGAACTGGAGGTTCTTCGCCGGGTCGGCCAGGTCGATCATCTGCTGGTGGTCGTTGAGCTGCAGCCGGTTCAGGCAGGAACGGGTGAACTCCGGGGCGAAGAGGTCGTGCCGGGCGAACTCGTCGGCGAACTCGGGATGGTCCTGCTGGTAGTCGATGACGCAGCGGGCCACCCGTTCCCAGAAGTCCCGCTCGGTGATGTCGCCCTGTTCGACCAGGAGCGGGGCCATGAAGCGCAGGAAGCAGTCGAAGACGTCGGTGAAGATCGACAGCACCTTGAGCGGCTCGGGTACCTCGACGGCGATGCGCGAGATCGCCTCGGGCAGCGCCACCTCGGTGTTCATGATGCCGATCTCCTCGGCGATGTCCTTCATGATAGCGCGCACCGGCACGCCGTCCTGGAGCTGCAGGATCAGGTTCTCGCCGTGGGGCATGAACACCAGGTCGTAGGCGTAGAAGCAGTGCAGCAGCGGGCGGAAGTAGACCCGCAGGTAGCGGTCCAGCCATTCGCGTGTGGCGAGCCCCGAGGATGCGATGAGCCGCGGCAGCAGGGCGCGCTCGTCGGCGTCCACGTGGAGCAGCGCGGTCATGGTCATCAGCCGCTGGCCGTCCTGCTGGTAACGCACAGGGCTCTCCCGCCACAGGCAGGCCAGCATCTTCTTGTAGGCGCTGTAGCGGTCGAATGCCGGTTCGATGGCGTCGCGGCGAAAGCCGATGGCCGCCTCCTCGCGCAGCACCGTGAAGCCCTGGGCGGCGAGCTCCGGGTCGCCGTCGACCAGGGCCTTGATCCAGTCGTTGATGGCCGGGGTGGCGCGCATGTAGTTGGGCGAGAGGCCGCGCATGAAGCCCATGTTGAGGATCGACAGGGCCGTCTTTACGTAGCGCCGGCTCGGCTGGCTGGTATTGAACCAGGTGCGGATCGACTGCTGGGCGCGGTATTGATCAAAGCCATAGCCCAGGCAGACGATGCGGTTTCGGGCCACCTCGGCGGCGAAGGTGATGGCCAGCTTGTGGAACCATTGCCAGGGATGGGCGGGCATCAGCAGGTAGTCCGCGGGGTCGAGGCCGCGGGCCTCGAGCCGGCGGTGGAAGTCGGCCAGCGTCGCCTCGCCCAGCTCGTCGCGCAGCAGGGCCGCGTAGTCCAGGCCCTCGATGGCGCTGAAGTGGGCGTCCTCGCGGTGTACGGCCAGCCACACCAGGGTGATGGGGGCGGCGGCCTCCGGGGCATAGGCGTGATAGTCCACGGCGTCGAAGCCCATGCGGCCGTTGTTGGCCACGAACACCGGGTGGCCCTCGGTCATGGCGGCCTCCAGGGTCTGGAAGTCGGCGTCGACCAGGCCATCGGCGTCGGGGCGGGTGCCGGCGAGCTTGTAGGCGCCGCCGAACAGGGTGCTGGCGACCTCCTCCAGGTAGACCGGCAGCATCTCGTCGCCGATGCCCAGGGGCCGGCGGAACTCGAGGATGAAGTGTTGGGCGTCGAGCTCCGCCGGGGCGCCCTCGATGCGCTTCTCCAGGGAGTCGAGGTCGATCACCCAGTGATCCAGGGCCAGGCGACGGGCACGGAAGCAGTATTCGGCCGCCTCGTCCGGGGCGGCCAGGCGGTAGTCGCCGTGGACGTCGGCGTCGACGGCGGTTGTGTCGACATTCAGGGCCTCGGGCGCCAGCAGCTTCTCATGGCTGAACTCGGCGATCGCCTTGCGGATCAGCCAGCGGTTGGCCCGGGCCCAGAGCGCGGGGGTCAGGTGGGCGGCGGCGCGGGCCGGGTCGGCGGCCAGGGCCGGGTCCAGGCGCGGGTTCTCGGCGCTCACCGCCGAGGCGAAGGCCGCCCGGTCGCAGAAGGCCAGGTGGGCGGTCTTCTCGGGGAGCTCGACCTCGCGGTCGTAGACGAAGCCGACCCGGCGGTTGAGCGGATGGATCTTGCGGTTGTCGACGTCCGGCTCCACGACCACCCGCCGCGTGCCGGCATCCTCGAACATGAAGGCCAGGATGGTGGTGATCACCTGGGCGCTGAAGCCGGGCAGCGGCGTCTCGGTCGGGGCCACCAGGAAGTGCATGCCGCGATCGCCCTCGGCCACCTCGTAGTGCTCGCCGATGGTGTCGTGGCGCGGGTCGTAGCACTCCACCAGGAAGGCCGGCTCACCGTCGAACAGCCCCAGGTAGCCCTGGGCGTGCTCGCTCTCCTGGAGGTCGCGGTAGAAGGCCTGGACGCGCTCCGGCGAGTGGCCCTGCATGCCCCAGAAGTGCGCCCGGGGTGCGCTGACCCAGGCATGGATCCGCGCCAGGTCCTCGGGCAGGTGCAGCGGGCGCAGGCTGAAGGTGCCCAGGCCCTGGGCGTGGCGGGAATAGGTAATGCGGGTGGTCGGAGTCGGCTGGAAGAGGTTCATGGTCAGGTCCTTGCAGAAAGGGGTTCGGTAGGCCGCGCCGGGGTCGCCTCGGCGCGGGCCAGCAGCAGGCGATGGGCCAGGGCGCAGAGGACGAAGCCCAGCGCGGCGACGAGGAAGGGGCTGGCCAGGCCCTGGGCGTCGACCAGGCGGCCGGCGCCCCAGGAGGCGACGAGCATGCCTAGTCCCTGGAAGACGTGGATCTTGCTGAAGTCGCTGGCGTAGCGTGCCGGCGTGCTCAACTGGAAGATGCGCACTTCCAGGCGCACGGTGACACGGAACAGCGTCCAGCCGAACAGCAGCCGGCCGGCCAGGATGGCGGCGATCTCGCCGCTGGCCTGCAGCAGCAGGCCGGTGAGGCCGATGGCCAGTGGCGCCGCGATGGCCTGGCCGCTCGGGCGGCGGCCCAGCAGGTCGAGGGCCAGCAGGGCCACGGCCACCCCGCCGGGAATGGCGAAGACCGCGCCGGCCAGCACCTCGCCGGGCAGGCCCGAGGCCAGCTCCCAGTAGCGGGCGAAGAAGGGCCGGGCCAGGTAGGCGCTGAAGGTGAACAGGAGCATCACCACGCCCAGGCGGAGGATGGCGCCGCTGGTGCCCGGGGCCGGCGGGGTGGCGTGGGCCGCGTGGGGCGCCCGGCCGCGCTTCAGCAGCAGCAGGCAGACCGCTACCTGGAGGGCATCGCTGCCCGCCATCACCCGGAACACCTGGGCCGCCTGCCAGTGCTCCAGCACCAGGCCGCCGATCACGGCGCCGAGGATGCCGCCGGCATGCACCACCACCGAGAGCAGCCCGATCAGGCTGGCGTGACGATCCTGGGGCTCGAAGTGCATCAGGTAGGGGTAGACCAGCAGGTAGCTGGCCTTGGCCACCAGCATGGCCATCGACAGGCCCCAGAACCACGGCAGCGAGGTGACCACCGCGCAGGACAGGCTCAGGCACCCCGCCGCCACCTGGGTGCCGATCAGCAGCCGCAGGGTGCCGACCCGGCGCGCCAGGCGCGCCCAGGCGGGCAGCGCAAGCATCACCACCAGGCAGCTCATCGCCAGGTAGC
The DNA here is from genome assembly GCF_004363555.1 of Halomonas ventosae. GTDB lineage: Bacteria > Pseudomonadota > Gammaproteobacteria > Pseudomonadales > Halomonadaceae > Halomonas > Halomonas ventosae. The sequence goes on along the minus strand of NZ_SNZJ01000005.1, from coordinate 209,063 downwards.
CGCCGACGTGGGACGGATCGCTCACGCCGAAGCGCTCGGCGAAGAACTGCGGGTAGAAGGGCAGCAGCATGGCGTCGCTGACCACCGCCACGGCGGTCACGGCCACCAGCCAGGGGGTCGGGCTCATGCGGGCTTCGCGTCCAGGGGGTCGAAGACGGCCTCGCTGGGGGCACCGAAGCGCTGGTAGGCGATGCGCTCCTCGATGGGGTAGACCTCCCGGCCGGTCAGGGCGCGGATGATGCAGGCGTTGCGGTAGGGGCCCATGCCCAGGTCCGGCGCCACCAGGCTGTGGGTGTGCAGCTCGGCGTTCTGCACGAAGATCTCGCCGCGCCCGCCGTCGATGTCGTAGAAGCGGCCCACCGCGTAGCGCCCGGCCTCGTCGAAGGCGATGCGTGAGCTGATCGGGGCGAGGAAGTCCGGCATGTGGTAGCGGTAGCCGGTGGCCATGATCAGCGCCGGGGTGCGGTGGCGGAAGTGGCGCTCTTGTTCCTTGTGCCACAGGGTCAGCTCGTATTCGCCCTGCGCGGCGTCATGGCGGCAGGTCTCGAGGCTGGTGTTGGTGAGCAGCTCGGAGCGTACCTCGCCGCCCAGCTCCTTGGCGTAGCGCAGGTCGTAGATGGCGTCGATCAGCTCCAGGTTGATGCCCTTGTAGAGGCTCTTCTGCTGATGCATCAGGGTGTTGCGCGTGGCCTCGGGCAGGGCGTGGAAGTAGTCGATGTAGTCCGGCGAGGTCATCTCCAGGGTCAGCTTGCCGTACTCCAGTGGGAAGAAGCGCGGCGAGCGGGTGATCCAGTCGAGCCGGTAGCCGAAGCGGTCGATGTCGGCGAGCAGGTCGTGGTAGATCTCGGCCGCACTCTGGCCGCTGCCGACCAGGGTGATGGCCTCCTGGCGCTGCAGCTCGGCCTTGTGCGCCAGGTACTCGCTGGAGTGCAGCGGTCGCGGGTCCAGGTCCCGGCAGCCCTCCGGGAGGAAAGGCGTGGTGCCGGTGCCGAGCACCAGGTGCCGGGCCAGGTGGACCCGGGTCTCGCCGCTTCCGGTGTCGCGGCAGCTCACCCGGTAGACGCCCTCGGCCTCGTCGAAGTCGATGCGGGTCACCTCGGTGCCGAAGCGGAGGGTGTCGAGCTGCTCGACGGCCCACTGGCAGTAGCGGTTGTACTCGTTGCGCAGCAGGAAGAAGTTCTCGCGGATGTAGAAGTTGTAGAGCCGGCCCTGCTGCTTCAGGTAGTTGAGCACGCTGAAGCGGCTGGTGGGGTCGGCCATGGTGACCAGGTCCGACATGAAGGGCGTCTGCAGGGTGGCGTCCTCCAGCAGCATGCCGGGGTGCCAGTCGAAGCCGTCGCGGCGCTCGAGGAAGAGGCCGTCGAGCTCCTCGACGGGGTCGGTCAGGCAGGCCAGGCCCAGGTTGAAGGGGCCGAGGCCGATGGCGATAAAGTCGTGCACTGTCTGTTGCATAGTGGGATCTCGCTAGTGTCAGGAAGCGGCGGCGCGGGCCGGGGCCTGGGCATCGCACCAGTCGCGGCCGTGGTGGACGATGCGCTCGACGATGGCGGTGAGATCCTCGAGTCGGGTGTCCGGGTTGAGCAGGGTGAACTTGAGGTAGCGCTTCCCGTCGACCCTGGTGGCGGCGATCACCGCCTCGCCGCTGCGTGACAGCGCCGTGCGCACGTAGGCGTTGAGGTCGTCGAGTTCGGCGTCGTCCAGGCCCGCCGGGCGGAAGCGGAACACCAGCGTGCTCATGGGCGGGTCGAGCAGCACCTCGAACGCCGGATGGCGGGCCAGCTCGGCGTGGGCCTCGCCGGCCAGGTCGATGACCCGCTCGAACATCTCGCCCAGGGAGTCGGCGCCCATGATGCGCAGGGTCAGCCACAGCTTGAGGGCATCGAAGCGCTTGGTGGTCTGCAGGCTCTTGTTGACCTGGTCGGGGGTGCCGGCCTCGGCCTGGCACAGCGGGTTGAGGTAGTCGGCGTGGTAAGTGACGTGGCGCAGGTCACGGCGCCGCCGGACCAGGAAGGCGCTGCAGCTCACCGGCTGGAAGAAGGTCTTGTGGTAGTCGACGGTGACCGAGTCGGCGTGCTCGATGCCGGCCAGGCGGTGGCGATAGCGCCGCGAGCACAGCAGGCCCCCGCCGTAGGCGGCGTCCACGTGCAGCCAGATGCCGTGCTCCCGGCACAGCGCGGCAATTTCCTCGAGGGGGTCGATGCTGCCGAAGTCGGTGGTGCCGGCGGTGGCGACCACGGCGATAGGGATCAGGTCCATCGCCAGGCACTCCTCCAGGCGCGCCTTGAGGGCCGCGGGCGCCATGCGATAGTGAGCGTCGCAGGCCACCGGCATTACCGCCTGGTAGCCCAGGCCCAGGATCGCCGCCGACTTCTGCAGGCTGAAGTGGCTGACCTCGGAGCCGAGGATGCGCAGCCGGCGAAAGTCCGCGGGCAGGCCTTCGTGCTTGTTGCCGCCGTGATCCGCGAGGGAGGCGCCGTGGTGGTCTCGGGCGATCATCAGCGCCATCAGGTTCGACTGGGTGCCGCCGCTGGTGAAGACGCCGTCGGCGTCCTCGCCCAGGCCGATGCGGTCCGCGGTCCATTCGATCAGCGACTGCTCGATGAAGGTGCCGCCAGCGCTCTGGTCGAAGGTGTCCAGCGAGGAGTTGATCGGCGAGAGGATCGCCTCGGCGAGGATACCGGGCAGCACGATGGGGCAGTTGAGGTGCGCCACGTAGCGGGGATGGTGGAAATAGACGGCGTCGTCCAGGTAGACCCGCTCCAGTTCCTCCAGGGCGGGGCGCAGCTCGCCGAGGGGAGCGTCCAGGTCGATGGCCTCGAAGAGCCTCTTGAGCTCCTCGGGGCGTGCCCCGGTGAAGGGGCGGTCCACGTCGGCCACCTTGCGCCGGACCAGGTCGACGCAGCGCGTCGCCTGCTGCCAGTAAGCCTCGGCGTGGCGGGCACTGAACAGCTGGTCGGTCGCCAGGGGGATCGGTGGGGCCCCCAGGGTGGTGCCTCTTTCCTTGAGCCGTGTTGTCATGGTGTCACCTTGTTCGTTCGTCGCTGCCGTTGCCGAGGTGGCCGCGGCATCTCGGGGAGGCCGTGCGCTGCGGTGTAAGCCCTGCAGGACACGCGGCGGGGATCGATGAAAATACGAACCATTATCATTTTATGGATGTGGCTCGAGGGATAACGAAGGCGGACGGCGGTTCTGAACTCAGAAGATGAGTTTTTTCCGCGAGCGGGTGGGGGAGGGGGAAATCGCTAGCGCAGTGCTCGCGGAGCGACGGGACACTGTATTAGCCTGAGCGGGCAATCCACGACGGAGGTTTCCCATGGTTCATGCCAGGATCCTGCAGCAGGGAACCATCCACTGCTTTCCCGCCGGCCTCAAGGATGCCAAGGGGCGGCTGGTCAACGCCGAGGTCTCGGCGGTGGCCTACGATGGCGAGCGACTGCTGATGGCCAGCGACAAGCCGATCCCCGGTGAGTCGCGCTCGGCGGTGTTTGCCGTGCCCCTCGGGGGTGAGGGGCCCGACGACAGCCGGCTGACCTACTTCACCCAGCCGCTGGTCAAGCAGGCCGAGAAGTACGAGGACTTCGCGCTGACCGCCGATGGCCGCCACGTGCTGGCGACCACCGGCTTCGATCGCATCGACGACGAGAGCCACGCCCTCAACGACTACAACCACCTGCTGATCTGGCCGCTGGGCGAGCCGGACCGGGTTCAGGTGGTGGACCCCGACCCGCGCGATGGCGTGGCGGGCTCGCTGGAACTGCGCGACAAGCTGAACGCCGCCATCGGCTTTCCCTACTACAAGATCGAGGGGCTCGCCGCGATCCCCGGCGAGCGCGGCGACGGCCTGCTGCTGTTCGGCGTGCGCGAGCAGGGCCAGGCCCATGACGACTTCGCCTACGTGAGCCGGGTGGTGGGGGCCCACTACGAGATCAGCGAGAGCGGCAACCTGGTGTTCCTCGATGCGCTGCGCGAGCACTATGCCTTCGACCCGGGCGAGCATCCCGAGGTCCGCTACGACTGCGGCCTCTCGAGCCTGGAGTACGACCCCTACCACGCGCGGCTCTACCTGCTGAACAGCTTCGAGGTGGAGGAGGCCGGCGAGGAGCGCATCGGCGGCTACCTGTGGGAGATCGGCCTGGCGGATTTCCGGGCCGGCCGGCGCCCGACCCTGGTGACCACCCCGGCGGGCCTGCCGCTGGAGTTCGAGCACAAGGCCGAGGGCCTGGCGGTGCTGGACCATGATCGCCTGTTCGTCGCCTACGACAACGACCGCCACCTGGGCCTGGGCAGCGTCGACGAGCGCGACGAGCGCCACGCCTGCGAGGCGCCCTACACGGTGCTCGGGATCACCGCGAACTGACCTTTCGCTGCCTCAGCGCCGCAGCAGCACGGCGTCGAGAAGGACCGGCACCTCGTCGCCGATCTGCTCGTAGCCGAGCAACAGCAGCACCGAGCGCAGTGCCGGGTTGGCCATCAGCTCGCGGCCATCCAGCGCCACGCGCTCGGCGTTGGTGACCCGCACCCGGCCTGGCGCCTCGCGGGTGAAGCGAACCGCCAGCGGCTCGCTGTGGGTGGTGCCGCCGGATTGCACCGAGAGCTCGAGCACCTCCACCAGCGACTCGCCCACGGCCAGGGCCTCCAGGCGCTGGGGCGGGAAACGCGTGGTCACGGTGGCCAGGGGCTGTTCGGTGAGGCCGGAGAGCCAGGGGGGCAGCGACCCCATGCGCTCGACCACGTCGCTCTGGGCCAGCCGCAGGGGCAGGCGCAGGGTGCCGTCCGCCTCGGCGGTGCCGGCGAGGCGACGCACCTCGTGCTGGTGGGCAATGGGGCCAGCCGGGGCGATCTGCACCACAGTGGCGGCTACCCGCGAGCGTTCGGGGTCCAGCTCCCAGGCGGCGCTCGCCGGCGGGGCCAGCAGCAGCGCCAGCAGGGCAGTACCCAGCGCAGGGAAACGGCAAGGGGGGAGGTGACGCACCGGTCGATCTCCAGAAGGGCAGGCCACTTGCAGACCACGGCCGGGGGAGGAAGTGCCGCGACGGGAGATTCGGCCAGCCAGGGACGGGCGGCTATGGCCACCTTCATCGCCATTCGCTATCATACTGCGGCGCCGCTCGGCGCCATCCGCTGCACGGGCCTATAGCTCAGTTGGTTAGAGCAGGGGACTCATAATCCCTTGGTCGCTGGTTCGAGTCCAGCTGGGCCCACCAATGAAATCAAGTGGTTATGTGACAAAGGCTAGGTTTGCACTAATGTGTGGTTGCTGATCCGCGGCAGCTTCGCCACCACGCTTTCCCACCTTGCCGGGTCGGCATGAGCATAGCGGCTGGTCACCGTCAGTGACGAATGACCGAGCAGGTCCCTGATGCTCGTCAATGCATCCCCCTTGCTCGCCAGCAGCGAAGCATAGCAGTGACGCAAATCGTGAAAACGAATGTCAGGGCGACCAATCTTCTCCCTCGCTTTCTCGAACGCGCCACGCACTCTGTCGCCTGTCGTGTCAAACGGCAAAGCTTTTACTAGCGGTAGGGCCTCCTCCGTCAAAGGAATGACCCTTGGCTTCCCACTCTTCGTCTGATTGGGCCTGAGCACGATGCGGCCGTTGTAGACGTTCCCTGTTTCCAGTGCCATCAGCTCCCCACGCCTCATGCCCGTCAGCATCGCCAGCAAGATCACCTTGCGTTCGATCCTGTAGCGCTCTGGGACTGCTTCCAGCAGATCGGCAAGCTCCAGCTCTGTCAGGTAGACATGACGCTCGTTCTTGGGTGAGGGCTTGCGCAGCTTGCCGTCCAGCGGCAGGTCGAGCCAGTCCCATTCGCGGTACGACAGCGAGAGGACTCGTTTGACGACCTGAATACGATTGTTGATGGTCGACTGCGCCAGTCCCTTCTCCTTTAGAGCCTTCTGCATCCTGCGTGCAGCGTCCAGCAACTCTTGGCCGATGATCACCTCGGGAGCATGCTCATCCGTCCACCTGGCCACCAGCAGGATGTGCTGCTTCTGGGAGCGAACATCGTATTCGCTGACCATGCGTTGCAGCCCCTCGGAGAAGGTGAAGTTGGACCCGGTTTGGTGGACAACCATTGGCCTCGCGGCTTCGCCGCCAGGCCGACTCCAATCCCGCACGGCTGACGCCATGCTGCTGCCGTGCCGACTTCACTGCTCGCGCCGCCCCTAGAACATGCCGCGCCCAACCCCCGGCCAGAAGGTCGTCTCGCGGCCACCTCGCTGCAGAGCGGAAACGGCCGCACTTCGCGCCGCCATGGGGCGTCTCCTGTCTTGGTGCTTGCCCAGCGCAATGCTGACCCTGTGTACGATCCGTTCCGGCCTTTACCGCTTGTGCCTTACGGCGGTAGTCACCTCGACACACGCCTGGCCCAGTCCGGACGGTAGCTCGCCATGTCATCCGGCGTGCGCTGTCCAGCAACTGACGGCGTGAGACCCCCGCTGCATACCGTGCCAGCTGTGGCCCTCTTTCCTGGCCAAAAGCCTCTATCCGTGGCGTGGATTCCTCCAAACTGAAACACGTTTTACGATACGTTCGGTTTTTCTCACGCGAACGACAGTAAATCATGATTTTTCTTGACTAGCGGGAGAGCCACTCTGCTGGCGTTGTTAGCAAAAACTTCAACAAGGACAACGCCATGAATTCAGCCTCATTCGGGCATGCGGCCTCCGCAGCGCCGGTTCGCGAGACGGCCCTCAACCGCCACTACTGGATGCCGTTCAGCGCCAACCGGGACTTTCACGCCCATCCGCGGGTGATCACCGGCGCTGAGGGACGCTACTTCATCGACGAACATGGTCGTCGGCTGTTCGACTCGCTCTCTGGGCTGTGGACCTGCGGTGCCGGCCACAACCGCGAGGAGATCCAGCAGGCCGTGGCTCGCCAGCTGGGCAGCCTGGACTTCGCGCCGGGCTTCCAGGTGGCACATCCGCTGGCTTTCCAACTGGCCGAGAGGATTTCACGTCTCACGCCCGCCGGCCTGGACCATGTGTTCTTCACCGACTCCGGCTCCGAGTCGGCGGATACCGCGGTGAAGATGGCCAAAGCCTACTGGCGGGCCAAGGGACGACCGGAGAAGACCCGCCTGATCGGTCGTGCCAAGGGCTATCACGGCGTCAACGTGGGCGGCACCAGCCTCGGCGGCATCGGCGGCAATCGTAAGCACTACGGCCAGCTGATGGACGTCACCCATCTGCCGCACACCTTGCAGCCGCATCTCGCCTTCACCCGGGGTCAGGCCGAGAGTGGAGCCGAGCTTGCCGATGCGTTGCTCGACCAGATCGCGCTGCACGACGCCTCAAATATCGCGGCGGTCATCGTCGAGCCAATGTCCGGCTCCGCCGGGGTGATCGTGCCGCCCAAGGGTTACCTGGAGCGCCTGCGCCAGATCTGCAGTGCTCACGACATCCTGCTGATCTTCGACGAGGTGATCACCGCCTTCGGGCGCAGCGGGGCGCGCACGGGTGCCGAGGCCTTCGGGGTGGTGCCCGACATGATGACCGTGGCCAAGCAGCTCACCAACGGCGCGGTGCCCATGGGCGCGGTGATTGCCTCCGGCGAGATCTACGACACCTTCATGCACGCCGATGGCCCGCTGCACGCCATCGAGTTTCCCCATGGCTACACCTACAGCGCTCACCCGGTGGCCTGTGCCGCGGGCCTGGCGGCGCTTGACCTGTTCGAGCGCGAGGACTTCCCGGCTCAGGTTCGCGCCATTGCTCCCGCCTTCGAGGCCAAGCTGCATGCTCTCAAGGGGCGCCCCCACGTGGTGGATATACGCAACCACGGCCTGGCCGGGGCAATCCAGCTCGCCCCGCGGGATGGCGACCCCACGGTACGCCCGCGCGATGCCCACCTGGCGCTGTGGGAGGCGGGATTCTACGTGCGTTACGGCGGCGACACCCTGCAGTTTGGCCCTCCCTTCGGCACGACCGAGACCGAACTGGAGCGGCTCTTCGATGCGGTGGCCGAGGTGCTCGACCACCTCGCCTGACCCCTGACAACCGAATCCAACCTGGAGACATGACATGGAACAACTCTCACACCTGATCAATGGCGAGGCGGTGGGCAGCGAGCGCACCCTGCCGGTGACCAACCCCTCGACCGGCGCCGTCGCTCGTCAGGTCGCCGACGCCGATGCCGCCACCACCCGACAGGCAGTGGCTGCGGCGCAGGCCGCATTCCCTGCCTGGCGCGACACCCCGCCCGCCAAGCGCGCCCAGGTGATGTATCGCTTCAAGCAGCTGCTGGAAACCAATGCCGAGCGCATCGTGCAACTGGTCAGCGAAGAGCACGGCAAGACCGTGGAAGACGCCATGGGCGAGCTCAAGCGTGGCATCGAGAACGTGGAGTATGCGTGCGGCGTGCCCGAACTGCTCAAGGGCGAGTATTCCCACAACACCGGGCCGGGCATCGATGCCTGGTCCAACCACCAGCCGCTGGGCGTGGTGGCCGGCATCACGCCGTTCAACTTCCCCGCGATGGTGCCGCTGTGGATGTACCCGATGGCCATCGCCTGCGGCAACACCTTCGTGCTCAAGCCTTCCGAGAAGGATCCTGCGGCGGCCATGGCCGTGGCCGAGCTGCTGATGGAAGCCGGCCTGCCCAAGGGAGTGATGAACGTGGTGCATGGCGGGCGCGAAGCCGTCGAGACTCTGCTGGAGGCACCGGAGGTCAAGGCCATTTCCTTTGTGGGCTCGACGCCGGTGGCGGAAGCGATCTATGCCCGCGGCTGTGCCAACGGAAAACGCGTGCAGGCACTGGGCGGGGCCAAGAACCACGCCGTGGTGCTGCCGGATGCCGATCTCGACAATGCGGCCAACACCCTGATGGGGGCCGCCTATGGCAGTGCCGGTGAGCGTTGCATGGCCATCTCCGTGGCGGTGTGCGTTGGCGACAGCACCGCCAATCGCCTGGTCGAGTCGCTCAAGGGCAAGATCGACGAGCTGAAGATCGGCGCCGGCAATACGAAAGGGCTCGACATGGGGCCGCTGGTCACCGCCGAGCATCGCGACAAGGTGCTGGGCTATATCGAGGACGGTGTGGCCGCAGGGGCATCACTGGTGGCTGACGGTCGTGGCCTGAAAGTACCAGGCTTCGAGGACGGTTACTTCGTCGGTGGCTGCCTGTTCGATCACGTGACACCGCAGATGCGGATCTATCAGGAAGAGATCTTCGGGCCGGTGCTGTGCGTGGTTCGCGTCAACAGCCTCGACGACGCCATGCAGCTGATCAACGACCACGAATACGGCAATGGCACCTGCCTGTTCACGCGGGATGGCGAGGCCGCTCGCCGCTTCACCGATGGCATCGAGGTCGGCATGGTCGGCGTGAACGTGCCACTGCCGGTGCCCGTGGCCTACCACAGCTTCGGTGGCTGGAAGCGTTCGCTGTTCGGGGACCTGCATGCCTACGGGCCCGACGCAGTGCGCTTCTACACCCGCCGCAAGGCGGTGTCCCAGCGCTGGCCGTCGTCGTACGAGACAACCCAGGCCGAGTTCAACTTCCCTTCCTGAAGGGAAAGCCGGGCAGGGTGGTCGCACCCTGCCTTTCCGAGTCTTCGCCAACAACACGACAACCAAGGAGAAGCGCGATGTTTGGATTGCCCACTGCCACTACCTGGCTCGTGATCGGGGTGCCCATCTTCTGGGTGCTCTACACGCTTGGCTTTCTCTGGGTGACCCGGGACTGGCCGGGCCTCAAGCGTGACGAGTCCAACAGCCGCGGATAAGGCGCGTCGTTTCTGATCCGACAATGACAATACAAGGAGACAAGTCATGGATCCCACAGTGCTGCTGTTCTTGGGCCTGTACTTTCTGGCCATGATCGCGGTCGGGGTGATCGCCATGCGCCGCGGCGGGGCCAGTTCCATGGAAGGCTACTACCTGAGTGGTCGCAACGTGGGGCCGCTGGTCACGGCCATGACCATGCAGTCCACATCGATGAGTGGCTACATGTTCCTGGGGGCCGGCTCCCTCGGCTACACCCAGGGCTACTACGGCTTCTGGTATGCCGCGGGCGATATCGGCGGCGGGGTGGTCAACCTCTCCGTTCTCGGTCGCCGCATGCGGAAGCTTTCCCAGATCATGGGCGCGCTGACCTCGATCGAGTACCTGGAGAAGCGCTATCCCAGCAAGTGGATTCGGCTGTTCTCGGCCATTCTCTCCGTGGTGTTGCTGGGGGCTTACGTGCTGGCCCAGTTCATCGCCGGTGGCAAGGGCCTTGAGCTCGTCACGGGCTTGCCCTACGAAGTCGCGCTGAGTATCGCGGTGCTGGTTATCCTCGCCTACACCCTGATGGGGGGCTACGGGGCGGTCGCTTACACCGACCTGGTGCAGAGTTTCGTGATGCTGGTGGGGATCGTCTGGATCCTGGCCGCCACGCTGCAGCACGTGGGGGGCTTCACAGCGGCCAACGAGGCCATCGGGAACCTGGATCCCACCATGCTCTCCGTATGGGGCAAGGATCTGGCCTACGAGGGGCAATGGGGCATCGTGATCGGGGCGGTGTTGATCTTCTCCATCGGTTACATGGGCTGGCCGCACGTGGTGACGCGTCACATGGCGATGCGTAACCCCTTCCATGCCCGGCGGGCCGGTGTCTACTCCACACTTTGGAACCTGGTCTTCGTCAGCGCCCCGTATATCCTGGGTGTGCTGGCCATTCTGGTGCTGCCCGACCTGGACGACCCGGAGCAGGCGATCTTCGCGCTGGCCCAGAACCTGCTGCCGTCCGCGATCGTCGGCATCGTCATGGCCGCCATCATGGCCGCCATCATGTCCACGGCGGATTCCATCCTGCTGCAGACCGGCAGCATCGCGGCGCGCGACCTCTATGAACGGTTCATCAATCCGGACATGGAGGAAAAGCAGATGGTGCGCGTATCGCAGATCATCGTGTTGGCCGTGGGGCTGGTGTGTGGCTTCATCGCGCTGTTCGAGCCGCCTGCGGTATTCGCGGTGGTGGTGTTCACGACGTCCGTGCTGGGTAGCGCCTTCCTGCCGGCGTACGTGGCGGCGGTATGGTGGAAGAAGGCCAACACGCCCGGGGCACTGTCGTCCATTATCGTGGGCAGCAGCGTGGCCTTCGTCTGGCAGTACTTCGGCCTCGATGGCGTGACCGAGATCCACCCCATGCTGGCGGGCGTGGTGCTGTCGTCCCTGACCATGGTCGTGGTCAGTCTGGCGACCCAGGCGACTCACCCGGTGCCGACGCACATCCTGCAGGCCATCGACGAGACGGCAGAGCTTCGGCCACTGCCGAACCGCATGAAATCGCAGCAGGACTTCTCGCTGTCCCACGAGGCCTATAGCCTGAAGCTCTCATCCAGTGGGGGAGCGTAATGGCAGGCAGCGAACAGATCACTGCCGTAACCGAGGAGAAGGAGGCCTGGCTGGATGCCAGGCTTCCCCTCGAGCGGCTGGCAGAGCGAGTGCAGCAGATCGACAAGGGCTTTTCGATCCAGGATGTCAAACCCATCGGTTTTCCCTATCTGCTGTGCTCTTTCGGCTGGGAATACCGCAAGTTCCTGCACCAGCGCCGCGAGATCATGCACTGTTGCGTGGATCGCTGCCAGGGCGTGAGCACGACCATCGAGTCGGTAGTGCTGGGGGAGGCGCTGGAGGGAGCCTATCTGCCAGCACCGGTGCTGGACGACGCATCGCTTGAGCGCCACGCCAAGCGCCACGTGATGCAGTCACGTCGACACGGGCTAAAACGCCGCGACTCCGCCGAGGTGGTCATCGAGAAGGTACTGCATCTGCGCAAACCGCTATGGGAGGTCAGTACCCACCATCCGCAGTACGGGGATCATTCGCTGCTGCTGGATGGTGTCACCGGTGGCCACCTTTTCTTGAATTATTGAGGTTCTGAACCGTACCGGGATTCCCGGAGGGTGGTAATCCAAACTGGCATGCGGCCGATGCCAGTTGTATTGGTGCAGCCAGGCCGGCAGCCGCGGGCCTCGTTGTTCCGAGCTCTCGTAGGTCAGCGCATAGGTTCTCTCGCATCTATGGTTATTCGCCAGTGGTGATCGCATTCCTAGTGAGTGCGGACTCCTCCCAACGGCACCTGCTGCGTGGTGCGAGTTGCAGAGTAAAGGCAGCGAAGCTACTCCGATGAGGAAAGGCGGGGGGCTGTTCTGCTCAACTTCTGACGAAATATTTCAGGTGGTCCATGGTTGTGTTGATTGCTTACCGAAGTCACTGCAGCAATGGCGCGCTTTCCCATTTGGCGAGCTTCACGTGCTCTCGTATCTTGCTCAGCATTGCCTCGGCAGCGGCGGAAAGCGGGGTACGTGTGGGCGTGATGATACCGAGCTGACGAGGCACGCGAGGAGACACCAGCGGTCTCCAGCCCAGTCCCTCCTTAGAAATCTGCAGGAAGCTCAATGAAGGAAGGGCCGATACACCGAGTCCTTCTGCCACCATGCGCCCGACTGTTCCGATCTGGCTGACCTCGCAGAATAGGTCCATTTCGCGGCCCAAGTCGCCAAGTACCCGCTCGATGGCCTGGCGTGTACTCGACATCTTGTAAAGATCGATGATCGGATAGGCCAGTAGCTCATGCCAGCTCACCTCTTCCTGGCGCAACAGAGGGTGACCGGTCGGGCAGACGGCCACGAAGTGGTCCTCGATCAGCGGCTCGAACTGCATTGTCTCGCTATTGCGTGGCTGAACGGAAAGCCCAATGTCAGCGCGTCCCTCGCTGACCAGCTCATCGATCTGGCTAGCCAGCAGATCATGCACGCTAATCTCGAGGTTCGGGTATTGCTGTTTGAAATCGGCCAGCACTGCGGGCAAGAAGCCAGCTGCCAGCGTCGGCAGTGCCGCTAGTGAGACCCTGCCAACCTGCTTGTTGAACAGCCTCGAGAGGTCGTCCAGGGCTGAGTCCCAGTCACTGACGAGCCGCATCGCCACCGGCAGGAAGCGCTTTCCTTCCGGGGTCAGCTGGATTCCTTTGCGTGAACGGTTGAACAAGGGCCCACCCACCACACTCTCGAGTTTCTTGATGGAGATGCTCAAGGCCGGCTGGGAGAGGTGCAGGTTCTCAGAGGCCTCGACGAAACTCCCGCTGGTGGAGATTTCGATGAAGGCCTTGAGCTGTTTGATGGAAATTCCCATAAAAAAAATAAAACCAAGCTTCGATTATTTAAATTTGAAAAATACTACCAGCTGACGTCATAGTAAAGGAACATAACAACAACAGGATCACGCCATGACCATCAGGCTCAGCCAGGACACGCCTCTTGCCATCGTCGGCTGCGGCACCATAGGGTCCAGCTGGGCGGCCTATTTCCTGTCTCGGCGGCTTCCTGTCGTGGTATACAACCATGGCGATCTCACTCATCAGTCCGTGCTTGACAGGATTGCAGCGTACTTCCCCAGCCTCGGTAGCCCGGTCCGCGAGCCTCGCATATGCAATGACCTTGAGGAGGCCGTGGCTGGTGCTCCGTTGATCCTCGAATGCGCCCCGGAGGATCTGACTCTCAAGCGCCGCTTGATCGCGGATCTGCAAGACTACGCCGACTCCGAGGCAATCATTGCCAGCAATACCTCATCCCTGACCCATTCCGATCTTGCCGCAGACACTGCCCGACCCGGAAAAGTAGTGATAGCCCACCCCTACAATCCACCGCATCTCGTGCCATTGGTTGAGATTTTCGGTGTCGATGCTGTGACCTGCGATACCGTCAAGGCGTTTTTCGCCAGCCATGGCAAGTCACCGGTGGTGCTCAAAAAGGAAATGGTCGGCCACTTGGCCAACCGTCTTAGCTCTGCGCTGTGGCGCGAAGCGCTCTACCTGCTTCAGGAGGGAGTTGCCACTGTCGAGGACATCGACAAGGCGGTCACCGATGGACCCGGATTGAGATGGGCCATCAACGGTCCCTTTCTGACCTACCACCTGGGGGGTGGCAGTGGAGGTATCCAGCAGTACCTGGCCAATCTCGGTGACAGCCAGATCTACCGATGGAAATCCTTGGGTGCCCCAGAGGTGGATGAGGCGTTGGTGGAGCACGTCATCGAGGGTGTTGAGGCAGCCTATGGCGCCGAAGGTCTCGAAAAGCATTCCCAGCGACGTGATCGTCAATTGACGTCGCTTCTCCAGTCTCGACGAACCGTCGACTAAACAAGGACAGCACCGTGACTCGGTGAAAGGGACCTGCCGTCCATGTGGCGGTATCACTCCTCCCTTGCCTTTCGAAGGCCAGGGCAAGCAGAAGAAGCACAGCCAAGAGAGAAATCACATGATGAAGACAACAACAAGCTCAATGACCTTTCTCAAAGGGTCGGGACTCGCTGGCATTACCGCAATCGCACTGGCCTTCGGGTCCACCGCACAGGCACAGCCAGATACTCTGAGCTGGCTCAGTGGCTCACCTGGTGGTACGTGGTATCCCATTTCCGCAGGCATTGCAGAAATCTTCAGCAGCGAAGGTACGCGCACCAATGCCGAGGTTGGTGCGGGCCTAGCGAACGTCTCCCGGATCAGTGCCGGTCAGGCTGATCTCGGTGTCACTACTTCCACCGTGCCCCCCGTGGCCCAAGCGGGGGACGAGCCCTTCAATGAACCCATCAACAACGTGCGTGCTCTGGCTGCACTGTTTCCGAGCTATCAGCATGTCGGAGTCACCAGGGATTCAGGCATCGAATCGGTAGAGGAACTGGTCGGCGTCAGTGTTAACTGTATGGCTCTCGGTAACTCGACCCAGGCCGCCTTTGTCGATCGGCTCAAGGCAGCGGGCATCAGTGAGGATGATGTCGACTGCGCTCGTGGAAGCCACAGCTTTGCCTCGGATGCCATCAAGGATGGCAACCTGGAAGGTTTTACCCTGCTGTCGGGTTATCCTAACGGCACCTTCACCGAACTCTTCCACACCATTGACATGAAACTGCTGCCGCTTCCCGAGGACCAGTTCCAGCGCATCAGCGAAATCAACCCGGGATACGCCTATTCCGCCATACCGGCGGGAAGCTATCCGGGACAGGACGTCGATATCCCTACCGTAACCTCCGACCTGATCCTGTTTTCCCATGAGGACATGTCCGAGGATGATGCCTACTGGATCGTCAAGACCATGCTTGACAACCTCGAACGCATCCGTGGAGTGCATGCCGCCATGTCACCGGTGACCGGGGAATACATGGCGAATATCTCCGGCATCGAACTGCATCCCGGCGCTGTGCGTGCCTACGAGGAAGCCGGCGTCGAGATTAACAACAACTACTGACCGAGCGTCGCCAACCGCCAGGGCAAGTCCATGAGGCCGAGACAATGACTATCTCGCACGATACGTTCCGTTCAGGGTTGAAGCATGCGGTCGCGGCATTGGCCGTCGCCATGTCCTTCTACCACATCATGACGGCCTTCTTCGGGACGCCCATCTCTGAAGTGCACTTGCCTGTGCACCTCGGGTTTGCCCTGGTGATCATATTCTGGACCTACCGCAAGCCGGCATCGGGGGCTGTTGGGGTCCTGTTCGTTGTACGTGACCTGCTGCTTACCGCCATGGCGGTAGGCGGCTGTGCCTATCTCGCGCTGAATTCCGCTGAACTGCAGCAGCGCATGCTCTACTTCGACCCGCTCACCACCCCTCAGCTCCTGAGCGGCTCTGTTCTGGTGTTTACCGTTCTTGAGGCGGCAAGACGCGTTGTCGGCTGGCCCCTCGTGATCCTGGGAGCAACTGCCATTGTCTATGCGCTGTGGGGCAACTACCTTCCTTCTGTCCTGTGGCATCGTGGCTACAGTTTTGATGCTGTCATCGAGACGACCTACCTGACCCAGGATGGTCTCTGGACCACGCCACTGCGTGTCACTGCCACCTACGTGTTCCTCTTCGTGTTATTTGGTGCGTTTCTGGTTTCGTCCGGGGCCGGCACCTTCTTCACCGATCTTGCCCGGAGCCTGACCGGTCGGTTCACTGGCGGCGCGGCTAAGACCGCTGTCGTCTCCAGTGCTCTGATGGGGTCACTGTCTGGGAGCTCTGCCGGCAATGTCGTGGTCACCGGCTCATTCACGATACCGACCATGAAGAAGGCCGGGTTTCCTCCGCGTTTCGCCGCGGGCGTGGAAGCCGTCTCCTCGTCGGGTGGACAGTTCATGCCGCCGGTGATGGGATCCGCAGCCTTCATCATGGCCGAATTCATCGGGATGCCTTACCTCGAGATCGCCAGGGCCGCCATCATTCCTGCGCTGCTCTACTTCATTTCTGTTATCGCGATGGTCCACTTCGAGGCCAAGCGGCTTGAGCTTGCCCCGGAGGTCGCAGATGAGCGCGCCTTCCAGGTGCTCAAGCAGCGTGGTTACCTGCTGATTCCGGTGATAGTCATGCTCATCGTGCTATCCAGCGGGTATACGCCAACTTTGGCAGCCCTGTATGCCCTTGGCTCCTTGGTGCTGGCACAGGTGGTGTTCGAGAAGGAATCCCGTTCTCTGCTGTTCAAGAACTGCCTACAGGCCATGAACGATGCCCCCCGCATCATTGGGCAGATCACTATCGCCAGCGCAGTCGGGGGGATCATCGTGGGAGTTGTCACCCAGACGGGTCTCGGCCTGCGAATGAGTTCGATCGTGCTGGGTATCTCCCAAGGGAGCCTACCTCTACTGCTGGTATTGACCATGCTGTGTGGGGTAATCCTGGGGATGGGCATGCCGACGCCGGCGGCCTATATCATTCTTGCTGTTCTTCTGGCGCCAGGACTCGTCGAGTTCGGAGTACCGGTGCTGGCCGCCCACCTGTTCGTCATGTACTGCGCAGGGGTCTCCGCCATAACGCCTCCAGTTGCGCTGGCTTCCTATGCCGCAGCGGCCATTGCCAACTCCGACCCCTGGCGAACCAGCCTGACCGCCCTCAAGCTCGGGCTGGCAAGCTTTATCGTGCCCTTCATGTTCGTTTTTGCGCCTTCCATTCTCGGTATCGGTTCAGGAATGCAGATGACCCTCAATTCCCTGGCAGCCACTGTTGGAGTCATCGCCCTGTCTGCCTCACTCATCGGCTGGCTCTGGATACAGATGAATTTATATCTGAGGGTGCTGCTTTTTGCCGCGGCACTGATGCTGATTATGCCTGGGGCATTGGCTGACGCGATGGGGGGAATGATGATCGCCGTGATTGCCAGCTACTGCTTTGTGGTGAGCCGGCAACAGGGTCGAGCAGGCAGAGCAAGGCGAACCGTAGAACAAGACTTGTAAAAACTTTGGAGTATCGACATGCAGTCAAGGATTGTGTTGCCGTCTGCTAATGACATGGATGAGAGGCAAAATGCCATTTTCCAGTCAGTGCTCGCGACCCGGGGTAATGCCGATGGTCCTTTCCTGGCCTGGCTACATAGCCCTGGTTTGGCGGAGCCTGCACAGCAGTTGGGTGCATTCTGCCGCTATGACACCCAACTCGGCACCATCGAGAGTGAGCTGCTGATTCTCTGCGTGGCTGCGCACTTCCAGTGCCTCGGTGAGCAGCAGATTCATGAGCCAATCGCGATAGAAGCAGGGTTGTCGAAAGATGAGGTTGCTCAAATACGGGATAAGAGGATAGTAAGTTTCAAGTCTTCCAGAATGGCAATTTTGCAGAAATTCGCCTATCAACTTCTTGATGAAAAACGAGTCGATGATGAAACATTTGAGGCCATGCAGGATGCTCTTGGCACTCAAAGTCTCGTGGAAGTGGTGGGTATCATAGGCTATTACTCGTTCGTTGCCATGACACTCAATGCATTCGACATGAGGCTCGCATCGACCGAGTCGGTTACGACAACCTGAGATGGCCAAGCGGCTTCGCCGCCAGGCCAACCCTGGCCCGCACGGCTGACGCCATGCTGGTACCGTGCCGACTTCACCGCTCGCGCCGCCCTTGGGGCACACCGCGCCCAACCCCTTGCCCGGCGTGTCCCGGGCGGCACGTCGCTGGTGCCGTGCACGTAGAGACTTGCTCCCCCAGCCCCGCTCGCGGCCTTGCCTGCGCTTGCTCGCCATACCCCCGGCCAACAAGGCGCAGCCTGGCCACGTCGCTGCCGAGGTGGAAACGGCCGCGCTCCGTGCCGCCATCCGGGCGTCAGCGGCGCTGGAGCAACCTCGCACACCGCCCCCGGCTGACGCCGGCGGCTTCAGTGTCATCCATTGGTCGTACGCTACCCAAGGTGGCAAAGATGGTTAACCCTTAGCCTGCGACTTAATTGCGTGAGTTCAATTCGTGGGGGCTAACCCTGACGTGGCTAACCGACTGATTCTTCGCGGATTCAGTGGTGCGCGTCGGTGGATTACAGTGCCCTGCTGAGTATGCGCGCCAACCCGATAGGTATTGGAAGCCCGTTTCCCCAGCCGTGACACTCGCCTGCACTGTTATTCCCTTGCAGGTGACTACCATGTCGAACGCCACCGGGGCGGCCGAACAGCTGCCCTACACTGAAGCCGCCGCCTTCAAGCCGGTATCGCTCGTGCTGGGCCTGATCATCGGCCTGGGCGTGTTCTTCCTGCTGCCCGAATCGCTGGCCCTCAATGCACGCGTCGTGGCAGCCATCGCTATGCTGATGGCCACCTGGTGGATGACCGAGGCGATTCCCATCCCGGCCACCTCGCTGCTGCCGCTGGTGCTGTTTCCCTTCTTCGACATCGCCTCGGTCGGGGCGACAGCCTCGCCCTATGCGCACAGCATCGTCTTCCTGGTGCTGGGCGGGGTGCTGCTGGGGCTGGCGACCCAGCGCTGGAACTTGCATCGGCGCTTCGCGCTGCTGACCGTGCTCACGGTGGGCACCAAGCCGGCACAGATCGTCTTCGGCCTGATGGCCGCCAGTTGGTTCATCACCATGTGGGTCAGCAATACCGCTACGGCGGTGATCATGGTGCCGATCGGCGGCTCGATCATCGCCTTGGTGAAGTCGCTCGGTAACGGCGATGACACCCCCAAATTCTCGGCCGCGGTACTGCTGGGCATCGCCTACGCGATCACCATCGGTTCCATGGCCACCCTGATCGGCCAGCCACCCATGGCGCTGATGCGCGCCTACATGGAGGACACCCATGGTCTGTCCATCGGCTTCGGCCACTGGATGCTGATGGGCGTGCCGTTCTCCACCACCATGCTGGTCCTGGCGTGGTTCGTACTCAACAAGGTCGTGTTCCGCGCCGAGGTCGAGGACATCCGGGGTGGGCGCGCCATGATCGAGACCGAACTCAAGGCCATGGGGCGGCTGTCGCCGGAAGAGGGACGCGTGCTGATGGTCTTCGCCGGGGCGGTGTTCTGCTGGGTCTTCCTGCCGCTGATCGCGAGGATTCCCGCGGTGCAGGCCGCGCTGCCCTGGCTGTCCAACATCAACGACACCAGCGTGGCGATCCTGGCGGCGATCCTGATGTTCGTGATTCCTGCATCGAAGGGGCAGGGCGCTCTGCTGGAGTGGACGGCCACCCGCGACGTGCCCTGGGGCGTGCTGATCCTGTTCGGTGGTGGGCTGACGCTGTCCGCTCAGTTCACGGCCACCGGGCTGAGCGTCTGGATCGGCGAGAGCGTCTCGGGGATGTCTGGCCTCCCCCCGATCCTGATCCTTGCGTTCACCGCCATTGTGATCATCCTTCTGACCGAGCTGACCAGCAACACCGCCACGGCGGCGGCCTTCTTCCCGATCATGGGGGCCATTGCCGTCGGGCTGGGTATCGAGCCCTTCCTGATGACCATCGTGGTGACCTTCGCCGTCAGCTGTGCCTTCATGCTGCCGGTGGCGACACCTTCCAACGCCGTTGCCTTCGCCACGGGGGATCTGCCGATCAAGAACATGATCCGCGCTGGCATCTGGCTCAACGTGATCGGCCTGCTGGTGATCATCGTGGCCCTCTACACCATCGTTCCGCTGGTGTTCGACGTCTCGTTCTGATCCGTCACGCATTGACCAACGATGCCGCTCCAAGGAGCGGCATCGTCGTGTCTGGGGGAGGTTCGCGGGGCTTGCGGCCGACTCCGTCACTAAGGGGGCCTTCGCCCAGATCAGCTGCGCAACGCGCGCTCTACCTCGGTAAATGGCGGATCATCGGCCAGGAAGCCGCTTTGTGTTGGTCATCGGCACCTAGCGTGCCCCGCCTGCAGTCTGATGCCTTCTGACCCATACTGGGGGCACCACGATCTCAGGGAGGAGAGCCGATGTTGACCCATGCCCAGCTAAAGGCACGACAGCGGGACGAGCGCCACGCCCATGCGGAAGGTATCGCCCTGCGCATCCACCGGGCGCTGAGTTGGCTGGCTCGCGCCGAGTTGTGCGACGACGAGGATGGCCGCTTCATCTTCCTGTGGATTGCCTTCAATGCCGCCTATGCCAACGACCTGGGCGAGATGCAAGTGACCCAGGGCCGGCTGCTGGGGAAGTTCCTGAAGCGCCTCGACGCCCTGGACGATCAAGGCCGCCTCCACCAGTTGGTCTGGAGTCGTTATCCCGGGGCGATCCGCATCCTGCTCGACAACCGCTATGTCTTCCAGCCCTTCTGGGATCACCAGAATGGCCAGGCCGGCAGCGAGGACTGGGAGGCCAAGTTCACGAGTGCCAAGCGTGCGGCCCATGCATCGCTGGCCAGCCAGGATACTGGCACGGTGCTGAGCATCGTCTTCCAGCGGCTCTACACGCTCCGCAACCAATTGATCCACGGCGGTGCCACCTGGGGCAGTTCGGTCAATCGGGAGCAACTGCGCGACGCCAACAACATCATGGGCGATGCGGTGCCGGTGATCATCGAAATCCTGCTGGACAACACGGACAAGCTTTGGGGCGACGCCTGTTATCCGGTGCGCTGATGGGTCATAGGCCACCAGTCAGACATCACGAGATACCCTTAGTGTTCACAAGTCAGGCGGGCGCGAAGAGCAGCCGTGCCTTGCTGCTGTTTCAGGGGGCTGATGGGTCTCCAGCGCCGCTCATATACAACTCTGCATCCATCTAAAGACAGTTGCCTGTCTCGGGCTTCATGGATTCCCGAGCCCCGAAGGCTTAACGCCTTCCCTGCCTCAATTTTGCCAGCAATCAATCTTCTACCAAAGGATAATCGTAAGATGTCCTGCAATGGTTAATAGGCCGCGTGCTGGCTTTGTTCAATGATTATGTCGCATATGTTCAATCTTCTCGTCCAACTCTTGGTGTGTGATGACCGATGGTGGGGCCAGCACGATGCTGTCGGCTTGCCCCGACAAGAATAACCACTCGGAGAAGTCGAGATGTTGGACAAGACCAAGCCCCGGATTGGGCTGCAATTGGCTGTGCTGCCAATTCTTTTGACCTTCATTGTTCTCGGTATCCAACTGTTCGTGTTCGATACCTTCACGCCACATGTCCCCCTGATCATGGGGATCGGTATTGCGGCCTTGGTCGGTCGCTGGAATGGGACCTCCTGGAAGGACATGGAGGAAGGCATGCTGCACGTGGTTAGTGTCGGCCTGCCTGCTATCGGCATCCTGATCCTTGTGGGGATGCTGACCGGCGTGTGGATCGCCAGCGGTACGGTGCCGACGCTGATCTACTTCGGTCTCGAATTGATCAGCCCGCAGTTATTCCTGGCGGCTGCCGCACTGATGTGCGCCGTGGTATCGGTGTCACTCGGCACTTCCTGGGGAACAGTTGGTACGGTTGGTTTGGCCCTGATGGGGATAGGGGCAGGTTTCGATATCCCGGTGTACTGGACTGCAGGTGCCGTAGTGTCGGGGGCCTTCTTCGGTGACAAGGTGTCTCCGCTCTCGGACACTACTAACCTAGCTCCAGCCGTCACCGGCGTGGACCTCTTCGAACATATCCGCAACCTTGTTCCGACCACTCTGCCGGCCATGCTGATCGCAGTGGTGATCTATCTGGTGGCTGGCTTCAGTCTGGTGGGTGACGAGTCTGCCTCTCTCGCCAGGATTGCCTCCATCAACAACGGGCTGACAGAACACTTCATGCTGTCCTGGTGGACGGTGCTGCCAGTGGCGCTGGTCATCGGTCTGGCGGTCATGCGCATGCCGGCGATGCCGGTACTGTTCACTGGTGTTCTCTTGGGCGGGCTGGCCGCCTTGGTCTTCCAGGGTGAAAATATAAAGAATATCTTTGTCTACGCTTTCTCCGGTTATGAGATTGCGACGGGGGTGGCCGCAATCGATGGTCTGCTCAATCGCGGTGGCATCCAGTCCATGACCTGGGTCATCACGCTGCTTCTGATTGCGCTTTCCTTCGGTGGAATTCTTGAGAGTACCGGGTCCATGCGGGCGATACTCGATGCAGTCGTGAAGCGCATCAGAAGCTTTGGGTCCCTGCAGACGTCAGCGATCGGCAGTTCGATAGTGACGAATGTCGTAGCCGGCGACCCCTACCTCTCGATCGCGTTGACGGGCCGCATGTTCGGGCCGGCCTATCGCGGCATGGGGTACTCGATGCTCAACCTCTCCCGCGCCACAGAAGAAGGGGGAACACTGGTCTCTCCCCTGGTACCGTGGAACGCCGGTGGGGCCGTGGTCATCACTTCCCTGGGGCTTGGGGTCTACAGCGGTTCGCCCATTGATCTGCTCTATATTCCTCTAGCCTTTGCCTGCTGGCTCTCGCCGCTGATCGGTATTCTCTACGCGTGGACCGGATGGTTCTCTCCGCTCGCCAACGATGAGGAGAAGAAAGTCTGGGAAGCCCAGGGCGAGGAGGTCATGGAGTTCGACTCTTGGGGGGATGAAATCGTGCGTTTCAACAGGGACGTCTATCGCGTGAACTGAGACGCTTGTCCAGGTACCAAGCGTTCTTCCCATGACCGGCGTCCACATGGATGCCGGTCTCGGTTTGATAAAACACACCGCGTACGGAGGCAGCCGGATTGCCGTGCTCCTCGCCGGCAGCTATTGCCGCGGCTGCCAACGCGACTATGCTGCCAGAAATGTGGCGAGTAGGCTGCGACCAAGATTAGTGTAGAGGAACTCGTCCGCCGGGCCTGGCAGTTCCGCGAACAGGGGCATTCGTTACGGCATATCGCGCAGATGATGGCCATAGCTCTCCTCGAGGACTACATCACCTCTTGATCCCGGAAACCCCCGCCGGCTCATTCCTCGCTCGCGGGCGGGCTGCTCCGGGCTACGGTCCTTATGGTTGGCTTCGCCACCCTGAGCATCCCTGGCGCTCTTGCGCTCCGCGTGCCGACGGCGCCGCCTGTTCTTTCCTCACACGCTTGGCCTCTGCGGGGCCGGCTGCCCCCAGCCGTGCCGTCTGACGCCCGCACGGCTGAGCCCTTCACCTACCGTAAAGACGTGCTGGAGCGGCTCCTGTTTCACAAGGACAGCCAACTTCACGAACCCTTGCCGCAGTACTGGCAAACTCGCCTAACCATGCGCCGGCGGTGCTCGACGGAGGCTTACGTTGGTTGCTGATTGGTTGCTGCTTGCGAGGAATCGGTGTGGCTAGTGTAAGCAGTGGAAATTTTCAACTATCTGATTTTAAAAGATAACCGCATGGCAGGCGCGGTCCTCAATATTAGCAAAATTGCACTCATAATCCCTTGGTCGCTGGTTCGAGTCCAGCTGGGCCCACCATCCTCATCCTGCCAGACCTCGCTTGCTTCCCGCCTTTCCCGGGAGAAATCTTGCTGTCCGCGTTGCAAACCGCGGTTGGGCTGTTATGGTCAAGGTTTGTCTAATGTTTCGGCCAAAAGCGGGGCGCCCACCAGAATCACTCCGACGATTTTTTCGTGACTAAAGACTATAGGTTTCCCGCGATACCAGCGGTATCCCGACAGTGATCGCATTGTGGCTCTGTTTCCGGTTCTCGTCGTCATCAAAACATGCTGTTTCAGCTTACGGCGTGCATATTTGTTAAATACATCTACGCGAAATTCTGAGCGGCTGATTCGAAAAGGGACTTTACACGGACATGCTGGTCTATAATGCCACCAAGCAGCAGTTTATCGACGATGTGCGAGCCAACGTCATCACCGACGCCATCGAGAACGAGGTGGCACGCAGACTGAACCGCAACTCGCCGCGCAGTGAGGTGACGTCGTGGGAGAACTCCCTGCGCTTCATGATGAGCGCGCTGCTGGACGAAGCGATTCCCGCGTCGGCCGGGGTGGCCATCGAATACAACATTCCGCTGACCAATCGCCGCGTGGACTTCATCCTGACCGGCAAGAACCGCCAGCGGGATGATGCGGCGGTCATCGTGGAACTGAAACAGTGGCAGTCCGTCGAGGTAACGAAGAAGGACGCCATCGTGCGTACCCAGCTGGGCGGCGGCGTACGCGAGACCAACCATCCTTCGTATCAGGCATGGTCCTATGGCGCGCTGATCGAGGACTACAACGAGACGGTACGCTCCGAGTCGATCCGCCTGGTGCCTTGCGCCTACCTGCACAACATGAAGCAGGGAGACGCCATCAATGATCCCTTCTACGAGCACCACACGCGCCGTGCGCCGGTCTTCATCTCGCAGGATGCCTTGAAGCTCTCTGAGTTTCTGAGCCAGCACATCAAGTACGGCGACAGCAACGACATCATGTATCGCATCGAGCACGGTGTGATCAAGCCGAGCAAGAACCTGGCGGATGCACTGGCATCGATGATGCAGGGCAACGCCGAGTTCCTGATGATCGACGAGCAGAAGCTGGTCTATGAAACCGCGCTTGACCTCGCTCACCGTGCAGGTAGCGGCAACAAGCAGTGCCTGATCGTCAAGGGCGGGCCGGGCACCGGCAAGTCGGTGGTGGCCATCAACCTGCTGGTGGAGCTGACGAAGCGCGAGATGATGACGCAATACGTCTCGCGCAACTCGGCCCCTCGTGAGGTCTTCAAGAAGAAGCTGACCGGAACGCGCAAGAAGACCCACATCGACAACCTGTTCAAGGGCTCGGGCAGCTACGTCAACGCGGAGCCGGACACCTTCCATGCGTTGATCGTCGATGAGGCGCACCGCCTGAACGAGAAGTCGGGCATGTATCAGAACCTGGGCGAGAGCCAGATCAAGGAGGTGATCGCCGCGTCACGCTTCTCGCTCTTCTTCATCGATGAGGCGCAGCGTGTGACGCTGAAGGACGTGGGGACGGTCGAGGAGATCAGGCGGCGGGCAGCGGAGTGCGGCGCCGATGTCCACGAACTTGAGCTGGCGTCGCAGTTTCGCTGCAACGGCTCGGACGGCTATCTGGCATGGCTCGATCACGCCCTTCAGATTCGCACCACGGCCAACACCGACCTGGAGGACATCGACTACGACTTCCAGGTGTTCGATGACCCGAGTGCTTTGCGCCGGGCGATTCTCAAGAAGAACCGCAAGGCCAACAAGGCACGCATGGTGGCAGGCTACTGCTGGCCCTGGGCGAGCAAGAAAGACAAGCAGGCCATGGACATCGTGTTTCCCGAACATGACTTCGCGGCCCAGTGGAACCTCGATGATGACGGCATGCTGTGGGCGATCGCCGATGGATCAGCAGAGCAGGTCGGCTGCATCCACACCTGCCAAGGGCTCGAGTTCGACTACGTCGGCGTCATCATCGGGGACGACTTCGTGATTCGTGACGGCCGCGTGGTGACAGACGCGGGGAAGCGGGCGGGGCAGGACCGTTCGGTGCATGGCTACAAGAAGATGCTCAGGGAGCAGCCCGAGCACGCCCGTGCCCTGGCCGACCAGATCATCAAGAACACCTATCGCACCTTGATGACGAGGGGCCAGAAGGGCTGTTATGTCTATGCCACGGACCCCGAGACCCGCGAGTACTTCGCGGCCTTTGCTCGAGCTCAAGCAGCGACCGAGCGACTGGAGGCGTCTGAGGATGCCGAGACGCTGGATGGCTTGCACCTTCCCATCGTGAAGCGTGACCAGGCCGTGCCGTTCGAGCGCCATGTGCCCGTGTACGATTTGAGCATCGCCGCCGGCGAGTTCAGCGAGATGCAGATCGCCGAAGCCGAGCACTGGGTCGAGTTGCCGGACTTCATGCGAGTGAGCCCCGACCTGTTCGTCAGCCGAGTGGTGGGGGAGTCGATGAATCGGCGCATTCCCAACGGCGCCTGGTGCCTGTTCCGTGCCAACCCTGGCGGCACACGGCAAGGCAAGGTCGTCGTGGTGCAGCATCGTGCCATCGAGGACCCGGACCATGGCGGTAGCTTTACGGTGAAGCAGTATCAGAGCGAGAAGGTAGAGGAGTATGGCGAGTTCGTGAACCAGCGCATCGTGCTCAAGCCCCAGACCAACGCCTTCGGCTACAAGGACATCGTGCTCGAGGACGAGCTGGAGGACCTGAAGGTCATCGGCGAATTCCTCTCCGTGCTGTGAGCGAGTGGGCGGCCGGATGGTCACCTACGCCGATGCTGGCTGGATAGCGAGCAGCAGAGCAGGCATGCTCACCGCTATCCGATACCGCAGAACCAGGTGCCACCTAGATGTCAGACCCGTTCAAGCAGCTTCGCGATGCCATGGACCAGTTCGCCACCGAGCGCGACTGGGACCAGTTCCACTCGCCCAAGAACCTGGCCATGGCGCTGACGGTGGAGGCAGCAGAGCTGCAGGAGTGCTTCCAGTGGCTGACCGAGGCGCAGTCCAGGGAGCTCGATGAGCAGCAGCTGGCCGCTGTGAGCGACGAAATTGCCGATGTTCAGCTCTATCTGATCCGGCTGGCGGGCAAGCTGGACGTGGATATCGAAGCGGCATGCCGGGCGAAGGTGGAGAAGAATGCGGAGAAATATCCCGCCGACCAAGTGAAGGGAAGTGCGAAAAAGTACACGCACTATCAGGATTAATGTGATGTGCGGCCGTTTCGCCCTCTACAGCGACTCCCCCAGCCTGGCAGCCTCCCTCAAGCTGCAGCTGGTCGAGAGTGAACTGACCCCTCACTACAACGTCGCGCCTGGTACCTGGATTTCGGCGGTGCGCCGGCATGACGACAGCAGCCAGCTTAGCCTCGATGCGCTCTGGTGGGGCTACCGGCCCCACTGGGCCGACGACAAGGCGCCTCAGCCCATCAACGCCACCGTCGAGAAGATCGCTACCTCCCCCTACTTCCGCGGGGCTTTCTCCCATCACCGCTGCCTGGTGCCGGCAGACGGCTGGTACGAGTGGGAGGTCGTGGACGGTCGCAAGCAGCCCCACTACCTGACCCGCCGCGACGGCGAGCCGCTGTGGTTCGGCGGTATCTGGGCGGAGCGCCCGGACGGCAAGCCCGGCTGCGCGATCCTCACCGAGCCCGCCCGCGGCGTCGCCAAGGCGATCCACCCGCGGATGCCGCTGATCCTGGATCAGCAGAGCCTGGAACCCTGGCTCGATCCCGAGCTGACCGACCGCGAGACAATTCGCCATCGGGTCCACCACCTCCCGCACGATCTGCTGACCCACTGGCCGGTGAGCACCCGAGTCAACAAGCCGGTGGAGGACGATCCGGCGTTGATCGAGGTGGCGAGCTGAAGCCCAGCGTTGGCTCGAGCAGGTTCAGAGATGCACCTTACGATGCAAGATCTACACAAATGGCAATGGAGTGACCTCGATGAAACATGAGTATTCGCTTGTGGCGCTGCTGGTCGGCACGCTGGCCCTGGCCGGTTGTACCGGGCTTGATGCGACCTCCGGCGGCGCCACCGTCAACGAGCCCCTGGAGAATACCTACTGGAAGCTGGTGACGGTGGGCGAGCGCAAGGCAGTGGTCATTGAGGAGGCACGCGAGGCGCATCTGGTGCTTCATGCCGAGGACGCACGCCTTGCAGGCTCCACCGGCTGCAACCGCATGATGGGCGAGTATGAGCGTGATGGCGACCGGTTACGCTTCGGCCAGGTTGCCACCACCATGATGGCCTGTCCTGGCGAAGTGATGGCACTCGAGCGCGATTTTCTTGATGCCCTCGACGACATCGCCAGCTGGCAGGTCGAGGGCGAAACCTTGACCCTCGTGGATGGTGAGGGCGAGGCACGTGCCCGCTTCGAGGCGGTACATCTCTACTGAGTCACCGTCTGCCACCGGGCTGCCGGAAGTTCTCGATACCCAACTCGAGGAGTGGGAGGACCGACTCGAGGAGGGTGAGGTGCCTCGTTTCGGAGACCTGACGCTCCTGGAGAGTCTCGCCCGCAAGGTCCTGGCGGCGCTGCGCAAGAAAGGCCTGATTGCCTCTGCCTGAGCTTCGGCCGAGTTGCGACCGCGCTGGTTCAGCGAGAGTGGGCGGCGCCGAATCGGGCGCGATGCTGTCCAGGCGTTAGCCCCGTGTGCTTGATGAACATCTTTCGAAAGGCGCTGGTGTCTTCGTAACCCACGGCCAGAGCGACCTGTTCCACGCTGTCCCGGCGGTTCTCCAGCAGCTCCCTGGCGCGCTGCAGCCGCAGCTGCTGCAGGTACTCTCCGGGGCCGAGCCCGGTGGCCTGGCGGAAGCGGCGCATCAAGGTACGTTCGCCGAGTCCCGCGGTGGCGGCCATCTCGGCGGTGGTCTGGCGACTGGTGAAGTGTGCTTGCAGGTGGTGCTGGAGCCGCAGGATTGCCCGGTCGCCGTGGGCCATCTCAGGCGTGAAGGCGCGGTAGTAGCGCTGCTGACGCTCGCCGGTGTCGATGACCAGAAAGCGCCCCAGCGCCTGCACCACGGAGGGCGGTACGTGGCGCGCGACCAGGTGCAGGCCGAGGTCCATCCAGGCCATGACGCCGCCGGCCGTGACCAGGTCGGCCTCAGATATCAGCAGCGCATCGGTATTCAGGGTGAGATGGGGGTAGTGGGTCCGGAGCGCCGTCTCGAGCTGCCAGTGGGTGGTGGCCCGCCGCCCGTCGAGCAGGTCGGCCTGGGCGAGCAGGAAGGCGCCAGCACAGACAGAGCACACCACCGTGCCTGCGGCGTGCCACTCCCGCAGCGTCCGGCAGAGTTCGGGCTGGGCGTTCAGGTAGGCATCACCTTCTAGTATGGGCGGCACGATGGCGATCTCGGGGGGCGCGATGTGCGTGCTGCCGGCCGGCACCAGCTCCACGGCAAAGGCCACCTCGGGAGCTGGCTGCAGCTCCTGCA
This sequence comes from Halomonas ventosae, assembly GCF_004363555.1. GTDB lineage: Bacteria > Pseudomonadota > Gammaproteobacteria > Pseudomonadales > Halomonadaceae > Halomonas > Halomonas ventosae. The sequence goes on along the minus strand of NZ_SNZJ01000005.1, from coordinate 180,129 downwards.
GGATGCGGTTGGCGGTGCCGAAGAGGTCCTGCAGCCCGTAGACGGCCGATTGGGCGCTGCCCGGCAGGGTCGGGATCGCGATCCGGATGCGGCGGGGCCGCTTGTCACTTCTTGCCTGCATTGTGTCACTCCTGCCACCCGACCCCATGGCCAGGGCCTGCCATGATGCTGGCTCCAGCCTCCAAGGAGAAGCACATCATGAGCCACATCGCCCTGATCATCGTGGATCTGCAGAACGACTACTTCCCCGCCGGCAAGTGGCCGCTGGTGGATATCGAGCAGACCGCCGACAACGCTGCCGGCGTGCTCGCCCACTTCCGTGAGCAGTCGCTGCCCATCGTGCATATCCATCACGAGTTCCCCACCGAGGAGGCGCCGTTCTTCGTGCCGGGCAGCGAGGGAGCGCGCATCCACGCCTCCATGACGCCGCAGGAATCCGCCAGCGAAGCGGTGATCCTCAAGAACAACGTCAACGCCTTCCTGGGCACCAGGCTGCACGAGCACCTGCAGGAGCAGGGCATCGAGCAGTTGGTGGTCGTCGGGGCCATGAGCCACATGTGCATCGATGCCGCGACCCGGGCCGCCTCCGACCTGGGCTATGGGGTCACGGTGCTGCAGGACGCCTGCGCGACCCACGACCAGGCGTTCAATGGCGTGACGGTGCCGGCCGCGCAGGTGCACGCGGCCTTCATGGCCGGGCTCGGCTTCGCCTATGCCGAGGTCACCGATACCGCCGCCTGGCTCACGCAGCAGGGGTGATAACCATGGGGGCGGTAACGGGACATGCACCTCCGTTACCGCCCCCATTTCCACGCCGAATACCGTTCAGGCCAGGTCGAAGAGCAGGATCTCCGAGGCCTCAACACCAACCGCCTCGATGGTCTCTCCCGGCTGAAAGGCGGCGGCATCGCCGGCCGAGAGCCGCTGTCCGTTGATCTCGGCCTCGCCGCGTACTACGTGCAGCCAGGCGTGGCGCACCGCAGGCGTAGGCGCTCGCTCGCCGGCATCGAAAAGCCCGGCGTAGAGGTTGACGTCCTGGTTCACGCTCACCGAGCCGTCGCGCCCCTCCTGGGATACCACCAGCCGCCACTGCCCCTGGCGCTGCTCCGCGGGAAAGGCCTTCTGCTCGTAGTCGGGGGCGATGCCTCGCTCTTTCGGCTCGATCCAGATCTGCAGGAAGTGCAGCTCACGGTCGGGGGTGTTGTTGAACTCGCTGTGCAGCACGCCGGTGCCGGCCGACATGCGTTGCACATCGCCAGGGCGCATGACCGCGCCGTTGCCCATGCTGTCCCGGTGGGCCATCTCGCCTTCCAGCACATAGGAGAGGATCTCCATGTCCCGGTGGGGATGGGTGCCGAAGCCTTGGCCGCCCTGTACGCGATCCTCGTTGATCACCCGCAGCTTACGAAAGCCCATGTGATTCGGGTCGACGTAATCGGCAAACGAAAAGGTGTGACGAGACTTCAGCCAGCCGTGATCGGCGTAGCCGCGCTCGTTGGCGTGACGAATGATCATCGAAGTTTCCTCTATTGGGGGCAGCATGGCGGTGCTTCCAAGGTACCCCACCTTCATGGCATCAGCCACTGTCCCGCTACGTCAACGGCGCGCTTGAGCCCTGCGCGGCGTTCATGCACGCCGCGAGACAGTCGTATGCAGATCTGTTGATGTGGCGATGTCGAATCCTCCGCCCAGGGGGGGCGGGATGGAAACCATCGTGCGCTCGCGTGATGCCAACTGCTTGATCGGGATGAAGAGTGTGAGCGTTATCCTGGGCGCCGGGCAGGCACCTGAGGGAGTGCCCCGGCACTGGCTCGGAAAAATGATCCGTGGATCGCCAAAATACTGCTATCGTCAAGCTTGGCCGTGTTGGCAGCGAGGCTCGATGACGTTTCTCTTACGCCTATGCCCGTAGCGTTGCGAACTCTCGTAAACCGTCTTCATGGGAAGCGCCTGAACGATGGTAAAGTCCCAGTCCAGTACCCTGATTCGTTGCCCGGTGCCTGATGTGTATGGCTTCGTGGTGACCGACTTTGTCCGCAACTATCCGCGGTGGTCGCCTGAGGTCCAGAAGCTGACGCCCCTGAGCAATGGGCCGCTGGCCGTCGGCTGGACGGCCCGGCAGGTGAGAATCGACCAGGGGCGCCGTTCCGAGGCTGATTTCAGGGTGATCGCGCTCGAGCCTCAGCGCCGCGTCTGTTTCAAGGGCATCAAGGATCCGTTCGAGATCAACTATTTCTTCGAACCGCAGCAGGACCAAACACGGCTGACCTTCAGTTTCGAGCTGGCGCGACTGAATTTTGCCATGCGGCCATTCGAGAAGCTCATTCGCGTGGCAGTCAAGGATGGAACGGAACGCGTCGTGCGCGACTTGAGGGCCCTGGTCGAACGGGAGCTCGGTCAGACAAGGACGGATTAATTCACCTGCATAGCGCCCTCGGCCTGGAGACACCATGCTATTCATTCCCGACAAAGACACCGGCATCATTCCGCATGTCCTGACTCAGATCCTGGACACCTGCGTGAATGGCGTGACCCTCTCCGATCCGGATCAGCCGGACTCTCCGATTGTCTATGCCAACACCATCTTTGAACAGCTGACGGGCTACAGCCAGGAGGAAATCCTGGGGCGAAACTGTCGATTCCTTCAGGGTGAGGATCGCGATCAGCCGGCACTCGATGAGATCCGTGCCGCACTCGAGGCGCATTCCCCCGTCGAGGTGACGCTGCGCAACTATCGCAAGGATGGGACACTGTTTCACAACCGGTTGTCGATTCAGCCGCTGCGTGATGCCTCGGGTCGCTTAATCTACTACCTCGGTGTGCAATACGATGTCAGTGAGCTCGTCAATGCCAGGGCCGAGATCGAGCGTCTTGAAAACTTGTTGAAAGCGTCTTCAGAGGAGTGATCTTCCTCCGGTTGAGGTGCCCCTTTCGCTCTTGACGCTCCCGGATCGGACGAGTTTCGATCTCGAGGCCGGTAGTGACGCGCTAGCTGTTTCTCGTTGGTTGATTCCTGACTGTCCATGATGGACAACTTCCTTTCGCCCGATGGTCCGCCGAGCCTCTTGCTAGCCGGGGCCCGGCGGCGACCTGCTCGCCTCAATGTGTACGGTGATGGATGCGCTGCCGCCAGGCCTGCAGCCGGTTCTCGATGGACGCCATCAGCCCGAGTGGCGGCATGGCCGGCATGCAGAACCTCGGCATGGGCGGACGAGTGGCGCGCTCCTTGCTGGCGTCGAACTTGCGAGTAGAGTCGAGATGACGCATGGCGGTGCCTCCTCTGGCCGACCGCCAAAGAGGCGGTCAATGGGTCGGGTAAGAGGGCATGTGTAGCGACCTCGTGGACAGCATGGTTGATGGTCTTTGTTGAATCCAACGAAAAGGATTACATTGAGCTTTCAGAAATTCTGAAAGGTGTAGCCATGCCGTTCTCTTCCCCGACGGTGCATGCAGGACCGCTGCCGCTGCTGGATCTCGAGGTGCTGCGGACCTTCGTGGCGATTGCCGAACGCGGCAGCTTCACCCGTGCCGCGCGCGAGGTATCCCGCACGCCCTCTGCGCTGAGCATGCAGATCAAGCGGCTGGAAGAAACCCTGGGGCAGAGGCTGTTCGTGCGCGAGGCGCGCCAGGTGCGGCTGACCCGGGAGGGCGAGGTGCTGCTGGGCTATGCGCGGCGACTGCTCAAGCTCAACGAGGAGGCGGTGACGCGCTTCCTCGCTCCCCCGATGGAGGGCACGGTGCGCTTCGGCACCCCTGACGACCAGGGCGCGCGCATCCTGCCCGAGGTGCTGGCGCAGTTCGCTCGCACGCACCCGGCGGTGCAGGTCGATGTGATCGTCGATGGCAGCGTGAGCATGCAACGCCAGCTGGAGGCTGGCGAGCTTGACCTCGTCCTGATGACCGCCGGAACCCCGGGGCAGATGGCGGCCGAGGGCGAGGTCGTGCATAGCGAGCCGCTGGTGTGGGCCGGTCGCGACGGTGGCGTGGCGGCCTGGCGCTCGCCGCTGCCCGTGGCCCTGGCGAGTCAGGGGTGGCCTTGGCGTGGCAGGGCGTTGTCGGCCCTCGACGCGATCGGCCGGGCGTATCGCATCGCCTACACCAGCGAGCACTGGGCCGGCCAGGAGGCCGCGATGCTCGCCGATATCGCCGTGGCACCCTTTCCAATGAGCCTGGTGAAGTCGCCACTGCGTCAACTACCCCGCGAGGTCGGGTTGCCCGACCTGGGTGAGTACCATGTCGTGCTGGTACGCCGTGAGGGGGCGGGGGAGGCCAGCGAAGCGCTGGCCGGCCAGGTGATCAGGGCGTTTCGCGAGCTGCACCGCTAGCGTGCCCGGTGCTCGGCTGGTCCGTGGCCGAGCGTTCCGGATCAGCTCCCGGCGAGTGCCAGCGGCCCGCCGTTGATCCGCGAGAGCGCCTCGTTGGTCTCGAGGATCTGTGCCTCGATACCGGTCACTCCCATACCCTCCAGCCGGGCGGTGTGCATCTGGCGGTAGGCCTCGGCGTCCTGCCGGGTGGCGAACAGGTAGACGCCGCCGGCCAGCTGGCGCTCGGCGTCCTCGGTCCAGATCTTCCATAGCAGGCCGGGTTCCGCGTTGATGGACTCGGCAAGCGGGGCGAGGGCATCGGCCATCTCGTCGCCGAAGGGGCCGGGGAAGGGGAAGTGCACCTGCAGTATCACGGCCATGGGGCCTCCTGGTTGAACGTGGCGGGAAAACATCGGCGTGGCAGGCGTCCGTGCGACGGGCCGGCCATCGTCATGTGCATGCCGTCCATTCTGACAGATCAATGCGCGGGGGTGATGGTGCGGCCGACTCTCGCGGCGGGATGCGCCGCAGGTGGTACAGTGACCCGACCCGGGGTTTGACACACGCCGCTGCGGCGGGTCTGCCGGGTCGCACGGCCGGTCGAAGCTCGTCGGCTCGCATGGCGAATCGACCGCGACGGCAACCCCCTTTGTTCAGGAGAGCGCATGCCTGTCTATACCAATATCGAAGACCTGCGACGTCACTACGCCCGCCGCACCCCGAAGATGTTCTACGACTACGCCGAATCCGGCAGCTGGACGGAGCAGACGTTTCGGGAAAACAGCAGTGACTTCCAGCACATCCACCTCAAGCAGCGGGTGGCCGTCGACATGTCCGGGCGCACCACGCAAAGCCAGATGATCGGCGAGGAGGTGGCCATGCCGGTGGCGCTGGCACCGGTGGGGCTCACGGGCATGCAGTCTGCCGATGGCGAGATCAAGGCGGCACGGGCGGCCGAGGCGTTCGGCGTGCCGTTCACGCTCTCGACCATGTCGATCTGCTCGATCGAGGACGTGGCCGAGCACACCACCCGGCCGTTCTGGTTTCAGGTCTACACCTTGAAGGACGACGACTTCATGCGTCGCCTGTTCGATCGCGCCAAGGCCGCCCAGTGTTCCGCGGTTGTCGTCACGGTCGATCTGCAGGTGCTGGGCCAGCGCCACAAGGACATCAAGAACGGGCTATCCGCTCCCCCCAAGCTGACCGCGCGCTCGATCGCCAACATGGCGACCAAGATCCCCTGGGGGCTGGAAATGCTGGGCACCAAGCGCCGCTCGTTCGGCAATATCGTCGGCCATGCCAAGGGGGTGAGCGATCCGTCGTCACTCTCCACCTGGACGGCGGAAGCGTTCGATGTGTCACTGGATTGGCAGCGTATCGCCCAGTTCAAGAAATGGTGGGGCGGGAAGCTGATCGTCAAGGGCATCATGACCCCGGAGGATGCACGGCGCGCGGTGGAGGTCGGGGTCGATGCGATCATCGTCTCCAACCACGGGGGGCGCCAGCTGGACGGGGCCGTCAGCTCCATCCGCATGCTTCCATCGATCATCGAGGCGGTGGGCGACCAGGTGGAGGTCCACTTCGATTCGGGCATTCGCTCCGGCCAGGATGCGCTGAAGGCGCTGGCGCTGGGGGCCAAGGGCACCTATATCGGCCGCGCCTTCACTTACGGCCTGGGTGCCGCCGGAGAGGCGGGCGTGACCAAGGCACTCGAGATCATCCACAAGGAGCTGGATACGACCATGGCTCTGTGTGGCGAGACCGATGTCAAGAACCTGGGGACGCACAACCTCTACGTGCCGCAGGGCTTTGCCGATCCCACCGTCAAGCTCTGACAGCGACCGGACGGGGCGAGCGTGGCCCGCTCGGGTGAATGGCCCAAGCGCTGCACGCGGCGGGATCACCAGTGGCGCGTTCCGGACGCGCCCTTGATCTGGCCCCTGAGGTTGGGTGTGACCCAGCCGCCATAGAAATCCCCCGGCTGGGGAAGCACCTCGATGTCCCCGACCAGGCAGCGCTGCATGCGGGCCGCGTAGAAGGCCAGGTAGCCGGCAATCGGCGCAAAGGGCCCGCTGGGGTGTTCGTAACACCAGGCGGCGCGTCGCACTAGGTGTCGCTCGCCTTCCACGTCAAAATAGCGGGCGACCCCCTTCCATTCACAAACGCTGCTGCCGGTGACCGTGCGCAACACGTCCGCTACGTCGTCGGGCGGGAAATAGTAGCTTGGGGCGTGATGGGTTTCGAGAACGCGATAGCCCCGCGTTGTCTGGGCAATCTGCCTGTCATCCAGATAGATCGTCAGCGGCTCGGTTACCGGTTCCAGTCGCGGAGGGCGCGGATACGCCTGCACATTCTCGATCGGCAATGATGTCATGATCGGCCTCAAGGAAACGGGTCAGCACGTAGGCATTGAAGACAATGTGAGCAAGCCCGGTCACCACGGAAAATCCAAGCCGCTTCTTGAGCCGCGGCTGGCCACAACAGTGCCCTTGCCACCGCGGCCTGCCAGCCTTCGACCCGACGCCGCGCCATGAATTCGCATGCCCGGTGATACGGGGGCCTTCGCCTGCGTCTCCGTCAGCGATCAGTATCACCTGCCATGTCGTTGTTTCGGCATGGAGGCTGAGCGGTAGAAGAGCAGGGGAGGTCGAGCATCTCCTCGGGAACCGGCCGGCCAAACAGGAAGCCCTGAAAGCCCGTGCACCCTCGGGCCCTGACCCACTCGAACTGGGCATCGGTTTCCACGCCTTCGGCGATCACCGCCAGTCCCAGGTTCTCGGCGAGTGTCAGGGTGGTCTCGACGATGGCGGCGTCGGCCGGGCTATGCATAACGCCCGAGGTGAAGCTGCGGTCGATCTTCAGCTCATCCAGCGGTAGCTGTTTCAGGTAGTTCAACGACGAGTAGCCGGTGCCGAAATCGTCGAGGGCCAGCCGGATACCGCTCCGGCGCAGCTCGGCAAGGGTCGCCTTGACCTGCTCCGGGTTGTTCATCAGCAGCGATTCGGTGACCTCGAGCACCAGGCGTCGGGGATCGGCCCCCGTTCTCTCCAGCACTTCCTTCACCCGTGCGGTGAAGTCGCGTTGACGGAATTGCTCCGTGCTGACGTTGACGGCGATCGTCAGGGTGTCACGGCCGGGAATGTCGGCCCACTCGACCAGCTTGTGGCACGCGGTTTCCAGCACCCAATGGCCGATGGGAAGGATCAACCCGCTCTGCTCGGCCAGGGGAATGAAGTCCGCCGGCGACACCAGCCCCCTTTCGGGGTGCTGCCAGCGCAATAACGCCTCGAGTCCGATGGGGCGCTGCTGCCGGTCGACCTTCAGCTGGTAGTACAGCAGCAGTTCCTGACGCTCCAGGGCGCGCTGCAGGTCGCTCTCGAGCCGGGCGCGCGCCTTGACCCTGGCATGCATCTCGGGATTGAAGAAGCGCAGGGCGTTGCCGTTGGCGCCCTTCGCCTGCCCCAGGGCGATGTCGGCCTGCTGCATGCAGCGGCCGGCGTCGACGTCGTTGCCGGTCAGGATCGTCAGGCCGATGCTGGCCGTCACCGTCGGGTCGTCCTCGTGGTCGCGGGCGTGGCGAATGGTCTCCAGCAGGTCCATGGCGACCCTCTCGGCTCGCTGGGCGGCAGACTCCAGGGGCGGCGCGAGATCCTCGATGAGCAGCGCGAACTCGTCCCCGCCCAGGTGGGCAAGGGTGTTGACGTCATCGGTGTACGCGGCCAGGCGAGTCGCCATCCGCTGCAGCAGTCGATCCCCGGTCAGGTGGCTATGCAGGTCGTTGACGAGCTTGAACTGGTCCAGGTCAATCAGCAGCAGGGCGGCAAAGCGCTCGGTGCGATGCACGCCCCGAATGGCCTGGCCGAGACGCTCCATCAGCAGACGGCGGTTGGGTAGGTCCGTGAGAGCGTCATGGAAGGCCATGCGGTGGTTCTGTTCGAGGATCTCGCGATAGTCGGTCAGGTCGGTGGCGATGCCGCAGAGCGAGGTGATGCGTCCCGCGGTGTCCCGCAGGGGCAGCTTGGTGGAGAGAAAGACCCGTTGCTCGCCGCTCGTGGCCAGGACGTTGTGCTCCTCCTGACGGATTTTCCGGCCCTCGTCGAAGACGCTGAGATCATCGGCACGCAGGCGCGCGGCCGTCTCGGCATCGTAAAACGCCTCGTCGCGACACCCGAGGATCGCCTCGGCCGGCCGCCCCAGGAGGTCGCAGACTCGCTGGTTGACATAGGCGTAGCGCAACTCTGGCGTCTTGATGAAGATGCAGGCTTCCACGCTGTCGAGAATGCTGGCCAGGCGCTGCTCGCTGCTGGCAAGTTCTCGGGTGCGCTCGGCAACGCGTCGTCGCAGGAGCAGGTTGCCGCCCAGGGCCAGTGCCAGGACGCCACCCAGGAACGACAGCCCCCACCAGAAGGCTCGCGGAACCTGCATGCCCTCCTCGCGGCGCACGCCCCAGCGCTCGAGGATGGCAAAGTAGGGCGAGTCGGGGTCGGCCTTCCATGCCGCGAGTCTGGCATCGATTCGCTCGAGCAGCTCGACCTGCGCACCGGGCAGTGCCGCGTAGTGGAGTCGGACAGGCTGGAACATGATCGGCGTGGCCGATACGTCCTGCTCGGGGAGTTGCCAGTCGCCAAAGTGCCGATTGACGATCACGGCATCGGCGAGCCCGCGGCGCACCGCGTCGAAGGCGGCTTGCTGGGTTTCGAACCCCTGAAGGTCGATATCGATGTCGAAGCCGGTGGCCAGCTGCTGCAGGTAGCGTTCCTGGATCGAGCCGTCCAGCACCGCCACTCGGTGGCGATCGAGGTCGACAACGGATTCGAGACGCTGGCCGGCCGCCTGATAGACCTGTGACCAGCTGCGCAGGGCCGGTTCGCGGTGGAAGTCGAGGCGGGTGGCACGATCGGTGCTCCAGGCGACATCGGGCAGCAGGTCAATCTCTCCCTGGTGGAGGCCTGCCAGGCAGTCGTGCCAGTGGCAGCTGACCACCTCGATGTCCCAGTTTTCCTCTCCTGCCATGGCTTGCAGCAGCTCGCCGAGGATGCCGCTTGGCGCCTGGTTCTCGTCCAGCATCAGCTTGGGCGGGTTGTGATAGATACCGACCCGCAGCGTCTCGTTTGCCTGGGCCAGTCCACAGAGCAAGGTGGCGCAGAGCATCACGGGGCTGAATCGCCAGCAACGCGGGAATCCAGGAAGGGGCATCCTTTCTCCAGTCCGGGGGCGTGTTGTAGTGTCTTTCCGTTATAGCAGAAATGACTGCTGCACCCCGAGGCATATTCCATCTGCAGCGCCCCTGACGACGTCTCCAGCAAGGCCTGGTTAAGGTCTGGTTAATCAGGCGTTGGTGGGTTAGTGTCGCAAAATGTGGACACCGGACGGGGCTTTGGCGATAGTCGCGTCCCATCCGGATCGCGTTCCCGGCCAGGCGAGCCGCCTGAGACGGTTGCCATCCTATATCGTCCATCCCGTCACGGGAGTTCCCATGCGTGTTGCTTCCTTTCCTGGTCGTGTCTGGTGCCTGGCCGGCTGGTTGCTGCTGGCCGTTGCCGTTGCCGCTTCTGCCTCCGCCGACGGCCCGGTGCTGACCCTGACCGAGGGCACCGAGTCCCGCGAGCTGACCCTCGAGCAGATCGAGGCACCCGGCCTCCAGGCGGTGGAGATGCGCCATCCGGAAGGGCCCGAGGGAACCTTTTCCGGGGTCTGGCTGGATGACTTCCTCGCCGCCCAGGGCCTCGAGGAAGCACGCCGCGTCAGGTTCATCGCCCTGGACGGCTACACGACCTTCCTCACCCCGGCGCAGCGACGGGAGAAGCGCTACCTGCTGGTCACGCGCCTCGATGGCGAGCCCGTCGGCGAGGCGTCGCTGGGCCCCTTGATGCTGGTGGTGCCCGAGGACGCCGCGGCCGCGCGGGAGGGCAGCGTGCCGATGACGCGCTGGATATGGGCGATCAGCGAGATCAGCGCGAGATGAGGGCGGCCTCCTCCCGAGGCCTGGGGATGCGCCTGGTGCTGGCGTTCAGCCTGATCGCCATGCTCTGCGCCCTGGCGATCGCCTACTACGTCACCCAGGCGCGCCAGCAGGTGGGGGCCGACTACACGGCGCTGGTCACCGATGTCGTCAGGGCCCAGCAGGACCCCGCCGCCATGCGCATGACCCTGGACAGCCTGGTCGACCGCCCGGACCACATCCACCTGGAGCAGATCCACGAGCTGCTGTGGCGCATTCCCCGGCGCATCGAGGGCATCCGGCTGCAGCTGCGCCGCAGCGAGCTCGCGCCCGCCAGCTATGACGCACTGCTCGAGGAGCTGACCCATGTGGAGTCACGGCTGCCCGCCCTGGAGGCCGCCATCGACGCCGCCGCCGAGGAGGGGCTCGACGCGCGGGGCGGCGAGGCCATCCTGGCCCTGGGCCTGGACATCGAGGAGGGGCTGGCCTGGGCCTACAGCGAACTCAACGAACTGCTGCACCGGGCCTCGGCCGAGCAGCGCCAGCTGATGGAGCGCCTGGCGCTGGCTGTTGCGGTACTGCTGCTCCTGCTGCTGGTGGCGATCGCCGCGGTGATGCGCATGCTGTTCCATCTGCATCGCCAGCGCGAGACCATGCGCCTGCAGAGCCGGACCGATGACCTGACTAGCCTCGGCAACCGCCGTTGGCTGCGCGAGGCGGCGGGGGAGGCGTTCGAGCGGCGCCGACGCCACGGTTCACCGCTGAGCCTGATGCTGCTGGACCTGGACCACTTCAAGCGGATCAACGACGCCTACGGCCACCCGATCGGCGACGCGGTGCTGGTCGACTTTGCCCACATCCTGGAGCGGCAGGTGCGGCGGGTCGACAGGGTGGCGCGCATGGGGGGCGAGGAGTTCGCGATCCTGATGCCCGACAGCGACCTCGTGGGCGCCGAGGCCCTGGCCGAGCGGATCCTGCGTGCGACCCGGGCGATGCCGCTGCCCGGGCCGGCCGCCGAACACCGGCTGACGGTGAGCATCGGGGTGGTCGAGGCCGAAGAGGAGAGGAGCTTCGACCGCCTCTACAGTCGCGCCGACCAGCTGCTGTACCGGGCCAAGGCGGATGGTCGAGACCGGGCCGTGGCCGGCCACCCGGCGCCCCCTCCCGCTAGCGGTGGGGTGCCTGGCCATCTTGACGCGGGCATCGCGCAGCACGCCTGCGAGGGCGACTCCCGCCGCTGACCCGCTGTACGACGTACTGCGCCGGCCCCGTCTTCTTGTCGAGGGGCCGGCGCAGTTGCATCAGGCCTGGCGGCGCTCCTCGCCGCGGCAGGCGGCCGCGGTGAACAGCACGTCCGTGGAGGAATTCAGCGCCGTCTCGGTGGCGTCCTGCACCACGCTGATCACGAAGCCGATCGCCACCACCTGCATGGCCACCTCGGTGGAGATGCCGAAGAGGCTGGCGGCCATGGGAATCAGCAGCAGCGAGCCGCCGGCCACGCCGGAGACCCCGCAGGCTGCCAGCGCGGAGACGACGCACAGCAGCAGGGCAGTGGGGAAGTCGACGCTGATGCCCAGGGTATGGGCGGCGGCCAGGGTGATCACCGAGATGGTGATGGCCGCCCCGGCCATGTTGACGGTGGCGCCCAGCGGGATCGAGATGGCGTAGGTGTCGGCATCCAGCTTCAGGCGCTTGCACAGCTCCAGGTTGACCGGGATGTTGGCCGCGGAGCTGCGCGTGAAGAAGGCGGTGATGGCGCTGCCGCGCAGGCAGGTGAAGACCAGCGGATAGGGGTTCCGGCGGGTCTGCCAGTAGACGATCAGCGGGTTGGTGACCAGCGCCACGAACAGCATGCAGCCGACGATCACCGCCAGCAGGCGGCCGTAGTCGAGCAGGGCGCCCAGGCCGGATTCCGCCAGGGTGGCGGCCACCAGGCCGAAGATGCCCAGCGGCGCGAAGCGGATCACGATCCTGACGATGTTCGATACCGCCTCGGAAATGTCGCCGAGCAGGGTGCGGGTGGCCTCGCTGGCCTGGCGCAGCATCAGCCCCAGGCCGATCGCCCAGGCGAGGATGGCGATGAAGTTGGCCTCCATCAGCGCGGTGACCGGGTTGCTGACGGCGTTGAGCAGCAGGTCGCGGAGGATCTCCACGATGCTGCCCGGCGGGTTGCCGCTGACCTCGGGCATCTCCAGCGCCAGGGTGGTGGGGAAGGCGAAGCTCGCCACCACGGCCACCAGCGCGGCGACCAGGGTGCCGATCACGTAGAGCACCAGCACCGAACGGATATGGGTCGGCTGGCCCTGGCGATGACCGGCGATGGCCGCCGCCACCAGCACGAACACCAGGATCGGCGCGACCGCCTTGAGGGCGGAGATGAACAGCTGGCCGAGCAGCGAGACCGACTCGGCAGAGGCCGGCGAGAGGGTGGCGAGCAGGATACCGCAGGCGATACCGATGGCGATCTGGGGGATCAGCCCCAGGCGGAGCAGCGGGCGGCTGAGGGCGTGCACGGTGGCGAACATGGAGGGTCTCTCGGGGTTGTCATGGGCGGGCAGGCGCCACCTGCGGGGCGCTCGACGGTCGAGCCGAGGGCGCGGGTGGGCGCCGGGTCGAGCCGAGGGCGCGGGTGGGCGCCGGGTCGAGCCGGACGAGTCGCCCCGGGCGGGTAGCCCGAGGCAGGGGCGTCTGCGGTGCGCGCGGGATTCTAGCAATGTTCGCGACCAGGTTGGATGGTTTTTCTGCCTTTTAGACCAAAGGTAGAGAGCATTGCTGTTTTCATGGCATGAGTCAGCATGCCGCCCGGGTGATGAACAGGGGTGAGCGGGTCGAGAAGGCCCGATCGCGGAGACGGGCCGAGAGCGCGAGAGGTCGCCAGGGGCGGCGCCGGTGCTCGATGCGCTATGATCAGGCAGGAACGCACGTTCAGGCGGGAAGGTGGCGGTCTCCGGTAGGCCGGAGCGACGCATGACGAGGACGAGAGGCGATGGACAGGAAACAGGGGAAGAAGGGCACCACCGGCAAGCTGATCGGCCTGGGGATCCTGCTGCTGGTGGCGCTGACGCTGCAGAACTGCGGGGTGATCTAGGCCCGGCGCTCCGTGGTCTAACCCGGCGGCTGCATCCAGCGCATCGCGAGCCAGCACAGCGCCGCCCAGGCAGCCCCGGCCGTCCATCCGGCAAGGACATCCGTGGGCCAATGCACCCCGAGGTAGACACGGCTGATGCCCACCAGCAGCGTGAGCAGCATCGCCAGCGCTAGGATGTAGGCCTTGAGCTTCAGTTCGGGCTGTACGCGGATGAGCAGGGCGGCGAGGGTGAGGTAGGTCACCGCAGACATCATCGCATGGCCGCTGGGAAAACTGGCGGTGTAGGCGATGGCCTCATGGGGAACCAGGTCGGGCCGGGGTCGATCGAATCCTGCCTTCATCAGGGTGCTCAGCAGGATGCCGCCGGGTACCGCGACGGAAGCAAAGAGTGCCGCGCGGTAGTGCCGGGCGAGCAGCAGGTAGCCCAGGGCCCCGAGCGAGACCAGTACCAGCACACCGACACCGCCGAGCGCGGTAAAGTCCCGCCCCAGCTCCTCTACCCAGCCCGGACCGATCGGGTCGGCATGGTCGGCCGGGTTGCGCAGGGAGAGCAGCAGGGTCTCGTCGATGCTCAGGGTCTCACCCTCGACGACCTCCTCGGCCAGTTCGACGAACCCCCAGACCCCGCCGAACAGCATCAGGACGGACAGTAGCGCCCCGAGCTCGTAGCGAGCGAGCCGAGCCAGCGTGGAAAGGTGTTGGCGTCCTATCCGCTCGGTCTTTCCGACGTGCTTCATGGCACCCCACCGTGGTGAATTCGACAGTGAACGGAGGGCTGGCTTGCAAGAGCCGGCCCAGAGGAATCCACCGTCGAGGCCACTCGGGTGATCGTCATGAGGGGCCTACGCCTCGAGTTCTGCCAGCGCCGCCGCGATGGCCTCCTCGTACTGGCCTTCGGTGATCCCCCACTCGCTAATCACGCCCTCGTCAGGCTGCTTCTTGGCCGCGGCACGCAGCTGCTCCGCCGTTTTCTCCTCGAGGCAGTGCTTGGCGAAGGCCTTGGTCTGAGGGTCGTTGATATGGTTGATCAGCAGCATGTCCCTTTCCTCATCGTTGTGCGTCCATGACACTACCGGGGCTCTCCCGGCGCGAGCCGTCCGGCGCGAAGCTCCCCAGGGCGCTTGCCCGCCGTGACGGTGATACCAGCTTACCTTCCCGCATGGTGATGACAATGTCGCCACCGCTCGGGGAGGTCACCGCGCCGCCACCTCAGCCCAGGCGGCTTGCCACGGCGTCGAGGAAACCCTGCATGTCGACGATGGTCTCCGAAGCGGGGTCGGTGGTCTTGCCCTTGAGGTCGCCGGTGATGATGCCGTCGGCGACGGTGTCGATCAGCGCGGCCTTGAGGCGGGTGGCATAGTCGACCAGCGGCGCGTTGTCCTCGCGTTCGCCGAGGGTCTCCAGGGCATTGGCCACGGCGAAGATCAGCGCCGAGGAGTTGAAGTGCGCCTCCTTGCCGTCGCTCTCCAGGTACTTCAGGTAGAGGTCGTGGGCGGTACCGTGGGGCGCCTCGAAGAGCATGGTGCCGCTTTTGCTCTCGATGATCGAACTGGCCGTGGCCAGGCTGCCGCCCAGCGCCGCGGAGATGTCCGAGAAGATGTCGCCGTCAAGGTTCTGCGCCGGGTAGAGGGCATTGCGCGGCGGGTCGGTGATCATCTTGATGAGCTGGCTGGAGGGCCGCATGATCATGAACGACGGCGGCGGGGTGTCGGCCTTCGCCAGTTCGCGGCGCACGTCGGTGATGGCAGTACTGAAGACATCGTCGTACTCCATGTACTCGCGCTTGAGGCCGAAGTAGACCTCCTTGTCCTTGCGCGAGGCGTCGCGGAACACCTGGGTGACCCAGTCCTTGATCGCCTCGTGGTCGTTGGACATCAGCAGGATGGGGTCGCCCTGCTTGACGTGGCGGGCGTGCTTCTCGTCGCCGTCGATGACCACCTTGAGGATGCCGTCCTCCGTGGCGGGGGCGTTGTAGCTGCCGTACTGGTCGCCACCGCCGGCACTCATCCGTGACAGCGAGACGTGGGCCTTGCGGGTGGGAATGCCGTGCACCTTGAGCTGCTCGACCAGCTTGTAGAGCTTGCGGCCGGTGGTGTTGTCCGGCACGCCCCACAGGGCGCGCTCCGGCGGGTTGGCGACGATGCGCGCGGCCTGGGCGTCGATCAGCTCGTAGTGGTAGGCGAGCCCCAGCGCCTCGACCTGCGCGCGGTAGTGACTCTCGTAGATGCCCTCGATGGCGGCCCGCATCACGCCGTCATACCCGGCGATCACGGTGTCTTTCAGGCCCAGGTAGATGTCGCGCTTCTCGTCGATGGCGCGCTGGAAGAAGCGGTGCGCCCAGGCCTTGATCTCGTCGATGTCGTTGGTGGCGAGCAGCCAGGGGTCGCCCTTCTTGACCTCGCGGCGGTGCAGCTCCACCGGGTCGCCGCTGGCGCCCACGAACAGCAGCTTGACGATGCCGGTGGCGCGGGAGAGCTCGTTGAAGCTGTCCTTGCTGCCGCCGGTCGCCATGGTGTCGACCTCGATGTCGCGCCCCACCCACTCGGGCTTCTTGAACTGCAGGTTGCGGAACTGGATGTCCTCGCGGGTGATGTTGCCGCCGATGCCCTTGCGGATGGCACCGTTGGGCGACTTGGTGGCCAGCGGGTGCAGGCTGGTGCCGTCGAGCTCGGGATGGGCAGCCAGCAGCTCACCCAGCTGGGCGCGGTTCACCGTCATGCCGGCATTCTTCACCCCTACGCCATGCTGCTTGAGGGCCTCGATGGCCTCGATGACCGCCTGGCCGTTGGTGACCAGGCGGTTCTCCGCGGTCAGGTCGATCTCGACCAGGTCCACGTCAAGGCGTGACGTCACGAAGGTATCGAGGATCCTCTCGAAGGCCACCTGGGCCATCTCGTCGCCATGCAGGATGACCAGGGGGGCTGACACGTTGATCTTGCTGCTCATCACTCTATCCCTTGTTGCGATGATGGAAACCGGTGCGATGATCGAATGCGCACAGGGTACGCCTGCCGCCGGCCCTGCGCCATGCGCCATGCGCCCAAGGTGCCGGTCAGTGCCCCTCTGGGTCGCCTGCCCAGCGCTCGTCCGGGTGCACCTCGTTGGCGGGCAGCACCGGGTCGTAGCCCTCGGCGCGCAGAGCGGCGATCACCTCGCGGGTGTGGTCGCTGCCCAGGGTCTCGAGGGTCGCCTCGACCTCGGTGGCACGCAGCGAGAGGTCGGTGAAGGTGCGCTGGTGGGCGATCTGGATGACATTGGCGCGCTGCTCGGCGAGCAGGCGGGTGAGCTCGGCCAGCGAGCCGGGCACGTCGGGGATACCGACCCGCACCCGCACGATACGCCCGGAGCGCACCAGGCCACGCTGGATCACCGAGGAGAGCGCCAGCATGTCGATGTTGCCGCCACACAGCACCAGCCCCACCCTGCGGCCGCGGTAGCGTGCCGGGTCGGTGAGCAGGGCGGCGAGCCCCGCGGCGCCGGCGCCCTCGGCCACGCTCTTCTCGATCTCCAGCAGCATCAGGATGGCGCGCTCGATCTCGGGCTCGTCCACCAGCACGATGTCGCTGACCAGCTCGCGCACGATCTCCCGGGTCAGCTCGCCGGGCTGCTTCACGGCGATGCCCTCGGCCAGGGTGGCCAGGCCGCAGTGGACCTCCTCACCGGCCAGCGCCTGCTTCATGGCCGGGAAGCGCTTGGTCTGCACGCCGATCACCTCGATATCGGGCTTCAGCGCCTTGGCCGCCACCGCGTTGCCGCTGATCAGGCCGCCGCCGCCGATGGGGATCACCAGGCAGTCGAGGTCGGGGGCCTCCTCGAGCATCTCCAGGGCGATGGTGCCCTGCCCGGCGATGATCCGCTCGTCGTCGTAGGGGTGCACGAAGACCAGGTGGCGCTCCTCGGCCAGGCGCCGGGCATAGGCTCCGGCCTCATCGACCCCGTTGCCCTCCAGGTGCACCTCGGCGCCGAAGTTGCGGGTGTTGCGCACCTTGAGGTTGGGGGTGTGGCGGGGCATGACGATGGTGGCGTGGATGCCCAGCCGCCTGGCGTGATAGGCCACCGCCTGGGCGTGGTTGCCCGCCGACATGGCGATCACGCCCCGGGCGCGCTCCTCTGGGCTGAGTGAAAGCAGGTGGTTGAGGGCGCCGCGCTCCTTGAAGGAGGCGGTGAACTGGTGGTTCTCGAACTTGATGTAGAGCTCGCAGCCGGTGAGCTGCGAGAGGGTGGTGGAGTGCAGGCAGGGGGTGCGCTCCACGCTCCCCTGGAGGCGGGCGGCGGCCTGTCGGACGTCGTCGAGGGTCACGCTCATGGGAGGGTCTTCTCCGTTGTCGAGGTGGTGGCGGGCATCAGGCACCTGCCGGGTGGGGCAGGCGCTCTGCCAGGGCGAACACGTGGGGATCCTCCACGCCGAGTTCGCGCAGGGCCTGGGCCAGGTTGACCAGGTAGTCGCGGTTGGGGCCGCTGGGGCCGTGGGCCACGGCGATCTGCTCGGCGATGGCCTCCAGCGGTGCGTCGCCGAGGAAGGCGGCGTTGTCCTCGGTGGCGAGGTACACCAGCCCCTCGGCGCTCTGGGGCGGTGCGGCATCCTCGAAGTGCAGCCGGGTGACCTCGCGCAGGTAGCCGTTCTTCTCGCGCACGTCGAGCGGGCCGAGCACCTCGGGGGTGATGCGGTAGGCCATGCCGTGGCAGGTCGCGCCGGGCTCGCGCACCAGGGTGACCACCCGGCCCGGCGCCTCGGGGGTGCCGCGGTGATCGTGGGAGCCCTGCCAGAAGCGGCGCACCCAGCCATGGATATGGGCCGGGCGGCGCTCGAGGAAGGGGAAGTCGGCCTTCCAGATCAGTGAGCCATAGCCGAACAGCCAGATCTGGTCGTGGCCGTCGAAGTGGGTCATCTGCCGGTTGCGGTGGGTCGTGTCGAGGGTCATCCCTGAATGATGCGTCGACCGGCGGCGAATGTCGAAGGCTGGCGGCGGGTGCTGGTCGATTCCGCCATCGACCTTCGTCGGGCCGCCGGGTATCTTGGCCGCTGCTCGGCCGATACCGGCCGCAGGCGGGGCGCCAGGGGGTTGCCCCGCGCCATCCATCGCGCAGGGGGCAAGGACATGGAGTATGCACTGATGTGGCTGGCCACCGGCCTCGGCACGGGGCTCTCGCCCTGGGCCTCGGGCACGGTCGGCTCGCTGCTGGGGCTGCCGCTTGCCTGGTGGCTGCTGGGCCGTACCCGCCGCCTGCAGCTCGCCCTGGTGGCGGCGCTGCTGCTGGCGGCGATGCCGGTTTGCCACCTGGCCGCGGAGGAACTGGGCCTCAAGGACGACGGGCGCATCGTGCTCGACGAGATCGTCGCCTTCCCGGTGGCAGTGCTGGGCCAGTCGGCGGCGCGCCATCCCGCGGCCCTGGCCGGGGCCTTCGTGGTCTACCGGGTCTTCGATGCCACCAAGCCGCCGCCGGTCTCGTACGCCGAGGCGGTGCCTGGCGGCGCAGGCATCGTGCTCGATGACAGCGTGGCGGCGGCCATGAGCTGGCTGGTGGTGGCCGGCGGCCTGATGCTGTGGCGGCGTCGCCGGCCCGCCTGATACAGGCGGACGCATTTCGTTACGTCACCAGGGGTTGTGCTCGCGGGCCACTACCCCGAGGTCGTGGGGTGTCGCAGCTGGCCCGTCCGTGTGGGTCAGCCGATTATCCGCCAACAAGGAGGTCATCATGAGCCAACAGGTCGACGGCAAGCGTGTCGCCATCCTGGCCACCCACGGTTTCGAGGAGTCGGAACTGGCTGTACCCAAGGCCAAGCTCGATGCCCAGGGCATCACGGTCGACGTGGTCTCGCCCGAGACCCGAGGCATTCGTGCCTGGGCCGAGAGCGACTGGGGCGAGACCTATGAGGTCGACAAGTCCCTCGATGAGGCCAACTCCACCGACTACCACGCCCTGGTGCTGCCCGGCGGGCTGTTCAATCCGGATGCCCTGCGCCAGGATGAGCGAGCCCTGGCCCTGGTGAGGCATTTCTTCGAGGCCGGCAAGCCGGTAGGCGCCATCTGCCATGCGCCCTGGATCCTGATCAACGCCGAGGTCGTCGAAGGGCGTACCTTGACCTCCTATCCCTCGGTGAGGAAGGATCTCGAGAATGCCGGGGCGCACTGGGTCGACGAGCGGGTCGTGGTCGACAACGGCCTGGTCACCAGTCGCACGCCGAAGGACCTGGATGCCTTCTGCCATACGCTGGTCGAGGAGATCCACGAGGGGCGTCATGCCGGTCAGACGGCCTGAGGCAGCTGCCCCGTGACGCGGCGAGGTCACGGGCCCCGGCCAATGTGAGCGCCTCGCGTCGTGCTGTCGGGCTACGGTGCTCGCGGTCCGGCGGACGACTTGCCGGAGCGTCGGTCGCCCGAGGCCCCCGGCGGCGGAAACACCACGTCGAAGCCGCGGGCGTCAAGCTGGCGGATGTCGCTCGGACGTCCCTGGTCGTCGAGCTCCACCAGGCCGATGCCGGTGCCGTTCCAGAGCCGCTCACCGGCCCTGGCGCGGTCCGGGTCCCGTGGCGTGATCATCATTCGCCGGCGCTTTGTGAACCAGTTGAGCGGCGAGCGGGGGGCGTAGAGCCAGCGGTTCAGGCGATCGAACCAGTCGAGCAGGGTGTCGGGAAAGGCGTTCTTGATGCCGCTGGAGGTGATCTGCCAGATCCTCGGTCCCTCGCGGCGCTGGCGGATGTGGATGTCGTAGGCGAAGGAATAGTGCACGTCGCCGGAGAGGATCACATAGTGCCCCGGGGTGCGCGAATGGCGGAAGATGTTGAGCATCACGCTGGCCGCGCCACGATGGGCCATCCAGTTCTCGGCGTCGACCAGCAGGGGCTTGCCGGCCAGGGTGAAGAGCCGCTGGATGGTCTCGATGAGCTTGACGCCGAACATCGGGGCCGGCGAGACGATCACCACCGATGTCGTCCCGAGGATCTGCTGCTGCAGTTCCGACAGCGCTTCCCAGTCCATGAGGCCGGAGGGGCGCTTCGGGCTGCGTTCGCTGCGCCAGCGCCGGGTGCGGGTGTCCAGCACCAGAAGCTTCGGCTCGCCCTCGACCTCCACCTCCCAGCCCTGGAAGCGCAGCAGCCGTTCGATGACGGCGTCCTGCTCCTCGGCGGGCAGCCAGCCCTCGCGGCTGGCTGCCAGGTCGAGCAGTTCGGCGGTCTCGCCCAGCGGCCCGGCCAGGCGGTCCGGGTCGTTGCCCCAGCCCTGGCAGAGCAGGTAGGCGAGCAGGGCGTTGCCGATGATCCGCCGCGAGAAGGGGTGCCCGTAGGCGGTGCGCTCCCAGTCCGCGGTGAGGTTCCAGTCGTCGGTGATGTCGTGGTCGTCGAAGATCATCAGCGAGGGCAGGTGGGCCATCACCCGGGCGGCGGCGGGCAGCCCGTCGGCGAAGCGCTCGATGACCGCCCGTTCCTCGCCGAAGCGCGCCGCGTGCGTCTCGTCCAGCGTCGGCTCGGAGATCTCGACCAGCCGCCAGGGCACCGGCGACCAGGCCAGCAGGTACATGGCGATGACCTCGGCGAAACTCATCAGGTGGTTGTGGGCATTGGCCGAGGTGAAGACCGGCTTGCGTACCCCGCCGAAGAAGCGCTCGCGCAGGTCCTCGCTGCTTTCGATATCCGGCAGCAGCGCCTCGCGTCGGTAGTAGGTGGCGGCGTCCGTGTAGAGGGCCTGGCTGTCGGCCACGGTGGCCCCCTCCAGGGTCTCGTCGAACAGGCCAAGGCGGCGGATCAGCGCGTGGACGGCCACCAGCATCGGGCCGGCGACGTCGTCGGCATAGACCTGGTCGCCGGTCATCAGCAGCCAGGCGGGCCAGGCCTCGGGGGTCTCCCGGCGCTCGGCCAGCCAGGCATCGGCACGCACCAGGCCGTCGGGGCCATCGTGGTGGGGCCGGCGGCAAGAGCCATGCAGCAGGCGGCGGTGGCTGTCGGCCAGCACGAAGGCGGGATGCGTGGTGCCCTCGTGCAGCAGGTGGGGCGCCCAGTCGGCGATGCTACGCTCGCCCCCGTCCTCGCCCCCGTCCGGGGCGATCTTCAGGTCGTAGTCGATGCGCACGCCGCGGGGCAGGGGCGTGTCGAGGGGCGCGTCGATCAGGTGCAGCCAGGCATGCCGGCCCAGCGGCAGCCGCTGCAGACGGCGCGCGTTGAGCGTCAGGCGGCGCGGCGGGTGTCCAGCAGGGTGCAGCATCAGGCCGAGCTCGAGGGGCCGCGAGCCCACCAGCCAGATCACCAGGCGCTCCGCGCTCAGGCGCCGCAGGAGGGGGCCGGCGAGGACCTCGGGCAGGGGGGTGGTGTCTCGTGACATGGCAATCCTTTGCGTCGCGGGTGCCGTGGCGGTCGACGGCACTGGTCGTGAACAGGTCAACAGACTAGGCTGGCGGCGGTTTCGTTCCACTTTGCCCTTTCCCTGATGGAGACTTCCACCATGACCGTGATGCTGCTCGGCCTGTTGATCTTTCTCGGCGTGCACTCGGTGCGCATCCTGGCCGACGACTGGCGAAGCGCCCAGATCCAGCGAATCGGCGAGCTGCCCTGGAAGGCGGCCTATTCGGTGGTCTCGATCATCGGCCTGGCGCTGGCGATCTGGGGCTACGGCCAGATGCGCCTGGATCCGGTGTGGGTCTGGCAGCCCCCGGTGGGCCTGCGCCATGCCGTCTCGCTGCTGATGATCCCCGCCTTCGTGCTGCTGGTGGCGGCCTATGTGCCGGGCAACCACCTCAAGGCCAGGCTGGGTCATCCGATGATCCTGGCAGTGAAGCTCTGGGCCTTCGCCCACCTGCTGGCCAACGGCCGGCTGGGCGACATCGTCTTCTTCGGGGCCTTCCTGGTATGGGCCGTGTTCGACTTCCGCGCGGCCCGTCGTCGTCCCCGGCCGGAGAGCGCCGCCCCGGGCATGGCCGGCACCGTCGCCACCGTGGTGATCGGCCTGGTGGCCTACTACCTCTTCGCCTTCCACCTGCACGCCTGGGTCACCGGCGTGCCGGTGATGTGACCCCGGCGCGGCGACGGGGCCCTCCTCCCGGCTGGGCCTTTCCCTATATGGTGCTACGCTGATTGAGTCGACGCTGAACCGTCATCGGCGGGTCATGGCGTCGTCACCTCGCCGCGCGATAACGGGGTGCGTCCCAGCCACCATGGAGAGCTCGTCATGTCGTTCACACGTCGCCGTTTCCTCAAGGGCAGCCTGGCCGCCGGGGCCGTGGCCAGCGTGCCGTCCTTCTACGTCAACACGCTGCTGGCCCAGGAGCAGACCCTGCGCATCTACGCCTGGGCGGGCTACTTCAACGACCGGATGCTGGCGGACTTCACCGAGAAGACCGGCATCAAGGCCACCTTCACGCCCTACGGCACCAACGACGAGCTGATGAACTCGCTGCGCGCCAGCGACGGCAGCGGCTTCGACGTGATCATGCCCACCGTGGACCGTGTCCCCGGCTATCTCGACTACGACCTGATCCAGCCGCTGGACACGTCGCGCATCGACTGGAGCGGCGCCCTGGACAGCGCCATCGAGGGCTCCGAGACCGGCGGCGTGGTCGACGGCAAGCGTTACTTCGCGCCCAGCGACTGGGGTACCGAGGCGATCACCTGGCACCGCCGCTTCGCCGACGTCGACCGTGCCAACCTGAGCTACGCCGACCTGTGGAATCCGGAGCATGGCCAGGGCGTCACCGTGCGCGGCCACTCGGCGCTGGTCGGCATCGGCCTGTGGCTGGAGCGCGAGGGCCGGCTGCCGCACCCGCTGCTCGACTCCTACCAGAGCGAGGAGGCGATGCGTGCCAACTTCGACGTCATCCTGGAGGAGGCGGTCAAGCACAAGTCCATGCTGGTGCAGTTCTGGAACACCGAGAACGAGGCCCAGGCCGCCTTCCGCACCAACGGCGCGATCATCGGACAGACCTGGGACTCCACGGCCTTCCGCCTGCAGCAGGAGGGCGAGGAGATCGCCTACGGCGCGCCCAGGGAAGGCGCCCTGGCGTGGATGGAGGGCTTCGTGATTCCCCGCAACGCCCGGAACCCGGATGCCGTCTACGAGCTGATCAACTGGTACTACACCCCCGAGGCGGGCGCCATGTTCGTCGAGGCCACCGGCTACAACTCCACCTCCAAGGGCGCCACCGAGCTCTTGCCCGAGGCGACCCGCAACTTCTTCACCGAGTCCTACACCGAGGAGGACCTGGCCAACCTCTGGTGGTGGCCGATCCAGGAACCCTGGTACGTGGCGCTGCGCAACGAGTACCAGGATCGCTACCTCTCCGCCTGACGGACATGCCCGACCGCGAGGTGACCATGGACGGCAGTGTCCGCCTGGAGGAAGTGGTGATGCGCTTCGGCGACTTCACCGCCATCGACACGACGACGCTCGAGATCGGCTCGGGGGAGTTCTTCAGCTTCCTCGGCCCTTCGGGCTGCGGCAAGACCACCCTGCTCAACATGATCAGCGGCTTCCTGACCCCCAGCGAGGGGCAGGTGCTGATCGGCGGCGAGCCCATGGGTGGGGTGCCGGTGAACCGCCGTCCCACGGCGATGATCTTCCAGAACCTGGCGCTCTTCCCGCTGATGACGGTGTACGAGAACATCGAGTTCGGCCTGGAGGTGCGCGGGGTCGACCGCAAGGCGCGCCGCGAGGCCTCCGAGCGGCTGCTGGCGCTGGTGGCCCTGGAGGGCAGCGGGCCGAAGCGCATCGGCGAGCTCTCCGGGGGCCAGAAGCAGCGGGTGGCCATCGCCCGGGCGCTGGCCGTGGAGCCGCGGGTTCTGCTGCTCGACGAGCCGCTCTCGGCGCTGGATCTCAAGCTGCGCCAGCACATGCGTGCCGAGCTCAAGGCGATCCAGCGCAAGACCGGCATCACCTTCATCTACATCACCCACGACCAGGGCGAGGCGTTGACCATGTCCGACCGGGTGGCAGTGATGTCGGCGGGCCGCATCCAGCAGGTGGCCGACCCGGTGACCCTCTACCGTTCGCCGGCCACCGGCTTCGTGGCGGCCTTCGTCGGCGAGAACAACCGGCTTCAGACGACGCTGATCGAGCGCCAGGGCGAGCGGGTGCGCCTGGACGGCGGAGCGCTGGGCGAACTGGCCGGCCGAGTCACGGCGGAGTCCCAGCTGCAGCGCGGCGACCCGGCGGCGCTCTACATCCGCCCCGAGCACCTGCGCCCGGTCGAGGAGGGGAGCGCCGGGCCGACACTCGCGGCCACCCTCGAGGCGGTGCACTTCGAGGGTGCCTGGGTGGTACTGGAGGCGCGCCTGGACGCCTCCGGCGAACTGCTCAGGGTGCAGCTGGGCCACGAGATCTCCCGGCAGTACACCGATGCCCTGGTCGCGGGGCGTCGCATGAGGTTCGGCTATGATCCCGACGATGCGGTGGTGCTGCCCGAGGATGGCAGCCCGCGGGTCGACGAGGCGACCGGCGAGGTGGTGGAGGCCGGCCATGTTTAGGCAGCTCGCTGCGCGTTTCGGCGGCCCGCTGGCCATGGCGATCCTCGGCCTGCTGGGTATCTGGTTGATCGTGATGGTCACCCTGCCGCAGCTGCAGATGATCGACTACTCGCTGCGTCCCAACCTGCTGCCGGCCCAGCGCGGCGGCCTACAGGACGGCTGGACGCTGACCAACTATGCCACCCTGTTCGCCAACGACATCCACCGGGCGATCTTCTTCAAGACACTGTGGTCCAGCGTGCTGGTGACCCTGCTGACGCTTGCCGTGAGCTATCCGCTGGCCTGGTACCTGGCCAAGGTGGCCACCCCGCGGCAGGCGGCGCTGTGCATCCTGTTGCTGATCATTCCCTTCTGGATCAACGAGATCCTGCGTACCTACTCGTGGTTCATCATTCTCGCCTTCCGCGGGCCGCTCAACGAGGTGCTGATGATGCTGGGGCTGATCGACCGGCCGATCCGCTTCCTCAGCGGTGACGCCGGGGTGATGGTGGGCATGGTCTACGCCTATATCCTGTTCATGGTGTTCCCGGTCTACAACGCCATCGAGAGCCTCGACGACAACCAGGTGCGGGCCGCGAGGGACCTGGGGGCGGGGACGCTGCGCACCCATCGGCGCATCGTTATCCCCCACGCCAAGCCGGGAATCGCCACCGGCTGCATCATGACCTTCATGCTGGCGGCGGGCAGCTACGCGGTGCCGGCGCTGCTCGGCTCGCCGGGCAGCCGCTGGTTCACCCAGATCATCTACAACTGGTTCTTCGAGGGCGGCAACTGGAACCAGGGGGCGGCCTACGCCTTCCTGCTGCTGGTGCTGTGCATCGGCTTCATGTCGCTGGTCATGAAGGTGTTCAAGGTAGGCCTGGGGGACATCGCCAAGTGATGGACTGGGCCAAATGAGGATCTGGGCCAAGTGACGGGGGGCCGTGCGTGAGCTCACAGCGACTGATGACCCTGGGCCTGCGTTTCTACGTGGTGGTGTTCTTAGCCTACCTCTTCCTGCCGCTGCTGGTGATGGCGGCGGCCACCTTCAACGACAGCCGCTTCCCCACCGTGACCCCCTGGGACGGCACCACCCTGAAGTGGTTCGGCGAGCTCGCCGCCGACGGCGGCATGTGGCAGGCACTGGGCAACAGCGCCATCGTCGCCGTCGGGGTGCTCTGCCTGGCGGTGCCCATCGGCATCGCCACCGCGCTGTTCCTCAATACGGTGCAGAGCCGCGCCAAGCCCTTCCTCTATGCGCTGATCCTCTCGCCACTGCTCACCCCGGGCGTGATCATCGGCATCTCGACGCTGATCTTCTGGCGCCAGCTCGGGGTCGGCGGCGGCATCTTCCTCACCGTGCTCGGCCAGGCCACCTTCATCGCCGCCTACGTGATGCTGATGGTCACCGCGCGGCTGCAGCGCTTCGACCGCACCATGGAGCGCGCCGCCCTGGACCTGGGCGCCAGCCAGTGGCAGATGTTCCGGCGCATCCTGCTGCCCTACCTGAAGCCGGCAATCCTCTCGGCGGCGGTGATCGCCTTCCTGCAGTCCTTCGAGAACTACAACACCTCGCTGTTCGTGGTGGGCTATGACACCACCCTGACGGTCTACATCGCCTCCAAGGTGCGTACCGGCCTCACGCCGGCAGTCAACGCCCTGGGGCTGATCCTGATACTCGTCACCGTGCTGCTGGCCGTGGCCTACGAGCTCAAGCGGCGCCGCGAAGCCGCTCGCCTCGTGAAGGGGGTGTGACCCCTGCGGTATGCTGGGAGCCTGGCAAGGGAGGGCTCATGGCTCACGATCACGACCATTCGCATCACGCCGGGCAGGACAGCCAGCGCCGGCTGGCCTGGGCGATCCTGCTCACCGGTGGCTTCATGGTCGCCGAGGTGGTGGGGGGTATCCTTTCCGGCTCGCTGGCGCTGCTGGCCGATGCCGGCCACATGCTCACCGACACCGCTGCCCTGGCGCTGGCCTGGTTCGCCGCGCGCATCAGCCGCCGCCCGGCGGACGAGAAGCGCAGCTTCGGCTACCACCGGGTGCAGATCCTGGCCGCCTTCGTCAATGGCCTGACGCTGATCGCCATCGTGGTGTGGATCCTCATCGAGGCGATCCGCCGGCTGCTCTCGCCGGTTGAGGTGATGGGCACCCCCATGCTGGCGATCGCCGCCCTGGGGCTTGTGGTCAACCTGGTGGTGTTCGCCATCCTGCACGCCGGCGACCGCGACAACCTCAACATCCGCGGGGCTGCCCTGCACGTGCTGGGGGACCTGCTGGGCTCGGTGGCCGCCATCGTCGCGGCCCTGGTGATACTCGCTACCGGCTGGATGCCCATCGACCCGCTGCTCTCGATGCTGGTGGCGCTGCTGATCCTGCGCAGCGCCTGGAAGCTGACCCGGGAGTCCGGCCATATCCTGCTGGAGGGCGCCCCGGACGAGCTGGACGCGGCGACCCTGCGCCGCGAGATTCCCGAGCAGCTCGAGGCAGTCTGCAACGTGCACCACGTGCATGTCTGGTCGCTGACCCCGGGACGCCACCTGGTCTCGCTGCATGCGGCCATCGAGGAGGGCGAGGATCGCCAGGCCGCCCTGGTGGCGATCCGCAGCCTGCTGGTGGAGCGCTATGGCCTGGACCATGCCACCATCCAGCTGGAGAGTCGGCACCAGTGTGCCGACGAGCCCGAGGAAGGCGCAGGCCACCAGGGCTGAGCCGGGTCATTCGGCGGGCTGGAAGGGGCGGTCGGGGAGCCAGACGCGCACCGCCAGGCCGCCGAGGCGCGCGCGGGCGAGCTCCAGCCGGCCGCCATTGAGCTTCACCAGGTCGGCCACGATGGCCAGGCCCAGGCCGTTGCCCGGTCGCTGCTCGTCGAGCCGGGCGCCACGGGCCAGAGCGGCCTGGCGCTGGGCCTCGTCCATGCCCGGCCCGTCGTCCTCGACCTCCAGCCAGCTCCCCCCGGCATCGCTGCCGCCGCGTATCTCGACCCGGCCCTCGGCCCAGCGCAGGGCGTTGTCCAGCAGGTTGCCGACCAGCTCCTGCAGGTCCTGGGCCTCCATGCGCACGCGCATCCCGGCCGGCAGGTCGTGGCGGAGGGTGATGCCGCGTCGTTCGGCGAGGCGGCCAAGCCCCGCGAGGATGGGGTTGAGCACCTCACTTGCGGCGACCCGCGGGGCCAGGCCGGCGTCCCCAGCCGCCGAGGCGCGGGCCAGGTGGTGGCGAACCGCGGCATCGATGCGCGCCAGTTCGTCACGGATGCGCGTGCGCCGCGGCTCCTCGATGCCGTCGGCCAGGGTGGTCAGCACGCTCACCGGGGTTTTCAGCGCGTGGGCCAGGTTGCCCGCGGCGTGGCGCGCATGGGTCATCAGTCGCCGGTCGCGGTCCAGCACCCCGTTCATGGCCCGGGCCAGGCGCGCGAGCTCCGGCGACAGGCGGGTATCGAGGCGCTCGGCCTCGCCGCTCTCCACCTGCTGCAGGTCGGCCTGTACCCGGCGCAGCGGGGCCAGGCCCCAGCGCACCTGCAGGGCCAGGGTGGCCAGCAGCAGCAGCCCCAGGCCGACCAGGAAGAGCGTGACCAGCCGGGTGAAGCGGGCGAGCTCCGCGTCCAGCGCTTCCCGGGAGACGGCCACGCTGACGTGCAGCGGACCGTCCAGGGGGGCCAGGCGGATATCGCGCTCGATGACGCGCAGCGGGGTCCCGCGCGGGCCTGCCAGGTCACGAATCATCACCTGGCGGTGGGAGCGCACCGGCAGGCGCTGGTCCCAGAGCGAGCGCGAGGTCAGCACCCGCTCGCCGCCGTCGCTGATCTGCCAGTACCAGCCGGAGAGGGCCTGCTCGAAGCGCGGGTCGCCCAGCGAGCGCTCATGCACCAGCCGCTGCTCCGTCGGCTCCCAGGCGAGGCCGGCGACCACCACGTTGAGCAGGGCCTCCAGGCGCTCGTCGAAGGCGCCCGTCGCGGTGGTGCGGAAGTAGTGGGAGAGTCCCGCGCCGGCCAGCGGCAGGGCGATCACCAGGGTCAGCAGGGTCGCCAGCAGCAGGCGACTGGCCAGCGACAGCCGCCGCAGCCGACTCATGACGCCTCGTCACCCCCGGCCAGGCGATACCCCTGGCCACGGTGGGTCTGGATGCGCGCGGCACCGAGCTTGCGGCGCAGCCGGCTGATCTGGACATCGATGACGTTGGAGTCCGGCTCGTGGTCGCGGTCGTAGACGTGCTCGGCCAGCTCGCTGCGGCCCACCACGCGGGGCGCGGCATGGGCCAGGTAGGCCAGCAGGCGCGACTCCTGGGCGGTCAGGCTCACCGGGCGGCCGGCCAGGGTGACGCTGCCGCTGTGGGTGTCGAAGGCGAGTTCGCCGATCCTCAGCACCGGGTGGGCATGGCCGTGGCTGCGCCGCACCAGGGCGCGCAGCCGGAACAGCACCTCGGCGGTCTCGAAGGGCTTGGTGACGTAGTCATCGGCGCCGGCCGAGAAACCGGCGGCCTTGTCGGCCCAGCGGGTGCGCGCGGTGAGCACCAGCACCGGCGTGTCGATGGCGTCCTCGCGCCACTGGGCGAGCCAGCGGCTGCCGTCGCCGTCGGGCAGCCCCAGGTCGAGGATCACCGCGTCGTAGGCCTCGGTGCGCACCAGGAAGTCCGCCTCGCCGCCGGTGGTGGCGGTCTCCAGCAGCACGCCCGCGTCACCCAGCGCCTCTTCCAGCGCCTCGGCGAGTGCCCGGTCATCCTCCACCAGCAGCACCTTCATTCCGCGCCATCCTCGCGTCGCATCCCGTTGATGTTCACCCCCTCCATGCCGATCAGCTCGCCACTGGCGGCATCGAACTCGAACTCCACCACCTGGCCCTGGGGGCCGAGCATCTCGACCTCGTAGAGCATCCGGCCATCGTCACGCTCGAGTTCCACCTCGAGTACCTGGCCCGCGTAGCGGGCCTCCAGCCAGTCGAGGATCTCGGGCAGGGGCACGACCCTGCCTTCGCGCACCGCCTGGTGGAGGTCGCGCCACGCCTCGTCCGCCGGCGCGGGGAAGGCGGCCAGCAGGGCGAGGAGGGCGGCCAGCACCGGCAGGCGCAGGCGGGACAGCAGGCGTCGATTCATCATGGCCACAGGGTGCCAGGCCGAACATGAACAGAGCATGAACGCTGGCGTCACCTTGGGGCAAGGTCGCATGGCTTGTAATGGCCTGGCACCCACAGAACGAGGAATGACCCATGCAACGCAAGATGATCCTGACCGCCTCCCTGGCCGCCCTGCTGGGCGCCACCACCCTGGCCCAGGCCGCGGATGATCACCTGGCCACCGAGCGCATCGACGAGGTGCTGGCCCAGGCCGGCGATTTCGGCTTCCAGACCTATGAGGAGATCGAGGTCAAGAGTCGAGATCGCGTGGAGGTCGAGGGCTGGCTCGACGACGAGTGGCAGGCCGAGGTGCGCTTCGACCTGGCCAGCGGCGAGAGCCTCAAGGAGGAGCGCAAGCGTCGCGACGACGGCGCCTGGGGCCTCTCCGAGGCCGAGGTGCGCGACGCCATGGCGCTGGCCGTGGCCGAGGGCATGGCCGAGTTCGAGGAGCTCCAGGTCGACCGCGATGGCCGCGTCGAGGTCGAGGGGGTTGACGCCGACGGCCGCGAGCTCGAGGTCAGGAGCCGGGGCGGCGAGCTGCTCGAGGTGGAGCACGACTGACCCGCTGCCGGGGCGTCCCCCGGCCACTGATTCAGTCGCTGAGAAGAGGGCCCGGCACATGATGTGTCGGGTCCTCTGTCTTGTGCCAAGGGCAGGCTAATAGAGCTTGCTGTTCCTCAGCCTGGCGACCGTCTCGGGTGGGGCAAAGCTGTCGGCGTTGGCGCTCTCCCAGTAGTCGCGGAACACCGGATGGCGGTCGGCACCGCCGGCCAGCAGTTCCCCCGGGGTCAGGCGGTCGTGGAGCTCGGCGAAGCTTTTTACCTCGTGGCGCGAACCCCTGTGCAGAACATGCTCCGGGCCCAACTGGGCGGGATGCAACAGGCCTGCCGCCCCCAGCATCTCGGCCAGGGCCGCGAGGGTGTTGGCGTGGAAGCTTGCCACCCGGTGTGCCTTGGTCGGCACATCCAGGCGGCTGCCGCGCAGGGGGTCCTGGGTGGCCACGCCGCTGGGGCAGCGGTCGTTGTGACAACTCAGGGACTGGATACAGCCCAGCGCGAACATGAAGCCGCGGGCCGCATTGCACCAGTCGGCGCCCAGCGCCATGGCCCGGGCGATGTCGAAGGCGCTGATCATCTTGCCGGCCGCGGCGATATGTACCCGGTCTCGCAGGCCGGCACCCACCAGGGTGTTGTGCACCAGCTGTAGCGCCTCGGCCAGCGGCATGCCCAGGCGATTGATGAACTCCAGCGGGGCGGCGCCGGTGCCACCCTCGCCGCCATCCACCACCACGAAGTCAGGGTGCTCGCCAGTCTCGAGCATTGCCTTGACGATGGCAAACCACTCCCAGGGATGCCCGATGGCAAGCTTGATGCCCACCGGCTTGCCGTCGGCCAGATCGCGCAGTTCGACAATGAAGGCGATCATCTCCCGCGGGGTGGAGAAGGCCAAATGGGCAGCGGGGGAGATGACGTCTTCGCCCTGGGGGACGCCCCGGGTAGTGGCGATCTCCGGCGTCACCTTGGCGGCGGGGAGGATACCGCCGTGGCCCGGCTTGGCCCCCTGAGAAAGCTTGATCTCGATCATCTTCACCGCTTCCTGGCAGGCGTTGATGCGGAAGCGTTCGGGGTCGAAGCGGCCCGATTCGTCGCGACAGCCGAAATAGCCCGAGCCGATCTCCCAGACCAGGTCTCCGCCGCGACGATGGTAAGGCGAGATCGCCCCCTCGCCGGTGTCGTGGTAGAAGCCACCTTCTCGGGCGCCGTCGTTGAGGGCACTGATGGCGTTGGCGGAGAGCGCTCCGAAGCTCATTGCCGAGATATTGAACACGCTGGCCGAGTAGGGGCGGGGGCGGTCTGCCCCCACGGTGATGCGGAAGTCCGCCTTTTCTGGATGAATCGGCGCCAGTGAATGGCTTATCCATTCGTAGCCTGGCCGATTCATGTCGTCAAGCGAGCCGAAGGGCTTCTTGTCACTGATCCCCTTGGCGCGCTGATAGACCAGGCGACGCTGTTCTCGGGAGAAGGGCACCTGCTCGGTGTCGGCCTGAATGAAATACTGGCGAATCTCGGGGCCGAAGGACTCCAGGTTGTAGCGCAGATGGGCCAGGATCGGGTAGTTGCGGCTGACCGTGCGGCTTCGCTGCAGCAGGTCATAGGTGCCCAGGGCGGCGAGCAGGCCGAAGGCGAGCACCCCCCAGGCCCATCGTGGCGAGGAGATGAGCAGGCCGGCCACGCTGAGGGCCAGGCCCAGCAGGCTGAACCCATAGGCGCTGAAGCGCAGTGGTAGCGAGGCGAAGCGTGGCAGGCGAGTCATGACGCACTCCTTGGGGGAATGGGGGCTCATTGCATGGGGGCGCAGGTTTCCTGTCAACGCGCTCGTAAACAGCAGCGTGACGTCGGTTCAGCTGGCGCCGCCGATGGTGCTGAGAAGCCCCATCACGCTGACCAGGATCAGCACCCCACCGAGCACCCGGAAGTAGAGGTTGGTGTGACTGGCGAGCATGTGCCGGTGGGCGCGCTCGCCCAGCAGGTGGCCGACCAGGGCGCAGGGCAGCAGCCACAGGTGGTGGATGAGCTGCAGGTCGACGCCGGCGATCACGAAGGAGACCATCTTGATCAGCACCAGGATGAACCACAGCACGAAGAGGGTATCGCGCAGCTGGCGGGCGGCGACGTGGGTGGCGAAGACTGCGACGATCAGCGGGGCGCCGATCAGCGAGGTGCCGCTGACATAGCCGCCCAGCGCCAGCAGCACTGCGTCCACTACCCGGTTGCGGCTGCGAAAGGGTTTGTCGAGCAGGTAGCCGACCGCATAGACCATCACGATCACGAAGATGATGCTAGTCAGGACGTTGCCCGGCAGGGTCAGCAGGCCGACCACCCCGATCAGCTTGGGGATGATCATCACCTTCATCGCCTTGAGCAGGTAGCGCCAGTCGATGTTGCTCTCGGCTGGCGTCTGGCCGCCGTTGTCGGCCACCAGCTGCCGGTGGCCGCGCCAGGCGATCCAGCTGGAGAAGATCATCAGATGCACGGCGATGATCGGCAGGAAAACCAGCGGCTCGTCGAGCACCAGCAGCAGGAAGGGCAGTGACAGCACGGCGCCGCCGAAGCCCAGGCTGGTACGCACGAACCCGCTCCAGACGAAGATGAGCCCGATCAGGACGAGCTGGGGGATCTCGAGGTCGGCCATCAGGGCGCTCCTTTCCCGTGGGGTGGTGTCATGGTGCCAGCGCCCCCCAGACGCCGCTGAGCACCTCCAGCGCCTCAGTGATCACCGCCTCCTCGCCGCGGTCACGGCGCCAGACGAAGCTGAGCGCGCAGGGCAGGCGCATGCCCTCGGCGACCACCAGGCCGCGCTCCTGGCGCTCGGCCATGGCCAGGGCGTCGCGGGCCAGGCTGAGGCCCACGCCGGCGCGCACCAGGTCGAGCATGCAGGCTTCCTGGTCCACCTGGGCCACGCCGTTGGGCACGATCCCCAGCGGGTCGAGCACGCCGTGCAGGAGGCGGTGGTGGGCGGACTCCTCGGGCGTGGTGATCCACGGCAGGGTGGCGAGCCGGGGCCAGTCGGCGCCGGCCAGGCGGCTGCCCCAGCCGGCCGGGGCGATCACGTGGTAATCGAAGTGGGTGAGCTCGCAGTGGGCGATCTCCGCAATACCCGGCCCCTCGCCGGGCGGCGCCAGGAAGAAGCCGACGTCCAGCTCGCCGCGCCGCACCCACCCCAGCACGGTGCCGCTCATGCCGTGGTGCAGCTCGGTCTCGAGCTGCGGGGCGCGCTCCACCAGGCGACGCAGGAAGGCCCCCAGGCGGATGAACTCCGGATCCACGATGGTGCCAATCTTCAGCCGGCCTCGCAGCGTGCTGTGCAGGGCCCGGGCGTTCTGCTCGAAGGCGGCCATGGCTGCCAGTGCCTTCTCGGCGGCGGGCAGCAGCGCGCGACCGTCGGCGCTGAGCTCCAGCCCCTGGGGGCGGCGCTGGAACAGCGTGAGGCCGAGGCCCGCCTGGAACTGCTTGAGCTTCAGGCTCACCGCGGGCTGGGTCAGGTGCAGGCGCTCGGCGGCGCGGGAGACGCTGCCTTCCCGGGCCACGGTGACGAAGGCACGCAGGGTCTGGAGGTCCTGCACGATGTCGCCTCCTCGTCGTGGAGTGATATCAGCCAAACTTATACGCTGGTTTTGAATTACTCAATTGATCCTGGGGACGATCGGACTAGTCTAGGTGCCAATGGGTTACTTCGGTCACTCCCCATCCCCGACAACGGACGTCCCTCCCCGATTCCGACAACGACGAGACGAGGCCGCCATGAGCACCGCCAGCATCCAGCATTATATCAACGGGCAAATGTCAGCAGGCGAGTCCGGCCAGCACCAGGCCGTGACCAACCCGGCCACCGGCCAGGTGACCGGCCAGGTGGCCCTGGCCTCCCAGGCCGATGTGGCCACGGCCGTGGACGCCGCCCAGGCCGCCTTCCCGGCCTGGGCCGATACCCCGCCGATCCGCCGCGCCCGGGTGATGTTCAAGTTCCTCCAACTGCTCAACGAGCACAAGGATGAGCTGGCGCGGGCGATCACCCTGGAGCATGGCAAGGTGTTCACCGATGCCCAGGGAGAAGTGGCGCGCGGCATCGACATCGTCGAGTTCGCCTGCGGCATCCCGCAGCTGCTCAAGGGCGACTATACCGAGCAGGTCAGCACCGGCATCGACAACTGGACCCTGCGCCAGCCGCTGGGCGTGGTCGCCGGCGTCACCCCTTTCAACTTCCCGGCCATGGTGCCGATGTGGATGTTCCCGGTGGCCATCGCCTGCGGCAACAGCTTCATCCTCAAGCCGAGCCCCTTGGACCCCAGCGCCTCGCTGCTGATTGCCGACCTGCTCAAGCAGGCGGGGCTGCCGGATGGTGTCTTCAACGTGGTGCAGGGCGACAAGGAGAGCGTCGAGGCGCTCCTCGACCACCCCGATGTCAAGGCGCTCTCCTTCGTCGGCTCCACGCCGATCGCCAACCTGATCTACGAGCGGGGTGCCCGCCACGGCAAGCGCGTCCAGGCCCTGGGCGGCGCCAAGAACCACATGGTGGTGATGCCCGATGCCGACCTCGACAAGGCCGTGGATGCGCTGATCGGCGCCGCCTACGGCAGTGCCGGCGAGCGCTGCATGGCGATCAGCGTGGCGGTGCTGGTGGGCGACGTGGCCGACGAGCTGGTGCCGCGCCTGGCCGAGCGGGCGCGCAGCCTGAATGTCAAGAACGGCCTGGAGCTGGATGCCGAGATGGGGCCCATCGTCACCGCCCAGGCTCACCAGCGCATCACCGGCTATATCGAAAAGGGTGTGAGCGAGGGGGCCGAGCTGGTCGTCGACGGCCGTGACTTCGATGCCAGCGGTACCGGCGACGATTGCGCCGAGGGCTTCTGGATGGGCGGCTCGCTGTTCGACCACGTCACCCCGGAGATGACCATCTACAAGGAGGAGATCTTCGGCCCGGTGCTGGCCTGCGTGCGGGTGCCCGACATCGCCACCGCCATCCAGCTGATCAACGACCACGAGTTCGGCAACGGCGTGAGCTGCTTCACCGAGAGCGGCAGCGTGGCCCGCGAGTTCGGGCGTCGCATCCAGGTCGGCATGGTGGGGATCAACGTGCCGATCCCGGTGCCCATGGCCTGGCACGGCTTCGGTGGCTGGAAGCGCTCGCTGTTCGGCGACACCCACGCCTACGGCGAGGAGGGCGTGCGCTTCTACACCAAGCAGAAGTCGATCATGCAGCGCTGGTCGGACTCCATACATGGTGGCTCCGAGTTCGCCATGCCGACGCATAAATAAGACTGACTACCATCGCGCGGGCGAGAGGCGCCGTCGACAGCGTTGCGAGGGGGCGCTGTCGACGGGGAAGTCTCGAGCCTATTGCGACTTGAGTGCACGCCATGGCTGAACAAGAATTCGACTATATCGTGGTGGGCGCCGGCACCGCCGGCTGCCTGCTGGCCAACCGCCTGAGCGCCGACCCGGCCAACCGGGTGCTGCTGATCGAGGCGGGCGGTCGCGACAACTACCACTGGATCCATATCCCGGTGGGTTACCTCTACTGCATCAACAACCCGCGCACCGACTGGTGCTTCCGCACCGAGGCCGACCCCGGCCTCAACGGCCGGTCGCTGATCTATCCCCGCGGCAAGACCCTGGGCGGCTGCTCCAGCATCAACGGCATGCTCTATATCCGCGGCCAGTCGCGCGACTACGACGGCTGGGCCGAGGCCACCGGCGACGACGCCTGGCGCTGGGAGAACTGCCTGCCCGACTTCATGAAGCACGAGGACCACCATCGCCTGGATGCCGGCGGCGATGCCGATGCTGCCCACCGCGACTACCATGGCCACGGCGGCGAGTGGCGGGTGGAGAAGCAGCGCCTCAAGTGGCAGGTGCTCGACGACTTCGCCACCGCGGCCGTGGAGGCCGGCATCCCACGGACCCGCGACTTCAACCGCGGCGACAACGAGGGGGTCGACTACTTCGAGGTCAACCAGCGTTCGGGCTGGCGCTGGAACACCTCCAAGGCCTTCCTGCGCGGGGCCGAGAAGCGCGACAATCTGACCCTGTGGCACTCCACCCAGGTGCTGGGGCTCGAGCTGGGGCGAGGAGGCGAGGCCGGGGGCGGCCAGCCGCGTTGCACCGGCGTGCGCGTCGAGCGCGGCGGGAAGGCGATCACGGTACAGGCCGGTCGCGAGGTGATCCTCTCCGCCGGCGCCATCGGCTCGCCCCAGCTGCTGCAGCTCTCCGGCATCGGCCCGGGCGACCTGCTGCGCGAGCACGACATCCCGGTGGTCCATGACCTGCCGGGGGTC
Organism: Halomonas ventosae; assembly: GCF_004363555.1. GTDB lineage: Bacteria > Pseudomonadota > Gammaproteobacteria > Pseudomonadales > Halomonadaceae > Halomonas > Halomonas ventosae. Next base: position 143,428 of record NZ_SNZJ01000005.1, on the reverse strand, counting down.
GGCGAGAACCTCCAGGACCACCTGCAGATCCGTTCGGTGTATCGGGTGAAGGGCGCCAGGACCCTCAACACCATGGCCAACTCGCTGGTCGGCAAGGCGGGCATCGGGCTCGAGTACCTGCTCAAGCGCTCAGGTCCCATGAGCATGGCGCCCTCGCAGCTGTGTGCCTTCACGCGCAGCTCCGACGAGTACGCGCACCCCAATATCGAGTACCACGTCCAGCCGCTGAGCCTGGAGGCCTTCGGCCAGCCGCTGCACGACTTCCCCGCGATCACGGCGAGCGTGTGCAACCTCAACCCGACCAGCCGCGGCACGGTGCGCATCAAGAGCGCCGACCCGCGCCAGGCCCCGGCCATCGCCCCCAACTACCTGAGCACCCCCGAGGATCGCAAGGTGGCGGCCGACTCGCTGCGGGTCACGCGGCGCATCGCCGAGCAGCCGGCCTTCGCGAGGTATTCGCCCGAGGAGGTCAAGCCTGGCCTCGAGTACCAGAGCGACGACGACCTGGCCCGCCTGGCGGGGGATATCGGCACCACCATCTTCCACCCGGTGGGCACCACCCGGATGGGGCGCGACGACGACCCCATGGCGGTGGTGGACGCTCGCCTGCGGGTGCGCGGGGTGGCGGGGCTGCGCGTGGTGGATGCAGGCGTCATGCCTACCATTACCAGCGGCAATACCAACTCGCCGACGCTGATGATCGCCGAGAAGGCCGCGGGCTGGATCCTCGGCGGAGCGTAACGGGCGCTTTCCCTCTCGTGTCACGACAATGGCAGGCCTTGGCCTGCCATTGTCGTGACGGCGCAGGTGTTGCCGATGCGGGTTCCCTTGCCGTCGATGGCGCCAGGGTGATGCGCTCGGACGTAGCGGTGATCCGGCCTGCCGGGTCGGGCGTGTCCAGGCGCTTTCTGGTGGGCGGTCACATGGGCGGCAATATTCCTGTCATCCACGGCAAATAGTGTTTGACCTGCGCCCGGCAACGGCGCACTATGCCCGCAGTTGGTTAGCAAGTGGAACATCGCAGGTGGTCATCGAAAGCTCATGGCGTCGATTTCCCGGTGAAAGTTTCTTGTTTTACCCACTGCAACTCGGGTATTTCCCGGCACAATCTAACGCTATTCGAGGAATTCGATAATGGCTACCGGTACCGTCAAGTGGTTCAACGACACCAAGGGCTTCGGCTTCATTTCTCCGGACGACAACGGTGACGACCTGTTCGCTCACTTCTCCGAGATCAAGGCAGAAGGCTTCAAGTCCCTGCAGGACGGCCAGAAGGTTTCCTTCGACGTCACCCAGGGCAAGAAAGGCCTCCAGGCTTCCAACATCCAGGTCATCGGCTGAACGTCGACCGACTTAGATGTGACTGCCGCACGGCAGGTGAGAAAGGCCCGCGAAAGCGGGCCTTTCTCGTTGTGGGGCCACTGGCTCTAATATTCCAATTAAGTATAGTAAGATTTCTAAAAATAACTTTTTAGAATAACTGGCGGCGGTCACAATGGGCTCTTTCCCCTTTGTCACCGGACCTCTCCATGCCGCTGGATGCCTGGCTCTCTCTCGCCGTCGTCACCGCCGTCTTCCCGCTGATGGCCTTCTCGCGCGTGGGTCCCGACATCGTGCTGCTCGGTGCGGTGATCCTGCTGCTGACCCTGGGGGTGATCGACCCCGGCCAGGCGCTGGCGGGCTTCTCCAGCACGGGCCTGTTTACCGTGGCCTTCATGTATGTGCTGGTCACCAGCATTCGTGAGACCGGCGGCATCGACCTGATCATCCGCCATGTGCTGGGGCGCCCCCGCAGCGAGCGGCGAGCCTTGGTACGCCTGCTGCTGCCGGTGGCCTCGTTGAGCGGCTTTCTCAACAACACTCCCGTGGTGGCGACCTTCATTCCGGCCGTGCTGAGCTGGAGCCGGCGCGTCTCCGTGCCGGCGCATCGCCTGCTGATGCCGCTCAGCTTCGCCTCGATCCTCGGCGGCACCATCACCCTGTTCGGCACCAGCACCAACCTGGTCGTGCATGGCCTGCTGATCGATCGCGACCCGTCCCTGGCCATGGGGCTATTCGACATCGCCTGGGTGGGCGTGCCGGTGGCGGTGGTGGGCCTGGCCTACCTGGTCCTGCTGGGGCCGCGGCTGCTGCCGGCAAGGCGCGGGGCGGAGGCGGCCTTCGAGAACCCCCGCGAGTTCACCATCGAGATGGAGGTGGACGCCGGCGGCCCGCTGGTCGATCGCACGGTGGAGGAGGCCGGGTTGCGCCACCTCCAGGAGCTGTTCCTGGTGGAGATCGAGCGTGAGGGCAACATCGTCAGCGTGGTGGGGCCGGGCGAGCGACTCAAGGGTGGCGACCGGCTGGTGTTCGCCGGCACCAGCGAGGGGGCCGTGGAACTGCAGCAGATCCGCGGCCTGGTGCCGACCCGGCAGGGCGCGTCGAGCCTCGAGAAGGACTTCAAGGAGCGCCGCCTGGTGGAGGCGGTGGTCTCCGACCAGTGCCAGTTCATCGGCCGGCGCATTCGCGACGGCCACTTCCGGACCCTCTATGGTGCCGCCGTGCTGGCGGTGTGCCGCGGCGGCGAGCGGGTCGCCGGCAACCTCGGCCAGATCCGCCTGCAGCCCGCCGACGTCCTGCTGCTGGAGGCGCGCCCGCCCTTCATCGAGCGGCATCGCCAGTCGCGCGACTTCCTGCTGATCAGCAAGGTCAACGGCTCGGCCCGCCCGGTCCACGAGAAGGCCGGGCTGGCCTGGGGCATCCTGGCCGGCGTGGTGCTGCTGGCGACCCTGGGCGTGATGAGCATGATGAACGCCGCCATGCTGGGCGCGGCCCTGGCGCTGGGTACCGGCTGCTGCACGGTGGGGGCGGCCAAGCGGGGGCTGGATACCCAGGTGCTGCTGACCATCGCCGCCTCCTTCGGGCTCGGTGCGGCGCTGGAAAGCTCGGGGGCAGCGGCCAGCCTGGCCGACCTGGCCCTGGGGCTCGCCGACGGCAATCCCTGGCTGCTGCTGGTCGCGGTCTATGTGCTGGTGACCCTGCTGACCTCCCTGGTCACCAACAACGCTGCCGCGGTGATCACCTTCCCGGTGGTCATGGCCAGCGCCGAGAACCTTGGCGTGAGCCCCATGCCCTATGTGGTCGTGGTGATGTTCGCCGCCTCGGCCAGCTTTCTGACGCCCATCGGCTACCAGACCAACCTGATGGTCTTCGGCCCCGGTGGCTACCGCTTCGGTGACTTCCTGCGCCTCGGCGGGCTCCTGAACCTGCTGACCGCCGCGGTGGCCCTGGCGCTGATCCCGCTGATCTGGCCCTTCTGAGCGCGGTCGCCGCCGGGCGGCGTTTGCGGTAGGGTATCGACCTTTGACCGATCCCCTGAGCGGCCCTGGAGACGATCCCATGAATCACCCCGGCGAACTGATCATCGAGCCGAGAAACGGCAAGCCCGCGGACGCCTGCGTCTTCATCCTCCATGGCCTGGGCGCCGACGGCCATGACTTCGAACCGCTGGTGCCGGCGCTGCCCCTGCCCGACGATGCCGGCGTGCGCTTCATCCTGCCCCATGCGCCACGCCTGCCGGTGACCATCAACGGCGGCATGGTCATGCCGGCCTGGTACGACATCAAGGAGATGAGCCTCGACCGCCAGATCGACGAGCCCCAGCTGATGACCTCCGCCGAGCGCATCCAGGCCTTGGTGCGGGAACAGATCGAGCACGGCATCGACAGCCGTCGCATCATCCTGGCGGGCTTCTCCCAGGGCGGGGCGGTGGCCTACCAGGCGGCCCTCTCCTTCGAGGCACCGCTGGGTGGCCTGCTGGCCCTCTCTACCTACTTCGCCACGGCCGACAGCATCACGCTCTCCGAGGCCAACCGTGGCCTGCCCATCGAGGTGCATCACGGCAGCTTCGATCCGGTGGTCCCCGAGTCGCTGGGCAAGGCGGGCTACCAGAAGGTCGAATCGCTGGGCTATCCGGCGCATTATCGCCGCTATCCCATGGCCCACGCGCTCTGTCCGCAGCAGATCGGTGATATCGGGCGCTGGCTCGCTGAGCGGCTCACCCGCTGAAGCGGGTCGCCCGCCCCTTGACCGCGAGTGCGCCATGACGGCCACCACGTCCCCGACCGCCGGGCTGCTCGCCTGCTGGCGCAGTGCGCGCCCGAACTTCCTGGTGCTCTCGCCGCTCTGTGCGGGTCTGGCGGTGACCACCGCCTGGCAGGATGGCCACGCCCCGGAAGGGCACGCGATCCTGCTGGTACTGCTCGCCGCCCTGCTGGCCCACGCCGCGGTGAACCTCTTCAACGAGCATCACGACTTCGTCAGCGGCCTGGATGCCACCACCGTTCGCACGCCCTTCTCGGGTGGCAGCGGCTCGCTGCCCCGGCACCCCGCGGTGGCGGAGGCAGTGCGGCGCGCCGCCTTCGCCTGCCTGGCCGGGGTGGTGGCGATCGGCGCCTGGTGCCTGTGGCGTTCGGGTCCGCTCATGCTGCTCTACGGGCTGCTCGGCATGGCGCTGGTGGTGGCCTATACCGGCTGGCTGACCCGTCGCCCCTGGCTCTGCCTGGCGGCGCCGGGAATCGGCTTCGGCACCCTGATGGTGGTGGGCGCGAACCAGGCGCTCACCGGGGCCTTTTCCGCCACGGCGCTGGCCGCCTCGCTGGTGCCGACGCTGATGGTCAGTGCGCTGCTGCTGGCCAACCAGCTGCCGGATATCGAGCCTGACCGCCGGGCCGGGCGCCACCACCTGGCCATCGTGCTGGGGCCGAAGCGCGCGGCGCGCCTGGTGGCGCTCCTGGTGCTCGCCGCCTTCGTGGTGGTCCCGCTGGCCTGGCTGGGTGGCTGGCTGCCCGGCCGGGCCATGCTGATGTGGCTGGCCGCCCCCGCGGCGCTGCGACTGGCGGTGGGGCTCTGGCGCCTGCCCGCCGAGGTGTCGCCCGGCGACCCCGCGCCGCTGCTGCCGTGGCTGGGCCTCAACGTCGCCCTGCTGCTGGGCAGCCTGGCACTGCTCAACCTCGGGCTCTGGATGGCGGCCTGAGGCTTCGGCGAAGGTCGCCTCGACAGCGTCGGTAGGGCGGGGCAGGATGGCCTGTCGTTATTCCGCATGCCGTCAGGACCGAGACCATGAGCACTTCCCCCTTCGCCAACCTCCCCGATGCCCAGGGCTACTTCGGCCGTTTCGGCGGCCAGCTGATCCCGCCCGAGCTCAAGGCGGTGATGGACGAGATCGACGCCGCCTACGAGGAGATCCGCGTCCGCGAGGATTTCCGCACCGAGCTGGATGGCCTCTTCGCCGACTATGTGGGCCGGCACAGCCCGATCTTCCAAGCCCGGCGGCTCTCCGAGCAGCTGGGCGGCGCCCAGATCCACCTCAAGCGGGAGGACCTCAACCACACCGGCGCTCACAAGATCAATCACTGCCTGGGCGAGGCGCTGCTGGCCAAGTTCATGGGCAAGACCAAGGTGATCGCCGAGACCGGCGCCGGCCAGCACGGCGTGGCCCTGGCCACCGCCTGCGCCCTGGTGGGCATCCCCTGCGAGATCCACATGGGGCAGGTGGACATCGAGAAGGAGCATCCCAACGTCACCAAGATGAAGATCCTGGGGGCCACCCTGATTCCGGTGACCCGCGGCACGGCGACCCTCAAGGATGCCGTGGACAGCGCCTTCGAGGAGTATCTTAAGGATCCGCAGCACTTCATCTACGCCATCGGCTCGGTGGTGGGGCCACACCCCTTCCCCAAGATGGTGCGCGACTTCCAGTCGATCATCGGTCGCGAGGCCCGCGAGCAGTTCCTGGGGCGCCACGGCCGCCTGCCGGACCATGTCGCCGCCTGCGTCGGGGGCGGCTCCAACGCCATCGGCATGTTCACCGCCTTCCTCGAGGACGAGGGCGTGCATCTGGTGGGCGTGGAGCCCGCCGGCGAGGGCCTCGACACCCAGCGCCACTCGGCGACCCTGACCCTGGGCAGGCCCGGTGAGATCCACGGCATGGCCTGCTATGTGCTGGAGGACGAGGCAGGCAACCCCATGCCGGTGCACTCCATCGCCTCGGGGCTCGACTATCCGGGCGTGGGGCCCCAGCACAGCTACCTCAAGGAGCTGGGTCGGGTGGACTACCAGAGCGCCAGTGACGACGAGTGCCTGGAGGCCTTCCTGACACTGTCGCGGGTCGAGGGCATCATCCCGGCGCTGGAGAGTGCCCACGCCGTGGCCTGGGCCATGCGCGTGGCGCCGGCGCTGCCGGCCGACCAGCATATCCTGGTCAACCTCTCGGGCCGCGGCGACAAGGACGCCGACTACGTGGCGGATCGGCTCAAACTCTAGTCGGACGTGGGCAGTTTTCGCTGTGCCATCTGCCATCCTGGGGTAGGGTAGGGGGATGGGGGCAGGAGGCCTCCCTTCCGAAACCGATGCGGGGATCCCCAGGGTGCGGGGCATGGCAATAATCAGGGACAAGTGGCGAACATGGAGATTGCACAGGGGGCAGCAGCCGCCGCTGGCCGAGGCGCTGCTGGACTGCTTCCCGGGCGTTGTCGTGCACACCGATGCCCACGGCGTCATCCTGCGCGTCAATCCGGGCTTCGAGGAGCATAGCGGTCATCCGGCCGATGCCCTGGTCGGTCGCCGCATCACCTGTCTGGACGTGGACCCGCTGCACGGCGACATCAGCCATGCGCTCGCCCACTGTGTCGCGCGCCGCCGTCCCTGGCGGGGCGTGCTGATGTGTCGCCGGGCCGACGGCCGGCTGATCCACCAGGATGGTGTCTTCCAGCCCCTTGAGGGGGGCCGGGGTGAGCCTCTTCGGCTGCTGGTGACCCTCCACGACATCACGGAATTGCGTCAGAAGGCGCTGCACGATCATGCCCTGCTGGAGCGTCTCCAGGGGACCCTGTCGCGGCTCCCGGGGGTGGTCTTCCAGCTCCGCCAGGATGCCCGGGGTGGGCTCGACTTCCTCTATCTCGGCGACGGGCTCCGCGCGCTGGCGGGTCTGTCACCGCGCTCGGTGATGGAGCGCGCCGATACGCTGCTGGAGCGGATCCAGGCCGAGGACCGGGCCGCCCTGACCACCTCCCTGGCCCAGTCGGCGGTGAGCCAGGAACCCTGGTGGCTGGAGTTTCGCCTCGAGACGGCCGACGGCGTCTGCTGGATCGAGGGCCGGGCCAGCCCCTCGCGCCGGCGTGACGGCACCACCCTGTGGGACGGCCTGCTGATCGACATCACCCCGCGCAAGCAGGAGGAGCAGCGCACCCAGCGCCTGGTCAGCACCGACATGCTCACCGGGGCGCTCAATCGCCGGGCCTTCTTCGACTTCGGCGAGGCGGTCCGCGCCCATGCCGCCCGCCAGGGCCGCTCGGTGCCCCTGGCGATGCTCGATATCGACCACTTCAAGCGCCTCAACGACACCCATGGCCATGCCGTCGGAGACCTGGCCCTGCAGGCCTTCGCCATGACTTGTCGTGACAGCCTGCGTCCCTATGACCTCTTCGCCCGCATCGGCGGCGAGGAATTTGCCGTCATGCTGGTGGACAGCTCGCCCGAGGAGGCCTGGGGGGTGCTCGACCGCCTGCGCGCCGCGGTGGAGGCGATCGAGCTCGAGGTGGCGGACACCACGCTGCGGATCACGGTGAGCCTGGGGCTGGCGGTGCTGCCACCGGAGGGCAGCGTGGATCTGGCACTCTCCCAGGCCGACCAGGCGCTCTACCGGGCCAAGCATGAGGGACGCAACCGACTGGCCGAATCGCCGGGCTACCCCCGGAGCCGCGAGGATACCCCGCGATGAGGGGCGGGCGGCTGGCGAATCGCGCTCGATAACGGCAGGATGGGCACCATCCACACCGCAACACGAGGAGCATTGCCATGTCCCTGTCGGAAGACTTTCGCCTGCCGGTCGCCTGTCCGAGCTGCGGCAGCCACCTGATGCGGGTCTCCCAGGTGAAGAACCCCGATGACCAGGTGCACTGCGCCTCCTGCCACCGCTTCATCTGCCTCTGGCACGAGGCCCAGACCGTCCTCAAGAAGGGCCCCGGCAGCGAGAGCGAGGCGCTGATCGAGAAGGCCGTCAACCGCGGCTCCTGACGCCACAAGGCAAGCCGGGAAGGAGCGAAGGGCCGGGGCGTGAGGCACCGGCCCTTAGACGTCTGCTAGAGCAGTTCTTCGCCGGCCAGTGCGAGACGCGAGCGCTCCACGCTCTTGAGGGTCACATGGCCGGCATGGGGCCAGTCGCGGAAGTGCTGGACCACCGCCGCCATGCCGCAGGTGTTGGCGGTCAGGTACGGTGTGTCGATCTGGCCGACGTTGCCCAGGCAGACGATCTTGGTGTTGCGCCCGGCCCGGGTGATCAGGGACTTGAGCTGCTTGGGAGTGAAGTTCTGTGCCTCGTCGATGATCAGGAAGGTGTCGTTCAGGGTGCGCCCGCGCATGAAGCCGGGGGCGCGAATCTGCACCCGTGAGCCGAGCAGCTGGCGGGTGGCGTCCTGATTCCAGGTGCTGCTGCCGTCATGCTCGTCGCGCAGCAGGTTGTCCATGTTGTCGTGGAAGGCCCCCATCCACGGCGACATCTTCTCCTCCTCGGTGCCCGGCAGGAAGCCGATATCCTCGCTCATGGATATCGGCGCTCGGGTGAAGACGATGCGCTCGAAACGCTTGGTGTCCAGGGTCTGCTGGAAGGCCGCGGCCAGAGTCATGAAGGTCTTGCCGGTGCCCGCGCTGCCGGCGATGGTCACCAGGTCGATGTCGTCATCCATCAGCAGGTTGAGGGTGAAATTCTGTCGGCTGTCGTGGGCGTGCACCCCCCAGACGCTGGTGCCGTGACGGTAGTTGGTGAGCAGCTCTAGGTGGGCGTGTTTCGGCCCCACCTCGCGCACGATGGCCTCGAAGCTGGCACCGTTGTCGCTGTCGGAGACAAGCATGCCGAGGTGCCATTCCCGGGGGATGTCGCCGGCCAGGCGGTAGACGACCCTGTGCTCCTGGCGCTCGACCTTGACGTCCACCGCCAGGCTGTCCCAGAGCCCGCTGCCGTCGTGGCCGGCATCGGGGTAGATGCGGGCGCCATCGATCATGGCGTCGCTGTCGTCGAAGGCGCGATCGGTGAGGTAGTCCTCCACCGGGACGCCCAGCGCGGCCGCCTTGACCCGCAGGTTGATGTCCTTGGTGACCAGGATCACCGAGGCGTCCTGTCGCTCGTCGCGCAGTCGGCAGGTCTCGGCCAACAGGCGGTTGTCGGGGCTCTCCTCCAGCGGATCCAGCGCTTTCAGGTCGGTGTAGCAGAGCAGGCGCAGTCGGCCCTCGGGGCCGGTGAGGCGGGGGATGGGAATGCCGTCGCGGATCTGGTCGATATCGACGTTGGCGGTGAGGTCGGACAGGGTGCGGCTGACCTGGCGGGCGGTGCGGGCGATCTCGCGAATGCCGTTCTTGTGCTTGTCGAGCTCCTCGAGCACGGTCATGGGAATGACCACTTCGTGCTCGTCGAACTGGTAGAGGGCGGCGGGGTCGTGGATCAGGACATTGGTGTCCAGCACGTAGAGCCGGGTGGCCTTCTTGTCGATGCGTACCATCGGCGCAGTTCTCCTTGTCGTCATAGTGTCGACACTGCCGGCGCTCGATGTCAGCGATATGACAGGAGCCCCGCGGTGTCGTCCCGCTCGATGCGACGCTCACCTCCTTTGCTGTGGCCCTGCCTGGTTGGATATCTGTGGGACGGCGAGGTGCCCTCCTGTTCCGAGCATGGACGGTGTCCGTCCATGCTGCAATGCAATATTACGGTGGACCCTCAACGCTGACTCAGCGAGTCGCCTCGACCTCCTGGAAGATGCGTTCCACGTCTAGGGTGGAGCGCTGGCCCAGGTCGTCGAAGTGCTCCGCGAGCCAGGCCTCGGTGGTCTCGCGCCCCAGCTCATGCAGGTGGCAGAGGAAGGCCCACTCGGCGTTGAGCTTGCTGGAGACGGAGAGGTGCGACAGGGGCTCGTCGCCGCTGAGGTGGTGGAGCCGGGCCTGCCCGTAGCAGCCGATGTCGATGTCATGCTCGCCGAGCAGCTTCTGCAGCATCACGATCGTGCGCACCTCCTTGATCAGGGCGGCATTGAAGGTGATCTCGTTGAGGCGGTTCAGGATGTCCGCGGCGCTGGTCGGTAGCTCCTGGCGATGCATGGGGGTGATCTGTACCACCAGGATGTCCCCCGCCGTGCAGTCGTGCAGCAACGGCGAGAGCGAGGGATTGCCCATGTAGCCGCCATCCCAGTAGGCCTCGCCGTCGATCTCCACCGCCTGGAAGACGGTGGGCAGACAGGCCGAGGCCATGACCGCATCGAGGCTCATCTCCTCGCGGGAGAAGATCCGCTGCTTGCCGCTGCGCACGTTGGTGGCGGTGACGAAGAGCTTGAGGTCCTCGCAGGCTCGAACCCGCTCGAAGTCGACCCGTTCGGCGACGATATCGCGCAACGGATTGAAGTTTAAGGGATTGAAATGATATGGAGAGACCAGCCGGCTCATCAGGTCCAGCGCGATGTAGCCCGGGGAGTAGTCGAGGCTCCAGTTCCCGGTCAGCACGTCCAGCGGGGTGCGGCGCACGGGGCTCGCCATGCCCGCCCGGCTGACCGCTCGCCAGAAGTCACGCAGGGCCACGCGGGCGGTGGATTCGTCGCCGCGGGTCAGGGCATCGGCCATCACCACGCCGTTCATGGCGCCGGCACTGGTCCCGCTGATGCCCTCGATCTCGATGCGCTCGTCCTCGAGCAGGCGGTCCATCACCCCCCAGGTGAAGGCGCCGTGGGCGCCCCCGCCCTGCAGGGCCAGGTCGATCCGTCGTCTCTCGCTCATCTTCGCTCCTCGGCACGGTTGGCTGCTGCAGTGCACCAACTCCAGCATAACGGCCGAGCCGGATGAGGACCATCAGCCACGCGAGAGCCTGGTGTTAGCATGGCTCTCCCTCCTCGTCAGGGACGTTATGCGAAGTCGACGACTTCCGGATAGGCATCTGGCCCACAGTGAGCCCGCCTATTCCAGCGAGTTCCGTGAAAAGTACGTGCTGTGCTTGGAACAGGGGTTCGGCCTGCTCTAAGGTGGGCAAATCGTCACCGCCGCGACCATCGGAGGGAAACCGGCATGAGCGAGACGGATCTGGGCATGATGGATGCACAAGGCCTCGTGGCACTCTTCAGGTCACGCGAAGCCTCGCCACTGGAGGCCACGCGGGCCGCCCTCGAGCGCATCGAGCGCTTCAATGACCAGGTGAATGCCTATGTCCACGTGGATCAGGAAGGCGCAGAGTCTGCCGCCATGGCCTCGGCTCGGCGCTGGGGGCAGGGCAGGCCCTTGAGCCCGATCGATGGCGTGCCGGTGTCGCTGAAGGACCTCACCGAGGTGGCCGGCATGCCGTGTCGCGAGGGGTCGTTGACCGTACCGGATTCTCGCTGCGAGCAGGATGCTCCCCCCGCCCGGATGTTGCGGGAAGCGGGGGCCGTTATCCTTGGCAAGACCAACACCCCCGAGTTCGGGTGGAAGGCAGTCACCGACAATCGGGTATTCGGCGCCACCCACAACCCCTGGGATACGCGGTTGACCCCTGGAGGCTCATCCGGGGGCGCCGCCGTGGCTGCCGCGCTCAACATGGGGGTACTCCATCAGGGAGGAGACTCCGGTGGCTCGATCCGGATTCCGGCGGCCTTCACCGGGGTCTTCGGCTTCAAGCCCACCTTCGGGTGGACGCCGCAGTGGCCTCCGGCCAAGGAGCCGACCCTCTCGCACCTCGGCCCCCTGACCCGCAACGTGCGCGATGCCGTCAGCATGCTCAATGTCATCGGCCGCTATGACTACCGGGATCCCTATGCCACGCGGGGCCAGCCGGAGAACTGGGGGCAGGACCTCGACCTGGGATTGCATGGCCTGCGTATCGCCTACTCGCCGGACCTCGGCTATGCCCAGGTTGATAGGCAAGTCGCCGACCGGGTGGCCGAGGCGGCGCGCAAGTTGGAAACCCTGGGAGCCGAGGTGGTGGAAATCCATCCCGGCTTCGAGTCCCCCCTGGATATCTTCAAGAAGCTCTGGTTCACGGCCTCGCTGGAACAGTGGTCACAGCTCGATGATCGTATGCGAGATAAGCTCGATCCCGGGCTGGTGGCCAATGCGCGTGAAGCCGAACAATGGAGCGCCGTGGATCTGTTTCGGTCGCTGGTGGAAAGGGCGCGACTCACCGAACGTCTCGAGCATTTCAATCAGGAGTACCACCTGTTGATGACGCCGACCGTGTCTATTTCGCCGTTCGAGGTCAACCAGGAGGTTCCCCCCGGGAGTGGAATGAAGGACTGGGAGGAGTGGGCGCCATTTTCCTATCCCTTCAACCTCAGCCAGCAACCCGCGGCCTCGGTGCCCTGCGGCTTCACCGATACCGGGCTGCCGGTGGGGTTCCAGCTGGCGGGTGGCAAGTACGATGACACTCGGGTACTACGCGTCTGTCATGCCTTCATGGAGGCATATCCGCCCCGTTTCCCGACCATTCCGGACCCCTCCCAGCAAGCCTGAGGGCTTGTCATCAGTCGACTTTAATCGTTCAAGGAGCGAGCGGACATGATCGTTCGAACCCATGAGGACGCCGAAGACAGTGCCATCAACGAGGAGAAGTTCATCAGCCGTCGCTATACGCTTCGCGCCGACGGGATGGGCCACTCCGTCCACGAGACCTATATCAAGCCGGGATGCGAGCTGCGCATGTGGTATCGCAACCACCGGGAGACGGTGCTCTGCCTGGAAGGCGAGGGTAGCATCGAAGACCTGACCGAGGGTGGAAAGTGGGAGCTGAAACCGGGCGTCCTCTATGCCCTGGACAAGCACCAGCAGCATGTCCTCAGCAGCGAGAAGGGGATGACCGTGCTTTGCGTCTTCACGCCGGCCCTGGTCGGCCCCGAGGATCATGACGAGCAGGGCAGCTATCCCCTGTATGACGATGATGGGTCCATCCTCAAGCGCTAGTTGCGGTCATTCGCCCAAGGCCGGAAGGCGCACGGCTGACATCGCGGAGTGTCCCGGGGTGATGTCGGCAGGAATTCCGGCCGATATCATCACCCTTTCGCCCTCGAACCGGCCGCCCGTTGCGTAGCTTCACGCACTCTTGGTCTTGGCACTGGACCAGTGAGACTCGAGGCTGCTGCCCACGGTATACACCTTGGCCTTGAGTCCCACGCCGATGACCCGCCTATCCTCCGCGGCGATACCCTTACGTTAGGTCAGGCTCACCTCAACGCTCTCGTGCCACATCGAGCTGCGCTGCAGGTCGTGCAGTTCCCACGCACGAGACCTTGCCGACGGCGGGGTCGCGACGTGTTATGTATCCGCATCATCCTGCTGCTGGGTCAGGGCGAGTCGGTGGTTCGCCCTATACGCAGCGGCAAGGATCTATTCGGTGGCACGGGAAAGAAACGGCTCGCGCGGCTCCCTGACGGGCCTGGGCTCGCAGTGGTCCTGTGTGAACCGCTCAACGCGCTTGAGAGAACAGCGAGCCCGATTTGAGCCACACTGGACCGCCGGCACGAGCCCCTATGGTCTACCAGATCATCTTCGGCCTCGAGACGTTGAGGGTCTCGTCACTGGACGGCAGGTTTCTGGCCAGTCGGCCAATTATCGGATGAGTTTGTTTCGATACTTGACTGTAACGCCGGCGAGTCACTTCACGAGCTGTCGTTAGTTGCTTGTTTCTGAAGAGAATGCACTGTGCTTCAGGCTTTCTTGTCGATTCGGTGTTTCATCAATGAAGCACTAACCGTTCAGTTACAAAGTGGCGTGGCAATGTCTTCCCTGATCGGGAAGTGGCCGGTATTTATAAATTTTCCTCTTTTACAGTCAATTACAACCAGCGGTTTCTCAACTGGCATGGATCATGCTCATGGGTTGGTGACTGCGAGCAGGATGCGTCATTCAAGGGTCCGGAATCGGTTAGGGACGATGGCGCGAGTTCGCAGGCTGCAGCAGACACAACAAATGGAGACATGATCATGAAAAAGTATCTCGTAGTAGCGGGTACCCCTCTGCTGGCCATGGTAATGGCCATCTCCACGGCTCATGCCAACCCGAGCGTTGGTGCTGCCGATGATGGTGTGGATCAGGATGTGACCTCGACGGCCACCGCTACCGGCGGCTCCAGTGGCAATGCCAATGGCGGCGCCGGTTTCGGGCTTGGGCTTGCCGGTGGTGGTACCGGCGGCAGTGCCAATGGCGGAGATGATGACTCCGATGACTTCTTCGGTGGCGGCGGTGGTGCCGGTGGTAACGGTGGCGCCGGCACCGGTGGCTATGCTGCCGGGTCTGGCGCTGGTGGCATGGGAGGCTCCACTGGCCGTGGCGGTGACGCCTGGGCCATGAGCGAGTCCTACAACACCTCCACCAGCGTCGTTTCCATCCAGGAGTTGAGCTCCACCGTGATTGGTTCCGGCATCAACATCAATGGCGCTAGAGGCGCTGCTGGTGCTGATGGTGGCACCGGAGGTAGCTCCATTGCCGCCAACGTCGGCATCGGTGTTGGTGGTGAAGGTGGTACTGGCTCCGGCGGTGACGGTGGTGGCGCTGGTGCCTCGACCGGTACCGATGCATCAGGTGGCAATGCTGGTGGCACTGGCATGGGACTCGGTCTTGGCCTGGGTTCCGGCCAGGGTGGGGATGCTGGTGCAGCCGCTGGCTCCAGCTCGGGTGCCGTTGCGGATAATGACGATGCCGGTGACGGTGGCTTCATGGCCTCCGGTGGCTCGCAGGAGGCTGACTCCGATTCAGGTGCCGGCGCTACCGCAAGTTCCGGGACCGGTGGAGCAGGGTCCGGCTCAGGCAGCGCCTCTGGCACTGGCAGTGGCACCGCCACGGCAGGCGCCGGGGGTGCTGGTGGAGATGCCGGTGCCATCGCCGGGAACGGCGGCAACGGCAATGGCGGTGGCGGTGGCGGTGGCAGTGCCACCACCGGTGACGCCTATGCCTACGCCGGCAATGGCGGAGCAGGCGGCAACGGTGGCAACGGCGGCGCAGCCAGCCTGGCGACCGGTGCGGCCAACGTGTCCGTCGCGGCCGGAGTGTTCGGTGGCATCAATAACATGAACGTGTCCACCGGTCTCTACAACTCCCAGGTGTCCGGCACCAACGTCGCGGCTCACAGCAACGTGAGCATCGGCAACTGATGATCTAGAGCGCATGACGCGCTCGCGTGAGCCGGGAGCTGGTGGGGGCAACTCCACCGGCTCCCTTGGTGAACTGTCCCTTTGGACAAGATACCGGGAGTCAAGGCCATGAAGGTGTCATCAGTCAGTTCAGTTCGTTCCGCTCAGCCTCGCCCTCTTCAGTCGTTGATCGCGATCACGTTCTCCTTGGTGCTGCTGACCCTCGGGACGTCACAGAGCCAGGCAGAGGAGCGCAACTTTCCCCAGGCGGAAGGCTTTGCTGCAATGGAAGGCATGGACCTGGCGGAAATGGATCAAGCCAGAGCCAGGGAGGGTGAAGCGATCGTCAACCTCACTACGGTAAAAAGCGTTCAGAACCTGAAGGCCTCGGTGACGGATACCTCCTTCGATATCGGTGGGGACATGGTCTCGGGCAACATCAGTTTTGCCCCCGATGCGCTGGGCAGCTATAGCGGTACGGGAATCTTCAGTGCCGTAACAGGCAACGGGAATTCCATCAATAATGCGGTGGGCATCAGTGTCTTTATCGCCAACTGAGCCTCCATCGGGTTCGGATACCCGATTTCCAACCAGGGGAAGACTTGCCATGAAACTCACGAGGCAACTCTGCTACGGCATGGCATCACTCGTTCTCATGGGGAGCACTGTAGTCGCCCATGCCGGCCAGGTGGCCATTGCCAATCGTTTCGGCAGCTTTCAGGTCGAGGCCAAGAGCCTGCAGGAGAAGGGCTGGGACAGGGTGATACGGCAGCAGTACGACTTCAGCTGTGGCTCCGCATCCGTCGCGACCCTGCTGACCTTCCACTATCAGCGTGAGACTACCGAGGCAGAGGTCTTCGAGAGCATGATCCGCGCCGGGGATGCCGAACAGATCCAGCGCCATGGCTTTTCCATGCTGGACATGAAGCGTTACCTGGATGCCCAGGGGCTCAATGCCGATGGATTCAAGATCAGCCTGGATGACTTCATTCGAATCGGAGTGCCGGCCATTACCATGGTGGACACCGGGGGGTACAAGCATTTCGTCGTCGTCAAGGGCATCGATGCCGAAAATATCCTGGTGGGTGATCCCGCGGCGGGC
Organism: Halomonas ventosae; assembly: GCF_004363555.1. GTDB lineage: Bacteria > Pseudomonadota > Gammaproteobacteria > Pseudomonadales > Halomonadaceae > Halomonas > Halomonas ventosae. The sequence goes on along the minus strand of NZ_SNZJ01000005.1, from coordinate 127,219 downwards.
ACCCAGGTGGTGCCGAGGGAGCACTTCGAGTCGCTGTGGAACGGAACGGTACTGGGGGCACGCGAGGAGATCGAGATTGCCCGTAACCACTTCAACCATGAGCAGGATTGGGTCGTACGCCCCGATTCACCGCTGGCGAGAGGCGTGAACCGCTCCAGCATCGGTGCCAGCCTGCTGACCCTGCCTGCCAGGAATGAGATGGGCCGGTAATGAGGAGATATGAAGATGCCATCCCTAGCGAGAAGAATGCGTAGGCAGAGCGGGATGCGATGGGTCGGGGCTCTGCTCGTGTTGGTGGCGGCCGGAACCCAGGCGGCCTCGGTGTCTGAATCTGATGCACTGATCGATGGCCAATGGGTGCAGTCCGTGAGCACACAGGCATCAGGTAGGCCTTATCCGGAAGTGCCGTTAACGTCTTCGACGAGGGATGAGTTCCATCGCGGAACCGTCATCGCCGAGGCGGAACTCGATCAGATGCGGGCGGGTTTCAATATCGGCGGGCTCGACGTGGATTTCGGTGCCAGGCTGCAGACGATGATCGACAACAGTATCGAGCTGGTGTCGGTGGTGAACTTCACGAAGGCGGGAACGGATATCGTCTCCCAGACTTTCCGTGATCCCTCCATGTCAGCCAGTCAGGTGGGGCCCGGTACGGGGTTTTCCGTGACCGACATGACGCCCGGTGGTGTCGATCTCTCGGGTCTGGCGGAGTTTTCCGGCGTTACCCTGAGTGATACCAAGGGTTTCACGGCGGCCCTGCACAACATCACGCGCAACGCCATCGTCAGTGGCGTGGTGAGCAACGCCTCCGGGCGAGATATCCAGCAACGGATCGATATCGACATTCGGCTCAACAATATCGGGGCATTGAAAGCAGCCAAGCAGCGGGCAGCCATTGTCGACTCTTTCTCGGGCATCCTCCGCTGAAAGCTATCATTCGTCCTTCAAACTAGTTGCGTCGAATGAGAAAAGTTTCTGTCTCGTATGAGGGTATGGCAGAACATGATGAAGGTAGGAAGGTGAAATGTGAGGACGGCTGCCGTAATGGGCAGCCGTCCTGGTTTATGGGCTTGGTTAGAAGACGTCCATGCCGATGGGCATGCGAAGGGTCAGGGTCGTGTCCGGAGCATCCTCGGTGATGCCGAGCTCCAGGCCCAGGTTGACGGAGACATCAGGGTTCATCTGGTAGGACCATCCGAGCAGCAGGGAACCGACGTTCAAGGTCTGGGAATTGACTTCCGTACTGCTGCCCGTAGTGTTGTTGACATATTCGGTCGTGGTCTTGCCGATGAAGTCGTTCTTGTAGCCCAGCGTGAAGGAGGTCTTCGGATTGATCGAATAGGCCATGCCGAAGCTCAATCGCACGGCATCCCCGGGATCCACATCTCGGATGAAAAGATCTTCATCATCCTGGGTAACTTGCTGGTTGACATCATCCTCTAGGTGGAAGACATAGCCCAGGTTAGCAAAGTAGACGGCCGGCGCGGAGGGGAGCAGCATGGTGATGCTGGGTTCGATGGAGTGGAAGCCAGTGCCGGTGGAGAGTTCAAGTGGCGTACCGGCGCTGTTGCGACGGATATCGAAGGGCCCTTCGCCAGTGGTGCTCTTGTAGCGCAGGTTACCGATGAAGTAGGGCATGCCATCCAGGCCACGATTGAACTGGTAGTGAGCGGCCAGTTCGATATCGCCCAGCGCATCGTTGGATAACTCGCGATCCAGGGTGAAGTCGGGGTCGACTTCGGAGACCGTGACCCGGTTCGACTCGTCACGATAGACATAGGGCACCTTCATCTCGAGTTCCAGGCGGTCGGTGAAGCCCAGCCGGCCGGTCAGCGAGGCCGTATAGTTGTCCCGGTCGACATCCTGTGCCGTGAATACCCCGATTAGTAGGGTACTCAATACTTCCACGCCCTCGAATGTCATGCGGTTGATGCTCTCGTGGGAGTACTGGAACTCCGGCTCCAGTACCAGCCTGCCCTTGGGCGTCAGCACACCGCCATATTCGGCGATGGACTGTATCTCTGGTCGGGCTTCCTGCTCCTCGGGCTCCTGGCCGACCGGTTGGATCTGCGTATCCTGTGCCGACTGCTGGGCCAGAACGGGCGTGCAGCCGATCACCGATAGCATGCCGGTCGTGTAGAGGATCTTCTTGGCTCTTGAGCTCATGGTTCCCTTCCTGTTCTTCTTGCTTGAGTAGTGCCTCGTCCGCCCCGGAGAGGCATGTACCTGTTCAACCTCTTGATATGAATGGGGCTGATCAGTAGGCCGCTGCGCGCCCCATCCATCATGTTGAGGTTAGTTGAACGAATCCGGATGTCGATGGATCAACCGTCTTTCCATCAACCGAACCTCCACTCTTGTCGATGCTGTGCTTCTCGAGGAGTCGGTAGAGGGTGACTCGTGAAACGCCCAGCTCCCGCGCTGCATGCAGCACCTTGTGCTTGTTGCGTGCCAGGGCGGCCCGGATGGCGTCGGACTCTGCCATGTCGCGTACCTGCTGCAGGGTATCGGCATCTCGGGAAAGGCTTTGGCGTCGTTCCAGACCCATGTCGGAGGGCGTGATGAGCCGATGTTCACACATGACCATGGAGCGCCGGACCCGGTTGACCAGTTCGCGTATGTTCCCCGGCCAAGGGTGCTGCCGCATGACCACCGCACAGTCATGGCTGAACCCGTGAACCCGAGAAGGCTTTTCCGCGGAGAACTTCTGGAAGAAGAAGCGGGCAAGCGGCTCGATGTCTTCCGGATGCTCCCTCAGCGCCGGTGTCCTGACTTGAAGCACGTTGAGCCGGTGATACAGGTCCTCGCGGAACTCACCTCGTTCCACGGCCTTCTCGAGGTCGACGTGGGTGGCGGCCAGGACTCTGACATCGACGGGAATCTCCTGGAGTCCACCGACGCGGAATACCTTGAGATTTTCCAGGAAACGAAGCAGGTTGACCTGCATGTCCAGGGGCAGGTCCCCGATCTCGTCGAGAAAGAGCGTGCCTCCCTGCGAGCTCTCGATGATGCCTATCTTGCGTTGGTTTGCGCCGGTGAAGGCTCCTTTCTCATGGCCGAAGAGTTCGGACTGGATGAGGCCGGAAGGTAGGGCCCCACAGTTGACGACGTTGAAGGGGCCATGACACCTGGATGAATGGGCGTGGATGGCACGGGCCGTGAGTTCCTTGCCCGTACCGGACTCCCCGGTAATCAGCACGGGCGCCTCGGCAGCGGCGACCTTGTGGATGGTTCGGTAGAGCTGTTGCATGACCGGGCTCTCGCCGACCATGTGGTAGTCGTCGTCCGGACAGGAAAGCGTCGAGATGGGGTGCGCTTCATGGAGGCTCGCCATGCCCAGTGCACTCTCCAGCAGGATATCGAGTCGTCTCGCATCGGGGGGGGTGGCCTGGTAGGCATAGCAGGCGCCGTAGACCAGGTCACGAGCCTTGTCGTGCTGCAACAGATCCCGCTCGATGATCGCCACCCACTGGACCTGTGACAAGCCGGGCCTGGTATCGACCTCCAGGGGAAGCGAGGATGTAGAAGCGTCGATGGCGGCCAACCCGACCCTGACGGCCTCCCTGTTCAATAACTCAAGCGCGTCCTGCGTATTATCGGCATGGTGGATCGACCATCCATAATCTGATAGCTGCTTAAGCGTGTCCTGAAGAGCGGTAATGTTCCCTACTGTCATGAGTTGCCTGGATGGCTCCATCATCTCGTTCCCTCATGGTTGCGGGCAACCATTGCTGATGGTGATCAGGCCCTGCGAAAGGCGAGTCCAACCCACGGGGTTTGGCCCGCGTGTCTGATGTGCTGCTTACCCCACTGGCAGCAGTCCTTCTACTGGCCTCCTGGCCGGAAGATGGACTGATCCCTAGCCCCGAGCACCAAGGCATCTTGGAGCCGGGAGCGACGCGGTAAGTGTTGGTCGGCACTGAACGATTGTAAAGTCATGTTACAGACCGGGTGGATGCCCCATGGAAAGTATGAGTCTTCTCAGCTTTTCCGGAAAACTTTCGATTAAACAGAGGGCTGCATTCATTTTTTGGTGGCTCAGGGGGAGGAGTTGCTGACAGGCATACCAGGAAAATGGTACTCGAACGTCAGGACCCGGCTGCTGTAACGGGCGGAAAGCAGCCAGGCCATGAGGCAGGTGGCAGGGGAGGAAATCTAGCCAAGCCTGTCGAGGATCGTCTCGGCACTGCTCTTGTCCACCACGCCCTTCTCGGTATCGACACCGAGATACTCCACCACGCCGTCATAGGCGATCAAGGCATAGCGGTGGCTGCGGATGCCCATGCCACCGGCCGTGGCATCCTTGTCCATGCCGATGGCATGGGTGAATTCGGCATTGCCGTCGGCGAGCATGGTGATCGCCTCGGCATTCTGGTCCTTCTGCCAGGCGCCCATCACGAAGGCGTCGTTCACCGAGAGGCAGGCGAGGGCATCGGCCCCCCTGGCGAGGATGTCATCGGCGCGCACCACGAAGCCCGGCATGTGGGTGTTGGAGCAGCCGGGGGTGAAGGCGCCGGGCACGGCGAAGAGCACCACGCGCCGGTCGGCGAAGAACTCGCCGGTCGATTGGTCCTGTGGCCCATCGGGGCCATTGGTCTTGAGGGTGATGTCCGGAATCCTGTCGCCAATCGAGAGTGTCATGGGGTAGGCCTCTGGTTGGGGTATGCGTTATTCGTGGCTGAAGGGCGGGTCATTCCAGCGGCGGCGTGGGACGAATCAGGATCTCGTTGACATCCACGTGCTCCGGCTGCCCCAGGGCATAGGTCACCGCATTGGCGATGTCGCGGTCTTCAAGGGCGTGCTCCGGGGGTTCGTCGAAGAACGGGGTGTTGACCATCCCGGGCTCGATCAGGGTCACGCGGATGCCGCTGCCGCGTAGCTCCTCGCGCAGGTTGTAGCCGATCCCGCTGACCGCCCACTTGGTGGCGCCATACATGGAGCCGGGAATGGTGGCACGGCCGGCGGCCGAACCGGTCAGCAGCACGTGACCACGGCTGCGACGCAGTGCCGGCAGGGTGGCCTGCAGGGTCAGGCCGACGCCGTAGATGTTGGTCAGGATCATCTCGCGCCAGGCCTCGTGGTCGGCGCCACTGAAGCCTCCCGGCGAGCCGCCGCGCCCCGCGTTGGCGAATACGGCATCGATGCGACCGAAGCGTTCCATGGCCTGCTCGACCATGGCCTGCTGGTCATCCATGGAGGTGACGTCACAGCCGATGGCGAGCACGTTCTCCGGGCCCAGCTCCTCGGCCAGGGTCGTGAGCTTCTCCCGGGAGCGGGCGGCCAGTACCAGCTTGTAGCCTTCCCGCGAGGCGGCCCTGGCCGTGGCGGCGCCGATCCCGCTCGACGCCCCGGTAATCAGTAATACGCGATGCTGCATCGTCCTCTCCTGTGCCGGTGACCCGTGAATTTCCAGCATGGCTCAGTCCGCGACATGGCTGCAATCCTGGCGCTCAACGCAACACTGGCTCCCCGGCATGGCAGTCGCCATCGAGGATATCGGGCGCCGTTTGCTGTTCCCTCGGACTTGATGGAGGGCGCCATGCCAAAGGGTCCATCCTGAGCATGGCAGATAAATCAAAGTCAGGAGCTTACGAGCAGGAACGACGTGAGGTGCAGTGGTCGCTGCGGCGAGAGGGCAGGAGAGGGCCAGTGTGCCCTGCCATGGTGCCGCCGGCGGTGGCACCATGGCAGGACGCGGGTCAGTTCAGGGCCAGTTGCGCCTCGTCACGGTCACAGTGGAAGAAGTCCGAGCTCGCCAGCCATTCCGGGTCGGGGTAGTAGGTGAAGAGGTACTGGTCCTCCTTGATGCTGTCGATCAGCGGCGCCGCGACCTCCTGGCGAACCGCCGGGCAGCCATGGCTGCGGCCGAGGCGGCCGGTCTGCTCGATGAAGGCCTCGCTGACGTAGTCGGCGCCATGGATGACGATGGCGCGCTCGTAGGCCAGGTGGTTGACGCCGGGCTCGAGGCCCTCCAGGCGCAGCGAGTAGCCGTTGCGGCCCTGGTAGCTGTTCATGGTGCGGAACAAGCCGATGCTGGACTGGTGGCTTTCCGGGACGTTGGAGAAGGTCTCGGCCATGGCATTGCCCGAGCCCTGGCCGTGGGAGACCAGTTCCTCGAACAGCAGCTGGCGGCGCTGCAGGTCGAAGACCCAGAGGCGCGGCTCGGTGGAGGGCTGCGAGAAGTCGATGACCGCCAGGCGCTCGGCGTCGGGGTCGGCGCAGGAGAGCGCGCGGGCCGCGAGGCGCAGGACCCGAGGATCGGCGTCGGGTGCCAGCCGGGTCAGGGTCTGGTCAAGTGGAAGCTGGCGCAGCGTATCCGGCTTGTAGGCCTGGGCCAGGAAGTCGTCGCCGGCCAGGCTAGGCGGCGTGCCCAGTAGCAGCGCGCTGCACAGGGCAATGCCGGGGAGCCATCGGTTCGGGAAGGAGATAGGCATTCGGAAAACCTGTCGTGTGGCATGCTGGGTCCGGTCGTCGGCCATTCCCGACGGCGGGGCGATCAGGCGAAAGTGGAGCCGGCTTCCCTGCGCCTCCCTGTCGGACACTATTATGACCAAGGGAAACATGATGACCAGACCCCATTCTCAACGCAGGAGCCAGGCCACATGCCCTCAGCCAAAGGATTGACGCCACTGATTCTCGTGGTAGGGATGCTGTTCTCGATGAGTGGCTGGGCCTTCGCCGAGGAGGGGGAGGCCACCGTGGCCGATGCCCTCGCCGAGCGGCTAGCCGAGGAGGAGGAGGGTGGCCTGCGGGACTTCTACGCCGCGCGCGAGGGGCGACCCGCCTGGCAGGAGGCAGAGACCATTACCGGCTTTGCCGCGGCCCTGCGCAGCCTGGAGGCCGATGGCCTGACACCGCAGGACTACCGGCCGGATGCGCTGGTGGCGGGACACCGCCAGGTGCAGGCCGAGGGGCAGACGCCGGCCGCCCGGGCGCGCTTCGACCTGCAGGCCAGCCGCGTCCTGCTGGCGGCCCTGCGCCATCTCCAGCGCGGCAAGGTGGATCCCCATCGCATCGACCCGGACTGGGAGGTGCCCATCGACGCGCCGCCCCTTGACCTGGCCTCGGTGTCGCGGGCGGTGGATGCCCAGCGCTTCGAGCAGGCCTTCGCCCTGGCACGTCCCTCGGCGGCCCCCTACGAGCGCCTGCGCGCGGGACTGGCCCGCTACCGCCATATCGAGCGGCAGGGCGGCTGGCCAAGGCTGCCGCAACGACAGCAGTCGCTGCGCCCGGGGGACCTCCACGACGATGTGCCGCTGCTGCGTGAGCGCCTTGCGATCATCGGCGAGCTGGAGGTGATGGTGGCCGACCTCTTTGCCGGGGTCGACTCGGGCGATGCGGAGCCGCGCCGCTACGACGATGTCCTGGTGGAAGCCGTGAAGCGGTTCCAGCGCCGCCACCTGCTCGAGGTGGACGGCATCGTCGGTCCCCGCACCCGGGAGGCCCTGAACGTGCCGGTGGGGGAGCGCATCGACCAGATCCGCGTCAACCTGGAGCGTGCCCGCTGGCTGCTCCAGGGGCTGCCGGACTCCTTCGTGCTGGTGGACATCGCCGGCTACCGGATCAGCTACTTCCGCCCCGACGGTGGGGTGTGGCGCTCGCGCATCGTGGTGGGACGCCCCTATCGCCGCACCCCCTCGCTGCGCTCGGCGATCACCCACCTGACACTCAACCCCACCTGGACGGTGCCGCCGACCATCCTGCGCGAGGACGTGCTGCCCAAGGTGCGCCGCGATCTCGGCTACCTGTGGCGAGAGGATCTCATGGTGCTGGGGCCCTCCGGCCAGCGTCTCGACCCCCGCGAGGTCGACTGGTCACGGCCCGGCAACATCATGCTTCGCCAGCGGCCCGGCCCGCAGAATGCCCTGGGCCGCGTCGTGCTGCGCTTCCCCAACAACCACCTCGTCTACCTGCACGACACCCCCGCCCAAGGCCTCTTCGCCAGCGAGCAGCGGGCCTTCAGCTCCGGCTGCATCCGCGTGCAGGGGGTGCTCGAATTGGCCCAGCATCTCTTCGACGATACCGGCACCCCCGCCCATGTGGCCTCGCTGGTCGCCGAGGGCGCGACCCGCAACATCCATCTCGAGCGTCCCGTGCCGGTGATCCTGCACTACTGGACGGTGCACCCGGGCGAGGATGGCGAGCTGGTCTTCCGGCCGGACGTCTATCGGCTCGACGCCACCCTGCTCTCGGCCCTGGACCGGCCCTGGACCGGCCTCTGAGCGGGTAGCGGGGCCGCTGTCGTGACCGGGTGGCGCCACGTCCGGCTCAGCGGTAGCCCCTGGCCTGGAGCCGGAACAGTCGGGCATAGCGGCCGTTGGCGGCCATCAGGCTCTCATGGTCACCCTGCTCGAGGATCTCGCCGCCGTCGATCACCAGGATCCAGTCGGCGGCGCGCACCGTCGAGAAGCGATGTGAGATCAGGATGGTCATGCGGTCGCGGCTGTGCTCGCGGAAGTCGGCATAGACGGCCGCCTCGGCCGCGGCGTCCATGGCCGCCGTCGGCTCGTCGAGCACCAGGATGTCGGCGCCCTCGCGCATGTAGGCCCGGGAGAGGGCGATCTTCTGCCACTGGCCCCCCGAGAGCTCCTGGCCGCCCTTGAACCAGCGCCCCAGCTGGGTGTGGTAGCCGCCGGGCATGCCGGCGATGAACTCGTCGGCCAGGCCTCGGCGGGCGGCCGCCTGCCAGCGGGCCTCGTCGGTGAAGGCGGCGACGTCCCCGGCCCCGAGGTTCTCGCCCACCTTCATCTGGTAGCGCACGAAGTCCTGGAAGATCACCCCGATGCGCCGGCGCAGCGCCTGGACCTCCCAGTCGCGAAGGTCACTGCCATCGAGCAGGATGCGCCCTTCGGTGGGCTCGTAGAGGCGGGTCAACAGCTTGATCAGGGTGGTCTTGCCCGAGCCGTTGGCCCCCACCAGGGCGAGGCTCCCGCCCGGGCGCAGGTGCAGCGAGATGCCCGAGAGGGCCGGCGACTCGGTGCCGGGATAGGTGAAGCCCACGCCCTCGAAGCGGATGCCGTCGCCGGGGCGCGCTCCAGCGGTAAGGGTGCCGCGCTCGGCGGGCACCGGCTGCTCCAGGTACTCGTAGAGGTTCGAGAGGTAGAGGTTGTCCTCGTACATGCCGCCGATCGCCGTGAGGCTCGCCGAGAGCGCCGCCTGGCCCTGCTTGAAGACCATCAGGTACATGGTCATCTCACCCAGGGTCAGCCTTCCGGTGACGGTCTCCGCCACCACCCAGGCGTAGGCGGCGTAGAAGGCCAGGGTGCCCAGCAGCCCGAGCAGGAAGCCCCAGGTCTCGCGGCGCAGCGTCAGGCGACGATCCTCGTCGTAGAGGGTCTCGAAGATGCTCCGGTAGCGCTCAAGCAGCAGCGGCTCCAGGCCGAACAGCTTGACCTCCTTGATGCTGTCCTCGCGGGCCAGCACCGTCTCCAGGTACATCTGCATGCGGGTCTGTGGCGAGCGCCAGCGGAACAGCCGGAAGGCATCGCCGGAGAACTTGGCCTCCGAGACGAACACCGGCAGGGCGCCGATCACCAGCACGAGCAGTGCCCAGGGCGAGAACTGCACCAGCAGCACGCCGAAACTGGCCAGCGAGATGGCGTTCTGGGCGAGGCCAAAGGTCTTGTTGACCAGGCCCAGCGGGCGCGTCGAGGCCTCGCGGCGGGCCCGGGTCAGCTTGTCATAGAACTCGGAGTCCTCGAACTGCTCGAGGGAGAGGGTGCCGGCCTTCTCGAGGATCATCACGTTGACCTTCTGGCCGAGCAGGGCGCGCAGCAGCGACTGCTGGGCCGAGAGGCCGCGCTGGGCCATGGCGATGATGGCGATCACCCCCGCCTCGGCCAGCACGTAGCGCAGCACCCCCCACCAGTCGACCTCGCCGGTCTCGGCATGGTGGGCCATGGCCGCCACCACCGAATCGACGATCAGCTGGCCGATCCAGGCCGCCACCGCGGGCAGTACGCCGGCGACCAGGGTGCAGAGCGCCAGCCCCAGGGTCAGGGGACGGGAGGTCTGCCAGACGAGGGCCAGGGCACGGTGGCTGTAGCGGAAGACACCGAGGAAGCTGGCCAGGCGACGCTCGGGCGGCGCGGCCGGCCGGGGGTGGGCATGGGGTGAGGACACGCCGAGGCTCTCCGATCCGTGGTGGCGCCAGTATACTCCGGCAGCAGGCGCCCCTGAACGACCGCGCCCCGCTCGAGGGCGGGGCGCGGATAGGCGGTGGAGGGCGGGGCTCAGCCCTCGTCGTCGGTCGCGGCCACCTCGCCGGTGCTGGCGACCACGGTGCCGGTCTCGCCGCTCTGCAGGGCGGCCAGCACGGGTTCTGCCTGGCGCTGGAAGGCGACCAGCCGCTCGCCCTGGAGGCTCTGGTTCTCGGGCAGCGCCACCTTCATGGCATTTACCTGGCTGTTGTTGACCAGGACCTCGTAGTGCAGGTGAGGGCCGGTGCTGCGCCCGGTGTTGCCGGACAGCGCAATGCGCTCGCCCATGGCGACGCGCTGGCCATTGCTGACCAGCGGCTTGGAAAGGTGCAGATAGCGGGTCTTGTAGCCGTTGTCGTGGCGGATCACCACGTAGCGGCCGGCCGCCGGATGGTTGCCGACCTTCTCCACGCGGCCATTGGCAGGGGCCTGGACGGCGGTGCCGATCGGCATGGCGAAGTCGGTGCCCTTGTGGGGGCTGATGCGGCCGGTGACCGGGTGCTTGCGGCGCGGGTTGAAGTGCGAGCTCAGCCGGTAGCGACCGTCGAAGGGGTAGCGGTTGAAGGCCGGGTCGAGGCTCTTGCCGTCCGGGGTGTAGAAGCGGTTGTCCTCAGGGTTGCGCACCAGGGTGAGGTCCATGCGCTCGCCTTCGTACTGTACCGCCAGCACCCGCGGGTCGAGGCTCTCGCCGTCGATGATGTCGGACTCCACCAGCACCTGAAAGCGATCGCCGCGACGGGTGTCGCGGCGGAAGTCGAGTTTCTTCTCCAGGACCCGGGAGAGTTCCGAGACCTCGGCGCTGGTCAGGCCGGTAGCCTTGGCCGAGCGTGCGAAGCTGCCGCTGATGCTGCCGGCGAAGAGGCGCTGGGTGGCCTCGCCGGCGCGTTCGATGGTGGCGACCTCGAAGCCGTCATCCTGGCGCTCGACCAGGAAGCCGTCCCGGGCGTTCTTCATCAGGCGCAGGGAGAGCAGGCGCCCTTGCTCGCCGAGCTGGTACTCGAAGTGGTTGCCCTGCCGCCAGTGGGTCAGGAGCCGCGGCTCGGGCAGGCGCTCCAGCAGGTTCATCACCTCGCTGTAGCCCATGCCGAGGTGCTTCTGCGCCATGATCGCGAAGGTGTCGCCCGCCTGGACCTCGTAGGTGTTCCATTCCGGCACAAAGGGCTCGCTGGCGGCGATCTCCTCCTCCAGCTGGATCGGTCCCTCGTCGAACAGCTCGAGCTCGTCCTCGGAGACCTCCTCGTAGGAGGTGGCATCGGCCACCAGCCCGCCGTCGTGATCGAGCATGCCGCCGGCGATGGTCCCGATGACCACGGCCATGTGCAGGGCGCCATCATCGAGGCTGGCAACGCCGTCCGTCAGTATGCCGGTTTCACCCTGCTGGGCGCCGAGGCGCTGGGCGGGCAGGGCAAGGGTCACGGGAATTTCGGGTTCGGCACGACTGGCCTTGGCCGAGGTGACGAAGTCGATATCGACGATCTCCGAGGCGGTGAGCTCGGATAGCGGGACATGGCTCCGAGTGGCGTCGAGGGCTCGGGTGGCCATCTCGATGGCGTCGGCGACCGGTGTTCGCTCGGTGCGCAGCGAAGGCAGGCCGGGGCTGGCATCGGCATCGAGGGGAACGAGGACGGTGTCGAGCGTCTGGCTCTCACGCTGGACATCTTCGAAGGAGGTGACGATCTTCTGTGCGCCCAGCACGGTGACCATGGTGGCAACGGGTAACAGCAACAGCTTGTGGGTGCGGGGCAGCGAATGGAGGATTCGCATCATGGGTAACGGGCCGTGACAGATGAAAAGGAAATAAATAAGTGGCATCAGAACCATACCCCATGATGTATGGGATGCCTAGTCTGTACGGACATACAGGAACGGCCTGCTATCCGCCTCCCACGTGGCGAGGAGGTATCGGAGCAGGGGGCGCGAACGCTGTTTGTTAAGTGGACATTGGACACGCCGGACCGGGGAATTTCAACCCCGGCCCGGATGAGATGTCATTCAGTGGGTGTAGATCAGCCAGTGAGGGTGCCGTCGCGGTAGTCCCTGAGCGCCTGCTCCAGCTCTTCGTGTGCGTTCATCACGAAGGGGCCGTAGTGGGCAATCGGCTCGCCATGGGGTTCGCCGGCCAGCAGCAGGGCCTCGGCGCCTTCTCGGCTGGTCAGTGCGAGCCGCTCGCCACTGCCGAGGCGGGCGAGCCGGCCCTGAGCCACCGGGCTGCCGGCGATCTCGAGGCTGCCCTTGAAGACGTATACCAGCAGCGTGCTGGCCTCGACGGCCAGCGTCAGTTCGCCCCCGGCCGCCAGCCGGGCATGGGCCACCGCGCCCTGGCCGGCCAGGGCCTCCAGGGGGCCCGTGACGCTCTCGCCGGCGGTGTCCTGCCAGCGCCCGCCCAGGGCGACGAGGCTGGCGTCCTGGCCGCTCAGCGTCGGCATCTCTGCGCTGCGCACGTCGCGGTAGGTCGCCGGGCTCAGCTTGTCCCGGGCCGACAGGTTCAGCCACAGCTGGAAGGCGTGGAGGCCCTGCTGGTCGGTCAGCGGCATCTCCGAGTGGATGATGCCGCGGCCGGTATGCATCCACTGGGCATCCCCGGCTTGGATGGTGCTCGAGTGGCCCAGGTGGTCCTCGTGGGTTAGCCCCCCGTGGATCACGTAGGTCAGGGTCTGGATGCCGCGGTGGGGATGGGGAGGGAAGCCGCCGATGTAGTCATCCGGCCGGTCGGAACCCAGTTCGTCGAGCATCAGGAAGGGGTCGAGCCCTCCGCCGAAGTCGTGGATGCGCTGGATCCTGACGCCGTCGCCGTCCTGGCTCGGCTGGCTGGTCACCAACTGATCAATCTGTCGGGTAGACGGGGTGGGTGCCATGGGGTATCTCCGATTCTGAAAGGTTTGACTGGCATTTTAGGTCGGATTTTTCGAAGATTAAGCGCAACGTTTCGCTCTATTGATTCGAGGAATTCGAAATGTCCCGTGTCACCCTGGCCCAATGGCAGATGCTGGCGGCCGTGGTCGACCATGGCGGCTTCGCCCGTGCCGCCGAGGCAATCCACAAGAGCCCCTCGACCCTGAACCACGCCGTGCACAAGCTCGAGGAACAGCTCGGGGTAGCGGTGATGGAGCCGGTGGGCCGGCAGGTGCGTCTTACCGAGGCCGGTGAGCTGCTGCTGCGCCGGGCCCGTCAGCTGCTCGAAAATGCCGCCTCGCTGGAGGATGTGGCGAGTCGCCTGGCCGAAGGACTCGAGGCGGAGGTGGTGCTGGCTGTCGACCAGATCTTCCCCCCCGAGGCCCTGGCCCGGGCGCTGGAGGCCTTCTCGGCGGCCTACCCCCATGTGCGCGTACAACTTCATGAGACGGTGCTCAACGGGGGCATCGAGATGCTCTATGACGGCAGCGCCGACCTGGTAGTCTCGGGCATCTCCGCCCAGGGCTTCCTGGGCGAGCCGCTGGTCAGGGTGCACTTCGTGGCCGTGGCCCATCCCGATCACCCGCTGCATCGCCTGGGGCGCCCGCTGGACCTGCGCGATCTGGAGCAGCACCGGCAGCTGGTGGTGCGCGACTCGGCCCTGCACCAGTCCATGGACGCCGGCTGGCTCAAGGCGGAGCAGCGCTGGACGGTGAGCCACCTGCAGACCTCCATCGACATGCTCGAGCGGGGCCTGGGCTTCGCCTGGATTCCCGAGACACGCCTGCGCCAGGCGCTGGCCGAGGGGCGCCTCGCGCGGTTGCCGCTGGCCGCCGGGGGCAGCCGCGAGTACCCGGTGCAGCTGATCCATCGCGACCGGGACCGGGCAGGGCCGGCGACCCATGCCATGGCCGAGGCACTGAAGGCGGCGGTGGCGGCCTGCTCGCCTGAAGAACCATTCGAAACCGTCGAATGATAAGACGCAAAACCTGCGCTTGAGCGTCGATGGTTTCGCCTTATGCTGGGTGCATCCTCGTTATCGAGCACTCGCTCACCGGCATGCAAGGAGATGACCCATGGGGCTTCTGATCGACGGCACCTGGCACGACCAGTGGTATGACACCGACAAGCACGGCGGCGAATTCGTGCGTGAATCCGCCAAGCTGCGCGACTGGATCACCCCGGATGGCAGCCCGGGGCCCGACGGCCAGCCGGGCCTGGCCGCCGAGGCGGGCCGCTACCACCTCTATGTGTCGCTGGCCTGTCCCTGGGCGCATCGCGTGCTGATCATGCGCCGGCTCAAGGGGCTCGAGGCGTCCATCGGGGTCTCCCACGTCAGCCCGCTGATGCTGGATCAGGGCTGGACCTATCGCGAGGACGAGGGCTCGAGCGGCGACCCGGTCAACGGCGTGGACTTCCACCACCAGCTCTACACCCTGACCGACCCCCACTACACGGGACGCGTCACCGTGCCGGCGCTCTGGGACAAGTCCTCGGGGCGCATCGTCAACAACGAGTCCGCGGACCTGCTGAGGATGCTCGATGGCGCCTTCGACGGGCTGACCGGCAACCGCCTGGACCTCTATCCCGCGGACCTGCGCGAGACCATCGATGCCGTCAACGCCGACGTCTACGACCACATCAACAACGGCGTCTACAAGTCCGGCTTCGCCACCGAGCAGGCGGTCTACGAAAAGCATGTGGTGGCGCTCTTCGAGGCGCTCGACCACATGGAGGCGCGCCTGGCGGAGCACCGCTACCTGGCAGGCGAATGGTTCACCGAGGCCGATATCCGGCTGTTCACGACCTTGATCCGCTTCGATGCCGTCTATCACGGCCACTTCAAGTGCAACCTGAGGCGCATCGAGGACTACCCGAACCTCGCCAACTACCTGCGCGAGCTCTACCAGTGGCCGGGCATCGCCGAGACGGTGGACTTCGAGCACATCAAGCGCCACTACTATGCCAGCCATGCCAACATCAACCCGACCGGCATCGTGCCCTACGGCCCGCTGCTCGACCTGGACCGGCGGCATGACCGCGACCGCCTGCCGGGCAAGGGGATCCGGGAGAAGGGGTAAGTTTTAAGCGCCGAGCGCCGAGCGCCAAGGGCCAGGGGCCAAGGGCGGGCCTCAGCAGGTACCAATCGCTTTGCGAGCAAAGCTCCTTCGACAACCTGCCCAGTGGCTCCGCACCCTGTAGGAGCGCTGCTGGCAGCGCGATCCGCCGCGAAGCGGCGGCCTCAATGTCGGGAATTCTTTGCCAACCAGCGGTCCAGCGCATTGGCGAACTCGCGGCGGTCGCTGTCGGTATAGCCGCCGGGGCCGCCGGTATGCTCGCCGCTGGCGCGCAGGGTCTCCATGAAATCCCTCATCTGTACCCGGGCGCGGATATTGTTGGCATCCAGCGACTCGCCGCGGGTGGTCATCACCCCGGCGCCGCGCTCGATGGCCTCCAGGGCCAGCGGCAGGTCCGAGGTGATCAGCAGGTCGCCCGACTGGAGGCGCTCGACGATCTCGTTGTCGGCGGCATCGAAGCCCTGGCTCACCGCCAGGCCCTTGACCCACCGCGAGGGCGGTAGCGGCACCGCATGGTTGGCCACGAACCAGGTCGGCGTGGCGGTACGTTCGGCGGCGCGCACGATGATCTCTCGCGCCACCCTGGGGCAGGCATCGGCATCGACCCACAGATTCGGCATGCAGTACTCCCGGCTGTGAAGGGATCTCGAAAAGGCTGGCCAGTGGCAGTCGACGATGGTAGCATGCGCGCTCCTCGCATGTGTTGACCCCACCATCATGACGACGCCACGCTGCTCCAGGCAGGTGGGCGCCGAAACGCCGGGCCCAGTGACAAGCACTGACCCACACGCGTTCGAATTGTGTAGATGGAGCGCCGCCGAGATCACGCCACCCGGGCGAGATCGGCGCAAACGGTCGCCACAGCGGTTCACGGGCCATCCCCGATGGCGTGGACCGAATGCCAGGTGCGACCGGCGTCCCCGACTCCGATTTCCTCATCTGATGCTCCGTTGGACGGAACCCAGATGCCTGAGCGTGTTGCACGCGTCAGGGACGCCACTGAATTTCTGCCGGCCCCGTCGGCCTACCAAGGTGTGATTAATGACCTCGACTTCTGTCGCCTCGCCGAGCTTCGGCGATCTGGCCCTGCTGCCCGCCGTGCTCTCTGCCGTGGAATCCCAGGGCTACGAGACCCCGTCACCGATCCAGGCGCAGACCATCCCTGCGCTGCTGGAAGGACGTGACATGCTGGGCCAGGCCCAGACCGGCACCGGCAAGACCGCTGCCTTCGCCCTGCCGCTGCTGTCTCGCCTCGAGCTGACTCGCCGCGAGCCCCAGGTGCTGGTGCTGGCGCCGACCCGTGAGCTGGCCCAGCAGGTGGCCGTCTCCTTCAGCAAGTACGGCCAGAACCTCAAGGGCCTGGAAGTCGCGACCCTGTGCGGCGGCCAGGAGTACCGCGAGCAGCTCTCCGCGCTGCGGCGTGGCGCCCAGGTGGTGGTGGGGACCCCGGGCCGGGTCATTGACCACCTGGATCGCGGCAGCCTCAAGCTCGACGGCCTCTCCGCCCTGGTGCTCGACGAGGCCGACGAGATGCTGCGCATGGGCTTCATCGACGACGTCAAGCGCGTGGTGGCCGACACCCCGAAGGACGCCCAGCGGGTGTTCTTCTCCGCCACCCTGCCGGCCGAGATCGAGCGCATCGTCAACCGCTACCTGGTCGACCCGGTCAAGGTTGCCATCGAGTCCAAGGTCGGGACCGCCGCCAGCATCGAACAGCGCATGGTGCGAGTCGACGGTGGCGCCAAGCAGGAGGCGCTGGCGCGCATCCTCGAGGTCGAGCCGGTCGACGGGGCCATCGTCTTCGTGCGCACCCGGGCCGCCTGCACCACCCTGATGGAGCAGCTCTCCGCCCGTGGCATGAACGTCGCCAGCCTCTCCGGTGACCTGGACCAGAGCCTGCGAGAGCGCACCATCACGCGCCTCAAGCGTGGAAAGATCGACATACTGATCGCCACCGACGTGGCCGCCCGCGGCCTGGACGTGTCGCGCCTGACTCACATCATCAACTACGACCTGCCCCAGGACGCCGAGGCCTACACCCACCGCATCGGCCGTACCGGTCGTGCCGGGCGTACCGGCATCGCCATCACCTTCGTCGGCTTCCGCGAGGGGCGCAAGGTGGGCTGGCTCGAGCAGGCCACCGGCCAGAAGATGACAGAGATGGCCGTGCCCGACGAGGCCGCCATCCGCGCCCACCGCGACGAGATCTTCCACCAGCGCGTGGTCGCCGCCCTGACCGCCGGAGCCGACGAGCAGCGTGCCCTGGTCGAGCGGATGGTCGAGGAGGGGCACGACCCCATCGAGCTGGCCTGTGCCTTCGCGCGCATGGCGCGTGCCGACGAGGCCCCCATCGGTCGCCTGCAGGCACCGCGTGCCGAGCGCAATGATCGCAACCCGCGCGATGCCAAGCCGAAGCGTCGTGGTGATCGTGACGACCGGGCACCGCGCGAGGGCATGACCCGCTATCGCGTCGCCGTGGGCCACCAGGATGGCGTCAAGCCCGGTCAGCTGGTCGGGGCCCTGGCCAACGAGGGCGGCATCGAGGGCAGCCGCATCGGCCGCATCGACATCCGCACCGCCTTCTCGGTGGTCGAGCTGCCGAGCTCGCTGCCGGAGAGCATCCTCGGCAAGATGGCCCGTGCCCGCGTCGCCGGTCGCCCGCTGGAGATCAGCGAGGACAAGGGCGCGCCCGAGCGTGCCCCGCGTCGTCGCCAGGACGGTGACGCGCCGATTCGCCGTCGCACCAGCGCCTGAGCCAACGGTAGCCGCCCGCCGGGCGGCAACCCTGCCTCATCGACAGGCCGGAGCTTGCTCCGGCCTGTCGTCGTTGGTGCCCCTGGCACCTCCGCCATCAAAAGGAGGACTCCCTCATGTGGAAGCGGCTGCCGTTTCGGCTGCGCGGCTACCTGATCACCATGACCGGCGTGCTGCTGCTCTCGCCGGATGCACTGCTGGTCAAGGACACCTCGGTGGACGTGGCCACCTTCATGTTCTGGCGCGGGCTGATGCTTGGCCTGGTGCTGCTGGTGATTGCCGCCGTGCGCTACCGCCAGCGCCTGGGCCAGGCGGTGCGTGCCTGTGGTCCCGCGGCGCTGTGGTGCCCGCTGGCGTTCGCTGCGAGCGCCTGGGCCTTCGTCGGGGCCACCCGCCTGACCTCGGCGGGCAACGTGCTGGTGATGATCAACCTGGCACCGCTGGTGGCGGGGCTGATCGGCATGCTGTTCTTCGGCCAGCGGCTGCGGCGCCAGACCTGGGTGGTGATCGCCATATGCGTCACCGGGGCCAGCCTGATGGCCGCCGGGGAGGTGGGGCAGGGGAGCCTGCTGGGCCTGGCGGTGGCGCTGATCATTCCGGTGTCCATCGCGGTCAACACCACGGTGGCCAGTGCCCAGCGCGGCAATCGTCAGCGTGGTGTGGACACCACCGTGGTGTTGCCGCTGGGCTGCCTGGCGATGCTGGTGCCCGCCGCACTGTTGGGCGGCGTCCAGCTGCCCGGGGCCGAGGACATGCAGCGCCTGGCGCTGATGGGGCTGCTCCTGCCACTGGCCTATTTCCTGATCCAGACCGGTGCCCGCTATCTGCCCGGCGCCGAGGTCAGCCTGGTGATGCTGGTCGAGACCCTGGCGGGCACCCTGCTGGTGTGGTGGTGGGTCGGCGAGGTGCCGGCCACCCTGGCCTTCGTGGGCGGGGGCATGATTGTCGCCGCCATGCTGGTCAGCAGCCTGCGTGACCTCTACCGCCAGCGCCGCAAGGCCGCCGAGGGGGCACCGGACGCCCGGCGCCTGCGCGACGCCGCCGCCGAGCGCAGCATCGAGCGCGGCGAGCCTGCACCGCCGGTCGGAGAGCGCCACTGACGAGCGCGCGATGGACCCGCGACAGCGCCCCGCCGTGTTTCTCCGGCGGGGCGCTGTCGTGTCTGGCGGAGGAAGGTGCCCTCCCTGGCCTGGGGTCAGGCGCGCTCGAGCCGCGTGTCCGCGGAGACGAGCTCGGCGAAGCGGGGCAGCAGGCCGGTCGCCTCCGGCGTGGCGGCCACCTCGGCGATCAGGCGCTCCGGATCCTCGCCCTGGTCCTGGAGGGCCTGCCGCTGGTGCGCGAGATAGGCGCGCATCACCGCCGGGGTGAACTCGGGATGGAACTGCACGCTCCACTGGCGGGGGCCATGGCGCAGCGACTGGTGCGGGTCATGGGCATTGGCCGCCAGGACACAGGCCTCGGGCGGTGCCGTGAGGACGGTCTGGGCGTGGCTCAGGTGGGCGCGGAACCGGGTCGGCAGGCCGCCCAGCAGCGGATCCCGGCGGCCGGCCTCGGTCAGGGTGACCTCGCGGGTGCCGGACTCCCGGCCGGCGGGGTGGAAGTCGCTGGTGCCACCGAAGGCCGCGGCCATCAGCTGGTGGCCATAGCAGACGCCGAGCATGGCGATGTCGCGGGCACGCGCCTCGACCAGCCACGGCTTGAGCGCCTCGCTCCAGGGCTCGGCGTGGCTGACCATGGCGTGGGAGCCGGTGATCAGCACCCCGTCGATGTCATCCAGCGCCGGCAGGGCCGCGGCGCGCGGGGCATCGAGGACCGCCACCCGGGTGTCGGCCGGCGCTGCCGCGAGGGCGCGCCGGAAGAGGGTCTCGAAGTCGCCGTGGTCGCGGGCCACGTCGGCGAAGCTGTCTCCGGTCTTGACGATCAGCAGGCGGGGCATGGGGGGCTCCAGGCAGCGGGTGGGCAAAGAGCCGGCATTCTACTTTCGTTGCAGCCGCTCGCCCAGTGCCGCCATGAAGGCCGCGCCCGCCTCGAGCTGCTCGATGTCGATATACTCGTCGGGCTGGTGGGCCTGGCCGATGCTCCCCGGGCCGCAGATCACCGTGGGCAGTCCCTCGCGCTGGAACTGGCCGGCCTCGGTGGCATAGGCCACGGCACCGGCGGGGCGCTCGTCGAGCAGGTCGCGGCACAGCGCGAGCACCTCGGCATTGTTGTCGTCGGCGAGTGCCGGCACCGTGGTATTCAGCGCCTCGGTGACGATGGCGGCGTCCGGCGCGCGCTTGCGCATCTCGGCCTCCAGCTCGGCCGCGCTATCGTTCACCCGCGCGAGCAGCGCCTCGAAGCGATCCGAGGGCAGGTGGCGGACCTCCCACTCGAAGCGGCACTCCCGGGCCATGATGTTGATGGCCGTGCCGCCGGCGATCTTGCCGACGTGCAGGCTCGAGTGCACCACGTTGAAGGCCTCGTCCACGCGCCCCTCGGCCCTGAGTTCGGCCATCACGTCCTCGATCCGCGTCACCAGGCGGGCAGCCACGTGGATCGCCGAGACCCCCTGGTTCACCTGGCTGGAGTGGGCGGCACGGCCGGTCACGGTGGTACGCAGGTTGGTCGCCCCCTTGTGGGCAACCACCGGGTGCATCATGGTCGGCTCCCCGACAATCACCGCCGCGGGGCGAGGATGGTCGGCCAGCAGCCGCTCGATCATCCGCGGGGCGCCGATGCAGCCCACCTCCTCGTCGTAGGAGAACGCCAGCCAGATGGGCGTCGCCAGCGCCTGCTCCACCCAGCGGGGGACCTCCGCCAGGGCGCAGGCGATGAAGCCCTTCATGTCGCAGGTGCCACGGCCATAGAGCCGGCCATCGCCCTTGTCCACCAGGGTGAAGGGATCGGTGGACCAGGGCTGGCCATCCACCGGCACCACGTCGGTATGTCCGGAGAGCACAACGCCACCGGCCACGGCGGGGCCGATCCGCGCCAGCAGGTTGGCCTTGCGGCCGTCGTCGCTCTCCACCCGCCAGTGCGACACGCCGTGGTCGTCGAGCCAACCCTCGACCCACTCGATCAGGGCCAGGTTGGAGTCCCGCGAGACGGTGGCGAAGCCCACCAGGCGGTCGAGTATCTCGGCGGCGGTCATGATCAGGCTCCCGGGTAGTGAGTGTCGGCCAAGCCTAACACGGCTGGTCGGCCGGCTGGACGCTCCTCACCGGGCGAGGGGTGGCTTATGCTGTGGGAAAGCCGCAGGGGACGACCATGGATTCACGGGTGGAGAAACGTGCCTCCGACGACGCGCCGAGCGGCGAGCCAGGCCGCAAGGGAGAAAAGCTCAGCGATCGGGTCTACGGCGACATCATCGATCGCATCATCAACCGCGACTTCGCGGAGGGCGAGCGCCTGCCCTCGGAGGAGCAGTTGGCAAGCCGCTACGGCGTGTCTCGCCCGATCGTGCGCGAGGCCCTGGCCCGGCTGCGGGACGATGGCCTGGTGCGCTCGCATCGCGGCTCCGGCAGTTTCGTCCAGCGCCGCCCCGATCGCGCCATGCTCGAGTTCGCTCCGTTGGAGAGCCTGGCGGACATCCAGCGCTGCTTCGAGTTCCGGATCGCCGTCGAGTCCGAGGCCGCCCGCCTGGCGGCACTCAAGGCCACCCGCGAGGACCGGGCGGCGCTCACGCGGGCGCTGGCGCTGCTCGAACAGCGCATCCGCGACAACGCCCTGGGGGTGGATGCCGACTTCGGCTTCCACCTTGCCATCGCCCGGGCCACCCACAACCGCTTCTTCTCCGACACCCTGCTCTCGCTCGAGGCAGCGATCACCTATGGCCAGAACCTGGCACGCGGGCTGGGCCTCAGGCGCCCGGAGCACCATGTCCCGGAGGTCCAGCAGGAGCATCGCGACATCCACGACAGCATCCTGGCCGGCGACGACGAGCGGGCCGGCCGGTGCATGCAGCGCCATTTGCGCAATTCACGGCGGCGGGTGTTCGAGGGGTGACAATCTTGACAACTTTTACAACTCGTCTAGCTTCAGGACAGGGCATCAGCGATGGGGGTTGAGACGCTGAGCCCGGTAGCCGGGCGAGACAACATTCACAACGATACGACTCGGCTGCCAGGAGACGATCACGACACAACAACGTCTGGAGCATGCCATGAAGTTCACGTACAAGAAGCTGGTGCTCGCCATGACGGCCGTCGCCGCCGTGGGGCTGGCCGGCGCCGCCCATGCCGAATACCCGGAAGATGACATCACCTACATCATCCCCTTCGATCCGGGCGGTGAATCCGACGTCACGGCCCGCTTCCAGGAGCCGATACTGGAAGAGGAACTGGGCGTCTCGGTGAACGTGACCCACCGGCCGGGCGGCGGCGGGGCCGTGGCCTGGAGCGAGTTCCAGAACAGCGCCGAGCCGGATGGCTACGAGATCATCGGCGTCAACATCCCGCATATCATCGGCCAGCCGATCCAGCGCAACAACGCGGGCTACGAGACCGACAACTGGCGGATCGTGACCTTCTTCCACTCCACGCCCAACGCCCTGATCGTGCACAACGACAGTCCCTACGACACCCTCGAGGACCTCGTCGAGGACGCCAAGGAGAACCCCGAGGCGATCACCCTGGGCGGCAGCGGGACCTACAGCGCCAACCACCTCGACATGTTGCGCTTCGAGAAGGAGGCCGGCATCGACCTGACCTACATTCCCTTCTCCGGCACCGGACCGCTCAAGGGTGCGCTGGAGGGCGGCCATGTCGCCGGCATCTTCAACTACACCATGCTCGGCACCGAGATGGCCGACAGCGTCAAGGTGCTGGCGGTGGCCTCGGAGGAGCGCGTCAAGGCGCTGCCCGATGCGCCCACCTTCAAGGAGCAGGGCTATGACATCGTCGGCGGCGCCTATCGTGGCGTGGCGGTGCCCAAGGGGACCCCGGACGAGGTGGTCGAGACCCTCGAGGCGGCCTTCGCCGAGGCCAATCGCCAGATCGCCGAGAAGCAGGAGCCGCTGGGCTTCGTGATGGAAGACATCACCGGTGACGAGGTCGACGAGGTGATCGGCATGCTCCGCGATGCCTACGGTCCGATCCTCGAGGAAGCCGAGTAACCCTTCCTCCCGCCGCGGGGGCCATGGTGCCCCCTTCCTCTCCTGTCTTGGCGGGGCCATGCGCGCATGGCCCCAGGCGGAGTGATGCATGGACATGCTCCTCGAGGCCCTGGCCTCCCTGTTGACCTTCGAGAGTGTCATCACCGTGCTGGTGGGCGTCTCGGCGGGCCTCTTCATCGGGGCGATGCCCGGGCTCACGGCCACCATGGCACTGGCGGTGCTGCTGCCCTTCACCTTCTCGATGGAGGCCCTGCAGGGCCTGATCGCCCTGGGCGGGGTCTACATGGGCTCCATCTACGGCGGCGCCTTCACGGCCATCCTGATCAACACCCCCGGCACCCCCTCGTCGATCGCCACCACCTTCGACGGCTATCCCATGGCCCGCCAGGGCCGTGCCTATGAGGCCATCGCCGCGGCGACCATCGCCTCGGTGGCAGGGGGGATCGTCGGGGTCATCTTCCTGCTGGTGCTGGCGCCCCCGCTGGCGAGGTGGGCCGTGGCCTTCGGGCCGTCGGAGATGTTCTGGGTGGCGATGCTGGGGCTGACCCTGGTCGCGAGCCTCTCCAGCGACTCCCTGCTCAAGGGGTTGCTGGGCGGCTGCATCGGGATCCTGCTGAGCACCATCGGCGTGTCGCCCGTGGGCGGCGAGTCGCGTTTCATCTTCGGCTATCCGCCGCTGCAGGGGGGCATCGAGCTGATCGTGGCGCTGATCGGCCTGTTCGTGATTCCCGAACTGCTGACCATGGCCGCCGAGGGGCGGGGGGCGTTGCCCGGACAGACGGAGCTGCGCAAGAAGGAAGTCTCCATCTTGAGCATCGCCCGCCGTATCTTCGGCAAGCCGGTCAACCTGATCCGCTCCTGCCTGATCGGCCAGATCATCGCCATCATTCCCGGTGCCGGCGGCAACGTCACCAGCCTGGTGGCCTACAACGAGGCCCGGCGCTTCTCCCGGGACCCCAAGAGTTTCGGCAAGGGCAACGTCGACGGCGTGGTGGCCTCGGAGTCGAGCAACAACGTGATGGTGGCGGGCAGCATGGTGCCGCTGCTCACCCTGGGGATTCCCGGGGCGCCGCCGGATGCCATCATCCTCGGCGTGCTGCTGATGCACGGCCTGCGCCCGGGGCTCGACCTCTTCACCGAGTCCGGCGTGCTGACCAACGGCTTTATCCTCTCCATGGGGATGGCAGCCCTGCTGCTGCTGCCGGTCGGGCTGCTCGGCGGACGGCTGATCCACCGCGTGGTGATCCGCACGCCCTACTATTTCCTGGTGCCGAGCATCGCCATGGTGACCATCCTCGGGACCTTTGCCCTGCGCAACAGCCTGCTGGATGTCGGCATCATGCTGATCCTGGGCACCGCCGGCTACTTCCTGCGCCTCATCGGCATCCAGCCCGCGCCCATCGTGCTGGGGCTGATCCTCGGCGGGATCGCCGAGGAGGGCTACGTGCAGACCCTGATGGCGGCGGTCGTCGATCCCATCCCCTGGCTCAGGTTGCTGCACAACCCGCTCTCCATGGTGCTCGCCGGCATGGTGGTGCTGGGGGCCGCGACCACGCTGGTGCCGATGTGGCTGGCGCGCAAGGGGCTGCTGGACAGGGTCGACGAGGACGACGGGAGGTCGCCATGATCCTGCGCCTCAACACCGATATCGCTGCGGGCACCGTCGGCCTGGTGTTCGCCGCCGTGCTCTGGCTGCCCCGCGAGGAGATCGGCCGGCTGAGCATCATCTTCCCGCGGGCCATCCTGGTGCTGCTGTGCCTGATCGCGGTCGCGCTGATCGTCAAGGGCGTGATCCGCCCCGGTGGTCGCCAGGTCGAGATCACCGGCAGCCCCCGGCGGCTGTTCACCGTGATCGCCGGGTTCTTCCTCTGGTGGGGGCTGGTCGAGGTGCTGGGGTTCCTGGTGACCACGCTGGTGGCCTTCTTCGCCCTCACCTGGTACCTGGCCCGGGTCGAGACGCGGGTGACCTGGCAACGCCTGCTGAAATGGACGCCGGTGATCCTGGGGCTGGTCATCGTCTTCTATCTGACCTTCAAGGAAGTGCTCAACGTACGCCTGCCGACGGGCCTGTTCTTCTAGGAGTCATCCATGAGAATTACCGATATCCGCGAGGCCCGCGTGTCGATCGCCTCGGACATCGCCAACGCCTACATCTCCTTCGCCACCATGGACGTCTCCATCCTGGCCATCTATACCGACGCCCGGGTGGCGGGCCGCCAGGTGGTGGGCTACGGCTTCAATTCCAACGGCCGCTACGCCCAGAGCGGGCTGCTGCGCGAGCGCTTCCTGCCACGCCTGCGCGACGCCGAGCCGAGCGCGCTGCTCGACGACAGCGGCCACAACCTGGACCCCTTCAAGGTCTGGTCGGTGCTGATGGCCAACGAGAAGCCGGGAGGGCACGGCGAGCGCAGCGTGGCGGTGGGTATCATCGACATGGCGATCTGGGACATCGTCGCCAAGGTCGAGAACGTGCCCCTGGCGCAGCTGCTGGCCGAGCGCCACGGCGACGGCCGGCCCGACGAGCGCGTCGCCGTCTATGCGGCCGGTGGCTACTACCATCCGGGCAAGCAGATCCAGGGCCTGCAGGACGAGCTGCGCGACTACCTCGACCTGGGCTACATCTGCACCAAGATGAAGATTGGCGCGGTGCCGCTGGCCGAGGATCTCGCGCGGGTCGAGGCCGCCATCGACATCGTGGGAGACGCGGAGCGCCTGGCGGTGGACGCCAATGGCCGCTTCGACCTGCGCACCGCGCTGGCCTTCGCCGATGGCCTGGCCCCCTATGGTGTGCGCTGGTATGAGGAGGCCGGCGATCCCCTGGACTACGCCCTCCAGCAGCAGCTCAGCGAGCACTACGGCCCGCCCATGGCCACCGGCGAGAACCTCTTCTCCCATCAGGACGTGCGCAACCTGCTGCGCTACGGCGGCATGCGTCCCGACCGCGACATCCTGCAGATGGACCCGGTGCTCGGCTATGGCCTGGTGGAGTACCTGCGCATGCTCGAGGTGCTGCGCGGCCATGGCTGGTCATCGCGGCAGTGCATCCCCCATGGCGGCCACCAGTTCGCCCTCAACATCGCCGCCGGCCTCAAGCTGGGCGGCAACGAGTCCTATCCGCGGGTCTTCGCCCCCTTCGGTGGCTTCGCCGACTCCACGCCCATCGAGGAAGGGCAGGTGGCCCTGCCGCAGGTCCCGGGGATCGGCTTCGAGGACAAGCGCGAGCTGATGAAGGTGTTCGAGTCGCACCTGGGGCACTGATGAGAGTCAGCGGACCCTCACGAATCCGCTGGCACCAGAGAAGACACCACATGGTAACCCTGGGCGGTCAGGCGCTCGGCCAGGGCGGCGATATGCGCCGGGCTGACCTCGCAGCAGCCGCCAACGAGGGCCGCGCCCTGTTCGACCCAGCGACAGGCGTGCTCGGCATAGCCTGCGGGATCCAGGTCCTGGCGCGTCTCCAGCGCCTCCACCGTGCCGCCGGGGGCGAGATCCGCCGCCGCCGTGAAGCCGTTGGCGTAGCCGCCGAACGGCACGCCGAGGTCGGCCAGCGACGCCATGGCGGTGGTGACTGCCTCGGGCACCGAGCAGTTGACCAGCACCGCCTCGGCACCGGCCGCCACCACCGCCCGGGCGGCCTCGGCCAGCGGCTCGCCGGAGCGCAGGCGCGTGCCGTCGCCGTCGTCCACCGTGAAGGCGACCCACACCGGGGCGCCGTGCTCCACCGCCGCGCGGGTCGCGGCCAGCGCCTCGCGGGTCAGCGTCATGGTCTCGCAGATGAAGAGCTCGACCCCCTCGACCTGGACCTGGACCAGCCGGCGATAGTCGCGCAGGCAGGTGGCATCGTCCGGCACCACCTCGGGGTGGTAGCTCGCGACCAGCGGGGGGAGGCAGCCGGCGATGCGCACCGCCCGGCCGCTCTGTTCGCGGGCCTGGCGAGCGGCGTCCAGCGCGGCGGCCTGCAGCGGCGCGAACAGGGCGGGATCGCCGTCGCGCCCCAGGCGCTGTGGCGTCGCGCTGTAGTTGTTGGTGGTGATGATGCGGGCGCCGGCGTCGATGAAGTCGCGGTGGACGGCGGTGACCAGCTGCGGTTCGTCCAGCATCACCTGCGCGGACCACAGCGGAGTGGCGGGGCGACCGCTGCGCCGCCTGAGCTCCTGCCCCATGCCCCCGTCCAGCAGCACTATGTGGTGTTCTTCAGCGCTCATCGGGTCACTTTCCCTCTTCGGAATGGCCATGGCGTCGCCCGTCTTGGGTCGGCAAGTGGACCCTAGCCGTTAATGACGAGCCGCTCAAGGCGGTGCCCCCGTTTCGCCCTGTTCGCCATGTACTTCGACGCCAGCGCGAGGGGCGGGTGGCTTTTCGCCGATGGCGACCCAGCGGTGGCGTCTTGACACCAGCCCTCCAGACCGGTGCTCGCGCCGGCGAGCCGCCAAAATTGCATTCCTGTTGTCGCAAGGCATCATGAGGGAACCAAGCCACCACTCTTCTCCTTCCAGCCTTTTATCCATTCAGGTCAGGATCCGATGACATCAGCGCTTTCGCACCGCCATGGGCAACTCATCGAGCCGGATAGCCACGTGCAGGGCTTTCGCAAGGCGCGCGATGCGCGGCGCACCGAGCTGGCGGAGGACTACGTCGAGCTGATCTCGGATCTGATCGCCGACAGCGGCGAGGCCCGGCAGATCGATATCGCGCGTCGCCTCGGCGTCGCCCAGCCCACCGTGGCCAAGATGCTCAAGCGCCTGGCGGAGGAGGGGCTGATCGTCAAGCGACCCTACCGGGGGATCTCCATGACAGAGGCGGGGGAACGCCTCGCCGCCGAGAGCCGGCGGCGCCACCGCCTGGTCGAGGCCTGCCTGCGCAAGCTGGGGGTCAGCGCCGAGACCGCGCGCCTCGATGCCGAGGGCATCGAGCACCACGTCAGCGGCGAGACCCTGGCCGCCTTCGAGCGCTTTCTCGGCGACGGCTGAAGTGCCTTCGCGCGCAGCGAGCGCTCGGTCGTCGGGCAGCGCCACTCAACGCACCACAGCACGCCATCACGTTCCTGCTGTTAAGGGCTCTATCGGGTCGATAAGAAATGTATACTCTGTTGGGGTATAGCAAAGGCTATATTATCGGCGCTGTGATCACGTTCACGGAGAAGGGCATATGACACGCTGGAAGATGACGCTGGGCCTGCTGGCGCCGCTGGCGCTGAGCGGCCAGACGATGGCGGCAGAACCGCCGGTGATCACCGTGACCACCATCGGCATGATCGCCGACGTGGCAAGCGAAGTGGGCGGCGAGTGCGCCGACGTCTCGGCGATCATGGGGCCGGGGGTCGATCCCCACCTCTACCAGGCGAGCGCCCGGGACGTGGCGACCCTGCAGCAGGCCGAGCAGATCTTCTATTCCGGCTACTCCCTGGAGGGCCAGCTCGGCAACGTGCTGGAACGCTTCGCCGAGATCACCCCCACCGTGGCGGTGGCGCCGTCCTCCATCGACACGTCGAGCCTGATCACCGTGCAGGACGTCTACGGCATCGACCCGCACCTGTGGATGGACGTCTCGCTCTGGGCGCAGATCATTCCCACCCTGGCCGACGCCTTTGTCGAGGCACGCCCCGCCTGCGAGGCCGACATCCGCGCCAACGCCGACGCCTACGCCACCCAGCTCGAGGCCCTGCATGGCTGGATCGAGGCGAGCATCGCGACGATTCCCGAGGCGCAGCGCATCCTGGTCACCGCCCACGACGCCTTCAGCTACTATGGCCGCGCCTACGGCATTGAGGTCGCCGGCATCCAGGGCATCAGCACCGAGACCGAGACCGGCGTGGCCGACATCCGCCGCATGACCCAGGTGGTGATCGAGCGTGAGGTGCCCGCCGTGTTCATCGAGAGCACCATCAACCCGCGCACCGTGCAGGCGGTGATCGATGCCGCCCGCGAGAAGGGGCATGAGGTCGAGATCGGCGGCCAGCTCTACTCCGATGCCATGGGCGAGGCGGGCACCGCCGGCGGCACCTACATCGGCATGCTCCACGCCAACACCCGGCACATCGTCGAGGCGCTCGGCGGCGAGCTGGCCCCGCTGCCCGCGCCCCTCGAGGGCTGGGCCGAGCGCTGGGAGGTTCCCGCCGGCTGACCGCCCGCGGCCGAGGTCACCGCACCGCTACCCCTACTGACCGCCACCCCTGCAACCGTCATCCCGCGGGAGAGCCCATGTCGACGACGCTTCACGAACCGGATCTGGCCCTGCACGTCGAGGACCTGACCGTCAGCTACCACAGCAAGCCGGTGCTGTGGGACATCGACTTCGACGTGCCGCCCGGGGTGATGGCCGCCATCGTCGGCCCCAACGGCGCCGGCAAGAGCACCCTGATCAAGAGCGTGCTGGGGCTGGTGCCCACGGTGGCGGGCCACGTCACCCTGCACGGGCGGCCCTACAAGGCGCAGCGCCGTCGGGTCGGCTATGTGCCGCAGCGCTCCAGCGTCGACTGGGACTTCCCCACCACCGCCCTGGACGTCGTCACCATGGGGCTCTACGGCCGGCTGGGCTGGCTGCGCCGCCCCGGGCGCCGCGAGCGCGACGAGGCGATGGCGGCGCTGGAGCTGGTCGGCATGGCCGACTTCGCCAAGCGCCAGATCAGCCAGCTCTCCGGCGGCCAGCAGCAGCGGGTGTTCCTGGCCCGGGCGCTGGTGCAGAAGGCCGACGTCTACTTCCTCGACGAGCCCATGGCCGGGGTCGACGCCACCACCGAGCGCGCCATCGTCGACATCCTTCGCCGCCTGCGCGACGAGGGCAAGACGGTGATCGTGGTGCACCATGACCTGCAGACGGTTCGCAGCTACTTCGACTGGCTGCTGATCCTCAACGTGCGGGTCATCGCCCAGGGGCCGGTCGCCAAGGTCTACACCGCCGACCACCTGCGCCAGGCCTACGGCGGCCAGATCGCCCTGCTCGACCAGGATACCTTCCTCTCCGGGGAGGCGGCCGTCGAGCCCGCGGAGCGGGTCGAATGAGCGTCGTCGAGCTGCTCTCCGACTACACCATCCAGAACGTCGTCGCCGGGGCGGCCCTGCTGGGCCTGGTCAGCGGGGTGCTCGGCACCTTCGCGGTGCTGCGCCAGCAAAGCCTGCTCGGCGATACCATGTCCCATGCGGCGCTGCCCGGGGTCTGCCTGGGCTTCATCATCGCCGGCACCCGGGAAATCGGCAGCATCCTGCTCGGCGCGCTGGCCACCGGCGCGTTGGCCGCCCTGGTGATGCTGCTGCTGACCCGGATGAGCCGTCTCAAGACCGACGCCGGCCTCGGCATCACCCTGAGCGTCTTCTTCGCCATGGGCGTGGTGCTGCTGACCCATATCCAGGGCATGAACAACGCCTCCCAGGGCGGGCTCGACGCCTTCCTGTTCGGCCAGGCGGCGGCGACCCTGCGCTCCGACCTGTGGATCATGGGCGGCATTACCTCCGTGGCGCTGGCGCTGGTGGCGGCGCTGTGGAAGGAATTCAAGCTGGTCTCCTTCGACCCCGAGTTCGCCACCTCCCTGGGCATGCCGGTGGCCTGGCTCGAGGTGCTGCTCACGGTGATGGTGGCGCTGGCCGTGGTGGTCGGGCTGCAGATGGTCGGGGTGGTGCTGATGGCGGCGATGATCATCGCCCCGGCGGTGGCCGCCCGCCAGTGGAGCCGCCGGCTCGAGGACATGGTGCTGCTGGCCGCGCTGATCGGCGTGGCCGGCGGGATCTTCGGCGCGCTGTTAAGCGCGCTCTCCCGGGGGCTCGCCACCGGGCCGCTGATCATCCTGAGCGTCTCCGGCGTGGTGCTGGTGTCGCTGACCCTGGCGCCTGAGCGCGGCTTCCTGTGGGAGGCGATCCGGCGCCTGCGCGCCCGGCGGCGGCTGCGCCACCAGCAGGTGCTGACCACCCTCTACCGACTCGCCGTACACCACGATGACCCGGTCTACCGCTCGGAGCAGGGCATGCTCGACACCTACCACGGCCTGCGCACCCGCGCCGTGCTGCGCCAGCTGATGCGCCGGGGCCTCGCCGAATGGCAGGCCTCGCTGCCCGGTGAGCCGGGCCCAGCCCGGCGCTGGGTGCTGACCCCGGCGGGCATCGCCGAGGCCGAGCGGGTACTGGAATCCCTCGGCCGGGAGGACGCCTGATGCTCACCGCCCTGCTCGACAACGTGGCCCTGCAGATCATGCTGGTGGGCGCCCTGGTGGGCATCGCCTCCACCCTGGTGGGCACTTTCCTGGTGCTGCGCGGCACCAGCATGCTCTCCGACGCCATCGGCCATTCCATCGTCTTCGGCATCGTCATCGTCTGGCTGATCACCCATCAGCAGAGCGGCCCCGTGCAGATCCTCGGCGCCGCCCTTGCCGGCGTGCTTACGGTGTTTCTCACCGAGCTCCTGGTCAGTACCCGGCGGGTCAAGAAGGATGCCGCTATCGGCCTGGTCTTCCCGGTGCTGTTCTCGATCGGCGTGCTGCTGCTCAACCTCTACGCCCGGGACGTGCACATCGACACCCACACCGTGCTGCTCGGCGAGATCGGCTTCGTGTGGCTCGATACCGTGACCCTCGGCGACTATCGGGTGCCGCGCTCGCTGCTCTCCATGGGCGCCATGACACTGCTCAACGCCGCCTTCGTGGTGCTGTTCTTCAAGGAGCTCAAGCTCGCCACCTTCGACGAGGCGCTGGCCAAGGCCCTCGGCCTGGCGCCGGGGCTGCTCTTCTACGGCCTGCTGCTGCTGACCAGCGGCACCGCCGTGGCGGCCTTCGACGCGGTGGGGGCGGTGCTCTTCGTTGCCTTCGTGATCGTGCCGCCCTCGACCGCCTACCTGCTCACCGACCGGCTGTGGCTGATGTTCCTCTATGGCATCGCCGTCTCCATTGCCTCGAGTGTCAGCGGCTACGCCCTGGCGGTGGCCTGGGACGTCTCCATCGGCGGCATGATGGCGGTGATGACCGGCGTCTTCCTGATGCTGGCCTTCCTCGCCGGGCCGCGCTACGGCGTGGTCGCCCAGCTGCTGCGCCGCCGCGGCCAGCGCCGCCACAACGAGATCCGCACCCTCGCCGTGCACCTCTACCACCATGAGGGCGGACCGGAACAGGGCGTGGAGAACGTCATCCGCGCGCTGCGCGAGCACCTGCGCTGGGACGCCGCCAAGGCCGCCCGGGTGGTGCAGCGCGGCAGTGACCAGCGGCTGATCCTGCGCGAGGGCGAGGCCCTGCGCCTCACTTCCCAGGGCCGCGAGATGGCCCGGGAGATCCTCGACCCCAGCGGCCGCTCGTCCGCATAACGCCCTTCCTCCATGAAGCAACCATGCCCCGCCTGCGGCTGGAAGAGCGTTCTTGTGTCCAAGGATGGCCCGAAATACACCGGAACCTGCCGGAAATGCCAACAAGTTTTTCTAATCTACTCGCAGGAATAGGTGAGCTCGCCTTATTCATGAGGCAGGCTGAACCGGCGCGGCTCAGGCGAGTCCATGCGGCTATGCTGAAGGCACTCAGGGCGTTCTTATCCTCCACGATCCAGGGAGATCACCATGTTGGAGTTCATCACCCACCCGGCGGATCACGTTGTGGCCATGAAGATCGGCGGCGTGGTCTCGGCCCGGGAGCTGCAGCAGGCCATCGACGCCATCGAGGCCGCCAAGCGTAACCATCCCCGCATCAGCCTGTTGGCCGAACTCGATGGCCTGCGCTGGATGACCCTGACGGCTCTGCTCAAGGACGTCGGCTACGGCCTGACCCAGCTCGGCGACCTCGAGCGCTACCACCGTGTCGCCGTGATCACCGACAAGGAGTGGATCAAGCACCTCGCCCATCTGGAGGATCACCTGTTCAAGGTGCTGGACATCCACACCTTTCCTCACCGGGAATACGCCGGCGCCCTGGCGTGGGTCGGCGAGCTCCCCCGGGGTGAGCACGAGAACCCCGAGGAGGATGGCTACCACGGCGCGTGATGCCAAGAGTCGCCGCTGACCAGCCGGCCCGGGGCGAGGCCATGGCCCAGGACATCGCCTTGCGTCTCGGCATCGAGGTGGACCAGAGAGCCGGCCAGCGTGGCATGGCTGGGCCCCCGCCCAGCGCAAGTGGCTCGACCGCCTGGCAAAGCAGCTTACCCACGAGATGGTGCTCGACCGCGACTTCATTCACCAGCGCTTTGCCGAGCAGGGGGCAAGCGCCTGGATGCCGTGCTCGACCATCATCTCGACGAGCTACTCGACGCCCTCTGGGAGACGAGCTGATATGGCCACGCCATCGACATGTCGCCGCGACATGTTCAAGAAATGCCGTTTTTTCGACACGTCCCGCGGAAATGTCGATGGCGTAGACACCTGGTCGCCTGGAGAGCGGGAAAGATAAAATAACGCGAAGCCCTATTTTAACTTCGGCCATTAATTAAAATAAGGCCCGACCCTATTCTACTCAGGCACGCTCTCGAGCGGTGAGATGGAGCCACATGGAGAAAAACAGGAAAGCGGCAATCACAAGAAGACGCTGGCACCGGCGAAGAAACGGAGGGGCGCCAGAAAGACAACGGCGGCATCATGATGCAACAGGATGAGAGGGCGCTTCTTTCCGATCGGCAACTGGTCATGCTCGCCGGCGAGGCTGCGTTCGGCCGTGGCGTGGAGTATTACCGCGAGGGCATGGTGGTTGGCTGGAACCGGAAGGGGTCTACCATCACCGCCGATGTGGAGGGCAGCGAGCGCTATCGGGTGGTGCTGAAGCTGAGCAAGCGGGGCCTGGAGGGCGGCTGCGACTGCCCGGCCTCCGAGGGCATCGACTTCTGCAAGCACTGCGTGGCGACCGCCCTGGCGTTCCGGGCAGAGCAGGCCGAGCAGTCGCGGCTGACGGAGGGCGATGCCTCGGACCGGATTCGCGCCTATCTGCAGCAGATGGACAAGGCCTCCCTCGTCGAGGCGCTCGAGTCCCTCATCGACAGTGACCCGGTGCTGCGCCAGCAGTGGTCGCTGCGGGCCGATGCGGTGCTCGGCGTGCTGGACCACAAGGCGCTGAAGAAGCGCATCACCGCGGCGTTCCCCCTCAACCGCGACCTCTACCGCTACGGCCAGGTGAGTGCCTACTTCGCCAGGGCGGAGGCCGTCGTCGAACAGCTCGCCGAGCAGGCGCCGCAGTTTCCCGCGGAGCAGTGCCTGACGCTGGTCGATTATGCCCTCTCACGCCTGGGCCGCGCGCTGGAGACCATCGACGACTCCGGCGGCTTTCGCTTCCACTGCGAGGCGACGCTGCAGACGCTACATGTCCAGACCGCGACGCGGCTCGACTGGTCGCCCGAGAAACTGGCGAATTATCTCTATGACAAGGCCTTTGGTGGCAGCGAGGATAGCTATCCGTCGATTCCCGACGCCTATGCCCAGGCGCTGGGTGAGGCGGGCATGGCGGCCTATCACGCCCGCCTGCAACAGGCCTGGGACGCCCTGCCGGCGCTGCCGGCAGAGGCGGGCTGGTCGCAGCAGTATCGCTACATTCGCCTGCGTCGCCCCCTCTTCGAGCGTGCCGAGGCCGCCGGCGACCTGTCGGCGATGCTGGCGCTCTACCAGAAGACCGCCAGCAAGGAGCCTGACTGCCTGGATGCCGCCGAGCTGTGCATCGAACATGGGAACTGGGACGAGCTGGAGACCTGGCTGGCGCGAGCGAAACGGGCGGCGTCCCATCAGTTTCCTCACCAGCAGGTGGAACGCCAGCGGCTCGAGGTGCGCCTGCACCTGCAGCGTGGTGAGGTAGATGCCGCGGCGGCACTGCAGTGGGACATCTACCAGCAGACGCGGCAGCTAGCCGATTACCGCCAACTGGCGGCCCTGGCGGACGAGCACGACTTGGCCATCGATTATCGCCAGCGCGCTCACGACTGGCTGGTGGAAGGGCTCGATCAGACGCCTCAGCTACCCTTCGGCTGGGGCCCGCGGATGGTCGACAGCCTGCTGGAGCTCTACCTGTTCGAGGGGCGCCTGGCCGAGGCCCAGGCGCTGTGCGCCGAGCGGGCGGTGGGTCCGGGGCTGCTGCACCAGCTGGCCAAGGCGCTGAAGGACCCCGACGAGAGCCTGCCGATGTACCTGCGCCTGGTGCGCCATAGCGTTTGCCAGACCAACAACCGGGCCTATCGCGAGGGCATCGCCCTGCTGCAGGAGCTGAAGGGCTCGCTTGTCACCCCGGTCCAGCAAGCCGCGTTCGAGCAGGCGCTGACCCAGCTGCGCACGGAGTTCAAGCAGAAGCTCAACTTCATCAAGTGGCTGAACGAGGCATTCCCGACCTGACTGGTGGCCGGGAGAGGCAGCAGGCGTGCAGCGAGCTCATTCACTCTCGCGCTTCGCCTATCCGCTGACCAGACTCGCCCGGCTGGTGCCGTTGCCCAGCGGCTCAACCTGGATCTGCACCGGAATGCGCTCGTGCATCTCCTGCACGTGGGAGATCACGCCGACGCGCCGGCCCAGGGCCTGCAGGCCGTCCAGCGCCTCCATGGCCAACGCCAGGGATTGCGGGTCCAGGCTGCCGAAGCCCTCGTCGATGAACAGCGACTCGATGGTGAGCTCGCCGGAGGCCATGGAGGCAAGTCCCAGGGCCAGGGCCAGCGAGACCAGGAAGGTCTCGCCGCCCGATAGGGAGTGCACCGAGCGACGCTCGTCGCCCATGTCGACATCCACCACCAGCAGGCCCAGTGGGCTGCCGCCGCGCACCAGCCGGTAGCGGCGGGAGAGCCCACTGAGGTGCGCGTTGGCGTGCTCCAGCAGCTGCTCCAGGTTGTAGGCCTGGGCGATGCGCCGGAAGGCCTTGCCGTCGGCGGAGCCGATCAGCTCGCTGATCTGGCCCCAGCGGCGGAACTCGGCCTGGGCGGCCTCCAGTTCGGCCTGGCCGGCCTCGCGCCGCTCCCGCTTGCGATCGTCGTCGCTCAGGGCGAAGGCGGCCTCGTCGCGGGCCCGCTGGGCCTCGTCCAGGCGCGGAGCCAGGTCAACCTCGGCCGCCTCCAGCGCCTCCCGGCGGCGGCGCAGCGCCTCGGCCACGGCCTCACCGAGCAGCGCGTCGTCCCCATCTTCCTCTCGGTTCGCCTCACGCATTTCCTCGATCAGGTCCTGCTCGCGGCGATGGCGCAGCAGGGCCTCGAGCCGCTCGGCCAGGGTAGCGGCGGCGCGCTGGCGGGCCTGGTCGGCCGCCTCGATGCGCCGCTCCTCGTCGCGGGCCTCCTCCTCGCTCTGGGCGAGCAGCCGCGTGAGGGTGGCATCGGTCAGCGCCGGGTGCGCCGCTCGCCAGTCGGCGAGCTCGCGGGTGAGGGTGTCGAGCTCCTGGCGCAGCCCCTCGAGCCGCTCGGCCTCGTGCAGGGCCCGCTGGGCGAGGCGCTGCTGCTCTTGCTGGGCCGAGTGCCAGCGCGTCTGGGCCTGGTCGCGGGCCTGGCGGGCCTGCTCCTGTCGGGCGTCGAGGTGCTGCTGCCAGGCATCCGGCGAAGCGTGAGTGCCGAGCCGGGCGGCGAGGTCGCGGGCGAGCGTCTCGCGCGCTTCCCGCAGCGGCGGCAGCCGCTCGTCCAGTTCGGCCAGCGCCGTATCGGCGTGCTGCTTCTCGGCCTCCAGTCGCGCCAGGGCGACATGGCCCTCCTGCAGCGCCTGCTCCAGCGGGGCCAGTTCGGCCTCGGCCCGGGCCAGCTTATCCAGGCGCTCTCGCGCCTGCCGGCGGCGGGTCTCGCTCGCCGCGCGCTCGGCCTGAAGCCAGCCCTCGCGCTCGCTCGCCTCGAGGCCGGCGAGCTCTGCCTGCAGGGGATGCGCCTCCAGGGCCTCGCGGGCAGCGTCGCGCTGCCGCTCGGCCGTCTCGCGATCCTGCCGGTGGCGGGCGAGGGCGGCCTCCACGGCGCGGTACTCGCCCAGCAGCTCGTCGCGGCGCCGCTGGGCCGCGTCGCGGGCCTCGCGGGCCTCGTCGAGCTGGCGGGCTTCCTCCACTTCCTGGGCCTCGAGCTGGGCGGCCTCCGGCGTGGCTGGCGGATTCTGCCGCCAGGGGTGTTCGAGACCGCCGCACACCGGGCAGGGCTCTCCCACGGTGAGGGCCTCGCGCAGTCGCGCCACACTCTCGCTGCGCACGGCGCGGCTGCGATCGATCAGCGCGCCGACGCTATCGAGGTGCGCCTGGGTCCGGTCCAGGGCCTGGCGAGCGTTGTGGCCCTCGGTCAGCAGCCTCTTCCTTCGGGTCTCGTCGTCGCCGAGCCGGCGGGCGAGCTGGGCGAAGGCCTGCTCCGCGCGGCCGAGCTCCTGCCAGCGGCTGGCCAGCTCGCCCAGCGCCAGGTGGCGCTGGGCCGCCTGGTCGTGGGCCTCTTGAGCGGCCTGGCGAGCGTCGTCGAGGCGAGGGTGAGTGCCCACCAACCGCTCGAGGGTCGCCTGCCAGTCGTCGCGCTGTCGCTGCCTGGCCTGCTGGGCCTCGCTGGCCGTGTGGTGTTCGCGGGCCAGCCGCTCTGCCCGGGCCTGCTGCCGGGTGTGGGCCGCCTCCAGGTCGGCGAGCTGCTTCTCGTGGGTGGCGAGGCGCTGGGCCTCCTCGCGGGCCTCGCGCAGGGCGGGCTCGGCCTCGCGGCGCGCCTCGGTGGCCTCGGCCAGGGCCCGCGCGCTGGCCTCGGCGACCTCGCGGGCCTGTGCCTGGTCGCGTTCGGCGTCGGTGAGCGCTCGCGTCGTCTCGGCGTGGCTCGCCTCCAGGGTGGCGATCTCGTCGGGCAGCGCGGCTCGGCGGGCGAGGCCGTGGCGCTGCGGCGCGATCAGCCGGCGCCACTCGCGGTCGGCGCGCGCGTCGGCGAGGGCCTGCCAGTCGGCCTCGGCGTCCTGCTGCCGGGCCAGGCCCTGGCGAAAGGCCTCATGCAGCCGGGCATCGTCGTCGTGCCAGCGGCGCCGGGCCTGGAGCGATGTCGCCTGCGTCTGCAGGTCAGTGAGCGCTCGCTGGGTGGCCTGGGCGGCCTGCTCCAGCTCGGCGCGGGCCTCGGCGTCGGCGGGCCGGGCGTCGGCGAGCCTGGCCTCCAGGGCCTCGACGGCCTTGCGGGCGGCGCTCGCGCGCTGGTAGGCAGCCATGGAGATCGCCGAGTACTCGGCGGTGCCGGTGAGGCGCTCGAGCAGGTCGCTGCGCTCGTTGTCGTCGGCCTGGAGAAAGGCGGCGAACTCGCTCTGGGCGAGCAGCACGGCGCGGGTGAACTGGTCGAAGGTGAGCCCCAGGCGCTCCGGCAGCAGGCGATCGAACTCGCGCTTCTGGGTGGTCAGCAGGCGGTCGTCATCGAGGTCGCGCAGCGACTGCTCGGCCTTCTGCAGCTTGCCGGCCACCTTCTCCCGCGCGCGGCGCACCGCCCAGCGGGCGCGGTAGCGGCGACCGTCGCGGCCCACGAAGTCGACCTCGGCGTAGCCGCTCGCCGTGCCACGGCGCAGCAGGGTGCGCGAGTCGCTGGTGGTCAGGGTGGAGTCCGGGGTGTCGTCGACCTGGCTGTCGCGGGCCGGCGCCTGGCGAAGCCGCGGCGTGCCGCCGTAGAGCGCCAGGCACAGCGCATCGAGCAGGGTGCTCTTGCCGGCCCCGGTGGGACCGGTGATGGCGAAGAGCCCGGCATCGCTGAGCGGGGCGGCGGTGAAGTCGAGTTCGAGCGGTCCGGGCAGCGAGGCCACGTTCTCCAGGCGCAGGGCGAGGATCCTCATGAAGTGAGCTCCCCCTCGGCGTCGAGCACGTCCTGGCAGAGCCGGTCGAAGTCGGCGAGCACCTCCGCCTCGGGCGGCTCACCCCAGCGATCGGCCCAGGTGCGCTCGAAGAGCTTGCGCGGGCCGAGGCTCTCCAGGTCGACTCGCGCCGGGGCGTCCTCGCCCTCGATCCGGGGCAGGCGACGTTCGAGGCGCAGCAGGCGCAGCGACTTGCCCTCGAGGGCCGCTTCCACCCGGGCGCGCAGGTCGGGGATCGGGGCCTCGAGTTCGACGCGTACCTCCAGCCAGGGCCAGCGGTCTCGGGAGAGTTCGGGATCGTCCTCGAGCGCCTCGAGCTCGGCCAGTACCTGCTCCAGCGGCGCGGGGCCGACGCGGTGCATGGCCACCGGGCGGGGCACCGGGAGCGCCTCGGTGGCGACCAGGGTCTCGCCGTCGAGGATGACCTCCACCACCTGGTGGGGGTAGGCGACCTCGCTGAAGTCCAGCGGCAGGGGACTGCCGCTGTAGCGGATGCGCGCCTCGCCGACC
Organism: Halomonas ventosae; assembly: GCF_004363555.1. Classification (GTDB taxonomy): domain Bacteria; phylum Pseudomonadota; class Gammaproteobacteria; order Pseudomonadales; family Halomonadaceae; genus Halomonas; species Halomonas ventosae. Next base: position 88,025 of record NZ_SNZJ01000005.1, on the reverse strand, counting down.
TGCTGGGCGCGGTGCAGGTGGCCGAGCGCCACGTAGGCGATGTCATCCGGGAAGAGGGCGGCGGAGATCGACTCCTCGCCGCCGATCACGATGGGCCGTTCGCTGGCCTCGGAGACGGCCGCGCCGTGCAGGTGGGCGTGGCTCATCGCCACCAGCGCCTGGCCGGGCTCGCGCCGGGCGCGCGCAGCCTCGATCAGTTGGGTGTGGACGCGGCTGATGCCGGCGACGTAGTCGTTGGGCGCCTGCTCGTCGGTCGCCTCGCGGGCAAGCGACGCCCCGGTGACCTCGGCGGGGCGCAGGAAGGGCAGCGCCAGGCACCAGGCGCGTGTCTCGCCATCGGCATCGCTGAGCGGCACCAGCATGCGCTCGGCGTCGAGGTCGCCGTCGTCCAGCCAGCGGACCCGCCCCAGCGCGTGGGTGCGCAGCCGGCGCATCAGCGGGGCGGGCAGCTCGATGCGGTTGCCGCTGTCGTGGTTGCCGGCGATCAGCACGATGTCGAGCCCGGGGAGTCGCTCGTGGGCGGAAACGATGAAGTCGTACAAGAGCTCCTGAGCACGCAGCGAGGGGTTGACCACGTCGAAGATATCGCCGGCCACCAGCAGGGCATCGGCCCGGCGCGCCACCAGGGTGTCGAGCAGCCAGTCGAGGAAGGCGCGGTGCTCGACGTGGCGCTCCTGGCCGTGGAAACTCTGGCCCAGGTGCCAGTCGGCGGTGTGGATCAGTTTCATCAGGTCTCCCTTCCTGCCTGCGTGCCGGGGGCGATAGTCTACGTCACTCACAAGCGGCTGTTCAGGAGTCCCCATGCCGACTGCCCCTCTCCACGACTGGAACCTCGCCCCGAGAGACGCCATTGCGCTGCAGAAGCGCCTGGCGAAAAGCGTGGAGCGTGCCGACCGCCTGGACCCGGTGCGCCACCTCGCCGGGGTGGATATCGGCTTCGAGCAGCAGGGGGCGATCACCCGGGCGGCGGTGGTGGTGATGGCCTGGCCGGCGGGTGCATCAGGCGAGCTCGAGCCGGCCACCCTTGAGCCGACAACCCTGGAAATCGTGGAGCAGGTGGTGCATCGCGAGCCGACGCGCATGCCCTATGTGCCGGGGCTGTTGTCGTTTCGCGAGGTGCCGGCGGCGCTGGGTGCCTTCGACAGGCTCACCACTCAACCGCAGCTCGTCATGGTGGACGGCCAGGGCATCGCCCACCCGCGGCGCATCGGCGTGGCCAGCCACCTGGGGCTGTGGCTCGACCTGCCCACCATCGGCGTGGCCAAGTCACGGCTGTGTGGCCGTCACGGCGAGCCCGGGCCGGCGCGGGGCGACTGGACGCCGCTGGTGGATGGCCCGGATGACGAGGTGATCGGCGCGGTGCTGCGCTCGCGGGTGAAGGTGAAGCCGATCTTCGTCTCGCCGGGCCACCGGGTGTCGCTGCCCACGGCGCTCGACTGGGTGATCCGTTGCCTGGGGCGTACCAAGCTGCCGGAGCCGACCCGGCTGGCCGATCGCCTGGCCTCGCGGCGGGGCCGATAGGGCGGGGTGGCCGCCTGGGCTATACTGCCGCTCCCTTCTCGTGCCTTTCTCTCATCCCCTATCTTTCTCTCACTTCCCCGACCGAGGCGTCCATGACCGTACCCACTGATCCCCTTGCCGCCACCCGAGCCTGGGTGGAGACCTTCGTGGTCGCCCATGACGTCTGTCCCTTCGCCGGCCGCGAGGTGGCGCGCGACACCATCCGCACCGTGGCGGTGCCGGCCCGCGACCGCGAGGCGGCGCTGCTGACGCTGTTCGACGAGTGCCGCCACCTGGAGGCGACCCCCGAAGTGGAGACGACCCTGCTGGTGCTCACCGAGGGGCTCGAGGACTTCGACGACTACCTTGACCTGCTGGAGATCGCCGAAGCGTTGCTGGCCGATCAGGGCTATGAGGGCACCTTCCAGCTGGCGAGCTTCCACCCGGACTACGTCTTCGCCGACGCCGAGCCGGACGATCCCGCCAACTTCACCAACCGCTCGCCCTATCCGATGTGGCACCTGCTGCGCGAGGCGGGCCTGGAGCAGGCCCTCGAGCATCATCCCGACCCCGAGGGCATTCCCGCGCGCAATATCGCGGCGATGCGCGAGCTGGGCCATGAGGCGCTCGCCGCGGCGCTGGCCAGGCTGCGCGGCTAGGTTTTCCCCGCTCGCCGCTAGACGATATCCAGCGCTGTCTTGCGGCTCGGTGCCGGGAAGACGGCGTCCAGGCGGGCCAGGCTCTCGGCATCCAGCTCGACCGCCAGGGCGGCGGCGTTCTGTTCCACGTGCTCGAGCTGGGTGGCCTTGGGAATGGCGATCACGTCCCTGGCGCCGTGGTTGGGGCTAATCGCCCAGGCGAGCAGCAGCTGGGTGGGCGTGATGCCGAGCTCCGCGGCGACCGCCTTCACCTCGGGGTGGCCGAGCAGGTCGCGGCGCAGCGTGCCGGCCTGGGCCAGGGGGCAGTAGGCCATGGTGGGGATGCCACGTTCGCGCTGCCAGGGCAGCAGCGAGTGCTCGATGCCCCGCGAGCCCAGATGGTAGAGCACCTGGTTCACCGCGCAGGCCGCGCCGCCGGGCAGGGCGGACAGCGCCGCCATCTCTTCCACGTCGAAGTTGGAGACGCCGAAGCGGCGGATCTTGCCCGCCTCGCGCAGCCGCTCGAAGGCTTCCAGGGTCTCATCCAGCGAGATGCTGCCCGGCCAGTGCAGCAGGTAGAGGTCGAGGTGGTCGGTGCGCAGGCGCCTGAGGCTCGCCTCGCAGGCGGCGATGGCGCTGTCGCGCCCGGCATTCCAGGGGTAGACCTTGGAGACCAGGAAGGCTTCGTCGCGACGATCCGCGAGCGCCTCGCCCACCACCTCCTCGGCGCCGCCGTCGCCGTACATCTCGGCGGTGTCGATCAGGGTGAGTCCGTGGGCCAGGCCATGCTGCAGGGCACGCACCTCGTCCTCTCGCGGGGCCAGCCCCTCGCCCAGGTACCAGGTGCCCTGGCCGATGGCCGGCAGGTCGCGGGCCGGTTCATGGTCGGTGGCGGCGAGTCGCACGCGGGGCGATGTGGTCATGGGAGCCTCCCTTCTGCATGTATTTAGAAATATTTTCCATTCAGTCTGGTCGCTGGCGGCCCGTGATGCAATCGAGCTTGCCTCAGGAGGAGAGCATCCCCATGGTGTATGGTGAAGAGGCAGCAAGTTACCCCTGAAAACGAGAAGGAGTCGACATGAGCATCAAGAAATCCGGCAGCGCCGTCTGGCAGGGCGGCCTCAAGGACGGCAAGGGGACGGTGTCCACCCAGAGCGGCGTGCTCCAGGACGTACCCTACAGCTTCGCCAAGCGCTTCGAGGGCGAGGCGGGCTCCAACCCCGAGGAGCTGATCGGCGCCGCCCATGCGAGCTGCTACTCCATGGCCCTGTCGCTGATCCTGGGCGAGGCCGGTCTGACCGCCGAGCGCATCGCCACCGAGGCCAAGGTCTCCCTCGAGGAGGTCGAGGGTGGTTTCGCCATCACCGCCATCCACCTCGACACCGTGGCGAAGATCCCGGGCGCCGACGAGGCGGCCTTCCAGGATGCGGCCAACAAGGCCAAGGAGGGATGCCCCGTCTCCAAGCTGTTCAATGCCGAGATCAGCCTGTCGGCGAAGCTGGAAAGCTGAGCCCGGAGGCCGGCCAGAGTGGCCGGCACGGGATAGCATCGCGCCGGGGCCACCGTGAGGTGGCCCCGGCTCTTTGTCTCGAGCGACGCGCCTTCCCGGACACTGCGTCTGTCTCGGGCCGAGCTACGCCGAGGCGATACCGCGCTGGGCGGCCTCCACCAGGGCGCGGATCAGCCGCTGCTGGGGGCGGTTGAAGACCAGCCACTCCGGGTGCCACTGCACGCCGAGCAGGAACTCGTGGTCGCGGGACTCGATGCCCTGCACCAGGCCATCGCGGTCCCGGGCGACGATCTCGATGCCCTTTCCCGTCCGCTGCACCGCCTGGTGGTGCAGGCTGTTGATGCGACACCAGCTCACCTCGAGGATGCGGTGCAGCTGGCTGTCGGCGACGATGTCCACGGTCTTGCGCGGCAGCACGGTGCGCCGGCGCTTGAGCCCCTCATGGGTGGTGTAGATGTCCGGGTCCAGGGTGCCGCCCTGGTAGACGTTGATCAGCTGGGCGCCGCGGCAGATGCCCAGCACCGGCTTGCCCAAGGGAATGAAGCGCTCCAGCAGCTCGAGCTCGAGTTCGTCGCGCTGCGGGTCGACGCGGACGTCCAGGCGCATCTCGTCGCCGTAGAGGTGGGCCTGGATATCGTCGCCGCCGCCGATGATCAGGCCATCGAGCGCCTCGGGAAAGGGGCGCGAGGGCGACAGCCGCCGCGGCCGGCCGCCGTGGCGCCAGACGGCGAACCAGTCGAACCACCAGGCGATCCGGCTCTTGGCGTCGGAGGTGGTGATGCCGATCAGTGGGCGTGTCTTGCGGCTCATTGGCGAGTCACCCAGCGGCGCAGGCGGGTCAGCCAGCGGCGCGGTGCCGAGGGCCGGTGGCGGGCGAGAAACTGCGCGCTGCGTTCGGCCAGGGTCTCGGGGGTGCTGGCCAGGCGCTCGACCTCCAGCCAGCGATTCCACTCCGTCACCGCCCCCCAGCCCGGCTCCGATAGCTGGGCATTGGGCAGGCGGTAGTGGAAGGTAGGCCGCGCCTTGACCAGCTTGCTGCGCAGCAGCTCGTGGGGATGGTCCGGGCGCAGGTGGGCGAACAGCGGGAAGAGGTCCAACTCGCGGTTGCGTGTCGGGTTGTCGGCCAGGTAGTCGTCGATCAGGGTGTCCAGGTCCGGGGCATAGTCCGGGTCGAGCACCCTCAGCGCATAGGCCCGGGGGAAGGGATTGGCGTGGGGCAGCACCTCACGGGTGATGTCCACGTGGATCTGCTCGCGCAGCCAGGCGGCGCTCAGCAGGTAGGCGCGCAGGTAGGCCAGCAGGCTCTCGGCCTCGAGGCTCGGTACCTCGGGGTTGAGGTGCAGGCCGAAGCCGTAGAGCAGACTGGCGTCGGTGCCCTTGGCCCCGTGGGTGCGCAGCGCCTCGAAGAGGGCGTCGAGCTCTTCCAGCTCGTCCCAGGGCACCGGCGGGCAGACGATCTCGGTGGGCACCAGGCCGGTGACCACGTCGCCGATCAGCTCCCGGGTCCGGGCGTGGAAGTCCAGGCGCATGCGCTCCCATTCGCTGTCGCCGGCGGCCTCGGCATCCACCGCGCTCTGGTCGGGGTGGGCGTACTGGGTGTCGAGCTCGATGCCGAACGCGCCCCAGCGGGTGCCGCTGACCTTGAGGCGATGGGGACTGAGCGCCTCCACCTCGCCGCCGAACAGCTCGCGCACCAGCTCGGCCGTCTCCCGGGGAGGCAGGCCGGCGAACTCGATCTCGACGCCGACGCGACGCATCTCGCCGTCGGCGTTGCGGGGTTCGGGTGGCGGTTGCGGCGTCATGACGGCATCCTGTAGGGCATGGTGTCGGCAGCCTATCACACTGCCTCGGCCATCATGGATGGCGGCCGGCCCGTCATCCGTTCACCAAAGACGAGAGACCAGGGAGACAAGATGCCAGGGAGTCGAGAGAGTGCCTGACGCCTACCGCCTGTTCGTTGTCGTGCGCGGCCTGCTGACGTGGTTGCTGCTGACGCTGCTGCTGGCGACGGCGGCCTCGGCCCAGTCCACGCCCCTTTCCGCCCTGACACCTGGGGGCGGGGACGAGCCGACCTCCCACGATCCCCAGGCCTTCCAGGCCTCGCTGGATGAGGTGATCGCGACCCTCGAGGATGCCGACCAGCGTCAGGCCCTGCTGGAGAGCCTGCGCCAGCTGCAGCAGGCCCACGACCCGGCCGCCGAGGAGTCGGGCATCACGCGCCCCCAGGGCCTGCTGGGCGCCCTGGCGGAGACCATCAGCGACCTCGGCGCACAGGCGGAGGCCGGTCGGTCGCCGGTGGACGAGTGGCTGCGCCAGTTGCGGCAGGGCGGGTCTGACCTGGTGGACCTGGTGGTGCAGACCGGCAACGCCGAGCTGCTGCGCTTCGTCATCGAGCTCACCGTGCTGCTGGTGATCTGGGCCGGGTTGCTGGTGATCCTGATCGCCCTGGGTCGGCTGCTGGCCAAACGCCGGGGCTGGCCCCTGGACCTTCCCCGCGAGCCTCGCGCCTGGCTGCTGGTGGTGCATTTCCTGCGCCGCATGCTGCCCTGGGCGCTGGCCTTCGCGCTGGTGCTGGGCATCGCCCAGCTGGTGCCGGAGAGCTCGGGTCGCACCGCGACCCTGGTGATCGCCTATGTGGCGCTGTGCGGGCGCACCCTCTCGGTGGTGGTGGAGACGGTGATCTCGGTCTTCACCAGCGGCCATCGCTTCATCGCCGTGCAGATCCTGCAGCAGCAGAGCCTCAGGCCGCTGTTCATCATCGGCGCGCTGATCGCCCTGGGCGATGCCTTCAACTCCACCCGTCTCTCGGGGATCATGGGCAGCGACCTGGCGAGCCTGATGTCGGTGCTGGCCAACGTGCTGGCGGCGATGATCAGCGGGCGCTTCATCATCCGCTTCAAGCGCCCGATCAAGCACCTGATCCGCAACCGCCCCTATTCCCAGCGGCGCGACAGCGGCGGCGCCTCCGAGGTGGTCCGGCTGGTCGGCGGCCTGTGGCACGTGCCGGCCCTGCTGCTGGTAGGGGGCTCGCTGCTGGCGATCTTCATCACCGTGGGCGACGTGGGCACGGCCCTGGCCCGCTCGATCATCTCGGCCTCGCTGCTGGTGCTGACTCTGGTGATCACCGGCCTGATCCGTCGGCACGGCGAGCGTCGCTCCAGGCGCCGGCGGCTGAGCGACTACCGCCGCCGCCTGGAGCGCTTCGGCTACGCTCTGGCCCATGTGCTCGCCTGGATCGCCTTCGCCGAGCTCTCGCTGCAGGTATGGGGGGGCTCGCTGATCGGCATCGGCCAGCAGGGGGTGGCCAGCGTGCGCATCGGCCAGGCCCTGTTGGCCATCGGCTTCACCGTGCTGCTGGCCTGGCTGATCTGGATCTTCGCCGACACCGCCATCCAGCGCGCCCTGACCAGCCCGGCGCGGGCCCGGGGGCGGCGGGTCAACCTGGCCCGGGCGCAGACCATCACGCCGATGATCCGCAATATCATCTTCGCGACCATCGTGATCATCGCCTCCATCGTCGGCCTGGCCAATCTGGGAGTGAACGTCACGCCGCTGCTGGCCGGTGCCGGGGTGATCGGCCTGGCCATCGGTTTCGGCGCCCAGACCCTGGTGCAGGACCTGATCACCGGCATCTTCATCCTCATCGAGGACTCGCTGGCGGTGGATGACTTCGTCAAGATCAACGGCCACATGGGCACCGTCGAGGGGCTGACCCTGCGCACCGTGCGCCTGCGCGACCTGGACGGCATCGTGCACATCATCACCTTCAGCCGCATCGACTCGATCCACAACATGTCGCGCCAGTTCGGTATCGCCCTGATGCGGGTCCGCATCCCCTTCGACATGAAGATCGACGATGCCACCACCCTGATGCAGGAGACAGCCCTGGAGCTGCGCCAGGATCCGATGATGCGCCACTACATCTGGTCGCCGCTGGAGATGCAGGGCATCGACAGCTTCGAGGACGGCTGCGCCATCCTGCGCATGCGCTTTCGCACCGCCCCGGAGATGCAGTGGGACGTGGCGCGCGCCTTCAACCTGCTGCTCAAGCAGCGCATGGAGACGCAGTCGGTCGACCTCGGCGTGCCACGGCTCAGCGTGAGCATGGAAGGGCACGGTGGGGGGCGCCTGGATGGGACCGGCGAGGGCGCCGAGGCCCGCGATGCCAGCGGCCGTCGGCCCGGTGAGGCCGGGGTCGCCGACCCCGCCGGCGACACCAATGCCCGGGGCGGCTCCCCGGATCCCGCCTAGTCCCTCATGGCGACCCACCCGATCACGGTCGAGCGCCGGGACAGCCTGCACCTCAAGGTCTCCCGCGTGCTCCGCGAGGAGACCTCCCACCGGCTGGACCTCTTCCTCTTCGTGCCCGCCGAGCTGGGCCTGAATCCCCATGTGCTCTCCGAAGAGGCGTTCTACCACGGCGCCATCCACGTCAAGCGCACCTACTACAGCGACCGCCACCGGCTGCCGCTGGTAATGAGCCGTCTGGCGGGCAAGCGTCTCGACGCCGGCCAGTACCGCCTGGGGCTGAGCCTCTATGCCTACCAGTACGTGGTGGCCCTGGAGCGCTCCGCCCAGTCGCTGCTGGAGCTGTCGCGTCGCGCCCAGAGGGCGGAGAAGCGAGGGGACGACCAGGCCGAAAAGGGGCCGGCGCCCGCCAGGAGCCGCACGGCGAAGGACGACGAGGGGGGCGAGCGGTTGCGCATCCAGCTCGAGGAGACCGCCGACCTGGCCCGGGGCATCCTCAGGCGGCTGCGCCGCCAGGAGCCGGGCGACGAGAGCCTGCATCGCTACTACGCCAACATCGACAACTACCTCTCCTGGTTCACCGAACAGAACCTGCTGGCGCTGGTGGCCCACCTGCCGCGGGGTAATGACTTTCGGGCGATCCGCGAGCGCCTGCTGACCATCTGCCGCGACGAGATCGAGCATCGCCGGGCCCGGGAGTACAACTCCGAGCGGGTGACCCGTGACCCCACCCGGATGTCCAACAAGATGCGCCTGCTGAGGCGGCTGATCGAGTATCCCGTGACCCTCAAGCAGCGCAGCCAGGAGCTGGGTGGCGGCGAGCAGAAGGCGGTGAAGGCCTTCGCGACGGCGGTGGTGATGAGCTTCGTCTCCCTGGGCCTGCTGCAGGCCCGTGAGTCCCTGGGCGACATCACCGCGCTCTTCGTGCTGACCCTGGCGGTGATCTATGCGCTGCGCGAGGTGTTCAAGGACGACCTGCGCATCACCCTGTGGCGCTGGCTGCGCCGGGGCCGGCCCAAGTGGCGACGCCAGTACCTGGACCCCACCAGCAATACCGTCCTGGGGCGCCAGCTCGAGTGGTTCGACTATCAGCGCTATGCCCGACTCGACGAGCAGATCCGCCGGGTGCGCAAGCGTAACCTGGCCCAGCGCGAGGAGGTGGTGCTGCACTACCGTTCCAGCTCGCGCATGTCGCCGACCCGCTTTCTCAGCGGCTATGACCGCACCCGCGAGACCCTGACCCTCGACCTCTCGCCGCTGGCGCGGCTGATGGACAAGGGCAGCCACCATGTCTATCGGCTGGAGGAGAAAGGGCAGGTGGTGCGCGAGGCGGTGGAGAAGCGCCACCTGATCAACCTGGTGATTCGCGAGGTGGAGGGCGACGGCGCACCGCTGCTGCAGCGCTGGAAGATCGTCATGAGCCGCTCGCGGATCGTCGACGTGGAGCTGGTCCATGAGGAGGGGCCGGGGCTCGAGGCCAAGCCGGGGGGCTGAGCCGCCGCACGCCGAGGCCGGATCTATCCCACCCTCGGCCCTCTTGATGCATCCATCGTGGGGGATGGTCGTCTATGGGCCGTCTACAGCGCCACACTTTATCATTGGGGACACTGACGAGTTATGACTGGGCCACTGACGAGGGCCGCCGAGAAAGAGCGCAGCCTATGTTCAGCATGTCAGAACGGGCAGAAAGCATGGGGCTATCGCGGACGGCGCCGCGCTTCTTCGAGAAGATCGGCCTGCTCAAGGGGCGGAGGCAGGCGAATGGCTGGTCAGTGTGTGCGTGCAGCGCTGCGGACCTGGCGAGAAGGCGTTCAGGGTCGGGATGTTCGTTCTGCAGCGACCCTGACGAACTGGCCCGCGTCACCCCGGCATCATCGAGGCTGGCCTGTGCCGTCCCAACCAGGAGAACCCCCTATGGAATGGTCGAATGCCTTCAAGGGGCGTGAACAACCCATCATCGACCTCTTTGCCGCTACCTTCACCGACTCCGAGGGCGCGGAAGAAGGCGCGGTGGTCGGTGACCTGGTCCGCCACCAGCTGACCGGCACGCCGGCACCTGACCTCGATGTCTTCGTCGCCGAGGAGGAGGGGGCGATTGTCGCCGGGGCGGTCTTTTCGCGGCTGACCTACGATAGGGATGACCGGAGCGTGTTCGTCCTGGGTCCCGTGGCGGTAGTGACCGCACGCCAGGGGGAGGGCATCGGGCAGCAGCTCCTGCAGCATGCTCTCGACACACTGCGTCGGAAGGGCGTCGATGTCGTGGTGACCTACGGTGCCCCGGCCTACTACTCGCGGGTTGGCTTCAAGCCAGTCACTGAGTCGCTCATACCGGCGCCCTACAGGCTCCAGCACCCTGAAGGCTGGCTGGCACAGTCGTTGACGGAAGCCGAGCTGACTCCCCTGATGGGCAAGGCGCGGTGTGTCGAAGCGTTCAACAACCCCGTTTTCTGGTAGAGGCAGGTCGCCAAGGTGCGTGATTACTCCTCCTTTCTTCCGGGGAAAGGCAAACGCCAGGCCATGCGCGAGCCTACCCCACTCGAGCGGCTGGGCTGGGGTTCCTTCTTCGCCCAACAGGTTGACGTGGATGCATTGAGCATTACGCCCCCGGTGCGCGTCGTGGCGGTGCATCGCAGCGGGCTGCAGGTGACTGGCGACGGCATCGACGAGACCCTTCCGCCACGCTCGGACGCCACGGTAGGTGACTGGCTGCTGCTGGACCGCGCCCAGCCCCGGGCGAGTCGCGTTCTGTCCCGAGCCAGCCTCATCAAGCGTCGGGCACCCGGCACGGACCGTCAGGTGCAGCTGATTGCTGCCAATATCGATACGGTCTTCGTTGTCACTTCCTGCAACCAGGATTTCAACATCGCCCGGCTCGAGCGCTACGTGGCTCTCGCCTTCGAGGCGGGGATCGAGCCCGTCATCGTGCTGACCAAGACGGATCTGGTGGATGACGTGCAGCCCTGGATCGAGGCCGCCCGCGCCGTCTCGGACCGGGTGGCAGTGGTTGCCCTCGATGCCCGCAGCGAAGGGCCCCCCAACGCACTATCGGCGTGGTGCAGGCCAGGCCGGACTGTGGCGTTTCTCGGGTCCTCGGGCGTCGGCAAGTCCACCCTGACGAACGCCCTGGCTCGGACGCAGGCCATCGCTACCCAGCCCATCCGTGAAGAGGATGCCAAGGGCCGCCATACGACGACCCGACGGGAACTCCATCTGATACCTGGCGGTTGCCTTGTGCTCGACACGCCAGGAATGCGCGAACTGCAGCTGACCGACGCTGCATCGGGTATCGCCGACGTTTATCCGGAGGTCGAAGCGCTTGCAGCCCAGTGCCGTTTCAGCGACTGCCAGCACGAGAGTGAGCCTGGTTGCTCAGTGCAGGAAGCTATCCAGGAGGGCCGGCTCGACGCTGGACGCCTCGTTCGGTGGCGCAAGTTACACGCCGAGGATGCGTTCAACTCCGCTAGCCTCGCCGAGCGCCGGCAGAGGGACCGTGAATTCGGCAAGCAGGTTAGAAGGGCAACCAGGGCCAAGCCACACCGCAAGACGTGAGCCTGGTGATGCCAGGCAGTGACGCTCAGTAGTCCTTGCCTGGCATAGAGGAGCCGCGTCCTGAGGTCTTCCGCAGTTGTCGTCGAATGCTTGGCACAGCCCTCGATACCGCAGGTGCTGCGCTTATTGCTTGCATTCAGGCCTGTAGTCGCGGTGGCCAGAGAGACGTCGGCAGGACTGATCCAATCCCGTGGGGACATCACGGACCAAGCCTGCTCCTGGCTGGAAAGGTCGTGCTACAACGCCTCCTCCAGCAGCATGGCGAGTCGCTTGTGATGCAGGGCATCGGCGGTCGCGTCGTAGGAAGGCGCATCCTTGGCGGTGAAGCCGTGGGCCGCGCCCCTGTAGAGCTCCGTGGTGAAGTGCACGCCGGCCTGGGCCAGTGCCTCGTCCATGCGGGCGATCTGCTCGGGTGGCAGCAGCGCATCCTGGTCGGCATGGCCGAGATAGACCCGCGCCTCGATGGTATCGACCCCATGCACGGGACTGTCGGGGTCGTCGGCCTCTGCCAGGCGAGCCGAGTGAAAGCCGGCTGCGGCGGCCACGCGGTCGGGGTGCTGCGCCGCCATGCGCAGTGCGAAGGCGCCGGACATGCAGTAGCCGACCACGCCCACCTTGCCATGCGCGAAGTCGGCTTCGCTGTCGAGGCAGTTCAGCAGGGCGGCGAAGTCTCGGGTCTGTGCTTCGGGTGTCAGGCGGGCGGCATACTCGAGCAGGGTCGCTCGCACATCCGGGTCGCGAAAGGACTTGCCTTCCGGCACCACGGTCCCCGCAGCGTCGCGGTAGTAGAGATTGGGCATCAGCACGGCATAGCCTTGGTCCGCCACCTGCTGGGCCTTCTCGTGATAGCAGGGGCGCAGGCCGCCGATATCGGTAAACAGCACCACGGCCGGCAGCGGGCCGGCGGCGTCATCGGGCGTGACGATATGGGCATCGATGGTGCCGTCGGCGGCGGGAATGTCGATGGCGCGAGACATGAGCAGGCTCCGACGTTTCTAGAGTGAGAGACGAAAGCATAGCCGCTGTAACGAGTCGTGCAGGGCCTAGGGGCTCAGGTTCTCGGGCCCGAAGGAATCCGGCAGCAGCGCCTCCATGTCGTACTCCTTGAGCAGCCGACCCTCGGCATCCACCACCCGGATGCAGGTCTCGGGGGTGGCGAACTCGCGGATGCGCTGGCGGCAGTCGCCGCAGGGCGTGCAGAGGTGCCGGCCGGGTCCGATCACCCAGACCTCGCGCAGCTGGCGTTCGCCGGCGCTGGCCATGGCGGCGATCGCCGAGGCCTCGGCGCAGATCCCCTTGTAGTGGGCCACCTCGACATTGGCGCCGGCATAGTGGGTGCCGCTCTCGCTGACCACCAGGGCGCCCACCGGGTGGTGGGAGTAGGGCGCATAGGCGCACTCGCGCACGGCCAGCAGCGCGGTGACGATGGCGGGCTCGATGGAATCGTTCATGGCGTTGCTCCCTTTGCGGCATCATCGCGCAGCACGGCATCCAGCGCGATGCGCATCATGTCGTCGAAGCTGCGCTCGCGCGCGGTGCTGTCCAGGGAGTCCCCCCTGAGGATATGGTCCGAGACGGTACAGACAGTGGCCGCGCGGGCGCCGAACTCGGCGGCGACGCCATAGAGGCCGGCGGCCTCCATCTCCACGCCGACGATGCCGTAGCGCCTGAGCAGCTCGGCGGTCTCGGGGCGCGGGTCGTAGAAGAGGTCCGCCGAGAAGAGGTTGCCGATCTTCGTCGCCACGCCGAGGTCATGGGCGGCGTCGGCCAGGGCGCGGGTCAGGGCGAAGTCGGCGGTGGCGGCGAAGTCCATGCCGGCGAATCGCGTGCGGTTGACCCCGGAGTCGGTGCAGGCGCCCATGCCGATCACCACGTCGCGCACCGCCACGTCGTCGCGCACCGCACCGCAGGAGCCGACACGGATCAGCGTGCGGACATCATACTCGGTGATCAGCTCCTTGGCGTAGATGGAGACCGAGGGGATGCCCATGCCGTGGCCCATCACCGAGATCTCGCGGCCCTTGTAGCGCCCGGTGTAGCCGGCCATGCTGCGCACCGTGTTGACCTGGCGGAACTCGTCGAGAAAGGTCTCGGCGATGTAGCGGGCACGCAGCGGGTCGCCGGGCATCAGCACGGTATCGGCGAAGTCGCCGCGTGCGGCGTTGATATGGGGCGTTGCCATCAGTGGCCTCCCGTAGCGTTGGATAGCGGGGTGGACGACGAGGCAGACGGAAGGAAGCTGGTACCGTCGTCCATGGGGGCAAGGCCCAGGTGCGTGGCCAGGCTCTGGCCGATGTCGGCAAAGGTCTCGCGGGCTCCCAGCGAGCCCGGGGCGAGGCCCGCGCCCAGCGCCAGCACCGGGATGTGCTCGCGGGTATGGTCGGTGCCCGTCCAGGTGGGGTCGCAGCCATGGTCGGCGGTGAGGACCAGCAGGTCGTCGTCCCTGAGCCTGCCCAGTAGCTCGGGCAGGCGGGCGTCGAAGGCTTCCAGGGCCGCGGCATAGCCCGCCACGTCGCGGCGGTGGCCGTGGACCATGTCGAAGTCGACGAAGTTGGTCATGATCAGGCTGCGCTCGCCGGCATCCCTCAGGGCCTCGAGGGTCGCATCCATCAGGGCCTCGTGGCCGCTGGCCTTCACCGTGCGCGTGATGCCGCAGTGGGCGTAGATGTCGGCGATCTTGCCGATCGCTACCACCGTGCCGCCGTCGTCATGCAGCTTCTGGAGCACCGTGGGGGTGGGCGGCTCGACACTGTAGTCGCGGCGGTTGGCGGTGCGGTAGAAGCTGGCGGCATCGTCGCCCTGCGCCTTTTCGCCGAGAAAGGGGCGGGCGATCACCCGGCCGATGTTGTAGGGCTCGAGCAGGCGGCGGGCAACCTCGCAGAGCGCATAGAGCCGCTCCAGGCCGAAGGTCTCCTCGTGGGCGGCGATCTGGAACACCGAGTCCGCCGAGGTGTAGACGATGGGCTTGCCGCTTGCCATATGCGCCTCGCCGAGCCGGGCGATGATCTCGGTGCCGGAGGCGTGGCAGTCGCCGAGCACCCCGGGCAGCTCCGCCTCCTCCTCCAGCGCCTCGAGCAACTCGGGCGGAAAGCTCGCCTGCTCATCGAGGAAGTAGCCCCAGTCAAAGCGCACCGGCACGCCGGCGATCTCCCAGTGGCCGGAGGGGGTGTCCTTGCCGGAGGAGAGCTCCCGGGCGTGGCCCCAGGCACCGATGGTCGACTCGGGCACCGCAACGCCCTCGGCCCAGCTTCCGGTGCTGGCCTGGTGGGCATGGAAGAGGCCCAGCCGGGCCAGGTGGGGCAGGTGAAGCGGCCCTTGGCGACCCGCGCCCGGGCCTGTTTCGGGGCCCTGAGATAGCCCGCTTTCGGGGGGCTGTGGAAGGTCGCATTCCCCGCGGGCGCAGGCGGCGGCGATATGGCCCAGGGTGTCGGCGCCGGCATCATTGAAGCGCGCGGCGTCTGGCGCCGCCCCGATGCCGAAGGAGTCGAGCACGAGCACGATGGCGCGGGTCATGGGGCCTCCCGACGGATGACGTCATGGATCAGGGGTGGGGGCGTGACGGGGCCGCCGCCGACCCGGATGGCCTCGCGGACCTGCCGGGCGGCCCGGTCGGCATCCGCGGCGCTGGCGGCATGAACCAGCGCCAGCGGGCGCTCGGCGTCCACCGCCTCGCCCAGGGAGGCGATGCGCGACAGCCCGACGGCGGGGTCGATGGCCTCGCCGGGGACGCGTCGGCCGCCACCGAGGGCCACCACGGCCAGGCCCAGGGCGCGGGTGTCCATGGCCTGGACCCGGCCCGGGTCCTCGGCATGCACCGCGCGGGTCACCGGTGCCTCGGGCAGGTGGTGGCCAGGGCGTTCGAGCAGATCATTGGGGCCGCCGAGGCCCGCCACCATGCGCGCGAAGCGCTCGGCGGCCGCCCCCGACGACAGGGCCGCGTCGAGGCGCGCCACGGCCGCGTCCCGGGAATCGGCCAGTCGGCCGGCCAGCAGCAGCTCGGCGGCCAGGTCGCGGGTCACCGCCAGCAGGCGGCCATGGCGCTTCTCGCCGCCGAGCAGGCGCAGCGCCTCGCGCACCTCGAGGGCATTGCCGGCACAGGGGGCCAGCGGCTGGCTCATGTCGGTGACCAGCGCCGTCGTGCGGGTGCCGGCCTGGCTTGCCACCTCGGCGATGGTTTGCGCCAGTTCTCTGGACGCTTCCGCTGTGGGCATAAAGGCGCCGCTGCCGCTCTTGACGTCCATCACCAGGGCATCCAGCCCGCAGGCCAGTTTCTTGCCGAGGATCGAGCTGACGATCAGCGGCAGCGACTCCACGGTGGCGGTGACGTCGCGCACCGCATAGAGGCGTCGGTCGGCCGGTGCCAGGTCGGCGGTCTGGCCAATGATCGCCACGCCCACCTCCTTGACCAGACGGCGGAAGGTGGCGGTGTCCGGGGTGACCGAGTAGCCAGGGATCGCCTCGAGCTTGTCCAGGGTGCCGCCGGTGTGGCCGAGGCCCCGCCCGGAAACCATCGGCACGTGCCCGCCGCAGGCGGCGACCCAGGGGCCGAGCACCAGCGAGACGAGATCGCCCACGCCGCCGGTGGAGTGCTTGTCGAGCACCGGCCCGGGCAGGTCGAGGCCGGACCAGTCGAGCACCTCACCGGAGTCGCGGATCGCCTCGGTCAATGCCACCGTTTCCTCGGCCGCCATGCCCCGCAGGAAGACCGCCATGGCCAGGGCGCCCACCTGGGCATCCGAGAGGCTGCCGTCGGCGATGCCCGCGACCAGCTCCCGGATCGCCTCGCGACCGAGCGAGCGGCCGTCACGCTTGGCGCGGATCAGCTCCTGGGGGAGGGCCCGGGCGTCCATCAGTAGCCCCCGGACGCCGCGCCGTCGACGGCGTCGACCCGCAGGGTCTGCAGCAGGTTGCCGAGCAGTCCCGAGGCGCCGAAGCGCATGTGGGCCGGGGTGATCCACGCCACGCCCATCAGGCGTTCGGCGAGCTGCAGGTAGGCCAGGGCGTCCTCGACGGTGCGCACACCGCCGGCGGCCTTGAAGCCCACGTCGCGGCCGCTGTCGCGGATCACGCTCAGCAGGATCTCGGCCGCTTCCAGGGTGGCATTGATCGCCACCTTGCCGGTAGAGGTCTTGAGGAAGTCGGCGCCGCCCTCCAGGGCCAGCTCGCCGGCGCGGCGGATCAGGGCCGGGTCCTTCAGCTCACCGGTCTCCAGGATCACCTTGAGCAGCGCGTCGCCGGCGGCCTGCCTGCAGGCCGCGACCAGCTCGCGGCCGGTCTCCTCGTCGCCGGCCATCAGGGCGCGCCAGGGGAAGACCACGTCGACCTCATCGGCGCCGGAGGCCGCGGCTGCCCGGGTATCGCGGGCGGCGGCCATGATATCGTCGCCGCCGTGGGGGAAGTTGGTGACCGTGGCCACCTTGACGATGCCCTCGAGGCCATGGGCCTTCAGCGCCCGCCGTGCGGTGACCACGAAGGCCGGGTAGACGCACACCGCCGCCGGCGTGCCGGCGGGCGTCTTCGCCTGCTGGCAGAGCGCCTCGATGGTGGCGTCGCTGTCGTCGTCGTTGAGGCTGGTGAGGTCCATCAGCGCCAGGGCCTGGCGCGCGGCCTGCTGCAGTTCGGTCATGGAGCGTCCATTGGTTGCGTGTAAAGAGAGGGCCGGCACCATGCCCGAGGCAATGGTGTCGGCGCTTGAAGTCTAGGCCAGGGCCAGGAAGAAACCGGCGATGGAGGCCGACATCAGGTTGGAGAGGGTGCCGGCCAGCACCGCCTTGAGGCCGAAGCGGGCGATCTCGTGGCGGCGGCTCGGGGCGATGCTGCCCAGCCCCCCGAGCAGGATGGCAATGGAGGATAAGTTGGCGAAGCCGCACAGGGCAAACGACAGGATCGCCATGGTATGGGGCGTCATCGCCTGGCCGGTGGCGGCCACCATCTCCTCGCCGCTCAGGTAGGGGCCGAGATTGATGAAGGCCACGAACTCGTTGACCACGATCTTCTGGCCGATGAAGGAGCCTGCCAGGGTCGCCTCCTCCCAGGGCACGCCCAGCAGGAAGGCAAGGGGCGCGAAGAGCCAGCCGAGCAGCCACTCCAGGCTCAGCTGCTCGAGGCCGAACCAGCCGCCGATGCCCCCCAGCATGCCGTTGATCAGCGCGATCAGGCCGATAAAGGCGAGCAGCATGGCGCCGATGTTGGCCGCCAGCATCAGTCCCGAGGAGGCCCCGGCGGCGGCGGCATCGATGACGTTGCTGGGCTTGTCGGCGTCCTCCTCGCGCTCCTCCTCGATCTTCGAGACGCTGTCCTCGGGCTCGCGGGTCTCGGGCATGATCAGCTTGGCGAACAGCAGCCCGCCCGGCGCGGCCATGAAGGAGGCGGCCACCAGGTACTCCATGGGCACCCCCATGGCGGCGTAGCCAGCCAGCACCGAGCCTGCCACCGAGGCCAGCCCGCCGCACATCACCGCGAAGAGCTGCGAGGGCGTCATGCGGGCGATGAAGGGGCGCACCACCAGCGGTGCCTCGGTCTGGCCGACGAAGATGTTGGCGGTGGCGGAGAGCGACTCGGTGCGTGAGGTGCCCAGCGCCTTCTGCAGGGCGCCCCCGAGGATGCGGATCACCCACTGCATGATCCCCAGGTAGTAGAGCACGGCGATCAGCGAGGAGAAGAAGATGATCACCGGCAGCACCTTGATGGCGAAGATGAAGCCGGCGCTGTCCACCTCGGCCAGGCCGCCGAAAACGAAGCCGATGCCGTCGTTGGCGTAGAGCACTACCTGGCTCACGCCGTCGGAGATGGTCTTGAGTACCTTCTGGCCGAAGGGCACGTAGAGCACGAAGGCGCCGATGCCGGCCTGGATGGCGAAGGCACCGACCACGGTCCTCAGGCGGATCGCCTTGCGGTCGTAGGAGAAGATGAGGGCGATGGCCACGAGGGTCACCATCCCCACCAGGCTCATTAGGAGGGTCATGGGGCACCTATCTGACTGGGCGGCCTGGGGCGGCAGGCATCTGGATGAGTGTAAGGTGAAATCTATAACATCTAGTGTTATTTTTCTAACATAATTCCACCATCTGGCCGTCAGGAGCGCTGCAGGAGATGAACGAACGCACTGCCCGGCGTCTCGCCCGGCTGAGTGATGCCCTGGCCCGTGGCGGGAGCCTGCGCCTGCAGGATGCCGCGGCGCTGTGCGGGGTCTCGGAGATGACCATTCGCCGCGACCTGGTCGCCGGAGAGGGCGTGCTGCGGCTGATGGGGGGGCACCTGGTGCGCAGCGACGACCCGCGCTATGCACCGGTCTACGACCTGGCGGCCCAGCAGGATCGCCATGCCGAGGCCAAGCGCCGGCTCTGCGAGCGGGCGGCCCGCCGCATCGAGCCCGGTGACACCCTGTTCATCGACTGCGGCACGACGCTGGTGCCGCTGGCAGCCGGGTTGCCGGCCGACCAGTCGCTGACCGTGGTGACCTATGCGCTGAACGTGGCCGATGCGGTGAGCGCGCTGCCCGGGGTCCGCCTGATCCTGCTGGGCGGGGTCTACCATGGCTCGTCGCGCTCCTTCGCCAGCGAGGGGATGGGCGATGCCATCCGGCGGCTCGGCATCAACAAGGCGTTCCTCTCCGCGGCGGGCGTGCACCGGCAGAAGGGACTGAGCTGCTTCCACTTCCACGAGGTGGCCCCCAAGCAGGCGGCGATCGCCACGGCGGCGCATCGCCTGCTGGTGGTGGACGAGAGCAAGCTGGGGGTGATTCGCCCGGCGCGCTTCGCCGGGCTCGAGGAGGTCGACGAGGTGATCACCGACGGCACGCTCGCCGCGGAGGGTGAGCCGGCATGACGCGCACCGCCGAAACCTGTCCGGAATCAAGGCAGGACGGAGAAAGGGTTGCTAACTTGTAAAGCACGAGACACACAATAACGCCTGCTTATCGTCTGGAGACCGCATCCCATGCAAGCCGCAGATGTCATGACCCCCAACGTGATCACCGTCAGCCCCGACAGCGAAGTCAGCGAGATCGCCAGCCTGCTGCTGGAACACGGCATCAGCGCCGTGCCGGTGGTGGATGCCGACGACAAGGTGCTCGGCATCGTCAGCGAGGGGGACCTGATGCGCCGGGTCGAGAACGACACCGACCAGCACAAGTCCTGGTGGCTGAAGCTCTTCAGTGGCGGCGGCAATGCCGTGGACTACGTCAAGAGCCACGGCCGCAAGGCCAGCGAGATCATGACGCCGCATCCGCTCACCATCGCCGAGGACGAGCCGCTTCACCACATCGCCTCGCTGCTCGAGAAGCGCCGCATCAAGCGGGTGCCGGTGGTGCGGGATGGCAGGCTGGTGGGCATCGTCAGCCGTTCCAACCTGCTGCGCGGCTTCTCGGTGAGTCGCCAGCCTGCCGCGGGCGGTGACGACCGGGCGATCCGTGACGCCATCCTCAAGGAGGTCGACCAGAACACCGGGGTCATGGTCGACCGGCTCAACATCATCGTGGCCGACGGCAAGGTGCAGCTCTGGGGGCTGGTGGACAGCAAGGAGCAGCGCCAGGCCGTGCAGGTGGCGGCGGAGAACATCGACGGCGTGACGGAGGTGGAGAATAACCTGGGCTTCATGCCCCGGGGCATGGGCGGCTACTGAAGCCGCGGCGTCCCGGC
This sequence comes from Halomonas ventosae, assembly GCF_004363555.1. Lineage (GTDB taxonomy): Bacteria > Pseudomonadota > Gammaproteobacteria > Pseudomonadales > Halomonadaceae > Halomonas > Halomonas ventosae. The sequence continues at coordinate 67,941 of NZ_SNZJ01000005.1, read as the reverse complement.
GCACGCGACAGCGGGGCGGCTAGATGGCCGCCCCGCTTTCCTTGATGACCAGCTTTGATGGCCAGTAATGATCAGGCGTGAAGCCCGCGCCCTGAAGGGGCGGGCTGGCGACTCAGTCGTCGGCGCCCTGCACCTTGGCCAGGGCCGCCTCCAGGCTCTCGAGGGTACGCTCCGGATGGTGGAGCTTGTCGAGGCCGAACAGGCCGATGCGGAAGGCGCGATAGTCGTTACCCTCGTCGCACATCAGCGGGACCCCTGCCGCCACCTGGACACCGGCCGCCAGGAACTTGCCGACGATACCCTCGTCCGCGGTGTAGCAGACCACCACGCCGGGCGCCTCGAAGCCGGGAGCGGCCACACTGCGAAAGCCGTGCTCGGCGAGCATGCCGCGGACCCGGCGCCCGACCTCCCACTGCTCGTCACGCACCTTGTCGAAGCCGTACTGCTGGGTCTCGCGCATCACGTCGCGCAGCTGGCGCAGGCCGTCGGTGGGCAGGGTGGCGTGATAGGCGTGGCCACCGCCCTCGTAGGTTTCCATGATGGTCAGCCACTTCTTCAGGTCGCAGGCGAAGCTGGTGCTGGTGGTCTCCTCGATGATCTCCCGGGCCTGGCGGGAGAGCATCACCATCCCGCAACAGGGGCTGGCGCTCCAGCCCTTCTGCGGAGCACTGACCAGCACGTCGACGCCGATGTCCTGCATGTCGACCCACAGGGTGCCGGAGGCGATGCAGTCGAGCACGAAGAGCCCGCCCTGCTCGTGGATGGCGTCGGCGATCTGACGCAGGTAGTCGTCGGGCAGCAGCATGCCCGAGGCGGTCTCCACGTGGGGGGCGAAGACGATATCGGGCTGCTGGTCATGGATCGACTCGATCACGTCCTCGATGGGAGGCGGGGCGAAGGGCGAGGTGGGGTCATCCTCGTCGAGGCGACGCGCCTTGAGGACGTTGACCTCGGCGGGGATCTGGCCCATCTCGAGGATCTGGCTCCAGCGATAGCTGAACCAGCCGTTGCGGATCACCAGGCAGCGACGCTCCTTGGCGAACTGGCGGGCCACGGCCTCCATGCCGAAGGTCCCGCTGCCGGGAACGATCACCGTCGAATGGGCGTTGTATACTTCCTTCAAGGTGGATGAGACGTCGCGCATCACGCCCTGGAAGCTCTTCGACATGTGGTTCAGTGCGCGGTCGGTGTAGACGACCGAGTACTCGAGCAGTCCATCCGGGTCGACATCGGGTAGCAAGCCGGCCATTTCGTTCTCCGTGTTGATTCGGGCCTTCCGGGGCGAAGGCAGCAGGTAACTCAAGCATATTCCCATTGATGAGCCTCGGCCAGCAATCTGCCGTCCCGCCAGGGGCCGGTGCCCGGTCTGCCGGTCGTCTCGTGGCGGAGCGTTTATATAGCGTGATGGAGGGGCTTGACGTCGGGGAGGTACGCGCCTAGCTTGAAATTTGGATATTTTCAGCAAACGTCATGATTTTTAGCCGGGAGCCCCCATGCCCGACAACGATAACGATGCGCAGGCTCCGCTGATCCGCTTCGCCGGCGTGCAGAAGACCTACGATGGCGAGTCCCTGGTGGTCAAGGACCTCAACCTGACCATCGCCGAGGGCGAGTTCGTGACCCTGCTGGGGCCCTCGGGATCGGGCAAGACGACCTGCCTGATGATGCTGGCAGGCTTCGAGAATCCCACCGGGGGCGACATCTTCCTCGGCCGGCAGCGCCTCAACAGCGTGCCGCCCCACAAGCGCAACTTCGGCATGGTGTTCCAGAACTATGCGCTCTTCCCCCACATGACGGTGGAGGAGAACATCCGCTACCCGCTCAAGACGCGTCGTCTTCCCGCCGCCGAGGCGGACCGCAAGGTGTCGGAGATCCTGGACATGATCCAGCTGCGCGAGTTTGCCCGGCGGCGACCGGGACAGCTGTCCGGTGGCCAGCAGCAGCGCGTGGCGCTGGCCCGCTCGCTGGTCTTCGAGCCGCAGCTGGTGCTCATGGACGAGCCCCTCGGGGCGCTCGACAAGCAGCTGCGCGAGCAGATGCAGCTTGAGATCAAGCATCTCCACCAGCAGCTGGGCCTGACCGTGGTCTTCGTGACACACGACCAGGGCGAGGCGCTGACCATGTCGGATCGCGTGGCCGTCTTCAACGACGGGGTGATCCAGCAGATCGATACCCCCAGCAATCTCTACGAATACCCCGCCAATGCCTTCGTCGCCCAGTTCATCGGCGAGAACAACACCCTCGCCGGCCGCGTCGAGTCGGTGGAGGGCGAGAGGTGCCGTGCGCGCTTCGGCGAGGGGATGAGCACCGGCGCCGTGCTCGGTCCCTCCCTGGCGGTGGGCGATGTCACCCATCTGTCGATCCGTCCCGAGCGTGTCAAGCTCGACGGTGCGGCGCACGACCTGCCCAACCGGCTCTCGGCGCGGGTCCACGAGTTCATCTACCTCGGCGACCACCTGCGCGTGCGCTGCGCCCTGCCCGGCAACGACGACTTCGTGGCACGGGTACCGGTCGATGCCTTCGATCACCAGCTGAAGCCGGGCGACACCGTCGAGCTCGGCTGGCGCGACGAGGACGTCCGCGCCCTGGATGCGCCCTGAGCCGGCTCGCCGGCCCGGAGCCTGCCTGCCCGTCCACCCGGGCAGGTCTATCGCTAGACCCTCAGCAGCAAGTGCTGGGCCCTCAACAACAATCGAAAGGTCGCTTGCGACCGGGAGAACAAGATGACCAGTGACATGACCCATTCTTCACAGTCCCTGAAACGCCTGGCCCGTGGCGTGGCGCTGGGCGGCCTGTTCAGCGCCGGCCTGGCCATGTCGACCGGGGCCCAGGCGCTCACCGTGATCTCCTTCGGCGGTGCCTCCGGCGAGGCCATGGGGAAGGCCTACTACGGCCCCTTCCAGGAGAGCACCGGGGTCGACCTGACGCCCGGGGATTACAACGGCGAGCTGTCGCGCATCCGCGCCATGGTCGAGACCGGCAACGTCAGCTGGGACCTGGTGGAGATGGAGTCCCCTGAGCTGGTGCGGGGCTGCTTCGAGGGGCTGTTCGAGCCCATCGACTGGGAACGCCTCGGCCTGGGTGACGCCCTCATCGACTCTGCCTACAACGACTGCGGGGTGGGCACCTTCGTCTGGTCCACCGTGCTGGCCTACAACGCCGATGAGCTGGACACCGCGCCGAGCTCCTGGGAGGACTTCTGGAACGTCGAGGACTTCCCCGGCAGGCGCGGGTTGCGGCGTGGCGCCAAATACACCCTGGAATTCGCCCTGCTGGCGGATGGCGTGCCGGCCAGCGAGGTCTATGAGGTGCTGGCCACCGACGAGGGCGTGGATCGCGCCTTCGCCAAGCTCGACGAGATCAAGGATCACATCCAGTGGTGGGAGGCCGGTGCCCAGCCGCCCCAGTGGCTGGTGGCCGGTGACGTGGTCATGACCTCGTCCTACAACGGCCGCATCGCCGCCGCCCAGGAAGAGGGCAATGCCCTGGAGATCGTCTGGGACGGCAGCATCTATGACCTTGACTACTGGGCCATCGTCGCCGGTAGCGACTACGTCGACGAGGCCTACCAGTTCATCGAGTTTGCCAGCCAGCCCGAGAACCAGGCGGTCTATTCCAGCGAGATCCCCTACGGCCCGGTCCATCCCGATGCCATCAAGGAACTCGACGATGAGCAGGCGCGCCGCATGCCGACCCACGAGGAGAACCTCGACGGTGCCCTGGCCATGGACACGGCGTTCTGGGTCAGCTACGGCGAAGAGCTCGAGCAGCGCTTCAACGCCTGGGCAGCGCAGTAACCGACGGTCGGGTGGCGCTCCCGGCCGCCACCCGACCGTCCGGTCCGTCCGACCCGAATCCTAACGCTGAGGGACGTCATGGCTTCCACCACACTCGATGGCGCCGCCGCGCCGGAGCAGGGCAACCTCAAGTCGCGACTGCGACGCGCCGAGCGCCTGCGCAAGGTCAAGGCGGTCGGCCTGGTCGCGCCACTGGCGCTGTTTCTGGTCGTGGTCTTCGTGGTGCCCATCGGCAGCATGCTGCTCAACAGTATCGACAACGGCAGCCTGCGACAGGTCATGCCGCAGACCGCTTCGTCACTGCAGCAGTGGGACGGCGAGGGCCTGCCCGGCGAGGCGACCTTCGCGGTCTTTGCTGACGAGCTGCGTGACTCCCGCCGCGGCGGGGGACTGGGTAGCGTCGGCCGGCGCCTGAACTACGAGGATCCGCAGTATCGTGGCTTGCTGATGCGCACCCTGATGGGGTTGCCATCGGCAAGCGACAACTGGCGGGATACCCTGATCGACATCGACCCGGCCTGGGGCGAGACGGCGACCTGGCAAGGCATCCAGGCGGCGGCACCCCCGCGAACCGACCGCTATCTGCTCGCCTCGCTTGACCTCGAGCGTGGCGCGGACGGTGAGGTGCAGCGCGTCGACCAGCAGGACCGCCTCTATCAGGCCGTGTTCCAGCGCACCATGGTGATCGCCGGCGGCGTGACCCTGATCTGCCTGGCGCTGGGCTTTCCGCTGGCCTACCTGCTGGCCACGCTGCCGGCAAGGACCAGCAACCTGCTGATGATCCTGGTGCTGCTGCCGTTCTGGACCTCGTTGCTGGTGCGCACCGCGGCCTGGATCATCCTGCTGCAGTCCAACGGACTGGCCAACCAGTCGATGATGGCGCTGGGGCTCATCGAGTCGCCCCTGCAGCTGGTGTTCAATCGTATCGGGGTGTTCTTCGCCATGGTGCATATCCTGCTGCCCTTCATGGTGCTGCCCCTCTACAGCGTGATGAAAGGCATCTCGCCCAGTTACCAGCGCGCGGCGGTATCGCTCGGTGCGCACCCGTTTGCCGCCTTCTGGCAGGTCTATGTGCCTCAGACCGTCTCCGGGGTGGCGGCGGGGACCATCCTGGTGTTCATCATGGCACTGGGCTACTACATCACCCCGGCCCTGGTGGGCGGCCCCGCCGACCAGATGGTGAGCTACTACGTGGCCTACTACACCAACACCACTAACAACTGGGGCATGGCCGCGGCCCTGGGCAGCATCCTGCTGATGGTCACCCTGCTGCTCTACCTGGTCTACCACCGCCTGGTGAACCGCAGGCAGCTGATCCGGCGCTGAGACCGGGAGGAGAACGACGCATGGCACTGCCCCCCTACGCCTCGCCGGTGGAGAAGCTCTGGTTCTGGGTATTCCGGACCCTTTGCGGCCTGGTGCTGCTGTTCCTGATCACCCCGGTACTGGTGATCATCCCGCTGTCGTTCAGCAGTGGCTCCTTCCTGACCTACCCGCTGCCGGGGTTCTCGCTGCGCTGGTACAGCGAGATCTTCGATCCCTCCGGTCCCTGGCTGGCGGCGCTGAAGAACAGCCTGATCGTGGCGCCACTCGCCACCCTGCTGGCGATGGCGCTCGGCACCCTGGCCGCGGTGGGGCTCAACCGCGCCGACTTTCCCGGCAAGGGCATGATCCTGGCGCTGCTGATATCGCCCATGGTGGTGCCGCTGGTGATCGTTGCCGTGGGCATGTACTTCTTCTTCGCCCAGGTCGGGCTGCTCAATTCCTATGCGGGCCTGGTGCTGGCCCACACGGTGCTCGGCGTGCCCTTCGTGGTGATCACGGTCAACGCGACCCTGCAAGGGTTCGACTTCAACCAGGTGCGCGCCGGGGCGAGCCTGGGCGCCAGTCCCATGCGTGTCTTCTTCACCGTGGTGCTGCCGCAGATCCTGCCCGGGGTGGTGTCGGGAGGGCTGTTCGCCTTCGCCACCTCCTTCGACGAGGTGGTGGTGGCGCTGTTCATCGCCAGCCCCACCGAGCGCACCCTGCCGATCCAGATGTTCTCGGGAATCCGCGAGAACATCAGCCCGGCCATCGCCGCCATGGCCACCATCCTGATCCTGCTCTCGACCCTGCTGCTGGTGACCATGGAGCTGCTGCGTCGGCGCAGCGAGCGACTCAAGGGCAGCGTCGAGTGAGACTGGCGCTGCCGTCAGCGAGAACGATCAGCTGCCCAGGACGGCCTGGATGGCGGTCAGGGCGATGGTATAGACGATGTCGTCGACCAGCGCGCCTCGGGAGAGGTCGTTCACCGGCTTGTTGAGGCCCTGCAGCATGGGGCCGACGCTGACCACCCCGGCGCTGCGCTGGACCGCCTTGTAGGTGGTGTTGCCGGTGTTGAGGTCGGGGAAGACGAACACCGTGGCGCGACCCGCCACCGGGGAGTCGGGGGCCTTCTGGCGGCCGACGCTCTCGATGGCGGCGGCGTCGTACTGCAGGGGGCCGTCGATGCACAGCGTGGGCTCGCGCTCCCGGGCGATGCGGGTGGCCTGTCGCACCTTCTCCACGTCGGCGCCGCTGCCTGACTCGCCGGTGGAGTAGCTGATCATCGCCACCCGGGGTTCGATGCCGAAGGCCGCGGCGGAGCGGGCGCTCTGGATGGCGATCTCGGCCAGGGCCTCGGCGTCGGGGTCGGGATTCACGGCGCAGTCGCCATAGACCACCACCTGCTCGGGCAGCAGCATGAAGAAGATCGACGACACCTGCCGGTAGCCGGGCGCCGTCCGGATCAGCTGGAAGGCCGGACGCACGGTGTTGGCGGTGGTGTGGATGGCTCCGGAGACGAGGCCGTCCACCTCGCCCTCGGCCAGCATCATGGTGCCGAGCACCACGTTGTCCTGGAGCTGGTCCGCGGCCGTCAGTGCGTTGAGTCTGTCGGGGCGTCGTTCGACCATCGGCGCCACGTAGTCCCGGCGGATGCCGGCGGGATCGAGGATCTCGAGCCCCTCGGGCAGCTCGATGCCACGCTGGCGGACCACCTCCTCGACCTCCTCGCGCCTGGCCAGCAGCACGCAGCGGGCGATGCCGCGCTGTTGGCAGATCACCGCGGCTTCCACGGTGCGCGGCTCGCTGCCCTCGGGCAGCACGATGCGCCTGCTGGCCTGCTGGGCCAGCTTGACCAGCTGGTGGCGGAAGGCGGCAGGGGAGAGTCGACTCGGATAGCCGCGGCTGAGGTTCTCCTTGAGCCACGCCAGGTCGAGGTGGCCGGCGACGAAGCGGGTCACCTGCTCGGCCCGCTCCGGGTCATCGATGGGGATGTCGTTGGCCATGCGGTCGAGGCGCTGGGCCGTGGCGAAACTGTCGGAGTCCACCGCCATCACCGGCAGCCCGCTGCGCAGCGCGGGGCGGCAGAACTCGATCATGGCCTCATCCGGCAGCTCGTCATGGGTCAGCAGGATGCCCGCCAGGGGCACGCCGTTCATGGTCGAGAGTGCCGCGGCGAGCAGGATGTCGTCGCGGTCGCCGGGGGTGACCAGCAGGCGCCCGGGGCGGAACACGTGCAGGGCATGGGCGGCGCTGCGCGCGCAAAGGCTGGTGCCCAGTACGCGCCGGCTGGCGGCCTCGCCCTCGTGCAGGAAGCGCGCCTCCAGCGCCCGGGCGACGTCCAGCACCCGCGGTGCGGAGAGGGCCGCATGCCAGGGCACGGCGCCGATCAGCTGGAAGCGCTCGCCGCCCAGGGCCGGCAGGTAGCGGCGCAGGCGGGCGACCAGCTCCTCGTCACGCCGGGCGGTGAGTTCGGGGGCCGCCAGCGGTGTGGGGCCATCCTCGTCGGGCAGCGGGCGCAGCCGCATCAGGATGCAGCCCAGGGTGCGCGGCGACTCCACGCCATCGAAGGCCTGGGCATGCATGTCGAGCCGTTCCGCCAGGTCCTGGGGGGCGCCGAGGTCACCATCGGCCACCAGGATGGTGCGCGCATTGAGGGCATGGGCCAGCTGGGCATTGAGCCGGGTGGCGTAGCTGCTGTGCGGGCTGGGCGCGAGTCCCTCGATCACCACCAGCTCGGGGGCCTCGCCGGCGTCCGGGGAGGCGACCCGGGCATGGCGCTCCACGGCCTCCTCCATCAGCTCGTCGCTGCGGTCCTCGCGCAGCAAGCGCTCCAGCCGGGCCTGGGGGAGTGGCGCAGGAGGCGCCAGGCCCAGGGTGCTGGCCGCCAGGGCGCAGGAGCGGTCCGGCCCGTTGCCGTTCAGCTCGTCCTGGCGGAAGGGCTTGAGAAAGCCGGCCTTGAGGCCGAGGGTGTCCAGGGCGCGGATCAGGCCGAGGCAGGCCGAGGTCAGGCCCACGCCGCTGTCGGTGGGGACCAGCAGCAGGTTGCGGGGCTCGGAACGGTGATCAAGTGGCGTCATGCTGGCGCTCCTGCAGCAGCTGGCGGGTTTCCTCGGCGATGCGCCCCTCCTCGTCGGTGGGGATGACCCACAGCTGGGGACCGCCTGCGTCGAGGTCGATGCGCCCCTCGCGGCCGCCCACGGTGGAAGCGTTGGCCTCGGCGGCCAGACGCAGGCCGAAGTGGGGCAGTTGCTCGACCACTCGCGCGCGCACGGCGCTGGCATTCTCGCCGATGCCCCCGGTGAAGGCGATGCCATCCAGGCGGGGCAGGGCACAAGAGAGGGCGGCCAGCGACTTGGCGATGCGGTAGCAGAACACCTCGATGGCCAGCTCGGCGCCCGCATGGTGCTCGGCGGCGGCCTGCTCGAGGCGGCGCATGTCGTTGGAGAGGCCGGAGAGCCCCAGCAGGCCGCTCTCCTTGTTGAGCAGCGTGTCGATACGCTCGATCGACCAGCCCAGATGCCGGGCCAGGTGGGCATGCAGGCCTGGGTCCACGTCGCCGCTGCGGGTGCCCATCACCAGCCCCTCCAGGGGCGTCAGCCCCATGCTGGTATCGACGCTCTGCCCCTGCCAGACCGCGCAGGAGGAGCAGCCGTTGCCCAGGTGGGCGATGAGCCAGCCGCCGTGGGGACGCCCGCCGAGCGCATCGAGCCGGGTACTCACGTGGGCGTGGCTGCTGCCATGGAAGCCGTAGCGGCGGATGCCGTGGTTGCGATAGAGCCCTTCCGGCAGCGCATAGCGATAGGCGCGAGGGGGCAGGGTCTGGTGAAAGGCGGTATCGAAGACCGCCACCTGGGGAAGGTCGGGGAAGAGTGCCAGGGTCGCCTTGACCCCTGCCAGGTTGGCCGGGTTGTGCAGCGGGGCCAGGGCCACGGTGGCCTCGATCGCGCGCCGCACGCCGGCATCGATGCGGGCGGCACGGGTGAAGCGCTCACCGCCATGGACGATCCGATGCCCCACCGCCACGGGATGCTGCCCTTCGAGGCGCTCGAGGATGGCCGCCATCGCCTCGGCGTGGTCGGCGCCGTGCAGGGGGCATGAGAACTCACCACCGCTGCCGTCGACCCCCGTGAGGCGCGCATCCACACCGCCCAGCCGCTCGGCCAGGCCGGCCAGGCGAGGCTGGTCGGGAGCCGCGGGAACGAGGGCATACTTGATCGACGAGGAGCCGCAGTTGATTACCAGTACCGGGTCGTTCATGGCGCATCCTGCTCTGGGGTATCGGGGGCGCGTGCGGTGCGGCCAGGGGGAGCCTGGCGAGTGGCCTCGGGCAGGGCGAATCTAGCATGTTGCAGTGCGGGATGCAGTGACCCCAGCGGCTTGACGCCGGACACCCAGTTGTCCTTATCTCCCTGGTGGGCGTCGGGGGCGGAACATCTTGCACTTTCGTCTAGGCTGTACCAGAATGGTCCCTGCATAGGGAAACACTGTTTCCTAACCGGGAGATTCACCATGAAGACCATCACGATTTCCGCCGTTTCCGCCGCCCTGCTGCTGGCCGGGGCCACCGCCCACGCCCAGGGCAGCCCCATGAACTACCAGCCGAGCCCGTACCTCGGTGGCGACGTCATGTTCTGGGAACTCGACCCCGATGGACGTGGCAACTTCGACAGCACCGGCCTGCGCCTGCGCGGTGGCGTGGCATTCAACGACTATTTCGGTCTCGAGGGCCATCTCGGTACCGGCGGCTCCGACGGCCCGGCTGAGCTGGATTACCTGGCCGGCGCCTATGCCAAGGGGGTCCTGCCGATCGCCCCGGAATTCCGCCTCTATGGCCTGGCGGGTTTCACCGAGGTGGACTTCGACGCGGATACCGAGAGCGGCTTCTCCTACGGCGCCGGCGGTGAGTTCGACGTGACGCATAACCTCGCCGTGGGCGCCGACTACATGCGCTACCTGGACGAGTCGAACTACACCTTCGACGCCGCCAGCGTCGGGGTGACGTTCCGCTTCTGATCTGACGGCGGGTCCCACACCGCTAGACCATGCAACGCGCCCCCGCCGGGAGACCGGCGGGGGCGCGTTGCATGGTGGGTGGGCCGGCGGCGGTCAGACTTCCCGGTAGAGCTCCGCCCCCTGTTCCCGGAACTTCTCGGCCTGTTCCTCCATGCCCTGCATCACGGCGTCCCGGTCGCCATCGAGGCCCCTGTCCTGAGCCCCGTCCTTGAAGACCGAGTCGCGGACCTCCTGGCTGATCTTCATCGAGCAGAACTTGGGCCCACACATGGAGCAGAAGTGCGCCACCTTGGCCGAGTCCTTGGGCAGGGTCTCGTCGTGGTACTCGCGGGCGGTGTCCGGGTCGAGCCCCAGGTTGAACTGGTCCTCCCAGCGGAACTCGAAGCGCGCCTTGGAGAGGGCGTTGTCACGGCGCTGGGCCGCCGGGTGCCCCTTGGCCAGGTCCGCGGCGTGGGCGGCGATCTTGTAGGTGATGATGCCGGTCTTGACGTCATCCTTGTTGGGCAGCCCCAGGTGTTCCTTGGGCGTGACGTAGCAGAGCATGGCGCAGCCGTACCAGCCGATCATCGCCGCGCCGATGCCGGAGGTGATGTGGTCATAGCCCGGGGCGATGTCGGTGGTCAGCGGCCCCAGGGTGTAGAAGGGCGCCTCGTCGCACTCGGCGAGCTGCTTGTCCATGTTCTCCTTGATCAGGTGCATGGGCACGTGGCCCGGCCCCTCGATCATCACCTGGACGTCGTGCCGCCAGGCGATCCTGGTCAGCTCGCCCAGGGTCTCGAGTTCGGCGAACTGAGCCGCGTCGTTGGCGTCGGCCACCGAGCCCGGGCGCAGGCCGTCGCCCAGCGAGAAGGCCACGTCGTAGCGCTGGCAGATCTCGCAGATCTCCTCGAAGTGGGTGTAGAGGAAGCTCTCCCGGTGATGGAAGAGGCACCACTTGGCCATGATCGAGCCGCCCCGGGAGACGATGCCGGTGACCCGCTTGGCGGTCAGCGGAACATGGCGCAGCAGCACGCCGGCGTGGATGGTGAAGTAGTCCACGCCCTGCTCGGCCTGTTCGATCAGGGTGTCGCGGAACACCTCCCAGGTCAGGTCCTCGGCCACGCCGTTCACCTTCTCCAGCGCCTGGTAGATCGGCACGGTGCCGATCGGCACCGGGGCGTTGCGGATGATCCACTCGCGGGTCTCGTGGATGTTCTGCCCGGTGGAGAGGTCCATGACGGTGTCCGAGCCCCAGCGGATGCCCCAGGTCATCTTGTCGACTTCGGCCTCGATGGAGGAGGTCACCGCCGAGTTGCCCAGGTTGCCGTTGATCTTCACCAGGAAATTGCGGCCGATGATCATCGGCTCGGATTCCGGGTGGTTGATGTTGCAGGGGATGATCGCCCGGCCAGCCGCCACTTCCTGGCGGACGAACTCCGGGGTGATTTCCTTGGGGAGCTTGGCGCCGAAGCCCTGGCCCGGGTGCTGGTGGCCGAGGATGCGCTCGACCTCCTCGGTTCCCAGGGCTTGTCGACGCTGATTTTCCCGGATGGCGATAAATTCCATCTCCGGGGTGATGATCCCCTGGCGCGCGTAGTGCAGCTGGGTGACGTTCTTGGCTTCCTTGGCGCGGCGGGGCGTGCGGGTCAGGTCGAAGCGCAACTGGGCGAGCGTGGGGTCATTGGCGCGGCGCCGGCCGTACTCGGAGCTGGGCCCATCGAGGAACTCGGTGTCGCCGCGCGCCTCGATCCAGGCGCGGCGCAGCTCGGGCAGGCCCTTTCGCAGGTCGATCTCGGCATCCGGGTCGGTGTAGGGGCCGGAGGTATCGTAGACCAGCAGCGGCGGGTTCTGCTCCTCGGCGCCGGAGGTCCTGGTGGGCGAGAGCGATATCTCGCGGAAGGGCACGCGGATGTCCGGGCGCGAGCCCTCGACGTAGACCTTGCGCGAGCCGGGCAACGGCTGGACGGCGGCCGCGTCGACGCGGGCGGTCTCGGCGAGGAAGTGGGCGGTCTTGCTCATGGTGTTCTCCCTTGGATTGTCGGGGTCTTGTCAGGGAGGACACAGGCGGGAAGGACAGGGGCTGCGGCGTCAGGGGGCACACGGCCTGTCGCTTGATCCCTACGCTGGTCCTAGCCAGTTAAGGTTCAACGGGATCCATGCTCGAAAGCGCATGATCTCAGCCGTCTTCAACGGCACCCCGTCAAGCGAGTGGTCGGGCGATCTTTCGGTCACCAGTGTGGTGTTGCCCGCTGGCATGACCAGGTCCAGCGGGCGGGTGGCAATGGGGCCAGTGCCTCAGCTGGCGAGCTCCAGCCCCATCTGACAGAAGTCGATCTCCAGTCGCGTGGCATCGCGGAACACGCTGCAGAGCTCCGCGAAGCGGCGCGGTGTCACCTCCGCCAGGCGGGTGTCTAGCCACTCGAGCTCGGCATGCATGGCGTCCTGGAAGTCGTCGCTCTCGTACATGGCGATCCAGGCGTCATAGGGGTTGGCGTCGCCTCGCACGGTGAAGGACTGGGCATTCAACCAGTGGGCGATCTCGCCGTAGCCCACCAGGCAGGGGGCCAGCGCCACGTGCAGGTCGAGCAGGTCGCCGCGGTGGCCGGTGTCGAGCACGTAGCGGGTGTAGGCGAGGGTCGCGCGGGCCTCGGGCAGGGCGGCGAGGTCGGCCTCGCTGATGCCCCACTCCCGGCAGTAGCCCACGTGCAGGTCGAGCTCCACGTCGAGGATCGCCTTGAGCCCCTCATGGGCCTGGCGCAGGTCCTCCAGGGTGCGACTCTTGTAGCCGGCCAGCGCATAGGCGCGGGCGAAGTGGATCAGGAAGAGGTAGTCCTGCTGCAGGTAGTGGCGGAAGGCGCGCTCGTCGAGGGTGGCGTCGCCCAGGCCGCATACGAACGGGTGCTCGATATAGGCGCGCCAGTCGTCCTGGCAGGCGGTGGTGAGATCATTGAAGCGGTAGCCCATCTTGCCTCCGGTAGCGGTATCGATCCGGAGCATGGGCGAGGGAGGGGTGGCCGGACAGCGGCGCCGAGTCGGCGCTGGCTCACCGCTTGATTCCTACGCCGGTATGAGCCGGATCAGGTTCCACGGGACCAGCGCTCGGTGTCTCTCGACACCCTGCGCCATCTCAGCCGGATCCACCGGCACCCCGTCAAGCGTCGGGTCAGTCTAGCAGGCTGGTCATGACTTGCCAGCCCGTCTATGTATTCCTGGCGAGATCGGCTATTGCCTGATCGCCTCCAGTTCGAGGATCAGTTCCACCTCGTCACCGACCAGGCCGTTGTCGACCCCGTAAGTCATCCCCCAGTCGCTGCGGTTGAGGGTCGTGCGTGCCGACAGTCCCAGGGTGTGCTGCCCGTGGCCGAAGGGATAGGCCTCGGCCTTGTTGAGCGTGATCGCCAGGGTCACGGGGCGGGTCTCGCCGAGCAGGGTCAACTCGCCTTCCAGGGTGCCCTCGCTGTCGCTGTGTGCCTCGAAGCCGGTGGCCTCGAAGACAATCGTCGCGTGACGGCTGGCGTCGAGGAAGTCGCCGCTGCGCAGGTGGTTGTCGCGCTCCTCGTGATTGGTGAACACGCTGTCGGTGGCGATCTCGACCGTCCCGGAGTGCAGCTGCCGAGTCTGCTCGTCGTAGACGAACTCGCCCTGGCCCTCCAGGAACATGCCGAGTGTGTCCGCATAGCCGACGTGTTCGGTCAGAAAGCCGATGGAGAAGTGCTCGGGGTCGATCTCGTAGGTGCGTGGCTCGGCACTGGCGGTCTGTGTCGAGAGCATGCCCAGCGCCAGGGCAAGCCCCGTGGCGAGCGTCAGGGAGGCGCGTGGGGCCGGGGTGTGAGGATGAGACACAGGCATCAGGGTGTCCTTCGGTTCATGAGTGGCTGCCGGCTCGATAGTCCTCTGGAGGTCTTGCCGCGGCATGGCGATACAGCCAGCGGATATCGACGAGGAACGACCAGGTCAGGCCGAGCAGTGCGCTACCCGCCAGCCAGGTCGTCGCGGTGGCACCGACGGCGGGCAGCAGGGCGATCATCAGGGCCGTCACCTGCCAGACGCAGACCGCCTTGCGGCGACGACTCTCCGGCAGGGCAGCGGTCAGCCAGGAGAGCGCGATACCGGCGATAACGAAAGCGTAGCGCATGGCCCCGATGGCCAACACCCAGGGGCCGGCCTTGCCGAGCGACAGCAGTGCCAGGCACAGCACCAGGATCAGGACGGCATCGAGTTCCATGTCGAAGCGTGCTCCGAAATCGCTCTGGGTCGCGGTGCAGCGCGCGACGGCCCCATCCACCCCGTCCAGCACCAGCGCCAGCAGGGCCAGGGCGGCGAGGGGAACGGCGTATTGCGTCAGCAGGCCGGGATCGGCCAGGGTGCCGGCCAGCAGCGCGATCAGCGTCCCGCGCCACAGCGTGATGCGGTTGGCCAGGCCCAGTCCTCCCCAGTGGCGGGGCACGCCTGCCAGGATCAGCCCGGCCATGACCAGGTAGGCGACGGCCGCCAGCAGGGGCACCCATGGGCTTGCGCCGAGCCATGACCACAGCAGTGCCGTCGAGGCCAGCAGGCCCAGGGCGCCTGCCCCAAGGTCACGGACGATCGGGAGGGGCTGGCCTCCGGCGCTCCTCGTCATGCCCAAAGGCGGTTGTCCTGGCATGATGCGGTGCTCGATTGACAGTGTTGCATTGTGCACCCCAGTATTGATGTATCGATATTGTAGAAGAATGAGCGTGCCGCCAACAGCGTTGTCATATGGATTCGATGCTAACGATGTTGCTCACGGTCTCGTTGTGACCTGTGCCGACTGCTGATACTCACGATACGGATCTTGCCATGTCCCATGCTACCGCTACCGCCTTCTGGACGCTGGCCCCGGGTCAGGGCGCCCTGCGACAGGCGCCAGTGGCCATGCCAGGCCCCGGCGAGGTGGGCGTTCGAACCCTCTATAGCGGCATCAGTCGCGGTACCGAATCGCTGGTCTTCGAGGGCCGGGTGCCTAAAAGCGAGTGGCAACGCATGCGCGCCCCCTTTCAGGAGGGCGATTTCCCTGGCCCGGTCAAGTACGGCTACGTCAGCGTCGGTGTCGTCGAGGCCGGTGAGCCTGCGCTACTCGGACGGGAGGTGTTCTGCCTGTACCCGCACCAGGATCGCTACGTGGTGCCCGCGGCCGCCGTGACGCCGTTACCGGACGGCCTGCCAGCGGCGCGTGCGGTGCTGGCGGCCAACATGGAGACGGCCATCAACGGGGTCTGGGACGCGGCCCCCGGGGTGGGCGACCATATCAGCGTGGTCGGCGCCGGTGTGGTCGGCGCCCTGGTGGCCTGGCTTTGCGCAGCGATTCCCGGGACCCGGGTAGAGCTGGTGGACGTGGCCCCGGGCCGCTCGTCACTGGCCGAGGCTCTGGGGCTCGACTTCTCCCTCCCGGCGGCTGCCCGGCAAGAGAATGACCTGGTGGTCCATGCCAGCGGCAACCCCGAGGGACTGCGCCTGGCATTGGCGCTGGCCGGTGACGAGGCGCGGGTGGTGGAGATGAGCTGGTTCGGCAGTGGTGAGGTGACCCTGCCCCTGGGCGAGGCCTTCCACTCGCGTCGTCTGACCCTGCAGGCCAGCCAGGTCGGGCACATGGCGGCCGGCCGCACGACACGCTGGGATTTCCGCCGTCGCCTGGCGCTGGCCCTGGACCTGCTGCGCGCGCCCTGCCTCGACGCCTTGATCAGCGGCGAGAGCGACTTCCAGGAGCTGCCGGCATTGATGCCCCGCCTGGCCGCCGGCGAGGGCGACGTGCTCTGCCATCGACTGCGTTATCCCACCCCTTCCTGATGCGAGGTGCCTGCCGCATGTACCGCCTGAACGTTCGCGACCATTTCATGATCGCCCACAGCTTCCGGGGCGAGGTCTTCGGACCCGCCCAGCGCACGCACGGTGCCACCTATGTGGTCGACGTGACCTTCCAGCGCCGCGAACTCGATGATGACGGCCTGGTCGTGGACATCGGCCTGGCCGGTGAAGCCCTCAAGCGGGTGCTCGCCGAGTTCAATTTCCACAACCTCGATGAGGTGGAGGAGTTCCAGGGCCGCAACACCACCACCGAGTTCATGGCGCGGGTCATCTTCGAGCGTCTCGCCACGGCCGTCCAGCTCGGCCAGCTCGGGGAGGCGGCCATGGGCCTCGACTCGCTGTGCGTGACCCTGCATGAATCGCATGTGGCCTGGGCCAGCTATGAGGGCGCGCTTTGATGCCCGAGGACGCGATGCCCCGGGGTGAGATGCCAGCGCTGACGCTGATCGTCGCCGGTGATCCCGACCAGTGCACCGGGGGCTATGTCTATGATGCCCGGATGGCGGCGGAACTGCGCCGGCAGGGATGGCGGGTCGAGGTAGTCGGGCTCGAGGGACGCTTCCCGTTGGCTGACCCTGAGGCCCGTCGCAGCATGACAACGGCCCTGGCACGGCTGCCCGATGGTGCCCGGGTGGTGATCGACGGTCTGGCCATGGGCGGCCTGCCCAAGGAGATCGAGCAACATGCCGCGCGCCTGCGGATCGTCGCCCTCGTCCATCACCCCCTGGCCGAGGAGACCGGCCTCGGCGTCGCCGAGCAGAGGACGTTTCGCTCAAGCGAGGCCCGGGCGCTGGCCGCGGCCCGCCGGGTGATCGTCACCAGCGCCCACACCGCTCGGGCCATGCCGGGGTATGGCGTCCCCGATGAGCGTGTCCGGGTGGCGGAGCCCGGCGTCGAGCCGGCCTCGCTGGCGGCCAGCGCCCTGGATCACGAGGCAGCGACGCCTCCCTGGCGGCTGCTCTGCGTGGCGACCCTGACGCCCCGCAAGGGGCATGACGGACTGCTGGAGGCGCTGGCCGGGCTGCAGGACCGCGACTGGACCCTCGAGGTCATCGGCAGCCACTCGCGAGACCCCGCCCACGCCGCCCGACTGCTCGAGATCACGCGTCGGCATGGCCTGACCTCGCGCATCGTCTGGGCCGGTGAGCGGGATGCCGCGGAACTGGCAGCGGCCTACCACCGGGCCGACCTCTTCGTGTTGCCCTCCCTCTACGAGGGCTACGGCATGGTCGTGACCGAGGCGCTGGCGCGGGGTCTGCCGGTGATCACCACCACCGGCGGCGCCCTGGCCGATACCCTGCCACCCGAGGCAGGCATCGCCGTGCCCCCTGGTGATGCCCGCGACCTGCGCGAGGCGCTGCGCCGCTGGATGGACGACCCCGGTGTCAGGTGCCGCCTGCGCCGCGGTGCCGTTCGGGCCAGGCAGGGGCTGGCGGATTGGCAACGGGCGGGGCAAGCGTTCATGGCCGCCCTGGAAGCCCTTCCCGAGGCGCCGATAGGTGACCTGGCCCGCCCCGAGCGGAGGCTGTCGTCATGAGTGCCTCCACTGCCCACGACCTGTTCTCCGCGGCGTGGCTGGCGCTGCGGGAGGGGCTGGATGCCCGGTCGCGCAGCCATCGCCTGACCGGGCTCGCCATGGAGTGGCTGAAGGCGCGCCCCGCCCCCCATGGCATCGTCGATCTGGGCAGCGGCAGCGGCAGCAACCTGTGCTTCCTGGCTTCACGCCTGCCAGGCCCCCAGTGCTGGCAGCTGGTCGATCACGATGCCGGCCTGCTGTCCCATGCCCGCCGGCGAGCTGACCGGCTGCGCGACCGCGCCGGCGCCCCGATCGCCCTGACGACCCGCTGCCGTGGCCTCTCGCCGGTCGATGGGGAGCTGCTCGCCGAGGCCGACCTGGTGGTCGCCTCGGCGCTGTTCGACCTGATGCCCCGCGCCTGGGTGGAATCGCTGGTGGCGGCCTGCGCGGCCCGTGGCCAGGCGCTGCTGCTGACCCTCAGCGTGGACGGCGACTGGGCCTTCCTGGACCGCCAGGGCGCGCGCGTCGAGGAGCGCGAGGACCTCGCCGCGCGCACCCTCTTCCAGGCCCATCAGCGCCGCGACAAGGGCCTGGGGCCCGCACTGGGCGGCGAGGCGCCCGCAGTGCTGGCCAGCACCCTGGCTGGCGCCGGTTTCCGGGTGGAGAGCGATGCCAGCCCCTGGCACCTGGCGGCCGGCGACGCCACCCAGCAACCGCTGGCCGAGGCCCTGGTCAGCGGCTGGCACGATGCCGCCCTCGAGCAGGCGCCGTTGGAGGCGACTCGCCTCGGCGCCTGGCGAGACCGCCGCCTGGCGGCCATCCGCGCCGGGGAGCTGGGCGTGACGGTGGGGCATCGCGACCTCTTCGCCCGGCCGGCGGCGGGTCGAGGGTGACCATGGGGCTGGCTCGACCCTCCCGCCTGTGGCGACCACTGGCCAGCCTGCTGCTGCTGGGCGGGCTCTGGGTGTGGCTCGAGCCGGGGGAAGTGATCGATGCGGTCGGTCCCCTGGCGCCGGGCTGGGTCCTGCTGGCGCTGGCCCTGACGCTCCCCCAGGTGCTGCTTTCCGCCTGGCGATGGAGGCTGACCGCGTGCCGTCTCGGTCTGTCGCTGGGCTGGGGGCGGGCGCTTCGGGAGTACTACCTGGCTCTGTTCCTCAACCAGGTGCTGCCCGGCGGGGTGGCGGGGGATGCCGCCCGGGCCTGGCGGCACTCCCGGGCCAGCGGACGCCGGGGCAGCGCCTGGCGGGCGGTGATCATCGAACGCGCCTCCGGCCAGCTGGCCCTGCTGCTGCTGACCCTGCTGGTGGTGGCCCTGTCGCCGATGTGGCAGGGGCTGCTCGGCGAGGCGCTGGACGGGCTTTCCTCGGCGGGCTGGATGGGGGTCGCCGCGCTGCTGGCCGTGCTCGGCGTGCCGATGACGCGCCGTCTCCTGCGCCAGCCACCGGCGGCACTGGCCGGGCTGGGGGGAGACCTGCGGCGCAGCCTGCTGGCCTCCTCTGTCTGGCCACGGCAGCTCGCCGGCTCCCTGCTGCTGGTCTTGAGCTATGCCCTGGTGTTCGCCTGCGCGGCCCGGGCGATCGGGGTCACGCTGCCCCTGGGGACGTTGCTGTCGCTGGTGCCCCCGGTGCTGATGGCGATGTTGATTCCGCTGTCGCTGGCGGGCTGGGGGGTTCGCGAGGGGGTGGCGGCGCTGGTCTGGGGACTGGCCGGCCTGCCGCCGGCCGAGGGGGTGGCGGTCTCCCTGGCCTATGGCCTGCTGGTGCTGATGGCGAGCTTGCCCGGCGCGCTGTGTCTGCCGGGTCTGCTCCGCCGCCGCGCCGGTGACGTGCCGTCGGGTTCGGGTCCCGAGGGATCAGGACCGGGTGAGGTCCAGGTCGAAGAGGGTGTCGTCCCCACAGCGGAAGGTCCGCGCGGCGGGGCGACGCGCCTGCTCCAGGGTGGCAATGGGCGACATGGCCAGTCCCGGCCGGCCGGAACCGATCAGCAGCGGTGCCACGAGAAGATGCAACCGATCGAGCACGCCGGCCTCCAGGAACCTCGACACCGTGATGCCGCCGCCCTCGATCAGCACGCGCCTGAGCCCCCGGGCGGCAAGTGCATCGAGCACGGCGGCGGGGGCGAAGCCCTCGCTGCCCAGCGGCAGCCGCAGGCGGGTGACATGAGCGGCCGCCGGCGGGGCGATGTCGGCCTGCTCGCCGACCATGTGGAGGCAGGGGGCCTGGGCCTCGCGCAGCAGGCGCAGCGTCGCCGGCACTCGGCCCCGCGGGTCGAGGATCACCCGCACCGGCTGGCGCCCGCTGACATGGCGCACCGTGAGCAGGGGGTCGTCCTCGCAGGCGGTCCCGGCGCCGACCACCACGGCATCTACCAGGGCCCTCAGCCGGTGCAGGTGCATCAGGCTCTCGGGACCATTGATGTAGTGGGAGTGTCCGCTCTCGGTGGCAATGCGCCCATCCAGGCTCTGGCCGAGCTGGGCCAGGGTCAGGCGGCCGGGGTGCATCGCCAGCGGGGCCAGGTTGTCGAGCATCTCCCGGGCCGCCTCGCTGGACGGGATATCCGACGTCCAACCGCTGGCCGTCAGGTGAAGCGGGCCGTCCCGATGCACCGGCGCTGCGCTGCGGGTCACGGTCTCGCGGGCGCGGCAGAGAACCTGCCAGGCCGTCTCGTGGTCCAGGGTGTCGGGCGGGGTCGGGGGCATGTGAGCTCCAGGCCAGGGGAAAGACTTCATCATGCGCAGTCCGCCTCGGCGGGACAAGGCGTGCAAGGAGGGCACCATGCATCAGGTTGAACGGGCCATCTTCGATCTGCGACGGGGGCTGCCGGTGGTCGTCATCGCCGGTGACACTCGCGTGCTGGTCCAGGCCATCGAAGGGGCGACTGACGCCTCGGTCTCAGGGTTGGCCGGCCACGCCGGCGGCACGCCCGCGCTGGTCCTGAGCCGCCACCGCCTGGCGATTCTCGGTGAGCCGGAGGCCCGAGGCGCGGCCCGTCTGTCACTGCCCGAGGGGACCGGCCGGCGGCGGCTGGTCGACCTGGCCTTCGGTATCGCCCCGGAGGTGGCGATGGAACCGGAGGCACTGGCCGGCTGGCGCCGGTCGCTGGAGCCCGCCCAGGCGGCCGACCGGGCGGCCCTGGCGCTGATGCGTCGGGCGCTGCTGATTCCGGCCGCGCTGGTGGCTCGGGTCAGCGAAGCGCAGCGGTCGGCCGTGGAGGCCCGGGTGTCGGAGGGCACCTGGCTCGCGGTCGGGGCGGAACAGGCCGAGCGTTGCCTTGAGGGGAGTGTCGGCATGCTCCAGCGCGTCAGCGAGGCGCAGATTCCCCTGGCGGATGCCTCCGACTGCCGCTTCATCCTGTTTCGTGAACCCGACGGCCTGCGCGAGCACGTGGCGGTGGTGATCGGCGAGCCCCGCAGCGGCGATGTGGCGGTGCCGCTGCGCCTGCATTCGGCCTGCCTGACCGGCGATCTCTTCGGCAGCCTGCGCTGCGACTGCGGTGAGCAGCTGCGCAATGCCGTGGCCGATATCCAGGCGCTGGGCGGTGGCGTGCTGCTCTACCTGGCTCAGGAGGGGCGTGGCATCGGGCTGGCCAACAAGCTGCGGGCCTATACCCTCCAGGACAGCGGCCTGGACACCCTGGACGCCGACCAGATCCTGGGCTTCGGCGAGGACGAGCGGCGCTATGGGGTCGCGGTGGACATGCTGGACGCCCTGGGTATTCGTCGCGTGCAGCTGCTGACCAACAACCCGGGCAAGATGTCAGCCCTGGCCGAGGGCGGTATCGAGGTGGTCGAGCGCCAGGCCCTCTATGGCAGCCTCAACGATCACAATCGGCGCTACCTCAGCGCCAAGTCGGAACGCGCCGGCCACCTGCTCGATGCCGTGTTCGACGGCGATCAGGGGCCGACCGCCCGGTCGTGAGGGAGCTCAGAGCGACGAACGCTAGCGACGGCGGAAGGTATCGACCGCCATGTCCCGGGTCTCGCGCAGGATACGAGCGATTCGCTTGCCGTAGTGGGCCACCAGTCGCTGGCCGAGTTCGGCCGTGGCGAGGCGGGCATTGCCCACCACCCCCGCGGGATGCAGATCCTCGGCCAGCCAGGCGAAGGCGGCCTCTCCCTCCGGGCCCAGCAGCAGTCCCTGCTCCGCCATGGCCTCGCCCCTCGAGGCCGGGTGGTCCAGCTGGTCGAGACGCACCTTGTCCGGGGCCAGGTGGCGCATCATGGCGGTTTCCAGCGCGCCTCCGTGGAGCCCGTGGCGCAGCTCCTCGGCGGGCAGGCCGCCGGCGGGCAGGGTGCCCGGCGGCGGCATTCGAGTGTAGTGGACCTTGACCACCAGCATGCCGTGCCGGCGGCGCAGCCGCAGGGCGGCCAGGTCCATCACGGCCTTGTTTCCGCCATGGCTGTTGATCAGCACCAGCCGCTGCAGGCCGGCCCGAGCCACGGCGTCGCCATGGGCCTCCAGGGTGGCGATGGCAAGCTCCGGTGGCAGGCTGAGGGTCCCGGGGAAGCTCAGGTGCTCGTCGCTGGCCCCCACTGCCATTGGCGGCAGGGTCACCAGGGGGAAGCGCTCGGGCAGGTGGGTCAGGGCCTCCTGCAGAAGCCCCTCACCAATATCGAGGTCGGTGGAGAGTGGCAGGTGGGCGCCGTGCTGTTCGATGGCGCCCACTACCATCACCGCCACGGTAGTGCGCGGCAGGGTCGCTATCTCGTGACAAGTGAGATCCTGCCAGCGGGGACAGGGGGGAAGATCACTCATGGGCCATGGCGCTCCGTATCCTGCCGGTCGTCGGTATGCCGTGCGTAGAGGTCGCCCGAGGCCAGGCCGTCGGCGCCCTCGGCCAGCCACTCACGCGTGGCCGCCGCTGTACGCCATGTCGTCCACGCGAAACGTCGACCCTCGCCGGCGATGGCGTTGAAGCGATAGTCGCCCAGCTCGTCCAGCCGCGCCACGCAGCGGTCGGCCACGTCCAGGGCACCGGCGACGAATTCCACCGAGATCCCCTCGATGGGCCGGGTCAGCCCGGCCAGGACCTCGGCCTCGAAGCCCTCCACGTCGATCTTGCAGAAGCGCGGCAGCCCATGCTCGGCGATCAGCCTGTCGAGGGTGGTCACGGGGACGCGCTGGCGGCCTTCCCAGCGTACCTTGCGAAAGCCGGGGTTGCGTTCGCCGATCTCGCGGCGCCATTCGTGGGCCAGGGTGGAGACCGTCGGTGTCGCCTCACTCACCGCCAGGTCAGCCTCGCCGGGTGCCGCCCCGGCGGCAGTGGGCAGCAGGGTGACACCCCGGCGCCGTCCCACCAGGCGATTCAGCCAGAGAAACAGGGCCGGCTGGGGCTCCAGCGCGACCACTCGGGCACCCAGCCCCTGGAAGGCGGCGGTGCGATCGCCGAGATGCGCGCCGATGTCGAACGCCAGGTCGCCGGGCCCGACGAAGTCGGCATAGAGCCGCTTCAGGGCTCGCTGGCGTCCCGGCCGCCAGTAGATGACCAGCGAGCGCGCCAGTCCCAGGCGGCGTGACAATCGACGGGACGCCGCGACCAGCGTAGCGGGCATGCCAGGGCCTCCGGTGTGCTTCATTCGCGTTTCGCCCTCGGGTCGGTGTTGGCCAGGGCCGTCGGCCGCTGGGCGGGCCTGGGGGAAGCCGCTGGGTGTCGCGGTGGCCAGGTGGAGAACGACTGAACCGGCATCTCGCCGGGACAGTCCGGCGGCGGGGGAGCCAGGCGGGCCTCCGGTTGGCTCGGCGAGGCCGTTGCCAGCTGCTGCAGGACGGCCGTGGGCATCACTTCCGCGGGCACCCTCAGCAGGCCGGCACGGTAGAGCCTGTGGCCATGGGTGAGGCTGCTGGTCAGCCTGACCAGGGGCGCCGCCATCAACAGGCCCAGCCAGACCGGGGAGAGCCACCAGAAGAACAGCGGGGCGAGCAGGTAGGTCGATCCGGCCCATAGCGCACCGATCAGGGTCGCGAGCCAGGTGTGGCGAAGCGCATCCCGCCAGGGCACCGACCGCCCTTCGCGGACCTGGGCGTCCCAGCTCACCTTCCGGCCACTGAGCACGGCCAGGATGAATCCGCTGTGGAGCAGCATCATGAGCGGGGCGATCAGGATGGCGATGGCGATCTCCAGGAGGGTGCTCGCCAGCAGGCGTGCCCGGCCGCCGAAGGCGGCGGGGCGCTGAATGAAGGCCAGCAGGAACCCCAGCACCTTCGGTAGCAGCAGTACCACCGCCGTGCTGATGAGCAGGGGCATGATCAGCTCGGGCGTGGCAACGGGCCAGTCGGGAAAGAGCTGGAAGCCGGCACGGAAGAAGTCATGGCGACCCTGGGCCCGGCCGATGGCGTCCACGGTGCTGACCACCAGCATCAGACCCCACAGCAGCGAGGTCAGGTAGGCCAGCGCGCCGAACAGGAAGTGCAGGCGGTTCATGGGATGAAGGCCGGCGGCGGCCAGCAGCCGCAGATGCTGCAGGTTGCCCTGGATCCAGCGCCTGTCGCGCTTGGCGAACTCGAGGATGTTGCTGGGTACCTCCTCGTAGCTTTCGCCGAGACGGACATCCAGGTGGACCTCCCAGCCCGCCCGTCGCATCAGCGCCGCCTCGACGAAGTCGTGGCTGAGTATCTCGCCGCCCAGCGGCGGCTTGCCGGGCAGGTCCGGCAGGCCGCAGTGGGCCATGTAGGCCCGGGTCCGCAGGATGGCGTTGTGTCCCCAGAAGTTCGCCGCATGCCCTTGCCAGAAGCACTGTCCGGTGGCGAGCAGGGGGCTGTGAAGCGCGGCGGCGAACTGCGTGAAGCGCCCGAACACGCTGGCCGAGCGAACCGGGATCGGTACCGTCTGGATCAGGCCAGTCCGAGGGTTGGCCTGCATGGCGCTTACCAGCGACACCAGCGTCGCGCCTCCCATGCGGCTGTCCGCGTCCAGCACGACCAGGTAGTCGTAGCGACCTCCCCAGCGGCGACAGAAGTCCGCCAGGTTCCCGGCCTTGCGACCCCGGTTGTCCTCGCGGCGACGGTAGTGGACCCGCAGGCGGGGAGACAGCCGCTGCTGCAGGCCGGCGATGGCGGCGTGCTCCCGGCGGGCGATCGCGTCGTCCCGGGTATCGCTCAGCACGAACACCTCGAACCCCCGGGCGTCGGGCTGTTCGAGCAGCGAACGACAGGTGCTTTCCAGACCCGCCGCGACCCCCGCGGGATCCTCGTTATGGATGGGCATCACCAGGGCCGTCCGGTGCTCGCCAGGCTCGCTCGCCGGTGGGCGGCGAGCGAGGCGGTCCAGGGTCAGAGGGTCGCGGCGAGCCAACTGCAGCAGGAAGCCGATGATGGCCGTCCAGAAGGCGATGGTGATCCAGCCGAAGGTGATCACGAACAGGCCCAGCACGCTGCCCTGCAGCGCCGTGATGCCGTTGACGCGCAGGATCTCGAACATGGCCCAGCCCCCCAGGGCGGTCGTGGCGAGCACCAGCAGGGCGAGCCCCGCCTGTCGTGCGGCCAGCCATGGCACCCGGGGGGAACAATCAGCACAGTTCATCGGGGCTTCCAGGCGCCGGGGTTCAAGACATAGTTCCAGGTTTCGCTCATGGGCGCGTCGCGCAGCGTCAGCCGAAGACGCATGTCCATGGGGGTCTCCCCCTCGGGTTGCACTCGGAAGGAGGCGCGCCAGGTGTCGCCGTCGGGCAGGCGTTGCACCATCAGCTGTCGGGCCTCGCCGCTCGAGACCTCGAGTTCGGCGTGGACCGGGTGGCTTGCGTGCAGGCTCGAGAGCTCACCCCCCCTGAAGTCGACGACGAACTGGCGCAGGCTGCGCGGCGGTGGGTCGCTCTGGCCCGGTACGGCCCCCCAGCCCTGTCGGGTGCGCACGACGCTGGCCAGGGTCTGCTCGGGACGCTGGGCATCGAAGGTGGCCAGCCGGTAGCGGTAGGTCCTTGACCCGCCGGCCTCGAGGGGCTGCTCGGGGACCCAGTAGACGGCGATGTTGTCGTTGGTCTCCGAGTCGCTGGGTATCTCGACCAGTTCCACGCTGCCCGGTCCCCAGTCGTCGCGCGGGGTGACCCAGTGGCTGGGGCGGCGCTCGTAGCGCGACTCCATGTCCAGGTAGCTGTCGAAATCGCGGTCGCGCTGGGCAAGGCCGAACCCCGCCGGGCTCTCGTCCTGCAGTCGGGTGATGCGCAACTCGCGCGGGTTGCTCAACGGACGCCAGATCCACTCCCCGGCATGGGTCTGCATCAGCACGCCCTGGGAATCATGCACTTGGGGTCGGAAGTCGTCGGCCGGGTAGGGGCTGACGCCGCCATGCATGAACATGCTGGTCAGCGGGGCGATGCCCAGCTTCTCCACGTCGCGGCGGGCGAACAGTCGGGCCTCGACCTCCACCTCGACCTGCTCGCCGGGCAGCACCCGGAAATGGTAGGCGCCGGCCAGCGAGGGGCTGTCGAGCAGCGCGACGATGTCGATCCGGGTTGCCTCGGGGGCGGGCTTTAACAGCCAGAATGCCCGGAAGGCCGGGAACTCTTCCCCGCCGGGGGAGGCCGTATCGATGGCCAGACCCCGAGCCGAGAGGCCATAGCCCTGGTCGCGTCCCACCAACCGGAAGTAGCTGGCGCCCTGGAAGACCAGGAACTCGTCGTGGTAGTCCTTGCGATTGAGGGGGTAGTGCAGGCGAAAGCCAGCGTACCCCGCCTCGCTCAGGTCCTCCTCCGCCAGGGGAGCGGCGGCACTGTCGTAGCGGAAGAAGGATGACTGGAAGGGAAGGTCGTGCGGCTCGTCCCCCTCGACCAGGTGCAGGCGGACCGGCCGCTCGAACAGGAAACCGGCATGGAAGAGCTGCACCGAGAACAGCCCCTCGTCCTTCCACAGGGCGTCTTCCGGGCGAAAGCGGATCGAACGGTAGGTATCGTAGTCGATATCGCGCAGCGCCTGGGGCAGGTCACCGGCCCGCTCTTCAAAGGGAGATGCCGCAAGCCCTCGCGCACGCTCGGTGACCTCCTCGAAGATGCCGGGCGGGTCCGGGTCGGGCTCGGCCCAGCTCGCAGGCGTGATCCCCGCGATGAGCAGGCTGGTGGCCAGCCACCCTGATGGGGACATGGCATGATCCTCCTTGAATGGCATCTCCCGTCGAGGTCACAACAGGATCGGTGGCAAGTTGCAATGATGTCTTTATACAAAGATTATACAATGAAAGCTTGGTGGTCCATCTAACCCGGGTGATTGCCCATGCCGTTTCGCTCCCGCCTCCGCTGGTTCCTGGCCCTTGCGCTGCTCAATGGCGTGTTGCTGGCGCCAGTGTGGCTGTTGTACGGCGAGCTGACATCCCGCTGGATTGCGCTGGAGGCCATCCTGCTGGCGGCGGGGTTATCACTGCTGCCGTCGGCCGGCCGGCTTGCCGGGCTGCGCTGGCTGGTGGTGGCCCTGCTCATGGCATTCCTGCTGGTCGGCCTCGGTGACGTGGCGACCCATCTGGCGTTCGGGCGCTCCCTGAATCTCTACCTGGACCTTCCCCTGCTGCGTTCCGTCTTCCACCTGCTCGAGGGCAATCTGGGGTTTCCGGTGGCAGGCCTGCTCACCCTGCTGGCCATGGTCCTGCTGGCATTGGCGACCTGGCTGCTGGCGAAGGTGGCCGCGAGCCTGCAGGGCACCGCGCGCAGCGGCCTGGCGGCGACCGGTGCCCTGGGGGTGCTGGTGGCAAGCGGCATGCTGATCGCCATCGAGTTCCCGCAGAGTCGCTTGCTACCAGTGGCGCGCACGCCCTTGCTCGACACCCTGCATTTCCAGGGGCGGCAACTGGTCGAGACGCATCGCGCCCACCGTGACTTTGCCGAGCGGATGGCGGCCGGGCCCGATCCGGTCGCCGCCTTGCCGGGGCTCGCCGGACGCGATGTGGTGCTGGTCTTCGTGGAGTCCTACGGCATATCGGCACTGCTCGATGACCGCTATGCCCGGGTGCTGGGGCCGCGCCTCGAGGAAATGGCCGAGCGGTTCGCTGACGCCGGCCTGTCGGTGGCGTCCGGCATCCTCGACTCGCCGATCCGTGGCGGCCAGTCCTGGCTGGCCCATGCCACGGCGCTGAGTGGCCTGCGGGTCGACAATTCGCTCTGGTACCGGTTGATGCTGGGCAGCGAGCGCACCACCCTGGTGGACGATTTTCGGGCTACCGGCCATCGCACCCTCGCGGTGATGCCGGCCATCACCATGGCCTGGCCGGAGGGGCGCGCCTACGGGTTCGACGAGATTCACGCCGCCGCGGACCTCGAGTATGCCGGACCGCCCCTGAACTGGGTGACCATGCCCGACCAGTATACCCTGCACCATTTCCAGGCGCGGATCCGCCAGGACGTCGAGCCGTCGCCGCTCTTCGCCCAGATCGCGCTGATCAGCAGTCATGCGCCCTGGACCCCGATTCTCCCCGTGCTCGATGACTGGGATGCCGTCGGCGATGGCAGTGTCTTCGCACGCTGGGAAGACGCCGGCGAGTCACCCGACGAGCTCTGGCAGGATCTGGAACGGGTGCGCGATCACTATGCCAGGTCACTGGACTATGCTCTGGGGGCCAGCATTCACTGGGCCGAGGACTTCGTGGACGACCAGACCCTGGTGATCCTGCTGGGGGATCACCAGGCGGCGCCCCTGATCACCGGCGACAACGCCAGCGGCGGTGTCCCGGTCCACGTGATCAGCGGCGATGCCCGCCTGCTCGATCCCTTCCTGGCGCGGGGCTTCGTGTCCGGTACCCGGCCACCACGGCTTGAGAGCTATCCCGATGGCGAGCCGCCCGGCCAGGAGGTGCTGCGCGGCTGGCTCCATGAGGCGTTCGGCGCCGAGAACGCGCCGGGTGCCTCTGTCACGACCCCCTGACCGCAGGGCCGGATGGCCCGGGAGGCAAGATGCCACGACCGACTCCGAGGATAGCGCGACCCGCAACGGCAGCCCTGCTGACGGGCCTTGCCGGGCTGATGGCCGTTGCCACGGCCGGGGCCTGGGAACTGGATCGGGACGCGAGCCGTATCGAGCTGATCGGCACCGCCGACGGCCGCGAGGCGGTGACCCGTGTCGAGGCGTTCGAGGTCGACCTTGAAGGGGATCTGGACCAGCCGGCCGGGGGGAAGCTGGTGCTGACCCTTCAGTCGGACAGCATCACGGGCGGCAACGACATCGTCGACGGCATGCTGCACGGGCGAAACTGGTTCGATGCCGAGACCTACCCCGAGATCATCTTTCGCAGCACCGAGATCGAGGCACCGGCCGAGGGCGAACTGCGCATCGAGGGCGAGCTCGAGCTGCTGGGCGACACCTATCCGCTGACGGTGCCGGCGAGCTGGACGCGGCAGGGCGAGCGGGTCAAGGTCGACGGCCGCCTGACCCTGGACCGTACCGATTTCGATATGGGACGCGGCGCCTGGCGCACCGAGGGCACGGTGAAGCATGAGGTCCATGTCGACTTCGCCCTCGAACTGCTGGCGCCATCGCGCTCCTGATCCCTGGAGGAGACCTGCCCTTGTTCACCCCCCTGATCCTGGCTGGCGGCAATGGGGTGCGGCTCTGGCCGCTGTCGCGTCGGCAACGGCCCAAGCAGTTCCTCTCCCTGGAAGGCGAGGGGAGCCTGCTGGCCAACACCCTGGCCCGCCTCGAGGGGCTCGGCATGGCCGCGCCCATCGTCATCTGCCAGGAGGCGCACCGCTTCCTCGCCGCCGAGCAGCTCCGTCAGGCGGGTGTCGAGGGGGCGACCCTGCTGCTCGAGCCCGAGGGGCGCGGCACGGCCCCGGCCATCGCGCTGGCCGCCCTGCTGGCGCGCCGCCAGGAGCGCGGGGCGCCGCTGCTGGTTTTGCCGTCGGACCATCACCTGGCCGACGAGGAGGCCTTCCGCGCGGCCCTGGAACCGGCGGCACGGCTGGCCGGCGCGGGCCACCTGGTGACCTTCGGGGTGGTGCCGAGCCGTGCCGAAACCGGCTATGGCTATCTCCAGGCCGGTGAGGCACTGGGCGACGCGGGCCATGCGGTGGCGCGTTTCGTGGAGAAGCCCGACCTCGCCACCGCCGAGCGTTTCCTGGCGGCCGGCGACCATTATTGGAACAGCGGCATCTTCGTGCTGCGACCCGATGACTACCTGGACGCCCTGGCGGCCTTCGCCCCCGCCATCCTGGCCGCCTGTCGGGGCGCCATGGACGCGGCAGTGGTCGATCTCGACTTCCTGCGGCCGGATGCGCGGGCCTTCCGGGAGAGTCCCGCCGACTCCATCGACGTGGCGGTGATGGAGCGTACCGACCGAGCGGCCATGGTGCCGCTGGCCGCCGGCTGGAGCGACATCGGCTCCTGGCAGGCCCTCTGGGAGGCGCTGCCCCGTGATGTCGACGACAACGCCCTGCGCGGTGACGTGGTCTGCGAGCAGAGCCATGGGCTGCTGGTGCATGCCGATTCACGGCTGGTGGCCACCCTGGGGGTAGAGGATCTGGTGATCGTCGAGACCGACGATGCCGTGCTGGTGGCGGAGCGCGCCCAGAGCCAGCAGCTGCGGGGCCTGGTCGAGCGTCTGGAGGCCGAGGGTCGAAAGGAAACCCGATCCACCACCACCGTGCATCGCCCCTGGGGCCACTACCAGGTCGTCGACGCCGGACCGCGCCACCAGGTCAAGCGCATCACGGTGCGTCCGGGTGCGCGGCTCTCCCGGCAGCTCCACCACCACCGGGCCGAGCACTGGGTGGTGGTCAGCGGCACGGCCCGGGTCACCCTGGACGATGAGGTCTTCCTGGTGGGCGAGAACGCCTCGACCTTCATACCGGTGGGGCGGGTCCACTGCCTGGAGAACCCCGGCCTGATTCCGCTGGAGCTGATCGAGGTGCAGTCCGGCAGTTACCTGGGCGAGGACGACATCGTGCGCCTCGATGATTGCTACGGGCGGGAGTAGGTGCCCTCGTCGCCTGGCTCCCCCTGCCGGGATTCCACTGTCTGCCGCTACCGGCCCTCCGGCGACAGGGTCCGATGGCGGGTTGCCGAGAAGGACTGCACCGGCATCTCGCCGGGAAGTTCCGCGGGGGGTGGCAGGGGAGGGGCCTGGCCGGTCGCCGCCGGTCGCCTGTCCAGTTCCCGAAGTACTGCAGATGGCCGCGTCTCGCTGGGCACCAGCAGCAGACCGGCGCGATGCAGGGCGCGGCCCAGGGCCAGGCTGCTGCTCCACCGCACCAGCGGCGCGGACAGCAGCAGCCCCAGCCAGACCGGCGTCAGCCACCAGAAGAAGACGGGGGTGTACCACCAGGTGATGACCGCCCAGAGCAGCCCGGCCAGGGTCGCCTGCCAGGTATGCCGCCAGGCCTCCTGCCAGGGGACCGCGCGTCCCTCGCGAGACTGGGGGTCCCAGGAGACGGTACGCCCGCTCACCACGCCGATGACGAACAGGCTGTGGAACACCATCATCAGGGGCGCGATCAGCATGGCGAACAGCGCCTCCAGCAGCACGCTTGCCACCAGGCGCCGTGGTCCGCCGAAATCCGCCGGGCGCTGCGTCAGCGCCAGTGCCAGTCCCAGCACCTTGGGCATCAGCAGCATCGCCAGGGTGCCGGCCAGCAGCGGCATGATCAGCGGCGGGGGAGCGAGTGGCCAGTCGGGGAAGAGCTGGGCATCCGTGGTGAAGAAGTTCGGGTCGGTGAGGGCGCGGCCCAGGGCGTCTGCCGTGCTGACCATCAGGATCCCCAGCCAGATCAGCGAGGCGAGGTAGGCCAGGGCGCCGAACAGGAAGTGCAGCCGGCTCATGGCGTGCAGGCCGCGCCCAGTGAGCAGGCGCAGGTGCTGAAGGTTGCCCTGGACCCAGCGGCGGTCGCGCTTGGCGAAGTCGAGCAGGTGGCTCGGCATCTCCTCGTAGCTGCCGCCGAGGTCGGTCTGCATCTGGACCTGCCAGCCGGCTCGGCGCAGCAGGGCCGCCTCGACGAAGTCGTGGCTGAGTATCTCGCCGCCCAGCGGCGGGGCGCCCGGCAGGTCGGGCAGGCCGCAGTGCTCCATGAAGGCGCGGGTGCGCAGGATGGCATTGTGGCCGAAGTAGTTGGCCGCATCGGCATGCCAGAAGCTCAGTCCCGCCGCCAGCATGGGCGCATAGAGGGAGGCGGCCAGCTGGTTGGCGCGACCGAACAGGCTCTCCTGGCGTACCGGGATCGGCACCGTCTGCAGCAGCCCGAGACGCGGGTTGGCCTGCATGGCGTCGATCAGCGCGGCGATTGTGGCGCCGCTCATCAGGCTGTCGGCATCCAGCACCAGCAGGAAATCGTAGTGACGTCCCCAGCGGCGACAGAACTCGGCGAGGTTGCCGGCCTTGCGGCCGTCGTTGCTGTCGCGGTGGCGATAGTGCACGCGGCAGCGCCCCGCCAGTCGCGCCTGGAGGGCACCCACCTGGGCCGACTCCTCGGCGACGATGGCCTCATCGGTGCTGTCGCTGAGCACGAAGGCCTCGATCCGCCGCTCCGGGGTCTCCTCGGGCAGGTCACGACAGGTGGCCTCCAGGCCGGCGATCACCCGCGCCACGTCCTCGTTGTGGATCGGCATGGCCAGGGCGGTTCGCGAGCGGGCGCCC
The DNA here is from genome assembly GCF_004363555.1 of Halomonas ventosae. Lineage (GTDB taxonomy): Bacteria > Pseudomonadota > Gammaproteobacteria > Pseudomonadales > Halomonadaceae > Halomonas > Halomonas ventosae. Next base: position 35,967 of record NZ_SNZJ01000005.1, on the reverse strand, counting down.
GCGGGCGGGGTCGGCGGCCTGATGCGCGACAGCGTCACCGGGTCGCGATGGGTAAGCCTCAGCGCGAAGCCGATCACCGCACTCCAGAAGGCGATGGTGATCCAGCCGAAGGTGATCGAGAACAGCCCCAGGATGAGGAGTTCCAGCGGCGAGATACCGCCCACGATGAGGATTCGGAACATGGCCCAGACCCCCAGGGCGACGGTCCCCGCGAACAGCAGGGCGAAGAGCAGGCGGCGCGTCCTGCGCCAGGGCGGACGGGTCGTGAACGCGGAGACGCGGGCATCAGCGGAATTCATCGGGATACCAGACATAGTTCCAGGTTTCCGTCAGTGGCTGGCCATGCAGTGTCAGCGACAGCCGCATGTCGGCGGGCTTGTTGCCGTCGGGAGCCAGCTGGAAGAGGGCGCGCCAGCTCTCGCCATCCGGCAGGCGCTGCACGCGTTGTTCGAGGATCTCGCCGCTTGAGGTCGTCAGGGAGAGCTGCACGGGGTGGGTTTCCGCCAGCCCGGACAGTTCCCCGCCGCGGAAGTCGACGACGAACTGGCGATGGCTCGCGGGGGGCGGCTCGTTCGCACCGGGGCGCTGCGCACGCCCCTGGCGGGTGCGAATCACATGCGCCAGCGCCTGCCCGGGCGGGACGGCATCGAAGGTATGCGTTCGATAGCGGTAGGTGCGTGACTCCCCCGCGGCCAGTGGTTTTTCGGGAATCCAGTAGGCGGTGATGTTGTCGTTGGTCTCGCTGTCGCTGGGAATCTCGATCAGCTCCACGTGCCCCTTGCCCCAGTCGCCCTCGGGCTGGACCCACTGGCTCGGGCGACGTCCGTAGCGGAGCGCATTGTCCAGGTAGGCGTCAAAGGCGCGCGGCCGCTGGACCAGCCCGAAGCCGCGGGGCGTCTGGTCCTGGAAGCGCGACACCTTGAGCTTCTTGGGGTTGCTGAGTGGGCGCCAGATCCACTCGCCGCTGCCGTTGTGCATGGCCAGGCCGCTGGAATCGTGGACTCGGGGCTGGAAGTCATCCTCCGCAACGCGGTCGATCTCGCCATGCAGGTACATGCTGGTGAGTGGGGCGATGCCGAGCTTGCCGATCTCCTCGCGGGCAAACAGCCGTGCCTCGGTATCCACCGTGGTGTGCCCCCCGGGGCGGATGTCGAAGCGGTAGGCGCCGGCCACCGAGGGGCTGTCGAGCAGGGCGAGGACGGTCATGCGGGCCTCGTCCGGCCCAGGCTTGACCAGCCAGAACTCGCGGAAGGCCGGGAACTCCTCGCCATGGGGCTCGGCAGTGTCGATGGCCAGGCCGCGCGTGGAGAGCCCGTAGCCCTGCTGGCGTCCCACCAGGCGGAAGTAGCTGGCGCCGAGGAACACCGCGAACTCGTCGCGGTAGTCGCCACTGTTGAGCGGATAGTGCAGCCGGAACCCGGCATGGCCGATATCGTCGAGCGCGAGCTCGGCGAGGGCGGAGGCGTCGCCGTCGTAGCGGAATCGCTCCTGGCGGAAGGGCAGGGGGCTTACCTCGCCCTGCTCGTCAACCAGGTTCAGGCGTACCGGCTGGGTGTAGAGGAAGCCAGGATGGAACAGCTGGACCTCGAAGAGGCCCTCGTCCTTCCAGATCGCTTCCTCCGGGCGAAAGCGAATCTCCCGATACTGGTCGTACGCCATATTTGCCAGCTCGGGCGGCAGGGGCGATTCGGGTGCCTGGTAGGTCTGGGTGGCAAGCTGTCGGGCGCGGTCGGTGACTCGGTCGAACAGCTCATCCGGGGTCGTTGCCGAGGCATCCATTGCCAGGGTCAGCGCCCATGCAACACTGAAGCGTCGCAGCGCGGTCTTCACGTGCAACTCTCTCCCTTTGGTCCCGCCGGCACTCCCTGCGCAAGCCGGGCCAGGAGAAGATGTGAATCATCAAGGCGCGTCGTTTTTGTATCGCCTTGAAGCCTGGGTCTTCGACGGTTGGCGCCGGTGAGAGTTCCGCGATGCCCCACCCGGACGACGGACGGTCGAGGCTCCCATGCAGCGGGGTCAGTAGAGGCGGAAACGCTTCCAGCCCGGCTTGCCTTCCGCCTCCTGCGGGGTCTTGCGATAGCGCTTGTACTCCCACTGGTACTGGGCCGGGTCCAGGGCGATGGCGGCCTCCACGCTGGCATTGACGCCGGTCGCCGAGGTGACCTCGTCGGGGTCGTAGACCCGCGCGTCGGCGGCCAGGAAATGCAGCACAAAGCCCTTGCCGGGTAGGCGCAGCGCCACCCCGGTGACGACTCTTGCCTCGGTGCGGGCCACCAGCTTGGGCAGCAGGGTGGCGGTGTAGGCGGGGCGGCCGTAGAAGGGGGCGAAGACCCCGCTGCCCCAGCTGGGGACCTGGTCGGGCAGGATGCCCACAGCCTCGGTGCGCTTGAGGGCCTTGAGCAGGGCGGCCACGCCGCGCGGATTGGTGGGCACCAGGCGCGCGCCCCGGCGTTCGCGGCCCTGGCGGATGATCGGGTCCAGCGGGGCGAGCTTGGGGGGCTCGTACATGGCGGTGAAGGGGAAGTGGCCGGAGAGCCAGAAGTTGAGCACTTCCCAGTTGCCGAAGTGGGGGGCCAGCACGATGACGCCGCGCCCCTCGGCCCGGGCCTCGTCCAGCAGCTCGCGGCCATGGACCTCGAGGATCGCGGCCTCGACCCGCTCGGGGTCGCCCATCCAGGCGAAGCCCAGCTCGAGCATGGTGGCGGTGGAGTGGGTCAGGCTCTGCCTGGCCAACTGCTGGCGCTCGGCCGCACTGCGGCAGGGGTAGACCTCGGCCAGGTTGGTCCGGGTGACCCGTCGCTCCCGGCCACTCAGCCGTTCCACTAGCGGACCGATCAGGCGAGCCAGCCGCCACAGGGTGGCGAGGCGGCGGCCGGCGAGGTTGCGCCACAGGGTGGCGATGGCACGGGCCTGAATGATGGTCGAACGGGACTCACTTCCGGCCATGGATCAGACCCACCAGCTGTCCACGTTGTCCGGCGCGCGATGCTCGTTGAGGGCCTTGAGCCCCTTCACGCAGCGGATCACCAGCCACACCACCGCGGCCAGCCAGGTGAGAAAGCCGATGAGCACTAGGGTCAGCAGGCCGGAAATGCCGAAGTAGAGCAGGGCGATCCAGAAGGTGCGGATCTGGTAGCGATAGTGCTCGTCGAGCCAGGCCGGCCCGTTGCCGCGGTAGACATAGGCGATCACCACGCCGACCAGCGAGGTGACGCCGCCGGTGACCATGCCGGCCAGGTGCAGCACGTAGACCACGATGGGAATGGTCGTGTCGGGGGCGGCGCCCCGTTCGGCGATGGTACGGTCGTCGTCCTGTGGCTGCGGGTCGTTCATGGCGCGTCCTTGTAGAGCGAATAACTGACGCCAATCATACCGGTCGAGGACGACAATGCCACAAGGCCTCGGTCCAACAGGCGCCTAGGGCTTCACGGGGCGGCTGAGCTCCAGCAGGTTGCCGTCCGGGTCGCGCAGGTAGAGCGAGGTGATCTCGCCGGTGGCGCCCTGTCGATTCACCGGACCGAGCTCCACCTCGACGTCCAGCGCCTCCAGGTGGCGCTGCACCTCCTCGAGCGGCAGCAGGCTGCGCAGGCAGAGATCCAGGCTGCCGGGCGTGGGCGTGGCGGCCCGGGGGGTGACGTCGGTGGCGGTCCAGTGCAGGCGCAGGGCGACATCGCCCAGCATCAGGTCGACGCGCTCGCGGTCGCGGTAGCGCACTTCCAGCCCCAGCACCCGGGAGTAGAAGTCCACGGCACGGGAAATGTCGGTCACGGTGATGACCAGGTGGTCCAGACCTGACAGCATTCGGGTCTCCTTGCGGGGTTCTGGCTTGCGGGGTTCTGGAGAGAGCAGGGGAATCCTGGGAGCGCTTGTTCTGGCACAGAGGATACGATGATGCTGACCTGTCCGCTATGTGCGTCCACCGACACCGGACACTTTCACCGCGATAGCCGGCGCGACTACCATCGCTGCCGGCGCTGCGCCCTGGTGTTCGTGCCACCCGGCCAGCGACCCGGGCCGGCAGCGGAGAGGGCGGTCTACGACCAGCACGAGAACTCGCCGCACGACCCGGGCTATCGCCGCTTCCTGTCGCGGCTCTTCGACCCCGTGAACGAGCGCCTCGCTCCCGGGGCCCGCGGGCTCGACTTCGGCTCGGGGCCGGGGCCGACGCTGTCGGTGATGTTCGAGGAGGCGGGCCACCCCATGGCGATCTACGACCCCTTCTATGCGCCTGAAGCGTCGGTGCTCGAACAGACCTACGACTTCATCACCGCCAGCGAGGTCGCCGAGCACCTCTTCGCGCCGGGGGAGGAGCTTGCACGGCTGGCGGGCCTGCTCCCCGCCGGCGGCTGGCTGGGGGTGATGACCAAGCGCGTCACCGACCAGGCGGCCTTCGCGCGCTGGCACTACATCCTCGACCCCACCCATGTAGTCTTCTTCAGCGAGGCGACCTTCGTGTGGCTGGCGAGTCACCTGGAGATGCGGGTCGAGTTTCCCGCGGCCGACGTGGCCCTGCTGCAGCGGCGCTGATGGATCGGCGGCGATCCAGGCATCCCCCCGTGCAACAAGTTACATAGATAACTCTAATAAAGTTAAACCTTCTCTTTCCGGCTAATGATTAGCTGCGCGGAAGTGGCCTTTGTGTATACCCGTGACGCTCGGCGGGGGTGCACGCCATGCCAATCGACAGTGCATCTCACGACAAACGCTTCTCTGCTCTTCGTGCCTATTGTGTATGGGTACCGACCGGTTGTCAGACCGAGATGGCATTTCAATAATAACAGCCGTGCATGCGAGATCGTCTGGTCCGGTGATTTATTAGTCTGTCCCTGTGGGGCTTACATGCTAACGAAGTATGTGTGATTAAGCATGATAAAACAGGGCGCACAATAACAATGGAGAAAACGATGAAAGAAACCACGAACAGTGAGGCTCAAGACCTCGATTTTTCTGAACGCCCCGTTCCGGCAGAAGGCAGGATGCCGCGTGCCAATCTGATGATGGCCTGGTGGGCGGTATGCAGCGCGATCTTCTATATGGTGGTGGCAGCCGCCATGGCGCGCACTTATGGAACTGCTAATGCCTTGCTGGGCATTGTCTTGACGGTGATTGCCTATGGCCTGATCAATGGCATCATCAGCCGTTACTCCATGAAGACGGGGTTGACCGTTGCGCTTTTCTCGAAGGTGCTTTTCGGCCACTTCGGTGCCGTCGTGGCGACGCTGATATTCTTTGCAACCGCCCTCTACTACGCGGTGTTTGAAGGTTATGTCATGGCACTGGTGCTGTCGGAGTGGAGTGGAAGCCTCTCCATGCCGTTGGCCACGGCAATTGTGGTTATATTCGGTGTCGCCTTGATATTCGGCAGCGTGCAACATTGGCTGGACAAGTTTAATGGGGTGCTGTTGCCAGTCTATGTGATTGGCATGCTGGTTGCCGTTGGCATGGCAGTGGCCGAGTTCGGGTATCCGTCGGGCTGGTTGACCCTTGTGCCGGAAGGTGGTGCTTCCCCTTGGGGCTGGTTGCACACCTTTGCCTACTACATGGGCGTCTGGGTGCTGATGATGTTCACCTTCGACTATGCGCGCTTTGGACGCAAGGAGGACTCGGGGTTTCATGCCCGCATCACTTTCGGCGTTCCCTTCTATGCCATGACCTTCCTGTTCAGCGGTGTCGTCGGCATCCTTCTCGATTCCATGATCCCCACGGATGGGCTATCCGAGGCCTCCATCGTCCTGGGCCTTCTTGAGCTGATGGGGGTAGGCGGTCTGTTGCTGGTCTGGGTGACCCAGAGTCGTATCAACACGGCCAACTTCTATCTCGCGACCGTCAACTTCGAATCCTTTGTTCGCAAGGTGACGGGTATTCGCCTGTCCAAGGTGCTGGCGGGCTGCATGATAGGCGTGATCGCTTATGTGTTGATGATGGCGGATGTCTTCTCCTACATCCTTCAGGCCCTGGCTTATCAGGGTGTCTTCGTGGTGGCTTGGGTGGGAGTTGCTCTGGCACACATTCTGTCCCGCACCTATCAGGACCGCTTCAATGGCCATGTGGAACTGGACAACGCCTATATCCCTGCCTTTAACCCCTGTGGGCTGATGGCATGGTGCGGAGCCGCGTTGCTCGGCATCGTGATCATGCAACTTCCTTCGATATCCGGGTTCTCCGCGCCGGCCACCTTCCTGTGCGCCTACGTGACCTATGCGCTGGGCCTTCGTGTCGCCAAGGAGGAGTGGTACGTGGCCAGCCTCAAGTAGCCATCGGATCGGTCGCGACTGAATCTTCCAGGATTGCGTCAGTCGCGACTCTTCCCCCCTGATTACAGCAACATGACCCAAGGTATTCGTACTCCTTGCTGAAACAGAAAGATAAATAAAGCACTTGCAACAACAACAGCCTCAACAACAAGAGGGTAATCACTATGTCCAAGCTAAGAGTCGCCGTAGATGCCGGCGGAACCTTTACTGACGTCTGTATCTACCATGAAGATACTCAGCAGTTCCGCGTCACCAAGGTTCCCTCTACGCCAAGCAACCCCAAGCAGGCCGTGATCGATGGGGTGCGGCGTGGCGAGATCGACCTGTCGGACGTGGACTTGTTCTTTCACGGCACTACCGTTGCCACCAACGCGCTGATCACCCGTCGCTTTCCCAAGGCGGCACTGGTCACCACCCAGGGCTTTCGCGATGTGATCGAGATTCGCGACGGCACCAAGGATAACCTCTGGGATGCCTACGAGGACGTGAGTGGGCCCTACATCCGCCGCCGCGATCGTTTCGAAGTGACCGAGCGCGTCGACTACGCCGGTGAGGTGTTGACCCCGCTGGATGAGGAGGAGGCCCGTCTCCTGGCCCGCAAGCTCAAACGGCGTGGCGCCACCACGGTGGCGGTGTGTTTCATCAACTCCTATGCCAACGCCCAGAACGAGAAGCGCATGCGGCAGATCCTCGAGGAGGAGATTCCCGAGGCCAGCGTCTCGACGTCATCGGATATCCTGCCCGAGATATTCGAACATGACCGCTTCAATACCGCGGTGGCGAATACGGTGTTGGGGCCGCTGGTCTCGGATTACGTCAAGCAGCTCGACGATGAGCTGAGTGCGGGTGGCTACGACAACGACCTGCTGCTGCTGCACTCCGGTGGCGGCTCGATGACCCCGGCCATGGCGAAGCACTTCCCGGTCCGCCTGGCGGCATCCGGTATCGCCGCGGGGGCGATCGCCGCCAAGCATATCGCCGAGCAGTGCGGTTATCGGAATGCTGTTGGGCTAGATATGGGGGGCACCTCGACCGATATCTCGCTGATCCATGATGGTGAGCTGCGCGTGACCAAGCAGTGGGGAGTGGAGTATGGCCACCCCATCGTGTTCCCGAGCATCGAGGTGCTGACCGTCGGTGCCGGCGGCGGCTCCCTGGCGCATATCGACATCGCCGGCGCCCTGCGTAACGGGCCGCAGTCCGCGGGTGCCGACCCCGGTCCGGCCTGCTACGAGCGCGGCGGCACGGAGCCTACCAATACGGATGCCAACCTCGCGCTGAACCGTCTGGGGACCGTACTTGCCGGCGGCGCGCTCGAGCTGAACCGGGACAAGGCAACCCAGGTCATCGAGGCGCGTGTCGGCCAGCCGCTGTCGCTGGATATGGCCGAGGCGGCGCAGGCGGTCATCAAGGTGGCGAATGCCAACATGGCCGATGCGGTGCGTCTGGTGTCGATCCGCCGCGGCCTGGACCCGCGTGACTTCGCCCTCATCGCCTTTGGCGGTGCCGGTGCCCTGCACGGTGCCGAAGTGGCCAAGGAACTGGGCATCCCGGCGGTGATCGTGCCCCCCAACCCCGGGGTGACCTCGGCGATGGGGTGTCTGCTGGTGGATATCCAGCACGACCTCTCGATGATGTATACCGCGGCGGCGGACAGTGCCGACCTGGAAGACCTCGACCGCCAGTTCCGGTCGCTGGAGGACGAAGCGGTGGACCGGCTGCACCACGAAGGCGTCGCCGATGCCGATGTGGTTCTGCAGCGTGGCATCTCTATGCGCTATCAGGGGCAGTGGCGCTCGCTGCAGGTGGCGATGGGCAGCGGCGACGCATCACTCGAGGATGCCATCGAGAGGTTCCATAAGGAGCATGAGCGGCAGTTCTCCTTCCGTCAGAATGCGCTCCCCGTCGAGATCTACCAGCTTCACCTGCGTGCCGTGGGCAAGACGCCCAAGCCGGCGTTTGCACGCAGCGAGCGGCAGCCTGGTGCTCAAGCAGAGCCGCATGCGCACCGCGAGGTGTACTTCGAGGGGCAGTGGCACCAGACACCGGTCTACGACCGGGCAACCCTGCCGGTAGGGTTCGAGTTCTCCGGTCCTGCCATTATCGACCAGCTGGACTCCACCACCGTGGTACCGCCCGATACGGTGGCGTCGATCGATGAGTGGAAGAACATTCGCATTCAACTGATTCAGTCGGGAGAGAAAGCATGAGCATGGCACACACCAACAAGGATAACGCTCTCGATCCGGTCACCTTCGAAGTCCTCAAGAACGCTTTCGCCACGAGCGTCGACCTGATGAGCGAGCAGATCCTGCGCACCTGCTACTCGTTCGTCATCTACTCGCGCGACTTCTCTTCCGCGCTGTGCGATGCCCAGGGCAACACGGTCATGCAGGGAAGCGGCGACATCGCAGTACACGTCGGCACCCTGCACTTCCAGTGCAAGGCGGTGCTCGAGGAGTTTGCAGGCGATATTCACCCCGGTGATGTCTTTGCCATCAACGATCCCTATCGTGGCGGTACGCACCTCAACGACGTCAGCTTCATTCGCCCGATCTTTTCCGAAGGGGAGATCATCGGCTTTGCCCAGAACAAGGGGCACTGGGCGGATATCGGCGGCAGTGTGCCGGGCTCCTTCGACGTCAACGCCAGCACCCACTTCAGCGAGGGGCTTCGCATCACGCCGGTACGTGTCTGGCGGGAAGGCGTCTTCCTGCACGATGTCGCCCAGCTGCTGGTCTCCAACACCCGTGCCCCGGCTCAGGCCCTGGGGGACCTGCAGGCCCAGGCAGAGGCCACGGCGGTCTGTGAGCGTGAGGTTCTCCGCCTGGTCGACAAGTACTCCAAGGCCACCGTCGTGGCGGCCATGCAGGAGACCCAGGACTATGTCGAGAGGGTTGTGCTCAAGAGCCTGGCGGGAATGCCGAAGGGCGAGTGGGAGACGGTCGACTATATCGATGCCGACCCTGCGCTGGGCGAGGGGATGGTGCCCATTCGCATCAAACTGACGCTGGATGGCAACGGCATTCACTATGACCTGTCGGGTTCGGCGCCTGCGGTCTCCACCTTTCTCAACTCCAGCTACGGGACGACTCACTCCGCCATCTACGCGGGTACCAAGACCTTCTTTCCCGACGTTCCGCTTAACTCCGGGTTCTATCGCGCGGTGACGGCCAATATCGGTGAAGAGGGCAGCGTGGTGAACGCGGGCTGGCCTCATGCTGTCACCGGCTTCTGCTCCGGCCCCTACGAGAAGGTTATGAACGGCATCTTCGAGCTGTGGAGCGGGGTCATGCCGGAGCGTGCGATGGCCTGTGCCTTCAACCTGGAGTATCTACTGATCGGGGGTAATGATGGGCGGACCGGCAGCGGCGACTACTTCATGTGGTACGACTGGATGGCCGGCGGCTGGGGCGGGCGTCAGACCAAGGACGGTTCGTCGGCCACCTCGCCAGTGTTCGGCACCGGGCTGGCGGTTCAGCCGGTGGAAGGGCAGGAGAGGCTGAACCCCGTGCTGACGATGTGCCACGAGATCAGCATGGACTCGGCCGGGCCAGGCCGCTTCCGCGGCGGCTGCGGTGTCGAGAAGGGGGGCAAGTTGACCCAGGTCGACAAGACGGTGATGAGCTACTGCTGTGACCGCGGTCGTTCGGTGACCTGGGGGGTGAATGGTGGGCTCCCCTCCGTGCCGCACGGGGTGTGGATCAACAAGGGGACGCCGGATGAGAAATACCTGGGTGCCACCTTCTCTAACGTGACGGTACGTTCCGGTGATACTTTTACACGTCCCTCGGCGGGTGGCGGTGGATTCGGTGACCCGCTGGAGCGCGAGGCGGAAGCGGTGCTGGAGGATGTGATCGATGGCTATGTGTCTGTCGAGCGCGCGGAGTGCGACTACGGAGTGGTGATCCAAGTCAACGATCCTGATATCGACGACTATGAGATCAACGCCGAGCGCACGGCCAAGGCTCGTGAGTGGATCCGGGGAAATCGGCGCGAGTGGTTGCAGGCACCTCCTGAGGACGTCGCCAAGCAGTATCGGGATGGCGAACTGAATGCCCTGGATGTGATTCGTCGCTACGGCGTGGTGCTGGACTGGGGCACTGGCGAGCTGCTGGAGAAGTCCACTCAACAGTATCGTGACTCGCTGGCCAAGCGCTCATCCAGTTACTGGACGTGATATTGCGATCGCTGACGTGAACGGGGAGACTTCGGTAGGTCCTTGGCCTGATCAGGTGGGGCCGGGCCTCCGGAGTCTCGTCTTCGTTGCGATACGCTCAGACATGGTGCGTGAGCAGAGAGAGGAATGGCATGAATACAACGACGACAATGCCAGGCACCGCCGAGTTGCCAGGATACGCCAGACCGACAAGGGCTGGTGGAGCCACAAGGCCCGACAAACGGTTAAGCTCCAACTCGAAGGATCGCTGGACGCAGATCATTTCCGACACTTACTTTCCATTGACGCTGAACTACGGTGGCCACAAGGAAGACGCCTTCCAGGGGGCGCTCAAGCTCTGGAAGGCAGCGGGTAGTGACTACTCCCTGTCGCGACTCACCTCCGACAGAGCTGAGTACTCCCGATCGCGCTCGCAGATTGCCGAGGATAGCCAGGCCTCGTTTCTGGTGACGATCCCGCTACAGGCAAAGGTGTTTTTTTCCCAGCATGGAAGAAGCTTGAGTTGCCCCCCGGGCCACTTCATCGTCGAACAGGGCGATGCGCCCTATCGGTTCGGCTATGCAACACCGAACGACATGTGGGTCTTCAAGGTACCCGAGGGTTCGATGAGGTCCCGCATTCGGCGTCCGGAACGCTATTCGCAGCACTGCTTCTCCGCCCAGGAGGGTATCGGCTGTGCCTTCGTCGAATTCCTGAAGATCTGCTCGCAGCATGTGAACGACTGCAGCGTGGAAGATCAAAGTCGCCTGTTCGAGCAGGCCCTGAGCATGCTGTCGATGGTGCTGGATCAGGACGAACGGGTGCTGAACAGCGACCAGTCGCATCTGAAGACCGCCCACCTGATGCGGATCGAGCGCTATATCTCGGCCAACCTGGGCGATCCTGAGCTGTCCCCTGCTCGCATCGCCCATTTCTGCGGCATTTCCCTGCGCTACTTGCACAAGCTCTTTGCAGGGTCGGGGTATACGGTGGGCGAATGGATACGCTCTCAGCGGCTGGAGGCCGCACATCGCGAACTCGAGTCGCTACCCGTGGGAGTCAATATCGGCGAGGTGGCCTACCGCTGGGGGTTCTCGGAGCAGGCGCAGTTCAGCCGTGCGTTTCGCAGGCGGTTCGGTTATTCCGCCAGCGAACTGCGGGATCGCCAGACGTGAGTGGCGGCAGTGTGGTTCGAAGACGGCAGATAACCGTTCAGCGTTAAGAGAAAGGAGGCAAGTCTTGCCATGCAGAGAGCACAGGCCGTGAGCCAACTTCAAATCGACGATAGTCAGGTGATCGTGACCCGCTGGGACTTTCCTCCCGGGTCGGAAACGGGCTGGCATCGCCATGAGCATGACTATGTGATCATTCCGTTAACCGACGGTCGGATGCGACTGGAAACGCCCGAGGGAGAGCGCGTGGTCACCCTCGAGGCTGGTGTTTGCTATACGCGAGTCGAGGGCACGGAGCATAACGTCATCAACGATGGCAAGGAGCCTTTCGCCTTTGTCGAAGTGGAAGTCAAGAAGTAAAAAGCCGCCTGATGAAGCGGTGTCACATGGCGACGAGATGACTCATTTCAGAAGCCTTGGAGCGAGCGGTAAAGCCGCACGGGTTACGCCTACCATCGACAGGCCCTGACGAGCCCTGTCGTCGGAGGCTGGCCAGGCGCAACAAATCGATTGACTCGCCGCCGGCCGGGAGTATGATTCGCGCGCTCACGATGCCGCGAGCGTCGTAACCGATGCCGAGAGCAGGCGCTCCACGGCACTCTCTGCCACGCTTCTCCCTTATCACCTGCTGCTGTGAGGCCCTTCATGTCGCGGCAACTGCTGGCCATGGCCCTGGCCCCCCTGCTGGGGCTCTTCATCCTCGGGATCGGCAACGGTTTCCTGGCCACGGTGATCACCCTGCGCCTGGACGCCGCCGGCGAATCGCCGGTGGTGATCGGCTGGGTCTCCTCGGCCTACTTCATCGGCCTGGCGCTGGGCGCCATGCTCAATGACCGCCTGCTGCTGCGCATCGGCCATATCCGCGCCTACGGCAGCTTCGCCTCCCTGGTGGCGGTGACCGTGCTGCTCCAGGGGCTGGTGGACGAGCCCTGGGCCTGGTTCGCCCTGCGCCTGATCGGCGGCTGGGCCACGGTGGGCGTCTACCTGGTGATCGAGAGCTGGCTGCTGGCCTCCGGCGATGCCAGGGTGCGTGGCCGCCTGCTGGCGCTCTACATGATCTCTCTTTACGCCGCCGGCGTGCTCGGCCAGCTTCTGCTCGGGGTCACCGAGGCCATGGGCGGGGCGGCGTCGTTCATGGTGATCGGCATGCTGGCCTCGCTCTCGGTGCTGCCCATGGCGATGATCCCGCGGGTCTCCCCGCTGATCGAGAAGGCCGAGCCGCTCTCCCCCCTGCGCCTGGTCACCCTGACCCCCACCGGGGTGATGGGCAGCTTCGGCTCGGGGCTGGCGGTGGCCGCGGTCTACTCCCTGCTGCCGCTCTACCTGCAGCGCACCGGCCTCCCAGTCGACCGGATCGGCCAGATGATGGCGGTGGTGGTGCTCGGTGCCATGCTGCTGCAGTACCCGGTGGGGAGGTGGTCGGACCGCCATGATCGGCAGCTGGTGCTGATCCTGATCGGGGCCTTCTGCACGCTGATCTCCGCGGCGGTGCTGTGGCTGCCGATGAATGCGTGGATCCTGGCCGGGCTGCTGTTCCTGCTCGGCGGTGGCGTCTTCTCGCTCTACCCGGTGGCGGTGGGCCACGCCGCCGACCGCGCCCCGGCGGGCGCCCTGGTGCGCATGAGCCAGGGCCTGCTGCTGATCAACGCCATCGGCTCGGCGCTCAGCCCGCCGCTGGTCTCCCCGGTGATGAGCCTGTTGGGCGATGCCGGCCTGTTCTGGGCCTTCGGCGCCCTGGGCCTGATCCTGGTGGCCTTCTTCGGCTGGCGGCGCAGCGTGCGTCCGGCGCCGCTGCCGGTGGCACCCTTCTCGCCCAGCACGCCGATGTCGGCGGCGGGGGCCGAGCTCGCCATCACCGAGGAGCTGGTGCAGGGCGCCATCGAGCACGAGCACGTCGAGGACCTTGCCGGGGCCGTGCCCGAGGTGGCGGTGGCCGAGCCGCTGGTCGGCCCGCCGCCACCCGACGAGCCGCACATCGCCTACTTCCACGATGAACCGACCCCCGAGGAGGCCGCCCTGGGCAATATCTCGCGCCCCTGAATTTCCCTCCACTTGCCATCCTCCACGAGCCCGCTGCCCGGTAGCGGGCTCGTTCGCGTCCGGGGTCGACTTAGGGCTAATGGTTAACGAAAAGTAGTGAATCTACTATCGTGGCTATCATTTTTCCCGAGGTGACCCATGATCCCCTATGCTGCCCCCGTCCGTGACGTCCGCTTCGTGCTGGAGGAGATGCTCGAGCATGGCTCGCTCGCCTTGCCCGGCTTCGAGGAAGCCAGCCCTGACCTGGTGGAGGCCGTGCTGGAGGAGGCTGCGAGGCTCGCCGGCGAGGTCTGGGCGCCGCTCAACGCCAGCGGCGACCGCCAGGGCTGCACCCGCCGCGATGACGGCGGCGTGAGCGTCCCCGACGGCTTCGCCGAGGCCTACCGCGCCTACGCCGAGGGCGGCTGGAACGGCATCGGGGTCTCCGAGGCGCTGGGCGGCCAGGGGCTTCCCGAGGTGGTGGCCAGCGCCGTGCAGGAGATGCTCCACGGTGCCAACATGGCGCTGGGCCTGTGCCCGATGCTCACCGCCGGCGCCATCGAGGCCCTGGCCCACCACGGCAGCGACGAGCAGCAGGCCACCTACCTGCCGAAGCTGGTCGAGGGCACCTGGACCGGCACCATGAACCTCACCGAGCCCCAGGCGGGCTCGGATCTCTCCAAGGTGCGCACCCGCGCCGTGCCCCAGGAAGACGGCAGCTACCGGCTGTTCGGCCAGAAGATCTACATCACCTGGGGCGAGCATGATGCCGCCGAGAACATCATCCACCTGGTGCTGGCGCGAAAGCCGGACGCCCCGGAAGGCAACAAGGGCATCTCGCTGTTCCTGGTGCCAAAGTTCCTGGTCAATCAGGACGGGAGCCTGGGCGAGCGCAACGACGTCACCTGCGCGGCCATCGAGCACAAGCTGGGCATCCATGGCTCGCCCACCTGCACCCTGAGCTTCGGCGAGAACGACGGCGCCATCGGCTATCGGGTGGGAGAGGAGGGCCGCGGCCTCAACCACATGTTCACCATGATGAACGAGGCGCGCCACAAGGTGGGGATCCAGGGCATCGGCGTGGCCGAACGTGCCTGCCAGCACGCCTTCGCCTATGCCCTGGATCGTGTCCAGGGGCGCAGCCCGCGTTCCGGGCGTAATGACTGCACGATCAGCGACCACCTCGACGTGCGCCGCATGCTGCTCTCCATGCGCGCCCGTACCGACGCCCTGCGGGCCCTGGCGCTCTTCTGTGCCGCCCAGCTCGACGTGGCCCGTCACGCCGCCGACGAGAGCGAGCGTGGCGCCGCCCAGGCGCGGGTCGACGTGCTGATCCCGGTGGTCAAGGCCTTCTCCACCGACCAGGCGGTGGAGATCGCCTCCCTGGGGGTGCAGGTCCACGGCGGCATGGGCTACATCGAGGAGACCGGCGCCGCCCAGCTGCTGCGCGATGCCCGCATCGCCCCCATCTACGAGGGCACCAACGGCATCCAGGCCCTGGACCTGGCCGGGCGCAAGCTGCAGCGCGACGGCGGTGCGGCCCTGACCCAATTGATCGACGAGGTGGAAGGGACCGCCCGGGCGCTTTCGGCGACCACCGAGCTGGCGCCTCTCGGCGAGGCGCTCGCCGGCGGGGCCGCCGACCTGCGTGCCGCCATGGCCACGCTGCTCGAGGCGGGCGCTGACCCCGAGCGCGGCGCCGATGCCGTCCAGGCCTATGCCACTCCCTTCCTGAGCCTGGCCGGCCATGTGCTGTGCGCCTGGCAGATGGGCCGGGCGGCGCTGGTCGCCACCACGGCCATCGCCAACGGCCGCGACGAACCCTTCTATACGGCCAAGCGCCAGGCCGCCGACTACGCCATCCGCCAGTGGCTGCCGGTGGGCCGCGCCCAGCGCGCGGTGATCGAGGCCGGCATGGCGAGCCTCGCCGCCTTCGACGCCGCCGCCCACTGACGCCTTCGCCGCCGGCACGTGCCGGCGGCATGCTTTCCGGACCACCTCACGGAGCCTTCCCATGAGCCAGAGCATCTTCGAGCAGGGCCTGCCCAGGACCCCCGCCAACTTCGTGGCGCTCTCGCCACTGACCTTCATCGAGCGCACCGCCTCGGTCTACCCGGATTACCCGGCGGTGATCCACGGCGAGATCCGCCGCGACTGGGGCACCACCTGGGAGCGCTGCCGGCGGCTCGCCTCGGCGCTGGAACGGCGCGGCATCCGGCCCGGCGAGACGGTGGCCGCCATGCTGCCCAACGTGCCGGCGATGTTCGAGGCCCACTTCGGCGTGCCGCTGGCGGGCTGCGTGCTCAATACCCTGAACATCCGCCTGGATGCCGAGGCCATCGCCTACATGCTCGATCACGGCGAGGCGAAGGCGATTCTGGTCGACCCGGAGTTCAGTGACGTCATCGAGGAGGCGGTGGCGGAGCTCGAGCGCAAGCCGCTGGTCATCGACGTGGCGGATGAGCAGTTCCTGCCCGAGGGGCGCGCCATCGGCGAGCTCGAGTACGAGGCGCTGCTCGCCGAGGGCGACCCGGCCCATCCCTACCGGCTGCCCGAGGACGAGTGGCAGGCGATCTCGCTCAACTACACCTCCGGCACCACCGGCAAGCCCAAGGGCGTGGTCTATCACCACCGCGGCGCCTACCTGAACGCCACCAGCAATATCCTGGTGTGGGCGATGCCCCACCACCCGGTCTATCTCTGGACCCTGCCGATGTTCCACTGCAACGGCTGGTGCTTCCCCTGGACCATCGCCGCCGCCGCCGGCACCAACGTCTGCCTGCGCAAGGTGGAAGCGAAGAAGGTGATGGACCTGATCGCCGACGAGGGGGTGACCCACTTCAGTGGCGCGCCCATCGTGCTCAACGGCCTGGTCAACCTGCCGGACGGCGACAAGCGCGACTTCGACCACCCGGTGAAGGTCACCACCGCCGGCGCCGCGCCGCCCGCCTCGGTGATCGCCGGCGTCGAGCGGCTCGGCATCGACGTCACCCACGTCTACGGCCTGACCGAGGTCTACGGCCCGGTGACCTCCTGTGCCTGGCGCGCCGCCTGGGACGAACTGCCCATGGAAGAGCGAGCAAAGCTCAAGTCCCGCCAGGGGGTGCGCTACCACATGCTCGAGGCGCTCTGCGTGGCCGACCCCAACACCCTGGAGCCGGTGCCCAAGGACGGCGAGACCATCGGCGAGATCCTGATGCGCGGCAACAACGTGATGAAGGGCTACCTCAAGAACGAGGCGGCCACCGAGCAGGCCCTGGAGGGCGGCTGGTACCATACCGGCGACCTGGCCGTGTGGCATGCCGACGGCTACATCGAGATCAAGGACCGCTCCAAGGACATCATCATCTCCGGCGGCGAGAACATTTCCACCATCGAGGTGGAGGACTGCATCTACTCGCACCCGGCGGTGGAGGAGGCCGCGGTGGTGGCCAAGCCCGACGAGAAGTGGGGCGAGACGCCTTGCGCCTTCGTCAAGCTGAAGGTGGGCTACGGGGAGGTCACCGAGGCCGATATCATCGACCACTGCCGGGCGCACCTGGCGCACTTCAAGGCGCCCAGGACGGTGATCTTCAGCGAGCTGCCCAAGACCTCCACCGGCAAGATCCAGAAGTTCGTGCTGCGCGACGAAGCGCGCAAGCATTAAGTCTTTCGATATCGAGGAGAGTGCAATGAGTGAGCAACCGATCGGCGTGGTGGGCGCTGGCACCATGGGCCAGGGTATCGCCCAGGTCCTGGCCACCAGCGGCTTCGCCGTCAAGCTCTATGACGTGGCCGACGAGCAGCTCGGGCGTGCCCGGACAGCCATCGACAAGGGCCTGGGCAAGCTGGTGGCCAAGGAGAAGCTCGGCGATGCCGACCGGGAGGCGGCCCTGGCGCGCCTGGATACCACCACCGCGCTGGACGCCCTGCGCGACTGCGAGGTGATCATCGAGGCCGCTCCCGAGCAGCCGGCGCTCAAGGAGAAGCTGTTCCGCGACCTGAGCCGCCTGACCCACGAGGCGATACTGGCCTCCAACACCTCCTCGCTGTCGCTGACCCGGCTTGCGGCGGTCTGCGAGCGCCCGGAGCGGGTGGTGGGCATGCACTTCTTCAACCCGGTGCCGGTGTTGAAGCTGGTCGAGGTGATCCGCGCCGAGCAGACCAGTGACGCCACCGTGGCGCGCATCGAGAAGCTGGCCGCCGACCTCGGCAAGACCGCCGTGCCGGTGGGCGACTCGCCCGGCTTCGCGGTCAACCGCCTGCTGGTGCCGATGATCAACGAGGCGGCCTTCCTGGTGCAGGAGGGCGCCGCCACCCCCGAGGCGGTGGACGAGGCCATGAAGCTGGGCGCCGCCCATCCCATGGGCCCGCTGGCCCTGGCCGACCTGATCGGCCTGGACGTCTGCCTGGCAATCATGGAGGTGCTGCAGGAGGGCTTCGGCGATCCCAAGTATCGCCCCTGCCCACTGCTCAAGCGCATGGTGGCCGCCGGCTACCTGGGTCGGAAGAGTGGCCGCGGCTTCCACGTCTACAGCTGATCCCGACAAAAGAGGGGATTGCCGCCCAACCAAGCGTTCGCTAGGGTTGGGCGGTCTACCCTTAGAGAACAACACCAGGAGCCCCCAATGAGCGAGACCCTGATCGAGGTGGTCGAGAACGCCGGCATCGTGCGTCTGACCATCAGTCGTCCCAAGGCGCTGAACGCCCTGAACAGCGCCGTGCTGGCCGAGCTGGAGAGCGTGCTGGCCGGCCTGGAAGGCCGCGATGACCTGCGCGCCGTGCTGATCACCGGCGCCGGCGAGAAGTCCTTCGTGGCCGGCGCCGACATCGCCGAGATGCGCGAGAAGACGCCCGCGGAAGCCCGTGACTTCGCCCGTCAGGCGCTGGATACCTTCAAGCGCCTGGAGACCCTGCCGGTGCCCACCGTGGCACTGGTCAACGGCTTCTGCCTGGGCGGCGGCTGCGAGCTGGCGCTGGCCTGCGACTGGGCGGTGGCCAGCGACAACGCCATCTTCGGCCAGCCCGAGGTGCTGCTGGGCGTGATCCCCGGCTTCGGCGGCACCCAGCGCCTGCCGCGCCGCGTCGGCCCGGCCATGGCCCTGGACCTCTGCACCACCGGGCGCAAGATCGACGCCAGCGAGGCGCTGCGCATCGGCCTGGTCAACCGCGTGATGCCCCAGGCCGAGCTCGAGGGCTACGCCGAGGAACTCGCCAAGCAGCTCGGCGGCAACGGCCCGCAGTCGGTCCGCGCCGCCAAGCAGGCGATCCACGATGGCATGGACCAGGAGCTGGACAGCGCCCTGGCGCTGGAGAACGCCCTGTTCGCCTTCTGCTTCGCCGGCGACGAGCAGAGCGAGGGCATGAGCGCCTTCGTCGAGAAGCGCAAGCCCAACTTCTGAGCCTGTGGGCCCAGCGACAACGGCCGTGGCGGAGACGCCACGGCCGTTGTCATGTGCGGGTGGGAACGGTCATGGTGCCCGTCGCTAGTCAGCGCAGCGGGCCCACGCCCTGGCCGGCAAGTTCCGGGAAGTCGTCATGCATCGTCAGCGGCTCGATCTTGCCGCGCGTGGCCAGGAACTCGGGACGCCGAGATTTGGCCGCATAGGGCTCTCCCAAGGTGTTGTCCACGCTGTTGTAGACGAAGAACAGGTTGGAGCGTGGCCAGGGCGACATGTTCTCGTTCGAGGCGTGCAAGGTGTTGCACTCGAACAGCAGCAGCGAGCCCGCCGGCCCCTTGGGCGCCTGGATGCCGCCCTGCTCGGCCATCCTGGCCAGTGCCTGATTGTCCGGCACGCCGATTTCCTGGGCCTTGAGGGACTCCTGCCAGTTCGCCTCGGGGGTCTCGCCCATGCAGGGCACGAACTGGCGGTGGGAACCGGGAATCAGCATCAGCGGCCCGTTGAACTCGCTGTTGTCGGTGAGCATCAGCGAGGCACTCACCGCCCGCATTCCTGGCATGCCATCCTCGGCGTGCCAGGTCTCGAAGTCCGAATGCCAGTCGAAGCCACTGCCCTGGAAGCCGAACTTGTCGTTGATACGTGACTGGTGGATATAGACCTCGCTGCCCAGCAGCTGCCGCACCATGCCCAGGATGCGCGGGTCGCGCGTCAAACGATTGAAGGCCTCCGAGAGCTGGTGCATGCCGAACACGGAGCGAATGTCGCCAGTGTTCGGATCCTGGATGACCTGCTCGGAACTCATCAGCGATTCGTCGTTGGCCATCTCCTTGAGTTCCTCGAAGAACGGCTCGATGCGATCCTGAGAAAAGAATCCCTCGAACCACAGAAAGCCGTCCCGCTCGTAGCGCGAGAGGGCGACTTCATCCAGTGGACCCTCCCAGCGGCGCTGGTTGCGGGAGTGCACCACCGGCTCCCGGCGGGAAAACGGCTTGCGGTATTCGGTCAGGCGAGTGGGGTAAGGGTCGAGTTGATCCGTCATGATAAGACCTCCATGTGATTCCAGTGACACGAATGCCGAATATCCCGAGGGATACGGGCCGAACACCGCCACGCCCACCCCTGGGTTGCCATCGGGGAAGGCATTCGGCATCCGCGTCTGGTGACAGCGGCGGTCCGAGGGAGTTCACCCCCTGGCCAGGATGGGCGGGGAGGTCATCCCTCAGGCTGCGCCACCCGCTCCTGCATGCGCGCGACATGGCTGCCATGCCAATAGAGCCGGCCGACGCTTGGCGTCCCCCGGAAGAACGCGACGGACATGGGCATGTGTCAAGGATGTCCCGCGCTCGGTTAGACTTATGGATAATCGCTTCCGCAAACGTTTGCGTCCTACGCTGAAGCTCATTATCGCGAAACCACGCCTGGATGTGCCATGAAACGCCAAGGCCTGCTCAATGCCCCCCTCGCCAAGCTCATCGCCGAACTTGGCCACACCGACACCCTCGTGATCGCCGATGCCGGGCTGCCGATCCCGCCGGGCGTGCCCCGCGTCGACCTGGCGCTGCGTCCAGGTCTGCCCGGCTTCCTCGAGGTGTTCGACGCCCTCTCCGGCGAGCTCTGTGTGGAGGAGGCGACCCTGGCCAGCGAAATGCTCGAAGCGAGTCCCGACCTGCACGCGCAGCTCGAGGCGCGCCTCGCGGCTTTGGAGGTGCGGGACGGCGTCACGCTGGGGCGCACCCGGGTCGCCCATGAGGACTTCAAGCGCCTGCTGCCCTCGGCGCGGGCCGTGGTCCGCACCGGCGAGTGCACGCCCTTCGCCAACGTCGTGCTGCACAGCGGGGTGCCGTTTTGAGCCCCGTGCAGCATGAGGCCGGAGCCTCGGCGCCGCTCATGGCGCTGGAGGGGATCGGCAAGTCGTTCGGCGGGGTCCCGGTGCTGCAGGACGTTGATCTGGCGCTGCATACCGGCCACATGCTGGCGCTGGCCGGGGAGAACGGGGCCGGCAAGTCGACCCTGATGAAGGTGCTGAGCGGCGTCCACCAGGCCGACGCCGGGGTGATCCACCTGCGCGGTCACGAGGTGCGCTTCGCCACCCCGCGCCAGGCCATGGATGCGGGCATCGCCATTATCCACCAGGAGCTCAACCTGGTGCCGACCCTGTCGGCGGGCGAGAACATCTTCCTCGGCCGTGAGCCGCTCACGGCCTGGGGCAGCATCGACTGGCGGCGCCTGTTCCGCGAGGCGGCCGCGCTGCTGGAGGAACTGGAGCAGCCCATCGACCCACGCACCTCGGTCTCGCGGCTGAGCATCGGCCAGCAGCAGATGGTGGAGATCGCCCGGGCGCTCTCCCTGGACGCCGAGATCATCGTCATGGACGAGCCCACCGACGCCCTGACGGACGTCGAGACCGCGGTTCTCGAGCGGGTGGTGGCCAGCCTGCGGGCCGCCGGCAAGTCGCTGGTGCTGATCACCCACCGGCTGGCCGAGATCTTCCGCATGTGCGACGACGTGGCCGTGCTGCGTGACGGCCGCCTGGTCCACCAGGGCCCCACGGCCGAGTCCAACGAGGACCGGCTGATCCAGCAGATGGTGGGGCGGGAGCTGGCCGACCGCTATCCCTACGAGCCTCCCCGGGCGGGCGAGGTGGTGCTCGAGGTCGAAAACCTCGTGGCGCCTGGGGTGCAGGACATCTCCTTCTCGGCCCGGGCTGGCGAGGTGCTGGGCTTCGGCGGACTGATGGGCGCCGGGCGCACCGAGATGTGCCGGGCCCTGTGCGGCGACGTGCCCCGTCACACCGGTCGAGTGAGGGTGCACGGCCGGGAGGTGCGTTTCACCTCGCCCCAGCAGGGCCTGAAGGCTGGCCTGGTCTATGTTCCCGAGGACCGCAAGCAGTCGGGCCTGGTGCTCGATCACTCGGTGGCCGATAACATGTCCCTCACCGCGCTGCCGGCCTTCTGCGGCCCGCTCGGCCTCATCCGCCACGCCCGCGAGCGCTCGGCCGTCACCCACTACATCGACGCCTTCCGCATCAAACTGAGCGACCCCGACCAGCCCGCCCAGACCCTCTCCGGCGGCAACCAGCAGAAGGTCTCGCTGGCCAAGGCGCTGATGCCCGAGCCTGAGATCGTCATCCTCGACGAGCCCACCCGCGGCGTCGATGTCGGCGCCAAGCGCGAGATCTACCTGCTGATCAACCGGCTCAAGCGCGAGGGCAAGTGCGTCCTGCTGATCTCCTCCGAGATGCCGGAGCTGATCGGCCTGTCCGACCGAATCCTCGTGCTCGCCAACGGGCTCGTCAGCGGCGAGTTCCAGCGTGACGACGCCACCCAGGAAAAGATCATGACCGCGGCGGCACACGTCGCCACGCCGATGGAGACCTGACCCCATGACTGCTATCACCATGAACCGATCGGCGATGCGCATGCTGATCGACAACAAGGCCTTCCTGGCCCTCATGCTTCTGGTCGCGGTCAGTGCCGCCATGAGCGACAACTTCCTGACCCCGGACAACCTGCTCAACGTCCTCCGGCAGACCAGCATCAACGCCATCATCGCCATGGGCGTGACCTTCGTGATCCTGACCGCCGGCATCGACCTGTCGGTGGGCGCCGTGCTGGCGCTGAGCGGGGCCTTCGCCGCCTCGATGACCGCCTCGGGGCTGGCGCCCTGGCTCAGCGTGCCCGGCTCCATCGCCGCCGGGGCGGCGATGGGCATGGTGTCGGGGCTCTTCGTTGCCTTCGGGCGGATCCAGGCCTTCGTGGTTACCCTGGTCGCCATGACCGTCGTCCGGGGCGCGGCCCTTGTCTATACCGATGGCCGACCGATCTCGATCGGAGGCGGCGACGTTGCCGACGCCTTCTGGCAGCTTGGCGGCGGCTACTGGATGGGGATCCCCATTCCCATCTACCTGATGTTCTTCGTGTTCGTGCTGTGCTGGAGCGTGCTGCACCACACCCGCTTCGGCCGCCACGTCTATGCTGTCGGGGGCAACGAGCAGGTCGCCCGGCTGTCGGGCATCAACGTCAACCGCATCAAGGTCAGCGTCTACGCCATCGCCGGGGCCTGCGCCGCCCTGGCTGGCGTGGTGCTGACGGCCCGCCTCGGGTCGGCCCAGCCCAATGCCGGCATGACCTACGAGCTCGACGCCATCGCCGCCGTGGTCATCGGCGGCACCAGCCTGATGGGCGGGCGCGGCCGCATCTTCGGGACCCTGGTGGGGGCGCTGGTCATTGGCGTGCTCAACAATGCCCTGAACATCCTCGGCGTCTCGTCCTACTTCCAGATGATCGCCAAGGGGGCGGTCATCCTGCTGGCGGTGCTGATCGACAGCCGCTCGCAGTCCTCGTCCTGAGCTCGGCCCGAGCCCGGACATCCACAACAAGACCTCAGGAGCCTTGCCATATGAAAAAGCTGATCCTGGCCACCGCCGTGGCTGCCGGAGTGGGCCTCACAACGGCCCAGAGCGCCATGGCCGATCGTATCGCCCTGGTCATCTCGACGCTCAATAACCCGTTCTTCGTGACCCTCCAGGAGGGCGCCCAGGCCCAGGCGGAGGAGCTCGGCCACGAGCTGATCGTGCTCGATTCGGGCAACGACGCCGCGCGCGAGCTCTCCAACGTCGAGGATGCCCTGGCGCGTGACATCGACGTGCTGCTGATTAACCCCACCGACTCCGACGCCGTCGCCTCGGGGGTGCGGACCGCCAACGCCCAGGACGTGCCGGTCATCACCCTGGACCGCAGCGCCAACGGCGGCAACGTGGTCTCGCACATCGCCTCCGACAACGTCGCCGGCGGCAAGCTGGCTGGCGAGTTCATCATCGAGCAGCTCGGCGGCGAGGGGCAGGTCGTGCAGCTCGAGGGCGTGCCCGGCGCCTCGGCCACGCGCAACCGCGGGGAAGGCTTCATGACCGCCATCGAGGGCGCCGACGGCATCGAGCTGGTGGCCACCCAGCCGGCCAACTTCAACCGCAGCGAAGGCCTCAACGTCATGGAGAACCTGCTGCAGGCCCACCAGGGCATCGACGCGGTGTTTGCCCAGAACGACGAGATGGCCCTCGGCGCCCAGCGCGCCCTGCAGGCGGGCGGCCTGGAAGATGTCGTCCTGGTCGGCTTCGACGGTACCGATGACGGCATCCAGGCCGTCAACGACGGCAAGATGGCCGCCACCATCGCCCAGCAGCCGGCGCGCATCGGCGAGCTCGGGGTTACCACCGCCGACCGCCTGCTCAAGGGTGAGAGCGTGGACGAGAACGTCCCGGTCCCCCTCCAGCTGGTGACCCAGAAGTAATCAACACAGGGCCATGATTCGCCTCAAGGACGTCGCCAGGCAATCGGGCGTCTCGGTCACCACCGTGTCGCATGTGGTCAACGGCACGCGGCGCGTTGCTCCCGATACCGAGGATCGGGTGCAGCGCGCCATCGCCGAGCTGGGTTACCGCCCGGATAGTATTGCCCGGGCCCTGAAATCGAACCGCAGCCGCACGATCGGGATGATCGTGACGGCCGCCAACAACCCCTTCTTCGCCGAGGTCATCCGCGGGGTCGAAGACCACTGCTTCGCCCAGGGCTACAGCCTGATGCTGTGCAACACAGGCGATACTGACGCCCGGCAGCTGACCTACCTGCAGGCCCTGCGCGACAAGCGCGTCGACGGCCTGATCGTGATGACCGCCCACAGCGGTCCCGACTTCCTGGAGGCGCTGGCCCGCCAGCCCCTGCCGACCGTGCTGATGGATGCCGCCCCGCCGGACGGCGACGACATCGCCGTGGTCAACGACGACTCTCGCCTGGGCGCATGCCTGGCCATCGGCCACCTGCTGGAGCGGGGGCTCGAGGACATCGCCCTGCTGACCGGGCCGGTGGCCCATCCCCGGTCGGCGGAGCGCCTGGCCGGCGCCCTGGCCGCGCTGGATGCCGCCGGCATCCGGCCGGATGCGTCGCGCATCGTCGCCACCAACCTGCTCGCCGACGGTGGCTACGACGCCATGCGGCATCTCCTCAAGCGGCGCCCCTACCCGCAGGCGCTGTTCGCCTTCAACGACCTGGTGGCCATCGGCGCCATGCGAGCGGCCCGCGAGCACGGCCTCACGCTGCCCGATGACCTCTCCGTGGTGGGCTACGACGACATAGAGCTGGGCCGCTATCTCAGCCCGGCCCTGACCACCGTACAGCAGCCCATCTACGAAATCGGTACCATGGCGAGCATCCAACTGATCGAGCGCCTGGAGCATCGCCGGCCCCTGCGGCGGCTACTGGAGCTCGCTCCCCGCCTGGTGGTGCGAGAGTCGGTGCGCGAGTCTGTCAGGACCGCCGACGGTTGAGCCCCCGCCGCCGCAGGCGCGCCACCATCGCCTCCATCCGCGAGACATGGCTGCCATGCCAATAGAGCCGGCCGCACGCCTCGCACTGCAGGAAGTCGTCTACGTACTGCCGTGTCAGTGGCTCAAGCCGGTCGATCACCGCCTCCTTGGCCACTGGGACGAGACGGCCATTGCAATGCGTGCAGCGGGTGAAGGGCGCGAAGGCCGGGACGAGGTCGAACTCCCGGCATACCTCCTCGACCTGCTGCCAGGGGGCGTCGGCGCGTACGTAGTGGGCGAGATGGATGCGCTTGCGCTTGAGCAGCCGGCGGTCGCGGGTCAGGACCACGCGTTGCGTTTCCTCGGCCCGGGCGGCCAGTTCGGCGTCGCCGATGTCGTTGCGGTAGTTGCAGTCGAAGCCGAGCAGGCGCAGGTAGCGGGCCAGCCGGCCCAGTTGGGCATCCAGCAGGAAGCGTGGGCATGCCGGTGGGCGAGGGCGCAGGTGGCGGGCCACCGGCGGGGCCGTCGTCCAGGGATAGACCTCCACTCGCTCACCGCCGGCGAGGATGTGCTCGAAGCCCACCGACGTGCCGTCGACCAGGATGACGTCCACCTCGGTATGTGGCACCCCAAGCGACTCGATCACGTCCTTGATCGCGGCCCGACGCGATACGTCACGCGAGAGAGTCCCGCCGCGTGAGGCCGGCGGCAGGAAGTCGTTCAGCCGGTCATGGAACCGGAAGTCGGCATGGGGCATGGCCTTTCCCCCCACAGGACACCTTCGGGTTCAGTCTAGGCGACACGGCCGCTGCGCCAGCGGATCATGCGGGTGGCGATGGCGGTGCCCGCGAGGGTGATCGCCATGCCCGCCAGGATTTGCAGGCTGAGACGCTCGCCCAGCAGCAGGTAGCCCCACACCAGGGCACTGACCGGCACCAGGAAGGTCACCGTGGAGGTGGCCGTGGCCCCGGCACTGGCGATCAGCCCGAAGTAGAGCAGGAAGGCCACCGTGGTGCTGAGTACCGCCAGCGCCAGGCCATTGGCCCAGGCCAGGCCACTCACCGGCTCCGCGGGCCAGAGCAGCAGCCCCGGGACGAGCAGGATCAGCGCCGACATGGCGGTGCTGCCGGCGGCCAGCACCCGCACCGGCAGGTGGGCGAGATAGGTCTTCGAGTAGTTGCCCGCCACCCCGTAGCAGAAGGTCGCCCCCAGCACGGCAAGGATGAACCAGCCATCGCCGCCCAGGGCGAAGTCCAGCCGGTCGGCCGAGAGCACATAGACCCCGAACAGCGCCAAGGCCAGTCCCAGGTACTGCTGGCGCTGGATGGGCGTGGCGAAGAACAGTGCCCCGAGCAGGGCCGTGAAGATCGGCGTGGTGGCATTGATCAGCGAGGTGAAGCCCGCTTCCAGGCGGGTGGTGGCGAGCGCCAGCAGCGAGAAGGGCAGCACATGGTTGATCAAGCCCAGCAGGAAGAGCCTGCCGGCGTTCTCGCGCACCAGCCTGAGGTAGCGAACGCTGAGCAGCAAGGGGACCAGCAGCGCCGCACCCACCCCCATGCGCACCAGGACCAGTGGCACCGGGCCGAACTCGGGCGATGCCACCCGCATGAAGATGAACGACAGGCCCCACAGCGAGGAGAGCAGCAGCAGGCGCAGGGTATCGGCGAGTGACATTCCGGTTCCTTGGATAGCGACATCGTTCGCGGGTAAACGATCAGGTTACGGCGGCCGCGGGGCGATGGGAAGTGGGGCCAGCTGCAAGACCAGGAGGCCGAGCGCGACCTGTTGCTGCACGAGTTGCTGGCCCGGGCCGGCAAGGGCTACCCGGCCGGGGCAGCAGCGAGGGGCTGCCAACCCCGCGTGCGCCATGGGGCGGGTGCTTGAGGGGGCGTGGCCCCGGCGAGAGTTCTGGTACACTCGCTTCGACCCTGTGGTTGACGGAGACACGATGGAAACGGAACTGAGCGAATTCGAGCAGCAGATGCGTCGCGAGATCAACGCCTTCATGGACAATGAGCAGGAGACCCGGCGCAAGGCGGCGACCTCGCCCCCCGAATGGCCCGCCGACGAGGCCCCTGCCCCCAAGGCGACGCGCAGCAAGCCGTCCGGCGCGCCTAAGACCGGCCACCTGGTGAAGCTGGCGGTGCGCACCAAGCCGCTGGAGCTGGATAGCGTCTTCGAGCATATCTCCTCCAGCATCTCCAAGGTCGAGGCCCAGCTGGAAGCCGAGAAAGCCGCCCGCAAGGCGGGCTATCCGATCATCGGCTATGTGGTCGAGACCCGCCGGCTGTAATCCTCGAACGGCTGGGATAGGCTTGGGGCATTTCCCGTCCCAGGAGCCGCCCGTGAAGATCACCCAACTTCATATTTACCCGGTGAAGTCGCTGGGCGGCATCCCCCTCGACCAGGCCGAACTGGGCGTTTGCGGCCTGGCCCATGACCGCCAATGGATGGTGGTCGACGATATCGGCCGCTTCGTCACCCAGCGCCAGCTGCCGCACATGGCGCGGATCGTGGTGCGCCTCGACGATGAGGCCCTGGTGCTGTCGCATCCCGGGGCGGCGCCCCTGCGTATCCCGCTGCAGCGCGACGACCAGCCCCGGCTGCCCGTCTATGTCTGGGACGACCAGTGCCAGGCACTGGACGAGGGAGAGGAGGCCGCCGCGTGGCTCGGCGCCGTGCTGGGCGATTTCAAGGGCAGCGGCCTCAGGCTGGTGCGCTTCGCCCCGGACCAGCGTCGTAACGTCGAGCCCCACTACCTGGCGCCCGGCGAGCAGGCCCACACGGCCTTCGCCGATGGCTATCCCTTCCTGGTGGTCTCCGAGGCGTCGCTGGCCGAGGTCAACCGGGTGCTCGAGACCAAGGGGCTCGCCCCGGTGCCCATGGCGCGCTTCCGGCCCAGCATCGTGGTCGATGCCGCCGAGCCCTTCGCCGAGAACGGCTGGGACACACTGGCCACGCCCGACGATGCGGTCCGGCTGGGGCTGCGCAAGCCCTGCCAGCGCTGCAAGATCACCACCGTCGATCAGGCGACCGGCGAGATCGCCGTGCCCGGCGAGCCGCTGCGCACCCTGGTGCAGATGAACACCCGCCTGGCGCCCGGCGGCTACTTCGGCCAGAACGCCATCCTGCTGGCCGGGGAGGGCTCGACCCTGGCCGTGGGCGATGAGCTAAGCGCGAGCGCGCAGCCATGACCATCAACGCCATCCCCGTCGACCAGCGGGTCATCGGCATCGATTCCCGCCGCTTCGCCTCCATCGAGAAGGCCCTGGTGGAACTGGTCACCAACTGCGACGACAGCTACGGGCGCCTCGAGCGCGCCGGCGAACCGGTAAGCGGCGAGATCCGCATCGCGTACGAGCGCCACCAGAGCGGCGCCCTGCTCAAGGTGACCGACCAGGCGGAGGGCCTGTCATTCGAGCGCGCCGCCAGCATCCTGACCTATGGCGGGGCGCACAGTCCTCTGGCCCGCGGCGAGGGCGAGGGGCGCGGTTTCTTCGGCCGCGGCCTCAAGCAGGCGATCTACGGGCTCGGCCATGGCTGGCTCGAGACGCTGCATGACGGGCGACACAGCCGCATCGAGCTTTTCCGTGCCGACAACGGCGGCTACCTCTACGAGGACGGGGACGGTGACAGGCTGGCCAGCGAGGGGGACCACCGTCGGCTCGGGATCGAGGGCAACGGCACCCGGGTGACCATCGTGGTGGAGAATCCCCAGGTGGCCATACTCCCACTACCATACCCTGGTCCAGGCGCTGGCCAACAACTTCTACCTGCGCGACATCCTGGAGCGTCGCGAGGTGAGCCTGGCGCACACGCGGCGCGGCCGCGCGCTGGAGCAGAGCGGGCGGATCCGCTTCCAGGAGCCCCCCTCGCTGCTGCTTATCGGCCCCGAGCAGCAGGGCAGCTTCCTCTTCCAGCAGCAGGCCTACCCCTTCACGCTGACTCTCAGGCGGGCCCGGGAGGCGGAGCTGATCCTGAGGGGGGACGAGCGCACCAATGGCCTGGTGGTCCTGTCCGGGATGGCGGCCCTGGACTGCCAGCTCTTCGACTACGAGAACCAGGTGGGCACCGAGTACCTGTTCGGCACCGTACGCTGCCCGGCGCTGGTCGAGAAGCTGGCCCAGGGGCAGGCCATCATCAGCGACGAGCGGGAGGGCCTCAATCCCCGCAACGCCTTCGTGCAGGCCTTCTCCCGGGCCGTCTCCCGCCTCATCGGCCCCCATGTGCTGGCCGAGCAGGAGAAGCTCAGGCACCTGGCACGCGCCACCACCTCCGGTCGCACCGCGCACATGATCGAGCACCTGCTGCAGCGCATGAGTCGGGCGGCGATCCAGGACCTGGGCATCGCGCCGCCGCCGGCCAGGTCACCGGTGGAGGAGCACGCCGCGCCGCCCACGGCGCTGCGCTTCACCACCCCCTTCTACTACCGCCGGCCGGGTCACCCCTTCCATGTGGCCCTGCTGGTGGACGCCGAGCAGCTGCCCGAGGAGGCGGTGCTGACCATCGACTACGCGCTGCCCGATTCGATCGCCATCGATGCCGCACCGCGTGAGGTGCCGGTAGCCGAACTGGGCGAGGCGGGGCGCCTGACGTGGACCCTGAGCGGCGAAGCGGCCGGGGCACGGGGCGAGATCAACGTGCGAGCCGGTGCCTACTGGGCCTGGTGCGAGATCGTGCTGTCCGAGCAGGCCTCTCACCACGGCCAGGGTGGCGTGCCCCATCCGCCGCGCCACGGTCCGGCACGTGACCACGGCGAGGCGATGTTCCTGGGCTACGAGTTCCGCAACCTCGAGGACACCCTGGACCGGGCCGTCTACAGCCCCGAGGAGCGCAAGATCCTCATCAATACCGGGGCTCCGACGGTACAGCTCTATGTCGACGGCCGGGGCCATTTCCGCGACTCCGCCCGGTTGCTGCTGGCGGAGCTGTTCCTGGACGTGATCGCCGAGGAGCTGGCCACGCGCTCGCTGGAGGGCTCCGGGCGGCAGGGCAGCGTCGCCGACTTCCACGCCACCAAGCAGGCGATCATCCGACGCTACGGCAGCGAGGTCCATCGCGCCTTCCTGACCGGATGACCCCCTGCCTGGCGCGACGCCGTCGGCGAGGCGCTGGCGCCGAGACCGCGTTGATCCCCTGATCACCGAATCCCCCGATTCTCCGGCTCCGGCCGCGCCCCGCATGCTCCCCAGGCTCCGTGCCGAACTATACTGCAGGAGAGGACGGGGAACGGGGGCGCTGACCTGTCGCCGCGTTCTCCCGCACGCTCCCCTCAGCGCCATGGCCCGCCTCATTCCGCTCTCCTCGGGTGACCACCTTAACACCATGCCCCGCCGCTATTGTTGTCGCCGGGCCGCATGGGGCGCCTGAGGAGGGGCGATGGCAGGGGAGGTGAGTGATGAACGATCATGCGTTGGCTCAGGAGGTCGAGGCGGCCCGCGCCTACGAGGCGCTCTTCGTGCCTTCGCTGTTCCGGCAGTGGGTGCCGCAGCTGCTCGACGAGGCGAGGGTCGCGACCGGGGACCGCGTCCTCGACGTGGCCTGCGGCACGGGGGTGCTCGCCCGAGAGGCGCTGCCCCGGGTTCAGCCCGCCGGCCTGGTGGTCGGCCTGGACGCGATGGCGGGGATGCTCGAGGTGGCACGGGAACTCGCCCCGGCGGTGGTGTGGCACCAGGGCGACGCGCAGCAGTTGCCCTTCGATTCGCAGGCGTTCGATGTGGTGGTGAGCCAGTTCGGCCTGATGTTCTTCCCGGACAAGCCGGGGGCGCTGCGCGAGATGCATCGCGTGCTGGTGCCCTCGGGGCGACTGGCACTGGCGGTGTTCGACGGCCTGGAACGCAACCCCACCTACGCCCGCGAGGTGGCCCTGCTGGCGCGAACCGCCGGCGAGGCCGCGGCGGAGGCCGCGGCGGAGGCGCTCAAGGCCCCCTTCGTCCTCGGTGACGCGGAAGCGCTGGCGCGCATGACCCGCGAGGCGGGCATGGAGGCGGTCGAGGTGACTACGCTGAGGGGGACGGCCGACTTTCCCGGCATCGGCAACCTGCTCGAGGCGGACCTGCGCGGCTGGCTGCCGGTCATGGGGGTGAACCTCGACGAGGCCACCATCCAGGAGGTGCTCGCCCGGGCCCAGGAGGAACTGGCCGACGTCATCGACCCGCGCGGCCGGGCGGTGTTCGAGGTGTCGGTCCACCTGGTCAGCGGCCGTCGCGGCTGAGGGCTCGCGTCGGGGATTGGAGGCACTGGACGACGGAGGTGACGCATGCTGGGAGCCATCGCCGGCGACATCATCGGCTCGGTCCATGAGCAAGCGGGGACCAAGACCCGCGACTTCCCCCTTTTCACGCCCGAAAGCACCTTCACCGACGATACCGTGCTGAGCGTGGCGGTGGCCGAGGTGCTGCTCGAGGGCGGCGACTTCGCCGAGGCCTTCCACGCCTACTACCACCGCTACCCGGAGGCCGGTTTCGGCGGCCATTTTCGCCAGTGGGCGATGAGCGGCGAGCGTCACCCCTATCACAGCCTCGCCAATGGCTCGGCCATGCGGGTCAGCCCGGTGGGGTTCGCGGCCGGCTCCCTGGATGAGGCGCTGACGCTGGCCCGACGCAGCGCCGAGGTCACCCACGACCACCCCGAGGGCATCCGCGGCGCCCAGGCGGTGGCAGCCGTCATCTTCCTGGCCCGTCACGGCGCCTCGCGGCTCGAGATCCTCACCGAGATCGAGCAGCGCTTCGACTACGACCTCGCGCCACGCCTCGACGATATCCGCCCCGGCTATCGCTTCGACGTGACCTGCCGGGGCTCGGTGCCCCAGGCCATCATCGCCTTCCTGGAGGCGGAGGGCGTCGAGGAGGCCATCCGCAATGCCATCTCGCTGGGCGGCGATGCCGACACCCTGGCCTGCATGGCGGGCGGCATGGCGGAAGCCTTCCACGGCAGCGTGCCGGCCGCGATCGCCGAGGAGACCCTGGCGAGGCTCGACCCCGAGCTGCGCTCTGTCGTCGAGGCCTTCCGGGCGTGCCACCGCCTCGACTGAGCTCTTCCCGGGCCCCGATACCGGCAGATACGCAGGGCCTGCTGTGAAAGCAGGCCATCTCCCCATGACCGTTGCGGCTTCGCCTCGAGACCTATCGACTGCCAGAGGCCGGCCAGCCATTGGCACCAGAAACCTACGACCTTTTCATCAGACTCCGATGATACAACCCGAAGCAATCTTTGCTAACGTGAAGTGATTCGATGTTCGCAGGGATGGCGAGGCTGATATCCCGCAACGGCCAGGATGGCAGCCCCTCACGCGCCTTCCAGGCGGTAGCGTGACACGAGATCGGGGACGTAGGCCCACACTCGTCAGTTCGCGGCCGCGGGATTGTTTGTGTCTATGTATTGGTCGAAGGACAGCTTTCGACCCACAGCCGACATGTCGGAAAATGCAGTAGGCTCTTTCATCCTTATTAGCTTTCTAGGAGGGATTCGTGCTACCTGGAGATGTATTACTAGTAACTGGTGAAGGTAAATTGTCTTCATCACTTGTAGCCGCGCAAAAGTTAATTTATCCCAACGCCAGTTCAAGTCATGTTGAACTTAGTTTGGGTAATGGTGTTTTTATACATTCGACAGGTGATAAAGGTGTTCATCTAACTTTGTTGCTTGATGAAGACATTTCTTGCAATCATAGGTGGAGGGCTATTAGGCATAAATCTATTACTGGAGTGTGCTTGGATACTGAGAATCTTCAGAAAGCAGCGATGTTTTTCTATGCTCAAGATTACAATAAAGTCTTCATGGGCTTAGGAAGTGACTCTTCTTCATTCTGCTCAGAACTAGTTGCCAAATCCTATGAGAGGGCAGGAATAGAAATTATTGAAGGAAAACTTCCAAGTAAAGTCACGCCAGCTCATTTTGATAAAGAAGCCGATAACTTGGAAGATTGGATTGATGTCACTAAAGAATACCAAACGATTCTTGCGGGCATGAAAGAAAATTATTTTTCATATAGATTGATTGCTAACACTTTAAGTGATGTCATGACAAGGCGAAAAGCACATGAGCCCTTCAGGCAAAAAAATATTGAGCGCATTGAAAGCGGCTCGCCAGAAAATCAAGAGATAGCTCGTAAAATGAGAGAAATGCTAGCGGGAAGAGAGCTAAAGTATTGGTATGAGAAAGACAGCTAACAAAGTGGTCAACGGGAAGCCAACTACGCTTCGCTCCGTTGGCGCCCATTTCCACCGGCGTTAGGTATTCAATCAAAAATCAGGGAACATGATGACGAATGAGGAATTCGTAGAGCTGGCATGCCCCCATAGCTGGTTCTTGGTTGCTGACGATCTACACGCGCAAGCTGTGGAATTGCGGCGAATCTTTGGACAAGGCCACCTCACACATCATGATTGGCGGTCTGGGACGAAGGCGAGTTGGGACAATACGAACAGGTCAACTTTCCTCTTGGCGTCATTTGCCTTGGAAAACGCGATTAAGGCCTTCCTCGTTTACGAAAACCCGGGTTGGATTTCTAACGGTAAGCTTTCTAAGTTATTGAAGTCCCACAAGCTCACAGACCTAGCAGAAAAGTCTACTAACATCCCGTACAAAACCAAGGGATGCGGCACCCTGAAAGCATTTGAGGAAGGCAACGAATCATGGGCTAGGTATCCCTGTGCGCTGAGCAAAGAGAATAGTGCTCAGCCATCGACCCTTGATGAGGGGGTTTGGGAAAAATATGAATGGCTGATGGCCGCTTATGGACGCCGTTTAATCAAGCTTTTATCTGTTTATTGGAAAGGCCCACACGGATTTGGAGGTAAGTACGAGATCAAAGGCGGCTTCCTCGGAGCCCCTCCGCAGGCCTAACCAGTTGTTGCAGTTCATTCCGGCCTTTTGGGCCTCCACCTAACCGGTTTGCTACGCGGCGCTACGCAACCCGGCCGCAGAACATCGGCATTAGGAACTTACTTTCTATGCATGTATACCACTTCCTAAGCGAGCGCTTCGGACTCGAGGCGATTCGTAACGGGCGCCTCAAGGTTGGGCGTCTGAACGCGTTGAACGACCCATTGTCAACGCCACTGAAGGTTGTCCGGATTTCATCAACTCAGATTGTCCGGTTTTTATCAGTGCTCTTTCATCGGAACAGATTCAGGCTCGTGTGAGGGTTCGTCCTCCTTTGTGGTGGGTGTGGTCACCAGCCCGGCTCGGCGCTTGTCCTTCAGCCGGTAGCTCTCGCCTTTGATGTTCAACGTGGTCGAGTGATGCAGCAGCCGATCCAGTATCGCCGTGGCGATGACCTGGTCGCCGAAGATCTCGCCCCAGTCCATGAACGACTTGTTCGAGGTGAGGATGGTGCTGGCCCGCTCGTAGCGACGGTTGATCAAGCGGAAGAACAGGCTAGCCTCCTCGCGAGTCATCGGCAGGTAGCCCATCTCATCCAGCACCAGAACCTTGGGGTAGGTCAGCTGCTGGAGCTGCCGATCCAGGCGGTTCTCCTGGCGAGCGCGCAGCAGCGTGCTCACCAGGCGATCCAGGGTCATGAACAGTACCCGGTGGCCTGCTTCGGCCGCCTTCACGGCCAGAGCAACGGCGAGGTGCGTCTTCCCGACGCCGGGCGGCCCGAGCAGCACGACGTTTTCCCCGCGCTCGACGAAGCCCAGACCGGCCAGCTCACGCACGATCTTGTGGTCGATGCTGGGCTGGAAGCTGAAGTCGAACTGCTCCAGGGTCTTGATCCACGGCAGACGTGCCTGCTTCAGGCGGGATTCCAGCCCCTTCTGGTGGCGCCCGCCCCACTCCTGTAGCAGGGCCTGCTCCAGGAATTCCCGGTAGTTCAGATCCTGCTTGCTGGCGTGCTCGCAGAGGCTGTCGAGCGAGACCTGGAGGTGCTCCATCTTCAGGCGATTGAGCAACTGTTCCAGGGCCATCACAGCACCTCCTCGTAGACCCGCAGGTCACGCTGCTGCACTGACAGGGTTTGCTGCCACAGGGCAGCATGGTGCTCCGGGACGGTACGCCAGCCGGCCTGTGGCACTTGCAGACGGTGCTGCGCGATGGCGTCACCGGCCGGCGAGTAGACGGTCAGCTCATCGTTCAGGCTCAGTCGTATCACCACTGCCTGGCCGCAGTAACTCTCGGGGACGCTGTAGCGGTTGCCCCGGACCTCGATGTAGCCGTCCCAGCCGACCTGGCGCAGATCGTGGTAGCGGGTATCGAAGTCCGTTGCCGGCAGTGCCTGGAGGGTCTCCACCTCGGCGGCAAAGCGTTCCGCCGGGGTCTGGCGAAACTGCCGTAGCGGCCGCTGATCGGCCACCCGCTCCAGCCATAGCTGGAGCAGCTGGTTCAGGTGGGCATAGCTCTCGAACTGCCGGTAGCGCTGGAAGAAGTGTTGCTTCACGTAACCCACCATACGCTCGGTCTTGCCCTTGGTGCGCGGACGCTGCGGCCGGCAAGCCTTGGGCGCGAACCCATAGTGGTTGGCCAGTTGCAGGAAGCCGGTATTGAAGATGACGCGGTGGTCGCGGTCATGCTTCAGGACCGCCGCTTTCTGGTTATCGACCAGCACCGTGCGCGGGACGCCGCCGAAGTAGCGGAAGGCCTGCACCAGCGCCTCGTAGGTGTGCTCGGCATCCTGGCTGGGGGCCGCCCAGACATGGAAGCGCCGCGAATAGCCCAGCGTGTTGACGGCGAAGCTGACCTT
>NZ_SNZJ01000004.1 GCF_004363555.1 Halomonas ventosae | reverse complement strand
ATCTCAGTCTCGACGACAAGTACCTGTACGTGGCCTGTTGGGGCCTGGGCGAGATGCACCAGTATGACGTGTCGGACCCCATGAACCCGGTCCTGACCGGAAAGGTGGAACTGGGCGGCATCGCCCGTGGCACGCCCCATCCAGGCGGTGGGGCCTTCGCCTTTGGCCCGCAGATGGTCGAGATCAGCCGCGACGGCAAACGGGTCTACTGGACCAACTCGCTCTATTCCTCATGGGACAATCAGTTCTATCCCGGGCAGGAGGGCGGCCAGATGGTCATGGCCCGTGTCGGCGACAATGGCGGTCTGACGCTCGATCCCGATTTCTACGTCGATTTCCCCAAGGGCTATCGCGCTCACCAGATCCGGCTCGAGGGCGGTGATTGCTCGACCGACAGTTTCTGCTATCCCAACCTCTGAATGGGGCTCGACGCGGGCACGGTGACGGCCCTTTGGGGGGCCGTCCTGCTTTCCGGGGTCTATCACGGCGTCAATCCCGGGATGGGGTGGCCGCTTGCCGTATCCTCCAGCTTGATGGACGGGGGGGGCAAGGCCATGGTCAGGGCGCTCGGGGCGCTGGCGGCCGGCCACCTTCTGGCAATGCTGGCGATCCTGCTGCCCTTCTCCATGATGACCGTCCTGCTCGACTGGCAGACCGAAATTCGCGTCGGCGCCGCAGCACTGGTGATCGCCGCAGGTGCCTACCTGCTGATCAATCGCCGGCATCCGAGGATTCTTGCCCGGGTGCATCCCTCGCGCCTGGTGCTCTGGTCGTTTCTCGCCGCGATGGCGCACGGTGCCGGCTTGATGCTGCTACCGATCTACCTGGGCATGTCCGGAACTGAACCGGGCGAGGCCGGCCACGCGGCCGCGCGCGAACTGATGGGGCGCAACATCGGCTCGGCGTTCGTCGTGGCGCTGGCACATACCGCTGCCATGACGGTGGCCGGCGGCGTGATCGCCGCAGGGACCTATTACTACCTCGGGCTCAGGTTTCTGAAGCGCACATGGTTCAACCTCGATCTGGTCTGGGCGTTGAGCCTGATCCTCGTCGGTCTCTCGGGGCTGTATCTGGCCATCAACGGGCACTGACGCAGGCGCGGACACGATCTCGGGCCTGCTCTGTCCAACCAGTGGCGTTATATCTGCGCTGACTCAAAGACCGCTTCTGGACGGTTGCTGTCCTTCTTCCACGCCGACCTCTGCGTTCCTTCGGTAGCGACACCTTGGCACACGGCTAGGCGTTCAGCGGGCAACTCGCCACCTCATCGGGTCGATGAACCCTCCAGCCCACAAAAATGGCCCGCGAGAGATCGCGGGCCATTTTCGTTGCGGTGGCCTGGGCGTCCTGTTCGGTGCAGCCCGCCTGATGGCGACCGTCAGGCGGGGGCGTCACTCGAAGATATCCGGCCAGTGGGCATCGGCGGCCTCGATGTAGCCTGGAATGTCGCGCTCCCAGCGCCACTGGATGAAGCGGCTGTAGTTCAGGTAGAGCTTGTCGTCGACGACCTTCCACGCCTCGGGCACGGTCGAGGCGGCCTCACCGCGGGCCGCCGCCCAGGCGCACCAGCCGCCGTACTGCGGGGCGTAGGCCTCGGGGTCGGCCTCGAAGCGGTCGCGATGCGCGGCCGAGGCGAACTGCCAGGTGGCATCACCCCACTCCAGCTGATAGTCGGGCGAGCCCGCCACCGGCCGGCCCTCGGTGAAGTAGGCCACCGGGTCCGTGCCGCCGATGGCCAGGCCGTCGCGCGTGAAGATGCGCCCGTCGGCCGCCGCCCCCTGCGCCCAGGCCAGGCCAGCCACCAGGACGGCGGCCCTCCACCCATGTGTGCGTTTCATGATCTGCCTCCTCTCGACCCTGCGGTCACAGGGCTCTGTCGGGCAACGGCGCCCGCCCTTACAGGCGTCAGGGCCGGCCTCGCGGGGCACGAAAGTGCACCATTTGTAAAATGGAATGTATTTCCAATAAATGGCCTGCTGGGCTACCATGGCAGTTTAATTCCCTGTCCTGGAGCCCTGCATGAGCTTTCACGTCTATCTTTCCGGCGAGATCCACACCGACTGGCGCGACGAGATCCGGCGCGGTGCCGAGGCTGCGGGCCTCGATGTGGTGTTTTCCGCGCCGGTCACCGACCATGACGCCAGCGACGCGGCCGGCGATCATCTGGGCGAGACACCCAGTCAGTTCTGGCGCGACCACCAGTCCTCCAAGGTCAACGCCATCCGCACCCGCACCCTGATCGAGAAGAGCGATCTCGTGGTGGTGCGCTTCGGCGACAAGTACAAGCAGTGGAACGCCGCCTTCGATGCCGGCTACTGCGCCGCCCTTGGCAAGCCCTACGTGACCCTGCACGCCGAGGAGATCGTCCATCCGCTCAAGGAGGTCGACGCCGATGCCCAGGCCTGGTGCACCTCCACCGAACAGGTCGTGGAGATCCTGCGCCACGTGCTCGAAGCCTGAGCCGGCGCTTGGCTACACTGGGGGCGTATTCGCCGCCAGGAGGTCCTCCATGACTATCGAGCTGAAGCGTGCCTTCGAGGCACCGAGTCGAGATGATGGCTACCGGGTGCTGGTCGACCGGCTCTGGCCCCGCGGGGTGGCGAAGGCCGATGCGCGGATCGACGAATGGCGCAAGGAAATTGCCCCCAGCGACGAGCTGCGCAAGGGGTTCCATGACGGGGCCCTTGGCTGGGGCGAGTTTCGTCGGCGTTACCTGGCCGAGCTCAAGGCCCACCGCGAGACCCTGAGAGACCTGGCCGAGCGGGCCGCCAGCGGGACCGTCACCCTGGTCTTCGCTGCCAAGGACGTTCGCCACAACAATGCCGTGGTCCTCAGGCAGTACCTGGCGATGCTGGGCAGATGAGCCGCGTGGCCAGTGACCGGGGGCTGACATGGCTGTGTCCTGGCCGCCGGAGGAGGCTGTGCTAGCTTCAAGAGGAATGGCAGCGTCTCTGCCGTCCACTCCTCGAGGTGGCCCATCATGCTGTTCATCACCAACCGGTTCCCCACCCAGAGCATCCGTACCCGGGCGAACCGAGCCTTCGACTTCGACCTCAAGAACAACGCCGCCAGCAACTCGGTCTTCTACTGCGAGGAAGTCGCGGCGGGGCAGTACCTGGAACTCGGCAGCACGGCGTTCCTGCGGCGTCTGAAGGAGTCCGATGCTCGCCAGGTGGTGATCTACATCCATGGCTTCTCCAACCTGCCGACGGACGTCTTCTCGGCGGCGCGGGAGTTCCAGGAACTCTGCGATGCCAGCCAGCCCGGCGAGGTGCTGGTGGTGCCCCTGGTCTGGCCCTGCGACAACGACATGGGCATCGTCAAGGACTACTGGGACGACCAGGAGTCGGCGGACCTCAGTGCCTTCTCCTTCGCCCGTGTGCTGCAGCGCTTCCTGGAGTGGCGCGAGACCGATCAGTTCGAGGTGGATCCGACCCCGTGCCTCAAGCGCATCAACGTGCTGGCTCACTCCATGGGCAACCGGGTGCTGCGCGAGACGCTGCGCGTATGGCGCAAGTACTCCCTGCCGGGTGGGGTGCCGATGCTGTTCCGCAATACCTTCCTGATCGCCGCGGATATCGTCAACGAGTCGCTGGAGGAGGGGCACAGCGGCGAGCTGATCGTCCATGCCTCACGCAATGTCACGGTCTACTTCGCCTCGGATGACCTGGCGCTGCGCGCCAGCAAGGCCTCGAACCTGAAGAACCGCATCGCCTCCCGGCGCCTCGGTCACTCCGGCCCGGAGGACATGAGCCGAGTGGCGCGCAACGTCTTCGCCGTCGACTGCGACGACGTCAATACCCGCTATGACTATCCCAAGGGGCACTCCTACTTCCGTTCCGGCGAGGTGTTCGGCGAGCCCGGCGTGGTGTTCCTTCACCTGTTCGCCGCCCTGCGCAGCGGGCGCGTCTTCCCCGAGGACGAGACGCGCCGCATGACCATCCTGCGTGACTGAGGCGCCTGGCGTCACAGCCTGACCGCCTGCACGTGCATCCAGTCGAAGTTTCGCGTGCGCCCCAGGCTGACCCATCCCTCTTCCTCCCAGAGGCGCCACCAGGTGTCGTATTCCGGCCGGGCCAGCTGTGCCCGGTCGCGCCCCCACTTGAGCTTGTTGTGGGCCGGGTCCCAGTCGATGGCCAGGCCCCAGGCATGGGTCGACCAGCGGGTGCCACCGCGCTTGCGCCGCTTGTTGTAGCAGCCGCCATACCGGTGAAGACCCAGCTCCTTGAGGCGTTGCGGCCCGTAGTGGTCGTGCGCGCGGTCCAGGATACGGGCCAGGCTGTCGGCGACCTGTTCGTGGCAGCCGATGCCGCTGGGGCAGGTGTTGAGGTCCCAGGCCAGCGCCAGTTTCCAGGGGCAGGGCACCACCACCATCGGCGGCTTGCGGGTCGGCGAGCCCAGCGCCTGTTCGAGCTCGGCTTCCCGGAACCAGCCGTTGGGGTTCGCGTCCTGCGGTGCCTGGTCACGCCAGGGGGCGGGCTTGCTGCCGGTCTCCTGGAGCGTGGCCAGGACGTCCACCGCATACTCGGTCTGGGGGCCCCACAGGCCGTCGATGGGGCCGACCTCGATGCGCTTCTCGCGGCAGGCGAGCTGCAGGCAGGCGATGGCGCGACGCCGGTCGCTCCAGCGCTCGGCACCGTCCGGCAGCCGGTCGGCATGGGTCTGGAGGCTGGCATTCACGGCGGCGAGGGTTTTCGGCCCGCGAATACCGTCGATCTTGCCGCGGTAGCGGTCATTGTCCGCGAGGAACCGCTGTAGGGTCCGGATGGCGGTCCTGTTCATGGCGTGATCCCCCCTGCAAGGGTGACAGGCGCGGCAGCTGTCGCGGCCGCGCCTCCTATCTGCAGTCTAGAGGCTTCGGAGGGCACTGCCAGGCGCCCGGGAGCGGTCAACGATCAGCCAGGGGAGGCCCCGTCGGGCAGCGTCTCCACCAGTCCCAGTGCCACGCAGAGCCGTACCAGTTCGGCGAGGTTGGCGGCCCCCAGGGCCTTCATGGCGCGCAGCCGGTAGACCTCCACCGTCTTGGCGCTGATCCCCAGCTGTTCGGCGATCTGTCGGCTGGTCATCCCCTCGGCCACGTGGACCAGGATGCGCTGCTCCTTGGGACGCAGGGCCGCGTAGCGTGCCTGCAGCTCGGCCAGGCGACGCCCGGCTTCCCGGCGGCGCTGGTGCTCGGCGAGGGCCTGCTGGACGGTGTCGATCAGCTGCTGGGGGTTGAAGGGCTTCTCGATGAAGTCGAAGGCGCCGGCCTTCAGCGCCGAGACCGCCATGGGCACATCGCCATGGCCGGTCATGAAGATCACCGGCGGTGCGTGCTCGAGCTCGTTGAGACGCTGCTGCACCTGAAGGCCCGAGAGGCCCGGCATGCGCACGTCCAGCAGCAGGGCATCACAGCTCTCGGGGTCGGCGGACAGGAAGGCCTCGCCATCGGCATAGGCGCAGGTGGCCAGGCCCACGGAATCAAGCAGCCAGGCCAGCGAGTCGCGCAGGGCCTGGTCGTCGTCGACGATGGCGATGCAGGAGGAGGGGGGCTCGGTCACGGGCGCCTCGAGGTGCGGCCGAAAAGGGGGCCAGGGTGGATCCTGCCCGCAGTGTAGCGGCAAAGGGGGCGCCCTCGGAACCGTCGTCGACTCCCGCCGCGCGGCCCCAGGTCGCCCGCATCCGCGCTAGATGTGTAAACCCACCAGGTTGTTCACGGAAAGGCCCAGCCGGCTAACCGGAGGGTGGTAATCCAGACTGGCATGCGGCCGATGCCAGTTGTACTG
The DNA here is from genome assembly GCF_004363555.1 of Halomonas ventosae. Lineage (GTDB taxonomy): Bacteria > Pseudomonadota > Gammaproteobacteria > Pseudomonadales > Halomonadaceae > Halomonas > Halomonas ventosae. The sequence continues at coordinate 251,071 of NZ_SNZJ01000004.1, read as the reverse complement.
ATGGAGCCAGGCAGGCAGGTGCCTGCCGCGCTCTGCCGAACTTGCATATGACCGAGCGTAGGCCCACTCACGTAGCGCTGTCTGGATGAATCGCTCTGCCTTGCCGTTGGTGCGCGGGCTGTATGGCTTAGTCCGACGGTGTTTCAGACTCAGTCGCCGGCACAGGCGCCTGAAGCGACGGGAGCGATAGCAGGCGCCGTTGTCGGTGAGCACCCGGGTAAAGCGGATGCCCAGGCTGGCGTAGTAGCGCATGGCCCGAAGCAGGGCCAGGCAGGCGCTCCAGCCCGTCTCGTCGGGGTGAACGCTGCTGAAAGCCACTCGCGAGTGATCGTCGATGGCGACATGAATGTACTCCCACCCCGCGCCAGGCGTGTTCTGCTGGCGGTCATCGGTCACGCGATGCCCCGGTCGCTCGAAGCGTCCCAGCTTCTTGATGTCCAGGTGCAGGAGATCCCCGGGTGAGTCGTGTTCGTAGCGGTTGTCGGGCCTGGCCGGGGACAGGACAGCCAACCGGTTCAGCCCCTTGCGCTTGAGAATGCGCGCCACCGTGCTCTGGCCGATGCCCAGTGCCTCGGCGATCTGGCGATAGGTCTGGCGTTGCTGGCGACGTTCGATGATCTGCTCCACGGTAGCCGCGCCTGTCGCGAAGGGGCTTCGGGCAGGGCGTGACGTACGATCCTTGAGACCGGCGCGCCCCTCCTCGCGGAAACGACGCACCCACTTGTAGACCGTTCTCACACTGACGCCCTGGGCTTGCGCTACTTCTCTGGGCCGAAGCCCTTCATCGATCACGCGAACAGCCAGCAGGGCTCGACCATGCGGAGTGAGACGGGCATTCTTATGGGTGTTCATCCGGGCCTCCTGGAGCGGTTGGTTGGTTCGCATCTCCAGTCTTCCGGGTAGGCTCCGGATGAACAACCTACCGAGAGATCACAGCTAGAGGGTCTTGAGGTACTCCACCAGCGCATCGCGGTCTTCCGCCGGGAGTTGGGTGCCATACTCGTGGCCGGCATTGCCGTTGCCCGGCTGGCGGGTATCGTAGCGGAAGCCCTGCCGCTCGGCGGCCTCGCCCTCGTGGATGAAGCCCAGGCGGTCGGGATGATAGACGTCGTAGCCGCGATGGAAGACCACGGGGCGCTCCTCGGCGGGACGCAGCAGGTCCTCCACCGTGGGCACCGAACCGTTGTGCAGGTAGGGCGCGCGCAGCCAGATGCCGGTCAGCGGCTTGGCCACGTAGCCGTCGGTCTTGACGAAGGCGTCGAAGTCCCGGGGGTACGCCTCGGCATAGGCGTTGTAGCGTTCGGCGGCCTCGGCGGTCCACATCGCCAGGCGGTGGCGGTCGGTGCCCACCTCCGGCTGCGGGATCACCGTGCCGGTGCGCGCGCCCTCGGGGCCATGGCAGCCCGCGCAGGTCTCCTCGAAGAGCACCTTGCCCCGCGCGGCCATCTGCTCGTCCCGGGCGTCGAAGGGGTAGGGCGGCGGCGCCAGCTCGCGCAGGTAGGTTTCCAGTTCGCCCAGCGCTTCCACCGGCAGGGAGTCGGGGCGGGCACCGTCGCCGATGGCGCCGCTGAGCACGACTTCGGTGATGGTGTCGTTGAGCCCGTCCCAGTGCAGGGCGTAGCCCTCCTGCTCGTCCAGCGCCCATAGCGGCATGATGTCGGAGTTGCCGATGGTGTCGTCCTCGGCGGGGTCCAGGGCGAGCAGGTCGGGGTGGAACTTCACCGGGTTGAAGGGATCGATGCGCCCCGGCCCCCAGCGTGGCCGCTCCTCGGTCCAGCGGAAACGCTCGGCCTGCTCCAGCAGCCCGTCGCGGGTGCGCGGGATGATCAGGAAGCGGTAGAGCAGGCGGTCGAGCCAGGAGAGCTCGGTCTCCTCCCGGATGGCGGCCAGCAGGGTGTCGGCGGTGAAGTCCGGGTCGGTGGCGGCATCGCCCAGGAAACGCAGGTAGGCCTGGGGGTCGAAGGTCTGGTGGGGGCCGGCGGGCACGATACGGCGTTCGCCGTCCGCTGAGGTGCGGTAGGTGGCGGTGTGGCAGGCCGCGCAGTTGATGCCGATGCGCGGGAAGCCGAGGGTCTTCAGCGAGAACCCCACCGGCGTGGGTTCGCCCTCTTCCCAGACCACACCCAGGGCGGCGTAGCCCGCGTCCTCTGCCTCCTCCGGCAGGTGTTGCGGGAACACCTTCGGCAGCACGCGCCAGACCCAGTAGGGCAGACCCTCCTCCGGTTCGGTGCCGATGGAGCCGTAACGGTAGTAGGCCTCGACGCTATCGAAGTGCTGGGGCACCTCGCGGAACAGCTTGTACCAGCCGATCGTCGCCACCACGGCGCCCAGTGCCAACAGCAGCGCCAGCCAGATGAGCCAGTGACGGACCCGGGCGTGGGCGTGATCCTTGCGAGCCATGACCGCTTCCTCCCGAAAGAGTCGAAGACACCGCTCAGCGTCGGCCGAGCGCCAGCAGCAGCATGCCCTGGGTGACGCCGAAGAACAGGTCGAACAGGGCGAGCAGCAGGAATTGTGGATGGAGCAGCGTGAAGAAGGTGACCCCGGCGAAGCGCGCCAGCACCGTCAGCACGGCGACGACCCGGTAACGCTCGGGATCGACGGCCGCCGGCAGGTAGAACAGGCTGAGCAGGATCAGCAGCCAGCCAGCGAAGGCGGGCCACACCGTCTCGGCCACCGGTGTCCCGCCCACCAGCGTGATCACCGCATTGGGGGCGAAGACCGCGGGTACCGCCAGGGCCAGGTTGGCCGCCACGCCCAGCAGTACCATGAGGCGGAATCCCGTCGCGTAGCCACCCTTGGTCAAGCGTCCTCCAGGGCCCCGTGAGGCGGGGCGTGAGTTTCATTGAGGGGGGAGAGACCCTGTGCTAAAGGTTAGTTGTCACTTGCAGTACGGTCACGTTCATCCCGAGGGGTTGAGGTATCTCATGCCTTGGCGAGGCGAAAACCGGCAAGGGGCAATGCCCGCGTCCTGATCTCAGCGACGACGTCTACCGGGGAGGATTCCCATGTTCGGACAACGCGGCAGCGGCCTGCTCGGTCGCCTCTTCCGGCGCATCAACCGGCGCCGCCAGTGGCATCAGTTTCCCTTCCCCATTGCCGTGCTCAACCTCGTCGCCCTGCGCGGCAACCTGCGCTGGCACAATCTCCACGACACCGAACGCGAACGGCCGCCCGACCCCGACAAGGGCACCTTCGACGTGCGCGGCTGTCGCACCGCCGACGGCAGCTACAACGACCTGGCGGCCCCCTGCATGGGCAAGGCGCATACCCGCTTCGGGCGCAACGTGCCCATTGCCGAGACGTTCCCCGAGACCGGCGAGGCGTTGATGACGCCGAGCCCGCGGGTGGTGAGCCGCCGGCTGATGACCCGGGAGAACTTCACGCCGGCCACCACCCTGAACGTCCTGGTGCCCGCCTGGCTGCAGTTCATGGTCCATGACTGGTTCAGCCACGGCAGCAACGACGCCGAGGCGACACCCCACGAGGTTCCCCTCGACGAGGACGACGACTGGCCCTGGGAGCGCATGACGGTGCTTCGCTCGCGCCGAGATTCGACCCGCGGCGATGCCGACGAGGGCTTCCCGGAGACCTTCCTCAACACCGAGACCCAATGGTGGGACGGCTCGCAGATCTACGGCAGCAGCCTCAGGCGCCAGCGCCTGGTGCGCAGTGACCCGGAGAGCGGCGAGCTGCTCCCCGACGGCAAGCTCTACCTGCGCCCCGACGGCCACCTGCCCCGTGACGAGCACGGTATCGAACTGGCGGGGGTCAACGGCAACTGGTGGGTCGGGCTGTCGCTGATGCACACCCTCTTCGCCCGGGAGCACAACGCCATCGTCGACCGGCTGCGCATCGATCATCCGGATAGCGACGGCGAGTGGCTGTTCCAGAAGGCGCGCCTGATCAACGCCGCCCTGATCGCCAAGATCCACACCGTGGAGTGGACGCCGGCCCTGCTCGACACCCCGGAGCTGCGCCTGGGCATGCGCGCCAACTGGTGGGGCATCCTCGACGAGCACTTCTACCGCAGCCGTGGCCGGGTCAGCGACAGCGAACTGTTCAGCGGCATCGTCGGCTCGCCGGTGGATCACCATTCCGCGCCCTACGCCATCACCGAGGAGTTCAGTGCCGTCTACCGCATGCACCCGCTGGTGCCCGACGACTTCGACTTCCGTCGCCAGGCCGATGACGCCCCGCTCAAGGCCTGCGGCCTTACCGAGGTCGCCGGCTCGCGCACCCAGGCGCTCTATGACGAGGTGCCGCTGGCTGACGCCCTCTATTCGCTGGCCACCAGCCACCCCGGCGCGCTGGTGCTGCACAACTTCCCGCGCCACCTGCAGCAGCATGACAAGCAGGCCCCCCACGAGCGCACCATCGACCTGGCCACCATCGACGTGCTGCGCGACCGCGAGCGCGGGGTGCCGCGCTACTGCCGCTTCCGCCGGCTGATCGACATGCCGGCCCCGGCGAGCTTCGCCGAGCTCACCGACGATCCCGAGTGGCAGCGCGAGCTGGAGGCGGTCTACGGCGACGTGGAGCAGGTCGACCTGCTCACCGGCTGCCTCGCCGAGACCCCGCCGCCCGGCTTCGCCTTCAGCGACACCGCCTTTCGCATCTTCATCCTGATGGCCTCCCGGCGACTCAAGAGCGATCGCTTCTTTACCGACGACTACACCCCCGAGGTCTACACCCGGGCGGGCATGGCCTGGATCGACGACAACGGCCTGCGCACCGTCATCGCCCGCCATTTCCCGGAGCTGGCGCCGCGGATGGAGGGCGTGCGCAACGTCTTCTTCCCCTGGGTTCGTAAATAGGGCTCGCGGCTAGCACGGAGAGATAGGGAGGTACCATGGCCAGGCGCCTGAGCATTCCCGGCCTCCTCAACCTGCTGGAGGTGAGCGACGCCAGGGAGATCCGCCAGCTGGACGGCGAGCCGCGGCTGGACCGCCATCTGGCGCCCGCCGGCGGGCTGATCAATCGATGGCGCCTGGCCCGCCTGCGCCAGGCCTTCGTCTTCGACGGCGAGCCGCTGCCCGCCCTGCTGGCCCGCGAGGCGCAGGGGCGCGCGTCTCGCCACGCCGAGCTGGGGCGGCGTCTCGATGCGTATGCCGAGGCCTCGGCCTGGTACCGGGACCCGGCCTTCAAGACCCTGGTGGAGGCGGTGGCCGGCCAGGCCGAGGCCGAGGCACTGGGACCCGCCGCCCAGGGGTTGCTGGGCCGGCTGTTCCGCGACGATTACCGCTCCGACGAGGCGAGCTATGCGGCCGCCCGGCTGCTCGACGCCTATCCCCGCATCAACGTCCTGCGCGCCCTGGGCCAACGGGTCACGGGGCGCCTGCGCCATGCCCGGCGGCTGCTGGCCGAGCGTGCCGGCGGCGAGCCGCTGGCCCTGCATGCCACCGGCATCGCCGTGCACAACCTGGTGGCGTCGCTGGCGGCGATGCGCGAGCTGTACGCCACGCCGCAGGCCCGCGGGCTCTCCCTGTCGGCGGTGCTGGGCCGCACCCTGGCGGCGCCGGAGACGCTGCTGCGCCGGGTAAGGAGGCCGCTGTCGACGCCCTGCGCGCCGCGCCGGCTCGAGCCCGGCGACCTGGTGGTGCTGCGCCTGGCGGCTGCCGCCCGGGGCAGCGGTGATCGCGAGCTGGCCTTCATGGGCGAGAGCTGGGCGCGCTGCCCGGCCCAGGGCTTCATCCTGGCGCTGCTGGCGGCGGTCTGGGAGCAGGCCATGGCGGTGCGGCAAGGAGGGCAAGGCGCATGAGCGAGGACGTCATCTTCACGCCGCTCAAGTGGCGCAACATCACGATCAAGAACCGCCTGCTGCGCTCCAACGTATCCGGGCGCTTCGACAACGAGGACGGCAGCCTGACCCAGACCCGCATCAACTGGGAGTGCCGCTTCGCCCGCGGCGGGGTGGGGGCCATCCTCTCCTCCTTCGTGCCGGTGCAGATGGAGGGGCGCATCGTCGCCGGCTACGCCACCATCCACCGCGACGACTTCATTCCCCTCTGGCAGCGCCTCGGCGAGGCGGTGCACCGCTTCGACTGCAAGTACATCCTGCAACTCAGCCACTCCGGCCGGCAGCGGGACCTGCCCGGGGTGCACAACCAGCATCGGCGGGCGCCCAGCGCCACCGATCGCAAGGAGTCGCTGCACGGCTTCCTGTGCCGCGCGATGAGCGGCCACGAGGTCGAGCGCACCGTCGAGGCCTTCGCCCGCGGCGCGTGGCGCGCCCGGGAGGCGGGGCTCGACGGCGTGGAACTGCACGCCGCCAACGGTTACCTCTTCACCCAGTTCCTGAGCTCGGCGATCAACGACCGGCGTGACCGCTACGGCGGCTCGCTGATGAACCGGGCGCGCTTCCTGCTGGAGGTGATCGAGGCGATCCGCGACCGGGTGGGACCGGACTTCCACCTGCAGGTGAAGATCAGCGCCGTGGACCATAACGACGTGCTGCCCTGGGAGGGCAAGGGCAACAGCCTGGCGGAGACCGTCCAGGTCTGCCGCTGGGCCGAGACGGCCGGGGCCGACGCCCTGCACGTCTCGCTGGGCAGCCTCTTCCCCCACCCCCTGAACCCGCCCGGGGACTTCTCCTTCGAGACCATCGCCAGCACCTACGACACCATGCTCTCCGCCGGGGTCGACACCTTCCGCAACTACCTGCTGTTCCGTTATCCGGCGCTGCGCTGGATCTTCCGTTGGCTGTGGTTCCGCCACCGGCGCGGCCGCGAGGTGGAGGGCATCGGCCTGGACGAGGCGCGCGCCATCCGCGAGGCGGTGACCATCCCGGTGATCAGCACCGGCGGCTACCAGCGTGCCGCCCTGGTGCGCGAGGCCATCGCCTCGGGGGCCTGCGATGCCGTCTCAAGCGCCCGGGCGCTGATCGCCAACCCCGACCTGCCGCGACAGTGGCAGGCGGGCCACGATGTGCCGGAGAACCCCTGCACCTTCTGCAACAAGTGCCTGCTCAACGCGCCCAAGAACCCGCTGGGCTGCTATGAGCTCGAGCGCTTCGACGGCGACCACGAGCGCATGCTCGAGTCCCTGATGGCCATCTACGAGACCCGGCCCGAGCTGCAGTTGCCGCCGGTGCCGCCCGCTCGAGACACCAAAGCGCATACCCCGTGAGGCCGCCATGAGACGCCAGGAGCCCCCCGTCACCGCCGTGCAGGACGCGTCCCGCCGTCGCCGCCGGCGACGCCTGCCGCTGACCCTGCTGGCGCTGGCCGTGGTGCTGGCCGGCGTGATCGTGCTGGCGATCGGCATCCCCACCCTGTGGCGCTACAGCGGCGAGTCGGTGCGCCACTATGCCGACCCGGAGGTGCACTTCCGCCACGGCTCCATCGGCAGCGAGCCGGAAAGCGGGCTGCCGGTGCGGCTGTGGCGGGTGTTGCCCGAGCTCTTCCCCGAGACGCTGGGCGAGGAGGGCTACGCGGCCTTCGGCTTCCTCTACGCCCCGGGCGACAGCCTGGACGCGGGCGACCTGCCCATCGGCGTGGGCACCCGCAAGGTGCGCGGCGTGGAGCTTGGCTGGCTCAACTGTGCGGTGTGCCATACCGGCACGGTGCGCGAGTCCCCCGAGGCCGAGCCGCGGCTGGTCTCGGGCATGCCTTCCAACAATCTGGACCTCCACGGCTTCATCGCCTTCCTGCTGGAGATCGCCGATGACCCGCGGCTGGCGCCGGACAGCGTGCTCGGCGCCATGGAGGAGCAGGGTCAGGAACTGGGCTGGGTCGAGCGCCTGGTGTGGCGGCACGCGGTGCTGCCCCGGGTGCGTGAGGGGTTGCTGGCGACCCGCGCGCGGCTGGCCCCGCTGCTGGCGGAGCAGCCGGCCTGGGGGCCGGGGCGGGTCGACACCTTCAATCCCTACAAGCTGATCCAGTTCGACATGACCCTCGCCGGCCTGACGGAGGACGGGCGGGTCGGCACCGCGGACTTCCCGTCGATCTTCCTGCAGCGTCCCCGCCAGGGCATGGACCTGCACTGGGACGGCAACAACGCCTCGCTGCAGGAGCGCAACCTGAGTGCCGCCTTGGGCGCCGGGGTCACCGAGGAGAGCGTCGACCACGCCGCCATCGAGCGGGTCGCCGACTGGCTGCTCGACCTCGAGCCGCCGCCGAGCCCCCACGACCCCGAGGCCGACAGCGTGGCGGCCGGCAAGGCGCTCTACATGCGCCACTGCGCCGACTGCCACGGCTACCAGGAGGGAGAGCGCTACGTCTTCGAGGGCGAGCGGCTCGGCGAGGTGGTGCCCAACGCCACGCTCGGGGTCGACCCGGCGCGCCTGGACAGCTACACCGAGACGCTGCGTCGCGACCAGCTCACCCTGTTCGCCGATGACGAGCGCTACCGCTTCCGCCACTTCCGCAAGACCGACGGCTACGCCAACCAGCCCCTCGACGGGCTCTGGCTGCGCGCCCCCTACCTGCACAACGGTTCGGTGCCGACCCTGCACGACCTGCTGCGGCCGCCGGAAGAGCGTCCCACGGCCTTCGTCCGTGGCCTGGACGTGCTGGACGGCGACAAGGGCGGCTTCGTGGCCCCTGCCTGCACCCCGGGGGAGCCCCTGGACGAGGGCTTCTGCTTCGACACCCGCCTGCCCGGCAACGGCAACCAGGGCCATGACTATGGCACCGGGCTGGCGGCGGGGGAGCGGGCGGCCCTGCTCGACTATCTGCTCACCTTCTAGCGGCCCACCGGCCAGGGAGTCTCGCCATGCAGACCTCAAACGACGCGTTCCGGACCTTTCGACGGGTGATGCTGGCGGGCATCGTCCTCAACGTGCTGCTCGGCCTGTGGCTGTGGTGGTGGCCCGAGAGCTTCCTGGCGCTGATCCGCGCCGACCTGGCGGCGCCCCTGACCTGGCCCCGCTACGCGGGCCTGGCCATGCTGGTGGTGGGGCTGCTCTACCTGCCGGCTGCCCTGTCGCCGCTGCACAATCGCCTGGTGGCGCTGCTGTCGATCCTGTTCCGGGGGGCCTTTGCGCTGTTCTTCCTGTTCGCCTCGGGCCTGCTGTGGCTACCGGCGCTCTACGAGGGGGGGCTGGCCGTGCTGCAGGGCGTGAGCTTCTGGCGGGGTTGGCGGGCGGACCTGATGGCCAAGCCCTAGGCACTGTCCGAAAACTGGCTGCGCTCGGCCATACGGCGTTAAAAATCGACTCAAAGTACTCATTTACACCCCGTAAACTCCGTCTTTTCGCCGATTTTTGCCTTGTCTGACCTTCGCTCGCCGACTTTTCAGACAAAGCCTGAGTCGATAAAAGGGCCCGCGAACATTCGCGGGCCCTGCATCGCTATCGGGTGGCGGCACCCGGGCATTCATTGACACTGGTGGCGATCACGCCGAGTCCGCCTCCCGGAAGTGCTCCCAGGCATGGTGGTAGAGCACGCCGGCATAGCCGTTGCGCTGCAGGATCTTGAGGATCTTCGCCGGGTCGCCGCCATCCAGGGCCTTGCGAAGTTTCGCCCGCTGCACGTCATCGAGCTCCTCGTACCAGTGGAACGGCTCGCCCTGAGCATTGCCGTCCTCGGCCTTGCGCATCAGGTCGATCTCGATGCGCCCGCCATGCCGATACAGGATGTCGTAGCCCTCCTGCAGGTGGGACGTCGGCACATCGCTCGGCTTCTCGAGGCCTTCCAGCACGTTGTAGTAGTAGTAGCTCAGCGGTTGCATATGGCTCCTCCAGCGGTATGCCGTGGCTCGTTCATCCTTGAGTGCTTTCCCTTGATCCATCATGACCGAGGCGGGGCGTCGAGCTCAATGGTCGATGTGCGCGCCGCCTCATCGCGTGTGGCAGCCAGGTGCGGCCAGCCCGGGTTCGGCCAGCAGGGTGGCGGCAAAGCTGGCCCCACCGTTGCCGTCGACGGGCAGCAGTTGCAGGTCACCGCCCATGGCCTCCATCAGCGAGTGGCTGATGGCCAGGCCCATCCCCAGCCCCTCGGGGCGGCTGGTGTGGAAGGGGGCGAAGACCCGCTCCCGGGCCCCCGCCGGCACCCCGGGACCGCGATCACTGACCGTGAGGACCACCTCCCGCGGGCCCGTGCGCCGGGCGCGGATCGTCACCCGGTCGGCATCGGGCCGGCCGCGGCTCGCCTCCAGGGCGTTGAGCAGCAGGTTGACCAGCACCTGCTCCAGGGCTATCGGGTCGGCCAGGACCCGGGGCAGGCCATCCTGGAGGTCGTGTTCCAGTGCCACGCCGGTCTGCTGGTACTGCCACTCGCAGAGCCGGCAGGCGGCGTCGATGACCTCGTGCAGCATCACCGGCCGGGGTCGCGTCTGCCCCTTGCGCACGAAGGTGCGGATGTGGCGCAGCCGCTCGGCCAGGCGCTGGACCTGCTCGTTGATGCGCGTGAGGGGCAGGCGTAGCCCGTCGGCGGAACGGGGCGGGTCGGCGGCGAGCTGCATCAGTGCCCCGCTGGCGTAGTTGGCGATCGCCCCCAGCGGCTGGTTCAGCTCGTGGGCAATGTTGGACGCGAGCTCGCCGGTGGTGGCCAGGCGGTTGGCATGGGCGATCTGTTCCTGATGGCGGCGCTCCTGGGCCTCGGCTGCCTTGCGCAGGCCGATGTCGCGATTGAGCAGCGAGAGGTGGTCGGGTTCGGCGCCGGGCGCCGAGTGGGCCATCACCACGCTGAGCACCGGCACGGGCCCGTTCGGGCCGTGCATCTCGAGCTCGCCGCTCCAGGAACCGTAGCGCGCCACGGCGGGCAGCACGACCTCGCGCAGTATCGCCAGGGCATCCGGCGTATAGGCCTGATCGAGGGGCGCCTCGCTGTCTTCCCGGAAGCGTCGTGACGGCCGCGAGAGCAGCCGGCGAGCGGCCTCGTTGGAATAGAAGATGCGCTCCTGGCCGTCGACGAACAGCACATAGTCGGTGGTCGATTCCACGACCCGGGCCAGGCGCTCGCGGTGGGCCTCGATGCGGATGCGCCGACTCACGTCCCGGGAGACACAGAGGATATCGATCAGTTCGCCGGTGGCCGGGTCGCGGCGCGTGCGGCTGGTGGTCTCGAACCAGACATAGTGGCCATCCCTGGCCCGGAAGCGGTAGGTCTGCTGGTAGAAGCCGTCGTGGTAGTAGACCCGCGGCGACTTGTTGAGCAGGTCGCTGAGGTCCGCGGGGTGGAAGAGGTCGTAGGCGCAGACGCCGATCAGCGCGTCGGGCTCGTAGCCGAGCAGGTCCCTGGCCGCCTGGGAGGCGTAGAGGAAGGTGCCGTCCCGGGCGTGGCGGGAGATCAGGTCGGTGGTGCTGTCGGCCAGCCAGCGGTAGTGGGTCTTCTCGGCCTCGAGAGCCGCATTGCGCGCTTCCAGCTCGGCGACGCGTGCCTGCAGCCGCAGTGTCTCGTCCATCGCCGCCTCGTCCGCCATCAGCGCGCCGGGTCCACCAGGCCGCCCAGCGAGGCGTTGCGCCGGAACCAGCCGGCGATGCTGGCCCGCGGCAGGCGGGTGGGCAGCACCTCATGGGGCACGCTGTCGGAGAGGAAGCAGGCGAAGGTGCCGGCCTCGGGGCGTACCCGGGCCACTTCTCGCTCTGAGTCGTCCGCGGCGAAGATCACCATCTCGCCGCCGGCGTCGGCGGGCCACCCGGGGTTGAGGTAGCCCACCGTGGAGACCACCCGGTTGGCACGGCCACGGAAGCTGTCGAGATGTCGCCGGTAGAAGGCACCGGGCGGATAGTGGGCGAAGTGCGCCTCGTACTCGAAGAGGCCCAGGAAGAGCGCCTGGTTGAGCTCCTGCTGCAGCTCGCCCATGGCCTCGAGGTAGCGGCGGCGGGCCTGGCTTTCGCGGTCCAGCCAGCGAATGGCGTCGCCGCGGATGTCCCGGCGCAGGGCATGTTCCTGGCCGCGGCCGATGCCGGCGGCATCCAGGGCCTCCCGCTCGGCCATGGCGCCGAGCTCCTGGTACAGTTCGACGCACAGGTCGGCGGGGATGAAGGCCTCGCCCACGTACCAGCCCTTCTCCACCAGGGCATCGACCAGTTCGGCCAGCCGTTCGCGGGGTAGGTCGGTGGCGAAGGCGTCGCGCTGCATCATGGCCGGGTGACTCCGCGCTCGGGGAGATAGAGCAGCTCGCCCGGTGGGCGCTCGAAGAGGTTGATCGGCATGGCGAAGCCCTCGGCGAGCAGTTCCACCAGCATCATCGCGGAGAGCCCCCAGATCACGTGGCCATCGGTGCGGTAGCTGGGCACGTAGTAGTCGCGGCCATCCACCCGGATCACGTCGGTGTGGGTGCGCTGGTCCTCGAGGAAGTGCGACAGCGGCACCTCGAAGATGGCGTCGAGCTCGCCGGGATCGGGGACGAGTGTCAGGTCGGGCGGGATCAGCCCCACCCAGGGGGTGACGCGCAGGCCATGCAGCGAGACCACGTCCGAGAGCCGGCCGAGCAGTTCCACGCGCTCCGGCGGCAGGGCGATCTCCTCCCGGGACTCACGCAGCGCGGTGGCCAGCAGGTCGCTGTCCTGCGGCTCGCGCTTGCCGCCGGGGAAGGCCACCTGGCCGCTATGGGTATTGAGATGGTCGGCGCGGCGGGTGAACAGCAGGGTCGGCTCGGGGCGGTCGACGATGGGCAGCAGCACCGCGGCCTCGGGCAGGCGCAGGCCGACCCGGCGTGGCCGGTGTGCTTGCAGGCGTTCGCGAAGGTTCTCTAACATGGGGTTTCCATCGGGTTTGATTCCTTCTACTCGGCCGCCTTGAGCGGCGTCAAGCCCTGACCGGGTGGCCGTCATGCCGCCCGCCAGCCTGCCAGGGAGCGCCATGAACTTCTGCAGTCACTGTGGCCATACCGTGCGCTTCGCGATTCCCGACGGGGACGACCGGCCGCGCTACTTCTGCGACGAATGCGGCACCATCCACTACCAGAACCCGCGGATCGTCGCCGGCACCCTGCCGGTGAGCGGCAGCCGGGTGCTGCTGTGCCGCCGCGCCATTTCCCCGCGCAAGGGCTACTGGACCCTGCCGGCGGGCTTCATGGAGAACGCCGAGACCACCGTCGAGGCGGCTGCCCGCGAGACCCGCGAGGAGGCCTGTGCCGAGGTCGAGATCCATGGGCTCTATACCCTGATCAACCTGCCGCACATCGACCAGGTCTACATGATCTTCCGTGCCGATCTCGCCAGCGGCTTCGAGGCGGGGCCAGAGAGCCTCGAGGTGGCGCTGTTCGAGGAGCACGAGATCCCCTGGGACGAGCTCGCCTTTCCCACCATCGAGCGCACCTTGCGCCACTTCTATGATGACCGGCGGGAGGCCGCCTTCCCGCTGCATGTCAGCGACATCACCGCCGAGGATCGCGAGCGCTACTTCGGCAGCGCCTAACCCCCTCAATCCCGGTCGATGGTGAAGGGCGACCAGGTCTGGCGCGTCGGCATCACCTCCAGCCGGTTGATGTTGATGTGGTCCGGCAGCGTCGCCACATGGAAGATCTGCTCGGCGATGTCCTCGGCCTGCAGCGGCGTGGTGCCCTGGTAGAGGGCATCCGAGGCGGCCTGGTCGCCCTTGGTGCGCACCAGGGTGAACTCGGTCTCGGCCATCCCCGGCGAGATGTCGGTGACCCTGACCCCGGTACCCTTCAGGTCACAGCGCAGGTTGTAGCCGAACTGCTCGACGAAGGCCTTGGTGGCGCCGTAGACGTGGCCGCCGGGGTAGGGCCAGCTGCCGGCCACCGAGCCGATGTTGATGATGCTCGCCCCGGCGCCGGTGGCGATCAGGCGCGGCAGCATGGCATGGGTGACGTTGACCAGCCCGGTGACGTTGGTGTCGATCATGGTGTGCCAGTCGGCGAGGTCCACCTCCTGGGCCGGCTTGGGCGCCAGTGCCAGGCCCGCATTGTTGACCAGGCAGGTGACCTCGCGAAACTCGGCGGGCAGCGCCTCGACCGCGCGGGCCACCGCCTCGGCATCCCGCACGTCCAGGGTCAGGGTCAGCACCGCCACGCTGTCGCTGAGCTCCTGCTCGAGTGCCTCCAGGCGCTCGCTGCGGCGGCCGGTGAGAATCAGCGACCAGCCATCGGCGGCGAAGCGGCGGGCGGCGGCGCGGCCGAAGCCGGACGTGGCACCGGTGATCATGGCGATGGGCATGGGGACTCCTCCTCGAAGAATGGTGTCTCGAACCCCGCATCATAGGCCGGGCGGCCCGGCGTCTCCAGTGGTCGGGCGTCCCGGCGCATGCTCCGACACCTGGCATTGTGCCGGGAGGCGGCCCCGGTATCATGGAAGCCGGATCCGGGCGGAACCAGGAGACCAAGGCCATGGACAAGTTCGAACGCAAGCTGGACCAGGCCGCACGCGCCGCCTGGATGTCCTATGTGGGGGGCATCACCCAGGACGAGATCGCCCAGCAGCTGGGCGTCTCCCGCCCCGGGGTCCAGCGCCTGCTCGCCCTGGCGCGCCAGGAGGGGCTGATCAAGGTGCGCATCGATCATCCGATCTCGGCCTGCATGGCCCTGGCCGCGGCGATCCGTGACCGCTATGGCCTCGACTACTGCGATGTGGTGCCGGCCGAGCCGGACGCGCCCGACGGCGCCGCCTACTACCTCGCGGCAGCCGGCGCGGAGCGTATCTCCCGCCTGGTGGAGCGCAGCGAACCCCTGACCCTGTCGCTGGGCACCGGGCGTTCGGTGCGCGCCACCGTGGAGGCCATGAGCCGCCATGACCGTCCGCAACATCGTTTCGTCTCGCTGGTCGGCAACGTGGCACGTGACGGCTCCGCCAACCGCTATGACGGCGTGGTGGTGCTGGCCGACAAGACCGGCGGCGAGCGCTTCCTGCTGCCGACCCCGGTGGTGGCCGACTCGGTGGAGGAGAAGCAGGCCATGCTCGGCCAGCGGCTCTTCCAGGCCATCACGGAGGTGGCCAGGCAGGCGGAGGCGGCCTTCATCGGCGTGGGGCGCATCGACCGACAGGCGACCCTCTTCCAGGACCACTTCATCGGCCAGAGCGACCTCGAGGAGCTGCTGCGGCTCGAGGCCGTGGGCGAGCTGCTGGGCTGGCCACTGGACCGCGAGGGTCGGGTCATCGACTGCTCCATTACCCGTCGGGTCACCAGCCTGCCGCTGGAGATGCTGCGCGACCAGCCCCTGGTGGCCCTGGCCGGCGGCCGGGAGAAGGCGCCGGCGCTGCTCGCCGCGCTGCGGGGTGGCTGGCTGAAGGGTCTGGTGACCGACGAGACGGCCGCGCGCTGCATCATCGAGCCGTCGTGACGCAGTGCATCATCCGTAATCACTGATTCTTTGGGCCAAAGTCTAAGGGCGAATCTTTGCTTTTTGTGGCGCCGTGATCGATCATTTGATCGAAGCTTGATCAATATGATCAATATAACAATGCCAAGACATCCCTGGAGGATCCCGCCATGAGAGTCATCCGCCATCTCCCCCTGACGACCCTGACCGCGGCCATCGCCGTCGCCGGCCAGGCCCAGGCGCAGACCGAGATCACCGTCGGTACCGTCAACAACAACGACATGGTGATCATGCAGAGCCTGACCGAGGCCTTCGAGCAGGCGCATCCCGACATCACGCTGGACTGGGTAGTGCTCGAGGAGAACGTGCTGCGCCAGCGCCTGACCACCGATATCGCCACCCAGGGCGGCCAGTTCGACGTCATGACCATCGGCACCTACGAGGTGCCCATCTGGGCCGAGCGCGGCTGGCTGACGCCCCTCGACGAGCTGCCCGCGGAGTATCAGGTCGATGACCTGCTGCAGACGGTCCGCGATGGCCTCTCCCACGAGGGCACCCTGCATGCGCTGCCGTTCTATGGCGAAAGTTCGATGATGTATTACCGCACGGACCTGTTCGACGAGGCGGGCATCGAGGTGCCCGAGCAGCCGAGCTGGGAGCAGGTGCGCGAATGGGCCGGCCAGCTCCACGACCCCGACAACGAGGTCGCCGGCATCTGCCTGCGTGGCAAGCCGGGCTGGGGCGAGAACATGGCCTTCGTCTCGACCCTGGTGAACACCTTCGGCGGGCGCTGGTTCGACATGGACTGGAATCCCGAGCTCGACTCGCCCGAGTGGCAGGAGGCGGTCGGCTTCTACGTCGACCTGCTGAACGACTATGGGCCGCCCGGGGCCAGCTCCAACGGCTTCAACGAGAACCAGGCGCTGTTCTCCAGCGGCAAGTGCGCCATCTGGGTCGATGCGACCTCGGCAGCGGGGCGCATCTACAACCCGGCGGAATCCCAGGTGGCCGACAGGCTGGGCTTCGCCCAGGCGCCGGTGGCCGAGACACCCAAGGGCTCCCACTGGCTGTGGTCCTGGGCGTTGGCCATCCCGGCCTCCTCGGAGAAACAGGACGCGGCCAGGGAGTTCATCACCTGGGCGACCTCCCGGGAGTACATCGAACTGGTCGGTGAGACCGAGGGCTGGACCAGCGTGCCGCCGGGGACCCGGGAGTCCACCTATGCCAACGAGAACTACCAGGAAGCGGCGCCCTTCGCCGACTTTGCCCTCGCGGCGATGCAGAGTGCCGATCCCACCGACTCGACGCTGGAACCCAGCCCCTACGTCGGCGTGCAGTTCGTCGGCATTCCCGAGTTCCAGTCCATCGGCACCCAGGTAGGCCAGATGGTGGCCGCGGCCCTGACCGGTGACATGACGGTCGAGCAGGCGCTGCAGAATGCGCAGCGCGCTACGGAGCGCACCATGCAGCGCGCCGGCTACCTCGACTGACCGGTGCCAGCCGCTCCCGGCCGGGGCATCATTCCGGCCGGATCCATTCCCCTACCTGGTCTCGCGGGTACTCCCATGAACAAGACACGCGCTTCCGGCCGCACCGTCGGGGGTCTGAGGACCCTGTCGCTGCAGGCGCCGGCCGTCACCCTGCTACTGATGTGGATGCTGGTCCCCCTGGGGATGACCCTGTGGTTCTCCTTCCAGCGCTACAACCTCCTGATGCCCGGCATGACCGGCTTCGCCGGGCTGGAAAACTACCAATACCTGTTCACCGATCCCGCCCTCTGGTCGGCCATGGGCACGACCCTGCTGCTGGTCGGCTGGGTACTGGCGATCACCGTGGTGGGTGGCACCCTGCTGGCGGTGCTCTTCCAGCAGGAGTTCGCCGGTCGCGGCATCGCCCGGGTGCTGGCCATCTCGCCATTCTTCGTCATGCCCACCGTCAGCGCCCTGGTGTGGAAGAACATGATGATGCACCCCTCCAACGGGGTACTCTCCTGGGTCGCCGAGTCCTTCGGCCTGCCGGCCGTCGACTGGTTCTCCTCGCTGCCGTTGACCTCGATCATCATCATCGTGGCCTGGCAGTGGCTGCCCTTCGCCCTGCTGATCCTGCTCACCGCCATGCAGTCGCTGGATGAGGACCAGGTGGAAGCGGCACGCATGGATGGGGCCGGTCCGGTCGCCATCTTCTTCTTCATCACCCTGCCGCACCTCAAGCGCGCGATCAGCGTGGTGATCATGATCGAGATGATCTTCCTGCTGACCATCTTCGCCGAGATCTTCGTCACCACCTCGGGAGGACCGGGGCTCGCCACCACCAACCTGGCCTACCTGATCTACATCCGTGCCCTGCTCGACTTCGACGTCGGCATGGCTTCCGCGGGCGGGGTGGTCGCCATCGTCCTCGCCAACATCGTCGCCATCTTCCTGGTCCGCATGGTGGCCAGGAACCTGGAAGACTAGGGCAAGGGGAGCAGCTCATGACTACTGCAAGAACCAAGCAACCCGGGACGCAGAGCGCCGCGGTCCCGCTGACGACCCGGCCCTCCCTGCTGGCCTCGGCCGGCGTCAGGAAGCTCGGCCTGACCGTGCTCGGCTGGAGCGTCGCCTGCGTGATCTTCTTCCCGATCTTCTGGATGGTGCTGACCGGCTTCAAGACCGAGGCGGCGGCCATCGCCGACCCCAGCCTGATCTTCTCGCCGACCCTGGAGAGCTACCAGGAGGTCCATGACCGTACGGGCTATGCCAGCTTCGCGATCAACAGCGTGGTGGTGGCCTTCGGCTCGACCCTGCTGGCGCTGCTGATCGCCATTCCTTCCGCCTACTCCATGGCCTTCCTGCCCACCCGGCGCACCAAGGGCACCCTGCTGTGGATGCTATCCACCAAGATGCTGCCGCCGGTCGGGGTGCTGATGCCGATCTACCTGATCTTCCGCGACGTGGGCCTGCTCGATACCCGCACCGGCCTGATCATCGTCTACACCTTGATGAACCTGCCGATCGTGGTGTGGATGCTCTACACCTTCTTCAAGGACATGCCCAAGGACATCCTCGAGGCGGGGCGCATGGACGGGGCGAGCACGCTGCAGGAGGTGCTCTTCCTGCTGATGCCGCTGACCCTGCCGGGCATCGCCTCCACCGGCCTGCTGTCGGTGATCCTGAGCTGGAACGAGGCCTTCTGGAGCCTCAACCTCACCTCATCGAATGCGGCACCGCTGACCGCCTATATCGCCTCCTTCTCCAGCCCCGAGGGGCTGTTCTGGGCCAAGCTCTCCGCGGCCTCGACCATGGCCATCGCCCCGATCCTCGTCCTGGGTTGGATGACCCAGAAACAGATGGTGCGCGGCCTGACGTTCGGCGCGGTGAAATAGGTTTCGACGATGCCAATCGGCAGGTCCTGGGCTGGTGCTCTCGATACCTACAGAAACAGAGGGTGCGCGGCCTGACGTTCGGCGAGGTGAAATAGGTTTCGACGATGCCGATCGGCAGGTCCTGGGCTGGTGCTCTCGATACCTACAGAAACAGATGGTGCGCAGCCTGACCTTCGGCGCCGTCAAGTAAAGGGATACTCAGATGTCTACATTACAACTCAAGCAGATCACCAAGAGCTTCGGCGAGACCGACGTCATCCGTGGCGTGGATCTCGAGGTCAACGACCGGGAATTCGTGGTCTTCGTCGGCCCCTCCGGCTGCGGCAAGTCGACCCTGATGCGCATGATCGCCGGCCTGGAGAGTGCCACCTCGGGCGATATCGTCATCGATGGCCAGCGCATGAACGACGTGGGGCCCGCCGATCGTGGGCTGGCCATGGTGTTCCAGAGCTACGCGCTCTATCCGCACATGACCGTCGAGGACAACATGGGCTTCAGCATGCGTCTGGCAAAGGTGCCCAAGGAGCAGCGCCGCCAGAAGGTCCTCGAGGCGGCCAGGATCCTGCAGCTCGAGCCGCTGCTCGATCGCAAGCCCAAGGCCCTCTCCGGTGGCCAGCGCCAGCGCGTGGCCATCGGTCGGGCCATCGTCCGCAACCCGAGCATCTTCCTCTTCGACGAGCCGCTCTCCAACCTCGACGCGGCCCTGCGCGTGCAGATGCGCATCGAGCTGGCGCGGCTCCACGAGGCACTCGACGCCACCATGATCTACGTCACCCACGACCAGATCGAGGCCATGACCATGGCCGACAAGATCGTGGTGCTGCATGACGGCGAGGTGGAGCAGGTGGGCTCGCCCATGGAGCTCTATCACCACCCCCGCAACCGCTTCGTGGCCGGCTTCATCGGCTCGCCGAAGATGAACTTCCTGGAGGTCGGGCTCGAGCGGGCGGATGACGAGGGCGTCGGTATCCGGCTGCCCGGTGGCGGCACCTGCAGCGTGCCGGCGGATGGCAGCGAGCTTTCGGCCGATTCTGCCCTGGAGCTCGGCATCCGTCCCGAGCACCTGCTGCTCGATGACCAGGGACCGCTGGAAGGGGAGATCCAGGTCCTCGAGCGGCTGGGTGGCCAGACCTCGCTGTACGTCCAGATGGGCGAGTCGATGGTCACCATCATGGCCGATGGCGACGTGGCGCATCGCGTCCACGAGACGGTGCGCTTCGGTTTCGAGCCGGGGCGTGCGCATCTCTTCGATGCCCGCGGCCTGGCCCTGCCCAGCCTGGAGCAGCACCCCCTCGCCGGCCTGACGCGCCGTGACAACCGCGTTGCCTCCGACGCCGACAGCCAGTGACGGATGCGCTCATGGAGACCCTGATCTTCGACTGTGACGGCGTGCTGGTGGACAGCGAGGCGATCGCCGAGGCGACGCTGGTGGAGCTGCTGGGCGAGTGGCTGCCGGACCTGGACGCCGACACCGTGCTCCGCCAGGCACTGGGCATGACGACCGCCAACATCTTGCGCCACCTGGAAGGCCTGAGCGGGCATCGCCTGCCGCCGGCGGCCACCGAGCGGGTGGACGAGACCATCGAGGCGCGACTGGCTCGCGAGCTCCAGGCCATGCCGGGGGTGGCCGAGGCGATCGCCACCCTCGACCTGCCCAAGGCGGTGGTCTCCAACAGCCGCCGGCAGCGGGTACTGGCCTCCCTGGCGACCACCGGGCTGGATCGGCTGCTGGGCGAGTCGCCGGTGTTCACGGCGGACCAGGTGGCCCGTCCCAAGCCCGCCCCCGACCTCTACCACCTGGCGGCCGGTGAGCTGGCACGCCGCCCCGGGGACTGCCTGGTGGTGGAGGACAGCGTCTCCGGCGTGACCGCGGCTCGCGGCGCCGGCATGACGGTGATCGGCTTCATCGGGGCCAGCCATGTCGACCCCGGGCAGGAGCGCCGACTGATGGCCGCGGGTGCCTGGCGGATTCTCGAGCACATGCACGGGCTGGCGTCGCTGGTCGACGACTGGCGACAGAGCCGCCTGCGCGCCACGACCCGATGACAGGGTTGACCCCACGGACAGAACAACAGGACGACACGATGAAACTCGACGACAAGACCAGCGTCATCACCGGCGGGGCCCGAGGCATCGGCCTGGCCATCGCCCAGCGTTACCTGGCCGAAGGCGCCAATGTCGTGGTGGCCGATATCGACCCGGTCGCCATCGACGAGGCCCTGGCCACGCTGAAGGGGGAGGGGCACGGCGACGAGCGGCTGATGGGCGTGCGCCTGGACGTCTGCGACCGGGCCTCGGTCGACGCCATGATCGAGCAGGTCAATGAGCGCTTCGGCGGCATCGACATCCTGGTCAACAACGCCGCCGTCTTCGGCATGGAACCGGTGCTGGAGGTGACCGAAGCCAGCTACGACAGGCAGTTCGACGTCAACGTCAGGGGGCTCTTCTTCACCCTCCAGGCCGTGGCCAGGGCAATGGTGGCGCGGGGTCAGGGGGGCAGGATCATCAACATGGCCTCCCAGGCGGGGCGCCGTGGCGAGGCCCTGGTGAGCACCTACTGCGCGACCAAGGCGGCGGTGATCAGCCTCACCCAGTCCTGCGCCCTGGACCTGATCCGCCATGGCATCCGCGTCAACGGCATCGCCCCCGGCGTGGTGGACACCCCGATGTGGGCGGAGGTGGATGCGCTCTTCGCCCGCTACGAGAAGCGCCCGCTCGGCGAGAAGAAGCGCCTGGTGGGCGAGGCGGTACCGGCCGGGCGCATGGGGCGACCCGACGACTACGGCGGCGCCGCGGTCTTCCTGGCCAGCGACGACAGCGACTACGTGGTCGCCCAGACCCTCAACGTCGACGGCGGCAACTGGATGAGCTGACCCATGTGCGAACTCGCGACCCGTGGCGCGCTCAGCGCCGAGCCGTGCGACCGATGTGACAGACGAGGATCAATGCCATGACCTCCACTCCCTGCGTCCACTCCCTCGTCGAGGTGACCCGGCGAATCCTCGCCGCCGCCGAGGGACGCCAACGCCTGCTGGTGGCCCTGGCCGGACCGCCCGGCGCCGGCAAGTCCTACCGCTCTGAGCAGTTGCTGCAGGCGATCGATGACGCCCTCCCGGGGCAGGGGGTGGTGGTCCCCATGGACGGCTACCACTTCGACAACGCGGTTCTCGGCGAGGCCCTGCTGCCGGTGAAGGGCGCGCCCCACACCTTCGACGCCGAGGGCCTGAGGGTCGACCTGGAACGCATTCGCCGCGCGGATGCCGCGGTGGCGGTGCCGGTGTTCGACCGGCCCCTGGACCTGGCCCGTGCCGGAGGCCGGCTGGTCACCCGCGAGCACCGCATCGTCATCGTCGAGGGCAACTACCTGCTGCTCGACCAGGAGCCCTGGCGCGCCCTGCATGGCCTCTTCGACCTGAGCGTGATGCTCGAGGTGGACGACGCGACCCTGGAGCAGCGCCTGATCGAGCGCTGGCTGGCCATGGGCCGCGACGCCGAGGCCGCCCGTCGCAAGGCCCTCGACAAGGACATGCCCAACGCCCGACTGATCCAGACCACATCCATCCCGCCCGACCTGGTGTGGCGCTGACGCCGTGCCGTGGTCGGTCGCGCCGAGCACGACTCGGCAGGAGACCCCGCATGATCCGACTCAACAACGACAATCTCGCCAGGCTCCCCGCCGAGGTCCCCGCGCCATGCCTGGACCGCAAGGCCATCACCGCCGGCATCGTCCACTTCGGCGTCGGCGGCTTCCATCGCGCTCACCAGGCCATGTACCTCGATGCGCTGATGAATCGCGGCGAGGCCCTGGACTGGGGCATCGTCGGCGTCGGCGTGATGCCGGGCGATCGGCGCATGCGCGACGCCCTGGCCGCCCAGGACCACCTCTACACCCTGGTGGTCAAGCATCCCGACGGCCGCCGCGAGCCGCGGGTCATCGCCAGCATGGTCGACTACCTCTTCGCCCCCGACGACCCGTCGGCAGTGGTGGAGCGCCTGGCTGACCCGGCGATCCGTATCGTCTCGCTGACCGTCACCGAGGGGGGCTACAACTTCCACCCGGTGAGCGGGGCGTTCGACCTGGAGGCCCCCGACATCCGCCACGACCTGGCACACCCCGAGGCGCCGCGCACCACCTTCGGTCTGATCGTCGAGGGCCTGGCGCGGCGCCGCGAGCGTGGCATCGCCGCCTTCACCGTGATGTCCTGCGACAACATCCAGGGCAACGGCGACGTGGCCAGGGAGACCTTCACCGCCTACGCCCGTGCTCGGGATCCGGAACTGGCCGCGTGGATCGAGGCCTCGGTGGCCTTCCCCAATGCCATGGTGGACCGCATCACCCCGGTCACCAGCGAGGCCGACATCGCCGAGCTTGGCGAGCGTTTCGGCGTCGAGGACGCCTGGCCGGTGGTCTGCGAGCCCTTCACCCAGTGGGTGCTGGAGGACCACTTCGTCGCCGGTCGCCCGCCGCTGGAGCGGGTCGGCGTGCAGCTGGTGGACGACGTGGTGCCCTACGAGATGATGAAGCTGCGCCTGCTCAACGCCAGCCACCAGGCACTGGCCTACCTGGGCTATCTCGCCGGCTACCGCTACGCCCATGAGGTGTGCCAGGACCCGCTGTTCGTGGACTTCCTGCTCGGCTACATGCGCCACGAGGCCTCGCCGACCCTGGCCCCGGTACCGGGCATCGACCTCGAGGAGTACCACCGGACCCTGATCGAGCGCTTTGCCAACCCCGAGGTCAGGGACACCCTGGCGCGGCTGTGTGCCGAGAGCTCGGATCGCATTCCCAAGTGGCTGGTCCCGGTGATCCGCGAGCAGATCGCGCGCGGCGGCGAGATGCATCGCAGTGCCGCGGTGGTAGCCAGCTGGGCGCGTTACGCCGAGGGCGTCGACGAGCAGGGCGAGCCCATCGAGGTGGTGGACCGGCTCAGGGAGGAGCTGATGGCGTTGGCGAAACGCAACCACGAGCGGCCCACGGCCTTTATCGAGAACCGCGAGCTGTTCGGCGACCTGGCCGAGCAGGCGCGCTTCCGCGACGCCTACGTCGCGGCCCTGACCGAGCTGCACGAGAAGGGCGCGCGCGCCACCCTGGAGCGCCTGGCGGCGACAGGAGGAGCGTCCTGATGTACGTCGGCGTGGACTGCGGGACCCAGAGCACCAAGGTGGTGGTGCTGGACCCGGAAGGCGAGCGGATCCTCGGCGAGGCGAGTCGTCCCCACCGCCTGGACGAGGGGGAGGGCGGTCGACGCGAGCAGGCGCCCGCCGATTGGGTCGCGGCCTTCTGCGGCGCCTTCGGGGAGGCCGTGGCGAAGTCCGACGTCGACGCCGGGGCGATCCGTGCCCTGGGCGTCTCCGGTCAGCAGCACGGGCTGGTGGCGCTGGATGCCGCGGGCGAGCCGGTGCACCCGGCCAAGCTGTGGTGCGATACCGAGACCGCGCCCTGGAACGCCGCCCTGGTCGAGCGCCTGGGCGGCGAGGCGGGCTGCCTCGAGAAACTGGGCCTGGTGCTGCAGACCGGCTACACCGCCTCCAAGCTCGCCTGGCTGCGGGAGGTTCATCCCGAGGCCTATGCGCGCATCGCCACCCTGATGCTGCCCCATGACTACCTCAACTTCTGGCTCACCGGCGAGCGGGTGGCCGAGGCCGGCGATGCCTCCGGTACCGGCTACTTCGATACCCGCACCCGGCGCTGGCGGCACGACGTGCTGGCCGAGATCGCCCCGGAGCTCGACCCCGAACGGGTGCTGCCGCGGCTGATCGCCTCCCGGGAGCCGGCCGGCACGGTGCGCCCCGCGTTGGCCCGCGAGCTGGGGCTGGCCGACGACGTCCTGGTAGCCAGCGGCGGTGGCGACAACATGCTCGGCGCCATCGGCACCGGCAACATCCGCCCGGGGCTGGTGACCCTGAGCCTCGGCACCTCGGGCACCATCTGCGCCCATTCCCCCGAACCCGTGGTGGCCGACAGCGCCATGGTCGCCAACTTCTGCGCCAGCCATGGCGGCTGGTTGCCGCTGGTCTGCACCATGAACGTCACCTCGGCCACCACCCGGATCCGCGAGCTGCTCGGCCTCGACCTCGCCAGCTTCGGCGAGCGGGTGGCGGCCGCCCCCATCGGCGCCGAGGGGGTGACGATGCTGCCCTTCTTCAATGGCGAGCGGGTACCCATGCTGCCCGAGGCCAGCGCCAGCCTGGATGGCCTCACCAGCGTCAACACCACCCCGGCCAACCTCTGCCGGGCGGTGGTGGAGGGCGCCACCCTGGGCCTGCGCTATGGCCTCGAGCAGTTCGGCCAGCTGGCCGAGGGGGTGAGCGAGATCCGCCTGATCGGTGGCGGCTCGCGCAGCCCGGTGTGGCGCCAGATGCTGGCCGACATCACCGCCAGCCGGGTGGTGTGTCCCGAGGCCACCGATGCCGCGGCCCTGGGCGCCGCCCTGCAGGCGGCCTGGTGTCATCGCGCGGGGTCCGGAGACGGCGAGCTGGCCGAGCTCTGCACGCGCCTGGTGCATCTCGACGAGAGCTCGCGGGCCGACCCCGACCCGGCCAGTGTCGCCGCCTACGATGAGGTCCATGCCCGCTATCGCCGGTGCCTGGCCGAGCGTCACTCCATTACCTGATCGCATTGCATGATGCATTGCACCACAAGAGAGGAGTCCCTCATGACGACCCGACTCGACAGCCTCAAGACCCACTCACTGGTGGTCGCCGACACCGGTGACCTGGACGCCATCAAGCGCTACCGGCCCCACGACGCCACCACCAATCCCTCGCTGCTGCTCAAGGCTTTCGACCTGCCGGGCTACCAGGCGCTGATCGACGAGGAGCTCGCCGCCATCAAGGCGGAGGTCGCCGACCCCGAGGCGCGCCTGGAGCAGGCGGTGGATCGCCTCGCCGTGGCCAAGGGGGCCGAGATCGCCCGGCACATTCCCGGGCGGATCTCCACCGAGGTGGCCGCGCGCCTCTCCTTCGACGAGGAGGCCAGCGTGCGCAAGGCCCATGAGCTGGTCGAGCGTTACAACCGGCGCGGCGTGGGCCGTGATCGCGTGCTGATCAAGCTGGCTTCCACCTGGGAGGGCATCCGCGCCGCCGAGCGCCTCGAGCGCGAGGGCATCCAGTGCAACCTGACCCTGCTGTTCAGCGAGGCCCAGGCCCAGGCCTGCTTCGACGCCGGGGTCTTCCTGGTCTCGCCCTTCGTGGGCCGGGTCACCGACTGGTACAAGAAGGAGACCGGCAAGGAGTATGCGCCCGACGAGGACCCGGGCGTGCTGTTCGTACGCGGCGTCTGCGAGCGGGCCGGCCGCGGCGGCTATGACACCGTGGTGATGGGGGCGAGCTTCCGCACCGTCGGTCAGGTGCTGGCGCTGGCCGGTTGCCCGCGACTGACCATCTCCCCGGCGCTGCTCGAGGAGCTGGCGGCGGAGGAGGGCGAGGTGACCCCGGCGGTGACGATCCCCGCCGCCGGCGAGCGCCCCTCGCCCCTCGACGAGCCCGCCTTCCGCTGGGGCCACAACCAGGACGCCATGGCCAATGACAAGCTGGCCGAGGGCATCCGCCGCTTCGACGAGGACCAGCGCACCCTGGAGGCACGCCTCGCCGAACGGCTCGGGTAATCGCGGAAGGGCAAGCGCCGCGCAGGGGTGCGCCGTCGGCCGGATGTGCGGATAATGACAGCGACCGACGTCGCCCGACCCGCTGCAGGGTCAGGAGGAGATCCCATGGCGCTGCCACTCTCGCAGCAGACCCTTGCCGCCCTCGGCCAGGACGTCGGGGTGCCGGCCTATGACCGTCGCCGGCTGCGCCCCGGGGTCCTGCATATCGGCCTGGGCAACTTCCACCGTTCGCACATGGCGTCCTATCTGGATCGCCTCTTCACGCGGGGCGAGGCCCTCGACTGGGCGGTCATCGGCGCCGGCGTGATGCCGGCCGATGTGCGGATGCGCCGACGCCTGCACAGACAGGACTGGCTCTCCACGGTGGTCGACCTCCACCCCGAGGGGAGCTCGGCGCGGGTGGTGGGGGCCATGGTCGACTTCGTGCCCGTGGCCTCGGCGGCCATCGTCAGGGCCCTGGTCGACCCCGGCGTGCGCATCGTCACGCTGACCATCACCGAGGGGGGCTACTTCCTCGATCCTGCCACCGGCCGCTTCGACGCGACCCATCCGCGGATCCTCGCTGACGCCTCTGAACCGCGGCGCCCCGGTACCCTCTTCGGCATGCTGGTCAAGGCGCTGGCCGAGCGTCGGGCCAGGGGGCTTGGGCCCTTCACGGTGCTCTCCTGCGACAACCTGCCCGGCAACGGTGAGGTGACGCGCAGCGTGGTGGTCGGCCTCGCCGAGCGGGTCGACCGCGACCTTGCCACCTGGATCCGGCGGGAGGTGAGCTTTCCCAACGCCATGGTCGACTGCATCACGCCGAGCACCACTGCCCGCGAGCGTGAGCTGGTCAGCCGCCGCTTCGGCATCGAGGATGCCGCCCCGGTGGTGTGCGAGCCCTTTCGCCAGTGGGTGGTGGAGGATCGGTTCTGTGCCGGTCGTCCGCCGCTGGAGCGAGTCGGCGTCGAGTTCGTCGACGAGGTCTCGGGCCATGAGACGATGAAGCTGCGCCTCCTCAACGCCGGTCACGCCAGCATCGCCTATGTGGCGGCCCTGCTGGGCTATCGGCAGGTGCACGCGGCCATGGGCGACCCGGACATCCGCGACTGGCTGGGCGCGCTTCAGGAGCGCGAGATCCTCCCCGTGCTCCGGCCGGTCGAGGGCCTGGACTACCGCGCGTACCGCACGAGGATCGTCGAGCGTCTGTGCAACCCCGAGATGGGCGACACCGTCTCGCGGCTCTGTGCCAACGGCTCGGCGCGACAGCCCAAGTTCATCCTGCCGGCACTCCGCGACGCCCTCGGCCGTGGCCTGCCCGTGGCGGGCCTGGTCCTCGAGCTGGCGCTGTGGTGCCACTATTGCCGAGTGGCCGACGACACGCCGGGGATGCCGCCGCTCGCCGACCCCCTGTCGTCACGCCTGAGGGCGGGGGCACGGGAGGCCGCCAGGGTGCCCTGGGCCTTTCTGGGGATCCGGGAGGTGTTCCATGACCTGGCCGAGTCCCCCGGACTGCGGAGGGCCTTCGCCGACTGGCTGGCAGTGATCGAGGCCCGTGGGCCGCGGGCGGCGATCCGGCGCTATATCGACCAGGGCGATCACAGGTCCGCCAGTCGCCAGACGTCGAAGGCCGGCTCCTCATAGGGGTGGGCGCTCTTCAGGGCGGCCAGCGCCTTATCGATCAGCGCATCCTCGCAGACCAGCTCCACCTTCAGCTCCTCCACCTGCTCCAGGTCGCCTACCCGCCCGATGTGCGGGTCGGCGCCCTCCAGCGGCCGGAACTGTCCGGTGCCGCGGGTCTGGAAGCAGCACGCCTCGTAGTCGCCGATGCGTCCCGCCCCGGTGGCGAAGACCGCTTCCTTGACGGCCTCGGCCTCTGCCACGGGCACGAAGAAGGCCAACTTGTACATGGTCTCGACTCCTCTCACCTGAATGAACGTCCTGCCGTTGTGCCATATCACGACGCCGAGGTCAGCCCGTGACGCTACCTTTCCTGCTCGGCGCATGTGGCGGGTGGAGGCTCCTGCAGACGATGGGGAAAATAATACTTGTCCAATAGCTGTACAGAGTCTAGCTTGTGTATAGGTCGAGGCCGAGAAGGGCCACAGACCTGAAGCTTCGCAACCCACCGGTCGCTCCGCGGCCGGGGTCAGCCAAAGAGGAAGAGTGCCCCATGAAGACCTTCACCACTCCCGTTTCCCAGTTCATCGGCGCCGGCATGCTGGGCCTGATGTTCGCCGGCAGCGTCCAGGCCGACAACCACGGCATGAAGAAGGACATCGTCGACACCGCAGCGGGTGCGGGCCAGTTCGAGACCCTGGTGGCCGCGGTCGAGGCGGCTGGCCTGGTCGAGACCCTCAAGGGCGAGGGTCCCTTCACCGTCTTCGCCCCGACCGACGAGGCCTTCGCCGCGCTCCCGGATGGCACCGTGGAGTCCCTGCTCGAGCCGGAGAACCAGGAGCAGCTCCAGGCGATCCTCACCTACCACGTGGTGCCCGGCAAGATCATGGCCGAGGACGCCATGGCGGCCGACAGCGCCACCACCGTGCAGGGCCAGGACATCACCATCACCACCATGGACGGCAGCGTGATGATCAATGATGCCACCGTGGTCCAGGCCGACATCGAGGCCAGCAATGGCGTCATCCACGTGATCGACGGCGTGCTGATGCCCGAGTGATCCCGGCGTCCCGACCGGGGTCACCACCCTGTCACTTGCTTGAATGCCCCCTTCTGGCCGCCTCCGGGCGGTCTTTTTTTGTCCCGTTTTTGACAGTGCCGAGCGGAC
Source organism: Halomonas ventosae (assembly GCF_004363555.1). GTDB lineage: Bacteria > Pseudomonadota > Gammaproteobacteria > Pseudomonadales > Halomonadaceae > Halomonas > Halomonas ventosae. The sequence continues at coordinate 222,165 of NZ_SNZJ01000004.1, read as the reverse complement.
TGGCGACCCTCATGGCAGCGAATCAAGGGAGCCTTGCCACATGTCGATCGACGAGACTCTTGCCTCGCTGCTGTCGGCTGCCGGACTGACGCCGCGGGGCGAGCCGCAGCCCCTCGGGGGCGGCGATATCGCCGAGGTCTTCCGCCTGGCGACCGACCAGGGCGAGGTGGTGGTCAAGCAGGACGCCCCCGAGCGGCTGGCCGGCGAGGCCGACGGCCTGCGGGCGTTGCGCGAGGCCGGCAGCGGGCTGGTCGTGCCCGAGGTGCTGGCCGAGGGGGAGGGCTGGCTGGTGATGGAGGCGCTGGAGACGGGGCGTTCACGCCGCGACGAGGCGAGCCTGGGGGAGGGGCTGCGCCGGCTCCATGCGGTGACCGGGGACGCCCACGGCTGGCCGCGCGACAATGCCTGCGGGCGCACGCCCCAGCCCAACGCGCCGCTGCCCGACGGCCGCGCCTTCCAGCGCGAGCGCCGCCTGCTGCCCCTGGTGGATGCCTGCCAGGCGCGAGGCCTGATGGATGCTCGGTTGCGCGCTCGTGTGGAGGCCATCGCCCATGGCCTGGAGGCCTGGCTGCCGGACGTCCCGGCGAGCCTGGTGCATGGTGACCTGTGGTCGGGCAATGTGCTCTTCACGACCCGGGGGCCGGCGATCATCGACCCGGCGGTCTATCGCCACTTCCCGGAGGTGGACCTGGCCATGCTGACGCTGTTCGGCTCGCCGGGCGAGGCGTTCTTCGAGGCCTACTGGAACGGACACCGCCCCGGCGATTGGCCGAGGCGGGAAGCCCTGTTCCAGCTGTATCCGCTGCTGAACCACCTGCTGATGTTCGGCGGCGGCTACCGGGGGGCCGTGGAGCGCACGCTGGGAAGGCTCGAGGCGGAAGCCGGCTGACTCACCAGGCCTTGTAGGGCAGGAACTTGCCGTTGAGGGTCAGCAGGACGCGATCGCCCTTGGGGTCCTCGACCTTGTCGACCTCCATGGTGAAGTCGATGGCGCTCATGATGCCGTCGCCGAACTTCTCCTGGATCACGTCCTTGAGGGTCTCGCCGTAGACGCCCACCACCTCGTAGAGGCGGTAGATCAGCGGGTCCTGGGGGATGGCCTCGTCCCAGGCCTTGGTGGGGAAGGCCTCCAGGGCGGCGGCGACGTCCGGCTCGGCGTCCAGCACCTGGCAGATCTTCTGGGCGGCCTCCGGGGTGGCGCTGTTCATGCCGTAGCAGGCCGACGCCACCCACACCGGCGACATGCCGATGCTCTTGCCGATCTCTTCCCAGGTCAGTTGCTTGCGGGCCTTGGCGGCGAGCAGGGTGTGGCGCATCTCGAGCTTATCCATGATGGGTCTCCTTGGGAGTGAAGTTCACCAGTTTGTGGTTGGCAGGGTCGCCCTCGTCGGGCGTCGGGGAGTCGGCGTCCGCCCTGGCGGGGTTGATGGACTGGGGATAGGACAGCCCACGCCCGTCGATGTCGGCGGTACGCAGCGTGCTTGACCGATTCACCAGGAAGTCGATCAGGTAGTTGCGGATCCTGTAGTAGTGGGGATGCTTGACGACCTCGGCCCGGCTGCGCGGGCGGGGCAGGTCGATCTCCACTGCCTCGGCGATGCGGGCCTCGGGCCCGTTGGTCATCAGCAGGATGCGGTCGGCCAGCAGGATGGCCTCGTCGACGTCATGGGTGATCATGAACACCGTCTGGCGATCGCGGCCCCAGATCTTGATCAGCTCGTCCTGGATCACCCCGCGGGTCAGGGCGTCCAGCGCCCCGAAGGGCTCGTCGAGCAGCAGCAGCTTGGGCTTGGTGGCGAAGGTCCGCGCGATGCTGACGCGCTGGCGCATGCCGCCCGAGAGCTGCGAGGGCTTGCGGTCGATGACGTCGTCGAGGCCGACCATGCTCAGGTAGTCCCGGCTGTGCTCGTCCACCTGGGCAGGGGGCCACTCCTTCCAGCGCGCGCGCACGCCGAACTTGACGTTCTCCAGGGCGGTGAGCCAGGGCAGCAGGCTGTAGTTCTGGAAGACCACCCCGCGCTCGAGTCCGGGACCGGTGACCTCATGGCCCTCCATGATCAGCCCGCCATCGGTGAACTGGTCGAGGCCGGCCAGGGCATTGAGGATGGTCGACTTGCCGCACCCCGAGTGGCCGATGATGCACACGAACTCGCCCTTCTCGAGGTTGAAGTTGACGTTCTCGAAGACGGTCAGGTCGTCCTGGCCACGCCCCTGGGGGAAGCGCTTGCTGGCCTGCTGGACTTGTACGAAATGTTGGCTCATGGGGCAATTCCTCCGGGGTTACTCCTCATAGGTCACCAGGCGCGAGACCGTGGCCAGGCACATGTCGAGCAGCATGCCGACCACCCCGATCATCAGGATCGAGAAGATCACGCTGGTCAGGTCCAGGTTGTTCCACTCGTTCCAGACGTAGTAGCCGATGCCGGTGCCGCCGACGAGCATCTCGGCGGCGACGATCACCAGCCAGGCGATGCCGATCGAGATGCGCATGCCGGTGAGGATGGTCGGGGCCGCGGCGGGCAGGATGACCTTGAAGGCGGTCTTCAGCGGCGAGAGCTCATGGGTGCGGGCCACGTTGACCCAGTCCTCGCGCACGCCGGCCACGCCGAAGGCGGTGTTGATCAGCATCGGCCAGATCGAGCAGATGAAGATCACGAAGATCGCCGACGCCTCGGAGTCGCGGATGATGAACAGCGCCAGGGGCATCCAGGCCAGGGGCGAGATCGGTTTCAGCACCTGGATGAAGGGGTTCAGCGCCCGATACATCAGCGGCGACATGCCGATCAGGAAGCCCACCGGGATGGCGACGGCAGCCGCCAGCAGGTAGCCGGTGAGCACCCGGTAGAGGGAGTACCCCAGCTGGATGCCGATGCCCTTGTCGTTGGGACCGGCGTCGTAGAAGGGATTGGAGAGCTCCTGCCAGGCGCGCTCGATGACGTCCGAGGGCGGCGGCACCCGGGCGGTGTCCTCGACGCCGCCCATCAGTTTCTCGTACTCGGTCATCTCGGCGGTGTTGCCACCGCTGGGGACCTGGTTGAGTCCCTCCCAGAGCCCCAGCCCGACGACCAGCAGCACCAGGGCCACCAGGGTGGCCCGCATGTTGAGACTGAGATTCCACTCGGTGGTTGTGCGGTCCATGTCACCCCCTCCCGATCGCGAAGCTCTTCACGTAGGCTTCGGGCTGGGTGTAGTCGAAGGTCTTGCCCATGATCTCGTAGTTGCGGCTGGCCTCGTCCGGGGCGTCGTAGCCCAGCTCCCTCATGACCTTCCCGGCATCGCTCGCCAGGTAGACCTGCTCGGCGATCTGCTGGTAGTTGACGTCGCCCTCGATGTAGCCCCAGCGCTTCATCTGGGTAAGGATCCACACCGCCATCGAGTGCCAGGGGAAGGGGTCGAAGTCGATGCGATCCGGGACCCTCTGGACCCCGCCCAGGCCATCGGCGTAGGTCCCGGTCAGCACCTGCTCGATCACCGTCACCGGCTGGTTCAGGTAGTTGGTCGGGGCGATCGCGGCGGCGATCTCCTTGCGGTTCTCCTGCTTCGACGAGTACTGGGTTGCATCGATGATGGAGCGCAGCAGGGCCCCGTAGGTGTTGGGATTCTCGGTGGCGAACGCCTGGCTGGTGGCGAAGGCGCAGCACGGGTGGCCCTCCCAGATCTCCTTGGTGAGCAGGTGGATGAAGCCGATGCGCTCGTATACGGCGCGCTGGTTGAAGGGGTCTGGCGACAGGAAGCCGTCGATGTTGCCGGCGCGCAGGTTGGCGACCATCTCGGGGGGCGGGATCACCCGGATCTGGATGTCCTGGTCGGGATCGAGGCCGTGCTCGGCCACGTAGTAGCGCAGCAGGAAGTTGTGCATCGAGTACTCGAACGGCACGCCGAAGATGAAGCCCTTCCACTGCTTGGGATCGCGCTTCTCCTTGTGGTCGTTGTGCAGCACGATCGCCTGGCCGTTGATGTTCTCGACGGCCGGCATGATGTAGGGCTCGGGGGTAGAGCCGGCGCCCAGGGTCATGGCCAGGGGCATCGGGGTCAGCATGTGGGCCGCGTCATACTCGCGGTTCAATGACTTGTCGCGGGCCACGGCCCAGCCGGCGGTCTTGATCACCGAGACATCCAGGCCATAGCGCTCATAGAAGCCCATGGGATGCGCCATGATGATCGGGGTCGCACAGGTGATCGGCACGAAGCCGACGTTGAGCCTGGTCTTCTCCAGGGGCCCCATGTCCTCCTTGACCGCCGCCTTGATCGCCTCCATGGGCAGGAAGCTCGCCAGGGCCGCGGCCGCGGTGCCGCCGCCGACCAGCTTCATGAACTGGCGACGATGCATGTCGCTGTGGCCGAAGATGCCGCGCACCAGTGTGCTCTCCACCATGCGGTCCAGCATCGCCTCCTGGTCCTGTGGCGTTGCCCCGGGGGCGGCCGATGCCGCCTCTGGCGAGGCGGGGGAAGGCCGGGAGTTGGAGGTTGGCCGCGCGTCATCGGTGCACGCCTGGCAGTCGCAGTGCCGTCCATGGATCAGCGATTGGCGGTGGTCGAAGGGATTACCCAGACTGTTGTGATCGTTGTTCATGGTCATGTCACGTCGCTCGTGCTGTGGAAGGGGGCTCTTGCGCCAGCGGGGTGCATGCTCGGCGCAGCGCGTGTGGTCTCTCGGAGGATTGCGAAGCGCGTGCCATTACGCCGCTTTATAGGAAAATGCTTTATAGAACAGTGAGTTGTAGGATTCTAAGTGGGGCATGCTCATCCGGGCCGCTCGTGACGAGATCTCGCCAATCACGAGATCTCGTTGAAAGAATGACGATTTTTCGCCATTGGCCCGGCGTTTGTATGTTGAGGAGACATCGCCTGCCGAGGAGCGCCGCATGCCCACTACCGTTGTCGCCACACTGCCGTTGTCCCAACAGGTGTTTGCCCGGGCACCCCAGGCGCTGGTGGTGGTCGACCCCCTGGCCGACCGGCTGGTCTCGGCCAACGAGGCCGCCTGTCGCCTGCTGGGCGGCGAGGCCCCAGCCCTGGTCGCGTGCCCCTTCAGCCATTTCCTGGGGGCCTCCCTGCCGCTGTGGGTCTGCTTCACCGACGAGGCACTGACCCGCTCGACGGCCTGGTCGGATGACCTGGTGATCCTCGACCTCAAGCGTCAGCCTCGCCATGTGGAGGTGCAGGCCCAGGTGCTCGATGCGGGGCTGCTGCTGACCCTGGTCGACCGCCAGAAGGCGGAGCAGCGGCGCGCCCGGGCCGAGCTGCGCCGCCAGCACCGCCGCGGCCAGGTGGGATGGGAGCGTGTCGAGCAGGTCTTCGAGCGTATCGAGCGCCAGAACCAGCTGATCCTCGGGGCGGCGGGTGAGGGCATCTACGGCCTGGACGCCGAAGGGCGCACCACCTTCGTCAACCCCGCGGCCGAGCGCATCCTCGGCTGGAGCAGCGAGGACATGGTCGGCCACGGTGCCCACCAGCTGTTTCACCACACCCAGGCCGACGGCAGCCACTTTCCGGTGCAGCAGTGCCCGATTCATGCCTCGTTCAGCGATGGCCAGGTGCACCGCGTCGATGACGAGGTGTTCTGGCACAAGAACGGCGAGGCGATCCCGGTGGAGTACACCAGCACCCCGATCTTCGAGATGGGGCGCCTGGTGGGCGCGGTGGTGCTGTTTCGCGATATCCGCGAACGCAAGCGGGCCGAACAGCAGCTGCGTGATGCGCTGGCCGAGGTGGGGTCGCTCAAGCGGCGGCTCGAGCTCGAGAACCAGTACCTGCAGGAGGAGATCAAGTCGGAGCTCAACCACCGGGAGATCGTCGGCGAGAGTGCCGCCGTGGCCCAGCTGACCCAGCAGATCGCGCTGGTGGCGTCCACCGATGCCAACGTGCTGATCAGCGGCGAATCGGGCACCGGCAAGGAGCTGATCGCCCGCGCCATCCATGCCGGCGGCACGCGCAGCGATCGTCCGCTGATTCGCGTCAACTGTGCGGCGATTCCCCGCGACCTGTTCGAGAGCGAGTTCTTCGGTCACGTGAAGGGAGCCTTCACCGGGGCGACCAGCGACCGCCCCGGGCGCTTCGAACTGGCCGATGGCGGCACGCTGTTTCTCGACGAGGTGGGCGAGATCCCGCTGGAACTGCAGAGCAAGCTGCTGCGAGTGCTGCAGGACCAGCAGTTCGAGCGCGTGGGCGAGAACCGCACCCGCGAGGTCGATGTGCGGGTGATCGCGGCCACCAACCGCGAGCTGCGCGAGATGGTCGCGGTGGGGGCGTTTCGTGAGGACCTCTACTTCCGACTCAATGTCTTTCCCATCGTCTCGGTGCCGCTGCGGGACAGGATCGAGGACGTGCCCCTGCTGGCGCGGCACTTTCTGGTGCGCGCCTGCCAGAAGTTCAACAAGCCGGGGGTGCGTCTTCCGCCCGCCCAGCTGGAGGTGCTCAAGCGCTATCCCTGGCCGGGCAACATTCGCGAGCTGGAGAACGTGATCGAGCGACAGGTCATCGTTGCCCAGGGGCAGCGGCTGGCCTTCGACGACCTGCTGGCACCCGACGCGGCGGTGCCGGCCACGCCAGAGGGGGAGGGGGCCAGCGTGTCGGGACCCCTGGCGGAGGAGCACGAGGCAACGTTGCTTACCGAGCCTGAGCTGCTCCGCCGTCAGCGCGCGAGTGCGGTGGCGGCCCTGCGCGCCTGCGCGGGCAAGGTGTCGGGTCAGGGCGGGGCCGCCGAGCTCCTGGAGCTCAGGCCGACGACCCTGCGTTCGCGCCTCAAGGCGTGGCGGATCGATCCCCGCGACTACCGGGCATCCTGAGGCCCATGGCCTCTCAGGGCGTGCCGCTGGCCATCCGCGACAGTGTCCACTCGACCAGCTCGACGGCGAGTCGGTCGGCGGCGCGAGCGAAGGCCGCGACCACGGCGTCGAGGCTGTCGCCGTCGCTTGCCACCACGACCTCGAGGCGGCGGCTGGCCAGTACCTCGCGGCTGGCCTCGTCGAGCAGCTGGACCTCTAGGCGCAGCACCACCTCGGGCGCGCCCTCGCGGTAGCGGCTGTGGAAGCCGCCCAGGTGGCTCGTCAGGGTGGCATCGCTGCGTGCCCGGCTGGCGTCGTCTACCACCGCGGCCAGGCGGCCGTCGCGACGCAAGGCCGCGATCAGGTGGTCGCGCAACAGCCGCGGGGCATCGTCGCTCCAGCGTGCCCCGGCATAGGCCTGGAACTCCCCGGGGGAGGGCATGACCAGCAGGCGTCGGCCATCCAGCGGCGCCACGGCGCTGGGGGTGTCGACCCGCAGGGTCAGGTCGCGGCTGGCCTCATGAGACGCTGACAGCGATGGTTCGGGCAGTGTGAAGAGGCGCACCGGCTCCTGGTCGGGAAGCAGGCTGCAGCCCGCGAGCAGCATGGCCATCAGCAGGGTCGGCAGGGCCCTGGCAAGGCGTGGCGGGAAACGCAGGGTCATGGGGTGAACTCCTGGATCGCGTCGCGCCCCAGCAGGGCATCGGCCGGGTTTTCCTCGATGCGGCGCACCAGCCGGTTCAGGGCGCGCAGCGCGGCGTGCAGTTCGCGCATGGCCGGGTCGAGCTCGCCAACACCCTGCAGGCCCCGCGCCAGGGAACCCTCGTGGCGGGCGGTCAGGCCGTCCAGCCGTGCGGTAGTGGCCTCCAGCGACTGCATGGCGCGCCGGGCACTCTGCAGGGTTGCGCGCCCTTCCTCGTCGAGCAGCCCGTTGGCTGTCTCGCCCAGGGTGCTGACGCTCTCGAGAGAGGCCTCGAGCTGCTCGCCGACCTGCCCGAAGCGCGCCATGGCTTCGCCGAGGGCATCGCGCTGGTCGACCAGCGACCGAGAGACGACCTCCAGGTTGCCCAGGGTGCGCGTCAGGCTCTCGGCGTTCTCCTCGGAGAGCAGCCGGTTGGCGTTGGTCAGCAACCGGTCCACCTGGGCGAAGAGCTCCTCGCTGTTGGAGAGCAGCGAGCTCAGCGGCGAGGGCTCGGCCTGGATCAGCGGGGGATCCGCGCGGTTGCCCTGCAGGCGCGGGCTCCGGGGCGTGCCGCCGGAGAGCTGGATGTTCATGGTCCCGGTGATGTTGGCCAGCGCAAGGCTGGCGCGGGTGTCCTGCTTGATCGGGACATCGCTGTAGACGCGGATCAGCGCCCGGACCTGGCGCGGGTCCCGGGGGTCGAGGCGCAGCCTGACCACGTCCCCGACCTCGATGCCGCTGTACTGGACCGCATTGCCCTCGGAGAGCCCGCTGACCGCCCGGTTGAAGCCGACCTCGTACCAGTCGTAGTCGCGGTCGACGCTGGACTTGCCGAGCCACAGGGCGAACAGCAGCGCGCTGCCCAGGGTGATCACCGTGAACAGCCCGATCAGCACATGGTGGGCGCGGGGTTCCATTGTCAGGGCTCCTCCACCGGGTGGGCCGCCTCATGGGCGGCGCGGCCTCGGGGGCCATGGAAATAGTCGTGAATCCAGTCGTCGTCAGTGGCCGCGACGACGTCGAGGCGGTCGGCGACCAGCACCCTGCCACGCGACAGCACGGCCACCCGGTCGCAGGCGGTATAGAGGGTGTCCAGGTCGTGGGTGACCAGGAAGACGCTCAGCCCCAGGGCGTCGCGCAGGGTCAGGATCAGTCGATCGAAGGCCGCCGCGCCGATCGGGTCCAGGCCTGCCGTCGGCTCGTCGAGGAACAGCACCTCCGGGTCGAGCGCCAGGGCGCGCGCCAGGGCTGCCCGCTTGATCATGCCACCGGAGAGCTCGGCGGGATACTTGATCGCGGCCTCCCCGGGCAGGCCGGCGAGCGCCAGCTTGACCCGGGCCAGGGCCTCTGCGTCGGTACGGGAGAGGCCGATGTGTTCGATCAGCGGCAGGGCGACGTTCTCCTGCAGGGTCAGCGAGGTGAAGAGTGCTCCGCGCTGGAAGAGCACCCCAAAGCGACGCTCCACGCGGGAGCGGTCCCCGGCCGAGAGGCCGAGCAGGTCCTCGCCGAACACCTCGATCTGCCCGGCGCTGGGCCGCAGCAGACCGACGATGCTGCGCAGCAGGACCGACTTGCCGGTGCCCGAGCCGCCGACCACGCCGAGGATCTCCCCCGGGTAGAGGTCGAGGTCCAGCTCCTGGTGGACGCTGTGCGCTCCGAAGCGGTTGGCCAGCCCGCGGACCCGGATCAGCGGCGTGTCGTCCCTCGAGGCCCGTGTCGCGCTCACCAGCCCATCTCCATGAAGAACAGCGCCGCCACCGCATCCAGCAGGATCACCACGAAGATCGACTGCACCACGCTCGAGGTGGTGTGCTCGCCCACCGACTGGGCGCTGCCGCTGACCTTGAAGCCCTCCAGGCAGCCGATCACCGCGACCAGGAAGGCGAAAATTGGCGCCTTGGAGAGGCCCACCAGGAAGTGCTCGAGCGGGATGTCGCGCTGCAGGATGGCGACGAACTGGAAGAGCGAGATGTCCAGCGCCAGCAGGCAGACCAGGGCGCCGCCGAGCATGCCGCTGAGCATGCCCACGAAGGTGAGGATCGGCAGCGTCAGCATCATTGCCAGCACCCGCGGCAGCACCAGCAGCTCGATGGGGTCGAGGCCGAGGGTGCGCACGGCATCGAGCTCCTCGTTGGCCTTCATGGCGCCGAGCTGCGCAGTGAAGGCGCTGGCGGTGCGGCCGGCGAGCAGGATGGCGGCGAGCAGCACGCCGAACTCGCGCAGGAAGGCGAAGGCGACCAGGTTGACCGTATAGATGGTGGCGCCGAAGTCGCGCAGCACCGTGGCGCCGAGGAAAGCCACCACGGCGCCTACCAGGAAGGTCAGCAGGGCGACGATGGGCAGCGCGTTGAGGCCCGTCTGGTGCAACTGGGCGACCACCGAGGTGAGGCGCCAGCGGCTCGGCCGCCAGGCGGTGACGGCGAGGGTTGCGAGCACCTGGCCGATGAAGCCGAGCAGCTGGCGCTGCTGCTGCCAGAGCCCCTCGACGAGCTGGCCGGTCCGCGCCAGGGTATCCCGCAGCGGCCGGACGGGGCGCACTTCGGGCGGCCGGTTGTCGGCCATGGCCTCGCCCAGGGTGCGCAGCAGGGCACGGCGGCTCTCCGGCAGGTCAGGGGCCCAGTCGTCGATGGCGGCGAGGGGCCCGGCGCCGACCAGCTCCATCAGCAGCACGGCGCCGGCGGTATCCAGGGCGGCGAGCCCATCGAGGTCGACCCCTTCGGGGGAGGGCTCGCGGGCCTTCGCCAGGCGCTCGACCTGACGCTTCAGGGCCGCGTAGTGCACCAGGGTCCAGTCCCCGGCGATGGCCAGGCGGCCGTCCTGCTGGTCGATGTGGCCCGGCTCGGTCATGGGCAATGGCATCTCGGGTGCGTCATGGTGGCCGATGGTATCAGCCCGCGTGCCTTTACATTAGCTCAACCTGCGCCGGCCCCCTTCAGCCAGCGCAGCCCCCGCTGCCACCAGGCCAGGGCGCCGCCGACGGCGCCCGGCAGCACGCGGCGGCGGGGCCGGTCGAGGAAGTCGGCGATGGGGCGGACCTGGCTTCTCCGGTCGAGCATCGGGGCGTGCCCGCAGCCGGGCGCCTCGAGGCTGACCAGGCCGGGTTGCGCCTCGGCCATGCGGGTCACGCTCTCGGCCTTGAGCAGCGGCGAATCCGCGCCACGCACGACCATCAGCGGGCAGCGGATCGCCGCCCAGTCGGCCCAGGTGTCGCGGGGGGTGTCGTGGACGAATTGCTCGCCGATGCGTGGATCGTAGTGGTAGGTCCAGCTGCCGTCCGGCAGGCGCCGGGCGCTGCCCAGGGCGAGGCGTCGCCAGGCATCGTCGCCCTCGATGCCGAAGCCCGTGTAGTGACGCCTGAGCTCGGCCTCGAGCTCGCCGAAGCGGCAGAAGCGGTGGGGCGCCCCGAAGTAGCTGGCCAGGCTCGCCAGGCCCTCGGGGTCGAGTTCCGGGCCCACGTCGTTGAGCACCAGCCGCTCGATGCGCGATGCCGTCTCGGGCTCGGCGGCCATCAGCATGCCGATCAGCCCGCCCATGGAGGTGCCCACCCAGGGCACCTGCGCGAGCTCGAAGTGGTCGAGCACCGCCACTGCTACCTTCATGTAGTGGGCGTAGAGGTAGTCGTGGGCGGGGTAGAGCGACCAGCTCGACAGGCCGCGTCCTGGCGTGTCCGGGGCCAGGACCCGCCAGCCGGGGCCCAGCACGCGGGCGAAGTCCTCGAAGTCCCCGCCGTGGCGGGCCAGGCCGTGCCAGGCGATGACGGTGCGCGGTGCCTCGGGGTGCCAGATGCGCACGGCGACCTCCAGCTCCCTCACCCTGACGAGTTCCAGAGCGTCCATGGGCGTTCTCCCTCAGTGGGCTATGCTGCATGGCAGCATAGCCGAATTTCCCGGGAGTTTCGGCAAGGATCCACATTTCCCGCCGGCACGGCAGTGGATTCGGCAACGAAACATGCGAAAATGTATGTAAAGCTATTTGTAAAGAAACCGAGGATGACCCGATGACCCGTCACCGCACCCTTCGTCGTGCCCTGCTGCCGGCACTGATCGCGTCGGCCTTCGCCGCGCCCCTGCAGGCGGCCGACCTGTTGACCATCACCCGGGACGCGCTGGAGAACAATGCCGAGCTGGCCTCGGCCCGGTCACAGACCGGCAGCGTCGAGGCGGGGCGGGACGTGGAGCGCGGCGACCTGCTGCCTCAGGTCAGTGCATCGGGCAACGTATCGCATAACCGCCAGTATGAGTCCCAGACAGGCGGCTTTACGCCAAGAAGGGCGGGAGGGGAGAACTACAACAGTGCCGCCCTGACGCTGGATGCCACCCAGGCGCTGTTCGATGCCGTCAACTCGCGCGAGGTCGAGCAGGCCGAGCGCCAGATCGACCAGCAGACCTACCAGCTGGCCGCCACCGAGCAGCAGGTGCTGATCGACGTCTCCTCGGCCTACTTCGAGATCCTGCGCGCCTATGAGGTGCTGGAGGCGCGGCGCGCCCAGGAGCGGGCCATCGGCCGCCAGCTGGAGCAGGCCCGGGAGCAGTTCGAGGTGGGGCTGATCGCAATCACCGAGGTGGAGGAGGCCAAGGCGGCCTTCGACCAGGCCCGGGCGGTCCGCATCGCCGCCGAAAGCGACCTGCAGGTGCGCTTCGAGGTCCTGGAGCGCTTGACCGGACAGCGCTACTCCAGCATCGATGCCCTGGAGGAAGAGGTGCCCATCCAGCCGCCCAGCCCGGACGATCGCAGCCACTGGGTGCAGCTGGCCATGGAGAACAACCCCCTGGTGCTGGCCAGCGAGGCCGGCGTCGAGGTCTCGCGCAGCAGTGTCGAGATCGCCCGTGGTGAGCGCCTGCCGACGCTCAACGCCTTCGCCCTCTACAACTATTCCACTGACGACCGCGAAGACCTGGAGGGGTACACCTCAGGCAGCCAGGTCGGCCTGCGCGCCACCCTGCCGCTCTATACCGGTGGCCGTACCCAGGCGAGCATCCGCCAGAACACCTACCGGCTGGAGGCCAGCCAGTACGACTTCGAGGCCCAGCGCCGCGATACCGTCCAGCAGGTCCGGTCACGCTTCACCCAGGTCAGCAACGACGTTTCCACCGTGGAGGCCCGCGCCCAGGCCATCGTCTCCAACCAGAGCGCCCTGGACGCCACCCGCGCCGGCTACGAGGTGGGCACCCGCAACATCGTCGACGTGCTCAACGCCGAACAGAACCTCTACAACGCCGTCGCCGACCATGCCAGCGCCCGCTACGACTACGTGATCAACCTGCTCAGCCTGCGCCAGCAGTCGGGGACCCTGGACGTGCCGGCCGTGGAGGAGGTCAACGCCTGGCTGGACGGCGGCAGCGTCTCCTTCACCCTGCCGGAAGAGAGCGAGAGTTACGACGGGGCCATGGAGATCGGCGAGCCGCCGCGTCCCCGCGAATGATGTTTAGCGGCCTAATATTTACATCCATACATGCATGGATGTAAGATTCGTTCATCTCTGACGACGCCAACGGGAACGACCGACACCATGAAAAAGCTCTTCCGACACGGCCGGACGACCCTGCTCGTCCTGGCCGCGGGCCTGTTGCTGGCCGCCTGTGGCCAGGACGACGCCCCCCAGCAGGCCGCCGGCAACCAGGAGCGGCCGCCGCACCCGGTGGAAGTGACGGCGATCGCCCGTCAGGACATTCCCCTGGAGAAGTCCTACCCGTCGCTGCTTCGCAGCGACAACGAGGTCACCCTGGTGGCCCGCGTCACCGGCTTCCTCGAGCAGCGCCACTTCGAGCCCGGCCAGCTGGTGGAGCAGGGGCAGAAGCTCTACACCATCGAGCCGGACCTCTACCAGGCCGCGGTCAACCAGCGCGAGGCGGACCTGCAGAGCGCCCGTGCCGAGCTCGCCCGGGCCCAGCGCGATGCCGACCGCTTCGAGCGGCTGCTGAGCCAGAACTCGGTGAGCCGCCAGCAGTATGACCAGGCGCGGGCCGAGCTGGGCGTCGCCCAGGCCGGCGTCGCCCAGGCCGAGGCGGCACTCGCCAGCGCGCGAATCGACCTGGGCTATGCCGAGGTCACCGCGCCCGTCTCCGGGATGATCAGCTTGAGCCGGGTCAACGTCGGCAACCTGGTGAGCAGCGGCACCGAGCTCGCCACCATCACCCCGCTGGATCCCCTGGAGGTGCGCTTCCAGCTGCCCCAGCGCGACGCCTTCGAGCTGCGCCGCCAGGTGGGCGAGCAGTCCGTCGAGGCGATCACCGCCGTGCTGCGCGTGCCCGGCACGGACGGGGCCGAGGGCCCGACCCTGGAGGGGCGCCTCGACTTCCTGGGCTCCCGGGTGGAGGAGGCCACCAGTACCGTCCAGGCCAGCGCCACCTTCGCCAACCCGGAGGGCCGCGTGCTGCCCGGCCAGTTCGTGCGGGTCAGCCTGGAGGGGCTCAAGCGCTATGACGTGCTGGCGGTGCCCGAGATCGCCATCGGCCAGGGGCTGATGGGCCCCCAGGTGTTCGTGCTCGACGAGGAGAGCGTGGCTCGGGCCCGCACCGTGGAACTGGGCGAGGTGGCCGGTCCCTGGCAGATCATCCGCGGCGGCCTGGAGGTCGGCGAGCAGGTGGTGGTCGGCGACCCCTCCGGCATCGAGCCGGGCACGGCCATCGACCCCCAGCCCTTCGATGGCGAAGCCGGCGAGATCGTCGAGGAGGTCGAGCAGGCCGAGTCCGAGGCCGAGCAGGAAGCCGTCGAGGAGATGCAGCAGGAAGCCGGTTCACCGCCTGCCGGTGAGCAGGACGGCGAGGCGGACGAGGACGACGCCTCATGAGCTTCTCCAACTTCTTCATCAAGCGGCCGATCTTCGCCACGGTGCTGGCGATCATCCTGACGCTGATCGGGGTGATGAGCATGCGGGTGCTGCCGGTCGAGCAGTATCCCAGCGTGGTGCCGCCCACCGTCTCGGTGCAGGCCCAGTTCCCCGGCGCCGATGCCGAGACGGTGGCGCAGACGGTGGCCGCCCCCCTGGCCGAGGCGATCAATGGCGTCGAGGACATGCTCTACATGACCTCGACCAGCGCCGACAACGGCACCATGAGCCTCAACGTGGCCTTCAACATCGGCACCGACGGCGACATCAACACCATCAACGTCAACAACCGCGTGCAGGGGGCGCTGTCGCAGCTGCCCGAGGCGGTGCAGGCCCAGGGCGTGCAGGTGGAACTGCGTTCCAGCTCGATCCTGATGCTGGTGGCGCTGATCTCGCCGGAGGGTGACTACAACCGCACCTACATGCAGAACTACGCCACCCTCAATATCCTCGACGAGCTGCGCCAGGTCCCCGGCGTCGGCAATGCCGAGGTGCTGGGCGGCGGCGAGTTCGCCATGCGCATCTGGATGGACCCGGACAAGCTGGCGCAGTATGACCTGACTCCCACCGAGGTGGCCGCGGCCATCCGCGCCCAGAACACCGAGGTGCCGGCGGGCAACCTGGCAGCCACGCCGCAGAGCGAGCCGCGGGCCTTCAGCTACACCATCACCGCGGGCGGACGGCTCAGCGACGTCGACGACTTCCGCGAGATCTTCCTGCGCACCAACCCGGATGGCTCCTCGCTGCGCCTGCAGGACGTGGCGCGCATCGAGCTGGGTGCCTCCTTCTACGGCGTGGATGCCCGTCTGAACGGCGCCGCCATGTCGCCGATCATCATCAACCAGCAGCCCGGGGCCAACGCCCTGGAGACGGCCGAGGCGGTCAAGGCCACCATGGCCGAGCTGGAGGGGCGCTTCCCGCCCGGCCTCGAGCAGGTGGTGCCCTACGACACCACCCTGTTCATCGATGCCTCCGTCAACACCGTGACCAAGGTGTTCATCGAGGCCTTCCTGATCGTCGGCGTGATCCTGTTCATCTTCCTGCAGAACTGGCGCTTCACGGTGATCGCCATGTCGGTGGTGCCGGTCTCGGTGCTGGCCACCTTCGCCGGCTTCTACATGTTCGGCTTCTCCATCAACCTGTTGACGCTGTTCGCCCTGGTGCTCTCCATCGGCATCGTGGTGGACGACGCCATCCTGGTGGTGGAGAACGTCGAGCGGGTGCTCAGCGAGGACGAGGAGATCACCGTCACCCAGGCCACCATCCGCGCCATGAAGGAGGTGGGCGGCCCGGTCATCGCCACCTCGCTGATCATGGCCGCGGTCTTCGTGCCGGTGGCCTTCCTGGGCGGCTTCACCGGCCAGATCTACCAGCAGTTCGCGCTGACCGTGGCGATCTCTGTAGCCTTCTCGGCGCTGATGGCGCTGACCTTCACCCCGGCCCTGTCGGCGATCTTCATCAAGCACAAGGCGCCGATGGGCGAGTCGAAGCTGATGCGGGCGATCCACACCCCGCTGCGCCTCTTCGATCGCCTCTTCGCCGCCATCACCGCCGTCTACATGTGGGTGGTCAAGGTGCTGGTGCGCTTCTGGGGGCTGGCGCTGCTGCTCACCGGCCTGGTGATCGGCGGCTCCTGGTGGCTCTACCAGACCACGCCCTCGACCCTGGTGCCGGAGACCGACCAGGGCATCGTGCTGGCCAGCGTGCAGCTGCCGGATTCCGCCTCCCTGGCGCGCACCCAGGACTACATGGGCGAGCTGAGCTCACGCATCGAGGAGATCCCGGGGGTCAGCTACGTGGCGGCGGTCGCCGGTTACGACATCCTCTCCAGCGCGGTGAACACCGCGCGGGGTGTGATGTTCATCAACATGGCGCCCTGGGCGGAGCGCGAGCTCACCGCCGAGGGGCTGGTGGGGCAGGTGATGCAACTGGGCGCCCAGATCCCCGGCGGCTCGGCCATGGCCTTCAACATGCCGCCGATCATGGGGCTCTCCACCACCGGCGGCTTCACCGGCTACCTGCAGTCCTTCGAGGGTGCCTCCCCCCAGGAGCTCTTCCAGGCCTCGGTGCAGGTGATGCAGGCGGCGGGCGAGCATCCGGCCCTGCAGCGGGTATTCACCACCTTCAACGTCAACGTGCCGGGCTACCGGGCCGAGATCGACCAGCAGAAGGCGCTCAGCTACGGCGTGGCGCTCCAGGACCTCAACGCCACCCTGTCGAACACCTTCGGCAACGGCTTCGTCAACTACTTCAGCTACCAGAACCGCAACTTCCAGGTCTACCTGCAGAACGAGGACGAGTTCCGCCGGACCCCGGACGACATCAGCAGCGTCTACGTGCGCGGCGGCAACGGCGAGCGGATCCCGCTCTCGGAGTTCGTGACCCTCGAGCGCCAGGCCAAGCCGGCGGTGGTGTCGCGCTTCGGGGTCTACCTGGGCGCCCAGTTCCAGGGCGGCCCGGCACCGGGCTACAGCTCCGGCCAGGCGGTCGCCGCCATGGAGGAGATCGTCCAGGAGACCCTGGGCGATGACTGGGGCATGGGCTGGACCGGCACCGCCTACCAGGAGACCCAGATGGGCAGCACCGCCACCCTGGCCATCGTCTTCGGCCTGCTGATGGTGTTCCTGATCCTGGCGGCCCAGTACGAGAGCTGGTCGCTGCCGCTGGCGGTGCTCACCGCGACCCCGTTCGCCTTCCTCGGCGGCATCGGCGGCATCGTGCTGCGCGGGCTGGATACCAGCGTCTACGTGGAGATCGGCATGCTGGTGGTGGTGGGGCTGGCGGCCAAGAACGCCATCCTGATCGTCGAGTTCGCCGAGCTGCAGCGCAAGGAGCAGGGCAAGACGATCCGCGAGGCGGCCATCACCGCGGCCCAGCTGCGCTTCCGGCCCATCGTGATGACCTCGCTGGCGTTCATCTTCGGCACCCTGCCGCTGGCGCTTGCCACCGGGGCGAGCGACACCAGCAGCCACCATATCGGCACCACGGTGGCGGTGGGCATGGCCACGGTGGCGGTGCTGGGCAGCTTCTTCGTGCCGAGCTTCTACGCCATGATCGCGGCGGTCTCCGACTGGCTGCGGCGCAGGGTGCTGGGGGGTGGCGCAGAGCATCGCCGGACGGCAGGCGCCGACCAGCCGTGAGACCCGGGGCCAGCACCTGGCGCTGGCCCACGACCGGCTCAACACAGCCGGCACGCCACAGAAGGGGCGCCCCCACCGGGGCGCCCCTTTCCTTATCAAGGGCCGGCCGTGACGCTTGCGGGCGGTCCATGACCCACATCAGGGATATGTTGTCCAATCCCTTGCCCCGATGGTCTACGCTGAGGCAAGAGACTCATTCGTTGGCTAAGTAATGCCGGGAGGTGCCCTATGGAAACCGTACGCCAGATTGCCCTGAGCTTCCCGGTGGTGGTGTTCAGCGCGCTGCTGGCCCTCGCCGCCCTCTACTGGCTGCTGGTGGCCTTGCGCCTGGCGCCGGTGGAGTGCTTCGAGCACGACAGCCTCAAGGGCGACCACCTGGCCAGCACCCTGGTGGCGCTGGGCTTCGCCGGGGTGCCGGCCTCCTTCGCGTTGACGGTGCTGCTGGTGCTGGCGGGGGCCATCACCCTGGGGGTAGAACTCGCCGTGTTGCGCTGGCTGCCGCTGGGGCTGTTCCGCATCCCGGTCGGGGTGGCGCTGCTGTGGGGGGCCTTCGCGCTCGCCTCGCCGCTGGCCGCAGGACTGTGCCATGGCCTGCATCGTTGGTTTCATCGCCATGCCCCGCAGCAGCGGCGCTGCCTGCTTGGCGAGAAGGTGGAGGTGAGGGGCGAGGCGGATGCCGATGGCTGGGCCGCGGCGGTGCTGGTCGACGACCCGGCCTGGCAGGTGCGTCTGCACGGCAAGCCCGGCAACCTGCCGCGGGTCGGCGAGCGTCGGGTGCTGGTCAAGTACGTCGCCGGGGAAGACGCCTACCGCAGCGTGCCGGAGGTCGAGTATCGCGAGGCACGGTCCCACCTCAGCCGGCTGCGCTTGCACCAGCGACGGGGCGGCGCCGAGGCCTCATCCTGACGCCGGGGCGCGCATCAGCTCCAGCTGGGTGTCCAGCAGCAGGGTGCCGCGCTCGAGGATCGAGAACCGCTCGTGGTTGCGCAGCCAGTCGTGGAAGAGCCCGCCGAGCATCGCCTGCAGCAGCTCGCCGGCCACCCCGGGGTCGAGCCCCGGGCGCAGGTGGCCCAGGCGCGCCGCGCAGCCGCAATAGTCGATCAGCGCCCCGCAGGCCTCCTCGGCCATCTCGTTCTGCATGGCCAGCGGGTCGATGTCGCCGAAGACCTCGCAGTGATGGATGAGGATGGCATGCACGCGCCGGTAGCGGGGCTGCTCGAGGCGCTCGAAGCCCTTGAGGCAGGCCAGGCGGATCGCCTCGAGGGGACGCTCGGTGACGCTGGGGTCGCCGATCTCCTCCACCAGTTCCTGGAAGGGCATGCGCACGCGCTGCAGCATGGCCTGGAAGAGGTCGGCCTTGTTGCGGAAGTGCCAGTAGATGGCGCCGCGGGTCATGTCGGCATGACGGGCGATCTGTTCCAGGGAGGTGCGTGCCACGCCCTTCTCGAGGAAGACCTCCTCGGCGGCGTCCAGCAGGGCTTCCCGGGTAGCGGCGGCCTCGGCCTTGGTGCGTCTGGCCATGTTAAGCGGGCTCTCCAGCGTTCTGGTGATGGGCTTATTCTACCCGAGTCGCCTCGCCATTTACATACACCATTGTATGGATAGCGGCATGCCCATCACGCCGGTCGGGCTCGTCATCGATGCGGCAGAGGCGTATAAGGAAGCCATGAAAAACACCGTTTCATGACGCAAGGAGCGCCCATGGCCCGTGCCCCCTTCGAACTCGCCGGTACCCGCGTGGCGGCGGGCTCACGGACCCAGATCGACGTGCCGGTGGCGCGCCTCTATACCCATGCCCCGCTCTACATTCCCGTGGAGGTGGTGCATGGTCGCCAGTCCGGGCCGGTGCTGCTGGTCTGCGGCGGGATCCACGGTGACGAGATCAACGGTGTGGAGATCGTGCGCCGCCTGCTGCGCTCGAAGCAGCTCCAGGGGCTTCGCGGCACCCTGATCGCCGTGCCCATCGTCAACGTCTTCGGCTTCGTGCAGCACAGCCGCTACCTGCCGGACCGCCGCGACCTCAACCGTTGCTTCCCGGGCAGCGAGTCGGGCTCGCTGGGCGGGCGAGTGGCGGCGCTGTTCCGCGAGCAGATCGTCGACCACGCCACCCACATCATCGACCTGCACACCGGCGCCATCCATCGCACCAACCTGCCGCAGATCCGCGCCCAGCTGACGCCCGGGGGCGAGACCGAGCGCATGGCCAACGCCTTCGGGGCGCCGGTGATCCTCAACGCCGAGCTGCGAGAGGGCAGCCTGCGCCACTACGCGCAGAACCGCGGCATCCCGGTGCTGACCTATGAGGCCGGGGAGGCGCTGCGCTTCGACCAGTGGGCGATCACCCCCGGGGTGCGGGGCGTGCTGCGGGTGATGCGCCGGCTGGGGATGCTGGCCGGGGAGCATCGCCGCCGCCCGGTGCCGGCCGCGGAGGTGGCCAATGGTTCGGGCTGGGCGCGGGCGCCCATCGACGGCATCCTGCGCCCCCAGGTGCGGCTCGGGGCCCGGGTGGCCCGGGGCGAGCTGCTGGGGCGCGTGGCTGACCCCTTCGGCAACGCCGAGGGCGAGGTACGCTCGGTGGCCGATGGCATCGTGATCGGCATGAGCCGGCTGCCGCTGGCCAACGAGGGCGAGGCGCTCTTCCATATCGCCCGCTTCGACGCCATCGAGGAGGCCGAGAGCGCCATCGAGGACTTTCACTCCAGCCTGGAGCCGCCCCCCGACGCGCTCTACTGAGCCGCGCCCGAAACGCACACGGCGCCGAGAAATCGGCGCCGTGTGCGTTTTGATATCCTTCGGCCTCAGGCCACGGCGGCGGCCTCGCGTTCGGGGACCAGGCGCAGGGCGTCATCGAAGACCGTCAGGCCCGCGCCCTCGCGGTGGGCGTGCTCGGAGAGGTGGCGGCGGAACTTGCGCCCCCCCGGCTGGCCCTGGAAGAGCCCCAGCAGGTGGCGGGTGACGTGATTGAGCTTGGCGCCTTCCTCGAGGCGGCGGGCAATATAGGGGCGCAGCGCGCGGGCCGCCGCGTGGCGGCTCTCGGCCGGGCCCGCCACGCCGTAGAGGCCCGCGTCGACGCCGGCCAGCAGCCAGGGGTTCTGGTAGGCCTCGCGGCCGACCATCACGCTGTCCACGAGATCGAGCTGTTCCCGGCAGGCATCGAGGGTCTTCAGGCCGCCGTTGATGCCGATATGCAGCTCGGGATGGCTCGCCTTGAGCCGATGGACGCGACCGTAGTTGAGCGGCGGGATATCGCGGTTCTCCTTGGGGGAGAGCCCCTCGAGCCACGCCTTGCGCGCGTGCACGATGAAGGTGTCGCAGCCGGCCTGCGCCACCGTGGCGATGAAGCGCTCGAGGTCGGCGTCCTCGTCCTGGTCGTCGATGCCGATGCGGCACTTCACCGTCACCGGGATGGACACCGCCTCGCGCATGGCGCGCACGGCGGCGGCCACCTTCTCCGGGTGGCCCATCAGGCAGGCGCCGATGAGGTTGTTCTGCACCCGGTCGCTGGGGCAGCCGACGTTGAGGTTGACCTCGTCATAGCCCCACGCCTCGGCGATGGCCGCGCACTCGGCGAGTTCACCGGCGTCGCTGCCGCCCAGCTGCAGGGCGAGCGGATGCTCGACGTCGTCATGGCCCAGGAACCGGCTGCGCGGGCTGCCGTGCAGGATGGCGCCGGTGGTCACCATCTCGGTATAGAGCAGGGCGCGCCGGGTCAGGGTCCGGGCGAACGCGCGGTAGTCGCGGGTCGTCCAGTCCATCATGGGGGCCACGGAGAAGGTACGGTCGAGCTGGGGCATCGGCATCACGGGGGTGTCGGTCGGGAAGGCGGCTATTCTACCAGTGCCGGTCAATTTCTGGCCAATGCTGGCAGGGTGATAGGCCCGCGAGCCTTGCCGTCCCTGGCTGATGCGGGAAAACCGGACACGCGGAAACACCAAGGCCCGCATCGGCGGGCCTTGGTGCTCGGCGTCTTACGACGCGATAGGTCTGTCTGATCGGCGATCAGATGACTTCGATGTTCGAAGCCTGCAGGCCTTTCTTGCCCTGAACCACATCGAAGGAGACCTGCTGGCCGTCCTGGAGGGACTTGAAGCCGTCTGCCTTGATTTCGGAGAAGTGGGCGAAGAGGTCATCGCCACCGTCGGTCGGGGTGATGAAGCCGAAGCCTTTTGCGTCGTTGAACCACTTGACTGTGCCAGTAGACATGTTGTGTCTCCTTTCGCGCTATGCGCTCTTTACGAATTACCGGGTATTGCCCCGAGTGCTAGTGGGTCAAACAAGGGGATATAACCAGACAACCGAAAGGATTCGACTACTACTGACAATATGCATCTTGCTTACCAACTGCGCACACAGTGTCACGGTTGGCGGCCGGCGTCAATGCCTTGTATGGCATCGCCCTCATCCCGACATGGCAGGAGGGGAAGGCCGCCTGGCGTTCCTCGTCCATACTGACCGACATCCATCCCCAACAGGAGAAGCAGACCATGAGCGGCGATCTCACCGAACACCAGATGGAGCTGCTGGCCCGCGTGCTCCAGCACGGCGGGGCGCTGTCCTCGCCCTTTGGCCACCCGGGCGAGGACAGCCTGCTGGAGGAGGTGCTGGAGGACATCGACACCCTGGAGGCCAGGGGGCTGCTCAACGTCGACCGCACGCGGGGCCGCGACGAGCCCGAGCGCATCAGCCTGACCCCGGAGGGCTATGACGCCCTGGGCATGGCCTGAGCGCTGGTCCAGCGCCACGGGAATGCCCCGGCGCGCATCGCGGGCTCGCTGCGGCATGGGAGCGACGGCGTGATCTCCATCACCGTGGGGCAGGGAGCGATGTGCTATCTAGAAGGAAGCAGGGTGGTGTCCATTCGTCACTGCCGGCCATCACAGGAGGCGACGTCATGGCGGATCGGAAGCAGGAACTGGAAGCGTTGCGCGACGAGCTGGTCGACCGGTTCGACCGCTACAAGGCCCACAAGGAGCAGCGGGGCGGTCCGCTGGACAAGGACATGGAGGACCAGTCCATCGAGCTGCAGAACGATGACGTGATCGAGGCCCTGCAGCAGGAGGCCGAGGACGAGCTTCGCCAGGTGATGCATGCGCTCAAGCGTATCGGCGACGGCGAGGGCGAGCGTTGCGAGGAGTGTGGCGAGCACATCGACGCCCGCCGGCTGGCGGCCTTGCCCTACACCACGCTCTGCCGCGACTGTGCCGAGCTGCGCTGAGCGCAGGCGCCGTGGCTGGAAATGATGGTAGTCTGGCCTCTCATCGACGTGGTGGGAGGCGTGCATGACGGCGTGGTATCGAGCAATGGGGGCCAGCCTGCTGCTGGTGTGGCTGGCCGGCTGCAGCGGTGGCGAGGAGGAGGCGGCGTCCGAGCCCGAGGAGACGACCACTGCCGCCGAGACCCGCGAATCCCCGCCGGAGGCGACGCCCGAGGCCCCCGAGGTGCCACCCTTCGACCAGCCGGTGCTGATCGACCTCTCCTCCCGCCTGGGCAGCGACCGGCGCCTGACGGTGGAGGGTAAGACCAACCTGCCCGAGGCGACCCGTCTGCAGGTCATCGTGGAGCGCGAACTCAGCGGGGTGCGCTGGCGCGAGCGCGTGTCGGTGGAGGAGGGCGGCTTCGTGGCCGGCCCCTTCGGTCCCGGCAGCGGGCTACCCGATGGCGGCTATCGCGTCACCGTCGACGTTCAGGAGGGCAGCGTGCAGCCGCGCGCGGTGCGTGACCGCCTCGGCGAGGAGAACGAGCATCTCAGCGGTCCCCTGGTCCAGCAGTCACGCCATGGCCTGGGACAGGTAGCCAGCTATAGCCAGCGCTTCCTGGTGGGCAGCGAGACGCGCCGTACCCTCGATCACGTCGAGGTACAGGAAGTGGAATGATCCCTCAGAGCGGCTGGACGCGCCAGTGGGCCACCAGCTTGCCGATCAGGCGGCAGGCCGGGGTCCAGGGCATGGCCTCGTCGCTGCTCTCGCGATGGAACAGCAACTCCCCGGTGGGGCCCTGCTCGACCCGGCGGATGGCCAGGGTGCCGTCGTCGTCGATGAGGTAAAGCCCGGGCTGACGGAAGATGTCACTGGGGGCGATGGCGACCAGGTCCCCGGCGGCGAGGAAGTCGAAGCGTTCCCCCGGGGCGGGGGTGACCAGGTGGCAGTCGCCGTCCCAGCGCTGGCCGGGCACCATCTCGATCGGCAGGTCGATGCCCTTCTGGCGGCCGTCCTGCCAGGGCAGGGGCGGGCGGCTGCGCAGGTAGAGCGGTGCGGCCTGGGTGCCCGTTTCCTCGAGCAGCCGCGACAGCGGGCAGTTCAGGGCCTGGGCCAGGGCCACCAGCCGCTCGTGGCCGATCTGCCGGATGGCACCGGATTCCCAGTAGGAGATGGTCACATCGGACACCCCGACCCGGCGTGCCAGGGCCGCCTTGTTGAGCTTGGCCTCCAGCCGAAGTTCCTTGATCCGAGGGCCGAGTGTATCCATTGCAGCGTCCTGTGGGAAAAGAGGTTGGGCGATCTTCTGCGATCGATTCCTGGCGTGCAAGAACACGCATCAACGTTAATTCTGCCCTAATCCCGGCCGGGCCGGCCTGCGTCATGCAGGGTCACCACGCCACGGGATCGCCGGCCCAGTCGAGGAAGGCCCCGCTCTGCTCGGGGCCGCAATCGTCCAGTACCGCCAGCAGCCGCTCGGCCACGAACCCTGCCGTGAACAGCTTGTCCGCCGGGACCCGCGCCTGGAAGGGTTTCGACAGCGCGGTATCGGTGGTGCCGGGGTGCAGGCAGGCGACGCAGATCCGGGGGTTGAGGCGGCGCAGCTCCACCGCCGCGGTCTTCATCAGCATGTTGTGGGCGGCCTTGCTGGCCCGGTAGGCGTACCAGCCGCCCAGCCGGTTGTCGCCGATGGAGCCGACCCGGGCCGAGAGGCTCGCGACCAGCGCCGGATGGCGTCCCTTGAGGCCGGGCTGCAGGGCCTTGAGCAGCAGTGCCGGGGTGACCGCATTGACATGGTAGAGCCGGCTCATGGCCTCGGCGTCCAGGTCGTCGAGCTTCTTCTCGGGGCCGATGCCGAGCCGCTCGTCGTGCAGCATGCCGATGGCATTGAACACCAGGTGCAGCGGGGTGGCGTCCAGGGCCTGCGTCAGGGCCGCGAGGCCCTCCGGCTCGCTGACGTCCAGGGCGAGGGATTCGAAGCGCGGGTCGGGGTGCGAGCGACCGGCGCGGCTGACGCCGACCACCCTGCCGGGGCGGTCGCTTTCCAGCAGGATATCGACCAGGGCGCGGCCGATGCCGCCGGAGGCGCCGGTGACCAGGGCCGTGAAGCCGTCGGGGAGTCGCGAGAGCATGGGGATCCTTGCGTCGGGATTTCGGGCTCAAGCATGGACCGCGCGGCGGGGGAATGATTCCCGGCCACGGCTGCCCGGCGCCGGCCAGGTGCGTATAATGCGGGGCATTCGCCCGCCCGGCAGGGCAAGCCCCACACCATCGACAGGACCAAGGACGACATGACCGTACGTACTCGTATCGCGCCGTCACCCACCGGCGACCCCCATGTGGGCACCGCCTATATCGCCCTGTTCAACCTCTGCTTCGCCCGCCAGCACGGCGGCCAGTTCATCCTGCGCATCGAGGACACCGACCGGGTGCGCTCGACCCCCGAGTCCGAGCAGATGATCCTCGATTCGCTGCGCTGGCTGGGGCTGGAGTGGGACGAGGGCCCCGATGTGGGTGGCCCCCATGGCCCCTATCGCCAGAGCGAGCGCGGTGACATCTACGGGGAGTACGCCCGCCAGCTGGTCGAGGCCGGACATGCCTTCAGGTGTTACCGCACCAGCGAGGAGCTCGACGAGCTGCGCGAGGCGCGCAAGGCAGCCGGCATGCACCTGGCCCTCAAGCCTTCCGACCTCGCCCTGCCCGACGAGGAGCAGGCGCGTCGCGAGAAGGAGGGCTGGCCTTACGTGGTGCGCATGAAGGTGCCCGCCACCGGCCGCTGCGTGATCGACGACATGCTGCGCGGCGTGATCGAGGTCGACTGGGCCCAGGTGGATGCCCAGATCCTGCTCAAGTCGGACGGCATGCCGACCTACCACCTGGCCAACGTGGTGGACGACCACCTGATGGGCATCACCCATGTGCTGCGCGGCGAGGAGTGGATCAACTCGGCGCCCAAGCACCAGCTGCTCTACGAGTACCTGGGCTGGGAGATGCCGCAGCTCTGCCACATGCCGCTGCTGCGCAATCCTGACAAGTCCAAGCTCTCCAAGCGCAAGAACCCGACCTCCATCAACTACTACCGGCGCATGGGCTTCCTGCCCCAGGCGGTGATCAACTACCTGGGGCGCATGGGCTGGTCGATGCCCGACGAGCGCGAGAAGTTCAGCCTCGACGAGATGATGAGCCACTTCGATGTCCAGCGCGTGTCGCTGGGCGGGCCGGTGTTCGACCTGGAGAAACTGACCTGGCTCAACGGCGTTTACATCCGCGAGGAGCTCGACGACAGGGCCTTCCTCAAGGCGCTGATGGAGTGGGCCTTCAACGAGGAGTATGTCAGCCAGATCCTGCCTCAGGTGCGCCCGCGGGTGGAGACGCTCTCCCAGGTGGTGCCCCTGGCGGGCCACTTCTTCTCGGGTCTGCCGGCCATCGAGGAGGAGAGCTTCGACGAGGTCAAGCTCTCCCGCGAGGAGCTGCTCAAGCTGCTGCAGTTCCTGGTGTGGCGCTTCGAGGGCGTACCGGCCTGGCACAAGGCGGCGCTGCTCGAGGAGGTCAAGACGCTGGCCGGCCACTTCGAGCTGAAGATGAAGGCCTTCCTGGCCCCGGTGTTCATCGCCATCACCGGCTCCAGCTCGAGCACCTCGGTGATGGATGCCATGGCGATCCTGGGTTCCGACATGACCCGGGCGCGCCTGCGCCACGCCATCGAGGTGCTGGGCGGCGTCTCCAAGAAGCAGGCCAAGCGCTTCGAGAAGGAATTCCGCGAGCTCGCGTGATTTCCTGTTGACGAAGGCGGGGCTTATCAGTAACATACGCCCCGTCCTCAAGAGATACGGGGCCTTAGCTCAGCTGGGAGAGCGCGACACTGGCAGTGTCGAGGTCAGCGGTTCGATCCCGCTAGGCTCCACCACCATCTCGCCTCGAGGATGCTGCGTCCCATTCGTCTAGTGGTCCAGGACACCGCCCTTTCACGGCGGTAACAGGGGTTCGAACCCCCTATGGGACGCCACCTTCTACCGCTCTACCTTCCTCATGCTTTTTCATTATCAGCCGGCCAGTTCGCTTGCCTGGCGCTTCGTATCGTCCGCATGGCCCGCTACTGCGACCCTGGTATCCGGGGCGATATCGGCTTG
The DNA here is from genome assembly GCF_004363555.1 of Halomonas ventosae. Taxonomy (GTDB): domain Bacteria; phylum Pseudomonadota; class Gammaproteobacteria; order Pseudomonadales; family Halomonadaceae; genus Halomonas; species Halomonas ventosae. Next base: position 195,422 of record NZ_SNZJ01000004.1, on the reverse strand, counting down.
ACAATCCCCTTGACTTGTCCACTTTCCCCCACCTCTCGGGTCGACCTGTGCACAGTCTCGCCCCGAACCCGCATGGTTGCTGGCCTCCCAATTTATTCCTTTAATTTCAGTAACTTAATATAGGTCAAAAATTGACCAATCTGAGCCGGCCCCGCTTCTCATGGCGATTCTGCGACCTTTTCGAGAGGTTTTGAACAGGTTTATCCACAGAATGTGTGGAAAACGGTTGGCGCCGGACGGGAGGGCGTTTCCGTAATAAAGTCAACCTGAATAGAGGGCGATTCTAGTGCTTCGGTACTAATTCACTGATGGGCCGCCAAGGGGCCGCCGGGCGGCCTCCGTGGCCCCCAACGCGGAAGGCCGCCCGTGGGCGGCCTTCCTGGTGGTGCCGGCGGGGTGCGCCGCCGTGACAGCTTACTTGGCCGGGTAGTCGCGCTGAGCGTGACCGGTGTAGAGCTGGCGCGGACGACCGATCTTGTAGCTGTCGCTGAGCATCTCGTGCCAGTGGGAGATCCAGCCGATGGTGCGGGAGACGGCGAAGATCACCGTGAACATGTTCTTGGGGATGCCCATGGCCTTGAGGATGATGCCGGAGTAGAAGTCGACGTTCGGGTAGAGCTTGCGCTCGATGAAGTACTCGTCCTCCAGGGCGATCTGCTCCAGGCGCTTGGCGATCTTCAGCTGCGGGTCGTCGGCGAGGCCCAGTTCGGCCAGCACCTCGTCGCAGGTCTCCTTCATCACCTTGGCACGCGGGTCGAAGTTGCGGTAGACGCGATGGCCGAAGCCCATCAGCTTGAACGGGTCATCCTTGTCCTTGGCCTTGTCGACGAAGCGCTGGATGTTCTCCTCGGAGTCGTCGCCGATCTCGTCGAGCATGTTCAGCACCGCCTCGTTGGCGCCGCCGTGGGCCGGGCCCCACAGGGCCGCAATGCCGGCGCTGATGCAGGCGAAGGGGTTGGCGCCGGTGGAGCCCGCCAGGCGCACCGTGGAGGTGGAGGCGTTCTGCTCATGGTCCGCGTGCAGCATGAAGATGCGGTCCATGGCCTTGGCGTAGACCGGGTTGATCCGGTACTCCTCGCAGGGATTGCTGAACATCATGTAGAGGAAGTTCTCTGCATAGTTCAGGTCATTGCGCGGGTAGTTGAACGGCTGGCCGATGTTGTACTTGTAGGACATCGCGGCGATGGTCGGCATCTTGGCGATCAGGCGGATGGCGCTGATCTCGCGGTCCTCCTGCACGGTGATGTCCAGGTGATCGTGATAGAAGGCGGCCAGGCCACCGACCACGCCGCACAGGATGGACATCGGGTGGGCGTCGCGGCGGAAGCCCTTGAAGAAGTTGTTGATCTGGTCGTGGACCATGGTGTGGTTGCTGATCCGCGACTCGAAGTCGGCGTACTGAGCGTCGTCGGGCAGCTCGCCGAACATCAGCAGGTAGCAGAGCTCGACGAAGTTGGACTCCTTCGCCAGCTGGTCGATCGGGTAGCCGCGGTGCAGCAGCACCCCCTTGCCGCCGTCGATATAGGTGATTGCCGACTGGCAGGAGGAGGTCGCCATGAAGCCGGGGTCGTAGGTGAAGAGGCCTTCGGCGCCGAGGCCGCGGACGTCGATGACGTCGGGGCCCAGGGTGCCGGAGTAGATCGGCAGGTCGATCGGCTTTTCCAGACCGTCTACCGTCAATGTCGCTTTCCTGTCAGCCATGCTGGCCTCCTCTCGAGTTCATGGTGGGACGATAAGTCGTTATTCCGCTGATGGTGCCGGCGAAAAGGTTCGCCCACTATAGAAGCGTCCCAGCGATTGTCAATTCCACCATTGCGCTCTCAGTATTGTACATTAGCCTGTTAAATGGATAGTTATTGTAAAGGAAATGGTGCCCCGCACCATGGCGGTGCGCCACGGGCCCGGTCAAGGCCTCCGAAGGCCCGGGTAGACGCCGCCAGCGCCGAGAAATCGGCCTTCCACCATGGTCGAGTACGCTCTGTGTCCATTTGTCATGACAGGGCGATGTCCCTATAATCTCAGCGCGCGACTGGCAGGAACCGGTGGTCGTGTCCAACTCGGCCACGATCGTGTCCCTTCCCGAAACCACCGCCCGCTCGGGCCTTGTCCGACGACCGAACAGCGGGCCAAGAGAGTGTGTAGAGCCGTGAATAGCAAACGACCCGTAAATCTGGATCTGTCCACGATACAGTTCCCCCTTCCCGCCCTGACGTCGATCGCTCACCGCATCACCGGCGTCATCCTCTTCATCGGCCTGATCTTCGCCTTCTGGGCGCTCGACACGTCGCTCTCCTCGCCGGCCGGTTTCGCCGCCGTGAGTGACGCCCTGGCCCACAACTTTCTGGCCAAGCTGATCGCCTGGGGGCTGCTGTCGGCCCTGGCCTTCCATTTCGTGGCCGGCATCAAGCACCTGCTGATGGACATGGATATCGGCGTGACCCTCGAGGGGGGCGTCAAGAAGGCGCAGATCACCGTGGTGGTGAGCGTGGTCCTGATCATTCTGGCTGGAGTCTGGGTATGGTAACCAACATCACGAATCTCGGGCGCAGCGGTCTCTCCGACTGGCTGCTCCAGCGCGTTTCCGCCGTCATCCTGGCGCTCTACACTCTCTTCATCGTCGGCTTCCTGCTGCTCAGCCCCGGCCTGGACTACGCGGCCTGGAGCGGCCTCTTCTCCGCGACCTGGATGCGCATCTTCTCGCTGCTGGCCTTCATCTCCCTGGCGGCCCACGCCTGGGTCGGCCTGTGGACCGTGACCACCGACTACCTCAAGTCGACCGGCGTTCGCGTCGCCGTCCAGCTCATCATCATCCTGGCCATCTTCGTGTTCCTGGTCTGGGGCATCACCGTTCTGTGGGGAGCCTGATTCATGTCCACCATGCGTAGCCTGTCTTTTGACGCCATCATCATCGGCGGTGGCGGTGCCGGCCTGCGGGCCGCCCTGGAACTGGCCAAGTCCGGCAAGAAGACCGCCGTGCTGTCCAAGGTCTTCCCGACCCGTTCGCACACCGTCTCCGCCCAGGGCGGCATCACCTGCGCCATCGCCTCCGCGGACCCCAACGACGACTGGCGCTGGCACATGTACGACACCGTCAAGGGCGGCGACTACATCGCCGACCAGGACGCCTCCGAGTACATGTGCTCCGAGGGCCCCAAGGCGGTGTTCGAGCTCGAGCACATGGGCCTGCCGTTCTCCCGCTTCGACAACGGCCGCATCTACCAGCGCCCGTTCGGCGGTCAGTCCAAGGACTTCGGCAAGGGCGGCCAGGCGGCGCGGACCTGTGCCGCCGCCGACCGTACCGGCCACGCCCTGCTGCACACGCTCTATCAGAACAACCTGAAGAACAACACCACCTTCCTCAACGAGTGGTATGCCGTCGACCTGGTCAAGAACGCCAACGGCGACGTGGTGGGCTGCATCGCCATGGACATCGAGACCGGCGAAGTGGTGCACGTGAAGTCCAAGGCCACGGTCATGGCCACCGGCGGCGCGGGCCGCATCTTCGCCTCCACCACCAATGCCCTGATCAACACCGGTGACGGCATCGGCATGGCGCTGCGCGCCGGCTTCCCGATGCAGGACATGGAGATGTGGCAGTTCCACCCCACCGGCATCTACGGCGCGGGCACCCTGGTGACCGAGGGCTGCCGCGGCGAGGGTGGCTACCTGATCAACAAGGACGGCGAGCGCTTCATGGAGCGCTATGCCCCCAATGCCAAGGACCTGGCCGGCCGCGACGTGGTCGCGCGCTCCATGGTCATGGAGATCCTCGAGGGCCGCGGCTGCGGCGAGAAGGGCGACCATGTGTTCCTCAAGCTGGATCACCTGGGCGAGGAAGTTCTCGGCAAGCGCCTGCCCGGCATCGTCGAGCTCTCCAAGACCTTCGCCCACGTGGATCCGGCCAAGGAGCCGATCCCGGTCGTCCCGACCTGCCACTACATGATGGGCGGGATTCCGACCAACGTGCACGGCCAGGCGATCATGCAGGACGCCGACGGCAACGACCAGATCGTCAACGGCCTGTTCGCCTGCGGTGAAGCGGCCTGCGTGTCGGTCCACGGCGCCAACCGCCTGGGCGGCAACTCGCTGCTCGACCTGGTGGTGTTCGGCCGTGCGGCCGGCATGTTCATCGAGGGTGCGCTCAACGAGGGCATCGAGTACCTCGACGCCTCCGCGTCCGACGTCGAATCCGCCATGAAGCGCATCACGCGCTGGAACGAGTCCGAGGGCGGCGAGACCGTGCCCGAGCTCAAGCGCGAGCTGCAGGACATCATGCAGACCTCCTTCGGCGTGTTCCGCGAGGAGAAGAACATGGTCGAGGGCGTCAAGCGCCTCGAGGAACTGCGCGAGCGGATCGCCAACGCCTACCTGCCGGACAAGTCCAACACCTTCAACACCGCGCGCGTCGAGGCGCTGGAGCTGGACAACCTGATGGAAGTGGCCGAGGCCACCGCCATCGCGGCCCTGGAGCGCAAGGAGAGCCGCGGCGCCCACTCCCGCTACGACTACCCGGACCGCGACGACGTCAACTGGCTGAAGCACTCGCTCTACTTCCCGGCCGAGAAGCGACTGGGCAAGCGCGATGTGAACTTCGCACCCAAGACCGTCGACATGTTCGAGCCGAAAGTCCGCACCTACTAAGGGGGAGTCACGATGTCCAAGCTTCAGGTATCCCTGTACCGCTACAATCCGGAAACCGACTCCGCACCCTACATGCAGGAGTTCCAGGTCGACACCCAGGGCCGCGACCTGATGGTGCTCGACGTCCTGCACCTGGCCAAGGAGCAGGACAACGGCCTGGCCTATCGCCGCAGCTGCCGCGAGGGCGTGTGCGGGTCCGATGGCATGAACATGAACGGCAAGAACGGCCTGGCCTGCATCACCCCGCTCTCCGAGGTGGTCAAGGGCAACAAGCTGACCCTGCGCCCGCTGCCGGGCCTGCCGGTGATCCGTGACCTGGTGGTCGACATGGGGCTGTTCTACCAGCAGTACGAGCGCATCCAGCCCTATCTGCAGAACGACGAGCCGGCGCCGGCCATCGAGCGCCTGCAGTCGCCGGAGGAGCGCGACAAGCTCGACGGCCTCTACGAGTGTATCCTGTGTGCCTGCTGCTCGACCTCCTGCCCGTCGTTCTGGTGGAACCCGGACAAGTTCGTCGGCCCGGCCGGCCTGCTGCAGTCCTACCGGTTCCTCGCCGACTCCCGTGACACGGCCACCCGGGACCGCCTGGCCGAGCTCGAGGACCCGTTCTCGGTGTTCCGCTGCCGCGGGATCATGAACTGCGTGGCGGTCTGCCCCAAGGGGCTCAACCCGACGCGGGCGATCGGCAAGATCCGCGAGATGCTGCTGGCCAATGCCACTTAAATCGTGGCGTCCAGCTTGTTATCATGTCCACCGCTCTCGGGCTGCGGCGAGAGGTCGCAGCCGAGTCCGGTGCGGAGCATGATGCATAGAGCCGGTGCCCTGGGCACCGGCTCTTGACCATGGAATTCAGGATGCCCTTCCTCCGGCAGGGCACCACCGATGTCGATGCGGTCGAGTCGTGTCGGCGCCGATACCACCCCATCAGTGCAGGGTGACCAAGAGATGCAACAAGGCATAATGGAGTTGATGTGGCGCTCCTCCCACGTGAGTGGCGGCAATGCCCACTATGTGGAAGCGCTCTACGAACAGTACCTCGATGATCCCTCCGCCGTTCCCGACGAATGGCGCCAGTACTTCGACCAGTTGCCGCGACCCGAGGGCGGGGCCAGTCACGATGTCCCGCTCTCGCCGATCCGCGAGCAGTTCTACCAGCTGGGCCAGCACCGGCGTACTGCCCAGGCCGTTGCCGACAGTGGCGAGAACAAGAAGCAGGTCAAGGTTCTCCAGCTGATCAACGCCTACCGCTTCCGCGGGCACCAGAAGGCCGACATCGACCCGCTTGGCCTGCGCAGCCCCACTCCCGTCCCCGACCTCGACCTCTCCTTCCATCAGCTCTCGAAGGCCGACCTGGACACCGAGTTCCAGACCGGCTCCTTCTTCCTGGGCATGGACAAGGCACCGCTGAAAGAGATCGTCAGCGCCCTGGAGCAGACCTACTGCCGCTCCATTGGCTGCGAGATCATGCATATCGTCGACACCGAGGAGAAGCGCTGGCTGCAGCAGCGCTTCGAGTCGGTGCGCTCGGCGCCCAGGTTCAGCCCCGAGGTGCGCAATCACGTGCTGGAGCGGCTGACGGCCGCCGAGGGCCTGGAGAGCTACCTGGCCTCCAAGTACCCGGGCACCAAGCGCTTCGGCCTCGAGGGCGGCGAAGCCTTCATCCCGATGATGGACGAGCTGATCCAGCGCGCCGGCGGCTATGGCACCAAGGAAGTGGTGATCGGCATGGCCCACCGCGGCCGCCTCAACCTGCTGGTCAACATCCTCGGCAAGAACCCCTCGGACCTGATCGACGAGTTCGACGGCAAGAAGGTCATCGAGCGCGGCTCGGGCGACGTCAAGTACCACCAGGGCTTCAGCTCCAACGTCATGACGCCGGGCGGCGAGGTGCACCTGGCGCTGTCCTTCAACCCCTCCCACCTGGAGATCGTGGCCCCGGTGGTCGAGGGCTCGGTGCGGGCCCGCCAGGACCGTCGCGACGACCCGGTCGGCAACAAGGTGCTGCCGATCAACGTCCACGGCGATGCGGCCTTCGCCGGCCAGGGCGTGGTCATGGAGACCTTCCAGATGTCCCAGACCCGTGCCTACAAGACCGGCGGCACGGTGCACATCGTCATCAACAACCAGGTGGGCTTCACCACCTCGCATCCCCTGGACTCGCGCTCCACCGAGTACTGCACCGACATCGCCAAGATGGTCCAGGCGCCCATCTTCCACGTCAACGGCGACGACCCCGATGCCGTGCTGCATGCCACCCAGGTGGCGCTGGACTATCGCCAGCAGTTCAATCGCGACGTGGTCATCGACCTGGTGTGCTATCGCCGCCGCGGCCACAACGAGGCCGACGAGCCCTCCGGCACCCAGCCGATGATGTACAGCAAGATCAAGGACCATCCGTCATCGCGGGCTCGCTATATCGAGCGCCTGGTCGGCGAGGGGCTGCTCAGCGACGACGACGCCAAGGCGATGATGGAGAAGTACCGCGACGACCTGATGGCCGGCAACCACGTGGCCAACGCCCTGGTGCAGAAGCCCAACAAGTCGCTGTTCGTCGACTGGACTCCCTATCTGGGTCACGAGTGGACCGGCCATGCCGATACCACCGTGGAGATGAAGCGCCTGCAGCGTCTCGCCGGCAGGATGTGCGAGATTCCCGACGGGATCGAGGTGCAGCGCCAGGTGGCCAAGATCTACGACGACCGGCGCAAGATGCAGGCCGGTGGCCTGGCGGTCAACTGGGGCTTCGCCGAGACCCTGGCCTACGCCACCCTGCTCGACCAGGGCCACCCGGTGCGCATCACCGGCCAGGACGTGGGGCGCGGCACCTTCTCCCACCGCCATGCGGTGGTGCACAACCAGAAGGACGGCAGCGCCTACGTGCCGCTGCAGCACATGGCCGACGGCCAGCCGCGCTTCACCATCCATGACTCCTTCCTCTCGGAAGAGGCGGTGCTGGCCTTCGAGTACGGCTACGCCACGACCATGCCCAATGCGCTGATCGTCTGGGAAGCCCAGTTCGGCGACTTCTTCAACGGCGCCCAGGTGGTGGTCGACCAGTTCATCTCCTCCGGCGAGACCAAGTGGGAGCGGCTGTGTGGCCTGACCATGCTGCTGCCCCATGGCTATGAGGGGCAGGGCCCGGAGCACTCCTCCGCGCGTCTCGAGCGCTTCCTGCAGCTGTGTGCCGAGCACAACATGCAGGTCTGCGTGCCTACCACCCCGGCGCAGATCTTCCACCTGCTGCGCCGCCAGGTGATCCGCCCGCTGAGAAAGCCCTTGGTGGTGATGACGCCCAAGAGCCTGCTGCGCCACAAGTCGGCGACCTCGAGCCTCGAGGAGCTGGCCCATGGCGGCTTCCAGATGGTGCTCCCCGACCAGGGCAACCTCGAGGCCGGCAAGGTCGAGCGCATCATCCTCTGCGCCGGCAAGGTCTACTATGACCTGGCCAACTGGCGCGAGGAGAACGCCCGCGATGACGTGGCGATCCTGCGCATCGAGCAGCTCTACCCCTTTCCCAAGGAGGAGCTGCTGGAGGCCATCAAGGACTACACCAACGTCACCGACGTGGTGTGGTGCCAGGAGGAGCCGCTCAACCAGGGCGCCTGGTATTCGAGCCAGCACCACATGCGGGCCGTGGCCGACATGCTGCGTGACGGCCTGGGCGGCAAGCTCAAGTTCGCCGGTCGCCCGGCGTCCGCGGCACCCGCGGCGGGCTACATGTCCGTGCATACCGAACAGCAGCGCCAGCTGGTGGAAGACGCCTTCAACCTCTGAGGCGCCCACCGGGACGAGAGAGAACAGACAAGGGATACGACATGGCTACCGATATCAAGGCACCCACCTTTCCGGAATCCGTCGCCGAAGGCAGCGTGGCGGCCTGGCACAAGAAGCCCGGCGACAGCGTCGAGCGTGACGAGCTGATCGTCGAGATCGAGACCGACAAGGTGGTGCTCGAGGTCGTGGCCCCCGAGGCCGGCACCCTCAGCGAGGTGCTGGTGGAAGAGGGCGACACCGTGGAGTCCGAGCAGGTGCTGGGCAGGATCGGCGAGGGCAAGGCCGAGGGCGGCGACAAGCCGGCGGCCGAGAAGGCCGATGCCAAGGCCGAGAAGAAGGACGACGCCGAGGCCAAGCCGGCGGCCAGCGGCAAGACCCACGAGGTCAAGGCGCCGACCTTCCCCGAGTCGATCCAGGAAGGCACCGTGGCCAGCTGGAACAAGCAGGTCGGTGAGGCGGTCAAGCGCGACGAGGTGCTGGCCGAGATCGAGACCGACAAGGTGGTGCTGGAGGTCGTCGCCCCGGCCGATGGGGCACTCACTGAGATCAAGGCCGAGGAGGGTAGCCAGGTCACCTCCGAGCAGGTGCTGGCGACCTTCAGCGAAGGCGCCGGCGGCGCTGCTGCCGCGCCCAGCGAGGAGAAGGCCCCGGCCTCCGCCGACGACGGCGCGAGCGACGAGCAGGTGGGCGACAAGATCCTCGCCCCGGCCGCGCGCAAGCTGGTCGCCGAGCATGACCTCGACGTCAATGCCATCGAAGGCACCGGCAAGGGCGGGCGCATCCTCAAGGAGGACGTGCAGCGTGCGGTGAAGGAAGGTTCTGCCAAGAAATCTGCCAAGCCGGCGGGTGGTGGCCAGGCGGCCGCCGCCGCGGCCCCGGCCGTGGAGGGCGAGCGCCCCGAGAAGCGCGTGCCGATGAGCCGCCTGCGCCAGACCATCGCCAAGCGCCTGGTCCAGGCCCAGCAGACCGCCGCCATGCTCACCACCTACAACGAGGTGGACATGGGCGCGGTGATGGACCTGCGCGCCCAGTACAAGGACACCTTCCTCAAGGCCCACGACGTCAAGCTCGGCTTCATGGGCTTCTTCGTCAAGGCGGCCAGCGAGGCCCTCAAGCGCTTCCCGGACGTCAACGCCTCCATCGACGGCACCGACATCGTCTACCACGGCTACCAGGACATCGGCGTCGCCGTCTCCACCGACCGTGGCCTGGTGGTGCCGGTGCTGCGCGACACCGACAGCATGAAGATCGCCGACGTCGAGAAGGGCATCGTCGACTTCGGCAAGCGGGCCCGTGACGGCAAGCTGGGCATCGACGAGATGCAGGGTGGCACCTTCACCATCACCAACGGCGGTATCTTCGGCTCGCTGATGTCCACGCCAATCATCAACCCGCCGCAGACCGCGATCCTGGGCATGCACAAGATCCAGGAGCGGCCCATGGCGGTGAACGGCAAGGTCGAGATCCGCCCGATGATGTACCTGGCGGTCTCCTACGACCACCGCATGATCGACGGCAAGGATGCGGTGCAGTTCCTGGTCACCATCAAGGAGCTGCTCGAGGATCCGGCACGCCTGCTGCTGGACATCTGAGCCGCGGGACCCACTACGTTCTTCAGCGACAAGCAACGAAGGAGCCAACATGGCTGACAAGTTTGATGTGATCGTGATCGGTGCGGGCCCCGGCGGCTACGTCTCCGCCATCCGCGCCGCCCAGATGGGGCTGAAGGTCGCCTGTGTCGAGAAGTGGATCGGCAAGGAAGGCAAGGTCGTCCACGGCGGCACCTGCCTCAACGTGGGCTGCATCCCGTCCAAGGCGCTGCTCGAGGCCTCCCACAAGTTCGTCGAGGCCAAGCACGACTTCGCCGACATGGGCATCGAGGCGGGTGACGTCAACATGGACGTCAAGAAGATGATGGCCCGCAAGGACAAGATCGTGAAGAACCTGACCGGCGGCATCTCGGGGCTCTTCAAGGCCAACGGCGTCACGGCCATCGAGGGCACCGGCAAGGTGGTCTCCTCCAAGCAGGTCGAGGTGACCGACCAGGACGGCAAGGCCACCACCTATGACGCCGACAACATCGTCGTCGCGGCCGGCTCCGTGCCGGTGGAGATCCCGCCGACCCCGCTGAAGGAAGGCCTGGTGGTCGATTCCACCGGCGCCCTGGAATTCCAGGAGACGCCCAAGCGCCTGGGCGTGATCGGTGCCGGCATCATCGGCCTGGAGCTCGGCAGCGTCTGGAACCGCCTGGGCAGCGAGGTCACCGTGCTCGAGGCCATGGATGACTTCCTGCCCATGGTCGACGGGGCCATCGCCAAGGAGACCCAGAAGCTGCTCAAGAAGCAGGGCCTGGACATCAAGCTGGGCGCGCGGGTCACCGGCTCCGAGGTCAAGGGCGAGGAGGTGGTCGTCAAGTACACCGACGCCAAGGGCGAGCAGGAGATGACCTTCGACAAGCTGATCGTCTGCGTCGGCCGCAAGCCCTACACCAAGGGCGTGATTGCCGACGGCGTGGGCATCGAGACCGACGAGCGTGGCTTCATCCACGTCGACGACCAGTGCCGTACCAGCGTGCCGAGCGTCTACGCCATCGGCGACTGCGTGCGCGGCCCGATGCTGGCCCACAAGGCGTCGGAAGAGGGCATCATGGTCGCGGACATCATCGCCGGCCACAAGGCCGAGATGAACTACGACGCCATCCCCAACGTCATCTACACCTTCCCGGAAGTGGCCTGGGTGGGCCTGACCGAGCAGGAGGCCAAGGCCAAGGGCATCGAGGTCAAGACGGGCGCCTTCCCGTTCGCCGCCAGCGGCCGCGCCATGGCCAACAACGCCACCGAGGGGCAGGCCAAGATCATCGCCGACGCCGAGACCGACCGCGTGCTGGGGATGCATATCGTCGGCCAGCACGCCGGCGAGATGATCGCCCAGGGCGTGATCGCCCTGGAGTTCGGCTCCAGCGCCGAAGACCTGGCGCTGACCTGCTACGCCCACCCGACCATGTCGGAGGCGGTGCACGAGGCCGCCCTGGCGGTGGAGGGCCATGCCATCCACATGGCCAACCGCAAGAAGAAGAAGTAAGGACAACAAGCGCCACCGGCAGGTGGCGCATCGCTTCCGGCCAAGTATCGGAGGCGAACGGTGGTGACACGGCGACCGCTGCCCAGAGGCCGCGAGCCGTGTCATCGTTCGAGTCACATGCAACCAATGGCATGAATCGATGAACCTTCACGAGTATCAGAGCAAGCAGCTGTTTGCCGACTATGGCCTGCCGGTCTCCAAGGGCTTTGCCGTCGACACCCCCGAGGAAGCCGCGGAAGCCTGCAAGAAGATCGGTGGCGACAAGTGGGTGGTCAAGGCCCAGGTGCATGCCGGTGGCCGCGGCAAGGCCGGTGGCGTCAAGCTGATCAAGAGCCCGGAGGAGGCCCAGGCCTTCGCCGAGTCCTGGCTGGGCAAGAACCTGGTGACCTTCCAGACCGACGAGAACGGTCAGCCGGTCACCAAGATCCTGGTCGAGACCTGCACCGACATCGCCAACGAGCTCTACCTGGGCGCGGTGGTCGATCGTGGCACCCGTCGTGTGGTGTTCATGGCCTCCACCGAGGGCGGCGTGGAGATCGAGAAGGTCGCGGAAGAGACCCCCGAGAAGATCCTCAAGGCCGAGATCGATCCGCTGGTCGGCGCCCAGCCCTACCAGGCGCGTGAGCTGGCCTTCGCCCTGGGCCTCACCGGCAACCAGGTCAAGCAGTTCACCAAGATCTTCCTGGGCCTGTCCAAGCTGTTCCACGACAAGGACCTGGCGCTTCTGGAGATCAACCCGCTGGTGGTGACCGACGAGGGCAACCTCCACTGCCTCGACGCCAAGATCAACCTGGACGGCAACGCCCTCTATCGCCACCCGGACCTGCAGGCGATGCGCGACCCGTCCCAGGAAGACGAGCGCGAGGCCGAGGCGGCCGCCTGGGAGCTCAACTACGTGGCCCTGGAAGGCAACATCGGCTGCATGGTCAACGGCGCCGGCCTGGCCATGGGCACCATGGACATCATCAAGCTCAACGGCGGCCAGCCGGCCAACTTCCTCGACGTGGGCGGCGGTGCCACCAAGGAGCGCGTGGCCGAGGCCTTCAAGCTCATCCTCTCCGACGATTCCGTGAAGGCCGTACTGGTCAACATCTTCGGCGGCATCGTGCGCTGCGACATGATCGCCGAGGGCATCATCGGTGCCGTCGAGCAGGTCGGTGTCAACGTGCCGGTGGTGGTGCGTCTGGAAGGTAACAACGCCGAGCTGGGTGCCGAGAAGCTGGCGTCCAGCGGTCTGAACATCATCGCTGCTACCAGCCTGACCGATGCGGCTCAGCAGGTCGTCAAGGCAGCGGAGGGCAAGTAATGAGCATCCTGATCGACAAGAACACCAAGGTCATCTGCCAGGGCTTCACCGGCGGACAGGGGACCTTCCACTCCGAGCAGGCGATCGCCTACGGCACCCAGATGGTCGGCGGCGTGACCCCGGGCAAGGGCGGCCAGGAGCACCTGGGCCTGCCGGTGTTCAACACCGTCAAGGAAGCCGTGGCCGAGACCGGCGCCGAGGCCAGCGTGATCTACGTGCCGGCCCCGTTCTGCAAGGACTCCATCCTCGAGGCCGCCAACGCCGGCATCAAGCTGATCGTCTGCATCACCGAGGGCATCCCGACCCTGGACATGCTCGACGTCAAGGTGAAGTGCGACGAGCTGGGCGTGCGCCTGATCGGCCCGAACTGCCCCGGCGTGATCACCCCGGGCGAGTGCAAGATCGGCATCATGCCGGGCCATATCCACAAGCCGGGCAAGGTCGGCATCGTGTCGCGCTCCGGCACCCTGACCTATGAAGCCGTCAAGCAGACGACCGACCACGGCTTCGGCCAGTCCACCTGCGTGGGCATCGGCGGCGACCCGATCCCGGGCTCCAACTTCATTGATATCCTCGAGCAGTTCGAGAAGGATCCGGCCACCGAGGCGATCGTGATGATCGGCGAGATCGGCGGCACCGCCGAGGAAGAGGCGGCGGCCTACATCAAGGCCAACGTCTCCAAGCCGGTGGTCTCCTACATCGCCGGCGTCACCGCGCCTCCCGGCAAGCGCATGGGCCACGCCGGTGCCATCATCGCCGGCGGCAAGGGCACCGCGGACGAGAAGTTCGCCGCCCTGGAAGCCGCGGGCGTGAAGACCGTGCGTTCGCTGGCCGAGATCGGCGATGCGCTGAAGGAAGCGACCGGCTGGTAAGCCGTTCACCTGCAGCAGGCGACAACGCGAGAGGGCACCTTCGGGTGCCCTCTTCGCGTGTGTGGCCCCTCACCATCGCGGCTCAGCCGACCACCTCCTCCACCGGGCTTTCGCCGATCCCCAGCAGCTGGACCTGAAGGCCATTGCCATTGGCTTCGGCCTGCAGGGTATCCGGCAGGGACGGGTCGTCGCCGTAGGCCTTGAAGGCGAAGCGCCAGGCCTCGCCAGGTTCCAGGGTGCCGGGATCATCGTCACGCACACTATAGCCGTCGTCGGAGCTCTCGACGCGACCGTTCCACAGCGTGTCGATCTCGGCGGGCAGGTCAAAGCGTACCCGAGGGTCGACGATCTCCTCGTCGGAGAGGTTCTGGACGAAGAGCTCCGCCACATAGCCCGAGGACCAGCTGCTGGTGGTGTTGCCCGTGACCAGCAGTTCGGTGCCCTCGTCGACCACCCCCGGCAGCAGGCCATCGCCCTCCAGCACGGCATCCGGCTCGGGGCGCTCTAGCGGCTCGCCGTGGAAGGCGTTGCCCGAGGCCAGGTGCAGGGTGGTGCCGTCCCCGAACACCGCGAACTCCATGTCGACCAGGGTGTCCTGGCTGCCCTGGCCGAGGATGACGCTCTCCTCCTCGCCCTTGAGCACCTGGTGGTCGTCGTAGTCGTCAGCATAGCGGGCAGTATCCACGCCCGCGCCGCCATCGAGGAGGTCGGTGCCGTCGTACCAGTCGTTGCCGGGGCCGCCCTGAAGGATGTCATTGCCGGCACCGCCGGTGAGGCTGTCGTGGCCCGAGCCGCCATTCAGGTAGACGCCGTCGTCGGACCCCTCGATCTTATCCGAGCGGCGGGAGCCGATCAGGTAGTCGAAGATCACCTCGTTGGCCTCGGCGTCGGTGATGGCGCCGAAGCTCTCGCCGCCCTGGTTGATCCACAGCGAGGGGGAGAGGTCGTCCGTCTCGGGGTCGCGGATGGATTGCTCGACCCGCACGCGGTTGTCGTGATCCTGGCCGCCGTGGAAGTTGATATCACGATCGGTGAAGGCCACCTCGATATCGTTGCCCACCGAGGAGCGCCAGGAGGCGAAGGTCAGGCCGTGACGCATGCCGGAATCTTCGAGACCGGTGAAGGTGCCGTCATAGCTCTCGTGGAGTTCGTAGGCATAGCCGTTGCCACCGCTGCCCTTGTTGAAGGCGCCATGGGCGGTGATCCCCTCGGCTTCCGGGTCCAGGGTCTTGGAGAAGCGAAAGGCGGTGGAGGGTCCGTCGCGGACCTCGAGGTCCGCCAGCTGCGTGCCCACGGTGCCCTCCAGCAGCACGGCATCATAGCCGCTCAGCGCCTCCCGGGTGTTGGTGAAGAGCCCTGCATCGGGCTCGCCCAGTTCGAAGGCGACGCTGAAGCCTTCCAGCCTGACATCGTCGACGCTATCCAGGCGGGCCAGCCGGGTCTCGCCTGCTTCGAAGGCGAAGTGCGCCCCGCGATCCAGCACGACGTCGTTGCCCTCAACGGACTCGACCCGGGCCATGCTGGTGCGCAGCTCGGCGTACTCCACCCGCCGCCAGGACGTGTCGCCGATGGCGTCGAAGAAGGCGTCGTCGTTGTCCTGCCAGAGCCTCACGGTGTCACCCGGGGCCAGTCCATGGTCGCGATCCAGCGAGAGGCGCCGGTCCCCCTCGTCGAGACCGGCCTCGAGCCGGCCCTGGAAGCGAGTGCGGAAACCGTCCAGGTGGATGGCGTGGTCATCGTTTCGCTCCAGGGCGCGGTCGCTGAAGGTCAGGGTGGTGTCGCCGGAGCCGGCGCCCACCAGGGCGATGTCCGAGCGCTCGACCCGCAGCGCATCGTCGAGGAGGTGGTTGCCGGCGGCGAATTTCAGGGTCGACCCCGGCTCGGCGTCACGGATCAGGTCATTGATCTCCTCGGCCGAGGTTCCGGTATCGATATCGTGGATGGAGGCCATGTTAATGCTCCTGGTTGTCGCGATTAAGAGACGGCTTATGTCCCGAATGCTTCAGTCACCTGCAGGATCATCCCCTTTTCAATCAGCCTGTTGTGTCTCCATTTAGGGACATTTCATGAAAGGAAATAGACGCTTCAAGACATGATGACGTTGAGGTATTGTCACCTGTTAATGTAGAAATGATGGTGTCAAAAGCCAATGATGCATCGTCAACTCATGCGCCGAAAACCATGAAGGGAGTGACGCGATCGTCCCTGCCATGGGTGTTGCGTGCCTGTCGCTCTTCGCTGCTGTGGGTAGGAGGATTCAGCCTGGTGATCAACCTGCTGATGCTGACTCCGGCGCTCTACATGCTGCAGGTCTACGATCGTGTCATCACCACGGGGAGCCGCGAGACGCTGCTGCTGCTGACCCTGGCGGTGCTCTTCCTCTTCATCGTGATGGGCCTGCTGGAGGGGGTGCGGGCTCGGGTACTGGTCCGGGTGGGCAACCGTCTCGAGACCCGACTGGACGAGGGGCTCCACCAGAGCATGGTGGCGCGCGCCCTGCGGCAGGCCACGCCCTCCGCCTGGCCGCTCGATGACCTCGCTGCCCTGCGTCAGGCGCTGGCCGGCGGTGGTCTCGTCGCGCTGTTCGATACCCTCTGGGTGCCGCTCTACCTGGCGTTGCTGTTCCTGTTCCACCCCTGGCTCGGTACCTTCGCCCTGCTCTCGGGATGCGTGTTGCTGCTCCTGCTGCTGCTCGCCGAGCGACTCACCCGCGGGCTGCTCCAGGCGGCCGGCAACGAGCAGGCCACGGCGAGAGGCAGGGTGGAGACCCACCTGCGCCATGCCGAGGTACTGCAGGGCATGGGGATGGGCCCCGCCCTCGGCCGGCGCTGGCGGGGCGACCAGCGGCGCTGCCAGGCGGCCCAGTCGCGTGCCAGCGACCGGGCCGGGCTCCTCTCCGGGCTGACCCGCGTGCTGCGGCTGCTCTTCCAGTCCCTGATCCTGGGCCTTGGGGCCCTGCTGGTGCTCGATGAGCAGATCACGCCCGGCATGATGATTGCGGCCTCCATCCTGATGGGGCGTGCCCTGGCCCCGGTGGACCAGATGGCCTCCCACTGGCGCGACCTGGTGAATGCTCGGTCGGCCTACCATCGCCTCCAGAGGCTGCTGGCCGACGGCGAGCCGGAAGGGGAGCGGATGGCCTTGCCAAGACCGGCCGGCCGCCTGGTGGCCGAGGCCGTCACGGCTGGTCCACCGGGCAGTCGGGAACCGGTCGTGCGAGGCGTGAGCCTCGCCATCGCCCCGGGCGAGCAGCTCGGGGTGATCGGGCCCAGCGCGTCGGGCAAGTCGACCCTGGTACGCGTCCTGCTCGGCATCTGGCCCGCCCAGGTGGGGACCGTACGCCTGGATGGCGCCGACATCGCCCGTTGGGACCGGGAGGCGCTCGGTCCCCACATCGGCTACCTGCCCCAGGACATCGAGCTCTTCGACGGCACCATCGCCGAGAACATCGCCCGGTTCGGAGAGGTCAGGTCCGAGCGGGTGATTGCGGCGGCCCGGCGCGCCGGCCTTCACGAGACGGTCCTGCGCCTGTCCGATGGCTACGATACCCGGCTCTCGGCCGCGGGGAGCGAACTCTCCACCGGCCAGCGCCAGCGCCTCGGCCTGGCCCGGGCACTGCATGGCGACCCGGTGCTGGTGGTGCTCGACGAGCCCAATGCCAACCTGGACCTGGAGGGCGAGCGAGCCCTGTCCCGGAGCCTGCAGCGACTCCGGGAGGAGGGCGTCAGCCTGGTGGTGGTCAGTCACCGCACGGGCGTATTACGCCAGGTGGATACGCTGCTGGTAATGGAAGACGGTCGCGTCGCCCTCAACGGTCCCAGGGATCGGGTACTGGCGCGTCTCGCCGCGTCGCGCCAGCAAGCGCCGGGGGGGGACGCCCCATGAGTCGGGATCACGACGTCGCCGGCGCGCCGTCGCCGCCGGTCGATGACCGCTGGACGCGCCGCTTTGGCCTGCTCGTGCTGCTGCTCTGCCTCGGGGGCGTCGGCGGCTGGGCGGTAACGGCCGACCTGGCGGTGGCGGTCATCGCGCCCGGCCAGCTGGTGGCCGCCTCCTCCAACAAGGCCGTGAAGCATCCCTCCGGCGGTGTCGTGGACCGCATCGTCGTGGCGGAGGGCGACCGCGTGGCGCAGGGCGAGCCGCTGGTGGTGCTGGAGACTGCCCTGCTCGAGCGGCGGCTGGAGGTCGCCCGCACCCGCCATCGCCTGGCCCTGGCCGCCCAGGCGCGGCTGGCGGCCGAGCAGGGCGGCGAGGCGCGGCCGAGCTTTCCCTCGGCACTGGTCGATGCCGGGGACCCGGAGGCCAGCCGGATCATGGCGGTGCAGCTCGGGCTCTTCCATGTTCGACGCCTCTCCCAGGTGAAGGAGCGGGAGGCCCTGACGCAGCAGAACGACCGGCTGCGGGAGCGTATCGCGGGGCTCGCCACACAGGCGGAGTTCGCTGCACGCCGGCTCGATAACCTGCGCGAGGAGGTCGAGGCCCTGGGCTCGCTGTACCGGGACGGGCTGAGTGACCGGCAGCGGCTCAACGAGCTGGAGCGGGAGCTGCTGGAGGAGCAGGGGCGCGTCGAGGGTTACCGTCTCGAGCGGATTCGCCTCGCCTCACGCATCACGGAGAATGCCCGGCAGACGGGGCGGCGTCGCGAGGCCTTCCGGGAAGAGGTCGGCGAGGCCCTCCATGGGGCGCGCCGGCGGGTCGCCGATGCCGAGGAGCGCCTGGCCCGCCTCCAGGAGCAACGGCGGCGGGCGGTGATCACGGCCCCGGTCTCGGGGAGCGTGGTCGGCCTCGCGGTGCATGCGCCGGGCGCGGTCATCGAGCCGGGGGCCAGGGTGCTGGAACTGGTGCCCGAGTCGGACCCCCTGGTGGTCGAGGCGCGGGTGGCCGACCACGACATCGACCGGGTGGCCGTGGGGCAGCCCGCCGAGATACGTTTCACGGCCTACAACCGGCGTCGTACCCGGAGCATCGAGGGGCGGGTCGTGCGGGTCGCCGCGGACAGCGAGCGGGATGAGGCCTCGGGGCGTCGTTTCTACCGGGCACGGGTCCGGCTCGTGTCGCAAGCGGCCGGGGCGGGCCTCGAGGCCATGCCGCTGAGGGCCGGGATGCCGGTGGAGGTGAGGCTGCAGGCCGGCGAGCGCACCCTGGCCGGCTACCTGCTCAGGCCGCTGGAGGACATGCTCTCGCGTGCCTTGCGCGCCAACTAGGCGGGCGCTGGGTGCTACCGGGGCATGCGCCTGTCCGGTGCGGGCACGCGGCCCTGGACTGGGCCGTTGAGTAGCGGCGTCGCCTCGACAGCCGGGAAGGCCCTCAGGTGCCCCCGGGGGGCGGAGGTCGCACCAGCCGGCAGGCCGCGAGCAGAAACAGCGGGGCACCGGCGGCCAGGTAAAGGTGGTAGGAGACCAGTCGCCAGACCAGCACCGCGGCGGCGGCCTGCTCGCGCTCCATCAGCGGCAGCAGCAGCCCGCCGACGCCCAGTTCGGCCGCCCCCGCGCCGCCGGGCAAAAAGCTGAACTGGCTCGCGGCCATGGCCAGCATCTGGGTCAGGAAGGTCCATATCCAGTCGACGTTTCCCCCGGCGCCCAGCACCGCCAGGTAGAGCAGGCTGTAACGCAGCAGCCAATGCGCCGTGGTAAGTCCCAGCATCGCCAGCAGGGTCGCGATGGGGAGCCGCAGGGTGGCCTGCAATGCCTGCCGACACGTCAGCAGGCGGCGGACGAGCCAGCGGCGCCGATAGCCGCTCAGCCAGCGTGCGCCCGGCGACGCGGTATAGCGCAGCAGCCCAGGCAGGTAGCCTATCGCCAGGGTAACGCCCACGGCCATCAGGGCCAGCGCTGACAGGGCGGCCTGGATCAGCCCCTGGTGGGGCCACTGGGTCTCGCCCAGCAGGGAGTAGGCCACCAGCCCCGAGAGCATGCCGAGGAAGAACAGCAGGTCGCAGCCCTGGTCGACCAGGAAGACGGCGGCCCCCCTGGAGGCCGGCAGGCCGCGCTGCGCCAGCAGGACCAGCAGCGTGGCCGGCCCACCAGTGCCCCCGGGCGTGGCACAGAGGGCGAACTTGGACGCCAGTTCGATGCCCAGCGCTCCACGCTGCCCAAGCCGGCCGGCCCGGCCATCCAGCATCAAGCGCAGCCGGGCGGCGTTGAGGTTCCAGCAGGCGAATGCCATCAGCAGCATCAGGGCCAATACCCCTGGCGGGAAGCGCGTGACCGCTGCCAGGGCACCCGGGCCGCCCAGCCAGGCCGTGACCAGGAGAGGTGCCGCGAGCGCCATCACGACCAGCAGGCCGTGCAGTGGCCGCCACCGCGGCAGTGGCCCGCGACGGTCAGCCGTTCCGGGTGATGGCATGGTGCTCGCTACCCTGACGCAGTTGCCGGTAGTGCCCCAGCAGGTCATCGATGACCCGCTCCCAGTCGAAGTGGCGTTCGACGTGCCGGCGGGCGTGGCGGCCCATGGCATCCGGGTCATTGAGGAAGAGCTCGCGCACGGCGCGGGCCATGTCGTCGGGGTCCCGGGGTCGACAGAGCACGCCGGCCCCCAGCGGCACATACTCCTTCAGGGCGCCCGCCCGGGCCGCGACCACCGGCAGCCCGCAGGCCATGGCCTCCTGGGCCACCAGGCCGAAGGTCTCACGGGTGCCGGCATGCAACATGGCATCGGCGCTGGCCAGGGCGGTGGCGACCTCGGCGGGCGGGCAGTAGCGGGGCACCACGCTGACATTGTCGGCGACCCGGGTAGGCATGCCGGGGCCCATCAGCAGCAGGTGATACGCGGGGCCCAGGCGGGCCATGGTCGCCAGCAGCACGTCGACGTGCTTCTCCGGGGAGTGGCGGCCTGCGAAGACCAGCAGGCGCTGGTGGTCGCCCAGTCCCAGGCGTCGACGCAGGCCAGGGTCACGATGCCGTGGGTGGAAGGCCGCCAGATCGACCCCCAGCGGCTGGACGCGCACCTTCTCCACACCCCAGTCGGCCAGCCGCTCGGCCATGGCGGTGCAGGGCGCCAGCACGCTGTCGAAGTGGCCATAGAGGTCGCCCACGTAGCGCTGCAGGCGCTGGCGGACGCCGGCGCCGAACCGGTCACCCATCAGCCTCGGCAGGTCGGAGTGGAAGAAGCCCACCGTGGGCACCCCCAGGGCCTGGCCGGCCTCCGCGGCGGCCCAGGCGGTGACATAGGGGTCGCCGGCCTCGACCAGGTCGGGGGCCATCGCCATCAGGGCATCGCGCCAGGGGGCGCGGCGCAGCGGGAAGCGGTAGCCCTGGCCAAGCGGAATCCGCGGAGCGGGGAGGGTATGCACCCCGCCGAGCGAGGCGCGCTCGGCGCCGGGCACTAGCAGGCTGGTACGCAGTCCCGGCCGGGCGGCCAGCACGCGATGCTTGGCCTCGAGGTAGGTGCGCACCCCGCCGCTGGCAGGCGCGTGGAACATGGTGACGTCGACGATATGCAAGGCGCCCTCCTGGCGTGGATGTACCCTGCCAGCCTAGGGCGGCCATGCGACAGTCTTGCGACAGCCGCAACGCAAGACGGCGACCCGAGGGTCGCCGTCCTGTGCTGCCTGTGGTTACCGAGCGGTCAGTCCGCGGGGCGACCCACCAGCGAGCGGGTCTCCTCGCGGGCCTCGGTCAGCGCCACGCGGATCACGTCGCCGAGCTTGAAGCGCTCCTCGCCCTCGACCTGGACGCGCCCCTCCTTGTCGTCGATCGCCACCTTGGTGCGGTCGCTGTGCATCAGCGGGGCGGGGATGAAGGCGGTGGCGCCGTTGGCGGTCAGGCGTACCCGCATGCCGCCGCGGTTGACGGCGATGACCTCGGCCTCGAAGGTCTCCTGGGCCTCGGCGGCCGGGGTCAGGTAGCGCACGTAGAGCCAGTCCTTGACGTCGCGTTCGGCCATGCGGTTCAGGCGGCGGCGCTCGGTGAGCTGCTCGGTGAGCTGCTGGCTGGCCTCGGCCGGGGCCTGCTCGCCCTTGAGGACGCGCTTGATCAGGCGGTGGTTGACCATGTCGCCGTACTTGCGGATCGGCGAGGTCCAGGTGGCATAGGCGGAAAGGCCCAGGCCGAAGTGCGGGCCGGGCTGGGCGGACATGCTGGTGAAGCCCTGGAAGCGGCGCAGGCGGGCATCCAGCCAGGCGTCGTCGCGGCCCTCGAGCTCGCGCTTGAGCTCGGTGTAGCGGGGCAGCTCGGTGAGCTGCTCCTGCTCCACCTGGATGTCCTGGCTGGCCAGGAACTCCTGGGCGGCCTCGGCCTTCTCCGGCTCGAAGGCGCGGTGGACATTGAAGATGCCGTGGCCGACGTGCTCGGCAAGCAGGTGCGCGCAGCAGGCGTTGGCGGCGATCATCGACTCCTCGATCATGCGGTTGGCGATGCGCCGATGCTCGGTGCGGATGTCCAGCACGTTGCCGGCCTCGTCCAGGTCGAAGACGAAGTCGGGCCGGTCCTTGAACATCAGGGCATGGGCCGCCCGCCAGGCGCTGCGGGCCTCGGTCATGGCTTCGAGTGCCTTGAGCTGTTCGCCGATCGCCTCGGCCGGCGCCCAGTCGCCCTGACCCTCGAGCCAGTCGGAGACCCGGTCATAGGCGAGCTTGGCATGGGAGCGCGCGGTAGCGGCGAAGAAACGGTAGTCGCCGAGGCTGCCATCGGCGCCGACCTCCAGGGTGCAGGCCAGCACCGGGCGATCCTTGTCCTCCCACAGCGAGCAGAGGTCGTCGGCCAGCTGCTCGGGGAGCATGGTGACGTTCTGGCCCGGCAGGTAGACGGTGAAGGCGCGGGTGCGGGCCTCCAGGTCGGCGGCATGCCCCTCTTCCACGTAGGCGGTGGGGTCGGCGATGGCCACGGTCAGCGACCAGCCGCCATCCTCGTGGGGACGGATGCGCAGGGCGTCATCCATGTCGCGGGTCTTCTCGCCGTCGATGGTGAAGAAGGGCTCGGCGGTCAGGTCCTCGCGTTCGAGGCCCTCGTCGCGCAGTGGCCAGTCGTCGCCGGCGTCCGGGCACTCCTGCTCCAGGGCATGGCGAGCCAGGGTCACGCGCCACGGCACGGCCGGGTCGTCGGTCTTGGCCACCAGCTCGTCGATCTGGGTGAAGAAGGCGCGGTCATCGGGCTTGAGGGGATGGCGCACCAGGCGGGCCACCACCCAGTCGCCGTCGGCGATGCTCGCCTCATCGAGGCTGCGCTTGATGCGCGCCTTGAGGGCGGTCTTGATCGAGGGATGATCGGGAATCACCGCCAGGCGACCGTCGCGCTTCTGCACCCGGGCGATGAAGCGCTGCATGCCGGTCTCGATCAGGGTGTCGGGCTCGACCGAGGTCTTGTCACCCTCCTCGTGGAGGATGGCCTCGACGCGGTCACCATGCAGCACCAGCTTCATGGCGGGGGGCGGCACGAAGTAGGAGTTGCCGTCGTCGGTCTCGAGGAAACCGAAGCCCCTGTCGGTGGCCTTGATCACGCCCTCGACGCGAGGGGTGTTGGAGCGGATCTGTTGCTTGAGCTGGGCAAGCGCCGAGTTGTTCTGCAGCATGGTCACGATCGGTTGGCGGGTAGGGGGCTCACTATACGGATTCGCGACCCCGGCGCCAAACGCCGTGCCGGGCACCACGAGGAATCAGTTGGTTGCGAAGGCGCCTCGGTCACAGGGCGGGTGTGGCTGCCCGTTGAACGCCTCGATAACGGCCGTCGGTACTCGTCAGGGAAGACAGCCGGGGTCGCCTTCGGTAGCCTTTCCGGGTTCACGGCAGCGGAAGAAGGCCCCATGACCCCACGACTGATCGTCTCCGACCTCGACGGCACCCTGCTCGGGGCCGACCATGACCTGCCCCCGGAGACCGTCGACACCCTGCGTGCCCTGGCGGGACAGGGCCACCACCTGGCCTTCGCCTCGGGGCGCCATTTCCGGGACATGCAGCGCTTCCGCGAGCGCCTGGGCGTGCCGGTGCACGTGATCAGCACCAACGGCGCCTATCTCCACGATACCGAGGACCGCCTGGTCAGCGCCCGCCACCTGGAGGCCTCGCTGGCCCGGGAGCTGATCGCCTTGCCGCGCCCCGCCGCGGTGCGGCTCAACCTCTACCGGGAGCACGAGTGGCTGATCGATGCCGAGGCGCCCGGCCTGCTGGCACTGCATGCCCACACCGGCTTCGGCTACCGGGTCGCCGACCCCGGCGAACTCGACGGCGAGGGGGTCGGCAAGGTGCTCTATATCGGCGACCCGGGCGAGGTCGAGCGGCTGGCGGCGACGATCCGCGCCCGCCATGGCGAGCGGCTGCACCTGACCTGGTCGATGGCCACGTCGCTGGAGATCATGGCCGGGGGCGTGAACAAGGGCACCGCCCTCGCCGCGCTGCTCGAACGCCTGGGGCTCGGCCCCGAGGCGTGCCTGGCCTTCGGCGACAACCTCAACGACGTCGAGATGCTCGCCCTGGCCGGCGAGGCCCACCTCATGGCCAATGCCCATCCCGACCTGGGTGTCCGGCTTCCCGCGGCCGAGCGCATCGGCCATCACGATGAGCAGGCCGTGGCCGCGCGGCTGCGCGAGCGCTTCGGCCTGTCATGAATGCATGACGGCGCCCGCGGTTGCCGTCGATGGGCGGGTTCGTCGCCTTTCAGCGCACGGTGATCACGGTGCAGTCGGCCGCGTGGCTGACCTTGTGGGAGACGCTGCCGACCACCAGCCCCTTGAGGTCGCTCAGGCCGCGACTGCCCATGACGATGGCGTCGACGCCGCGGCGGCGGGCCTCGCTGATGATGGTGCGGGCCGGGTCGCCCTGGCCGATGACCGTCTCGAGGTTGGTGACGCCGAGTTCACTTGCCGCCTCGGCGGCGCGGTCCACGACCTGCTTGCCGGCCGCCTCGCGCTCCTCTCGCGAGGCCTCGACGGCGATGGCGCCGATGCCCCACACCAGGGTGGTCTCGTGGGCGAGTTCCTCGGGGATGTGCAGCAGGTGCAGGGTGGCGTTCTCCTGTCGGGCCAGCTGGCAGGCCACGGAGAGGGCCTTCTTGGCGTGCTCGGAGCCGTCGACGGGCACCAGGATGGAGTTGAACATGAGGGTCATCCTTCAGGGGTGATGGCGGGAGTACCTACCGAGGAGCCTAGTCACCCGTCGGCGCGGTGTCATGATCCGGGTCAAGGATGGCGCGCCTTCGCCCTCTCCTCGCCGGCCTCCAGGCGGCGCAACTGCTGCCAGAGGTCGCGGCGCAGGTCGGCCATGCGGGGGGCCTCCTCCGCGGCGAAGTCCAGCGGCCGGGCCAGGCGCTGGGTGCGCAGTCCCAGCCGCGCCCCCAGCAGCCCGACGCCGAGGCCCTGGGCGGCACGCGTCGAGAGCTTGCCGGCCAGGTCCATCGACAGCATCTGCATGCTCGCCTCGCTGGCGATCTCGCTGGCCCCGGCGAAGGCCATCTGGTAGAGCACGCTGCGCAGCAGCCGCAGGCGTGCCGCATAGCCCAGTTCCAGCCCGTAGAGGCGGCACAGGCGGTCGACCATCGCCAGGTGGCGCCAGGCGACCAGCGCCATGTCGACCAGGGTCAAGGGGCTCACCGCCACCATCACCGCCGTCTCGCCGGACATCCGCGAGATCAGCCGGCGGGCCTCCCGGTCGCGGGGGGCGAGCAGGTGATGGGTGAGCAGCGCCCGGGTGTCGCGCCCGTCATGGTGGGGCTCGCGGGCGGCCAGGAAGGCCTGCCAGTGGGGGTGGTCGTCGTCCAGGCCGAGGTCGCGGCGCAGCTGCCCGGCCAGCGACTGTGCCCGGGCGGGGGTGGCCTCGGACAGGGCGGCGAGGCGCTCGCGCAGCCGGGCGTGGCGGGCCAGGCGGCGCAGGCGCCACAGCTCGCGCAGCAGGGCCGAACCGCCGAGCCCCAGGGCCAGCAGCAGCAGCAGGCTCCAGCCGCCGGCCAGCCAGTCGCCGCCGAGGCTGGCGGCCTGCAGGGTCCGGCCGGCCTCCACCGCGCCCAGGCCCAGGCTGCCGCCGAGCAGGGCGAGCAGTCCCCAGCGCCGCTTGCGCGGGCGCATCAGGCTATCCCCCAGCGCCTTTTCGCCGGGGGCCGCATCGGCCTGGGGGTCGTCCAGCGGCTGGCTCGGCAGTCCGGCCTCGAAGTGCCGCCCGGGCCGGGGATCCCGAGCCTCGGCCTCCGGGGCCGGCGCGTCATCGAGGGTGAAGCGCTCGCCCGGGCGAGGGTCCTGTTCGCGGGAAGGGGTCATGACAGCTTGTCTCCGATCAACCAGTCCAGGGCGGCATCCATGCGGATGTGGGGCAGCGGTGCCCCCTTCTCGCGGGGCAGGGGGCGAAAGGCCGTGAAGTCGAAGCCCTGGCGGGTCCAGAAGTCCGCCCCCGGCAGCCGGTCGGGGACCTCGCCGGGGAACAGCAGCAGCGACTCGCCGGCCAGGGTGGTGCCGCGCAGGGCCGGGGTACGTCGCCCCTGCTGGCTGACCTCGCGGCTCTGGGTGGCGCGGATCGCCGCCAGCGACAGGGCCCGGACCGGCACGTCGGCGAAGCGCAGGTCCTTCAGCGGGTCGGCGAGCAGCGCCTCGAGCAGGGCGACCAGGCGGCCGTGCTGCTCGGGGGTGACGTGGTCGGCCTTGGTGGCGGCGATGGCCAGGCGGTCGATGCGCGGGGCGAACAGCCGCGTCAGCAGGCTGCGTCGGCCATAGTCGAAGCTCTGCATCAGGTTCGACAGGGCGCGGGATAGGTCCTCGAAGTGCTCCGGCCCGGCGTTGAGGGCCCCGAGCACGTCGACCAGCACGATCTGGCGGTCGAAGCGGCGGAAGTGTTCACGATAGAAGGGCTTGACGATGTGCTGCTGGTAGTGGCGAAAGCGCCGGGCGAGGGTAGCATAGAGGCTCTCTGCCGGCAGGGCGGCGAGTTCGTCGCGGTCGGCCTCCCTGATGCCCGGCAGGGGAAAGAACTGCAGCACCGGGGCCCCCTCGAGCTCCCCGGGCAGCAGGAAGCGTCCCGGCTGCAGGTCGGCGAAGCCGGCCTCCCGGGCGGCCCGCAGTCCCCTGGCATACAGCTCGGCGATCTCGGCCAGGCGCGCCTCGTCGACCTCCTCGGCGGGGTCGAGGGCGGCCACCGCGCGGTGCCAGTCGGCGAACAGGGCGGAACGCTCGCTGCCGCCGTCATGCCGCTGGGCCCGGCTCCAGCTCAGATAGTCGTGCTCCAGCAGCGGCAGGTCGAGCAGCCACTCCCCGGGGTAGTCGAAGAGGTCCAGGGTCAGCTGGCGGGTCTCGCCACCGAGCAGGCCACGCCGTGACGGCCGGTAGCGGATCGCCAGGCGCAGCTCGCTGATGCCGCGGGTCGGCTCGGGCCAGCGTGGGGGCTGGTCATCCAGCGCCAGCATCGCCTGGTCGTAGGGGAAGCGCGGCACGGCGAGGTCCTGCTGCTGCACGCGTCGGGCGCCGAGCAGGCGCCCCTCGCGGGCAGCCGGCAGCAGGTCGAGTCGCGCCTCGAGGCCGGCATGGCGCAGCTGGTTGACCAGCGAGGTGAGGAAGGCCGTCTTGCCCGAGCGCGACAGGCCGGTCACCGCCAGGCGCAGCTGGCGGTCGCGGCCGCGCTCGAGCAGATCATGGAGTTCACGGGTCAGCGGGGTGCGCATGGGGCGTCCTTGCGGGGTCGTATGCTGCCCTAATGTGCGGGTCGGGCGCGCGCCTGACAAGGCGTGGGATCATGAAACGACGCTGCCCCGCGCGGGGCGGGGCAGCGAGGAGAGGGCCTGGCGGCGTCAGCCGGCGAAGGCCGCGTAGATGGCGATCACCAGGATCACCAGCACGATGCCGGCGGGGATGGCGCCCCGCCAGGGGGTCAGGTCGACGGCGCCGCTGTCCTCGTGGACCCAGGCGGTCTCGCGGGGACGCAGCCGGCCGATCAGCAGCATCACCGCCACCAGCAGCACGAAGACGCTGGCCACGAAGTGGAACTCGTGCATCACCACCGGCAGCCTGTCGAAGGGCGGGATGAAGTAGCCGGCGAAGATCAGCAGGCAGCCGCCCACCAGCGCCACCTTGGCCGCCAGGGCCGGCACGCGACGGGTCAGCAGGCCCACCAGCACCACGGCCAGGATGGGGATGAAATAGATGGCGTTCATCTTCTGCAGGTAGCCGAACAGGCTCTCCTGGCCGGCCAGCAGCGGGGCGATGGTCATGGCGGCGACGGCCATGATCCAGCCGAAGACCTTGCTCGAGCGCACCACCTGCGCCTCGCTGGCGTCCTTGTTGAGCACCACCTTGTAGAAGCCGAGGCTGAACAGGGTCGTGGTGCTGTTGAGCGCGGAGTTGAACGACGACAGGATGGCGCCGACCATCACCGCGGCGAAGAAGCCGGTGAGCGGCGCGGGCAGCACGTTGAACACCAGGTGGCCATAGGCCTCGTCGGCGCGCACGCCCTGGTCGGCATAGAGGTGGAAGGCGATGATCCCGGGCAGCACCAGGTAGAGGGGGCCGAGCAGCTTGAAGAAGCCGGTCAGCAGCACGCCCTTCTGGCCCTCGGCGAGGGTCTTGGCGGCGAAGGTGCGCTGGATGATCTGCTGGTTGGTGGTCCAGTAGAAGAGGTTGATCAGGAAGACCCCGGTGAAGAGTGTCGCGAAGGGCACCTGCTGCTCGCTGGTCCCGATGGAGTTGAGCATCTCGGGGTCGCTCTCCTTGAGGATCGCCCAGCCCTCCAGGATGCCGCCGTCGCTGCTCACCGCCTGCAGGCCGAAGTAGACGATCACGAAGCCGCCGACCAGCAGCCCCACGCCGTTGAGGGTGTCGGAGACGGCGACGGTGCGCAGCCCACCGAACAGGGCATAGACGGAGCCGATCAGCCCCACCAGCCAGACCGTCAGCCACAGCAGCACGGTGGGCGATTCGATGCCAGTGAGCCCCTGCAGGTCAAGCATGCCCTGCAGGCCCATGGCGCCGGAGTAGAGGATGATCGGCAGCAGGATCACCGCATAGGCGATCAGGAAGATGATGTTGGTGATCAGCTGGGTGGTCTTGTCGAAGCGCAGCTCCAGCAGCTGGGGCAGGGTGGCGATGCCGCTCCTCAGGAAGCGCGGCAGGAAGAACAGCGCCAGCGCCACCAGGGCGATGACCGCCACCACCTCCCAGGCCATCACCGAGAGGCCATCGCTGAAGGCTGCGCCGTTGAGCCCCACCATCTGCTCGGTGGAGAGGTTGGTCATCAAGAGCGACCCGGCGATCAGCGGGAAGGTCAGGCTGCGCCCGGCCAGGAAGAAGCCGCTGGAGGTCGAGTGGTCGTCGCGGCGCGTGATGCGCCAGGTGATGAAGGCGACCAGCCCCGTGAAGAAGAGGAAGGACGCCAGGGTCAGGGCGTGCATGTTGGAAACATCCTTGTGAGGGGTGGATTCGGCCGCATATGCGTCGTTTGCGGCAGGAATGTAGGTAAACTTACCAGGATGGTGGGCGAGTCTAGTCCCGTGACTCGGCACCGCCATTCACCTTTCGTCTAATTGTCCGACATTGGTGGGGCACTGTCATCCCGGCTAGCGGGGCGGCAGGGCACTCACCGGCACGGGCTCGACCAGGCCGAGGAGCTGTACCAGCACGGGGGCCGCGGCGATCACGAACCCCAGCACCGCGAGGCTGCGGCCGAGCAGGCGGCGGTCGGGACGACGGGCCAGGGTCAGGCCGCCGATGCAGACCAGCAGGCCGAGGATGTTGAAGACGTAACCCAGCATCTGCAGCAGGTCGTAGGTGGTCATGTGGCTCCCTTCGGTGGTGGGCAGGGGGTGGGGCGGCTACCCTGTGATGGTACCAGCTCCACCCCGGGGCGAAGAGGAGGCCATCATGGAAGAGCGTCGCCCCGAGGTGGTGATCGACTTCTGGTTCAGGGAGCTCGCGCCCGCCCAGTGGTTTCGCAAGGACCCGGCCCTGGATGCCGAGATCGCACGGCGCTTCGGCGACTGGCTCGCGGCCGCGGGGCGTGGCGAGTTCTGGCAGTGGCGGGCGTCCGCCCGCGGCCGTCTGGCCGAGGTGATCCTGCTCGACCAGTTCCCGCGCAACATTCATCGCGGGGCGTCCCTCGCCTTCGCCTGGGACCCGGTGGCCCTGGTATTGGCCCAGGAGGCGGTCGCCCAGCGCGCGGACCGGCTGCTGGACGTGCCCTGGCGGGCCTTCCTCTTCATGCCCTACATGCACAGCGAGTCGCTGGCGATCCATGACGAGGCGATGCGCCTGTTCGCCCAGCCGGGGCTGGAGGAGAACCTGCGCCACGCGCACCGTCACCGCGAGGTCATCGCGCGCTTCGGCCGCTATCCCCATCGCAATGCCGTGCTGGGGCGGGACTCCACCCGCGAGGAGCGGGCTTTCCTCGAGCAGCCCGGTTCCGCGTTCTGAGGCTTTTCTCCCGGCGCCCGGCAAGGCACCATCGAACCACCTTCACCAAGGAAAAAGGAGTGTATGCCATGGGAATCATTGCCTGGTTGATCATCGGTGGCCTGGCCGGCTGGATCGCCGGCCATATCATTCGCGGCGGCGGCTTCGGCATCCTTGGCAATATCGGGGTCGGCGTGGTGGGGGCCGTCATCGGCGGGGGGCTGTTCAGCCTGCTGGGCCTGCAGGCGGGCGGTTTCATCGGCTCGCTGGTCACCGCCATCGTCGGGGCCGTGGTGCTGCTGTGGGTGATCGCCAAGGTCAAGAAGGCCTGAGGCAGCGGGCCCGACCCGACGCGCGAAAAACCGCCCGGCTGGAGACAGCCGGGCGGTTTCGCGTGGTGTATCAGCCGGCGGGGGTCGGCAGGATGCGCCGGTAGCGATCCAGGCTGGCGTCCAGCCAGGCACCGTTCGGCGAGCCCTCGGGGGGCGGGGCGGGCACCTTGAGGGTCAGCAGGAAGAGGCCGTGGCGCTCGGCATCGCCGTCGGTCAGGCGGCGGCCGAGTTGCCGGGCGAGGTCGGGCGGCAGGGTGCCCGAGCGCCGCCAGGTGAGCCGCAGGGCCTGCTGGTCGAGCAGGTACTGGAGGCGTGCCGCGTCCTTCAATATGGCCATGCCGCCCTGGGCCAGCCCCTGGGAGAGGCTCTCCAGCTTGCGGTAGCCCGGGGCCCCGGCCGCCCGGCAGGCGTGGGCCCCCTCCACGAAGCAGCGCTCCCGCTCGTCGGGGTCCTCTGGCCAGCGCCCCCCGCGGCGCCGCGCCGGGGTGGCCACGAAGGGCAGCACCACCGAGACGGCGGGGGTGCCGTCGGCCAGCGAGCCCTGCCGGGCAGCGACCACTCCGTGGCCCAGCTGTCGCCGCAGCCAGCGGTAGTCGCAGGCCTGCTGGATGCGGGCCTGGGCATCGGTGACCGTGTGATGAGCGCCCTGCAGGGAGCGCAGCAGGGAGAGCGTGCGAAGGATCATGGCGCCATTCCGATGTGCGAGCGGGTAGCGAGGGGCCGAGCGGCAGGTAGCGACCATAGCAGGGTTTCGGCCTCATGGCGTCAACGCCCTGGGCGCCAACGCGAACCGCCCGGCTGTCTCCAGCCGGGCGGTAGGGGCGTGTGCCGTTTCCGGTCGAGCCCGATCAGGCGGTGGCGGCGCTCTTGCTGCCGACCAGTTCCTTGAGGGACTCCTCGACGATGGCGAGGCCTTCCTCGAGCACCTCGTCCTCGATGGTGACCGGCATCAGGAAGCGGATGGTGTTGCCGTAGAGGCCGCAGGAGAGCAGGATCAGCCCCTTCTCGCGGGCCTTCTTGCACAGCGCGCCGGCCAGGTCGGCGTCCGGGGTGTGATTGGCCTTGTCGGAGACGAGGTCGATGGCCGCCATGGCGCCCATGTTGCGGCCGTTGTCGACGCAGTCGAACGTCTGCTGCCACTGGGCGAAGCGCTTGGCCAGCTTGTCGCCGAGCGCCTGGCTCTTCTCGAGGATGTTCTCCTGCTCGAAGACCTCGAGCACAGCCAGGGTGGCCGCGCAGGAGACCGGGCTGCCGGTGTAGGTGCCGCCCAGGGAGTTGGGGCCGGAGGCGTCCATGTGCTTGTCGGTGCCGACCACCGCGGAGATCGGCATGCCATCGGCCATGCTCTTGGCCATGGTGATGATGTCGGGCTCGACGCCGCTGTGCTCGATGGCGAACAGCTTGCCGGTGCGCCCGAAGCCGGACTGCACCTCGTCGACGATCATCAGCATGCCGTGCTCGTCACAGATCTCGCGGATCGCCTTGAGGAAGCTCGTCGGCGCCGGATAGAAGCCGCCCTCGCCGAGCACCGGCTCCAGCACGATGGCCGCGGTGTCGCGCGGGTTGGCATCGGTCTTCAGCGCCATCTTCAGGCCGCGCAGGGCCTCGTCCTCGCTGACCCCGTGGTAGGGCACCGGGTAGGGGGCGCGGAAGACGTTGCCCGGCATGGAGCCGAAGTCGGTGGCGTAGGGCGCGACCTTGCCGTTCATGGCCATGGTCATGAAGGTGCGGCCGTGGTAGCCGCCGTCGAAGCAGATCACGTTGTTCTTGCCGGTGGCGGCGCGAGCGACCTTGACGGCGTTCTCCAGCGCCTCGGCCCCGGAGTTGGCCAGCATCACCTTGGCGTGGCCGCGCACCGGGGTGACCTGGCTGAGCTTCTCGGCCACCTTCACGTAGCCCTCATAGGGCATCACGGTCTGGCAGGTGTGCATCACCTTGTCGAGCTGGTCCTTGACCGCCTGGACCACCTTGGGATGGCGGTGGCCGATGTTGAGCACGCCGATGCCGCCGGCGAAATCGATGATGCGATTGCCGTCGGCGTCCCACACCAGGGCGTTCTCGGCGCGGTCGGCAAACTGGGTGGCCGGGCTGGCTGCGCCGCTGGCCACGTAGCGCTGCTTGAGTTCGTTGAGTTCTGCGTTGTTCATGGGTCCTGTCTCCTTGGTAAGAGGCTGCGGGCGATCACAGGCCGCCGACACAGACGTATTTTAGTTCAGTGTACTCATCCAGGCCGTGGCGCGACCCCTCGCGTCCCAGCCCCGACTCCTTGACCCCACCGAAGGGCGCCAGCTCGGTGGAGAGAATGCCTTCGTTCACTGCCACCATGCCATATTCCAGCCCTTCCATGACATGCCAGATACGACGATAGTCGCGGGCATAGAAGTAGGCGGCAAGACCGAACTCGGTGGCGTTGGCCATGGCGATGGCCTCCTCCTCCGTCTCGAAGCGGAACACCGGCGCCAGGGGGCCGAAGGTCTCCTCGGTGGCCACCTTCATCTCCTCGGTCACGTCGGCAATGATCGTCGGCTGGAAGAAGGTGCCACCCAGCGCATGGGGTTCGCCGCCGCAGACCAGCCGGCCGCCCTTGTCCAGGGCGTCGCGTACGTGGCTCTGTACCTTCTCCACGGCGGCGGCGTTGATCAGCGGGCCCTGCACCACGCCCTCGTCGAGGCCGTTGCCGACCTGGAGCTGGGCCACACGTGCGGCCAGCTTCTCCAGGAAGGCCTCGTAGACACCTGCCTGCACCAGCAGGCGGTTGGTGCAGACGCAGGTCTGGCCGGAGTTTCGGTACTTGGAGGCCACCGCCCCCTCGACGGCGGCATCCAGGTCGGCGTCGTCGAAGACGATGAAGGGGGCGTTGCCGCCCAGTTCCATGGAGGCCTTCTTGACGGTGCCGGCGCACTGGGCAAGCAGCCGCTTGCCCACGGGGGTGGAACCGGTGAAGGAGATCTTGCGCACCCGCGGGTCGGTGGTCAGCACCTCGCCGATCTCGGCCGGCCGGGAGGCGGTGACGACGTTGATCACCCCGGCCGGGAAGCCGACCTCCTCGGCGAGCTTCACCAGGGCCAGGGCGGTGAGCGGGGTGGCCTCGGCGGGCTTGATCACCACCGGGCAGCCGGCGGCCAGGGCCGGGGCGCACTTGCGGGTAATCATCGCCAGCGGGAAGTTCCAGGGGGTGATGGCCGCCACCACGCCGATCGGCTCGCGGAACACCAGGATGCGCTTGTCCACGCCGTGGCTGGGCAGGGTCTCGCCGGCGACGCGCTTGGCCTCCTCGGCGTAGTACTCCACGAAGGAGGCGCCGTAGGCCACCTCGCCGCGGGCCTCGGCCAGCGGCTTGCCCTGTTCCAGGGTCATCAGACGCGCCAGGGCTTCCTGGTGGGCCATGATGGCCTCGTACCAGGCGCGCAGCAGGGCGGCGCGCTCCTTTGCGGTGCGCCGCTTCCAGGCCGGCCAGGCGTCCGACGCGGCAGCGACGGCCTCGCGGGCCTCCTCGGCATCGAGGTCCGGGACCTCGGCCAGGGGCTCGCCGGTGGCGGGGTTGGTCACGGCGAAGCGGCGTGCGCCTTCGCGCCACTGGCCGGCCACATAGGCCTTGTCGATCAGCAGCTGGGGATCCGCGGACATGGGAACTCCTCGTCGGGGGTGGTCATCTTGTTGGACGAGTGTGCATTATTTAAAACAAGTCGCCAAGCCCCGATGTCGCCCGTTTTTCGCGGTCGCTGGCCACACGGCCATCGGCGCCGGCAACGCTTTCCGCTACACTATGGCGCCGACTCGCCGCGGTGCGCGGCGCGGCACGTTCCTGTTCCGGTTTTATGGCGAGGTGAGCCTTGGTCGATCCCCTGAATGCCTGGTGGGCCCAGCAGCTGGTGCTGTGTGACTGGGCCTTCACACCCGATCCCCTGACGGTGGAGGCCGATATGGCCGTCGAGCGGCTGGCCGCCCTCGGGGTGGCCGACCGTGGCGAGCTGGGCTGGTGCCTGCTGGAGGCCCTGGGCGCCGGCGGCGCCGGCGTCGACCCGGCCAGGCTGCTGGCCGGGCTGGAGGTCATCGCCCTGGGCGGTGCGGCGGGCTGGCTCGGGGAGTCGCGCGCCCGGGCCTGGGCCCAGCGGATCGCCGAGGAGGTCAGCGCCCACCACGCGAGCCTCGATGCCTGGCTGGAGGCGCTGCTGCATGCCCGCAGCGCCGAGGGCTGGGTGCGTGGCGATGACGGCTTCTTCGAGGCCTGCGAGGCCCTCTCTGTTCTGGAGCACGACGGAGAGGGGGTGACCTGGGAGATGATGCAGGAGTGGCTGGCTACCCATGCCATGCCACTCGCGCTCTGGCCGTCGGCCCCCGAGGATCAGGTCTGGCGGTTGCGCGCCGCCTTCTCGCCGGTCGTCGAGCTGCCCGCCGGCCCCCAGGACTGGCAGGGGCTGGCGGGCTGGCTGGAGGAGGCCTGGGAGATTCGCAGCCGCGAGGACCTGGTGCGCAGCCTGCTGTGGCTGGCCTCCCAGGGCGATCGCCAGGCCTGGGACCTGGATGCCGGACGCCTGCTCGAGGCGGATGCCGGGATGCGCCGGCAGTGGCAGGAAGCCCTGGCCGGCACAGAGCGGGACTACGGCCGGGTGCTGCTGGGCTTTCTCGATCAGGGCGAGCCGCTGGAGTGGGCCGCCTGGGACTGGCTGCGGCTGATCGACCTGGCCTGGGCCGGCGCCTGCCTGGGCTGGCTCGATGCGCGGGAGGCCCGCGACTTCGCCGTCCACGGCGCCGACCTGGCGCTGCGCCGCTACAGCGACTGGGCGGCCCTGGCCCGGGCCTACCAGCGCGGGCGCAGCCTGTTCGAGGGGCGCAACCTGCTGCCCGCCCTCCAGGCGGACTGGGCGCTGCTGTTGCATTCGCCGGTGAGTCCCTGGCGCCCGGCCCTGCAGGGGCTGGTGACGGAGGAGCTCATCGCGGCCTCGCGTGA
This sequence comes from Halomonas ventosae, assembly GCF_004363555.1. Classification (GTDB taxonomy): domain Bacteria; phylum Pseudomonadota; class Gammaproteobacteria; order Pseudomonadales; family Halomonadaceae; genus Halomonas; species Halomonas ventosae. The sequence continues at coordinate 160,175 of NZ_SNZJ01000004.1, read as the reverse complement.
TGCCCTGCGGGCCTGGCGTGGTGACCCCCGTCACTGGACGCTGGCGCTGGCCGCGGTGCGCGAGCCCGAGTTCGCCGCCCGCCAGGGGCCGCTGCCCGAGCTGCCGGTCGCGCGGCGCGAGGAGGCGCGCCACTACCTGGTCGAGACCCTCGACCTGCATGCCGACGAGGGCGTCGAGGCGCTCTCCCGCTACTGGCTGCCGGCCCAGGCTCACCACCTCAACCAGCTGGCGGCGGATGCCGCCCACGCTGCCCTGCCGCCGGCCGAGACCCCCTTCGGCCACCCGGTCCCGGACGAGCTGGCGAGCCGCGATGCCCTCCGGCAGGCCAGCCGCCACGCCGCGACCATCCACATGGCCGAGAAGTTCGCCTTCCACCTGCAGATGGCCATGGACAGCGGAGACTTCGACGCGTCCCGCCTGGCCGGCCTGGCCGAGGCCCTGCAGGGCTCGCTGTGCCGCTTCTATCCCGATGCCCGTCGCCTGCTGCAGGCCTGGGCCCACTGGGAGACCCTGCTGCCCGAGCCCGAGCAGCCCCCCATGCTGGCCGAGATCCGCTGGCATCTGGAGGATCCCGGGAGCCTCTTCCACTGGCTGGACTGGCGCGTCGGGGCGTGGCACGAGCCCGGGCCGCGACCGACGCTCGCCCACTTCACCGCCATGGCGCTGGTCGGGCCGCTCAACAGTCCGGCCTGGAGCCTGCCGCAGCCAGAGAGCGAGCGCGAGTGCGCGGCCATCCGCGACTGGGTCGATGGGCACTATGCCCTCCACGGGGAGGCGGAGCTGGGCGAGTTCCTCGAGTACCTGATCGAGGCCGGCGATCGCCAGGAGTACCAGATCAACTATGCCCCCTACACGCTCAATCACGGGCGGCTGGCCTCGGAGATCGCCACCCTCGAGAGCGGCGAGTGCAGCGAGGAGGAGGGCGCCCACCTGTTGCGCCTGCAGCGGGTCAGGGACAACGAGGACGGCTGCAACGAGGTCGATCTGGCGGCCTGGGACATCGCCCAGGCCGTGGACCTGGCCATCGCCGGCCGCCAGCTGGGCTGGCTCGGCGAGGCGGCGTTCCTGGGGCTGCTCGAGCGTGCCCATGGGCTGGCCGGCGAGCACTATGCGGGCTGGGAGGAGTATGCCCGCGGTCTGCACGCCGGCTTCTCGTTCTTCATGGGCGAGACGCCAGAGCGCGAGAGCTTCCTGGCCGGCTTCCGCCAGGCCCTGGTGGCCTGGCTCTCGGGGGCGCCGCCGCTGGCGGGGGCCTGGGCCAGCCTCGACTTTCCCGGGGCGCGGCCACGCCACTGGGCGCCGCTGCACATCGATACGCTGCCGGGCGACAGCCGTACCCTCCACTGAGGGCTCGCCGTGATAAGAAAGTATGGTTTATAGTCAACGATATTGATGACATGGCTCCTCCTGTCGGGAGCCTTCGCCAGGCAGCGAGCCGCCGACAGGCCGCTCTGGCAGTGATACCGGGCCGCTCCCGGCAGCACTGCCACAGCGACACTATCCGCAGACCGGACGACGCAGGGCGTCGAAGGCACGGGTGCGGCTCAGGGAACGAGGTCTTCGCAGGATGCTGGTCAAACGCGTGTGTCGCATCACCGTCATCGGGGGAGCCCTGGCGCTGCTGGCGGGCTGTGCCGCTTCGGGCGGCGTCGAGGAGGAGGCCGTCGGCGGCTACTTCGCCCGGGACCTGCCCGGGATGCCCGCCAACCCCCGGATGTCCCCCGTGGACAATCCCATCCTGGAGGCCCGCGGCCTGCACAACCCGCCCCCGAGGGTGATCCGCCGGGCCCTGCTGGCCCAGCACGAGCGCTGGGCCGGCACCCCCTACCGGCTGGGCGGCAGCTCCTTTCGCGGGATCGACTGCTCGGCCCTGGTGCAGAACGTCTTCAGTGACACCTTCCGCTTCGACCTGCCGCGCACCACCGAGGAGCAGGTGCGCGCCGGCCTCGAGGTCGAGCGTGATGCCCTGCGTCCCGGCGACCTGGTGTTCTTCCGTCCCCCCGGGGCCTACCGCCATGTGGGCATCTACGTCGGCGAGGGCCGCTTCCTGCATGCCTCCACCTCACGGGGCGTGATGATCTCCGAGCTCGACAACCGCTACTGGCAGCGCCACTTCTGGCAGGCGAGGCGCACCCTGGAGCCGACCCTGCTGGCCCGGCGCCTGGGCGAGACCGGCGAGGGCTGAGGGCCTGCTAGAGCACCTCGCGGTGGGCCAGCACGAAGTCCAGGAAGGCCTGCTCGGCCCGCGACAGGTAGGCACCGCGCCCCCAGGCCAGTGACAGGTCCAGCCAGGCGGGCGGGTCGAAGGAGACCGCCTGGAGCTCCGGCTCCTCCACCACCCGCCGCAGGAAGGTGGTGATGCCGAACCCCTGACGGACGATCGCCTTGGTCAGCGGTATCAGGTTCGACTGGAAGGCAATGTCGGCCGTGGTGCCGGTCTCGCGCGCCAGGGCATCGACGAACTCGCGGTGGAAGTAGCCACCCTGGAACAGCACCAGGGTCTCGCCGAAGAAGGCCTCGGCGGAGACGCTTTCGCGCCGGGCGAAGGGGTGCTCTCGCGGCACGCAGACCACCATCTCCTCGCGCACCAGGCGCCGCCGTTCCAGGTGACGGCTGCTGTCGTCGTCGATTACCACGCCCAGGTCCAGCTCGCCGTCGGCGATCATCCGCTGCAGGCGTCGCGCACCGGCTTCCACCACGGTCAGCCGGATGCCGGGATGGCGGGTCTTGAAGCCCATCAGCAGCGGCGGGAAGTAGTAGGAACCGAGCATCGAGGGGATTCCGATGCGCACCTCGCCCTTGACCAGGCCATGCAGCTCGCGCATGGCGAGGTGCGCGGCCTCGGCGCGGTCGAGCAGCGCCCGGGCATGGGGAACCAGGGCCTCCCCCTCGGGGGTGAGGGTGATGCGTCGCTCGTGGCGGTGGAAGAGCGGCAACTCCAGGCCCTTCTCGAGACCGGCGATGGTCTGGCTGACCGCCGACTGCGCCACATGGAGCGTCCGGGCGGCAGCCGTGAAGCTTCTCTGGTCGGCCACGGCCAGGAAGACCCTGAGGGTGCGCAGGTCGAAGGGCAGGCTCATCGGCGTTACGGGATTCGAGGCATAAGCAAACCAGATGGTAATGATCTGGATATTCTGTTTGGCTTATCATTCTCGCCGATGGATCATGGCCTGCCAAGCCGGAGGACACCATGATCACCGCACATACCCGCGCCTGGTGGCGCGCCACCCTGGCCCTGTGCCTGGGCTCCTTTCTGGTCTTCATCAACCTCTATGCCCCACAGCCGCTGCTGCCGGCGCTGCGCGAGGCCTTCGGGGTCTCGACGCTGGGCATCAGCCTGGTGATGTCGGTTGCCACCCTGGCGCTGGCCGCCTCGCTGCTGGTGTTCGGCCCGCTCTCGGATGCCATCGGCCGGGACGCCATCATGCGCCTGACCCTGCTGGCGGCCGGGCTGCTCTCGCTGGGGCTGGCGTTCGCGCCGAACTTCGAGACGCTGCTGGCGCTGCGTGCCCTGCAGGGCTTCGTGCTGGGCGGGCTGCCGGCGGTGGCGATCGCCTGGATGGGCGACGAGTTCGAGCGACCGGCCCTGCTCTCGGCGGTGGGACTCTATATCGGTGCCAACTCCCTGGGCGGCATCAGCGGCCGGGTGGTGGGCGGCGCCGTGGCCGAGGTTGGCGGGGCACCGGCCAGCTTCCTGGCGGTGGGGGCGATGACGCTGGTCGGGCTGGCGCTGTTCTGGAAGCTGCTGCCCGCCGCCCGCGCCTTCAAGCCGCGGCGTTTCGAGCTGCGCGGTGCCCTGGCCGACCTTGGCGGCCATCTGCGCAATCCGTTGCTGCTTGGCGCCTACCTGCTCGGCGGGCTCAACTTCCTGATCTTCATCAACCAGTACAGCTACATCACCTTCCGGCTGGCCGATGCTCCCTTCGAGCTGGGTACCCGGGTGCTGGGGCTGATCTTTTTGACCTACCTGGGTGGCACGCTCGGCTCGTCGCTCTCCGGCCGGCTGGCCACGCGCTGGTCGCAGCCGGCCTGCATGATGCTGGGGATCCTGATCCTGATCGTCGGCACGGCGGTGACCCTGGCCGGGTCGCTGTGGTGGATCATCGCCGGGCTGACCGTCAACGCCTTCGGGTTCTTCCTGGCCCACTCCATGGCCTCGAGCTGGGTGGGGCGACGGGCCCGCGCGGCGCGGGGCAGCGCCTCGGCGCTCTACCTGGTGTTCTACTACAGCGGCGCCAGCCTGGGCGGCTTCTGGCTGGAGCCGTTCTGGCGGGCCGCCGGCTGGCCAGGCGTGGCATTGGCCTCCTGGCTGATGCTGGCGGTGACCCTGGGGCTGGCCGGCTGGCTGTGGCGGCGCGAACGCCGCGAGGATCAGGAGGCCGCGCTGGCGCCGGCCTCCTCGCCCCAGACCTCCTCGAGGCGCTCGACGCGGCCGCAGGCCGACTTGTAGAAGCGATAGCGCACCGGGTTCTCCAGGTAGTAGTCCTGGTGGTAGGCCTCGGCCGGGTAGAAGGCCTCGAAGTCATTGATCTCGGTGGCGATGGGCTGGTCGAAGCGCTCGGCGACGGCGTCCCGGCTGGCCTCGGCCAGCGCGCGCTGCTCGGCGTCCATGGGGAAGATGGCGCTGCGGTAGGAGGCGCCCTGGTCGCAGAACTGGCGATCCACGGCGAAGGGGTCGATGTTGCGCCAGAACACGTGCAGCAGGGTCTCGTAGTCCACCTGGTCGGGGTCGTAGTCGACCTTGACCACCTCGGCATGGCCGGTGCCGCCGGCCGTTACCTGGTTATAGGTCGGGTCCTCGGTGTGGCCGCCACTGTAGCCGGAGATGGTGGCCCTGACCCCTTCGACCTTGTCGTAGGCTTCCTCCATGCACCAGAAGCAGCCGCCGGCGAAGACGGCACTGGCGCTCTCGCCATCGGCCTGGGACGTGCCGGAGAGGGCCATGGCGGTCGGCAGGGCAAGCAGGGCGAGATGGCGAAAAATGGGGCGGGGCAGCAGGCGCATCGTATGGCTCCATGGGGCAAGGGTGATAGATTAGAGGCTGTTTCTGGCCTGGGGTTCCGTACAACTCCTGTCCAATCATCCCCCACTGTAAGGGACGCTATCCCGTCGCGACAGAGCGGCGTTCCCCTTCGCCCTGACGACCTTTCGACCCTTCACCATCGGAGCTTCCCTTGACCCGACGACGCCTGATACTCGCGGCCGTGATCGCCCTGCTGGTCGCGGCCTACTTCCTCAGTGGGGCCCACCAGGCCCTGAGCCTCGACAACCTGCAGGCCGAGCAGGCGCAGTTCCAGGCCTGGCTGGCCGCCGAACCGCTGACCGTCGCCGGCGGCTTCTTCCTGATCTACGTGGCCATCACGGCGGTCTCGCTGCCCGGGGCGACCCTGCTGACCCTGCTCGGCGGGGCGCTGTTCGGCTTCGGCTGGGGGCTGCTGCTGATCTCCTTCGCCAGCGCCCTCGGCGCCACGCTGGCCGCGCTGATCGCCCGCACCCTGGCGCGCGGGCCCCTGGAGCGGCGCTTTGCCACCCAACTCGCCCGCATCAATGCCGGCATCGAGCGCGAGGGGGCCTTCTACCTCTTCACCCTGCGACTGATCCCGCTCTTTCCCTTCTTCGTCATCAACCTGGTGATGGGGCTGACCCGCATGCGGTTGCTGACCTTCTACTGGGTCAGCCAGGTCGGCATGCTGCCAGGCACGGCGGTGTTCGTGAACGCCGGGCGCGAGCTCGGCCACCTGGAATCACTCTCCGGGGTCCTCTCCCCGGGGCTGATCGGCTCCTTCGTGCTGATCGGCCTCTTTCCCTGGCTGGCCCGTGCCCTGGTGGCCATCGGCAAGCGGCGCCAGCTGGCCCGTCGCTTCGACCGCCCGCGCCACTTCGACCAGGACATCGTGGTGATCGGTGGCGGATCGGCCGGGCTGGTCGCCAGCTATATCGCCGCGGCGGTCAAGGCCCGGGTCGCGCTGGTGGAGCGCGACCGCCTGGGCGGGGACTGCCTCAACACCGGCTGCGTCCCCTCCAAGGCGCTGATCCGGGCCGCGCGTGTCGCCAGCGAGATCCGCGAGGCCCCGCGCTACGGGGTCTCCGCCGGGGCGCCCGAGGTGGACTTCGCCGCGGTGATGGGCCATGTCCACCGCGCCATCCGCGAGGTGGAGCCCCACGACAGTCGCGAGCGTTACGAGGGGCTCGGCGTGGAGGTGATCGCCGGGGAGGCCGTCCTCGAGGATCCCTGGCGGGTGCGTATCCGCGAGGCCTCGGGCGAGCGGGTGGTGACCACGCGCCATGTGATCATCGCCAGCGGGGCGCGGCCGCGCGTGCCGTCGCTGCCCGGCCTGGAGGCGATCGAGGTGCTCACCTCCGATAACCTCTGGCGGCTCGAGACACTGCCCGAGCGCCTGGTGGTGCTGGGCGGGGGCCCCATCGGCTGCGAGCTGAGCCAGAGCTTCGCCCGGCTGGGCAGCCGGGTGGCGCTGGTGGAGATGGGGGGCCAGCTGCTGCCCCGGGAAGACCGGGAGGTGGCCGCCGAGGTCGAGGCCTGGCTGGGGGAGGAGGGCCTGGCATTGCATCTCGCCACCCGGGCGCTGCGGGTGGTGGCCGAGGAGGGCAGTGGCCATGCCCTGGAGGTCGAGGGGCATGACGCCCGGGGCGAGGCGGTGATCGAGCGGCTGCCCTTCTCCCACCTGCTGGTGGCAGTGGGGCGCCAGGCCAACGTCGAGGGGCTGGGCCTCGAGGCCCTGGGTGTCGAGACCCGTCCCGACGGCACCCTGGCCGTGGACGAGGCCCTGCAGAGCGTGCTGCCCAACGTCTGGGCCTGCGGCGACGTGGCGGGCCCCTATCAGCTGACCCATGCCAGCGCCCACCAGGCCTGGCATGCCACGGTGAATGCGCTGTTCGGCGAGCTCAAGCGCTTCCGGGTGAGCTATCGGGCCCTGCCGGCAGTCACCTTCACCGACCCCGAGGTGGCGCGGGTCGGGCTCAACGAGCGCGAGGCCTTCGCGGCGGGCGTCGAGGTCGAGGTCACCCGCTACGCCCTGAGCGAGCTGGATCGCGCCATCGCCGAGGGCAGTACCCGCGGCTTCGTGAAGGTGCTGACCGTGCCCGGCCGCGACCGGATACTCGGGGCCACCATCGTCGGCCAGGGGGCGGGGGAGATGCTCGCCGAGTTCACCCTGGCGATGACCCGCGGCATCGGGCTCAACAAGCTGCTGGGCACCATCCATCCCTATCCGACCCACAGCGAGGCGGTGAAGGCCACGGCCGGGGTGTGGAAGAATGCCCACAAGCCCGAGCGCCTGCTGGGCTGGCTTAAGCGCTACTTCGCCTGGCGGCGGGGTGGCGACGGTACCGAGGAGAGGGGGAGGTAGCATGCTCGATCGCTGGACCATGCCGCTCACCCAGGGGCCGCTGACGTGGCTGTCCCGTGGCCTCGCCAGGTGCCAGGTGCGTCCCGATCAGGTGACGGTCGCCGCCTTCCTGGTGGGAATGCTGGCCCTGCCGCTGCTGGCCCTGGGGTGGACCCTGCCGGCGCTGGTGGCCATCCTGCTCAATCGTCTGGGCGATGGGCTGGATGGCGCCCTGGCCAGGCTGACGCGAGAGGCGAGCGATGCCGGGGGCTTTCTTGACATCGGCCTGGACTTCGTCTTCTACGCGGCGGTGGTGCTGGGCTTCGCCCTGGCCGATCCGGCGGCCAATGCCCTGGCGGCGGCCTTCCTGCTGTTCGCCTTCATCGGCACCGGGACCTCCTTCCTGGCCTTCGCCATCATGGCCACGCGCCACGGCCTGGAGCGGCCCCGCTTCCAGCAGAAGGCCTTCTACTACCTGCACGGTCTGACCGAGGGCACGGAGACGGTGCTGGCCTTCGTGCTCTTCTGCCTGTTTCCCGGGCACTTTGCGCTGCTGGCGTGGGTCTTCGGCGCGGCCTGCCTGGTCACCACCGCCACCCGGCTATGGGGCGGGCACCGCACCCTGCGCGCCTTCGAGCAGGCCAGCCAGGAAGGATCTCATCCCTGAACGACGAGGGGGCAGCCCCTGGCTGCCCCCTCGTGAATCCGGCGGCGCCTCTCGGCGGCCGTTGTGGTCGGACGAGCCTTCAGTGCTCGTGGCCGCCCTCGCCGTGCACGTGGCCGTGCTCGACCTCTTCCTCGCTGGCCTCGCGGACTTCGGCGATCTCCACATCGAAGTTCAGGGCCTGGCCGGCGAGCGGATGGTTGCCGTCGACGGTGACGGTGTCGCCTTCCACGCTGGTCACGGTGACCATCAGCGGGCCGCCCTGGGTCTGGGCCTGGAACTGCATGCCCGGCTCGACGCTGTCGACACCCTGGAAGGCGTCACGCGGCACTTCCTGCACCAGCTGGGGCTGGACTTCGCCGTAGCCTTCTTCCGGGGAAACCTTGGCCTGGAGCTTGTCGCCGGTGGCGCGACCTTCCAGCTGCTTCTCGAGGCCCGGAATGATGTTGCCGGCGCCGTGGAGGTAGGTCAGCGGCTCGCGGCCTTCCGAGCTGTCCAGCACTTCACCTGAATCGTTGGTCAGGGTGTAGTGGAACGCGACAACGGAATTCTGCGCAATCTGCATTGATGAACCTTTCGGTGAGTGCATGTAGCGCGACATGGTAACGCGGCAGTCAAGCCACTGTCAGGGGCATGGAGGAAATTCAGGATGTGGGGATCGAGCCTGAGCCGCATTCACGCCCTCTAACGTGCCCGCGCGCGGGGGACTTTCGGACGGTTGCGTGGCCTACCGGGCAGGGATACCCTTGCCGGAGTCCGATTTCCCGATTCCCTTCGAACGTCCCTTGCATGGAGAGTGCCATGACCTTGACCCTGATCTGGCTGATCGCCTTTGCCGTCTTCCTGTATCTGTTCCTGAAGCGCTGGGAGGCCTCCGTCAGCGGCATTCTCGATGCGCTGCTGCCTGCCGTGCTGCGCAGCGAGGATGATCGCTGGGTATGGTGTCCGGCCCTGGCGGTGCTGGGCGCCACCTTCATCGTGCGTCCCGTGGACCTGCTGTTCACGGTGATCGTGATCGGCCTGGTGGCACTGGTCGCCACCAAGCTGGCCGGCTGGGCCATGAACAAGGTCGATCTGCACTGAGGCCGTCCCCGCTCATCCCCGATCAAGACCGGAACGAGGAAGGCCCGCGGAGCACTCCGCGGGCCTTCTTCATATGGGCGGCTGCCCTGGCTGTCGTTGCCGATCTCAGTAGGGGGCCACGCTGATGCTGCTGCCGCTGCCGATCAGGCGGACGCGCTGGCCGACCTGGAAGGCCTGGTCGGCCTTCTGCACGACGACGACGTTCATCCCGTCGTCGCGACGGATCTCCATCTCCCAGGCGTCAATGCGGTTGGAGGACTCCTCGATCTTGCTGCCGGCCACGCTGCCGGCGATGACCCCGGCGGCGGTGGCGAGGGTGCGGCCGGAGCCGCCGCCCACCTGATTACCCAGCAGGCCGCCGATCACCGCGCCGCCACCGGTACCGACGATGCCGCCGGCGCGACTGTCGGCCTGGACCTGCACCCGGCGCAGGGCCTGGATGGTGCCGAAGCGGACCGTCTGTTCGGTGCCCACCTGGTTGCTGCTGTAGACGTTGCCGCCCATGGGGGCGGTATTGGCGCAACCGGTCAGGGTCAGGACGCCGATGGCCAGAACGGGAAGAAGGCGTTTCATTCAGGATCTCCTTGATGTCCGTGACGAACACTCGGTCCCCGGAGGGTGACCAAAGGTTAATGGACAGTGTTCTTTAACGAGTCTACCCACTGCAAACCGGCTTGGCCAGCGCGTCGGGCTTCCTGTCACGAGTGTAGCGCCGCCAGGTGGCCGACAATATGAAAAAAGGGAGGCCAATCGGCCTCCCCAATGGGTCCAGTGAGTGTTGCCAGCGGCCTCAGCCGAACTGGTTCATGGTGTTGTCCTTGCCGCCGGCCTTGAGTGCCGCCTCGCCGTGGAAGAACTCCTTGTGGTCGTCCCCGATGTTGGAGCCCGCCATGTCCTGGTGCTTGACGGTGGCGATGCCCTCGCGGATCTCCTTGCGCTGCACGCCGGCCACATAGGCCAGCATGCCCTCGTCGCCGAAGTAGCCCTTGGCCAGGTTGTCGGTGGAGAGGGCCGCGGTGTGGTAGGTCGGCAGGGTGATCAGGTGGTGGAAGATACCGGCTTCGCGAGCGGCGTCGCGCTGGAAGTTCTGGGTCCACTCGTCGGCCAGGCGGCCGAGCTCGGTGTCGTCGTAGTCGGCACTCATCAGGTTGTTGCGGTCGTAGGCGGAGACGTCCTTGCCCTCCTGCTCCCAGGCATCGAATACCTGCTGGCGGAAGTTCAGGGTCCAGTTGAAGGACGGGCTGTTGTTGTAGACCAGCTTGGCGTCCGGGCAGACCTCGCGGATGCGGTTGACCATGCCGGCGATCTGGCCGACGTGGGGCTTCTCGGTCTCGATCCACAGCAGGTCGGCACCGTTCTGCAGGCTGGTGATGCAGTCCAGCACCACGCGGTCCTCGCCGGTGCCCGGCTTGAACTCGTAGAGGCCGGAGGCCAGGCGCTTGGGCTTGACCAGCTTGCCGTCCTGCTTGATGACGACGTCGCCGTTGTTGATGTCGGAGGCCGAGGCGATCTCATCTCCGTCGAGGAAGCTGTTGTACTGGTCGCCAAGGTCGCCCGGCTCGTTGGTCACGGCGATCTTCTGGGTCAGGCCGGCGCCCAGGGAGTCGGTGCGGGCCACGATCACGCCGTCATCCACGCCGAGTTCCAGGAAGGCATAGCGCACGGCGTTGAGCTTGGCGATGAAGTCCTCGTGGGGCACGGTGACCTTGCCCGCCTGGTGGCCGCACTGCTTCTCGTCGGAGACCTGGTTCTCGATCTGGATGCAGCAGGCGCCAGCCTCGATCATCTTCTTGGCCAGCAGGTAGGTGGCCTCGGCGTTGCCGAACCCTGCATCGATGTCGGCGATGATCGGCACGACGTGGGTCTCGAAGCCGTCGATCTTCGCCATGGCCTCGTCGGCCTTCGCCTGGTCACCGGCCTTCTTGGCCTCGTCCAGGTCACGGAAGAGGTGGTTGAGCTCCCAGGCATCGGCCTGGCGCAGGAAGGTGTAGAGCTCCTCGATCAGGCCCGGCACGGTGGTCTTCTCGTGCATGGACTGGTCGGGCAGGGGGCCGAACTCGGAGCGCAGGGCGGCGACCATCCAGCCGGAGAGGTAGAGGTAGGAGCGCTTGGTGGTGCCGAAGTGCTTCTTGATGGAGATCATCTTCTGCTGGCCGATGAAACCGTGCCAGCAGCCCAGTGACTGGGTGTACTGCGAGGTGTCGGCGTCATAGGCCGCCATGTCCTCGCGCATGATCCTGGCGGTGTAGCGGGCGATGTCCAGGCCGGTCTGGAAACGGTTCTGCACGCGCATGCGGGCGGCATGCTCGGGGTTGATGTTGTCCCACTTGCCCTGCTGGGCTTCGCGCAGTTGAGCCAGAGCCTTGAGTTCGTCTTTGAATGTCGTCATGGGGCCATCCTTCGGGTCAGGAGTGGAATCTCGTGATCGCGATGTCGGGAAAAACCGGTGTCGCGGCCGCTGGAATCGCCTGCTGCACCATTCGGCAATGCCTTATGCTGCATCTGCGAAGTGCTGTCAGGTTCGACCAGATGCCGGGGCTTGTCTCTACGGCCTTGGTCGAACCCCGGGGAGGGAGTGCCAGCTGATGTGCCTGACCCCGTGGGTCCGTTGGCAAACAGCTGTTTTACCCTCGCCATGGCAGCCACTATGGCCCCTGAGGACGGGCTTCAACAATTGACACTTGGGGGGAGAGGTCGTTGTAACTCGACTACAGGACGGTGCCTTGATGGACCTTTCCTGTAGTCGGGTTTCCGCGGAGCCAGCGGGGTAATCGCGCCTCAATGGTCGAGGTCAAGGCGCATATTGCGGTGCGGAATGCCGGCATCGAGGAACTCGTCCCCGAAGGCCATGAAGCCCAGCTGCTCGTAGAATGCCAGGGCATGGGTCTGGGCGGCGAGCTCCACGCTGGCATGGCCGTCACGGCGGGCGGCCTCGATGGCGGCCCGCATCAGGGCGGCACCGATCCCCAGGCCGCGGGCCTGGGCGAGCACGGCCACCCGCCCGATATGGGCATCGGGCAGCAGCCGGGCGGTGCCCAGCGGGAGGTTGTCGTGCAGGGCCAGGAAGTGGCGGCACTCGGGGTCGCGGCCGTCCCACTCCTCCTCCCGCGGCACCCGCTGCTCCTCGATGAACACGATCCGGCGGATCTCCGAGGCGGCCTCGCCGATTGCCGCCCAGTCCCCTTCGCGAATCTCGACAGTGGTGTCCATGGCCTCACTCCTCCGCGAAGTCCGCGGCCCAGCCGAGGCTGCCGATATCGAGCAGGCGGGCGAGCAGCGCGTCGGCGCCGGGCAGGGCCAGCACCTCGGCGTCCAGAGGGGCGTCGGAGGCCACGTGCCGGGCCAGGGGCAGGGCACAGTTCAGCCCATCGCCATCGGCGAAGAGGGTCGCGCGGTCGTCGTCCAGGGCCCGCCAGGCGAAACGCGAACCGGGGCTGCGTACCAGTTCCTCGCCCTCCTGTAGTGCGGCGACAAGCGCCTCGACCTCGGTCGGGGTCTCGGTGGGGACCAGCTGGTCGACGTACTTGGGCTGGGTCATCACGCGGCCGAACCACTGGGCCAGCTGGGCCGGGTCGTCCAGGGTCTCCAGGATCAGGCGGCGCATGCGCGCCACCGCGGCGTCGTCGAGCTCGGCGGGGTCTTCGGGCGGCGTCATGCCGGCATCGGCGTAGCGCCGTGATGCCGGCAGCTGCTCGCCGAGATAGTCGGCAAACGAGGTGATCGCCTCGTCCGCGGAGGGGGCGCGAAAGCCCACCGAGAGGGTCATGCAGTCGTCGGACTGGCTGACGCCATGGTGGGCCCAGGCGGGCGGCAGGTAGAGCATGTCGCCGGGTTCCAGCACCCAATCGCTGCCGGCCTCGACCTCGAAGGTCTCGAGGATGCGCAGGTCGATGCCGTCGAGAATGGGAGCATCGTCGTCGACCTTTCCGCCCAGTTGCCAGCGGCGACGGCCGCTGCCCTGCAGCAGGAAGACGTCGTACTGGTCGACGTGGGGACCGACGCTGCCGCCCGGGGGGGCATAGCTGATCATGATGTCGTCGAGTCGCCAGCGGGGCAGGAAGGTGAAGGCCTCGAGCACCTCGGCGACTTCCGGCACGTAGTGGTCCACGGCCTGCACCAGCAGGGTCCAGTCGCGCTCGGGAAGCCGGGCGAAGGTGGCCTCATCGAAGGGCCCGTGGCGGACCTGCCAGGGGCCCTCGGCACCGTGTTCTTCCACCAGGCGGGCCTCGACCCCCTCCTCGCAGGCGAGCCCTGCCAGCTCGTCCGGGTCCAGCGGGCACTGGAAATCGGGGAAGGCGCCACGGATCAGCAGCGGCTTCTGCTGCCAGATGTCGCGCAGGAAGTCGGCGGCGGTCAGGCCGCCCAGCGTGGGCAGCGGCGCATCGGAGTTCATAGCTTCCTCGCCTGCTCTTCCGCGTTGCCGATATAGGTCGCCGGGCTCAGGGCCTTGAGCTCGGTCTTCACCTTGTCAGGCAGCGCCAGGGTGTCGATAAAGGCGGCGAAGCCGGTCTGGTCGATGCGCTTGCCGCGGGTCAGCTCCTTGAGCTTCTCGTAGGGCTTCTCGATGCCGTAGCGGCGCATCACCGTCTGGATCGGCTCGGCGAGCACCTCCCAGCTGGCGTCGAGGTCCTCGGCGATGCGCGCCGGGTTGGCCTCGAGCTTGCCGATGCCCTTGAGCGAGGCCTCGTAGGCGATCAGGCCATAGGCCAGGCCGACGCCCAGGTTGCGCAGCACCGTGGAGTCGGTGAGGTCGCGCTGCCAGCGGGAGATCGGCAGCTTCTGGGCCAGGTGGCCGAGTATGGCATTGGCAAGCCCCAGGTTGCCCTCGGAGTTCTCGAAGTCGATGGGGTTGACCTTGTGGGGCATGGTCGAGGAGCCGATCTCGCCCTCGATGGTCTTCTGCTTGAAGTAGCCCAGCGAGATGTAGCCCCAGACGTCACGATCGAAGTCGATTAGGATGGTGTTGAAGCGGCAAACCGCATCGAACAGCTCGGCGATGTAGTCATGGGGCTCGATCTGGGTGGTAAAGGGGTTGAAGGTCAGCCCCAGGCCCTCGACGAAGGTGCGGGCATTGGCTTCCCAGTCCACTTCCGGGTAGGTCGCGAGATGGGCATTGTAGTTGCCGACTGCCCCGTTGATCTTGCCCAGGATCTCGACGCCCTCGATCTGCGCGAGCTGGCGGCGCAGGCGGTAGGCGACGTTGGCCATCTCCTTGCCCAGGGTGGTGGGGCTCGCCGTCTGGCCGTGGGTGCGCGAGAGCATCGGCTGGGCGGCGTGCTCATGGGCGAGCCTGGCGACCTCGTCGGCCACCCGGTGCATCACCGGCAGCAGGCTCTTCAGGCCGTCGGTCAGCATCACACCGTGGGAGAGGTTGTTGATGTCCTCGCTGGTGCAGGCGAAGTGCACGAACTCGGTGACGGCGTGCAGTTCGGGCTGGCCGGCGATCTTCTCCTTGATGAAGTACTCCACCGCCTTGACGTCGTGATTGGTGGTGCGCTCGATCTCCTTGATGCGCGCGGCGTCTTCCAGGGAGAAGTCGCGCAGCAGCGCCTCGAGGAAGGCGGTGGCCTCGGCGGAGAGCCTGGGCACCTCGGTGATCTGCGGGTGCTCGGCGAGGCGCTGCAGCCAGCGGATCTCGACGATGACCCGGGCGCGGATCAGGCCGAACTCGCTGAAGTGCTCGCGCAGGGCCTCGGCCTTGCCGGCGTAGCGGCCGTCGACGGGGGAGAGGGCGGTCAGGGCGGAGAGAGGCAGGGAAGCGGCTTGCATGATCGGGTTCCGGTCAAGGGAAGTGGAAGGGTCAGCCCAGCTGGTCGAGGGTCTTCTTCAGGGCGCCGCGCTGGAAGACCAGCTTCCAGCGTCGCCCCCCCTGCTGGTGCCAGAGCAGGGCGAAACGGATGCCGGCAAGCAGGATGGCGCGCACCCGCTCGGGCATCATGCGACTCTGCAGCAGCGAGGGGTCGCCCTGGACGACGATGCGGGTCTTGAGGGTCGAGAGCGTCTCCTGGTAGGCCTCGCCGAGACTGGCGATGACGTTCTCGTGGGTCTCACCGAAGTGCTCGGCCTGGCCCTGGATGCGGGCCAGGCGCGTGCCGAGGTCATCCATCATGGCATCGTTGCCGCGCAGCTTGTTCATCAACATCAGCAGCGAGAAGCCGTAGCGCAGCACCACCGGGTTGGCCTGCTGGCGGCCGACCACGCCCTCGAGTACCTCGAGACCGCGGCGCAGGTTGTTGGGATGGCCGCCGTAGATCGCCTCGAAGCTCTCGGGGTTGGTGTCCAGAGTGGCGCGAATCAGGGTCTCCCAGGCGCGCTGGTCGACCTGGCCGGTGCGGGCGAGCTCGTCGACCAGGCTGGCCGCCTGGAAGACCCCGGCGAGTGCCAGGGCCTGGCGGGCCGTCGGGGTGTCCGGGGCGCGGTGGATCGGGGTCGAGGCGGTCATGCGTCAGGCTCCGTGGCGTTCCAGGTCTCGCGGATCACCCCGCCGCCGAGGCAGATCTCGCCATCGTAGAGGACCAGCGACTGACCGGGGGTGACGGCGCGTTGGGGCTCATCGAAGTGCACCTCCACCCCGCCATCCTCCCGCGTGTGGAACGTACAGGGCACGTCGGCCTGGCGGTAGCGGGTCTTGGCGGTGTAGCGGCCCTCGGCGGCGGGGGGCGTGCCGGCCACCCAGTCCATGGCCTCCGTGGCCAGGGCGTCGGTGTAGAGCAGCGGGTGATGCTTGCCCTGCACGGCGACGAGCACGTTGCGCTCGAGGTCCTTGGCGGCAACGTACCAGGGGGCGTCCGGATGGTTGGCGAGCCCGCCGATACCCAGTCCCTGGCGCTGGCCCAGGGTGTAGTACATCAGTCCCATGTGTTCGCCGATCACCTCTCCCTCGGGGGTCTCGATCACGCCGGGCTGCGCCGGCAGGTACTGCTTGAGGAAGTCGCGGAAGCGACGCTCGCCGATGAAGCAGATCCCTGTGGAGTCCTTTTTGCGCGCGGTGACCAGGTCATGGCGCTCGGCAATGGCGCGCACCTCGGGCTTCTCCAGCTCGCCCACCGGGAAGAGGGTGCGGGCGATGGCGGCCTCGGGGACGGCGTGCAGGAAGTAGCTCTGGTCCTTGTTGGGATCGAGCCCCTTGAGCAATCTCGGGCGGACCTCTCCGCGGATGCCCTGGGGCACCCGCCCTGCACGAACATAGTGGCCGGTGGCGATCTTCTCGGCGCCTAGCATCTCGGCGTACTCGAGGAACACCTTGAACTTGATCTCGCGGTTGCAGAGGATGTCCGGGTTCGGCGTGCGCCCGGCCTGGTACTCGGCCAGGAAGTGCTCGAAGACGTTGTCCCAGTATTCGGCGGCGAAGTTGGCGGTATGCAGCCGGATGCCCAGCTTCTCGCACACCGCCTCGGCGTCGGCCAGGTCGGCCTTGGCGGTGCAGTACTCAGTGCCGTCGTCCTCGTCCCAGTTCTTCATGAACAGGCCTTCGACGTCGAACCCCTGCTCCAGCAGCAACAGGGCAGACACGGAGGAGTCGACGCCGCCGGACATGCCGACGATCACCTTGCCTGTGGTGGCGGTCATGGGCGCCCTCGGAATCGGTGTGTCATAAATGGGGCGCGATTATACATGATACGAGCGCCGAGCGCCGAGCCGCCAAGGAGCAAGGGGGCTCGTTACGTCTTGCTTTCTACTTGAGCCTCGGCTTGGCCGCTTGGCCGCTTGGCCGCTTGGCCGCTTGGCCGCTTGGCCGCTTGCCCCCTCAGCGCTCGTGGATCACGTCCATGGGGTAGAAGCGGCTCGCCAGGGCGTCGCGGACGCGCCGCAGCACCAGCGGGCTGCGCAGGCGGCCTTCCCGGTCCAGCGCCTCGAGCTCGTCGAGGGTCAGCCAGTGCACGGCGAGGATGGCCGGGTCCAGCTCGTTGCCCAGGTGGGCCAGGGCCATGCCGAAGAAGCCGTGACTGTGGAAGGTCAGGCCATCCGGCGTGCGGTAGATGTACATGCCCAGGTAGTCGGTGATGCCCACCTGCCAGGCGGTCTCCTCGCGGATCTCGCGAAGGGCGGCCTCCTGGATGCGCTCGCCGGGCTCCAGGTGGCCGGCGGGCTGGTTGAAGAGGGTCTCGTCCCCGCCGCGGTCCTCCTCGACCATCAGGAAGCGCCCGGCCCGTTCCACCACGGTGGCCACGCTGATATAGGGTTGCCAGCGACTCATCGGCGGCCTCCTCTTGCTTGGCCCCGGCGAGCGCCTGCCGGCGGCCTGCGCGGGGCGTGAAGGGTCTCCCGTCGCCACTCGCCCGGGGCCAGGCCATCCAGGCGCCAGGGGCCGATGGCCACCCGGACCAGCCGCAGGGTGGGGTGGCCGACATGGGCGGTCATGCGGCGGACCTGGCGGTTGCGGCCCTCGGTGATGGTCAGCTCGAGCCAGGTGGTTCGCGGGTGGCGTCGCGTGTCCAGGGGCGGGTCCCGCTCGGGCAGCCCGCTCTCGGCCAGGCGCCGCACCTTCGCGGGCCGGGTGCTGCCGTCCTTGAGCGCGACGCCGTTGCGCAGTGCCTGCAGGGCGGCCTCATCGGGCTCGCCCTCCACCTGCACGCGGTAGGTCTTGGGCTGCTTGTGGCGGGGGTCGCTGATGCGATGGATCAGCTCGCCGTCGTCGCTGAGCAGCAGCAGGCCCTCGGAGTCGTAGTCCAGGCGCCCGGCAGCATAGACCCCCGGCACCGGGATGACATCGGCCAGGGTGGCGCGGCGCTCCGATTCGCCGACACCACGGTCGGTGAACTGGGAGAGCATGCGGTAGGGCTTGTGCAGCAGGTAGAGGTTCATCGTCTCCTTCCACTATACCGGGTGCCTGACGCCAATCAACGCCCGATGCCATAACGCGACGGCTCCCCCCCGCCATGGGGCGGACGGGAGCCGGAAGGGCCGCCCGCAGCGGGCGGCAGGTTGTCTCGTGGCGATGCGTCAGTCCTGGGCGACCAGGGCCAGGGCGTCGTTCAGGGTCTTGCTGGGACGCATGACGGCACGCGCGAGCGCGGGGTCGGCATGGTAGTACCCGCCGATGTCCACCGGTTGCCCCTGCACGCCGTTCAGCTCGTCGAGAATGGTCGCCTCGTTGGCCGTCAAGGTCTCGGCCAGGCGGGTGAAGAGTCTCTTGAGTTCGGCATCCTCGTCCTGGGAGGCCAGGGCCTGGGCCCAGTAGAGGGCGAGGTAGAAGTGGCTGCCGCGGTTGTCCAGCTCTCCCGCCTTACGGGAGGGCGACTTGTTGTGCTCGAGGAACTCGCCGGTGGCCGTGTCCAGCGCATCGGCCAGCAGGGTCGCACGCTCGTTGCCGAACTGCTTGGCGAGATGCTCCAGGGAGGCCCCCATGGCGAGGAACTCGCCAAGGCTGTCCCAGCGCAGGTGGTTCTCCTCGAGGAGCTGCTGGACGTGCTTGGGCGCCGAGCCGCCGGCCCCGGTCTCGAACATGCCGCCGCCGGCCATCAGGGGCACGATGGAGAGCATCTTGGCGCTGGTGCCCAGCTCCAGGATCGGAAACAGGTCGGTGAGGTAGTCGCGCAGGATGTTGCCGGTCACCGAGATGGTGTCGAGGCCGCGGACCACGCGTTCGAGGGTGTAGCGCATGGCCCGGACCTGGGACATGATCTGGATGTCGAGCCCCTCGGTGTCGTGCTCCTCGAGGTAGGCCCGGACCTTCTTGATCAGCTCGTTCTCGTGGGGGCGGTAGGGGTCGAGCCAGAACACGGCCGGCATGCCGGAGTCGCGGCAACGCTCCACCGCCAGCTTCACCCAGTCGCGGATCGGCGCATCCTTGACCTGGCACATCCGCCAGATATCGCCTTCCTCGACGGTCTGGGAGAGCAGCACCTCGCCGGTCTCCAGGTCGGTGATGTTGGCCACGCCGGCCACCGGGACCTCGAAGGTCTTGTCGTGGGAGCCGTACTCCTCGGCCTTCTGGGCCATCAGGCCGACGTTGGGCACGGTGCCCATGGTGGCGGGGTCGAAGGCGCCATTCCATTTGCAGAAGTTGATCATCTCCTGGTAGATGCGGGCGAAGGTCGACTCCGGCATCACCGCCTTGACGTCCTTGAGGCGGCCGTCGGCGCCGTACATCTTGCCGCCGGCACGAATCATGGCAGGCATCGAGGCGTCCACGATCACATCGCTGGGCGAGTGGAAGTTGGTGATGCCGCGCGCCGAGTCCACCATGGCCAGTTCCGGTCGCTGGTCGTGGCAGGCGTGCAGGTCGCGGATGACCTCCTCGCGCTGGGTCTCGGGCAGCGTGTCGATCTTCTCGTACAGGTTCGCCATCCCGTTGTTGACGTCGACACCCAGCTCATCGAACAGCGCACCGTGCTTCTCGAAGGCATCCTTGTAGAAGATCTTCACGCAGTGGCCGAACACGATCGGGTGCGAGACCTTCATCATCGTCGCCTTGACGTGCAGGGAGAACATGACGCCGGTCTTGCGCGCATCCTCGATTTCCCGCTCGTAGAACTCGAGCAGCGCCTTCTTGCTCATGAACATGCTGTCGATGACCTCGCCTTCCTGCAGCGAGACCTCGGGCTTGAGCACGTGTGCCTGGCCGCTCTCGGGGATCAGCTCCATCTTCACCTTGCGGGGGCGATCCAAGGTCATCGACTTCTCGCCGTGGTAGAAGTCGCCGCCGTGCATGTGCGAGACGTGGCTGCGCGAGGCCTGGCTCCACTCGCCCATGTGATGCGGGTACTTGCGGGCATAGGCCTTGACGGCCTTGGGCGCCCGGCGGTCGGAGTTCCCTTCACGCAGCACCGGGTTGACGGCACTCCCCCTGACCTTGTCGTAGCGGGCCTGGATGTCCTTCTCTTCGTCGCTCTTCGGCTCGTATGGGTAGTCCGGCAGGGGATAGCCCTGTCCCTGCAGCTCCTTGATGGCCTCATGAAGCTGCGGCATGGACGCGCTGATGTTGGGCAGCTTGATGATGTTGGCTTCCGGCGTCTTGGCCAGGGCGCCCAGTTCGGCCAGGTGGTCCTCGACACGCTGGTCGTCTGCCAGGTAGTCGGGAAACTGCGAGAGAATCCGTGCCGCCAGGGAGATGTCGCGCGTTTCCACGTCGATGCCCGCCGCGTCGGTGAAGGCGTCGATGATCGGTAGCAGCGAGTGGGTCGCCAGCGCAGGCGCTTCGTCGGTAAAGGTGTAGATAATCTTCGGCGTGTGGGGCATGGGGCGTGGATCTCTCTGGTCACTGCGGTGGCATGGGATTGGGGTGCCATGCGCGGGCGCCCCGGCGGATGTGGACAAGCCTATCAAGATTGTCGACAAGTGTCCCGCGCAGCTTACCCCTGCTGGGGGGGAGTGGTACACTCCGGGCTCCACTCAATAGACCAAAAGGGGAGTTCGCCATGGGGTTCAACAAGATCGTCGTTCCTGAGAGTGGCCAGAAGATCACCGCCAACGCCGACAACACCCTGAACGTGCCGAACAATCCGATCATCCCGTACATCGAGGGTGACGGCATCGGTGTCGACGTGACGCCGGCGATGATGATCGCCATCGATGCCGCCGTGCAGAAGGCCTATAACGGCGAGCGCAAGATCCACTGGATGGAGGTCTACGCCGGCGAGAAGGCCACTCACGTCTATGATGCCGACACCTGGATGCCGGAAGAGACCCTCGAGGCGGTCAAGGACTACGTGGTGTCTATCAAGGGCCCGCTGACCACGCCGGTGGGCGGTGGCATCCGCTCCCTGAACGTCGCCCTGCGCCAGAAGCTCGACCTCTACGTCTGCCAGCGCCCGGTGCGCTGGTTCGAGGGCGTGCCGAGCCCGGTCAAGAAGCCCGGCGACGTCGACATGGTGATCTTCCGCGAGAACTCCGAGGACATCTACGCCGGCATCGAGTGGAAGGCCGGTACCCCGGAGGCCGACAAGGTCATCAAGTTCCTGCGCGAGGAGATGGGTGTCCAGAACATCCGCTTCCCCGAGAACTGCGGCATCGGCGTCAAGCCGGTCTCCGTCGAGGGCACCAAGCGTCTGGTGCGCCAGGCCCTGCAGTACACCATCGACAACGACCGCGAGTCGCTGACCCTGGTGCACAAGGGCAATATCATGAAGTTCACCGAGGGGGCCTTCAAGGACTGGGGCTACGAGCTCGCCAAGGAGGAGTTCGGTGCCGAACTGCTCGATGGCGGCCCCTGGATGACCATGAAGAACCCGAAGACCGGCAAGGAGATCGTCGTCAAGGACGTCATCGCCGACGCCATGCTGCAGCAGATCCTGCTGCGTCCGGCCGAGTACGACGTCATCGCCACGCTGAACCTCAACGGCGACTACCTCTCCGATGCCCTGGCGGCCGAGGTGGGCGGCATCGGCATCGCGCCGGGCGCCAACATCTCCGACACCACTGCGATGTTCGAGGCGACCCACGGCACCGCGCCCAAGTACGCCGGGCAGGACAAGGTCAACCCCGGCTCGCTGATCCTCTCCGCGGAAATGATGCTGCGCCACATGGGCTGGGTCGAGGCGGCCGACCTGGTGCTCAAGGGCATGGAGAAGGCCATCTCCAAGGGCGAGGTCACCTATGACTTCCATCGCCAGATGGACGATGCCAAGCTTCTCAAGTGCTCCGAGTTCGGCCAGGCCGTCGCCGACAACATGTAAGTCGCGATGACGGACCCGGGGCCCCCGTCCGCCATCCGGCGGGCGGGGGCCCTTTGCGTTGAGACGTCCTGGTATCGAAACCAGGTGGTGAACCCTGCCGGCCCTGCGGCGTCCAATCACGGTTGAGATGATGGACGGCCTCCGGCTTGTCGAGATGGATAGTGGCTCTTATGTTCAGTAGAGACGACGAGGTGGCGCGACGAGTGGCCATGGTGTTCCCACGAGGAGGCATGACCCGGCCTCCGGGCCCCGAGGAGGACGGCGACCTGGCGGTGCAGAATGCCGACCCGGAGGTGGCGCGTCCTCCCCTGTACAAGGTGGTGCTGCACAACGATGACTTCACACCCATGGAGTTCGTGGTCGAGGTGCTGCAGACCTTCTTCCACATGGACAGCGAGACCGCGGTGCAGGTGATGCTGACCGTGCACACTCGCGGCAAGGCCACCTGTGGTGTCTTCACCCGCGATATCGCGGAAACCAAAAGCCATCAGGTCAATCAATATGCAAGAGAGTGTCAGCATCCGCTGCTGTGCGACATCGAGGCGGCGGACTGAGCGGCATGGTCGAAGAGGGACAGCGACGGTCCTGCGTTGAAGGGAGACTTGCAACGGCGCCGTTTGTACCCGATGTTGATGATGCCGGACCATGAATGATCCGACGCGAAGCCCTGGGCGGCGAGAAGGGGACTGCCATGCTGAGTAAAGAACTTGAACTGACCCTGAACACGGCCTTCACCGTGGCCCGCTCCAAGCGCCACGAGTTCATGACCGTGGAGCACCTGCTGCTGGCGCTGCTCGACAACGCCTCGGCGGCGGACGTGCTGCGTGCCTGCGGGGCCAACCTCGACAAGCTGCGGTCCGACCTGCAGGATTTCATCAATTCCACCACGCCGCTGATCCCCGAGGACCAGTCGGATCGGGAGACCCAGCCGACCCTGGGCTTCCAGCGCGTGCTCCAGCGCGCCGTCTTCCATGTCCAGTCCTCCGGCAAGAGCGAGGTCACCGGCGCCAACGTGCTGGTGGCGATCTTCTCCGAGCAGGAGAGCCAGGCGGTCTACTTCCTCAAGCAGCAGAACGTGGCCCGGGTCGATGCCGTCAACTATATCGCCCATGGCATCTCCAAGGTGGCCGGGCACGGCCAGAGCCAGTCGTCTCCCTCCCCGGAAGCCGAGGAGGCCGAGGAGGGGGGGGGCGAGTCCGGCTCCAACCCGCTCACCAGCTATGCCACCAACCTCAACGAGCAGGCGCGACTGGGCAAGATCGACCCGCTGATCGGCCGCGACCATGAGCTCGAGCGGGTGGTGCAGATCCTGGCCCGCCGGCGCAAGAACAACCCGTTGCTGGTCGGCGAGGCCGGCGTGGGCAAGACCGCCATCGCCGAGGGGCTGGCCAAGCGTGTCGTCGAGGAGGATGTGCCCGACGTCATCAGCGATGCGGTGGTCTATTCCCTGGACATGGGCGCCCTGCTCGCCGGCACCAAGTATCGCGGCGACTTCGAGAAGCGCCTCAAGAACCTGCTGGCCGAGCTGCGCAAGCAGCCCAACGCCATCCTGTTCATCGACGAGATCCATACCGTGATCGGCGCCGGCGCCGCCTCCGGGGGCGTGATGGACGCCTCCAACCTGCTCAAGCCGCTGCTCTCCTCCGGCGAGCTGCGCTGCATCGGCTCCACCACTTTCCAGGAGTACCGCGGCATCTTCGAGAAGGATCGCGCCCTGGCGCGGCGTTTCCAGAAGGTCGACGTCATGGCGCCCTCGGTGGAGGACACCACCCGCATCCTCAAGGGGCTGCGCTCGCGCTTCGAGGAGCACCACCAGCTGAAGTACACCGATGCGGCCCTGGAGAGTGCCGCCCGGCTGTCGGACCGCTACATCAACGACCGCCACCTGCCCGACAAGGCCATCGACGTGATCGACGAGGCCGGCGCCCACCAGCGGCTGCTGCCGCCGGAGGTGCGCGTGGACACCATCGACGTCGACCAGGTCGAGGCGGTGGTGGCCTCCATCGCGCGCATCCCGCCGAAGAGCGTCTCCAGCTCCGACCGCAAGCTGCTGGCCAACATCGACCGCGACCTGAAGATGCTGGTGTTCGGCCAGGACGAGGCGATCGACAGCCTCGCCGCGGCGATCAAGCTGTCGCGGGCCGGTCTCAAGGCGCCGGACAAGCCGGTGGGCAGCTTCCTGTTCGCCGGTCCCACCGGGGTGGGCAAGACCGAGGTGGCCCGGCAGCTCTCCCATATCATGGGCATCGAGCTGGTGCGCTTCGACATGTCCGAGTACATGGAACGCCATACCGTGTCACGGCTGATCGGTGCGCCTCCCGGCTACGTCGGCTATGACCAGGGCGGCCTGCTGACCGAAGCGATCACCAAGCAGCCCCACTGCGTGCTGCTGCTCGACGAGATCGAGAAGGCGCATCCCGAGGTCTTCAACCTGCTGCTGCAGGTCATGGACCACGGCCGCCTGACCGACAACAACGGCCGCGAGGCCGACTTCCGTCACGTGATCCTGATCATGACCTCCAACGCCGGGGTCGAGCAGGCCACGCGGCGCTCCATCGGCTTCCAGACCCAGGACCACTCCACGGACGCCATGGAGGTGATCCGCAAGACCTTCTCGCCGGAGTTCCGCAACCGCCTGGACGGCATCATCCAGTTCCATGCGCTGCCCACCTCGGTGGTGCGCAACGTGGTGGACAAGTTCCTGGTGGAGCTGCAGGCGCAGCTCGACGAGAAGCGGGTCCAGCTCGACGTGGACGAGGCCGCCCGGGACTGGCTGGCAGAGAAGGGCTACGACCCCGACATGGGCGCGCGCCCGATGGCCCGCCTGATCCAGGAGAAGCTCAAGAAGCCGCTGGCCGAGCTGATCCTGTTCGGCGAGCTGGCCGAGCACGGCGGGGTGGTGCACGTCAGCGTGGAGGAGGGCGAGCTCCACCTTTCCACGGAGTCGGAGCTGGCCGACGCGCCCTGACGGGTCTCAGACGGCCACCAAGGCACAGCGCCCTGTCTGCGGACGGGGCGTTGTTCTTTCTGGCCTGGCAGCGGGGGAGGCGGCGGACGCGGGGTGCGGACGGCGCTCGAGCGCGGGGCGGGCGTTGCGGCGTGCCCGGCCGGGGCTCAGCGGGCGCGGTAGACGATGCGGCCCTTGGACAGGTCGTAGGGGGTCAGCTCGACCTTGACCTTGTCGCCGGTGAGGATGCGGATGTAGTGCTTGCGCATCTTGCCCGAGATATGGGCGGTGACCACGTGGCCGTTCTCCAGCTCGACGCGGAACATGGTGTTGGGAAGGGTATCGACGACGACGCCTTCCATTTCGATATGGTCTTCACGTGCCATATAGGCGGTTCCTCGCTGATGATGACGAAAGAAGGTGGCACGGTCTCACGGCCTGGCCGCCCGTGCCGACAGGATAGCGCGATATTGTGCCGCATGCCGCTCGTCAAGGCAAAGGAACCCGCCCTCTGGAGCCCCTACAGGGCAATCATGCGGCGCCAGTGGCGGCCGTCGAGCATCTCCAGCGGCCGGAAGGACTGCTTGTAGTTCATCTTGCGGCACTCGCGGATCCAGTAGCCCAGATAAACGTGGGGTAGCCCCTGGTCCCGGGCGCGCTGGATCAGCGAGAGCACGGCGAAGGTGCCCAGCGAGCGACGCTCCAGTTCCGGCGCGGGATCGAAGAAGGTGTAGATGGCCGAGAGGCCGTGCTCGAGCTGGTCGAAGGCCGAGACGGCCACCAGCCGGCCATCGAGGCGGAACTCCAGCAGCCGGGCGTAGGCCTGGTCGAGGGTCAGGAAGGTACGGTACTGCTCGTGGCTCGGCGGGTACATGTCGCCGTCGGCGTGGCGAGTCCGGACGTAGTGGGCATAGAGCGCATAGTGCTCGGCATCGAAGAGGGCGGGGCGCACGTGGAGCGTCAGGTCGGCATTGCGATTGGCCAGCTTGCGCTGGGTGCGACTCGGCGCGAACTCCGCTACCGGTATGCGTACCGAGATGCAGGCGTTGCAGGCATCGCAGTGGGGACGGTAGAGGTGACGGCCGCTGCGGCGAAAGCCGAGCAGGGCCAGGGCGTCGTAGACCCCCTGGCCGGGCGACTCCTGGGGGTCGAGGAACAGGGTGGTCGCTTCGCGGCCCTCCAGGTAGCTGCAGGCATGGGGGACAGTCAGGAAGAAGCGCAGGTCCCTGACCGGCTGCCGGGGGGCGTTGCTGCTCAAGGCTGCCATCTCCTCTGAATCGGTGGCCCGGTCATGCACTGGTGTCGATCGCATCGAAGGACCAGGTCGGTGCCGAGATGCCGTCGAACGTCTCCCGGCGGCCACTGTCGGCATCGCCCAGCCACTGTTCAAGATAGCCGATGAACTCGCTCCGGGCGATGTCCCTGGCCCCCAGGCTCGCCAGGTGGCCGGTATGCATCTGGCAGTCGATCAGCCGGCCACCGCCGGCGCTCATGGCGCGTGCCAGGTGCACCAGGGCCACCTTCGAGGCATCCGGCGCGCGCGAGAACATCGACTCGCCGAAGAACACCGGTCCCATGGCCACCCCATAAAGGCCGCCCACCAGCTCGCCGGCGCGCCAGACCTCCACCGAACGGGCCGCGCCGAGCCGGTGCAGGCACCCGTAGGCCGCTTGCATCTCGGCGGTGATCCAGGTGCCTGGCTGGCCGTCGCGGGGGGCGGCGCATGCCGCCACCACCCGCTCGAAGGCGGTGTCGGCCGTGACCGAAAAGCCGGCGTTGCGCAGCCGCTTGGCGAGGCTGCGGCGCACCCGGATCTCGTCCGGAAACAGCACCATGCGTGGGTCCGGGCTCCACCACAGCACCGGCTGGTCATCGCTGAACCACGGGAATATGCCGCGGCGGTAGGCGGCCAGCAGCCATTCCGGAGTCAGGGCCCCGCCGGCGGCCAGCAGGCCGTCGGGGTCGCGCAGGGCCGACGCGACGGGCGGGAAGCCCACGGGGCGGTCAGGGAGCCAGGGGAGCATGGGCAGCGTCTTCCTCGATGACGACCCGTCCAGTCTGCCGCGCGGCGCGATGGGGCTCAAGGCATGCAGGCCCCTGTGATGGTGAGCACTTGCTCGGTATGATTGAGCGCAGTGAAATCCGGAAGACGCCATGTTGGCGCAAGGGGGATGGCCGCTTGAGTGTCAAGAAGAGGACCTCGTCACGTCGGGTGACGGCGGCGAATGCCAGGGAGACGGCGAAGCGCTTCGGCCTGCGACTGCAGGGGTCGGCTCGCGAGGGCGTGGTGATCCTGCTGCTGGCCGCCTGTGTGTTCCTGCTGCTGGCGCTCTACAGCTTCCGCGCCCAGGATCCCGGCTGGTCACGCAGCGGCCCCGAGACCGAGGTCGCCAACTGGATGGGGCCCATCGGGGCCTGGCTCGCCGATGTGCTCTATTCACTGTTCGGGGTGAGTGCCCTGTGGTGGCCCGGCATGCTGGGGTTCGCCGCCTGGTGGCTGATCCGCTCGCGGCAGGTGCGCTTCGAGTGGGATGCCACCGCCCTGGCGGTGCGCTGCGGGGGGCTGGTGCTGCTGCTGCTGGGCTCCACCACCCTCGGGGCGCTGCACTTCTACCGACCCGATGGCCCCTTGCCCTACTCCACGGGGGGCATCCTCGGCGAGGGGCTGGTCGGTGCCCTGATCCCCCTGGTGGGGACGGGCGGTACCGGCCTGCTGGCCGCGGCCGCCATGCTCTGTGGCTTTCCCCTGTTCACCGGGCTCTCCTGGCTGACGGTGATGGACGAACTGGGCCACCGCAGCCTGGTGCTGTGGCGCTGGGTGGCGGACCGCTTCGGGCTGGTCCGGGAACGACGCGCCGAGCGGCGCGACGAGGCCCGGGAGGAGAGCGAGTCCTCGGCCGCCCAGGACGATGCGCAAGGGGCCGATGAGGCCCCCGAAGCTGAGCCTCGGTCGCGCTGGTGGCAGCGTCTGGGGGGGAGACGTCGTCGCGAGGCCGAACCGGTCCTGGCCGTCGACGGGGGCTCGCGTCGCGAGCCCGGTTTCTGCAATGACGGCGAGACCGACATTCCCTGGGAAGTGCCCGAGCGCACGCCGTCGGCCAAGCAGCCCGAGGCGGCCTATACCGCTCGGGCCTCCCGTGAGGCCGTGGAGCCGCGGGTGGCGATCACCCCGCCGGGAGAGAAGCAGACGGCTGCTTCCTCGCCTCTCGCCGGGGCCAGGCCCGCTGAATCCCCCCTTCCCCCGACCTCACGTGAGCCGATGTCGGATGCCGGCCGCGCCGTCTCCCCCGCATCCGGCGAGACACCTCGCAACCGGCCGGAGCCCAGCGACGAGAAGAGCCCCCGCCGGGTCCCGGAGACGGTGCCCGAGCCCGTGCTGCCCGATGACGACGAGGTAGTGCCGGCCTGGCAGGGGCCCGCCCTGCGGGCCCAGCGTGACGAGGGGCGTCTCGATGCGGACGTCGATGCCGCCTCCGGCAGCCCCGAGGCCGGGGAGGAGGCCGATGCGCCGCCCCCCGCCCGGGCCTCCTCGGGTGCCTCGCCGCACTCGCCGGCCCGCGAGGGGCGACGCCGTGAACCGGAGCTGGCCAACTGGCAGTACGCCGACTGGGAAGAGCCCGACGACGCGGACGAACCGCAGCTGGCCTGGGCGCCCGCGGGCGCCATGGGGGACGGGGAGGCGTCGGCCGGTCGTCGTGACCCGGGGGTTGCCCCACCGGAACCGACGCCGGAGCCCGTGCCCCAGGTGGCGACCGCCGAGCAGGGGCGCGAGGCCGCCGACGAGCCCGAGGGGCCAGCCCTGTGGACCGTGGAGCACCTGCAGAACCAGCGGCCGGTGCTCGACGAGCTGCCGGAGCCCGATGGCGAGCTGCCCAGCCTGCGACTGCTGACGCCGCCGCAGCCCCAGCAGCGCAACTATTCCGAACAGCAGCTGGCCGAGATGGCCGAACTGCTCGAGACGCGGCTGCGCGAGTACGGGGTCAAGGCCGAAGTGGTCGATACCTGGCCGGGCCCGGTGATCACCCGCTTCGAGATCAAGCCGGCGGCCGGCGTCAAGGTCTCCAAGATCAGCAACCTGGCCAAGGACCTGGCGCGCTCGCTGATGGTCAAGAGCGTGCGCGTGGTGGAGGTGATTCCCGGCCGACCGACCGTGGGCATCGAGATCCCCAACCCGCATCGCGCCATGATCCGGCTGCGCGAGGTGATCGACTCCGACCGCTACCAGCACGAGGCCTCGGCGCTGACCCTGGCGCTGGGCCAGGACATCGGCGGTGGCCCGGTGGTGGCCAACCTCGGCAAGATGCCCCACCTGCTGGTGGCCGGCACCACCGGCTCGGGCAAGTCGGTGGGGGTCAATGCCATGCTGATCTCCATGCTGCTCAAGGCGACACCCGACGAGGTACGCATGATCATGGTCGACCCCAAGATGCTGGAACTGTCAGTCTACGACGGCATCCCGCACCTGCTGGCGCCGGTGGTCACCGACATGAAGGAGGCGGCCAATGCGCTGCGCTGGTGCGTGGCCGAGATGGAGCGTCGCTACAAGCTGATGGCATCGATGGGCGTGCGCAACATCGCCGGCTTCAACGGCAAGCTCGACGAGGCCGAGCGGGCTGGCGCCCAGGTGGCCGATCCACTCTGGGAGCCCCAGCCCTGGGAGATGCACCAGTCGCCGCCGGTGCTCGAGAAGCTGCCCTACATCGTGGTGGTGATCGACGAGTTCGCCGACATGTTCATGATCGTCGGCAAGAAAGTCGAGGAGCTGATCGCGCGGCTGGCCCAGAAGGCCCGCGCCGCCGGTATCCACCTGATACTGGCCACCCAGCGGCCCTCGGTGGACGTGGTCACCGGCCTGATCAAGGCCAACATTCCCACCCGCATGGCCTTTCAGGTCTCGTCCCGGGTCGACTCGCGCACCATCCTCGACCAAGGCGGCGCCGAGAACCTGCTCGGCCATGGCGACATGCTCTACCTGCCGGCCGGGTCGGGCATGCCGACCCGCGTCCATGGGGCCTTCGTCGACGACGACGAGGTGCATCGGGTGGTCGAGGACTGGAAGCGTCGCGGCGAGCCGGAGTACATCGACGAGATCCTCTCCGGCGGCGTCTCCGCCGAGGCCCTCACCGGCCTCGAGGCCGAGGGCGGCGGTGACGACGACGCCGAGCAGGATGCCCTCTACGACGAGGCGGTGGCCTTCGTCACCGAGAGTCGCCGTGCCTCCATCTCGGCGGTTCAGCGTCGCTTCAAGATCGGCTACAACCGCGCGGCGCGCCTGGTCGAGTCCATGGAGATGGCCGGTGTGGTCTCCACCATGGGCACCAACGGCGCGCGAGAGGTGCTGGCCCCGCCACCGGTGGGCGACTGACGCGCGCCAACCTTGCAGCAATGATGGAAGCCCCGGTAGCAATGCAACCCGCCGGGGTGTCCCGGGTCCGAGTGACAGGATGCCATGATGGACCCGTCCAGGGAGACAGAGACGATGACAGTGAAGAAGACCCTCGCCGCGCTGACCATGACCCTCGCCGTGCCGATGTCGGCCCTGGCCAGCGAAGGCGCCGAGCGCCTGGCGGACATTCTCGAGCCGCTCCAGACCTACGTGGCGGACTTCGAGCAGCAGATCCTCGATGGCAGCGGCCAGCGCCTGCAGGAGGCCCGGGGCCGCATGTGGCTGTCGCGTCCCGGCAAGTTCCGCTGGGAGGTGGACGCCCCCTACGAGCAGCTGGTGGTCTCCGCGGGCGAGGAGGTCACCCTCTATGACCCGGACCTGGAACAGGCCACGGTGCAGGCGCTGGACCAGCGGGTGACCCACACCCCGGCCCTGCTGCTCTCCGGCAGTGCCGATGAGCTGACCGGCAGCTATGACGTCACCCGTCGCCAGCAGGGCAGCAGCGAGACCTTCACCCTGGTGCCCAAGGACCCCGATACCCTCTTCGAGGAGCTGCAGATGACCTTCCGCGGCGAGGCGCTGGACCTGCTGCAGATGACCGACAGTACCGGGCAGCGCACCGCCATCGAGTTCGACAACGTGCGCATGAACGAGCCGCTGGACGACAGCCGCTTCACCTTCGAGATCCCCGAGGGCACCGACGTGATCCGCGACACGCAGTAACGCGCCGAGCTGAACGCGCCGAGCGGCCAAGCCGTTCGGTGGTGGGTGGCAGGCGTGGAGGCAATGAATTGCGTTCCCCCGTCGGATGTCAGGTCCGGCGGGGGTTCTTTATTTGGGCTGGGTTATCCTGCTTGGCGGCTTGGCGGCTTGGCGGCTTGGCGGCTTGGCGGCTTGGCGGCTTGGCGGCTTGGCGCTATGCCCCGTCGTCCGCCTCGGCATCGAGCTGCGCCCGCCAGGCCATCAGCTGGCCGTAGCGCTTCTCCTGGCCATATTCCGTCGGTTGGTAGAAACGCTGGTGCGGGATCTCGTCGGGCCAGCAGTCATGGGCGCTGCCGGCCGGGTAGCCGTGGGGCTCGTGGTGCGCGTAGCGGTAGCCCTGGCCGTGCCCCAGGGACTCCATCAGCTTCGTCGGGGCATTGCGCAGGTAGGTCGGCACCTCCAGCTGTGGCTGCTCCGCCACGAAGGCCTTGGCCTGCTTCCAGGCCTGGTCGATGGCGTTGCTCTTGGGGGCCACCGCCAGGTGGATGGCGGCATGGGCAATGGCGCGCTGGCCCTCGTAGTCGCCCAGGCGCAGGTAGGCGTCCCAGGCGGCCATCACCAGGGGCAGGGCCCGCGGGTCGGCGTTGCCGACGTCCTCCGAGGCGATGGCCGAGAGGCGGCGGATCACGTCGAGCGGGTCGCCGCCACCCTGCATGAAACGGGCGATGTAGAGCAGGGCGGCATCGGGGCGCGAGGAGCGCACCGACTTGTGGATCGCCGAGAGCAGGTCGTAGAAGTGGTCGCCCTGCTTGTCGAAGGCGCTGGCCTGGTGCCCGATGACGTCCTCCAGTGCCTCGCGGGGCAGGCGCTCGCCGTCGCCCTCGGCCACGGTGAAGTCGCAGGCGGTCTCCAGCAGGCCCAGGGCGCGGCGGGCGTCCCCGGCGGCGGCCCGCGCCAGCAGCGCCAGTACCCCCTCGTCCACGCGGATCCGCCGGGTGCCCAGGCCACGCGTCTCGTCGGCCAGCGCCCGCTGCATCACCTCGACGAGTTCCTCCTCGGTGAGCGACTTCAGCACGTGCACCCGCGCCCGGGAGAGCAGCGCCGAGTTGACCTCGAAGGAGGGGTTCTCGGTGGTGGCGCCGATCAGCGTCAGCAGCCCCGACTCCACGTGGGGCAGCAGGGCGTCCTGCTGGCTCTTGTTGAGGCGGTGGATCTCGTCGAGGAACAGCAGGGTGGGGCGCTGACGGGCCTGCATGTCCCGCGCGCGATCGACGGCGGCCCGGATCTCCTTCACTCCGGCCATCACCGCCGAGAGGTGCTCCAGGTGGGCGCCGGAGACCTCGGCGAGGATCTCGGCCAGGGTGGTCTTGCCGGTCCCCGGGGGGCCCCAGAGGATCATCGAGCGCACCACGCCGCTCTCGGCCATGCGCGCCAGCGGCTTGCCAGGGCCGACCAGCGCCTGCTGCCCCACGTAGTCCTCGAGGCGGCGTGGACGCATGCGGAAGGCGAGCGGCGCGGCATCGTCGGGGGTGTTGCCCTGGAAGAGATCCATTTCTGACTCCTTGGCTCGCGACTGCTAGAGTGGATGTGTCGTCGCAGGCAATACGACCTTGGGCGACAGGCACAATTCCCCCCGACCGGCTAGCTTGAGACAGGTCGGCCCTGCCGGGGGCACGGCGCGGTGAACCCGATCCGCCGCGGCGAATCCAACCTAGACAGCCTTCTGTTCCACATCGCCACAGAGGAGACTCCCGTCATGCCCATGCTGAAGCAGTTGCGTCAGGATCATGCCAACATGGCGCGCATGTTGCACGTCCTGCAGCTCAAGCAGAAGTCCCTGGCGTGCGGCGAGCGTCCCAACTTCCAGCTGGTCCGGGAGGTCGTCGACTACATCCTCGATTACCAGGAAGGCTTCACCCAGCCCCTCGAGAAGGTCTGCACCGAGCGCCTCAAGGAGCTCGACCCCTCGAGTGTCGAGGTCACCGAGCGCCTCTCCCGGGACTATCGGTCGCTGAAGTCCCGGCTGAAGCGCCTCTCCAACGACCTCGACATGATCCTGATGGATGCCGTGGTGCCCATGGACCGCTTCGCCGAAGACCTCAAGTCCTACCTGGAGAGCCACCGCGCCTACCTGCGTGACGAGCGCGAGCTGCTGTTCCCGCTGATCCAGAAGAACTTCAACGACCAGGACCTCGAGGCCCTCGCGGCGGCCCTGCCGGAGGGCGCCCAGACGCAGCTCGAACGGCTGCAGGAGGCCTACCCCGAGCTCTATGCCGAGCTGCGAGATGCCCCCGAGCCGGTGACCTGATGACGTCTGGCCGGCGTTTCGGCCCTGCCGCGGGTCTGGGGTAGAATGGCCGGCATTCTCATCGGCCCCCTTCTACGTCATGCCCAACCTGTTTCGCCTCGCCCTGCCATCGTCCTGCTCGCGTCACTCGGCCCTGAAGCGTCGAGGGGCAGGATGATGGCGGGTCCGATCCTGGTCTTCGATTCGGGCGTCGGCGGGCTGTCGGTGGTCAGGGCGCTGCGCCGGTGCCTGCCCGAGGCCGCCCTGGCCTATGCCTGCGACAATGCCATGCTGCCTTACGGCCAGCGGGAGGATGCCTGGCTGGTCCAGCGCATCCGGGTCGTCTGCGAGGCCGCCGTGGCGGCCAGCGGCTGCAGCGCCCTGGTGGTGGCCTGCAATACCGCCAGCACCCTGGCGCTGGACGTCCTGCGCGCTTCCCTGACGATTCCCGTGGTCGGCACCGTGCCCGCCATCAAGCCGGCGGCCGGGATCAGCCGGACGCGCCATATCGGCCTGCTGGCGACCAGTGCCACGGTGTCGCGGCCCTATACCCTGCAGCTGATCCGTGACTTCGCCGCCGACTGCCGGGTGACGCGGGTCGCCGCGGACGCCCTGGTCCGCGAGGCGGAGCGCCTGGTGGCCGGGGAGCCCCCCCATCGGGCGATCCTGCACCGGGCCCTCGCCCCGCTGTGGGAGGATCCCCACCTGGATACCGTGGTGCTCGGCTGCACCCACTTCCCGCTGCTGGCCCCGTGGCTCGCCGAGGCCGCGCCGTGGCAGGTGAGCTGGATCGACTCCGGCGAGGCCATCGCCCGCCGGGTCGGGCAGGTGGTGACGGCGCTCGCCCCCCGCCAGGGGGATGAGCCGAGCTTCGTCACCGCCCCCGACGAACGCCTGGACAGGGGGCTGGCCGACTTCGGCTTTGCCCCGCCGAGGCTGCTGCACCCGGCCTGAGTCGACCGCGAGGGCCGGCACCATCGTTATTTCCTCAATCTCGTCATCTTACTCTCGTCATCTTAACCAGGAGCCGCCGTGGCCATTCCCGTCGTCGACCCCGCCCGCTATGACCAGCAGCTCGAGGCCAAGCGCGAGCGCATCACCCGTGACTTCGCGCGCTTCTCGCCGCCGATGCTCGAGGTGTTTCCCTCGCCGCCGAGCCACTTTCGCCAGCGCTGTGAATTTCGCCTCTGGCACGAGGGGGACGACCTCTTCTATGCGATGTTTGAAATTCAGGGGTCCGAGGTGGACCCCGAGGACCCGAAACGCAAGACGGTGGTCCGCCTGGACGACTACCCGGTGGCCGGCCGGCAGATCAACGACCTCATGCCGCGCCTGCTCGATGCCCTCCGCGACAACGACCTGCTGCGCCGCCGGCTGTTTCAGGTGGAGTTCCTCACCACCCTCTCCGGCGAGGCGCTGGTCACCCTGATCTACCACCGCCGGCTCGACGAGGCCTGGGAGGCCGAGGCCCGTGCCCTCCAGCAGGCGCTGGGCATCATGGTCATCGGCCGCGCCCGCAAGCAGCGCCTGGTGCTGACGCGTGACCATGTGTGGGAGCGCCTCGCGGTTGACGGCGACGAGCTGGTCTACCAGCAGGTGGAGAACAGTTTCACCCAGCCCAATGCCGAGATCTGCCGCGCGATGCTGGCCTGGGCCCGGGACGTCACCCGGGACAGCCAGGACGGCGACCTGGTGGAGCTCTACTGCGGCAATGGCAACTTCACCGTGGCGCTGGCCGGCAACTTCCGGCGGGTGCTGGCCACCGAGATATCGCGGACCTCGGTGGCCAGTGCCCGGGTCAACCTGGCGGCCAACGGCATCGCCAATACCGAGGTCGGTCGCATGTCCGCCGAGGAGTTCTCCCAGGCCCTGAAGGGCGAGAAGGGCGGGCGCCGGGTGGCCGAGATGGCCCTCGACGACTACGCCTTCTCCACGGTGCTGGTCGACCCGCCACGGGCGGGGCTCGATGAGGAGAGCTGCCGCCAGCTCAGCGAATATGCGCGTATCGTCTATATTTCATGCAATCCCGAGACCCTGGCCGACAACCTCGAGGTGCTGACCCGCAGCCACGAGATCCGGCGCTTCGCGCTCTTCGACCAGTTCCCCTGGACGCACCACTGCGAATGCGGTGTCCTGCTGGAGCGGCGTGGCTGAGGGGGCGGCGTGCCCGGCACGCTGTCAAGCGGCGATGCGCAACCGACATGCTCCATGAGCGAAGGGGCATGTGGCTGGGGTGGGCTCGGGAAGTGACGTAAGCTGGAAGGCGATGCGGCCAGGAGGCCGCCACGTCAAGTTCTCCCGGCCGCCTACGGCGGCCGCAGGCAGCCGAGGTGATGGATGCAACACGTCGCACACGAGGAGACCCGCCAGGATCTGCTCAAGCAACTCGAGGAGCGGCTGCAAGGCCGTCTGGACGAGGACAAGGCCACCCAGGTCGGTGCCTTCGCCCGCCACTTCTATGCCACGGTACCGCTCGATGATCTGGCCGACCGCCGTCTCGACGACCTCTATGGCGCCACCCTCGCCGTGTGGCACTTCCTGCAGCAGTTCGATCCTGCCGACCCCAAGGTGCGAGTCTTCAACCCCGACTTCGAGCAGCATGGCTGGCAGTCCACCCACACCTTCATCGCCGTGCTCCACGAGGACATGCCCTTCCTGGTCGACTCGGTACGCATCGAGCTCAACCGGCGGGGCATGACCGTCCACGCCATCCACAATGCCGTGCTGGCGGCGGAGCGCGACGGACAGCACCGGCTCACCCGGGTCACCCCGACCCGGCAGGCCGACGCCCCGCAGGGGCGGGAGTCGTTGATCGCCATCGAGGTGGACCGCCACTCGGACCCGGCGCTGCTCGAGGAGATCGAGACGAGCCTTCAGGAGGTGCTGCGCGACGTGCGTACCGCGGTGGCCGACTTCGAGCCGATGCGCGAGCAGGCCCGGGCGGCCGTCGCCGAGCTCAAGGCCTCGCGCCCGGAGCAGGTCGATGCCGGTGACCACGAGGAGGCCATCGCCTTTCTCGAATGGCTGCTGCATGACAACTTCACCTTCCTCGGTTACGACGAGTATGTCGTCCACGAGGCCGAGGGGCGGCAGCGCCTCGACCGGGTCGACGAGAGCAAGCTGGGCGTGTTCCGCCTCGACCAGCCCCGCTACCAGGAGCGTATCCGCACCGACCAGGGGGTGGAGGGTGACCGCTACGTGCTGGTTCCCCAACTGCTGTCGTTCGCCAAGAGCGCCCACCATGCGCGGATCCATCGCCCGACCTATCCCGACTACATCTCCATCGACCGTTACGATGACCAGGGACGGGTGATCGGCGAGCGCCGCTTCCTCGGCCTGTTCACCGCCACCGTCTATAACGAGTCGCCGCGCAACGTGCCGATCCTGCGCCGCAAGCTCGCGACGGTGATGGAGAAGTCCGGCTTCAATCCCAAGGGGCACAACGGCAAGCACCTGCTGCACATCCTCGAGGTCTATCCCCGCGACGATCTCTTCCAGATCGACACCGACGAGCTGACCCAGACGGCCCTGGGCATCCTCGACATGCGCGAGCGGCGCCGGGTGAGGCTGTTCATCCGCGAGGATCGCTCCGGCAAGTTCTACTCCTGTCTGGCCTTCGTGCCGCGCGACGTCTTCTCCACCGAGCTGCGCCTGCGCATCCAGAACCTGCTCTGCGAGGAGCTCGACGCCACCTTCGGCGACTTCAACACCTACCTCTCGGAGTCGGTGCTGGCCCGCATCCAGTTCATCCTGCGCTTCAAGGGCGACCAGCCGGCCGACTACGACCTGCGGCGCCTGGAAGCCAAGCTGGCGACCCTGGCCCGCAACTGGCGCGACGACCTTCAGGGCGCCGCCATCGAGGGGTTCGGCGAGGAGCAGGCCAACCTGCTGATGGACCGCTTCCGCGATGCCTTCCCCGCCAGCTATCGCGACGACTTCTCGGCGCGTACAGCGGTCTACGACCTGCAGCACATCAGCGAGCTGGATGACGGCACCCCGCTGGCGCTCTCCCTCTACCGGCTGGTCGAAGAGGAGGGCAGCGGGGTCAACCTCAAGCTGTTCCACCGCGACCAGCCGATCCCGCTCTCCGACGTGCTGCCGATGATGGAGAACCTGGGGCTGCGGGTGATCGGCGAGCGCCCCTACGAGTTGGAGGCCAGCGACGGCAGCTACTGGATCCATGACTTCGACCTGGAGCACCACACCAGCACCGAGGTCAACCTGCAGGAGATGCGCGAGCCCTTCGTCGAGGCCTTCCAGCGCATCTGGAACGGGGAAGCCGACAACGACGCCTTCAACCGGCTGATCATCGGCGCCAACCTGGACTGGCGCGAGGTGGCCATGCTGCGGGGCTATGCCCGCTACCTCAAGCAGATCCGCTTCGGCGTCTCCCAGGACTACATGGCCACCACCCTGGTAAACCACCCGGAGATCACCCGCGAGCTGGTGACCCTCTTCGAGCTGCGCTTCGATCCAGCCGAGCGCCCGCCGGAGGGCGAGATCGAGGCCTGCACGGGGCGCATCATCCGGCTGCTCGACGATGTGGCCAGCCTCAACGACGATCAGCTGCTGCGCCGCTACATTGAGCTGATCCAGGCGACCCAGCGCACCAACTACTACCAGCCGGGCCCCGATGGCCGTCACAAGGACTACATGTCCTTCAAGATGGAGCCTTCCCGGGTCACCGGCATGCCCAAGCCGCGGCCGGCCTACGAGATCTTCGTCTGCTCGCCGCGCGTGGAGGGGGTTCACCTGCGCGGTGGCAAGGTGGCGCGGGGCGGGCTGCGCTGGTCCGACCGCTTCGAGGACTTCCGCACCGAGGTGCTTGGCCTGGTCAAGGCGCAGCAGGTCAAGAACGCGGTGATCGTGCCGGTGGGCGCCAAGGGCGGCTTCGTCTGCAAGCGCCTTCCCGAGGGCGGTGACCGCGATGCCATCCAGCAGGAGGGCATCGCCTGCTACAAGACCTTCATCCGTGCTCTGCTCGACGTCACCGACAACCGCGTGGGGGGCGAGATCGTGCCGCCTCGCGACGTGGTGCGCCACGACGACGACGACGCCTACCTGGTGGTGGCGGCCGACAAGGGCACCGCGACCTTCTCCGATATCGCCAACGAGATCTCGGCCGAGTACGGGCACTGGCTGGGCGATGCCTTCGCCTCGGGCGGGGCCAACGGCTACGACCACAAGAAGATGGGCATCACCGCCAAGGGGGCCTGGGAGTCGGTCAAGCGCCACTTCCGTGGCCTGGGGCTGAATACCCAGGAGGACGAGTTCTCGGTGCTCGGCATCGGCGACATGGCGGGCGACGTCTTCGGCAACGGCATGCTGCTCTCCGACAGGATCCGCCTGGTGGGGGCCTTCAACCACCTGCATATCTTCGTCGACCCGAGCCCGGACGTGGCGGCGAGCTTCGCCGAGCGCCAGCGCCTCTTCGCCCTGCCGCGCTCCAGCTGGGAGGACTACAACGCCGAGCTGATCTCCGAGGGCGGCGGGGTGTTCAAGCGCTCGGCCAAGACCGTCCCCATCTCGAAGCAGATGAAGGCGCTGTTCGACATCAAGGAGGACAAGCTCGCCCCCAACGAGCTGATCCGCGCCATGCTCAAGTCCCGGGTCGACCTGCTGTGGAACGGCGGCATCGGGACCTACGTCAAGAGCAGCGAGGAGACCGATGCCCAGGTGGGCGACAAGGCCAATGACGGCCTGCGCATCGATGGCCGCGAGCTGCAGTGCCGTGTCGTCGGCGAGGGCGGCAACCTCGGCCTCACCCAGCGCGGGCGCATGGAAGCAGCAGCGCGGGGCGTGCGGGTCAACACCGACTTCATCGACAATGCCGGTGGGGTCAACTGCTCCGACCATGAGGTCAACATCAAGATCCTCATCGACGAGGTGGTCAAGCGTGGCGACATGACGGAGAAGCAGCGCAACCAGCTGCTCGCCGACATGACCGGTGAGGTCTCGGACCTGGTGCTGCTGGACAACTACCGCCAGACCCAGGCGCTGGATCTCGCCGAGCTCCTCTCCCGGCAGGGCATCGGGCCCTTCCGGCGCTTCATCAGCGAGCTCGAGGCCGCCGGCCAGATCGACCGCGAGCTGGAGTTCCTGCCCGACGACGAGATCCTCAACGAGCGCGCCGCCAACGAGCAGGGGATGCTGCTGCCGGAGCTCTCGGTGCTGATCTCCTACGCCAAGAGCGTGCTCAAGGGCGACCTGATCGCCTCGGACGTCCCGGACGACCCGACCATCGTCAAGTTCGTCGAGCGGATCTTCCCGAAGGTGCTGGTCGAGCGCTACAAGGACGAGATGTACGACCACCGCCTGAAGCGCGAGATCGTCGCCACCCAGGTGGCCAACGACCTGGTCGACCACATGGGCATCGTCTTCGTGCGCCGGCTGATCGACTCCACCGGCGCTGATCGCGCCACCATCGCCCGCTCCTACGTCGTGGCGCGCGACAGCTTCCAGCTGCCGCGCCTCTGGGAGCAGATCGAGGCGCTGGACAACCGGGTGCCGAGCGACGTGCAGTACGCCATGATGCTCGACCTGATGCGCATGCTGCGGCGCGCCACCCGCTGGTTCCTGCGCAACCGCACCGGCATGAGCACCCGGGATGCCATCGACTTCTTCGCCCCGCGGCTGGCCCAGCTGCAGGAGAACATCGGCAAGCGCCTGCGCGGCGAGGAGCACGAGGCCTGGGAGGCCCGCCGCAACGAGCTCACCGAGGCGGGCGTGCCGGAGGCCCTGGCATCGACCGTGGCGGCCGCCGGCAGCCTCTACGCGGCGCTCGGCATTATCCAGGCGGCCCGCCAGACCAACGAGAAGCCGCAGCGCGTCGCCGAGGTGTTCTACGAGATCGGCGATCGCCTGGAGCTGCCGTGGATGATCCAGCAGATCACCGAGCTCAAGGTGCGTGACAGCTGGCAGGCCCAGGCCCGCGAGACCTTCCGCGACGACATCGACCGCCAGCAGCTGGCGCTGACCATCAGCGTGCTGGGCATGGAAGGCGGCCCGCGGGACTGCGCGGAACGGGTGGAGCAGTGGCTCTCGCTCCACCAGGGCATGCACCGGCGCTGGTGCCGCCTGCTCGAGGAGGTGGGCAGCGGCAGCCATGGCGGCTTCCCGCTCTTCGCGGTGGCCGTGCGCGAGCTGGTCGACCTGGCCGAGAGCAATCGCGAGACCTGACCGCTCCGCCTTGCTGATGGCCAATGCCACGAACCCCCGCCATCGGCGGGGGTTCGTGTTTCCAGGGGGCGGGCAAGGCAGCGGTCAGAGCAGGAACAGCGTGGCCAGCCCCAGGAAGGCCATGAAGCCCACCACGTCGGTCACCGTGGTCAGGATCACCGACCCCGAGAGGGCGGGATCGATGCCCGAGCGCTTGAGCATCAGCGGGATGACGATGCCGGCGATGCCGGCCGCCAGCATGTTGATCACGAGGGCGGCGGCGATGATGACGCCGATGGCGATGCTGCCGAACCACAGCACCGCGAGCACGGCCACCACCAGCGACCAGAGCACGCCGTTGAGGGCAGCGATGCCGATCTCCTTGCGCAGCAGCCAGCTGCTGTTGGTGCGGCTGATCTGGCCCAGGGCCAGGCCGCGGATCGCCAGGGTCAGGGTCTGGCTGCCGGCGATGCCGCCCATGCTGGCGACGATGGGCATCAGCACGGCCAGGGCCACGATCTTGTCCAGGGCATCCTCGAAGCGGCCGATCACCCAGGCGGCCAGGAAGGCGGTGACCAGATTGATGCCGAGCCACACGGCGCGTCGCTTGGCGCTGGGCATCACCGGCGCGAAGAGGTCTTCCTCCTCGTCCAGGCCGGCCATGTTCATCAGCGCCTGCTCGGAGTTCTCGCGGATCACGTCGACGATGTCGTCGATGACGATGCGACCGAGCAGCAGGCCCTCCTCGTCGACCACCGGCGCGGAGGCCAGGTCGTGAGTCTGGAAGAGGGTGGCCACCTCGCGGGAGTGCATGGTCACCTGGATGCTGTCCACGTCGCGGTCCATCAGGTCGGCGACGGCCATCTCGGGGTCATTGGAGACCAGGCGCGCCAACGGCAGCACCCCCACGAAGAAGCCGTTGCGGTCGACCACCATCAGCGCATGGGTGTTGTCGGGCACCGCCTCCTTCCAGCGCAGGAAGCGCTTGACCGTCTCCAGGCTGACGTCGGCGCGCACGGCGATGGTGTCGGTGCGCATCAGGCGCCCGGCACTGTCCTCCTCGAAGGAGAGCGTCTCCTGCAGCCGGCTGCGCTGCAGCTCGTCCATCGAGCGCAGCATGTCCTCGGCCACCTGCTGGGGGAGGTCCTCGAAGATCTCGGCGAGGTCCGTGGTATCGAGGCCCGAGGTGGCGGCCACGATCTCGGCATGGTCCATGTCATCGAGCAGGGTGCTGCGCACCTCGTCGTGCACGTGAAGCAGGACCTCACCGTCGACCTCGCCCGGCACCCGTTCCCACAGCTTGATGCGTGCCGCCGGGGGCAGTGACTCCAGCAGCAGGGCGACCTCCGCCGGCTCCAGGTCGGCCAGGACGTCGTCGACGGCATCGAGCCGCTCGTCGCCCAGCGCCCGGTGAATGCGCGACAGGCGGTCCTCGAGGGTTTCGGTGGTATCGGCCATATGGATCTCCCTGGCTTGTTAGGCTGCACGGCCCACCCGGCCGTGATCGCGACGGCGTTGCGTACAGTAGATCACAGAACGCCCCCTGGCTGTCGCCGCGGGGACGGTCGTCGGGCGCCTGAGGCGTCGGCGTCGTGTCTGGCCACCGGCACTGCTATACTCTGCGGCCCCCGCCCGCCCCCTTGACCGGAGTCGCCATGTATTCGCTTGCCCGTTCGCTGCTGTTTCGCCTGGACGCCGAGACCGCCCACGGCGTCGCCCTGAAGGGGCTCGACCTGGCCGGTCGCCTGGGCCTGGCGGAGCGACTCGGCGGCGGGCGGGTCGAGGACCCGGTGGAACTGATGGGGCTGCGCTTTCCAAACCGGGTTGGCCTGGCCGCCGGGCTGGACAAGAATGCCGACCACCTGGATGCCCTGGGAGCGCTGGGCTTCGGCTTCGTCGAGGTGGGCACCGTGACGCCCCGGCCCCAGTACGGCAACCCCCGGCCGCGGCTGTTCCGCCTGCCGGAGGCCGGCGCCATCATCAATCGCATGGGCTTCAACAATGCCGGGGTGGATCACCTGGTCGAGCGTGTGAAGGCGAGCCGCTACGACGGGGTGATCGGCATCAACATCGGCAAGAACCTCACCACCCCGGTGGAGCAGGCGGTGGACGACTACCTGACCTGCCTGCGCAAGGTGCATGGCCATGCGCACTACATCACAGTGAACATCTCCTCGCCCAATACCCCGGGGCTGCGCAACCTCCAGTTCGGCGAGCACCTGGATGCGCTGCTCGGTGCCCTGCGCGCGGAGGGAAGCCGGCTCGACCGGGAGGCCGGTCGCCGCGTCCCCCTGGCGGTGAAGATCGCCCCGGACATGAGCGACGAGGAGGTCGGCCTGGTGGCGCGCACCCTCGAGGCCAATGGCATCGACGCGGTGATCGCCACCAATACCACCGTCTCTCGCGAGGCGGTGGCGGGGCTTGCGCATGCCGACGAGCAGGGGGGGCTCTCCGGTAGGCCGGTATTCGAACCCTCGAACACGGTCATCCGCGAACTGCGCCGCCGGCTTCCCGGCATGCCGATCATCGGCGTGGGCGGCATCGACAGCGGCGAGGCGGCGCGGGCCAAGGTGGCGGCCGGCGCCGACCTGGTGCAGCTCTATTCGGGCTTCATCTATCGCGGGCCGGCGCTGGTGGGGGAGTGTGCCCGGGCACTTCAGGCCCGCTTCGCCGGGCAGTGAGGTCCCGGCGGGCGGCCACTAAAAAGCCCATGGCAGGGCCATGGGCTTGATATGTTCGTCAACACCTCTGACGATGGTCTGATGACCCGGTGAATGCGGGGGTCACATCACCATGGGGTTCTTGTGAATGCCGGAGACTCCCGTCATGCCGGACCATTGATCCCCACGACCTTCACGCCAACCGCTCATCCAGTACTCGCGTAGATTGATATCCTGACTTGGACAGTCATCGCGGGAACGACCTGAGAGACCCGCCTTGTACCCATGAACATAGGCACGCTGGAAGCGATCACGTTTCTGTCGTTTCATTGGACTACCTCTTGATGAAGGTACCGACGAGAACCCGGCCTCGAGACCGGATTCATGTTGCCCGGGCGACATCGGTCTCTGCGGCAACTCCGTGCTGCACGACGACTTGAGGCCCGCTGACAGAACGCATGCGTCATTCAGTAGCTACTCAGTCATTGATAGCCCAGGATGACGACGATTGTCGACCGATGATTTGTAACAAGGCGTTTACCTGCCTGTCACACCTTCACCCCGGCCAGGCGCCACGCCGATGGATATGTCATGACTGAACTGCACTCCCCTGATTCACTGGATCTTCTGGCCACCTGCCCGCGGGGCATCGAGCTGCTGCTGGCCGATGAGCTGGCCGCCCTGGGTGCCGTGCCCGGCAAGACCACGGTGGCCGGGGTCCACCTGCGCGCGAGCCTCGAGAGCGCCTACCGCATCTGCCTGTGGTCGCGGCTGGCCAACCGGCTGGTGCTGTGCCTGGCGCAGGGGGAGGGCATCGAGACTCCCGAGGCGCTGCGGGCCGCCGCCGCGGCCGTCGACTGGCGGGACCACCTCGCACCGGGCGCGACCCTGGCGGTGGACTTCCATGGCCGCGCCGAGGCGATCCGCCACACCCGCTTCGGTGCCCAGACCGTCAAGGACGGGGTGGTCGACCGCCTCCACGCCGAGGGTCGGCCGCGGCCCGACGTCGATACCCGGCAGCCGGACCTGCGCCTCTATGCCCACCTGCACCGTGGTCGGCTGACCCTGGGCGTGGACCTCGCGGGCGACAGCCTCCACCGCCGTGGCTATCGCCGCGACGTGGGCCATGCACCGCTCAAGGAGAACCTGGCCGCCGCCCTGCTGGTGCGCGCCGGCTGGCCGGCGATGGCCCGGGAGGGGGCGCCGCTGGTCGACCCGCTGTGTGGTGCCGGTACCCTGCTGATCGAGGCCGCCCTGATGGCCGCCGACATCGCCCCCGGTCTGGCCAGGGAGCGCTTCGGCTTCCACGGCTGGGCCGGCCACGACGAGCGCTGCTGGCGGGAGCTCAAGCGCGAGGCCGAGGCACGGGCCAGCATCGGGCGCAAGCGCTGCCGCTCGCGGCTTTACGGCTTCGACGAGAGCCCCCCGGCGCTGGCTGCGGCGAAGTCCAACGCCATGCGCGCCGGCGTGCCGGCGCTGATCGAGCTCGAAGGGGCCTCCCTGGCCGGGTTCGCGCGCCCCGCGGGGCTGCCTGACACCCCCCGCGGGCTGGTGATCACCAACCCGCCCTACGGCGAGCGCCTCGGCGAGCTTCCCGAAC
Source organism: Halomonas ventosae (assembly GCF_004363555.1). Lineage (GTDB taxonomy): Bacteria > Pseudomonadota > Gammaproteobacteria > Pseudomonadales > Halomonadaceae > Halomonas > Halomonas ventosae. Next base: position 115,724 of record NZ_SNZJ01000004.1, on the reverse strand, counting down.
TGGTGCGCCTCTACGGCCAGCTCGGCGAGCGGGTCAAGGCGGCCTTCCCCGGCTGGCAGTTGGCGGTCTTCACCGCCAACCCGGACCTCGGGCATCGCATCGGGCTGCGCGCCCGCAAGCAGTACGCGCTGCGCAACGGCCCCCTGGAAGCGAAGCTGCTGCTGATGGCGATTCCCGAAGCGGAGGAATCGCCCTCCGGGGGGGCTGCCCCCGCGCGCTCCGAGGGGGCGCAGATGTTCGCCAATCGCCTGGAGAAGAACCGCAAGCGGCTGAAGAAGTGGCTCAAGAAGAGCGGCGAGAGCTGCTACCGGCTCTATGATGCCGACATGCCCGAGTACGCCCTGGCCATCGACCTCTACGGCGACCGGGTGCACGTCCAGGAGTATGCGCCACCCAGGTCCGTGGATGCCGCCCAGGCCCAGAAGCGGCTGCACGAGGCGCTGGGCGTGATTCCCGAGGTGCTCGGCGTAGATGCCGGGAAGGTCGTGGTCAAGCGTCGCGAGCGGCAGAGCGGCAAGGCGCAGTACCGCAAGCAGGCGGCCAGCGGTGAGCGCTTCGAGGTGCGCGAGGGCCGGGCGCGGCTGTGGGTCAACCTGCGCGACTACCTGGATACCGGCCTCTTCCTCGACCATCGCCCGGTTCGCCGGCTGCTCGGCGAGATGGCCTCCGGCAAGCGCTTCCTCAACCTCTTCTGCTATACCGGGGCCGCCACGGTCCAGGCCGCCCTCGGAGCGCAGGAAGAGGGCACGGAGACGGCCGGCGGGGCCAGCGAGAGCGTCAGCGTCGACCTTTCCAACACCTACCTGGAGTGGGCCCGGGACAACTTCGCCCTCAACCGGCTCGACCCCGGGTGTCATCGGGTGGTGCGTGACGATTGCCTGCGCTGGTTGGCGACCGCCGGCGGCGAGTTCGACCTGATCTTCCTGGACCCGCCCACCTTCTCCAATTCCAAGAAGATGGCCGATACCCTGGATGTCCAGCGCGACCACGGCCAACTGGTGCGCCTGGCCATGGCACGCCTGGCGCCGGGGGGGACCCTGGTGTTCTCCAACAACCAGCGGCGCTTCAAGCTGGATGCGGACCTCGCCGAGCAGTTCCGGGTGGAGGATATCTCCTCGCGCACCTTCGATCCCGATTTCTCGAGGAACCCCGACCTGCACCATGTGTTCCTGATTCGCCATCGGGAGGGCGCATGATCCGTCTGAGGCTCTATACCACCCTGGGCTGTCATCTCTGCGAGCAGCTGGAGGCGGTGCTGGCGACCCTGTGTGCCGAGCGCTACCGGCTGGAGCGGGTCGAGATCAGCGAGGACGAGGGGCTGGTCGCCCGCTACGGGGTGCGCATCCCGGTGCTGGTGGACGAGGTGGGGCGGGAGCTGGACCGCGGCATGGAACCCGACCGCCTGGCCGCCTGGCTGGCGGCTCGGGGCTGGCTGGACGAGACGGCCTGGCAGCAGCTGCAGCAGCTGAGTGGCGAGCCGTCGCCCGGGGTGACGAAGAGGGCGTCGAAGGGGGCAACCCTGCGCGGCGGGCGGCGCTATCTGGGCTGATCCCCCTCGGCCGGCATCCGGCGGCTACAGCGAGTCCAGCAGCGAGAGCTGGCTGACGGCGTCGCGTCCCTCGGCACTCTCGGCCTCCACCTCCAGCACCTTGCGAAAGCCCCGCGAGGACAGGATGGTGGTCTCGTCAGCCAGCCACATCATCGCCTGGTCGTGGTCATCGGCCAGGCGATGCTTCAGGCCGCCGAACTGGGTGCCGATCTGCCCCCAGGCACGGCTGAAGATCCAGTCGCCGAACATGTCCTGATGGACATGCACCAGCACATAGTCATGGTCGGTTTCCCAGCGGACGATCACGGCAGCTCCCGAGGTGGAGGGCGCCGCAGGCCTGCGGCGCGCGAGTGGCAATGGCGGTATTGTAAGGGCTTGGGCACACTGAACAAGTCGTATCACCAGCCGGAAGGGAACCAGCCATGAGAATCGTCGTCGATGCCAACGTGCCCGCCGCCGAGAAATGTTTCGGGGAACTGGGCGAGGTGGTCCGCCTGCCGGGGCGCGAGATCGATGCCGACGCGCTGCAGGAGGCCGACGCCCTGGTGGTGCGCTCCATCACCCGCGTCGACGAGGCCCTGCTGGCGCGAGCTTCCCGGCTGCGCTTTGTCGGGACCTGCACCATCGGCACCGACCATGTGGACGAGCGGGCCCTGGCCGAGCGCGGCATCGCCTTCGCCAGCGCCCCGGGCTGCAACGCCGAGGCGGTGGTGGACTACGTGCTGGGCAGCCTCTCGACCCTGGCCGAGCGCCAGGGATGGCGGTTGATCGAGCGCCGCGTCGGCATCGTCGGCGTGGGCAACGTGGGCGGGCGCTTGCTGGCGCGTCTCACGGCGATGGGCGTCGACTGCCTGGCCTGTGACCCGCCCCGCGTGGCGGCGGAGGGTGCCGAGGGGCTGGCCGGCTTCGTGGACCTGGACACCCTGATCGACGAATGCGACGTGCTCTGCCTGCATACCCCGCTGGTGACCGAGGAGCCCTACCCGACGCACCACCTGCTCGATGCCCAGCGCATCGCGGCCCTGGCCCCGGGCAGCGTGCTGCTCAACGCCGGACGCGGCGACTGCGTGGATGGCCAGGCGCTGCGTCAGCGGCTGGCGGGGCAGGGCGATGTCAGCGCGGTGCTCGATGTCTGGGAGCACGAGCCCACCATCGACAGCGGCCTGGCGGACCTCGCCGCCATTGCCACGCCGCATGTCGCCGGCTACAGCCTGGACGGCAAGCTGCGCGGCACCCACCGGATCTACCGCGCCCTGGCCCGCCATGTAGGCCTGCCGGCGCGGCTGACGCTGGCAGACCTCGCACCGGCTCCCCCGGTCAGGCGCCTGGCGCTGGACGCCGGCCTCGGCCCCGAGGAGGCGCTGCGCCTGTGCCTTCGCGCCGTCTACGACGTGCGGCGTGACCACGATAGCCTGCACCGCGAGGCCCGTCGCCAGGGCATGGCCAAGGGCTTCGATGCCTGCCGGGCGGCCTATCCGCTGCGTCGGGAGTGCGCGACCCTCGCCATAGAGCTTCGCGAGGGGGCTTGGGAGCTCGCACCGCTGCTGTCAGGCGCGGGCTTCCGGGTCGAGACCGCCACTGCCTGACGACGATGGGGCGGCAAACATCAGCGGGCCCGCTGATGTTATCGCGATGGCTCACTGCGAGGTGTTATCCGCTGTGGCTATTGCCTATAGGTCGCTGCCTTCAACGCACGGATGCGGCCTGTACAGAGAGCAGCGGCGGGTGACCCCCGCCGCGGATCGCCGTTACTGCCGGTAGGCCGCTTCCTTCAATGCACGGATGCGATCATCCAGCGGCGGGTGGCTGGCGAACAGCTTCTCCATCAGCGAGCGCGTCTGACCCTTGGTGATGGCCATGGCCCGCATGGTGTCCGGCATCTGGTCCGGCATCTCTGTCTCGGCCTTGAGGCGGGCCAGGGCGTTGATCATGGCCCCGCTGCCGGCGAGGTGAGCGCCGGCGCTGTCCGCGCGATACTCCCGGAAGCGCGAGAACCAGGCGACGATGGCCGAGGCGATCAGCCCGAAGACGATCTCGGCGACGATTACCACCGCGAAGTAGCCCATGAAACCCAGGCCCCCTTCTCCGTCGCTGCGACTCTTCAGGAAGCCGTCGACCAGGTGGGCGACCACCCGCGCGAAGAACATCACGAAGGTGTTGAGCACGCCCTGGATCAGCGCCAGGGTGACCATGTCGCCGTTGGCCACGTGGCCGATCTCGTGGGCCAGCACCGCGCGCACCTCCTCCGGACGCATGCGGTTGAGCAGGCCGGCGGAGACCGCCACCAGGGCGTCATCCTTGTTCCAGCCGGTGGCGAAGGCGTTGGACTGCTGGGCCGGGAAGATGCCCACCTCGGGGGTCTTGATACCGGCGTCGCGGGCCAGTTCCGCCACGGTATCCACCAGCCACTTCTCGGTGGCATTCGACGGCGTCTCGATGATCACGGTGCCGGTGGTGCGCTTGGCCATCCACTTGGAGATGAACAGCGAGACCATCGAGCCAGCCATGCCGAAGATGAAACAGAAGATCAGCAGGGCATTGAAGTTCATGCCCTGTTCGGTCAGGTAGCCCTCCACCCCCAGCAGGCGCAGGGTGATGCTGGCCACCACGATCACGGCCAGGTTGGTGCCCAGGAAGAGCAGGATTCTCATCATTGCCGGAAATCTCCAGTCGTCGGGAAGGGGGCGCCCCACGTTGCGGGCTGCAAAAGCTGTTGCTTAGATACGTGCTTCCCCGCCGGGTTTCAAGCGGCGGGAAGAAAGGCATCCCCGATCTACTGGCGGTAGCGCGACAGGAAACGGGCAAAGCGGTCCAGGGCGTCCTCGAGCTGGTCGGCCCAGGGCAGCGTGACGATGCGCACATGGTCGGGGTCGGGCCAGTTGAAGGCGGTGCCCTGCACCAGCAGGATCTTCTCCTGCAGCAGCAGGTCGAGCACCAGTTGCTGGTCGTCGCGGATGTTGAACACCTTGGGGTCGAGCTTCGGGAAGGCGTAGAGCGCCCCCTTGGGCCGGGTGCAGCTGACCCCGGGGATGGCGTTGAGTTTCTCGACGGTGATGTCGCGCTGGGCGAGCAGGCGGCCGCCGGGCAGGATCAGGTCGTTGATCGACTGGTAGCCCCCCAGGGCGGTCTGGATGGCGTGCTGCGCCGGCACGTTGGCACACAGGCGCATCGAGGCCAGCATGGTCAGCCCCTGGATGAAGTCGGCCGCGCGCTGCTTGGCGATGTTCCCCGAGAGGATCATCCAGCCGCTGCGGAAACCGGCGCAGCGATAGCTCTTGGAGAGCCCGTTCATGGTCACCACCAGCTGGTCCTCGCCGGCCAGGGCCCCGGTGGAGACATGCTCGACCCCGTCGTAGAGGATCTTGTCGTAGATCTCATCAGAAAACACCACCAGGTCGTGTTCCCGGGCGATCTCCAGCAGCTCGTGCACCACCGCCGGCGGGTAGACGGCCCCGGTGGGGTTGTTGGGGTTGATGATCACGATCGCCCGGGTGTGGGCGGTGACCTTGGCGCGGATGTCGGCCATGTCCGGCGCCCAGTCGGCCTGCTCGTCGCACAGGTAGTGCACGGCATGGCCGCCCGAGAGGTTGGCCGCCGCGGTCCACAGCGGGTAGTCCGGGGCAGGGATCAGCACCTCGTCGCCGTCGTTGAGCAGCGCCTGCATGGCCATCACGATCAGCTCGGAGACACCATTGCCGATGTAGATGTCCTCGATGCCGACGCCGGGAATCTCCTTGCGCTGGCACTCCTGCATGATCGCCTTGCGCGCCGAGTAGAGCCCCTTGGAGTCGCAGTAGCCCTGAGCGGTGGGCAGGTTGCGCATCACGTCCTGGAGGATCTCCTCCGGTGCCTCGAAGCCGAAGGGGGCGGGGTTGCCGATGTTCAGCTTGAGGACGCGCTGGCCTTCCTCCTCGAGCCGCTTGGCGTGCTCGAGCACCGGGCCGCGGATGTCGTAGCAGACGTTCTCGAGCTTGTGCGATTTCCTGATCGGGGGAGTGTCCATGGGCGCTGAGATCCAGTGGTGTCGGTGTGCCGCCTCTGCCGGGGCGGGCGTCGTCTCGGGGAAGTGTTGCCGGTGATTATGCGGGCTCGGCACCGTCGCCACCAACCGCGTCGGCGGCGTCGGGTTCGGGCTCGGGCGGGATGTCCGCCGGGGTCTCCAGGGTCAGCCGGCCCAGCTTGCCGTCGCGCAGCTCGTGGAGCAGCACCTCGGCACCGCGGTGCAGGTCGACCTCGCCACCGGGGCGCAGCCCGCCGCGCCTGGCGGCGATCTCGGCAAGGATCGCATGGCCATCGAAGCCGGCCAGCGCGAGCAGGTCGACCCGCTCCGGGCCATCGGCCTCGACCAGCCCGGCCTCGGGGTGGGGGGCGTACTCGGGCAGGGACTTGAGCTTGTAGCGCGCCTTGAGGGCCTCGGGGTAGCGCCTGGCCAGTTCGGCGGCGGCGACCACGGCGACCTCCACGTAGTCGATGGCGGTGTCGCGGATGGCACCGCTGGCGGCCAGGCGGTGGGCGCTGGCCTGGTCCTCGATCTTGGGCCACAGCACCCCGGGGGTATCGATCAGCGCCACGCGGCCGCCGATGCGCACCTTCTGCTGGCGCTTGGTCACCGCCGGCTCGTTGCCGGTCTTGGCGATGGTGCGCCCGGCCAGGCCGTTGATCAGGGTCGACTTGCCGACGTTGGGAATGCCCATGACCATCACCCGCACGTCGCGGTCGGCGCGCACCTGACCGGCCAGCTCATGGCATAGCTTCGGGATGCGCTTGAGCTCCCGGGCCTGGGTAGTGGTCACCGCCAGGGCCCGCATGTCGTCCTGGGCGTCGAAGAAGCTGACCCACTCGCGGGTCCGCTCGGGGTCGGCGAGGTCGGCCCGCGAGAGGATCTTCAACACCGGCTTGTGACGGGTCAGCTCGGCCAGCATGGGGTTGGCGCTGGAGTAGGGCAGGCGGGCGTCGAGGACCTCGATCACCACGTCGATCTCCGGCAGCGCCTCGAGGATCTGCCGGCGCGCCTTGTTCATGTGTCCCGGGTACCAGCCGAGCATCGAGCCTCTCCTGCATGCGCATGAATGAAAACGGCCGCCCATCATAGCAGATGGGCGGCCGTGTCAGGGGAAGGCGGAGATGCGCCGGGACTACTCCCCGGCGTGGAACTGGATCGCCACCGAATTGATGCAGTAGCGCAGCCCGGTGGTCTCCTGGGGGCCATCCGGGAACACGTGCCCGAGATGGGCATCGCAGCGGGCGCAGGTCACTTCGGTGCGCTGCATGCCGTGGCTGGTATCGGTCTGCTCCGCCACGCAGCTCGGCGTGAAGGGACGGTCGAAGCTGGGCCAGCCGCAGCCGGCGTCGAACTTGTGCTCGTTCTCGAACAGCGGGGCGTTGCAACAGACACAGTGGTAGATGCCGTGCTCGTCACTCACGTGGTAGTGGCCGCTGAAGGGCGGCTCGGTGCCTTTCTCGCGGGTGACGCGGTACTGCTCGGGCGTCAGCTGCTGCTGCCATTCGGCACCGCTCTTCTGGATCTTGCTGCGCATGGCCTCTGCTCCTTGTCTTGGCGCCGGGGGCGGCCCCCGCGCGTGTCACTCCCATTCTGACATCAACAGGGGCGGGTGTTTCCAGTCATCGGGCAGGTTCCGTCACGGGATATCAACGTCCGGCGAGACCCGCTTGACAGCTTCCCGGGTGCTGGGTAATATTCGCCGCACCTCGACGAGGCGAGACATTGCGTCCCATTCGTCTAGTGGTCCAGGACACCGCCCTTTCACGGCGGTAACAGGGGTTCGAACCCCCTATGGGACGCCACTCGACTCATCAGGTACTGGAGTGCGGGAATAGCTCAGTGGTAGAGCATCGCCTTGCCAAGGCGAGGGTCGCGAGTTCGAATCTCGTTTCCCGCTCCAAGCTAAAATAGCTTATGCGTCCCATTCGTCTAGTGGTCCAGGACACCGCCCTTTCACGGCGGTAACAGGGGTTCGAACCCCCTATGGGACGCCACTTCCGGTATTGACAGTGCGAGACCTGCGGGAATAGCTCAGTGGTAGAGCATCGCCTTGCCAAGGCGAGGGTCGCGAGTTCGAATCTCGTTTCCCGCTCCATCTTCCTTCGGGCAGATGGGCCAAGAGTTGGATAGTGAGAGTCGCGAGCTGGAACGCCAGCCCGGCTGAATCTCGTTTCCCGCTCCATGCGTCCCATTCGTCTAGTGGCCTAGGACACCGCCCTTTCACGGCGGTAACAGGGGTTCGAACCCCCTATGGGACGCCACCTCGCTCGCATGTCACTCCTTCCAGGCGGGAATAGCTCAGTGGTAGAGCATCGCCTTGCCAAGGCGAGGGTCGCGAGTTCGAATCTCGTTTCCCGCTCCAATCGATTTATTCTAATTCTTCGCTCCGTCCGGAATCCTTGCGGCCTCCCCGGGTAGGCGGATCAGTATGCCCAGACCACGGCCATCAGCACGCCCCACGCCAGCACGCCGGACGCCATGATGGTGTAGGTCGCCGACTGGGCCACCAGGTCGTCATCCCCTCGCCGGCACAGCCCCTGCAGGCCGTGGTAGATCAGGCTGCACGAGATCCCCAGCGCCACCAGCACGGCCAGGGCGTTGAGCAGCAGGCTGGGCACGAACAGCAACAGCGAGGCGCTCCACAACGGCAGCGGAGCCATGGCGGCCAGCAGGTAGGCATCGTGGTAATCGATCGACAGTTCCTCCTGGCCGTTGACCACGGCATGGATCAGCCAGCCCATGACGAAGAAGGTCAGCAGCTCGGCCAGGAAGAGGATGGTGGTGATGAACCGCCAGGGGCGTTCGGCGAAGCCGGTGACGAAGTCGTCACCGTAGTGGGTGCCGGCATAGTAGAGCATCAGCGGGGGGAGCAACGACATCGGCAGGACCACCAGCCAGGCCAGGCTCGGGATCGGGATGCGCCGCTGCTGGAGCTCCTTCCAGCCCGCAGTGCGCGAGAAGGGCAGGCGGAAGAGGGTCATGGCGTTCATGGGGCACCTCGTGGTCAGGATCGCTGTTTTATATCATGTTATGATATGTATTAGTCTCCGTGTCACCCGCTGTCAAGGAGTCCACCATGCCCCGAGACCTCGATCCGAGCCCCGAGTCCCTGACCAAGCAGGACTTCGAGCGCCTCTCGCACTTCCGCTACCGGCTGCGCTGCTTCCTGCGCCAGAGCGAGGACATCTGTCGTGACCACGGCCTCACCCCCCTGCAGTACCAGCTGCTGCTGCACCTGAAGGGCTTCGCGGGGCGCGAGTGGGCGAGCGTCGGTGAGCTGGCCGAGCGGCTGCAGGCCAAGCACCACGGCACCGTGGCGCTGGTCGGGCGCTGCGAGGAGGCCGGCCTGGTGGAGCGCCGGCCCGGGCGGGCCGATCGTCGCCGCATGGAGGTGCACCTGCTCGCCAGGGGCGCAGAGCTGGCCGAGCGCATCGCGGCCCTGCACCAGCCCGAACTCCGCCACCTGCAGGAGGAGTTCTCGCTGCCGGGCTGGGAGGGGGAACCTTGAAGTTTCCCGGGCCATCCCCATCTCATCGGGTTCTCTCGACGACTTTCATTTCTCTGACGGGATCGCACATGGCCGAACCGGCACTGTCCATCCGTGGCCTGACCAAGGTCTACGGCAATGGCTTCCAGGCCCTGAAGGGCATCGACCTCGACGTCGCCGAGGGCGACTTCTATGCCCTGCTGGGGCCCAACGGCGCAGGCAAGTCCACCACCCTGGGCGTGGTCTGCTCGCTGGTCCAGAAGACGGCGGGCAGCGTCTCGATCTTCGGCATCGACATCGACCGGGACTTCGCCCGTGCCAAGTACCATCTCGGCGTGGTGCCCCAGGAGTTCAACTTCAACCAGTTCGAGAAGGTCATCGACATCGTGCTGGCCCAGGCCGGCTACTACGGCATGTCGCGCCGCGAGGCACTGCCAAGGGCCGAGGAGCTGCTGCGCGACCTGGGCCTCTGGGACAAGCGCAACGGCAGCGCGCGGATGCTCTCCGGGGGCATGAAACGTCGGCTGATGATCGCCCGTGCCCTGATGCACCGGCCACGGCTGCTGATCCTCGACGAGCCCACCGCCGGCGTGGATATCGAGCTGCGCCGCAGCATGTGGGAATACATGCGCCGCATCAATCGCGACGAGGGCACCACCATCATCCTCACCACCCACTACCTGGAGGAGGCCGAGAGCCTGTGCCGCAACGTGGGGATCATCAACCACGGCGAGATCATCCGGAACACCAGCGTACGTGAGCTGCTCGCCGAGCTGGATACCGAGACCTTCCTGCTGGACCTGGCGCACCCGATCGAGGCTGCCCCCGAGGTGGCGGGCTTCGAGGTGAGCCGGGTCGATGCCGCCCAGCTGGCGGTGGTGGTGCACCGCGGCCAGCGCCTCAACGATGTCTTCGAGGCGCTCAGCGCCCAGGGGCTGCAGGTGATGTCGATGCGCAACCGCGCCAACCGGCTAGAGGAGATGTTCGTCTCCATGGTGGAGCAGGGCAACAGCGACAAGGCGGCGGCGGATAAGGCGGAGGCACGCGCATGAACCCGACCCAGATCGCCATCGCCCTCTGGACCCTGGTGCACAAGGAGGTCAAGCGCTTTACGCGGATCTGGCCGCAGACCCTGTTGCCGCCCTCGATCACCATGACCATGTACTTCATCATATTCGGCAACCTGATCGGCTCGCGGATCGGCGAGATGGATGGTTACAGCTACATGGACTTCATCGTCCCGGGTCTGATCATGATGGCGGTGATCACCAACAGCTATTCCAACGTTGCTTCGAGCTTCTTCTCGAACAAGTTCCAGCGCTCCATCGAGGAGATGATGGTCTCGCCCATGCCCAACTGGGTGATCCTCACCGGCTTCGTGCTGGGCGGCATGGCCCGCGGCCTCGGCGTGGGGTTGATCGTCACCGGGGTGTCGCTGTTCTTCACCCGCATCGAGGTTGCGCACCCGCTGCTGACGGTGTTCGTGGTGGTACTGACCGCGGCGCTGTTCGCCATCGGCGGCTTCATCAACGCCCTGCTGGGCAAGAAGTTCGATGACATCTCCATCGTGCCGACCTTCGTGCTCACGCCGCTGACCTACCTCGGCGGCGTCTTCTACTCGATCTCGCTGCTGCCGGCCTTCTGGCAGGGCGTCTCGATGCTCAACCCCATCCTCTACATGGTCAACGTCTTCCGCTACGGCTTCCTCGGCGTCTCCGACATCCCCGTGGGCTGGGCGCTGGCCGCCATTCTGGCCTTCATCAGCGTGCTCTTCGGGGTAGCGCTGTGGATGCTGAATCGCGGCAAGGGCATCAGGAGCTGACATGGCACATCACCGACCCGATACCCTCATGCATGCCCCCCTGGGGCGCGAGGCCGCCTACCCGGAGCACTACGATGCCGGGCTGCTCTTTGCCATCCCCCGTGCTGCCAACCGGGTGCCGCTGGGCATCGAGGAGGGCGCCTTGCCCTTCGTCGGCGAGGACGAGTGGCACGCCTTCGAGGTCTCCTGGCTCAACACCCGGGGCAAGCCGCTGGTCGCCGTGGCGCGCTTCCGCCTGCCGGCGGATTCGCCAAACCTGATCGAGTCCAAGTCCTGGAAGCTCTACCTCAACGGCTTCAACCAGACCCGCTTCGAGAGTCGCCAGGCGGTCATCGACACCCTGGAGCACGACCTGTCGGCGGCCGCCGGTGCGCCGGTGTCCGTCGAGCTCTTCCACGTGGACGATGAGGCGCTGGCGGTGAGGCCTCTGCCGGGTGAGTGCCTGGACGACCTGGATATCGAGGTGACCGACTACACGCCCAGCGCCGAGCATCTGCGGGCAGGGGAGGAGGTCGTCGAGGAGACGCTGCACTCCCACCTGCTCAAGTCCAACTGCCCGGTCACCGGTCAGCCCGACTGGGGCAGCGTGCTGATCCGCTACCGGGGCCCGCGACTCGAACGCGAGGGGCTCTTGCGCTATCTGATCGGCTATCGCCAGCACCAGGACTTCCACGAGCACTGCGTGGAACACATCTTCATGGACCTGATGGCCCGCACCCGCCCGGAGCGACTGCTGGTGCTGGCGCGCTATGTGCGCCGCGGCGGGCTGGACATCAGCCCCTGGCGTGCCACCCCCGGCGAGCGCCCGCCCGCGCCGCTGCGGCTGGCGCGCCAGTAGCCGCTTGGGTAGAGTGCCGACAGAACTTGAACAGGAGTGCGATATGGATGCGATGACGCTGCTGCACGAACGCAGCTCCATGGGCAAGCTGATGGGGCCGCCGCCGAGCCCCGAGCAGCTAGAGGCGATCTACCGGGCGGCCCTGCGGGCGCCGGATCACAAGGAGCTGCGCCCCTGGCGCTTCATCGAGTTCTCCGGCGAGGGCCTCTCGCGGCTCGGTGAGCTGTTTGCCGAGGCGGAGTTCCGCGAGGATCCCCACGTGGGCGACGCGGCCCTCGATGCCGCGCGCAAGAAGCCGCGGCGTGCGCCGATGATCATCGCGGTAATTGCCAAGGTCACGCCCGACATCCCCAAGGTGCCGAGGATCGAGCAGGTGATCTCCGCCGGCTGTGCGGCCCACGGCATCCTTCTCGCCGCCCACGCCCAAGGGCTCGGCGCCATGTGGCGCAGCGGCAAGTACGCCTTCGATCCCACGGTGCGCAAGGGCCTGGGGCTTGGCGAGGAGGACGAGGTGGTGGCCTTCCTCTACCTGGGCACTCCGGGCGGGCGCCACAAGCCGCTCCCCGAACACGACATCGAGGCCTTCGTGGAGCGCTGGGACTGAGATGCGACAGATCGGCGTTCCCCACCCGCGCCTGCCGCTGCCCGCTGCCGGCGGCGAGGACGACATGGCCGACTTCCTCGCCTGGCTGGGCGAGGCGATCCCCATGGTCCCCTCGCTGGGTATCCGCGAGATGACGTGCGACGGCGACTGCCTGGACTGGTCACTCTCGCTCACGCCCAGTCTGAATGACAAGGGCACCGGCTTCGGCGGCGCCCTCACCGCCCAGACGACTCTGCTGGGCTGGTGCTGGACCACCCTCTGGCTGCGTCGCCGCGGACTCGCCCGGGACGTGGTGGTGGCCGAGGCCACCCAGCGGTTCCTGGCCCCGGTGACCGGCGACTATCGCCTGACCTGTGAGCCCGAGGCCGGCGATGGACCCTCGGCCCTGGCCGAGCGGTTGGCGCAGCGCGGCAAGGGGCGCATCGCCCTGGTCCAGCGGCTCTGGTGCGGCGATACCCTCTGCCTGGAGGCCCGCGGCGACTATGCCGTGCTGCCCGCCGGATGAGCGGGCGGCCAAGGGAAAACGGCTTGCAATCGCGCACTTAAGTCGATAACATGTGCGCCGTTCTGGAGGAGAAGGCGCGGCACAGCCGAGGTCGCTCGACTCGAGAACCACTATGTGGAGGGGTGTCCGAGTGGTCGAAGGAGCACGCCTGGAAAGTGTGTAGGTCGAAAGGCCTCGAGGGTTCGAATCCCTCCCCCTCCGCCACGAATATCGAATAAGCCGCTGATTTCAGCGGCTTTTTCTTTTTCTGGCTAATCTTGGCCCATACCTCAGCCCATACTTTGCGCGTGGCTTCCCCCGAACCAATTAGGACTCCGTTGGACAAATCGATCCAGTGCTCAAACCTTTGGGTCCTGCTCCGAGGCTTTCTGCTTTCGTGGCAGTGAGCCTCATCTGTTCTGGTCAAGCGCGGGGCATTGTTACCTCATGCTCCAGCACCGAGTGGTCTCGTATCCGGATTGAACTTCCATTCAGCGCCTGCTATTTCCCCCCCTGCTACTCTGAGCAGGTGACGAACGAGAAGGCAAGTCACCACCTCTCAGATCGAGACGCTCCAGGCAGGCTTGGCAGCTGAGGGAGGAAGGTTATGATGTTGGCGACATCACCAATGGTATGGGCAGGGGTAGTCCTTGAGGGACCTGGGTGCCGTGGTGCTCGAGGAGCTCGGCAGCGAGCCGGCCCAAGTGCTGATTATGGGAGCCGGGCCTAGTGCTGCAGGCGAAGACTAGGATGGAGGTAGCTCTCATGGAGCCTCCTTGGTCAGAGTCGAGAAGAGGATCAGGCCGGCCAGGGTAGCTGCGGCGCGGTCAGCCGCGGGCCGTCGAACCCGGGAATGCTACCGAAACGTGGGCTCTCGGCCTCCCAGTCGCGCTGAGCATCGCTGATCTCCGCCTTGCTGTGGCCGACGAAGTTCCACCAGATCAGGATCTCCTCGCTCAGGGGTTCACCGCCCACCAACAAGACCCGGCCGTCGAGCGGCAGCGTTAGTGTCACATCGTCGCGGCCGCGGCCCAGGTAGGCCAGCTCATGGGTGGCGAAGGTGTCGCCATCGATCTCCAAGTCACCTTGAAGGGGTACCAGGCCGTATTCGAAATCCTCGCGCAGCGGCAGGCGCAACTGGCCACCCCGGGGGCTGGCCAGGTCCAGGGCCACCAGGGGCGAGAAGGTCAGAGTCGGCGCCCGATGTCCGGCGAACTCGCCCACCAGCAGGGTCAGCTCAGTGCCCTCTTCCTGCCAGCTGGGCAGGGTTGGGTAGTGGTCGAAGCGCGGGTCGGTGGCGCGATCGGCCTCAGGTAGGGCAATCCACAGCTGGGCGGCATGCAGGGTCGCCTCGCCGGACAGCGACTCCTCGGTATGGCTGATGCCGCGGCCGGCAGTCATCAGGTTGACCTGGCCGGGGCGGATCACCTGGGCGGTGCCCAAGCTGTCGCGGTGGAGGATCTCGCCCTCGAGCATCCAGGTGAAGGTCTGCAGGCCGATATGCGGATGGGGGCCGACCCGAAGGCCAGGATCATCCGCCGCGAAGTCGGCGGGGCCGATATGATCGAGGAAACACCAGGCGCCGATCAGCCGGCGCTGGCGGCGTGGTAGGGCGCGGTTGACGGGAATCCCGCCCACCTCGGCGCTATGTGGGGTGACATGCTGTACCTGTCGCTGGCCGTCGACGATGGGGCAGTCGAGGGAGCTGACCAGTTCGCGTTCGTTGACGAGGTTGCTCATGGTTTAGCGCTCCTGGGATGTGAAGAAGGACCCGGCCCCTAACATAGGCCCCGAAGAACCTTGCCAGGGGCCGAGCCCTCGGCGCTCTACCGACAGCCTCGAGACGCACAGCGGTGCCTGTTCGAGGCTTGTCGCCTGGCCGACGCCATTAGTTGCTATCGGGCTGGCACCTTAGCCCAGTTGGCTTTGCTGATTATAACTCTGCATCAGGTTGGCGTAGGCGGGCAGATGGCCGGCCAGCAGGCCGCCGAAGCCCTCGATATCGTTGCGCCAGTCACGGTGCAGTTCGCAGCCCACCCCGAACCAGGTCATCAGCTGGGCGCCGGCCTGGGACATGCGATCCCAGGCGGCGTCCCGGGTGGTCTGGTTGAAGGTCCCGGAGGCATCGGTGACCACGAAGACCTCATAGCCCTCCTCGAGGGCCGAGAGCGCCGGGAAGGCCACGCACACCTCGGTGACCACCCCAGCGATCAGCAGCTGCTTCTTGCCGGTGGCCTTGATGGCGGCGACGAACTCCTCGTTGTCCCAGGCATTGATCTGCCCCGGGCGGGCCAGATAAGGCGCCTGCGGGAACATCTCCTTGAGCTCCGGCACCATGGGGCCGTTGGGGCCATCCTCGAAACTGGTGGTGAGGATGGTGGGGAGTTCGAAGAACTTGGCGATATCGGCCAGGGCCATGACATTGTTCTTGAAGTCGTCCGGGCTGAAGTCGCGCACCAGGGAGAGCAGGCCGGCCTGATGGTCCACCATCAGCAGGGCCACGTCATCCTTGTCGAGTCGATTGTAGGTAAAGGACATGATCGTTCTCCTTTCGCTGTCTTTGGCAGTCAGGGGGCTGCCCGGCGACCATCGCCGAGCAGTAGTGGGGCATGAGTCGGCTCATGCGCCCCGCGGGTTGCCGAACTTCCCGGCGTGGAAGTCAGCAAAGGCTTGGTGGAGCTCGGTCTCATGATTCATCACGAAGGGACCCTGCCCGGCCACCGGTTCGTCGATGGGCTCACCGCTCAGCAGCAGCAGCTTGGCGTCGTTGTTGGCCTCCAGGTGAAGGGTCTCACCGCGGCGCTCGAAGGCGACGACGCTCTCGTCGCGGACGATGCGCTCGCCGTTGACGAGTACCGTGCCCTCCAGCACGACCAGCAGGGTGGTATGGCCCTCGGGCACGTCGAGCCGGACATCGCCATCGGCCACCAGGCGCAGGTCCCAGACGTTGATGGGAGTAAAAGTGCGCGCCGGGCCTTGCCGATCGAGATAGCTGCCGGCCACCACTCTGAGCTGGCCAGCATTGCCCTGAAGGTCGACTCGGGGGATCTCGCTGTCGAGAAGGGTCTGGTAGGCCGGTGGGGCGGACTTGTCCCGGGCCGGGAGGTTGACCCAGAGCTGCACCATTTCCAGCAGGCCACCAGACTCGGCGAACGCCGAAGCGTGGTACTCCTCGTGGACGATGCCAGCGCCAGCAGTCATCCACTGGATATCGCCCTCGCCGATCTGGCCGCCATGCCCCGCCGAGTCACGGTGCTCAAGGGCTCCCTGGTAGACCAGTGTCACGGTCTCGAAGCCCCGGTGGGGATGGGGACCCACCCCCCGGCGGTGGCGAGTCGGGCCAAAGCGGTGCGGGCCGGCATGATCGAGCAGCAGGAAGGGGCTGATGTGCTCTGCCCCCAGGCGGTCATAGCTGAGCAGGGAGCGCACCGGAAAACCGTCGCCGACCCAATGGCCGCGCGGGGCACCGTATACTGCCTGTATCTTCTTCATCGTCGGCTCCTGTGATGACAAGGGAGGGTCATCTCCCGATGAAGAAAGCGTATTTCATGAACGACCTATTCGGTATACGCTGGAAATGGCATTCAGCGTTTCATAGATGGAACGAAAGCATGCAGGACCTCAACGACCTCTACTACTTCGTTCAGGTGGTGGACCACGGCGGCTTCGCCCCGGCCGGGCGCGCACTGGGCATTCCCAAGTCGAAGCTGAGCCGGCGCATCACCCAGCTCGAGGAGCGCCTCACCACTCGGCTGCTCAACCGTTCGACACGTCACGTCTCGGTCACCGAGCTGGGACAGGCCTACTATCGCCACTGCCTGGCCATGCTGGTGGAGGCGCAAGCCGCTGAGGAGCTGATCCAGCGCCATCACGCCGAGCCCCAGGGCACAGTGCGGCTGAGCTGCTCGCCCAGCGTGCTGCACTACCTGATCACGCCGCTGCTGGTGAACTTCATGGCGCGCTGTCCCAAGGTGGAGGTTCAGGTGGAGGCCACCAGCCGGCGGGTGGACGTGATCAAGGAGGGCTTCGATCTGGCGATCCGCGTACGCTTCCCGCCGCTTGAGGACAGCGACCTGACCATGAAGGTACTCGCTTCAAGCCCTCAGCGGCTGATGGCCGCCCCCGCCCTGTTCGACGACCGGTCACGGCCCCGCAGCCCAGCGGATCTCGCCGAGCTTCCGAGCCTCGACTTCGAACAGTACGACCATCGCCACTGCTGGGACCTCGTGGGGCCAGAGGGGGCCAGCGCGCAAATCCTCCACTGGCCGCGGCTGGTCACTGACAGCGCCGAGACCCTGCATGCCGCCGCCCTGAAAGGGCTCGGCGTGGTCAAGCTGGGGCTACTGGTGGGCGCTCGGGATATCCAGGCCGGGCGCCTGATCGACGTCCTGCCGGGCTGGGAGCCCCGGGGTGGAATCCTGCATGCGGTCTTCCCCTCGCGGCGGGGTCTGCTGCCGGCGGTGCGGGCGCTGCTCGACTTCCTGGACGAGCAGATCTCAGAGGAAGACTTCGCTACCCAGGAGGCGCTGATCAACGCGCAAGGAACTCCTTGATGGATAAACGCCGACTCCCCTATAGACGCCCACGATACCGCCCACGGTGGCTATGACCTTTCTGGTTGCATCCGATAAGAAACACTACGTTTTCTTTACATCATGAGTTTGAATTATCCTTGAAGAAAGGTGCCCATAATTGCACCTCCTCGCAGTGATACCGAGTGACAGCGAATGCGTGCAGAGCCTAGCACTATTGAAAACCACACAGCGGCAGTGCTGGACGCCGCCGAACGGATCTGCGCCTCTAGGGTTCAAACTCGCACCTGGTTCCACAACGAACCAATTGATGTGTTCGACGGCCAAACTGCTGAGCAGCTTGTGGCTGCCGGTCACACCGAGGCGCTGTGCCGCTATCTGCGGTCACTGGATGCCGGCTGGCTTGGATGAGGCGGCAACTGCTAAGAATTCTTCGGCAGTTCTTCACGAGGCTCAGTCCTGATGGCACGCCGATCCATTTGGCAAGCCTGTCAATGGAGAGCTACCCCCCGTTACTCGGTTATCTGATGGAGGCTGCGGTGACGAATCGACGCGATACGCCGCCTGAACGGCTACGGGGGAGCGTCATCAAGTATGAGCCCCCGCTGGAGCCTGCTGCAGAAGAGGAGGATTGGATGATGCTCGGCACTGATGGCCCAGAAGTGCACAACACAGTCGCAGTCTGGCGGGCGGCCATCGAAATGTTTGAGGGTGATAGAACAGCGGCAGACCGCTGGTTACATCATGAGGCCATGGGACTGGGGTGGAAGCGCCCCATCGATGTCATGCAAGAAGACCCTCAGCAGGTGCTGGATCTGATCGGCAGGATAGAGCATGGGGTTTACACCTGATCCGACCCAGACGATAGCGTAGCAACCAAATGGTATCCAGGAAAAGGAGAGTGACGAGCGTGCGGACCCAGTTCACCCCCCCTTGAGGTGCCGCCATGGCTCACCTGCAACACATCGTTATGATCCGCGGTCACCTCAAGGGTTGCTGGAACTCACTGTTGTCGGCCACACCAACATCGTTGGGGCCCTTATAGCCTCGAGGCTACCTGGTAGAGAGCGAAATTGAGCTCAGCGGCCTGACCACCGCCAAAAAGGCTCACCTGGGGAACCAGAAGGAGAAGAGCGTCTGCGAGAAGCCTCGCGATTGACGTGTACTGGCCAGTTCCCCGCTGTGGCAGAGCAGCTCCAAGGCCTGGCCAGATGCACCCCGGGATTTTCTCGACCTCGATTGGCGCGACCTCGACGCCTTCGACGGGTTGGTTCAGGTCGAGAACCGCGATGGCTTCTACGCCTTCGCGCCGACCCTCCGGCGCTGGCCGACTACTTCTACCTTCCCATCTTGCTTCGCGAGCAGCGCGGCCTGCGTCAGCAGTGGTTTGGTGATTCACTCGAAGGGGGGCTTTTAGGCAAACCTGGCAACGCGTACTTGTAAGAAGGCAATCGTCGGGGAAACAGGTACTGTATGGGCCTTCGGCACCTCAGCCAACGAGGTAGCGTCTTCTATAGTCGCCGGGGGGCACGCCGACGACCCTCTTGAAGGCACGGTTGAAGTAGCTGGGATAGCGATAGCCGACCCGCTCGCCAACATCGGTTACGCTGAGGTCGGTGTTGATCAGCAAAGACTGGGCTTCACCTACCCGGCGTCGGATCAAGTAGTAGATAGGCGAGCAGCCTACGGTGGCCTTGAAACGGTGCGCGAGATGGAAGTGGCTGACCTTGAAGCGCTTGGCGATGGCTTGCAGGTCGAGGTCCTCGGCATAGCGCTCGTCTATGTAGCGCCGAACCTCCTGGCCGAGGTCGTGACCGGGAATATCGAGGCGAGGCTCCGGCCGCTGGAGCAGCCGCCCCACCATCTGCACCAATGCCTGCAGTAGGTGGTGGCAGGTCTCGGCGGCACCGTCCTGTCCCACCTGATCGTAGAGCAACTGCATCAGGCCCTCGAAGGCGGCATGCTGCTCGCCACTGGCCAGCACCGGGCACCCCTGCTCGGAAACCAGATAATTGGTCGGCAACCCCCTGAGCTTTAGCCCACGGAAGCCGCAACAGTAGGCGGTGATGCCAACCTCGGGCCGGGCAGACTCATCGTGCAGGATACCGCTGTTGTAGATAAGCACGTCGCCCTTGTGGGTCTGGTACTCGTGTCCGCCGATGATATGCGTGCCCTGGCCTTCGCGGATGAAGACGATCTCGGTACGGTCGTCATGGAGGTGCATGGCGCGAGGCATCGCGCTCTGGCTGCCCTCGGCCTTGCACATATAGAGCAGTTCGGCCGGGTGCTCCACCACCAAAGGTCCACGAGTGCCAGGACTAATGAAACGCTGAATCACCGCTGCCCCTCCGCAATGGCTACGTTCACCTGTCATCTTCGCCTATCCTCGGCGTCACATGCCAGCCCGTTGGAGCTTTCCGACGGGTCGGTGCGAGTCGTTAGACATAGTCTACCCAGGCCGCCCCGGCATCGGCGGATCGCACGCAGTTCTCGACCCAGCGCACGCCCTCCACGCCGGCATCGATATCGGGTATACCAAGCGCCTCGACGGCCTCGGTGTCGCCGCGATCCTGTGCTTCCATGGCCAATGCGAAACGGTAGTAGAGATTGGCCCATGCTTCGAACAGCCCCTCGGGATGCCCTGCGCCGATGCGATCATCCTCCCGCGCCTGGGGATAGAGGTAGTCCATGCCGCGCTCCAGAATCCGCACCGGTTCGCCCTGGATTTCGTAGCGTAGCTGGTTGGGGTGCTCGTCCCACCACTCGACGCTGGCCCGGGAGCCGATGACCCGCACCTTCTGGCCGTGCATGGAGCCGGCATTCACTGCCGAGGTCCAGAGGTGGCCCATGACGCCCCCCTCGTACTCCATCAGCACGTAGGCGTTGTCCTCCAGCGGTGCTCTGCTGGCCACGAAGCTCTGACGCGAACACAGCAATCGCTTGATGCGCAACTCCGGAAGCATCATTTCGGCGATGTAATAGGGGTGTGTCGCTAGGTCCCCGAGCACGTAGCTGGGCCCGGCGTAGCGCGGATCGACCCGCCATCGGGTGCCAGGGTTGGCCTGTTCGACGGCCTCGCTGTGGAAGCCATGTGCAAACTGCATGTGGACCATGCGGATCTCGCCGAGGTCGCCGTTGGCGATCATCTCACGCGCCTGGCGGATCAACTGATGCCCGGCGTAGCCATAGGTCACGCCGACGATGCGTCGCCGCTCCTGAGCCAGGGCACGGAGTTCCTCGGCCTCATCCACACTGAAGCACAGCGGCTTCTCGCAGACCACGTGCAGCCCGGCCTCCAGCGCCGCCTTGCAGATGGCGAAGTGGGTGCTGTTGGGCGTGGCGATAGAGACCGCCTGAATCCCGTCCTTGCGCTTGGCTTCCTCGGCAAACAGCGTCGGGTAGTCCGCGTAACAGCGTTCGGGATCCAGCCGCAGCGATTCGCCGAACTCGCGGCCCTGGGCCGGGTCGATGTCGAAGGCACCGGCCACCAGTTGGAAACTGTTGTCGCGCAGCGCCGCACAGCGGTGGCTATAGCCGATCTGGCTGCCGCGGCCGCCGCCCACCATCGCCCAGCGAATCGGGGCTGCAACTTTCAGGTCACCCTGGATCATGGTCATGTCTCCTGTGTTAGAGGCTGGCTTGGAAGCCCTGACGCTTCAGGTACTCGAGACTCGCCGTGACATCGGCGAGGCTGCCATGGGCATCGCGGGGGTCGCGTTCCTGTTCGATGGTGATATAGCCCTGGTAATCGATCTCCTGGAGCAGCCGTTGGATGGCCTCGTAATCTACGATGCCTTCGCCGATGGGGCACATCACCCCTTGGGCGCAGGCATCGAAGAAATCCACCTGGCGGGCCATGACATCATCGAAGACCTTCGGCTCGATATCCTTGAAGTGCAGGTAGTCCATGCGCGTGGCGTGTTCGTGGATCCAGGTCACGGGATCCATGCCGGAGTAGTAGAGGTGGCCGGTATCCAGGCACAGCCCAGCGGTTTCGTAGGGGATAGCCCCCATCAGGCGCAGGATCTCGTCCTCGAACTCGATGTAGCCGCCGGCATGGGGGTGGATGACGGCGCGGATGCCGTACTCCCGGCTGGCCAGCTCGGCGATGGTGCGGATATGTTCCATCAACGTGTCCCACTGCGGATCGTCGAGTCGCGGCGCCGTGTCGGGATGTCCCGCGTAGCGGCTGCGCTCGGCATGCACGTGGTCGATCACCACCAGGTAGGGCGCCGGGTAGTGCTGGCCCGGCTCGCGGGGAAGTTCCGGCAGCTGTTTGAGAAAGGCACAGATCTCATGGGTCTGGCGGATCAGGCTGTCACGATTGGCAGGATTGACCAGGTCATCGAAGATGGTTCCGGCGACGACCTTCAGGCCACGCTCGTCCAGGGCCTGGCCGAGCCGTTCGCGGTCCAGGGGCAGATAGCCGTAGGGGCCGAGCTCCAGGCCCTGGTAGCCTGCCTGGGCGGCCTCATCCAGGACCTTCTGCCAAGGCGGCAGATGGGGGTTGTTGACGTCGTCGACGCCCCAGCAGCAGGGTGCGCTGGCGATTCGCATGTTCATCTAGATGACTCCGCTGGTTGTTGTCATTGGTAACGGGCTTCCTCCCGATCGCACCCATTACAGCAATCCTGCTGCCAGCTAGATGTCACTTTCTTGCTTTATTACCCACCATCCGGAAGAGGCGTTGTCCTTCAAGCTCGCTTCATTGCTGTGTCTTGTGTGTAAGGCGGGTAAGCGTAGGCACTAGACTTCATTTTCTTGCGCTGGTAGTGGCCTGTAACGCCGTTACCGGTCAGGTCGGCCATCCATAACAGATGCCAGGCCCCGGATTTTCGAATCCGGGGCCTGGTGTCATCGGCAGGGAAAAGTGCCTCAGTTGCGCCCGACGTCCTCGTCCAGGTTGTCAGGGGTTACCAGTTCGAAGGGTACCCATACGGCATTGTCGACGTCCTCGCCCTCGATCAACCGTTGCAGGGTGTCGACGGCACCTTCGCCCTGGCCAGGACCGTTCTGGAACACGGTGATGTCCAGTTCGCCGGCCTGCATGGCGGCCAGTGCATCGCTGGTGGCATCGATGCCGGCGACGATCACCTCATCCATGTCGTAGCCGACATTCTTCAGCGCCTGGATAGCACCGATGGCCATCTCGTCATTGTTGGCGATCACCGCGTCGAACTCGAGGCCCGAGGTCAGCCAGTTGGTCATCAGGTTGTTGCCCTCGATGCGCTGGAAGTCGGCATCCTGCTGCTCGACGATCTCGAGCCCACTGCACTTGGGAGTTGCGATGACGTCATGGATGTCCTGCGTACGCACTTCTGCGGCGTTGTCACCCAAGGTGCCCATCATCACAAGCAGTTTCCCTTCGCTATCGAGTTGCCGGCAGACCTCCTGGGTCTGCAGGGTGCCGGACTCCCTCTCGTCGGAGCCGACGAAGGCCTGATTGTCGGGCAGCGAGTCGATGTCCACAGGCTGGCGGTTCACGTAGACCAGTGGGATACCCGCCTCGGCGGCGGCGCGGCTCATGGCGCTGGTCGAGTCCGAGTGCACCGGATTGACGATGATGCCGTCGACTCCCGAGGCAATGAAGTTCTGCACCTGGCTGAGCTGGCGGCCGATGTCGTTGCGGGCATCCTCGACGTTGACGTCCATGCCCTGCGCCTCAGCGGACTGCTCGAGGCTCTCGCGCAGGCCGATGATGAAACGCTCATTGAGGTTGAAGAAACTGACGCCGATATCGAGCTCCTCGGCCAGGGCGGGGCCGGTCATCAGGGCGGCGGCGAGCGGAAGCAGGCTGAGCTTTTTCATCGAATGACTCCGTTGTTGTTGTCTTCGTGGGAAGTGGTTCTTACCGGCTGATGGTCTGCTGCAGGGCGTCTATGGAGGACTGGATGCCCGCCTCTGTGGACATGGTGAAGTCCTCCATCTCGAGGCTGACCCAGTCGTTGTAGCCAAGCATGCGCACGACCGAGAAGAACTCTTTCCACCACTGGAGGTCGTGACCGGCGCCGACGGCGACGTAGTTCCAGGCGCGGTTGGCCACGTCGGTGACCTCCCGGAGCTCCAGCAGGCCATTCACGTCGGCCAGGCCACGCTCGATGCGGGTGTCCTTGCCGTGCACGTGATGGATCGCATCGCCCAAGGCACGTGCCCCGGCGATCGGGCAGGCCCCCTTCCAGAACAGGTGTGACGGGTCGAGGTTCATGCCGACCATCGGCCCCACTTCGTTACGTAGACGGAACAGGGTCTCGGGGTTCCAGACCAGCATCGCCGAGAAGTTCTCCAGTGCGATCTTCTCGACACCCACTTCCTTGCTGAGCTTCACCAGGCGATGCCAGTAGGGGAAGGCGCAGTCCTCCCACTGGTAACGGTCGCGTTCGGGCATCTCTTCCGGCCAGCTCTTGGTATAGACCAGCCAGTTCGGCACGCTGTCACCCGGCGCCGCAGCCGGCAGGCCGGACATGGTCACTATCTTCTTGACGCCGATCTCGCCGGCCAGGCGGAAGGTCTGTTCGATCTGCTTGCGGTGACGCTCGCCCAGCGCACCGGGATCGAGCGGGTTGCCCGAGCAGTTGAGGGCGGCGATCTCGAGGCCGCGGGCCTCGATCTCATTCATTCTCTGCTTCAGCAGGCCCTTGTCGGCCAGCAGTTCGTCGGCGCGGAAATGGGGTGCCGGCGACCAGCCGCCGCCGGTCATCTCGATGCCCTCGACACCCAGGGCCACGCATTTGTCGAGCATCTCGGTAAAGGGGAGATCGCCCATCACGTCGGTACAGATGGAAAGCTTCATCGTGGTGGTCTCCTGTCTTAGTGGAAATCGACCCAGGCCGAGCCTTTGTCGGCGGAACGGACACAGTTCTCCAGCCAGCGCACCCCTTCGGTACCGGCCGCGATGCCCGGGTAGTGATGGGTCTTCAGGAAGGCGTCGTCTCCACGCTGCCTGGCGTCGATGGCTTGGGCGATCCACAGATAGATGTTGGCCCAGCTGTCACCGAGCCCTTCGGTGTGCAGTGCCCCCATGCGATCGATGGCCAGGCTTTCTTCCTCAAGGTAGGGCATGCCATGGTGCAGGGTGCGAGGCGGCTCGCCCTGCACTTCGTAGATCAGCTGGTCGGGATGGGCATCGGACCACTCGAGTGAGGCGCGGGAGCCGACGAAACGGTAGCGCTGAGAACCCATGTGACCGGCGTTCACCGATGACACCCACAGGCGGCCGCGAGCGCCATTATCGTAGTGGGTCAACACGGTGGCATGGTCTTCGAGCGGCTCGCGGGTGGGAATGAAGGCCTTGCGGTCGCAGAGCAGCTTCTCGATCTTCATATGCGGCAGCACCACCTCCGAGAGGTAGTAGAGGTGCGTGCCGATGTCGCCCAGCACGAAGGTGGGGCCGGCGGTCTCCGGGTTGGTGCGCCATTTCACGGCCTCGCCCGCGTCCGTATCGTCGCCCGAGTTGAAGCCATGGGTGTATTGCATGTCGACGATACGGATATCGCCCAGCATGCCCTTCTTGACCATGGCGGCCATCTGGTGAACCAGCGGGTGACCGCTGAAGCCGTAGGTGACCCCCACGATCAGCCCCTTGTCCTCGGCCAGTCTCGCCACCTCGTCGCATTCGGCGACGGTGAAGAACAACGGCTTCTCGCAGATCACGTGGAGGCCGGCTTCCAGGCAGGCCTTAGTGATCTCGTAGTGGGTGAAATTGGGAGTGGCGATCGACACCACCTCGACGCCGTCGTCTCGCGAGGCTTCGCCGGTGATGAGATCCTGATAGGTCGCGTAGCAGCGATCCTCGGCGACACCCAGCTGGGTGCCGAAGTCGCGCCCGCGTTCGGCGTCCAGATCGAAGGCTCCGGCCACCAGCCGATAGGCCGTATTGTCGCGCAGGGCGCCGGTGCGGTGCTTGTAGCCAACCTGGCCGGTGCGGCCGCCGCCCACCATGCCCCAACGCAGGGGGCGCTCGATCGTTTTCTCGCCGTTCAGCATGGCAATGCTCCTCTTGTGAATTGTTTTGATTCGTCTACTTCCAACCGCCTTCTTGCTTGCTCGCAACAATTTGCAACCGGGTGCAAATTGCGGCAAAAAAATTTGATGGCTTCATGCCACCAGCGTCAGGCGAGGCTCCATCTGCTAGTATCGAAACCAGTTCTGCACCCGGTTGCATAAAGACTAGAATGGAACAAAAATTCCGTCAAGGTGAAATAATGATCAAAAAGTCTAAAAACATGCAGGCGGCGGGTGGCACCCACAAGGTGACCGCCAGCGATGTGGCCCGACGGGCCGGTGTCTCCAAGTGGACCGTCTCGAGGGCCTTTACCGAGGGCGCCTCCATTTCTCCCAAGGCTCGCGAGAAGGTTCTGAAGGCAGCGGCGGAACTGGGCTATCGCCCCAATCTGCTGGCCCGCGGCCTGACCAAGCGTCAAACGCGCATCGTGGGTCTGGTCGTGGACGAGATGGATAACCCCAACCTGCTGGGCCTGCTGAAGGAAACCAGTCTGCAGCTTCAGAGGCGGGGCTATCTTTCCATGCTGCTCAACATCAGCGAGGAGGACAGGGAGGGGGCCGCCATCTCACTCGCAGATCAATTCCAGGTCGATGGCCTGATCTTCCTCGGCACCGTGCTGACCGATGAACTGGTGCACCTGGCCCAGCAGATCCACCATATCCCTTTGATCGTTCTCTATCGCAACAGTGATATTCCCCATATCCAGGTCGTATCGACCGACGGCCATCTCGCGGGACGCGAGATCGCAGAGGCAATGGTCGAACAGGGATATCAGCGGATCGGCTACATGGCCGGCCCGCTCAGCGAGTCGACGCAATTGAGGCGTCTCGAAGGATTCCGTGATGGCTTGGCCGAACACGGCTTGGCGGTAGAGGAGATCGTGGAGGCGGGACATTACCAGCGAGGTGCTGGCTTTAACGCATTGAGCCAATACCTGGCGTCGAGGCCAGCCAACGGCCGGGTAGAGGCCTTGTTCTGCGAGAACGATATCCTCGCCATCGGCGCTCTCGATGCCCTTCACAAGAGAGGAGAGGCCAGCAGCATGGGGATCATCGGTTTCGACGATATCGATCTGGCGGCGTCACCTTGCTACGCCTTGACGACCTATCGACAGCCCCTGGAACGGCTGGTCGGTGAAGCAATTCGGCGAATCGGTCTCGAGGAAGAGGTCCCTCGTTGCCATCTGTTGCCGGGAGAGTTGATTCTCCGCGACTCCCATCGCCGGCGCTGAGTTGCCGGTCGCCCCGCGGATGAAGCGGGGGGCTTCTTGGCCCCCCGACTGCTGGTGGATCAGCGTGTGGCCCCTGCGAGTTCTCCGGTGGCGCCTCGGCGCTTGGCAGTGCCACCCGGGTACTTGGTCAGGACGTTGTCCTCCATCTCCTCCAGGGCGATCCCGTTGGTTTCCGGCAGGAAACGGCGGATGAACAGGAAGGCCAGCGCCATCAGTGCCGCGAACAGCCACATCGGGAAGGCGCCATTGAACTGTTCCGTGAGCCAGGGGTTCTGGTTCAGTATCGGGAAGCCGAGGCCGATCAGGAAGTTGCTGATCCACAGCGTGGTAACCGAGAGCGACATGCCGAAGGCCCGCATGCGGTTAGGGAAGATCTCCGACACGATGATCCAGGCACCCAACGCCCAGGAGAAGGCGAAGAACAGCATGAACACCAGCATGCCTGCCAGCGTCAGGTAACCCTGGAGGACGGCAGCGTCACCGCTGAGGCCGCCCGAGCGATACAGGAAGAAGGAAGTCATCAGCAGGCCGACCACGCATCCGACGGTGCCAACCTTGAACAGAGGAACGCGGCCCACCTTGTCCATCAGCATCATGCCGAGCACGTTACCGAGCAGCTGGACGACGCCGATCCAGATGGTCAGGAACATGGCCACCTCGGTATTGCCGGTGACATTCCCCAGCACCACCGGGGCGAAGTACATCATCACATTGACGCCACTGGCCTGCTGGAAGAAGGCGATCAGGCAGGCAATGGAGGCGATGAACCAGAATCGCCGATCCCGGAGCAGCTCGCCCTTGCGGTCCGCCTGCTGACGACGTAACCGGTCACTGGCCAGCGACTCGCGGATCTCGGCCAGTACGCGCTCACCGTACCCTGCACCACCGATACGGCCCAGGGTCTTCTGGGCCTCCTGATCACGCCCGACCATTACCAGCCAGCGCGGTGATTCCGGGATGAAGAACACGACCAGGCAGAACAGGATGCAGGGCAGGACCTCGGAGCCTATCATCACGCGCCAACCCACATCGGCGAGCCAGGCGTCTGTTGCGCCCCTGGCAATCAGGTAGTTGACCACGAAGATCACCACCTGGCCGAACACGATCGCGATGTTCTGCATGCTGAGCGCGCGGCCACGGAGGTTCTTGGGCGAGACTTCGCTCATGTACATGGGCGAAACCGCCGAGGCTATGCCGACAGCGATGCCGCCAATAAAGCGGTAGATGATGAACCAGAAGAAACTCGTGGCCACAGCGGCGCCGACGGCCGATATCGTGAAGAGCAGTGCGGCGATGATCAGCGTCTTCTTTCGCCCCAGTCGGGCAGCCACGGCGCCTGATGCGAAGGCGCCGATGATGCAGCCGATGGCAACGTTGGAGACTGCCCAGCCGGTCTCGAGTGAGCTGAGGTCGAAATGACGCTGAATCGGGCCGATGGCACCGGAAATCACCGCGGTGTCGTAGCCGAACAACAGGCCGCCAAGGGCCGCAACGCCGCAGATCGTCAGCAGGTATCTTATATTGTATTTGGAGCTGTCCATATCGAGCTCTCCTGATGCTACTGCCTGAATGTTGTGTTTCTTCGGTCTGGACCTACCCTTGCTTCGCTCGTTGGTTCCGTGGTGGGAGCCATGGTCAGAAAAGGGCATGGATCCAGAGGCAGTGATACGTGGTTGTCATTCACTGCATGAAATATATATTCCATATGCCACCACATCAAATCTATTGTTCTATACTTTAGTATAAATAGAACGCTGATTCGATGTAGGAGCTCATGCCAGAAATCTGATAATAAAGCCTTTTTATGGCTAGCTGCGGTGAAGGCTCGCGCTCATTTCTGAGGTGATTGCTATGGAATTTCCATTCCGAACAGTGACAGGCTGGGATATGGGGGGTAGAGACGGCAAAAGAGAGCGAGTCCCGCTGAGATCCAGTGCTTTTTGTATCGTGGGAAGGGCTCGGCGCAGCGAAGAAGCACTACACCGTCAATCCAGATAAAGCATTGCCTACCAAAACGCCGGGACCTCAGGGCCCCGGCGTTTTGCTGTCACTGGTATCCCGTTTGGCGGGTTAGGCTCAGTGCGTCGGCATGGTGAAGTGGTTAGTCTCCTCACGGATGCCGCTGGGCCAGCGCTGGGTGATGGTCTTCATGCGGGTATTGAAGCGCACACCGTCCGGGCCGTGCATGTGAAGCGGCCCGAACAGCGAGCGCTTCCAGCCACCGAAGCTGTGGAAGGCCATGGGCACCGGGATCGGCACGTTGACACCGACCATGCCCACCTGGATCTGCTCGCAGTACTGGCGCGCGGCGTCGCCGTCGCGGGTGAAGATGGCGGTGCCGTTGCCGAACTCATGGTCGTTGATCATCGTGACCGCGTCATCGAAGCTGTCGGCGCGGGCGATGGCCAGCACCGGACCGAAGATTTCCTCGCTGTGAATGCGCATCTCCGGCGTGACGTGGTCGAACAGCGAGCCACCCAGGAAGAAGCCGTCGCCTTCGATGGTCACCTCTCGGCCGTCCACCACCAGCTCGGCGCCCTCGTCCACCCCGGTCTGGATATAGCCCTTGACCTTCTCCAGGTGCTCGCGGGTGACCAGCGGGCCCATGTCGTTGTCCGGCCCCTCCACGAGGCCCGGGCCGATGCTCAGCTTGTCGAGTTCGGCGACCAGCTTGTCGCGCAGACGGTTGGCGGTCTCCTCGCCGACCGGCACGGCGACGGAAATGGCCATGCAGCGCTCGCCGGCACTGCCGTAGGCGGCGCCCATCAGCGCTCCGACAGCCTGGTCGAGGTCGGCGTCGGGCATGATCACCATGTGGTTCTTGGCGCCGCCCAGCGCCTGGACGCGCTTGCCATGGGCCGAGCCGGTGGCATATATGTACTCGGCAATGGGGGTGGAGCCGACGAAGCTCACCGCCTCGACCCGCTCGTCGGTGAGCAGCACGTCCACCGACTCCTTGTCACCGTTGACCACGTTGAAGACGCCGTCGGGCAGGCCGGCCTCCTGGAGCAGCTCGGCGAGGCGGATGGAGGTGGACGGATCCTTCTCGGAAGGTTTCATCACGAAGGTATTGCCGCAGGCCAGCGCGATGGGGAACATCCACATCGGCACCATGGCCGGGAAGTTGAACGGCGAGATGCCGGCACAGACCCCCAGCGGCTGCATCATAGAGTAGCTGTCCACCCCGGTGCCGACGTTCATGGAGTGCTCGCCCTTCTGCAGGTGCGGGATGCCGCAGGCGAATTCGACGACCTCCAGGCCGCGGGTCACCTCACCCTTGGCGTCTGAGAACACCTTGCCGTGCTCGCTGGAGATCAGCCGCGCCAACTCGTCGGCATGCTCTTCGACCAGCGCCTTGAACTTGAACAGGATCCGCGAACGCTTGAGTGGCGTGACCTTGGCCCAGGCGGGAAACGCCTCATGGGCGAGGCGCACCGCCTCGCGGGTCTCGTCGGCAGAGGAGAGTGCCACCTGCAGGCTCTGCTGGCCGGTGGCGGGGTTGTAGACCGGCGCGGTGCGGCCACTCTGACTGGCCACGGCCTGGCCATTGATGAAGTTGCCCAGAATGCTCATAAGGGAGCTCCTCTTGAATCGTGTATTGGCTTATTCGGTGACCTGAAGCCCGGCCTCGGTGCAGAAGCGCTTCAGGTTGTCATGCCCCAGGCGTGCATAGGTCAGCGGATGCGCCACGGCGGGGTCCTGCTCGGCCTCGACCACCATCCAGCCCTCGTAGCCGCTCTCGCGCAGCCCCCTGAACAGGGGGACGTAGTCGATGTAGCCGTCGCCCGGTACGGTGAACATGCCGTTCAGCACACCGTCCAGGAAGCTGAGGTCTCGGTTGCGCACGTCCTCGAGCACTTCTCGGCGGATGTCCTTGCAGTGCACGTGAACGATGCGGTCGGCATACTGCTGCTGGGCAGCGACGGGGTCACCTCCGGCGCCCACCAGGTGGCCGGAGTCCAGCAGCAGGCCGACGGAGGGCTTGGTCTCGGCCATCAGCCGCTCGATCTCCGCGGGCGTCTCAATCACCGTGCCCAGATGATGGTGGTAGGCGATCTGCACGCCCTGCTCCAGGCAGTAGTCGGCCACTTGGTTGAGACGCGGAATGAGCGTCTTCCAGCCCTCCTTGCTCATCCGTGGCGAGTGGGAGAGCGGCGTCTCACGCTGCCCATGGATGCAGTGTGTCACCTCGCAGAACACCATCGCCGTGGCGCCCAGCGACTTGAGCAGGTGCAGGTGTGGCTTGAGTGCCTCGATCTCCTCCTCGGCACTGCGGGTCAAGAGCTCGCTGCTGTACCAGCCGGAGACCAGGGAAAGGCCGTGCTTGTCGAGGATCGGCCCCAGTACCTCGGGGTCGCGGGGGAACTTGTGGCCCAGCTCGAAGCCGGAGAAACCGGCCTGCCTGCCCTCGGAGAGACACACCTCGAGAGGCGTATTACCACCGAGGGACGGCATGTCGTCGTTGGTCCAGGTCAGCGGGTTGATGCCCAGTCTTACACTCATGGCGAACTCCTGAAGTTGGTCGTCGTGATCGGAGGTTTAGAGATTCTTGAATTGGCGAGCCTTGTACGCTTCGTAGCGCTCACGGGCCTCCTCGACCTCGGCGCGTGGAGAGACCTCGGGCACTGCTACGTCCCACCAGCTGCCGCCATCCTGGGTGTCGGCCAGTGCATCGGTATCGATGGCGATCGCGTAGCTCACGTCCGAAGCCTTGGCACGCTCAAGTGCCTTCTCGAGCTCCTGGATGTTGTCTACTTGCTCGGCCTTGGCACCCAGCGAGATCGCATGAGCGGCGAAGTCGGTCTTGGGGGCGCCTCCCTCGATGGTCAGGCAGTCGTCGAGCATGTTGTTGAAGCCGGGGCCGCCACAGAACTGCTGTAAGCGGTGGATACAGCCGTAGCCACGGTTGTCGAGCACCACGGCGATGATCTTGTGACCCAGCATCACCGAGGTGGCGATCTCAGAGTTGAGCATCAGGTAGGAACCGTCGCCGACCATGACGAAGACCTCGGAGTCGGGGAGGGCCATCTTGGCGCCCAGACCCCCGGCCAGCTCATAGCCCATGCAGGAGTAGCCATACTCCATGTGGTAGCCACGGTCGAAGCGGGTGCGCCAGAGCTTCTGAAGCTCGCCGGGCAGGCCACCGGCGGCACACACCACGATGTCGCGCTCGCCGGCGGCGCGGTTTACCGCTCCCACCACCTCGGCGTCACACGGCAGATTGGTGCCACGATCGGCGGTGACGCGTTCCACGGTCTGGTTCCAGTCGGTGCGCAGCGAGGCAGCCTGCTCGATCCAGCCCCCCTCGGGTTGCCACTCTTCCAGGCCTGCGCTCAGCTCCGGCAGAGTGAGCTTGGCATCACCCACCAGCGCCTGGCCCTTGTGCTTGACGGCATCGAAGGAGGCGACGTTCACGCTCAAGAGCTTGGCCTCGGGGTTGATCATGGCGCGGGAGCCGGAGGCGAAATCACCCAGCCGGGTGCCCACGGCGATGATCAGGTCGGCCTCGGCGGCCAGGGCGTTGGCGGCCGCACCGCCGGTGACGCCGATGGTCCCCAGGTTCTGCTCATGGTCCCAGGGCAGGGCGCCCTTGCCGGCCTGGGTCTCGCCCACCGGCAGGTGGTGGTGGGAGACGAAGGCGTCGAGCTCGGCCAGGGCACCCGAGTAGTGGGCCCCACCCCCGGCGATCACCAGCGGCTTCTTGGCCTGGCGAATCAGGGCGATGGCGTCCGCGAGCTCCTGCCGGTCGGCGGCCTGGCGACGCAGGCGGTGCACCTTCTCGGCGAAGAAGTGCTCGGGATAGTCGAAGGCGAAGGTCTGGATGTCCTGGGGCAGCGCCAGGGTGACCGGACCGCACTCCACCGGGTCGGTGAGCACGCGCACCGCCTGGGGCAGCGAGGTGAGCAGCTGCTCGGGGCGGGTGATGCGATCGAAGAAGCGGCTCACCGGCTTGAAGCAGTCGTTGGTGGTCAGGGTGTGGTCGTGGAAGTTTTCCACCTGCTGCAGCACCGGGTCGGGCATGCGGGTGGCGAAGGTATCACCCGGCAGGAAGAGCACCGGCAGGCGATTGACGTGGGCCACTGCGGCGGCGGTGACCATGTTGGTGGAGCCCGGCCCCGCCGACGCGGTACAGGCCATCACCTGGCGGCGATTGAGGGTCTTGGTATAGGCGATGGCGGCGTGGGCCATGCCCTGCTCGTTATGGGCCCGGTAGGTGGGCAGGCTCTCCCTGGCCTGGTAGAGCGCCTCGCCGAGGCCGGCCACGTTGCCGTGGCCGAAGATCGCCCAGACCCCGGGGAACAGTGGCTTGATCTCGCCGTTGACGTCGACCTTCTGGGCCATCATGTAGCGGACGACGGCCTGGGCCATGGTGAGTCGGATAGTCTTCATGTCAGTAACCCTTCAACAGGATCGTTCGGGATCAGGCGCGCTGGCGCGCCTGCCAGGTTTCCACCAGCTCGAGATAGTTGGCCTTCACGGCCTCGATCAATTGCTCGTCGTCGACGTCGCCGCGCAGCCACTTGCGGCTCGGCTCACCGAAGATGGTGCGGCCCACCGCGAAGCCCTTGCAGACACCGACACCGGCGCTGTCCATGATGCCCTTCTTGAGTTCCTCGGCCGGCGCGTCCAGGCCGAGCATGACCACACCGCGACAGTGGGGTGCTCGCTCGGCGAGCAGGTCGCCGATGCGCTGCCAGGCGTCCGGGGTCTGGGGGGGCAGCTTCCACCAGTCGGGTTGCACGCCCAGGTTGTAGAAGCGCTGCATGGCGTTGAGGTAGGTGTCGTCATCCTTGGCTAGGTCGCGAGGCGGAATGATCTCCAGCAACAGCTCGTTGCCGGACTCGCAGCAGGCGCGATAGAGCTCGATCACCTGGCGCTCCTGGGCGCGGCGCAGTTCCCCCTGATCCTCGGGGTGGTAGAACACCAGACACTTGACGATATGCTCGCGCGGCCAGGTCTTGAGCCGCGAGCCAATGCTGCGGCCACCCTCCAGCTCGATGGGGCGCGAACTGGGCAGCTCGACGGGGCGGCCGATCCACCAGCCGCGGCCGGTGACATCGTTGAGGGCGTCCTGACCGTAGGTGTCATCGATCAGCACGCCGACCTGGCTGTCGCCCAGGTGCTCGCTGCCGCGCTCGGTGGCCTGGACCAGCAAGCGCTTGAGGGTGTTGATGCGGACCGGATCGGCGCCTTCCTCGCGTGCCATGTCGAAGAGCTGCTTGCGGTGGTCGAACGCCAGGATGCAGAGGTCCTTCCACTGGGTCGGCAGGCGCTGGGTGGTGACCCTATGCAGGTGGTTGAGACGTGTGTCCAGGTCGGGACGAGGAATCGACTCGGCACGCGCCAGGTAGTCGTCGAGCTCCTCGGCACTGGGGATGGCCGGGGCGCAGCCATGGCGCGAGACCACAAGGGCGCCACAGGCATTGGCGTAGGCGCAGCTTTGGGCATGGGACTCGCCGCGCAACCAGCCGCGCAGGAAGCCGCTCATGAAGGCGTCACCGGCCCCCAGCACGTTGAGTACGTCGACGCGAACCCCGGTGTGCACCTCGAAGTCGGCCTCGCTATCAGGGATCTGACCATCGAGCACCGTGCATCCCTGGGCGCCGAGCTTGAGCACGATGGTGGCATCGGTCAGTTCCCGGATCGTCTTCAGGGCAGTGATGGTATCGGTGCTGCCGCCGGCGATATGCACCTCCTCCTCGGTACCCACCACCAGGTCCAGGTCGGGCAGGATGGTCTGCAGGTGGCGGCTGACGCCCTCGTTGGAGACGAAGCGGGTCTCACCATCGCCCAGGGTGGTCAGGCCCCACAGCACCGGCCGATAGTCGATATCAAGGATCACCTTGGTGCCGGCCGCCTTGGCGTACTCGATGGCGGTCTTGCTGGTCTGGTAGGTCTGCTCGGTGGAGAAGTGGGTGCCTGTGATCAGCAGCGCCCGGCTGGAGGCGATGTACGCCGGATCGAAGTCAGCGCTGTCGACCGCCATGTCGGCGCAATCGTTGCGGTAGAAGATCAGCGGGAAGGTATCTCGGTCCTTGATGCCCAGGATCACCAGGCCGGTGAGACGCTCGGCGTCGGTTACCACGTGACTGGTGTCGACGCCCGCCCGCGCCAGCTCCTCGCGCACGAAGCGACCCATATGCTCGTCGCCCACCCGGGTGAGCATCGCCGATTTCAGGCCCATGCGGGCGGTGCCATAGGCGATGTTGCCGGATGAGCCGCCGAGGTACTTGGCGAAGCTGGTCATGTCCTCGAGGCGGCTGCCGATCTGGTCACCATAGAGATCGACGGCGGCACGCCCCAGGCAGATCAGATCCAGTGTCTTGGTGTCGTTCATGGGATCACATCCTACGCTTGGCCAGTCGCGAGCCCTGCGCGGATATCACAGCTCCGCGGCTCGGCCGGTCGGTTTGTTGGGAACGGGGTTCACGTTCAATTTGTGTGTTTCATTGAAGATCAGTTTAGAACGGAAATTCCATCCAATCAATAAATGGAAAAGATGATTCGTAGTGCTTTGGTCGCATTGGGCGACGATGTTCGACATGAGGGAAAGATCGGGGCGGCACGAGGCGCTCGACAAAAGAAGCGGCCCCGGCCCTGCCAGGGCCGGGGCCGCTCAAGGACGGCCGAGAGACAGGTCTCAGGCGTAGAAGGCCGGTCGTTCTGGCATCTCGATGGCCTCGATACCGCCACTCTCCTGAGCCTGAACGCAGACATCGCCAGCGATGGCCGCCGCATAGCCGTCCCAGGAGGAAGGTCCGCCGATCTCGCCGGTGGCGGCGCCGTCGATAAACGACTGCAGTTCCACGTCGAACGCATCACTGAAACGTTTCTTCCAGTCCTGGAGGATCTCGTTGGAGCGCTGGCCGGCCTGGCGGAACTGCAGGCTCTGGGGCTCGGGCAGGCGGGCAATGCCGTCTTCGCCGACCACATCGCACTGGATGTCGTAGCCGTAGCGGCAGTTGACGAATACCTCGACGTCGATGCGCACGCCCTTGACCGTCTCCAGCAGCACGATCTGCGGGTCCTCGACCTTGCTGTGGGCATGACGCGTCTTGCGTGGGAAGAGCACCTGGGCGCTCTTGTAGTCGTCGTCCAGCAGCCAGCGGAAGGTGTCCAGCTCATGGATCAGGGTGTCGTGGATCGCCATGGGCGTAACATAGCGCTCCGGCACCTCGGGGTTACGGTGGGCGGCGTGGATGATCAACGGCTCGCCCAGGCGATTGCCGTCGATGGTGTCCTTCATCATGCGATAGCCGCTGTCGTAGCGGCGCATGAAGCCGACCTGCACGTGTCGACGGCCTGCCTTGATTTCGGCATCGATGATATTGCGGCAGCCCTCGGCGGTGGTCGCCAGGGGCTTCTCGCAGAACACCGGTTTTCCGGCGGCGATGGCGGCCAGCACGTACTCCTCATGGGTTGGCCCCCAGGAGGTGACCAGCACGGCGTCCACGTCTTCGGACTGGATTAGCGCCTGGCCGTCATCGAAGACGCGGGCCTCGAGTCCCAGGCGGTCGACCACGGCCCGCGCCTGGTCCAGGTTGACGTCGCTGACGGCGGTTATCTTGCCGCCGGTGAGTTGTTCTGTAATGCGGCGCGAGTGCTCTTCACCGATCATCCCCGTGCCGATGACTCCGATTCTGACTGTCATGGTGTTCTCTCCGTTTTATTTCCAGTACTTGTCGACGTAACGCTGGATCTCGTTGCGCATGAAGCGAGAGGAGTCCTCGGCCTTTTCTTCCCAAGCGAAGACGCAGGCGGTCATGATGCCGTCGAAGCCCACGTCGGCCAGGGTCTTGAAGAACAGGTCCCAGTCGACCTCGCCCTCGCCGATATTGAGGTGCTGGTGGACCCGGGCGGTGGATCCCGGCGGATTGATGATGTAGCGCAGCCCGGAGGACGCCTTGTGGTTGAAGGTGTCCGCCACGTGGACGTGGGCCAGCACCGGGGCGCAGTCACGAATCATCTGCTCCATGTCATCGCCGAAGTGGAAGGTGTGCGGCGCGCAATAGAGAAACTTGACGTTGTCCGAGTTGACGGTGCGAATCATGTCGACCGCGGGGTGCAGGGTCTCGACGAAATCGTCCGGGTGGGGCTCGATATTGAGCTGGATACCTTCACGCTCGAAGATCGGTACCAATTCCTCCATGGAGCGCCACCAGGAGGCCTCGCTGGACTCGGTGGTCGCGCCGCCCTGGCAGCAGCTGGAACAGCTGCCGCGCTCGGGGTGTGGGCCGCGTCCCATCTCGGAGTTCATGGTGTCCACACCCAGTTCCACGGCGACCTCGATGGCCTTTTTCCAGTACTTCACCGCTGCCTGGCGCTCGTCCTCGTGGGGGCTCGCCCAGCGATACATGGGCAGCAGGGAGGAGAGCTGGACGCCGTGGTCCTTGAGCGACTTCTTGAAGGACTGGAGGCGGTCGGGATAGACCCGTGGATGCACGAACCAGTCGAGGAAGTCCGCGCGCGGAGAAAGCTCGATGTATTCGTAGCCCAGGTCGGCGGCGAGCCTTGGCAGGTCATCGAGGGGTACATGGCGGTGCATGAAGGGGTCGAGGGCGATTTTCATGGCGTCACTCCTGTTTATTGTCCTGTGATGAATTCAGATCGCCAGCCGTGAGCGGATATGGTCCATGCTCTGGCGCAGGGCCTGCACGGGATCCGCCAGGTCATGAATCGCTGCGGCGAAGGGCTCGAACGACACATAGCCGTCATAGCCGTCGGCCAGCAGCCGCTGGAGCTGACCGATGTTGTCGAGGCGGTCATGCTCCCCGACCAGCAGACGATGCTCGTCGAGCATCGCCTCGAAACCGATGGCCGGGTCTTCGAGCCCCGAGATGTGCACCAGCCCGGTATCTTCGGCGAAGAATGCGGTCTCGCCGGCCCCCTGATGGTGGAAGGTGTCGTGGACCAGACCGAAGCGCGATTGCAGGCCCAGCGAGCGAATCGCCTCCACTGCCTCGGCCTTGGTGCGAAGCGAGGAGATGGGGAAGCCCAAGGGCTCGACGAAGCCCTGCAGGCTATAGCGGCCCAGGATGGCATCCAGCTCGATGAGTGCCTTTTCCAGCCTCGTGCGTTTCTCCTCGGCGCTGGCGGAATAGTCGGCATCCACCAGCGGGCAGAGCACCAGGCCTCGCCCGCCGGCGGCATCGACCAGCTCCGCCAGCTCTTGCGCCTTGGTTGCGCGCTCCTCGTTCCAGATATTGAAGGGATAGAGCGCATTGATACTGAGTACCTCGATACCCAGTTCCTTCGCGCGCTGACCGGCACCATGCGCGGCCTCAAGGTCGAGGATGCTGTTCTCACCCACGTCATTGCGCAGCTCCACAGCACCGACGCCCATCTCGGCGGCGGTCTCGATCAGCTGCTGCGGGGTCCAGCGGGGACAGACCATATGATTCAGGGAGAACTTCAGGGCGTGTTGTGTCATGGCGGCCTCCAGGTGACTTGGTGGTGTCGTCGTAACCCATCGCGGGGCCGTATCGCCCAACTGGCAGAGGGGTACGCTGTCCAGGGTTGCAGGAAGGCTAGAATACATATTCCAACTGATCAACAAACAGAATATTCCATCTTGTTTGACATTCACCCGAGACATGCGTCGATTTTTCAAGTGAATCAGTATGTTGAAGAAAGATTTCGGGGTTGCCCGAGGGATAGGTCTTCGACCAAAGCAGCAGCTGCCCGGCATGATCGAGATGGCCTCGGATGCACCACCATTGCCAGAGACGGCATTCTAGACTAACGTGTTAATGGAATTTTTGTTCCCAAAAGGCTATGCTCTAGGAAACAGGATTCAATGCATTGCGAGAAGCCACCCACGAGGCGGACACCATGAGCCAGACACCGCAGGATTTCTCCACACTGGAAGAACGCATCACGGCCGACTATCCGTCGCTCAGTCGTCGTCTGCAGCAGACGGCCCGTTTCCTCCTGGATCATCCCCAGGAGATCGCGTTCGCGACGGTGGCAAAGCTGGCCGAGCGTGCCGGTGTCACCCCTTCCACGCTGATCCGCTTCGCCAATCACTTCGGTTTCTCCGGCTTCTCTGAGATGCAGCAGCTGTTCCGGGCACGCCTGGTCGACGAGCTGCCCAACTACAACGAGCGCATACGTGCCGTCCGCAGCGCCACCGGCGAGACACCCGACAGCACCGAGCTGTTGTGGGAATTCGCCGAGGCCAACCGTGAGGTGCTGGACCAGCTTCCGGGACGCACCGACCCGCGCCTCCTGGAGCGGACCCTGGATATCTTCGAACGGGCGCGCGCCATCCACGTGATGGGGGCGCGTCGCAGCTTCGTGGTGGCCAGCTACATGACCTATGCGTTGCACCACATCGACAAGCGCACCTTTCTGGTCAATGGCCTGGGAGGCATGTATGGCGAGCAGGTTCGTGCCATCGACGCCGAGGATGCACTGCTGGTGGTGAGCTTCTCGCCCTATGCCCAGGAGTCCCGGGACGTGGCCGATGAAGCTCGCAGGCGCGGTATCCCGCTGGTGGTCATTACTGACTCCAACTTGAGCCCGCTGGCCCGCTTGGCAGACGTCACACTGGTGGTGCATGAGGCTGAGGTGAAGAGCTTCCGCGGCCTGACCGCCTCGCTTTGTCTCACTCAGACGCTTGCGATCGCCTTGGGTGTCCGCCAAGACAAGGCTCGCGATCGCAAGGCCGAGGACGATGGCGCTGAACGTGCCTGACCCAGGCACTCATCCCTGAATTCACTCCAATGACACGACAGGAGCGACCCATGTCGTCACTACTGGTACGGCCCCATGAACCTGACGCCCAGGGCAGGGTGCTTGAAGTCACCCCAGATTCCGCAGGCTGGGAGCATGTCGGCTTTCGCGTCCATCGGCTGGCCAAGGGCCAGAGCATCGAAGCCTCCACCGAGGATCGCGAGCAGTGCCTGGTCCTGCTCTCCGGGCGCGCCACTGTCACCAGCGGTGAGCACCGCTGGGAGGATATCGGCGAGCGGATGGACATTTTCGAGAAGATCCCTCCCTACGCCGTCTATCTTCCCGGTGGCGTCAGCTACAGGGTGGAAGCCACCACCGATCTTGAACTGGCGGTCTGTAGCGCTCCCGGCCATGGCAACCACGAACCGCGCCTCATCGACCCCGGCCAGGTCAAGCAGGCCACCCGCGGCAGCGGTACCAATACCCGCCATATTCAGGACATCCTGCCGGAGACCGAGCCGGCAGATAGCCTGCTGGTGGTAGAGGTCTACACGCCTGCTGGCAACTGGTCCAGCTATCCGCCCCACAAGCATGATGTGGACAACCTCCCGGAAGAGTCGATCCTCGAGGAGACCTACTATCACCGGATCAACCCGTCACAGGGTTTCGCCTTCCAGCGGGTCTATACCGATGACCGCTCGCTGGACGAGACGATGGCCGTGGAGAACGGCTGCTGCGTGATGGTGCCTAGGGGTTACCACCCGGTGGGTGCTCCACACGGCTACGAGCTCTACTACCTGAACGTGATGGCCGGCCCCAAGCGTAAGTGGAAATTCCAGAACGACCCGGCTCACGAGTGGATCGTCAAACAGTGAGTCCCCGATGACGAAACGGTTTCCGTGACGTCCTGACGTCTCTCTTCCCCGCCACGGCGGGGTTTTTTTTGCCTGATCCAGCGACTTGGCGCCTGGTGTGGGTGGTGCAGGCTCGAAATAAACGTTCCACATATACCAAAGTATAGAACATTCCTTTTTGCATTTTCGGGCTATGGAATCTAAATTCCATGTACGGGCTTGAACAGACCCTGCGTTCCACCAGCCTCGCTGGCAACAACCACAACGACAGATCCACAGGAGAATGCACATGAAACGCCTACTGCTCGGTGCCGCCGTTCTCGCCACCTGCTCCAGCTCTGCCATGGCCGCCACCATTGGCGTATCCGTGGCCTATTTCGATGACAACTTCCTTACCACCATGCGCAATGCCATGCAGGCTGAAGCCGATGCCCAGGGCCACGACATCCAGTTCCTCGACGCCCAGGGCGATATCGGCCGCCAGCTGAGCCAGACGCAATCCCTGTCCGCCCAGGATGTTGATGCCATCATCATCAACCCCGTCGACACCGCTGCCACCGGAAAGATGACCGAAGTCGCCGTACAGAACGGTATCCCGCTGGTATACGTAAACCGCCAGCCGGAAGGCAGCGATCTCGAGAACGAGGATGTCGTCTTCGTGGGCTCCGACCAGAAACTCTCGGGCACCCTTCAGATGGAGGCGCTGGCCGAGATGCTTGGTGGTGAGGGTAACGTTGCCATCATGCTCGGTGAGCTCTCGTCGGGCGCCACCCACCAGCGCACCGAAGGGGTAAAGGAAGTTGCCGCCGAATACCCCGGGATCGAGATCATTGCGGAGCAGCCGGCCGACTACCTCCGCACCGAGGCCATCAATCTGATGAACAACTGGATTGTAGGGGGGCAGCAGATCGATGCCATTGCCGCCAACAATGACGAAATGGCCTTGGGTGCCCTGATCGCCATGAAGCAGTCCGGCATCTCGCCCGACGACATCCTGGTCGGCGGTATCGATGCTACGCGCGATGCCTTGGAGGCAATGAAACGCGGTGAGTTGGCGGTCAGCGTCTTCCAGGACCCGGTGGGCCAGGGTGGTGGTGCCGTCGAATCGGCCATCGGCCTGATCAATGGTGAAGACGTCGAGAAGATCAAGATGGTGCCCTTCCAACTGGTCACCCCCGATAACCTGGATGACTTCCTTGCCGACTAACGGGCAGGCGGCCCGTCGTCAGACGGGCTACCTATCACGCCCAGGAGTATCGCCATGGCTACGATGACCGCCGAAGACCTGACCCCCGACACCGCCGAGTTCATTCTCGAAGTGGCCGATGTCCGCAAGACCTTTCCTGGTGTGGTGGCACTGGACAACGTCCAGCTCAAGGTCCGCCCTGGCACCGTGCATGCCCTGATGGGCGAAAATGGTGCTGGCAAGTCGACCCTGATGAAGATCATCGCCGGCGTCTACATTCCCGACCAGGGTGAGGTGCGCCTGAATGGCATGCCGCTGCAGTTGCAAGGCCCGCTGGACGCCCTGGAAGCGGGCATTGCAATGATTCATCAGGAACTCAACCTGATGCCCTACATGACCATCGCCGAAAACATCTGGATCCGGCGTGAGCCGCTCAATGCCTTCGGCATGGTGAATCACGACAGGATGAACCAGATGACTGGGGCGCTGTTCGAGCGTTTGGGCATCGACATGGACCCGGAAATGGAGGTTCGCCGCCTCACCGTGGCCGGCCGCCAGATGATCGAGATCGCCAAGGCCGTCTCCTATGAATCCGATGTCCTGATCATGGATGAGCCCACTTCGTCATTGGCCGATCGTGAAGTGGAGCACCTGTTCCGGATCATCAACGACTTGCGGGCCCAGGGTAAGGGGATCATCTATATCACCCACAAGATGGACGAGGTTTTCGAGATCGCCGACGACATCTCGGTGTTTCGTGACGGCCAGTTCATCCACTCCGCTGCAGCCAGCGACATGACTTCCGACGAGATCATCAAGCTGATGGTCGGCCGCGAGGTCACCCAGATGTTTCCCAAGGAGGAGGTGCCGATCGGAGATGTGGTGCTGTCGGTAGACAGCCTCAGCCTGCAAGGAGTCTTCGAGAACATCAGCTTCGAGGTGCGTGCGGGCGAGATCCTCGGCCTCGCCGGCCTGGTGGGCTCAGGTCGCACCAATGTCGCCGAGACTCTGTTCGGCGTGACGCCGCCCACCTCGGGCAGGATCACCATCGATGGCAAGGAAGAAATCATCAGCTCACCGCACCAGGCGATGCTGCGCGGCTTGGCGCTACTGACTGAGGACCGCAAGG
Organism: Halomonas ventosae; assembly: GCF_004363555.1. Taxonomy (GTDB): domain Bacteria; phylum Pseudomonadota; class Gammaproteobacteria; order Pseudomonadales; family Halomonadaceae; genus Halomonas; species Halomonas ventosae. Next base: position 73,328 of record NZ_SNZJ01000004.1, on the reverse strand, counting down.
AAACCGGTCTGTTCCTCGGTCTTTCGGTCATCGAGAACATGGAAATGGCCGTACTGCGGGACGGCTACACCAAGGCCACCTTCGTCGAGCAGGATCGACTCGACCAGGAGTGTGACTCGATGACGGAACGATTGAGCGTCAAGACCCCGTCCATGGATGAACGCATCGGCAATCTCTCGGGGGGCAATCAGCAGAAGGTGCTGATCGGCCGCTGGTTGATGACCAAACCTCGCATCCTGATTCTCGACGAACCGACTCGCGGAATCGATGTGGGTGCCAAGGCCGAGATCCACAAGTTGATCACCGAACTCGTCAGACAAGGTGTGGCCGTGATCATGATCTCTTCTGAGCTTCCCGAGGTGCTTGGCATGAGCGACCGCATCATGGTGATGCACGAGGGCAGGGTCACCGGATTCCTCGACCGCAGCGAAGCCAACCAGGTGAACATCATGCAACTCGCCTCCTCGCCGGTGGAGCCTCCGGTCGTAGAAAGCTGAGTTCTTCCCGAGCTACGGGTACCAATGAGGTAGAAGACAATGACCAAGACAATGGAAGCTACCGACCACCTGGAGGTGGTCCGTAAACGCCGCAAGAAGCTGCCTACCGAGGTGAGCATCTTTCTCGTCCTCGTCGGCATCGCGATTCTCTTCGAGATACTTGGTTGGGTCGTGCGCGGCGACTCTTTCCTGATGAACCCCCAGCGCCTGTTGATCATGATCCTGCAGATGTCGATCATCGGCATCATTGCCATCGGGGTGACGCAGATCATCATCACTGGCGGCATCGACCTCTCGTCGGGCTCGGTACTGGCCCTGACGGCCATGGTCACGGCCAGTCTGGCCCAGCAGTCCGACTACGTGCGTGCCGTCTACCCCGCACTGACCGATATGCCTTGGATCATCCCACTTATCGCCGGTGTTCTGGTTGGTGCCCTGTGCGGGTTGATCAACGGTGCCTTGATTTCCTTCGCTGTGATTCCGCCATTCATCGCTACCCTGGGCATGATGGTCAGCGCCCGTGGTGTGGCTCGCGCCTACACCGACGGCCAACCCGTCAGCATGTTGACCGACGAGTTCACCTGGATCGGCTCCGGCGCCAACCCGGTGATCATCTTCCTTGCGGTGGCCGTGATCTTCCACATCGCCCTGAAGTACACCCGCTACGGTAAGTACACCTATGCCATTGGTGCCAACCCCCAGGCGGCCCGCGTGTCAGGCATCAACGTACGCCGTCACCTGGTACTGGTTTACACCATCGGTGGCCTGCTGGCGGGCCTGGCCGGTGTGGTGGCGTCGGCCCGTGCAGGCACCGGGCAGGCCGGCATGGGGCTGATGTACGAGCTCGATGCTATTGCTGCAGCGGTAATCGGTGGTACCAGCTTGGCTGGGGGTGTGGGGCGCATTGCCGGCACCGTGATCGGGGCGCTGATCCTCGGGGTGATGCTCAGCGGTTTCACTTTCCTGGGCGTCGACGCCTACTACCAGGATATCGTTAAGGGCGCGATCATCGTCGCCGCCGTGGTGGTCGATCAATACCGTCAGCGCAAGCGCAACAAGACCGCCTGACCTCCTCCCCGCCCACGCCGCTGGCGCACCGCCAGGCAGGCGTGGGCACCTTCACTACCTTTCTCATCCCGCCACCGTGACGGCGCTCCTGCGCCGGTCACTTGGGAAAGTGCGGGCGATGACAAGGTCAATCCCGGGAGGTGATAGACAGCAACGAGCCCGACAAGAGCAGCACAGCAACAGCAACGTGGATGACAACAACACTAGGAGGAATGAAGTGAGTTTTAAAACATCAACAACAATCTGCATGGGGTCATTGGCCCTTTTTTCTGCCATGCCGGCATTTGCCGAGCTGGTTGTAGAGGGTGAAGCGGGGAGGCTGTCGTTCAGCGGTGATGTGGAACTTGATATCAACGCGCAGAACACCCAGGAAGGCCCGATATTCTTTGCCGACGATATCGATAGCAACGATGAATACAATCAGAGTGGGCGCATTCTGCTCGACGTGAGTGGCGAACGGACCAGTGATACCGGAAACTATGCCCGCTTCAAGGCACAACCTCTGATCAAGACCAATGGTGACCCCGGTATCGATGATGCCTGGTTCGCCTTCGGAACTCCTGCCGGTCAGGAAGTCAAGGTGGGTCGTTATGAGGCCTTCGATCTGTTCCCCTTGGGGCAGGACACGATCTACAGCTATAGCGGCAGTACATCAGACGGCCTCTATACAGACGGGCAGGGCTATGTGTATCAGGCCAAGGAGGGGCGAGGTCGCGCAGATAGTGCGGGGCAGGTGATGTTGAGCCAGCGCAGCGGTGACTTCTACGCTGAACTCTCGACGTTGTTCGGCGACCGTACCGACTTCTTCCATGGTGCCGGCAATGGTGGTACCTATCATGGCTTCGACATCGACCCGGATGCCAAGAACTCCTTTATCGTGCGACCGGTGCTTGCCTGGTCGCCGGGTCCCTGGACGCTGGCCGCCGGCATGGAGACTAACCTGGTAGACAATGCCCTTGTCGATGAGCGCGGTGAGGATATCAGTGACCGCACCGGCTACGGTACGCGCCTGACCTACGCCGAGGGCGACTGGTCGGTGAATGTTAACCTGGCTTATCTGGATGCCCTCGAGGAAGACAACCTGACACTGGGCCTCAATACGGTGTGGCACAATATCGGGGTGGGGTATATCCATGCCCGCAACGAGATCGATGAAGTCAAGCCTGGTACCAATGGGGACTTCGATCTTAGTGTCCCGGGTGAGTACACCGTCGATACGCTCTATACTTCCTACCGGTTTCCCAATGTGATGAGTATTGACAACTTTGATATTTATCTCGGCGCCTACTATAGCCGGGTTGATCATGAGGAAATCGACAATATCGATAATGCCGATCGCTACGGTGGACGACTGCGTTTCAAGTATTTTTTCTAGGAAGTAGAGTTGCTAGCGGTGTTCCTTTTTGCCCCGTTTTGGCGGGGCTTTTTGCGTCAATCACCCTTGCAGTTTGTCCTGCCCAGCCAGAGATCTAGCGGGATGTGGCCCGGGATGACGCCCATCACCTCGGCGAGCAGGATCTCGCTGTCGACCAGGGTGCCATCGGAGTCGAAGAGCAGGCAGAGCGGTAGGGTCATGCGGGTCTCCAGGCTGCGTCATTGACCAGGTTGAGCGGGCCCTCGCCTCTTAGCGCCAGGATCAGGTTGTCCACGGCGCGCTGGGCCATGGCGGTACGTGTCTCGTGGGTCGCCGAGCCGATATGTGGCAGGGCCACCACGTTGGCCATGTGCGGCAGCGGTGACTCCGGCGACAGCGGCTCCTGCTCGAAGACGTCCAGGCCGGCGGCGCGAATGCGCCCCATCTCCAGCGCCTCGATGAGCGCCGCCTCGTTGACGACCTTGCCGCGCGCGATGTTGACGAAGATCGCCGACGGCTTCATCAGGGCAAACTCTCGCTCGCCGATCAGGTGCTCGGTCTCGGCGGTGAGGGGCACGGTGACGCACACGAAGTCAGACGCTTCGAGCAGCTCGTCGAGTTCGCGGCGCTCGGCACCGAGCTCCGCGTCCAGCTCGGGCTTGGGTGAAGCGTTCGAGTAGAGGATGCGCATGCCGAAGCCCAGGGCGCCGCGCCGGGCCACGGCGGCGCCGATGCGCCCGAAGCCGATCAGGCCCAGGGTCTTGCCGTGCACGTCGCTGCCGAAGTGCTCGGGACCGATCCCGGCTTGCCAGTCGCCGCGCTTGACCAGGTCGGCCAGCTCCACGGCGCGCCGGGCGGCGGCCATGATCAGCAGGAAGCCGGTGTCGGCGGTGGTCTCGGTGAGCACGTCCGGGGTATTGCACAGAAGGATGCCGCGACGGGTCAGCGCCTCGACCGGGTAGTTGTCGTAGCCCAACGAGATGGTGGCGATGGCTTCGAGCTTTGGCGCGGCGTCGAGCAGCTCGGGGGTGATGGCCAGGCTGGCGCCGATGAGGCCATGGGCCTCGGGTAGCGCGGCCCGGAAGGCCGGGTCGTCGGCGGACGACAGGTCCGGAAAGGCCTGGACCTCGAAGTCCTGGCCAAGCTGGGCCAGCTGGTCATCATTCAGGCGGCCATAGGCCAGGATGCGCTTCTTCATGGGTCAGGCTCCTTGTCTTGAGAGCGGACAGCTTGGCTTCCAAGGTGGCGAGGTGCTTGCGATTCGGCAACCCCTCCATGTCGCCCACCACCTGCACCGCCAACGAACCGATCAGGTTACCGCGGCGGACCGCCTCCCGGGGCGAGCGGCCGTCGAGCAGGGCGCTGACCACGCCCACCGCGAAACCGTCGCCGGCCCCCACCGTATCCACCACGTCGTCGACCGCAAAGCCCGGCAGGGTAAAGCTATCCTGCTGGCCGCCCAGGGTACCGCGATAGTAGCTGCCCTCGGGTCCCAGCTTGATGATGACGGCCTGGGCGCCGCGCTCCAGGTAGAAGTCGGCGATGGCCTCGGGGCTGTCCCGGCCGGTGAGCCGGCGTCCCTCGGACAGGCCGGGCAGCACCCAGTCGCTATGGGCGGCCAGCTCGTTCAGGGTGTCGCGCATCTCGGTCTCGCTCGGCCACAGGCTGGGGCGAAGGTTGGGGTCGAAGGAGACGCTGGCGCCGGCATCGCGCGCCCGGGTGAGCATGTGTCCCGACAATGCCCGGGCACTGGGCGAGAGCGCGGACGGGATGCCGGTGGCGTGCAGGTGGCGCAAGGCCCGGAAGTCGACGGCCTCGGCATCGGCGGGGCCCAGGTGGCTGGCGGCGCTGCCGCGACGGAAGTAGGTGACACTGGGATCGGCTCCTGCCAGCGCGCGCTCCTTGAACAGCAGGCCGGTGGGGTGGTCGGGGTCACAGCTCAGATGCCGGCAGTCCAGTCCCTCGGCCTCCAGGGTGCGACGAATGAAGGTTCCGAAGCCATCGTCGCCGACCCGGCTCAACCAGCCGACGTGAAAGCCCAGGCGGGCCAGGCCGATGGCGACGTTGGTATCGGCACCGGCGATGCGACGCCGAAAGTGTTCGACCTCGGCCAGCTCGCCCGGGCTCTCGGCAACGAACATGGCCATGGCCTCGCCGAAGGTGAGGAGCTCGGGGGCGGAAGAAGCAGGGGCGGGCATGAAGGACCTCGCAGTCATATGAAGGGTGGCTGATGTGTCATTGCCGGGAATTGTCGGTATTGTCCTGCAGGCTTATGGCACCGGGCGCCGGGTCGAACCGCGGACGATCAACTCGGGCGCATGGCGACGTAACGCTGAGCTGGCACCATCGCCGTGAGAGGGCACCAGGCACGCCACGGCGGCGCGACCGATCGCGTCGGTGGGCTGGGCCAGCGTGGTGATGCCCGGGGTAACCAGCTCGCACCAGTCGAGCTCATCGATGCCCATCAGGCCGGTCTCGCCGAGGCGGGCGCCGAGGGCCTGCAGTGCCCGGGTCGTCGCCAGGGTGGCGTTGCCGTTGGCGCAGAGTAGCGCACGGGGCCGCATGCCGGGGTGAGCCAGGAAGTCGCCGATGGTGCGCTGCAGGGCGTCGTGCTCCATGAGTGGCTGGCAATGAACCTCGCCGGCCAGGCCACGGGCTGCCACCCCCTGCAGGAAGTGGGTCAGACGCACCTGGCGGGGACTGGCCTGCTCCGGCGGCTCGCTGAGATAGAGAAGATCGCCATAGCCGTGAGCCTGGAGATGGTCCAGGGCGAGATCGATGGCGCGGGCATTGTCGAGGCCCACGACTTCGGCGTCGACGGCGTTCAGCTCCCGGTCCAGCAATACCAGGGGGATGCCCTCATCCACCCAGGCCTGAAGTTCACGATCGGGACTGCCGGCGGCATTGATCACTAGGCCCTCAACCCGGTAGGAGGCGAGCAAGGCGAGGTGTTCGCGCTCCTGGGCCGGGTCATTGTCGGTGTTGCAGACCATCAACGACAGGCCGCGCTCGCGGCAGGCCTGTTCCACGCCATGCATGACGGCCACCGAGAAGGGATTGCGAATGTCGGCCACCAGCATGCCGATCAACCCTGAGTGACCACCCTTGAGGCTCCGGGCGATCTGATTGGGGCGGTAGCCCAGACGCTGAGCAGCGGCGGCGATGCGTGTCTGCATGCCCGGCGATAGGCGCTCACGATCTTCACTGAAATAGCGAGAAACGCTGGTCTTGGAGGCGCCGGCCGCACCCGCGCGGATCTTGATCGCAACCAGGGCCGCCTCCCTTGCGGGCGTGCCGCCGAAGCCGCCACGCAAGGTGCATAGCCAACGATTAGGCATGAAAGGTGCCCCTTATGATCGTTATGGAGAGGACGGGTTGAAGATATGATCGGCCACCTTCCTGTATACGCACCGAGATGCCTCGTCCACTCCCGCTGTGGAGGTTAACTACCCAGTGAACAGGCGACTCTGTGTCTGGTGGAGTCAAATCGTGTTGACCTCTGATCCTGATGACCTGCAGCTTGCTGAAACTGTTCCCCCATTGCCGCCTGCGATTCAGTCGCATGGCGCGTTGCTGGTGTTGGATTCCGCCTGTAGCAGGGTGCTACAAGCGAGTCAGAACCTGGAAGACTTCACTGGGATAATGCCTCACGAGGCAATCGCCAAGGGGCCCATGGCAGTGCTGGGCCGTAGTGCCCTTCAGCGTCTCCGCCGTGAGCCTCTTGGTGCGGGGAGTGTTGGAGGCACCTTGCGGGTCAAGCGCAAGGTGGGCCAGCTGAGCTTTCGCTTTCAGCTGGAGGCCTCGCTACAAGGCGACGTCGTGCTGCTGGAGATCGAGCGCATTGGCGCACTTAACCAGCGAAACCTGTTGGCTGATGTCAACGCTTGGATACGTCTGCTTGCTGACGCCAATCATGCCGATGCGCTACTCACCTGCCTGACTCAAGGTGTCAGGCAGCTCACCGGGCATGAGAGGGTGATGGTCTGTGCCTTCGATGCAGAGGGGCATGGTGCAGTGGTGTCGGAGGATGCCTGCCGCGGCGTCCGCTCCCTGCTGGGCATGCGCTTTCCGAACAGTGACTTCCCACCTGAGGTGCGCAAGCGCTTCGACGCTCTGCCGCTGAGGTATGTGCCTGATATCCAGGCACCTTACGTGCCGATCATGCAGGGAAGCGAGCCGGTGGATCAGGAAGTCAGGCACGACGCGGGAGGCTTGAGGGGGTTGTCGTCGCGACAGCGACGGTACCTTCAGCGCATGGGAGTCGAGAGCATCCTGAACATGGCGATCCAAGGTGACTCGGGAGTCTGGGGACTGCTCGTTGCCCAGTCCGGGCGGCCTCATCATGTGGCGCCGGAAATCCGTGATGCGGCCATGGGGTTGGTACAGATGGCCACGCAGCGACTTTTCCTGCTCAAGGCCAGGGCCGAAGCCCGCTATCGGCAGCAGGTTCAGGATAGCCGCGACCTCCTGGCATCGCACCATGCCGGACTTCTGACCCCCGCGGACTTACTGGTGCGGCACGGCGACGACTGGCAGGCATTGTTTCGGGCGAGCGGCGTTGCGCTGGTCTCCCCCGGAGTACAAGAGACCCGGGGAAAGGTGCCATCCCATCATCAGCTGACGCTTTTCAGAGAGCGGCTTGAGTCAGCCCAGCAGCACGGCGGCCCCTGGTACACCGCTTCAGTCAGTGAGGAAGACCTCACGCATGACCTGGATCTTGGCGATGCCTGTGGCGTGTTGGCCGTACCGATGCTGACTGCTGATAAGACCAGGCGCTGGCTCATTCTGTTTCGTGCCGAGCTTCGACAGTCGCATACCTGGGCGGGCATGCCGGAAACGGGAATGTTGGTCGTGGAGCCGGCAGGGTCCTCAAGCCTGCTCGAACGCCATCAGGTATGGCGTGAGGAGGTCCGTGGGCGCAGTGAGGAGTGGGAGCGAATCGAAAGGCTGGCGGCGATGGACCTGGCGGAAGACCTCGCGGTGATGGAGTCTGCCGAGGAAATCTCGCATCTCAATGCACGCTTGCAACGAAAAAGTGAGCACCTCAGAGAGGCCAACAAGCGCCTGGTGGAGCTGGCTCACCGGGACTCCTTGACCGGTGTGGCCAACCGTTACCGGATAGAGCAGCTCATGGAAGAGGAACTGGCCGCCGCAGAACGCTATCGGCGTCCACTCTCCGTGCTGTTGCTGGATGTCGATCATTTCAAGCAGATCAACGACACCCTGGGTCACGATGTTGGTGACCAGGCCCTTATTGCCCTTGCAGAAGAGCTGACCAGAACGCTGAGAAGCTGTGACTATGTCGGCCGCTGGGGTGGAGAAGAGTTCATCGTACTTGCCACCAGCTCTGACCAGGTCGCCGGCGAAGGCCTGGCTCGACGTTTGCGGGAGCGTGTGGAAGCATTGGAGGTTCCTGGCCTGTCGCAAGGGATCACCATCAGCATCGGGGTGGCCAGTTGGCGAAAAGGGGATAGCCGCAAGGGGTTGGTGCAGCGCGCCGATGAGGCGATGTATCAGGCCAAGAGCGCAGGTCGCAACCGCGTACAACTCGCCACCTGAGTGACGACGCTAAGGAGCCGCGTATTGACACATCATCCAAGCCTTATCCTGATAGAGCCCGTCTTCGATGATGAGTGGACGCATATCGCCGAGCGGGCCTTCTTCACGACGGACGCCACCAGTGAGGATCAGCTGACGCAAAGTGCCAGGGCCTGCTGCCACTTGCTGTATGAGACAGGCCTCGATCGACTGGTGGGGAATCGACCCCTATGGTTGGATCTAGGGGGGGAGTGGCTGGCCTATCCGGAACTGTGGCCAGCGCAGCCAGAGAGGCTGCGGATTATCCTGCCAGCTGACGATTCCAAAAGGCCGGGAAAACGGACGATCCAGCGGCTTCGATCGGAAGGTTATCGCCTGGGGATGCACCTGGCTGCGGATGAATTGCCCGACCCGGAGCTGCTGGATGCCGTTGACCTGCTGCTGGTCCACGGCAGACGGTCGTTTGCGCAAGAGGCATATCTCTCCTGGCGACAGTCTGGTGGGCGGGTGGCGGCTTGTGGTATCGACAGCTTGAACGAGTTGAACGTGTCGCGGGGAGCAGGCTGTGACCTTTTCTCCGGCCGCTGCCTGGAGCAGCCGGTACCACATGCGCCTGTGCATCCGGGTCGTCATGGCAATCCCAACATCAAGCTTCGCCTGTTCTCGGAGCTTTACCGTGTCGATGTCAGCCTGGAGTCCATAGAGCGCTACATCATTCAGTATCCCTACCTGCATGCCAGCATTATCAAGCTGGCCCACTCGAGCTATTTCCAGCCGCCGAGCCAGCCGCTGGGGCTACGGCAGGCCATCATGGTCATCGGCTTGCGGGAACTGCGGGTATTGGTGGCCACCCTGTTGCTGGCCTATGACACGCCTCGGCTGGTGTTCACCCTGCGTCAGGCCTTGGTGCGGGGGTTCATGTGCCGCGCGCTGGCTCGCCCCTTCGCATCGCTGGAGGCCGAGCATGCCTTTTCGACGGGGTTCTTCTCGTTGATGGATCGGTTGTTGCAGATCGACCAGCAGACCCTGCTGGTAGAGATTCCGCTTCACGATGACATCATCAGGGCGCTGCGCGAGCGGCGTGGCGAGCAGGGGGCGCTGTTGACGCTGGTCGAGGAGTATGAGACGCTCCAGGCCGATGCAGGGGCCCACAGTGATGAGCTGGCGGCGGATCAATTGCGGGGCGCCTATCTGGAGGCCGTGGCCCAAACTCAAGCGCTCATGGCGTTACGCTGAGCGCCGGGCGCCGGTCAGCGTTAAAGGAGCTGTGCGCGGAGGCGACGAATCGCCTGGCTGTGCAGCTGGCAGACTCGTGACTCGCTGACATCAAGCACCAGGCCGATCTCCTTGAGATTCAACTCTTCCTGGTAGTAGAGGGCCATCAGCAGTTTTTCGCGTTCGGGAAGGGCCTCGATGGCGGCGGCAAGCTGTGTCTGGTCCTCGAAGGCCTCCAGCAAGGCCTGCGGCGTCAGGCTCTCCGCCTGCTCCGGGGCCGGTTCACCGCCGGCTGCCACCACCTCCTCGAAGGGCATCAGCAAACCGCAGTTCGTATCATTGAGCAGCTTCTGGTACTCGGCCAGGGGCATGCCCAGGTCAGCGGCAATATCGCGCTCGTCGGGGGCGCGTCCCAGCAGCTGAGCCAATCTTCGATGGCTCTCTTCCATGGCCCGAGCCTGACGCCTGACGCTGCGAGGAAGCCAGTCACGCGTGCGCAGCTCATCGAGCATGGCGCCACGAATTCTTTGGCTGGCGAAGGTCGCGAAGGTAGCGCCAGCACTGGCGTCATAGCGGTTGAACGCATCGAGCAGGCCCACAGCGCCGGCCTGGATAAGATCATCCAGGTCAACGCTTGCCGGCAGCCGCACCTGCAGGGCCAATGCCTGGCGGCGCACCAGCGGCAGGTATTGATCAAGCAGGCTGCCTTGATCGACTTTGCCCTTAGCCGTGTACATGCATCTCCTCGCGAGTCGTGGTCCCACACATGCCATTATTGGCCAGGTCGGGTATCGGGCAACTGGCGAGAAAGCAGGAGTTTGGCCGATTAATCATGGGTTAGCGGTAGTCGACGATGACCTGCAGGTAGCGAATCTTGATCGGTGGGCCCTGAGGAGAGAGCCGGCGAAAGCGGAAGTGCAGGGAGCGATCGGCAGGCTTGCCGTACAAGGCGTCGGTCCAGCCGAAGGGATGGATCACCTCCACACACGCTTCTTGATGGCATAGTGAGCCCTCGAAGCCACCAGGGGCCGAGTCGTGGTCGAATCGCCAGCGGACCCGAGTGACCAGCTGACCGGACAACGAGGCGGCGTCAGGTGGCGAGAGAAGTGTCTCGACCGTGCGCCCCGGGCTCGTGAGAAGCGGCCCCGGTACCTGCTGTGACCAGCTTCCCGTGGCATGGGCATCCGCTGCGACCAGCATCCCGACGAGTGCCAACGCCGTGCGAAGCTTCATGCCGACACCACCAGCAGGTTGATGTCGAAAACCGCTTTGGCCACGGCACGGACGTTGGGCACCAACCCCTGTGTCGGAGGTGCCGGGTGAAGCAGGACCATGTGGCGGGGAACTGGCTGCTCCTGCAGGAGCTTCAGGGTGTCATGGGCTCGTCGGAAGGCCTGCCGATCGTCATCGACCCAAAGCCCCCAGTGCGCCTGATGCTGGGTCAGGTACGGCAGGTGCGGTGAGTCTGCCATGACCGGCACGATCCGCCAGGCATCCGGGTCACCGACCCAGTGGCGCCCCGCACTGGCCCAGCGGTCGAGCACTTGCCGTACGCGGGCAACCTGGATGCTGGAGGCATCGGCTAGTCCCACCACCATCAGGGTGTGCCGAACCGCCGGCGGTGACGCCGGTGTCGATTCCGCCGGTGATGATGCCGAAGCGTGCGTGGGAGAGGTGTCCTCCAGTGCTTCCTCGCTTGACTCCGATGCCGATTCTTGCCGCTGCATCCACTGCCGCAAGCCCTGTGCCTGATCAGCTGGCATGTGCGCTGCCTCCCCGCCACTGGGCGCCGAGATTGACGAAGGTGTCTTCCACCAGGAACAGCAGAATCAAGCCGTCGAGCAGCGCTTGCGTTCCGGCGCGGCGCCTGCTGCCGTTAAGCGCCAGCAGCTCCCCCCTTAGGTCCAGGGCCCAGGAGGCTTGCGTGGCGGTCAGGTGACAGGCAAGGCCCGCAAGCCCGGCGGCCATGGCCAGGCGCCAGTTGCGGTCGATCTCGCCCAGCTGCGTCTCTGCAAGCGCCTTGTCGGCGCGTGCGGTCAGCGTCGTCATCGAGTCCAGCATGACCAGGCGACCCAGCAGGAGAGAGAGCGCAGAAGGTGCTGTCGCGGAGGCGATCCAGTAGCGCTCACTCGCGGTCTTGCCACTCTCCGCATGGGTCAGCCGACCGCACCATGCCTCCAGAGGAGCGCCTTCGTTGTGTCTGGGAGCCAGTCCCTCGGGTAGCGAGAGTCGATGAAAGTCGGCAAGGAGAGGCTGCTGACGAAGCATCGTCACTTGCTGGTTCTGCCAGGTCGCCAGGGGAGCGAGCTCCCTGAGGGGCTGCTTGATACCGGCATACCATAGGCGGTTATGCGGGCTGGCGTGGCTTAGCCAGGTACACCCTTCGCTTTCCAGCCAGTGGCGCGTGCCGGCATCGGGCAGGTTGGGCAGGATATGCATGCGCGGCTGCCAGGCCGAGGACCAAGCCAGCCGCTCCGGCCACCCTGCCGGCTGCTGATGCTGCAGCAGCGGCAACCCGCAGGGCATCCCGTCCTCGGTCAGCCACAGTGCCGGCATTGCCCAGGTCTGACCACGGGCCGGGCCCGGGCGAGCCCAGAGCAGGCAGCTTGCCTCGGTCGGTCGTCCCTGCAGGCGTGCCAGGGCGTCGTCTTGCCGGCCCGCCGGAAGGTCGGTCAGCTCCCAGGCCGCTTCCAGGGCGCTGAAGCCGGGCACCTCACGACGCAGGGTCTGCCACAGGGTTGCCAGGTTTCTGCCCTGGCCGAGCAGCTGGTGTGACAGCCGGCTCAGGCGTGGAGCCTCGGCCCTCGAGTGCCAGGCGCTGCCGGCATGCTCGGCGCCCTGGACCAGCGCCTGCTGAGCAAGGGTGTCGGCCTGCACCGGTGACAGGTCTTCCGGTACGCGCTGGCCATGGGAGACATAGTGCAGGCGTAACCCGTGGCGGATCACGACATCCAGCACTGGCGCCAGTCGTGCGGCCTCATCGTGCTTGGTGAGTATGGCCTCGCGTAATGGATGACCGGCGGCATTGGCTGCGCGCTGGTAGGTGGTGACCACCTCCTCGAGGGTTTCCCCCTGGCTGCCGGCATTCAGCAACAGCAGCAGGTGCAGGGGGCGGCCCGTGGCGCGCAGGCTCTCCAGCTGGTCCACGAGGCGTGCATCGCGCTGACTCATGCCCACGGTATCGACGATCACCAGTTGCTTGTCGGCCAGGCGCGGTAGCAGCGTCTCGAGGGGAGTGTCGTTGTCGACGGTGAGCAGGGAGACACCAAGCAGCTCGGCGTAGATGCGGAGCTGTTCATGGGCGCCGATGCGGTAGCTGTCGGTGCTGACCAGTGCCACCGCATCGGCGCCAAGGCGCATGACCTGGCGTGCCGCCAGCTTGGCGGTGGTGGTGGTCTTGCCGACACCGGTCGGGCCGACCAGCGCCACGATGCCACCTGCCGAGAAGGGGTCATGGGTCGTCTCGTGGCTCAGCCGCCGGGTAAGACGTTGCATCAGCCACTCACGCCCCTCGGCGATACGCGTGGGGGCATCGGCTAGCTCCGGTGGCAGGCCGGTCAGCAGGCTGTCGGCGAGCGGCTGGCTGAACCCCGCGTTGTGGAGCTCCTGCATCAACTGCGCCGTCAGTGACTTCTCGCCAGGGGCTACCCGTGGACGATCGAGCAGGGTCCGCATCTCCTGCATCTCATCGAGCAGGCGCCTTCCCAGGGCGGCGAAGTCCTGCTCAAGGGGCTCGGCTGGCGGCCGCGCAGGACGTGGGGCATGCTTTACGGAGGCATCTTCGACGACCTCAGGTGTGGAGGCCTGTGTCAGGGGATGCCGCTCCAGCTGTGGACCGGGCGTTGGCTCGGCAGGTGCCTTGGCGCTCGAGGGGACTGCTGGCGGCAGAGCCTCTGGAGCCTGGGTGGCGGCGACGGCATGCTCCTCCGCCATGGCCAGGATTTCGTAGCCCTGTTCCGTGCGTCGGTTGGCCAGGATCAGGGCGTCCTCACCCAGGGCATCCCTGACCCGGCGCATGGCATCCCGGCTGTTGACGCCGGTGAAACGAATCACACTCATGGTGTCGGGTTATCCTCTCGATGCAGCCTGACCGCCGACGAGGCTCGTGACCCTCAACGTTCGGTCGGCGGAGACTTCGGCTTGTGACATCACGACAAGATGGGGGAGCTGGCGGCGCAGGAAGCGCGACAGGAGCGGTCTGAGCGCATGCTGCACGACCATCACCGGCGGCTCCCCGCGTGCCTCCTGTTCCGACAGGGCGATACCGGCCTGTTCCATCAGGCTGTCGGCGAGTCCCGGCTCCAGGGCGCTGTTGTTGTTCATGGCCTGCAGCAGTACACGCTCCAGACCGGCATCCAGGCCGATGACGCGCAGCTCCTCGCCCGGCGGGAACCACTGCTGGGTGATGCCGCGGCCCAGGGCGATGCGCACCTGGGCCACCAGCTCGTTGACATCCTGCTGGTGGGGGGCGTGCTCGGCCAGGGTGTCGAGGATGGTCGGCAGGTCGCGGATCGACACCTCCTCCTGCAGCAGGGACTGCAGGATGCGCTGCAGGGTGGTGAGCGTCAGTGCCTTGGGGACGACCTCCTCCACCAGGGCCTTCTGTTCCTCGCCGAGCTTGTCGAGCAGCTGCTGCACCTCATGTCTGCCAAGCATGTCGGCGGCGTGTTGCTGGAGCAGGTGATTGAGGTGGGTCGCCACCACCGTTCCTGCGTCCACCACGGTATAGCCGTACACCTGGGCCAGCTCGCGCTGATCCTGCTGAATCCAGCGAGCCGGCAGCCCGAAGGCCGGGTCCTGGGTGGGCGTGCCCTCGACCTCCCCGGAGACCTGCCCGGGGTCGATGGCCAGCCAGCGGCCAGGGAAGGATTCTCCCCGGCCGATCTCCACGCCCTTCAGCGAGATTACATAGGTGTTGGCGCCGAGCTCGAGGTTGTCGCGGATATGCACCACGGGGGGCAGGAAGCCGATCTCCTGGGCGAACTTCTTGCGCACGCTCTTGATGCGACCGAGGAGTTCCGCGTCCTGGCGCTCGTCGACCAGCGGTATCAGACGGTGCCCGACCTCTAGGCCGAGCGGGTCGACCAGCTGGACATCATCCCAGCTGGCTTCCGGCGCCTCTGGTGCAGGGGGCGGAGGCGCCTTCAGATCGGCTTCGGCCTGCTCCCTGGCGGCCCGGCGCTGCAGCGTCCAGGCCAGGCCGGCGAGAACGCCGGTAAACAGCAGGAACACCAGGTTCGGCATGCCGGGCACCAGGCCCAGCAGGCCCATCACCGCGGCGCACAGGATCAGGACCTGAGGGCTGACGAACAGCTGGCTCATCATCTGCTGGCCGACGTCCTGATCGGTGTTGACGCGGGAGACCGTCACGCCGGCCGCGGTGGAGATCACCAGGGCCGGAATCTGTGCCACCAGGCCATCGCCGATGGTCATCAACGTATAGGTGCGCGCCGCGTCGCCGAACGCCATGTCGTGCTGCAGCATGCCGATCAGCAGGCCACCGATCACGTTGACCACCATGATCACCAGGCCGGCCATCGCATCGCCACGCACGAACTTGCTGGCGCCATCCATGGAGCCGTAGAAGTCGGCCTCCTGGGCAACCTCGGCGCGGCGCCGGCGAGCGTCCTCCTCGCCGATCAGGCCGGCATTGAGGTCGGCGTCGATCGCCATCTGCTTGCCGGGCATGGCATCGAGCATGAAGCGAGCCCCGACCTCGGCGATGCGGCCGGCACCCTTGGTGATCACCATGAAGTTGATCACCACCAGGATGGCGAACACCACCAGGCCCACGGCAAAGTTGCCACCGATCAGGAACTGGCCGAACGCCTCGATGACCCGCCCGGCGGCATCCCCACCCTGATGGCCCTCCATCAGGATGACTCGGGTAGACGCCACGTTGAGCGAGAGGCGCAGCAGGGTGGTGAACAGCAGTACCGCGGGGAAGGCGGCGAAATCCAGTGGCTGCCGGGTGAACATGCTGACCAGCAGGACCATCACCGACAGCGCGATGTTGAAGGTAAAGAACATGTCCAGGGCGAAGGGCGGCAATGGCAGGATCAGCATCGCCATCACCAGGAGGATCAGCAGCGGGCCCGCCAGCAGTTTCATCTGTACCTGGCGCAGGGCAGTGGTCTGTCCCAGCAGTTGGCTCAACGCTTTCAAGGTGCGGCTCCAGGCAGGTCGTCCGCATCGGCACCGGGATCAAGTGCCTCGGGAACCGGCAGGTCGTGGGGGGTATCGAGGGGGGGGCTGCCATCCCGGGCGCGCAGGCTGTATGCCCACGCCATCACCTCGGCCACGGCGGTATACAGGGTAGCCGGGACCTCCTGTTCAAGGTCCACGTGCTGATAGAGCGCACGCGCCAGAGGAGGTGCCTCCAGCTGTGGCACCTGGTGGTCGCTGGCGATCTTACGGATGCGCAGGGCAACGTCGTTGCGCCCCTTGGCGACCACGCAAGGCGCCCCCATGCGCGCCCCGTCGTAGCGCAGCGCGACGGCGAAGTGGGTGGGGTTGGTGACGATGACATCCGCCTCGGGAACCTGGCTCATCATGCGCCCGCGGGCCATGGCCTGCTGCTGGGAGCGGATCCGCGCCTTGACGTGCGGGTCACCCTCCGTCTCCTTGTGCTCACGCTTCACCTCTTCCTTGGACATGCGCAGCTTCTTGGCGTGGTTCCAGAGCTGGAACGGGACATCGATGAGGATGACGACCAGAAGCGTCAGCACCACCAATCCACCAGCCTGGGCCGACATGGTCAGGGCACTGGCCAGTGCCTGCTGGATCGGCTGGTCCATCAGCGCCAGGAAGTCGTCACGCCGTGACCACAGGAAGGCGACTGCGACGCTGCCCACCAGCACCGACTTGGCGATCGCCTTGGCCAGTTCAACGAGTGCCTGCACGCCGAACATGCGCTTGAGCCCCTTGAAGGGGTTGAGCTTGGAGAGCTGCGGCTGGAGGGACTTGGCCGAGATCAGCCAGCCGCCCAGCAAGGCGGGGGCCACCAGGGCCACCACGGTGAGCAGCAGAAACAGCGGCAGCAGGGCCAGCAGGGTGCGCTCCCCCAGCGCCAGCGCCAGGGTCAGCATCGGCATGACCTCCAATGCCTCTCGGCGTTCGAACAGGAAGGCCTGTTCCATGACCAGCCCAAGCTGGTCGTAGAGCATGCTGCCCATGCCCCAGAGTCCGCCGACCCCGGCCAGCAGCAGCATGAAGGTGGTCAGCTCACGGGAACGGGCGACCTGGCCCTCCTCGCGGGCCTTCTCCAGCCGTCGGGGCGTGGCGGGTTCGGTCTTTTCCTGGTCGCTGCTCTGATCGGCCATGCCCGGCGGTGCCTGTCAGTCATACGCTATTGGGGATGGTGCGTATTCTGCTCAGGCCCGGCGACGGGTGATCGGGGGAATAGCGTGGCGAATGCCACGCTAATCGGTCACTGGAAGGGGCGCGCGTTCGGCGAGCTGCCACAGTTCGCCCTGGCGCTGTATGCGGTTTCTGGCTTCGGTGTCGAGGACCAGCAGGGTGATCCGGCGATTCATGGGGTCATCGGGTGGCGCATCGGGAAGGGGGAGCTGGTCCCCCATGCCGGAGACACGCAAGAGCTTGCCGGGGTCCAGGCCGCCGCTGACCAGTTCGCGACGCGAGGCGTTGGCACGGTTGCTGGACAGCTCCCAGTTGCCGTAGCCGCGTTGGCCATTCACATAGGGAAGGCTGTCGGTATGGCCGCTGATGCTGATGCGGTTGTCGAGCTCGTTCAGCAAGGGGGCCAGGGTATGCAGCAGCTCGCGCATGTAAGGCGCGACCCGGTCACTGCCGAGCTCGAACATGGGACGGCGCTCGCTGTCGACCAGCTGAATGCGCAAGCCCTCGCGGGTCTCATCGATCAGCAGCTGCTGGCGCAGCTCACGCAGCGAGCTATCGCCCTGGATCGCCGTTTCGATGCGCCGCTGGAGTCGCCGCAGGCGCCGCCGCTCCTCGCTGGGACGCGTCTGGCGCTTGAGGTCGATGCGGGCGCGCTCGCCTTCGGCGTGTGTGGGGTCCGGCCCGCCGCCCGGGATGACCTTCTCGCTCGAGGCGCCGTCGCCGGTAATGGCTGCGGAAAGTGGTGTCCGGAAGTACTCGGCGATGGACTCACGCTGCTCGTTGCTGGCCGTGCCGACGATCCACAGAACCAGGAACAGCGCCATCAGTGCGGTCATGAAGTCTGCCAGGGCGATCTTCCACGCGCCGCCATGGTGCTTGTGAATGACCTTCTTGCGGCGAATGATGATGGGCCGCTGCTTGCTCATAGCTCGTTCAGCCCGCTCTTGGCATCACGTACATGGTCCTCGAGCTCGTTGAAGCTGGGGCGCTCACTGCTGTGCAGCGCCTTGCGCCCGAACTCGACAGCCACCTGTGGTGCACAGCCGTTGAGACTGGCCAGCAGCGTGACGCGGATGCACTGCAGCATCTTCACCGCCTCGCTGACCTGTCGCTCGATTCGGCTCGACAGCGGGTTGACGAAGCCGTAGGCCAACAGGATGCCCAGGAAGGTGCCAACGAGAGCGTGGGCGATCATGACCCCCATCTCGTCGGGGCCGGCATCGGCGGCGCTGAGGGCTTTCACGACACCCATCACCGCGGCCACGATGCCGAAGGCGGGCAGGCCGTCGCCGACCTTGCCGAGCGCGTCAGCCGGAATGTGGGCCTCGTGCTCGAAGGCCTCGATCTCATGCAGCATCAGCTCGTCCAGCTCCATCGGGTCCATGCTGCCGCTGACGATCAGGCGCAGGTAGTCCGTCAAAAAGCCCATGATCATCGGATCATTGAGGATCTTGGGATGCTCCATGAACAGGGGGCTGCTCTCGGGTTCGTCGATGTCGCGCTCGATACCCAACATGCCCTCACGGCGCATCTTGCTGAGGATCTTGTACTGCAGCGCCATGAGTTCCATGTAGGTGGACTTGTCATAGCGAGTGGTGCGCTTGAGGCGTGATGCCGTACGCAGTGTGGCCTTGATGGCCTTGCCGTTGTTTGAGGCGATGAAGGCGCCTACGGCCGCACCGCAGATCATCAGGATCTCGGTTGGCTGATAGAGAGGCCCCAGGTTGCCGCCGGCCAGAACGAAGCCGCCGAAGACCGAGAAGGCGACGATGAGGAAGCCAATGGGTATCAGCACGGTGTCGGGTCCCTCGTGGAGGCGATGTGTGGGCGTCAGCGTCAAGAAGCCTATCGGCAGCGGGGCCGGCAACTTGAGGTGTGCAGAAGCAAAAAAACCTGCCGCGAAGGCGGCAGGCATACCAAGGAAGATCGGCTGAGGTATGGGTCAGGCCTGGCGGCGCTCGCCCAGGCCGGGACGTTGCACCGGCGGCTCGGCTTCGGCCTCGCGGCGCTTGCGGGTCTTGCCTGCGCGTGAAGGGGGCTGGCAGATGCCGCAGACGTAATCTCGATGCAGGGACTGGGCATGAGTCACGAAGTGGCCCGAGCAGCGACCGCACTCTGCGAGTTCCAGCATGTCGCTCTCGAAGAAGCGGATCAGGGTCCAGGCCCGTGTCAGGCCAAGCACCGGTTCTTCTCCATCCTGGGCGGCCTGCTCCAGGTAGAGCCGGTAGGCGCGAATGAAGGCAGGGATGCGCTCCAGGCCCTGTTCATGGTGAAGCTGGCGATAGAAGCCGTAGAACAGGGAGGAGTGGATGTTGGGCATCCAGGTGATGAACCAGTCGGTGGAAAACGGCAGCATGCCCTTGGGGGGGGACATGCCGCGCACTTCCTTGTAGAGCCTTACGAGGCGGCTGCGTGACAGGTCGACTTCGGTTTCCAGCAGCTGCAAGCGAGCCCCGAGCTCGATGAGCTCTATGGCCATCTGCACCTGCTGCATTTCGTGGATGAGGCTCTTCTCAGGCATGGCGACGCCCTGCGTAGTTAATCATCATTCTTATTTGCCAACACCAGAGAGCAGCAATGAGGCGTGCAAGGATCCCAGCCCCTGGTTGCGAGGGTTGTCCACCAGCTGGCGCAGTGCCTCGCTGTCCTCGACATTGAAGCGGAACAGTAACTGGTTCGTGCTGGCAAGCTCATGTATCTGGCGGCTGCTCAGGGAGGCAATCATGTTGGCCATCTCCTCATCGAGCTTGAGGCGAAAGCGAGCCAGCTCAGGGTCGGCATGTAACAGCCGCTGAGCGAACAGCAGATACGACAGGTTGAGGTCCCGCAGCTCCGTCAGGAAGTTATCGGCCGTCATGGCAAAACCCTAGTTCTCGTCAGGCGTTTTCATTTTTGTAGGCGGCAAGCATGCATTCATTTACCGAACCGGTAGCGTGTGCCCGCCAGTAATGCGAGGGGATTTTGCCCCGCCTGGAGAGTGGAATGCAACAAATTGAAAAAGGCTAATTTTAATTAGCTTCAGATGGAGACACTATTTGCGTTGATCTATATCAATCACCCAGGCGAGAAGCTCTGCCACGACTTGGTAGAGTGTTTCCGGTATCTGCTCATCCAGTCGAACCTGCATTAACAGGCTAACGAGCTCGGGTGAGTCATGAATGAAGATGTCGTGCTGTTTCGCTGCCTCGATGATGCGCTCGGCCAGCTCCCCATAGCCCTTGGCGACGACCCGGGGGGCCGTGTTGCCTTCGCGATAGGAGAGGGCCACCGCATGGCGGCGTGAGTCCCGGTCAGGTGTCTGTTCGGGCATCGGGCTTCTCCTCACGCTCCGCGACGCTCAGCAGCACTTCGCTGAACCCCAGTCCCGCCAGCCTCTGCTGCAGATGCGGCAGCTCGGCGTTGAGCGTATCGCGGGTCTCGGCGGTGTCACTGGCGATGGCCATGGTCAGGCGCTGTGTGCCTCTGAGACTCAGGCGCACGCCAAGGTTGCCCAGGTGGGGAAGCTCCAGGGTCAGCTCCGACTGCCAGGTAGACTCGTCCTGTGCGCGCCCCTTCCCATCTTGCTGGCCTTGCCTCTGCCCATGGTGGAACGGCGGCTGGATCACCAGCGCCATGAAGATCCCGGTCCAGATATCGCCTTCCCAGCGCAGGACAGGCTGGGCCAGCATCTCCAGCTGTTGACGCACCAGGCCCTGTAGTTGCTCATTCTGCGTCATGCCGGCGGGGGTAGTGGAACCACCACGGGAATTGGCCTCCCAGGCCTGCTCGGCGAACTGGCGCAGTGCCTCGGCCTGGTTGGTTGCTCCGGCGGGCGGGGCCAGCGGTGATGTCAGGTGGCGAAGCGGTGCGTCGCCGGGTGAGGTGGGAGCAGTGCCTTGCGCCGGTGGGGCGAGCGTCACCGCGGTCAGTCTTGGGGCCGCCTGCATCTGCGGTTCGCGGAGCAAGGCGTCACGAGGGTAGTCACCATGAAACCAGCGGTTGACGTGCGCCTCGTAGAACAGCCCGCTTTGCTGAACATGGTTTTGGAGTGCGTTGGCCAGCTGAGCGGGAGGCGCCGCCTGCGGCAGCGAGGAGGTCGGCAGCAGGGGAGTCGGTGATCGGATGGCCGGCGGCGGCGAGGGAAAGCGCAGCAGGGTGTCGGCGATGGTGCGGGCGGCGTCGCTCAGGTGGGACTGCGCCGAGGTCACGGGCCGCCCCGATGGCTCCGGGGCAGGCTTGAGGTTAGGCTCCTTGAGCGACTTGCTAGCGGTGCCTGCCTGGGTCAAGGGAAGCGGAAGAGGGCGACCATCCAGTCGGGAGTCACTGTGCAAGGCGCGCGGCGCTTCAGCCGGGTTGAGCGGGCGCACCGGTTCGTTGAGGTCGCGGGGTGGCGGAATATCCACCCGCTTCCCCAGTACCTGGTGCAGAAGCGTGTCGATGATGGGGTTGATCCCGCTCATGCATCATGGGCCTAGAGTTCGTGGATCGGTGATCGCTGACGCCCGGAGGCGCCATAGGCCTGCTCCAGGCTCTGTCGGTTGCGGGTGCCCTGCATTTGACGATCCAGCACCTCGCGGCGTTCCACCAGATGCTGACGCACTTCCAGGTCATTCTCCAGGATCTCTTCGAGCAACTCGACCTTGCGCTCGGCCTGCGCGATGTCGAACGAGAGCCCCTTCTCGCTTTTCGCCAACTTCTCGACACTCTCCACGTAGTGGACCTGCAGGTCGATCAGCTCATCCCACGCTCTCTCTTGCGCCCGGGTGCGCATCACGCGGGTCAGCTCGCACAGCCGTTCGTAGCGTCGCAGCACATCGATGGGAGTGACCGTGCGCTCGCCACGATTCAGGGATGTCACGATACGCCTCCTTGCGTCTGGGTGCCGATCTCACGCCAGGCACCGGCCAGCTCTTTCAGCAGTCGCTCGGCCTCGTCGAGTCGCTGCCCGTCGTTATGCAGGTTGGCCGCCACCAGCTGGCGTGCGATGTAGTCGTACAGGGATGCCAGGCGCTCGGCCACTTCGCCCCCCTTTTCCTGGTCAAGGGCGGCCACCAGCCCCTGGTTGACGATATCCAGCGCCTTGGAGATGGCAAGGCCCTTGTCGGCCAGGTGGCCCTGCTCGAGGTGGATACGCGCCTTGCGAATGGCCGCCAGGGCTCCATCGAAAAGCATCACGATCAGCTGATGCGGGCTTGCCGAGAGGGCGCCGCTCTCCACGCCGACCCGGGCGTAGGCGCTGGCACCTCGGCCATAGGCCCCTTTCTGCCTGGCAATGATCATCGTTGTGGCTCTCCTGGGTTATTTCTTGCGCCCGAGCTGGGCGTTCATGACGTCGAACTGCTGGCTCAGATAGCCGCTCATCGAGTTCATCTCGGAGATCATCGAGTCGAGCTTGGCGAACTGGCTGCGATAGCGCGCCACGGTGGAGTCGATGCTGGCCTCCATGCGCTCGTAGCGGTTCTCGAGGCTGCTCACGGTACTCTTGAGACCGTCGGTGGCGATACTCAGCGCGCCGTCGTTACCCAGCATCTGGTCCAGGGTGGTATTCAGCTTGCCGGCCATGCCACCTTCCTCGCTGCTGCCGGCAAAGAAGGCCTGCAGGCCATCGAGGTTGCTGGCCATCACCTCATCCAGGCGGTCGCCATCCAGCTTCAATGAGCCATCGAGCTCCACGCTGATGCCAACCTGGGAGAGCATGCGGAACTCCCCCTCGCCCACGCCACCGGTCAGCTCGCTGCGCAGCTGAGTCTGCACGCGCCGCAGCACGCCATCCCCGAGCAGGGCGCCGGCATCGCCGGTTTCGGCGTTGAAGCGGGTCATCTTGGCCATGCTGGATTGCAGGGTGTTGTAGGCATCGACGAAGCCCTGCACGGCCTTCTTGATGGACTCGGTGTCCAGGCTCACATCCACGGTGGCGCTGCCGGTCTCGGCCAGGTCCAGCGTCACGCCCTGGATGGCATCCTCGACGCGGTTGCTCTGGCTGGTGATGGTCACGCCATTGACCTTGAGCGAGGCGTTGGTGGCGGCCACCTCGGTAGTGGCGTCCAGCTGCAGCTGGGTGGCCAGGTCGCCTCCTACCTGCAGGTCACTGATGGCGGCCTCGGTGCCGGCCTCGGTGGAGGCGAGGACCAGGCGCCACGGCGCATTCGGGTCGCCATCATTGACGATGGTGGCCTGTACGCCGGCATCCTGGGCGTTGATGGCGTCGCGAACCTCCTGCAGGGAGCTCTGTCCGGCGGCGATGTCGGCGCTAAAGGTCTCGCCGCTGCCCAACGTGAAAGTGAGGCTGCCGGCTCCCAGCTCGGCTTCCTGGTCCGCGACGCCGGCGGTGGCGACGCTATAGGCGCTGGCCAGGTCGGTGACCTCGACCTGGTAGCGCCCGGGAGCGGCGGTGTTGGCGGCAGCGGCCTTCAGGGCCGAGCCGGTCACCTCGCTGCCGACCCCTTGATAGAGCTTGGCATCGTTGAGCTGGCTGGTAGCCACCTGAAAGGCCGACAGCGCGCCCTCCAGGCGCCCATAGGCGGAAATCTTGCTCTCCACGCCCTGGCGCTGCTGGGCGATGGGGGTGAGCTTCTGACGTTCGGCGGCGGCGAGCTGGTCGACGAGACCATTGAGGTCCATGCCGGAGCCGATACCGAGGGCCGTGATCGTAGCCATGTGAAGTCCTCTTGGGCGTGGCGCACAGTGTGACCGATTCGGGCCGTGCGCCATGCGGCAATAAACGCCAATGAGCCGTTGTCTCTCTGCTTATCGGCCGAAGCGGTCCCGGCTTTAGGCCTGGCCGTGGTGCAGGAGCCCAGCACCACTCAGTCAGGCAGGGGCAGGGCCTCGACGGGTTCTCCCTTGGCCAGCAGGGCGCCGTCGTGGAGCAGCCGGCCGAGCCGTTGCTCGGGGCGAGCGGGCTCCTTGGCCAGGTAGACCTGGCTGGGATTGCCCTGGCGGTCCAGGCGGGCCACCCAGCCCAGGGTGTCGTCGGCGAAGCGGACCAGGGTGCCGACCGGCATGCGCCCGAAGTGCAGGATGTAGCGCTTGACCCAGTGGGGATCGAACCGATGAGGGTGGCCGAGCAGGTAGCGGTGGATGCCGCCGATGGTCCAGGCGGGGCGGTCGGCACGGCCACGCCCCATGGCGTCGGCGACGTCCACGATCATGGCGATGCGGGCGAGCTGATGGAGCTGGTTGTCCCTCAGCCCGCGCGGGTAGCCGCTGCCGTCAAGGCGCTCGTTGCTGCCCTCCACGATGTCGCGTACCACGCTGCGGGGCAGCCAGTCACACCCCTCCAGCTGGGCGATCAGCAGCGGGGCATGGCGCTGCATCTGGCGATACTGGTCCTCGCTCAGTGTTGGGGTCTGCAGAAGCTCGGGACGCAGTAGCGCCTTGCCCAGGTCGTGCACCAGCGCCACGGCGGCGATGGCCTTGCGAAGGACACTGGGCATGCTGGCCTCTCCCACCAGGTCCAGCAGGCGTGTGGCCACGGCCAGGCCATGTTGCACATGGGGCGACTCCAGGCGCATGCAGACCAGGGCGAACAGCAGGCCCTCGCGATCCTCGGCCAGCATCTCCAGCAGCGCCTCGCTGTGCTGTGACAGCGCGGCGAGGTCAAGAGGCTCACCTTGCTGCAAGGCGACCCACTGCGCATCGAGATAGCCAGCCACTTCCGACAGTCGCCGTGCCATTGGAGTGGGGTAGGCATTCCCCTGGCGTCTACCGATAAGGTCCACGCCGGGCTTCTTGCGAAACAGCGAGGAGGCGGACAGCGTGGTGGCCTGGTTGAAGTAGCGCGCGCTCTCGCGCTCTATCTCGCGCACGTAGTACCACAGCTGTCGCTCCTGTTCTGGGGTGCGCCGGGGAAACTGGAAGCCGGCGGTGACCAGGTGGCGCTGTGGCTCGGGCTGCACATGGCGCACCTCGGCATCGATCTGGAAGCGTGCCTCGCTGGCAAAGCAGAGCGTCAGGCCGAAGCGGGGGGCTCCGTCGCCGAGCAGGTGGCTGGCGCTGATTGGCAACTCCAGTCGGCACCCATCGACGGAGAGGTCGCGCAGGTCAGCCTGGATCTGCAGGTGGGCAAGGTTCTCGCGGAGCGGTTCCACCAGTACCCCGACCTGCATGCCGAGCCGCAGCTCGGCGCGGTAGGTGTCGCGCCGGTGCAGCACCTCCAGGAAGGTCGGCCACGCCAGGCGGCAGCGCCACTGGTCGTTTTCCTCGTCGCAGCTCATCACCTCGACAGGTGGGGAGGTGACCAGCTTGCCGCGTACCTGGCCACGCAGGCGTAGCGTCAGGCCGGGCTGCAGCGAGGGCAGGCGGGAGTCCGCCAAGGTCATGTCCAGCGTCAGGCTGGAGGCCTGTTGCACCTCCAGCACGGTCGTGGGGGTCTCCGAGTCATCGTCCCACAGCACCTCAGTGGTGCCGGGTTCCTGCATGGCCTGCAGCAGCCCCTGCATCTCCGCCGGGCTC
This sequence comes from Halomonas ventosae, assembly GCF_004363555.1. Lineage (GTDB taxonomy): Bacteria > Pseudomonadota > Gammaproteobacteria > Pseudomonadales > Halomonadaceae > Halomonas > Halomonas ventosae. The sequence continues at coordinate 47,864 of NZ_SNZJ01000004.1, read as the reverse complement.
TCCAGGCGCTCGATCGGGCTGTCGGTGCCGGCGTTGGATGTGTCGGCTCCGCTGGTTTGGTCACTGCTCTCGGTCACGCTTGCCCCTTCTTCACCTTCCCCGCAGCTGATGGCGCAGGGGTCCTTGGCGATAATATCGGCCGAAGCAGTGCAGTCTTTAACCGGAATGCCCTGGCGGGAGTGGGCACTGCCACGCCAACGACAGGAAGCGGCCGTCGTCATCGAAAGTGAGGCGGTAGACGCCGTGCACACCGGTGAGCGCCATGTTCCGGGAGAGGGCGCTGGCGGGAAAGACGACGCGCTGCCCGGTCAGGCTACGGGCGTGGACCTGCCTTGCGCTGCCGCGGTAGTAGGCGAGGCACTGTTCACAGCTGAGGTCCAGAGGGATATCGAGGTGGGCCATCGAGGTGGTAGCTGGTCAACTCGGATATTGAATGCCCCGGGGCGTCGGCTCAACACGCCCCGGGGCCGGGTCGCTACAGTGTGTCGTTGCGGGCCGGCGTTGGGCCGAGATTGGCGGCTTGCCGGCCTGACGGTGTTAATGCCACTGGACCTCTCTGCCGCTCTCGGCGGCATCCTCAAAGTCCGAACACATCTTGGCGATTTCAGTGTCATTGGCAAGGGAGGCCATGCAGCGCGTGTATGCCGCTACCTCAACCATCTTTAGACCATGCCGCTTTGCCAGGTAATACTCGTAGGGCAGCATCTCGGGTGACAGCCCGATGTCCTGGTGCATGACATTGATAAGCGTGCTGACAAGCTGCGGGTTGTTCTGCTCGTGGGCGAACTGGAGGAGATGTTGATAGTTGAAGGTGGTGCGGTAGTCGCCATCGATTGCCTTGAGGAAGTAGGCCTGTGATTGTGGTTCATTGCCCAGCTTGGCATGAGTCGTGGCAAGATAATTGTAGATATAGGCGTTCCGCTCAAGTGAGGGTGGGATCTTCCGCGACTCCACCTTGGAGAGTGCTTTCATCAGCTCTTCTCGGCTGCTGGCGACAAGCGAGTTGAGGCCCATCAGGTAGTCGATGGAGGCGAAATGGGGGACGTCAGACTCCGCCCGCTGTCGACGCTGCTCTGGCGGTAGTTCCCAGGCGGCCTCGTTGACGGCCTCCAGGCGGCTCTCCTGTGGCTCATAAACGCTATCGCGAGAGCCAGTGGCCTTAGCGGCACAGCTCTTGAAATCAATGTTGAACTTGTTGTCGCCCTGATTGACGAGGCACTTCAGGTCCTCGTCGTCGCGGCTATCCAGCGCGCTGGCGGAATACTGCCCCAGTCGCCGAATCGCCATTTTCAGGCCATTCTGGGAATAGCCAGCCTTAGCCAGTAGTTTCACGGCATAAAGGTCGGCCTCGATCTCGTCTTCACGGTCCCAGCGATGGTAGATCAGCCCTTGTGCCGACTCCTTTAACGCATCGCCAAGAAGAATGCTGTAGCCGTTTCCAGCGGCGATGCCGCCGGCTCGGACAGCAGTGACGGCGGCGTCCTGAAACTTCGACACGGTGGTGTCTTCATTGATCGCATGGGACATTTCGTGGGCGATCAGGGCGGCAATCTCGTCCTCGGATTCAGCCTGCGCGATCACGCCTGCAGAAAGCACGATCGTCCTGGGAGAGGGATTATAGGCCTCATAGCCATTGACGGTGTCGACCAGGACTTGGCAGTTGCAGGGCTCGCTGTTGCCGGCATCGAGGCGATCCTTGATGCCATTCACATAGTCCAGAAGGGCCTGGTCACTGACCAGCACACGGCCCATGCGGTGTACTTGTTGAAGGTCAGAGTTATCGACGGCATACCCCTCGACCCCCTTAAGCTGCTTGTCTTCCAGCGAGATGGCAGCACACCCGGTCAGGGAAAGCGCGAGAAAGGAAATGGCGCAGATTCTACGGATCATTCGCATGATTCACCGGCCCCCTTGACGCTGGCGGAACGCGTGTCCGAGGAGATGGACAGGGCCAGCGTGTCGCAGGCACTTGTTACCAGGGTTTCGTTCTCGAGTACGACATCGGCGCGTGCGATGCGGTACTCCTGCCCCCCAGCAGAGAACACCAGCTCTCGCTGGGTGCCCGACGCAAAGGTGGCGGCGGTGGGCAGGGCCAGTGACGAGATCTCCGTTACCAGTACCCACTCGTCGCTGGATACCTTTTGGGCTTCGGTGAAGTCCGGGCTGGGGATGTCGGAGATCACCAGGTTTTCAGCCCAGGCACTTGATGCCAGGCTGATGAGGGCGGCAGCGCAAAGTCCTTTAGCGACTTTCATTCAGGTTCTCCTTTATTTTCATGATGGCGGCTTCGTTGCGAAGCACGATTTCGCGCAGCAGCGGAACGACGGCGATCAAGGAAAGCCATCCTTCCGGCACGATACGGAGGATGTTATGGAAGACGAGCTGTACCAGGACCACGGCTCCGGCGATGGCAGCCCACCAGAGAAGCACCCAGGGGAGCTTTCTTCGTGGCGGGCTGTTGTGGCGTCGCTCAGCCTGGCCCATGAAAAGCAGTACGGCGGCTGCCCAGAAGAGCAGTCCCCAGTACGTCATGTTGCGGTAGTGGAAGTAGCCATCATCGAGTCGCCAGAGGTTCTCGAAGGCCATGGCATGGAGCAGTACTCCGGGCACCCTTTCGTACACGGGGGTCTGGATATAGTCATGGGTGCTGGGCATGACGACGCCTACCATGACGGCATAGGGGGCATCCTCATCGATCCCCGGGGGAACGAGCGATACGGGATCGTCACCATAGAGTTGTGATGCTCTGACGATATGCACCGGCATGCACTTTGCAGGCAGGTGGCTGGGCTCCGCCTTGCTGTAGAGGCCTTGCAGCACCCCCTCCAGGAAGCGCTTCGCAAGCATCCAGATGTGACTGCCGGGCCGTGCCGGTATGCATTCGCTGGATTCCACCGCTGCCCAGTGAACAGAAACGGCCGGCGCACTGGACGGGTCCAGCCATGCGCACTCCTTGGCGCCGGCAGCGCAGAGTGCCTGGTACATCACCGTCGCTGGTGTGGGAGTGGTTTCGGTGGTCTCGGAGTCCTGGAACTGGATGGGGGCGCTCAAGGGATAGAGCTCGCCGTGGCCGGACCATGCCGTGGCAGAAAGCCGGGGCTGGTCAAGGCGTTCATAGGCGTCGGGTGACATCGGCATGGGTTTGCCTCCGCCAGCGAGCACGATGTCAGTGCCGGTTCCCCTGTTGTCGATGAGTGACAGCCGCCTGCCCAGCCGTTCAAGCTCACCGCTGGCATCCCGCTGCTCCTCGAAGTAGATGTCATAGAACAGAGACGCCGGTGGGCGCTCCTGCTTGACGGTCAAGTCACTGATAAGCCGCGCATGATCCGCATAGTCGAGAGGCCAGTCGTTGCTGGACATCCAGCCGCTGCCATCGGCGTTGAGATCTCGGATGCTGGCGGCATCGATGGTGACAACGGTCAGCGGCGCCATCTCGACACCCGAGAGCCGGACATAGAAGTTGTGGTATTCGCGGGACAGCGCGCGATCCGAGGTGGAGGAGAGCGTGAAGGGGTCGGCGAGGAGCGCCCAGGCCCCGAGTGCCAGGTACGTCAGGTATCGGACGGAGAGGCGACACCATAGTTTATGGCGCAGCGTGCTCCACCTCTGCCGCCAGGGTTCAAGTGGCTTCATTGTGTCGTGCTCCTGCGTCAGTCTGGCTTGAACCCGCCTCGATGATTCGTGAGATGGCGGCATAGTGCGACTTCCACGTCATATGGGAGTCAACGAGATGCGTGAGGTCGTGATTCTTGATCCTGTCGATCGGGGGGATGATCGGCGAGTAGCCGATGGGCTTGCTGAGGAACAGGTTGGATGAGGTGTAGAGGTACTTCAGAACGTGGTCCTGGCGGCTGAAGCAGTTGTGAATCGTGCCCCTGACGCTGCCCGCGGCCCTTTCCCAACCCGCAGCGTTAGCCCGACCCACGGCGCCACCGAGGAAGATGACGTCATCGACCTTGCAGACCCTGCGATTGGCAAGTTCCAGTAGCGCGAAGTAGATCACCCGGCAACCGAGCGAATGGCCTGCCAGGGTGAATGAGGGTTGGGGGGAGTGTGCGATGGCGTCGGCAAGCTTTCTGCCCGCCGTCCTGGCGTTGACCATGGCCACATGCCAGGGGTTACCGGCGAGCAGGTAGCACGATGTCAGGGTGGCCATGGGGCCGAGGCGTCGTAGTAACCCTCGGCGGCCGAGCAGCACCGCGCGATTGAGCACCGCTTGCAGCCCATGCCCCGACACTCCCTTGCCAAAGGCAAATCCCAGGCTGCGTAATGACTTCGAAGACCAGGTCACGCCATACAGCGCGGCTCCGCGATTGGTGTGGGCATGCTGCTCTTGCCAGTCGCTGAAGCCACTGTCCTGCTCCCGCAGGAAACCGTTCAGGAACAGGCAGGCACTCTTACCGCTGGGGACTTCGGATAGTTGCCGAATGCAGAAGCTGGGATCGTCGTGGTGGTACTTGTACGCCAGGTTTCCGCCATAGGCCCCACCGATCACGCCGGATGCCGATGCGATCACCGCCTTGCCCGCCGCCTGACTGCCTCCTATCGCGGCGAGAGAGGCATCGCGCAGGGCTTCACCACTCAACGATGAGATGGCAATACCGGCGTCGGTCAGCCCAAGCAGCCCCGTGCTGCCCAGCAGTGCAGCGACTGCCGGAGCTCCACCGTCATGGCCCAGCATCAGTCCTGCCGCTGCCAGGCTTCCGCTGCCCACATAGGCGGTATACTTGGCTAGCCGGAGGTAGTGGGGGCGGTGACGTCGAAAGAGCCGTTCACATTTCGTGATATCGGGAAGCCGCTCAGGGCGCTCGAAGGCATTTATGCTGCCATCGTGTTCGGCGCAAAGCTGCCGGGCATAGCGACGAAAAAGGGGGGATGCCTGGGTGTCTGGACCTTTTGCCATGTGGTCGCAAAGGCGGCAAGGCACCGTTCTGCGCTGGCAGAAATGGCACTTGTAGTGGTCCCTTCCCAGTCGGGCAGGCACGGCCAATGAATGCTCCGTGTGCTGTAGGCACCAAGAGCAAAAGGCGTGCAGAGAGTGGCTCTGCATTCCTTCCTTGGACATCTTGTGTTCCCTTGCGTAACGGTGGTGCTCTTGTCGGCTCCACTCGTAATTCTTATTGCCTGGCCCTAAGAATGCGCCGGCAATGTGAGGTAATTCTTACATTAGCCCATTCGCTTTTCTACACGGCCACCGGTTACTTGGGCACGCGGCGCAATATTCATGAAGAAGTAAGTCATTGCTCACTGTATCGGGCGCGTAATAATTGAACGTTTTTCGCCTAATACATTAGTCTTAAGGAGGCGCTCTCGTTCCGATTCCAGCGTATGGATCTCGTAATCGCCGCATTGATCGCCAACCCCCACTTCCAGCAACAGGGCATGAGAGCAGGCGAGGCGTGCCTGACAATGGCGTAGCTTCTTGATCACCTGGTGCCGGGTTTGGCGCTGAGAGCTGAGCGTGACCTCAATCACGGCGAGCCGGTCACCCTGGCGTCGGCGATGGATCATCAGGTCGGGAAAGATGGTACGTGCCTCGGTGGCGGCGCTGGTGGTACTGACGATCATGTGGCCCTTGCGCTGCCAGGGGCCGGTCCAGCAGTTGAATTCGCAGTCCAGGTTCCAGTCGGGGAAGAGCGGCTGCAGGTGCCAGCTCAGCCGGCTGGTCACGCTGCGTTCGCTGGCCTCGGCTTCCAGCAGCTCTGCATCTTGCCTCGCCATCGTAGCCACGGCCTGTTTCAGCCGCGCGGTCAGGTCCCCAAGGGAAGCGGTGGTGAAGGTCTCCATCTGGGTCATGGTGTCACCTCGGCGGCCGGTGGCTCTGGAGTGTTGTTGTTACCCAGGCTATCGGCAGGAGCGGCCGCAGCTTTAATCTTTGCCGCAAAGAGCAGGTGGTTCAGTTCCGACCTTTCGGGGCGATTTCACTTTTATCCTGAAGTTCTCAAGGGATTAGCCGACATGTGGAGAGTGCCAGGAGCGCAGGGACTCTCCTTGCCCCGGCACCGGTGAGCAAGCTCCGCGATGACATCGCCGTGCTTCGCCACCTGCAGGAACTGGGCGTGCCGGCGGCGCGGCTGCGTGCCATCGACTACGCCGATACCCGGCCGCTGGGCGACAACGCCACGCCCGAGGGGCGTGCCGCCAATCTTCGGGTGGCACTGATGCTGCACGAACGCTAAAGTCGCGGCAGCTTCGGCCGATAGAGCCTGAGTCGTCAATCTTGGCTGGATGCACCTATGTCGGAACTCCCCCCTCCCAACGCGCCCACACTCGAGGAACTGCGCCGCGACCTGCTGCGCGGTTCGCGCTTCTTCGGCCTGCCCCAGTGGCTGTGGGGGCTGCTGCTCGGCAGCCTGGTCTATCTGGGGTTTCAGCTCTTCGGCAATGCTTTGCCACTACCCGCCTGGCTGCTCTGTGTGCTGCTCGGCTGGGGGATAGCGGAGCTTGCCTTCCTCCCTCGCCGACTCGAGGCAACCAAGCTGGCGCAGTATGAGCGTCGCCAGGCGATTACTCGCCTTGCCATGCAGCGTGGAGTCGGGCTGGGTCAAGTTAAATAGCTGATTGCTCTTCCAATAGCTCAGCAAGCTCCTCCCTTAGCTTGCATTCGTCTGGAATTTCAAAGTATGCATACGAAGGTATTGAGTTGAGACTTTCTAAGTCCGAAAGAATTGATTTTTGCAGCGCAACTATGTTTTTATATCTTTTTTTAAGTTTGCTTTTAACTGGATCAACTATTTTATAATATTTAAAAAGGTAGCCTTTTTTAATTCTTCGTGCTTGGAAAAAATTTTCAAAGCCAAAATCTAAGTGTATGATATACCGGTTGCAAGCGTCTATATGTTCGCTGGCTTCTTTTGTAAAATAGTCAAAGTTTTCATGATCATTATTTGATATTTTTCCCATTATTTTAAGATAAGGCCTGATGTGACGCTCATACTTGCCAGGCTTATTCTCTGTAATCTCTTCGATTATTTCATAGAAATATAGAAACCAATGAATTTCCTTTGCCAAGGATTCGTAATTTTTTCCAACTCTTTTTTCTAGGTTTGCTATCTTTTTTTTGTGCTTTTTCTTTTCAATTAACCATTTGTCGAAATGATAGGCATGAAAAATTTTAGCAATATGTGCGAGCCTGTCTGAGATCTCTAATGAATCATTATTCTTTTCTTGTCCAAAGTTGGCAGACAAAGTTATAGCTTTTGCTGCTTCTAGAAGTAGGTCGTGAACTTCTTTAAAATTCTCGTTGTCAATTTCTTTGAAAATTTCTGTAACAAGGTTTTCTTTTGGCTCTATCATATTTTTCTCAGTATGTCTGTTTGGGTAATAATCACCTAGGTTAAGATAGAAGTTGAAGTATGTGAAGTCAACGTGGATGAATTCCATATGTCTAGGGAATGCTGCATAACTTCCGCCGGCGGCGGCCTGACAGCCATCGGCGAGAGTGGTTCTCTATGCATTCTTGCACTGCAGTCAATTTTAAAAATCCATGCCGAAATTATTTAGCAATGTCTCAAGATGTAAGATGTCAACCTATAATTATCTCGATGGGAGATTTGGGTTAGTCCTGAATTGTCATAGATTCTTTGCAGGAGTGTTGCCTTGATTAACATCAAAAGTTGCAGGGTTGCCTGTTTGCCTTATCTTATTCAGCATCGCCAGCGTATGCTCCCGCTGCTGGGTCACGGCTTCCTCGAGAATGGCCAGTAACTTGTTGTAATCCTCTGGCATCTGCTCATCCATACCGGTGGCTTCAAAGCTCTCCATGATGGCACGAGTGTCGTCCAGCACAGCCTGAAGCTCATCAATCACCCGCTGGTGCACATCAACGGTCATGTCATGTCCGCATGAAGCAAGAAACCGGCCCCGCGAAGGGAGCCGGCTCGGTGATATCCAAGGGTAAGGGAGCCTTCCCCAAGGTATGACGCAAGGGCTTCAGATTAACCCAGCAGCGACAGTACGGACTGCGGCACCTGGTTGGCCTGGGCGAGGACGGAAGTACCGGCCTGCTGCAGGATCTGGGCGCGGGTCATGTTGGCCACTTCCACTGCGTAGTCGGCATCCTCGATGCGCGAACGGGCGGCGGAGAGGTTGGTCTCGGTGGTGCTGAGGTTGGTGATTGCTGACTCGAAACGGTTCTGGATCGCGCCGAGGTCGGAGCGCAGGCTGTCGACCTGACTGAGAGCACTATCGAGTGATTTCAGCGGGTCAACAGTCAGATCTTCGCCCTTAGTAGCGGCTCCGCCAGTAGTGATGGTTGCCAAGTTATAAGTGCCATCACCGTTGTCAATCATGTACTCGCCGGTGCCGTTGCCATCAGCATCGTTGATTTCAGTAAGGTCAGCATCGTTAAGAGCAGAAGTGTCTAGTGCAGTTACAGTTGCAACAACGCTGTCTACAGGGCCGCTCTCAGTATCGATGGTGGAAGAGTCAATGGCAGATGATGTGTCGAATGTTAATGAACTCGCATCTGTGGTAACAAGTGAATAGTAGTTACCGTTGTCAGCAAGTACTGCATAACCACTTCCGTCGGATTTTTCATAAATATCAGAAGTTGATGCGCTGGCTCCAGTTGTGCCACCAGATTCGGTTAAAGTGCCGAGATCGCTGACATTAAATTTTACATCTGCCGAGCTGCCATCAGAAACAGTAGATCCAAAATTGTCTGAAAGGACGGTGCGGTTGGTCACATCCAGACTATCCAGCTTTAGTGTGTCGGAAGTGATCTTCTGGAGGTTGACATTGATGGTCTCGCCGTCATTAGCGCCAACCTGGATCTTCAGCTCTTGGTTGCTGGCGAGAACCTTCGTGCCGTTGAAGTCGGTCTCTTCAGAAATACGGTCGATTTCACCAAGGCGCTGCTGGATTTCTGCCTGGATAGACTTCAGATCTTCTTGGCTGTTGGTACCGTTCTGGGCCTGAACGGAGAGTTCGCGGATACGCTGGAGGTTGTCGTTGACCTGGTTGAGGGCGCCTTCGGCAGTCTGGGCGACGGAGATGCCGTCGTTGGCGTTGCGTTGTGCCTGGCCGAGGCCGGTGATCTGGGCGCTCATGCGGTTGGCGATGGCCTGACCGGCCGCATCATCCTTGGCGCTGTTGATACGCAGGCCCGAGGAGAGACGCTCCATGGAAGTCTGCAGGGCGTTCTGAGACTTCATCAGGTTCTGCTGACCGATCAGCGACGTGATGTTGGTGTTGATGACTGACATGGCGGTGTCCTTTCGGTTCGTTGAAGGCTCTGAATGGTGGGGCGGCACCGATGCCATGCGTGGCTGCCGCTCCTCCATAACGGCCCCGGGCCGTTACCCTGTTTAACGGCCGAATCGGCCGGGACTTTAGCCTCGCCAGGAAAAAATCGTTGCCTTCGGTCAAGCCACCAGCCCGGCGGCCCTGAGCGCACGGTCGGTGTGCTCGCTAAGGGTGGCCAGGGTCGTGAGCCTCGCGCCCAGCTCCTCCTCGGACTCGTCGCGGCTGGCCAGCTCCAGCTCATGGGCGGCATCGGCCAGCGCCCGGCAGCCCAGCGAGGCGGAGGCGCTCTTCAGGGAGTGGGCCTCACGGGCCAGGGCTTCCCGCTCGCCTTCGGCGAGCAGCTCCTGAAGGCGCTCGCGGCGAGCGGGCAGGCGCTGCAGGTAGGTCTCCAGCAGTCCCTCCAGGGCGTCCTCCTCCAGGGTTTCGCGCAGCTCTTCGCAGGTGGCCGGGTCCAGCACCTCGCTCTCCAGGGCGCTGTGGTCTTCGGCATGCGGTGGTGGCGAGTCCTCCTGCTCGGTATCGGAGGCGGCGCCGAGGGTGGCGTGCTGCAGCAGGATGCGGCGCAGGTCGGCGCGGGTGAAGGGCTTGCTGATGATACCGTCCATGCCCACGGTCAGGCAGCGCTCGCGATCCTCCGGCATGACGTTGGCGGTCATGGCGATGATCGGCAGGCGCGGCCCGCTCTCGCGGCTGCGCCAGCGGCGGGTGGTCTCCAGGCCGTCCAGCTGCGGCATCTGCATGTCCATCAGCACCAGGTCGTAGCGCCCTCCGGCCAGGGCCTTCAAGGCCTCGTCGCCATCGGCCGCGACGGTGACCGACTGGCCCAGGCGCTCGAGCATGGTGCGCGCCAGGGTCTGGTTGATCTCGTTGTCCTCCACCACCAGCACGCGGCCATGCAGCAGGCTCGCTTCGTTGCCATGGGTGTCGTCCATCGCCTCGGCCTCTGGCAACGGCAGCTCGAACCAGAAGCGGCTGCCATGGCCGGGCCGGCTGTGTACACCGATCTCCCCGCCCATGGCATGCACCAGGCGCTGGCAGATGGCAAGCCCGAGGCCTGTGCCGGTGTGGCGGCGGGAGATGGAGCTATCCACCTGGGTGAAGGGCGCGAAGAGGTTGGCCTGGGCGGCCGGCTCGATGCCCACCCCGGTGTCCACCACCTCGAAGCGCAGCACATCGGGCTGCGGGGTAGGGGCAACCGAGAGGCTAATCGCCCCCTCGCTGGTGAACTTGAAGGCGTTGTTGAGCAGGTTCATCAGGATCTGGCGCAGGCGGTGCACGTCACCCACCACGTGCCGGGGCGTATCCGGCGTTCGCTGGCAGTGGAAGGTGATACGGGTGGTATTGCGCAGGGTGTAGCCCCGGCCGAGCTGGTCCATGAAGGCGTGCAGGTCGAAGGGGCGGCGATCGAGGTCCAGCGAGCCGGCCTCGATCTTGGAGTAGTCGAGTACGTCGTTGATCACCGCCTGCAGGGCGTTGGCGCTCTCCTTGAGGGTATCGACATAACCCAGGGCGCGGTTGCTCATGGTCTCGTCGGTAAGCAGGTCGGCGATGCCCACCACACCGTTGAGCGGGGTACGGATCTCGTGGCTCATCACCGCCATGAACTCCGACTTGGCGCGGCTGGCCGCCTCGGCCTGCTGGAGGGCGGCCTTGAGCTCCTGGCCGCGGCTGGCCAACTGGTCGGCGCGACGGTGACTCTCGCGGCTCTCGCGGATCAGGGTGACCACCAGCATCAGGCCGGAGGCGAGCACCAGCACCACCAGCACCAGGGTCAGGGCATACAGGCGGGTGAGGGTCTGGCGCTCCTCGGCACGCATCATCGAGACGTGGGCATTGGTATCGAGCAGCAGCTGCTCGGTGAGCCGCTGCAGCGTCTCCACCTCGCGGCGGCGCGCCTCGCGCCACTCCGGGGTCAGCAGGCTGGGGTCCGCGCGCAGCGCAGTAATGTGGGGATCCAGCGCCTCCACGCGGGCCTGTACACGATCCAGATCCTCGGCGGGCACCGGGGCGTGGCGGATCGCCTCGGCGATGTTGCCGCGGTCGAACAGCCGGCTGCGGCTGATCAGGATCTCGTGCCGGGTGAGCAGTGGGGCGGGGTCGGCGGCGTTGACCTCGCCGAGGGCGATGCGCACCTCGCGCACCTCGCGGTCGAACTGGTAGGCGGCCCAGATCAGGTTCTCGAGCATGCGGTGCTCGAGGGACTGCTGGCGATGGTAGGTGGCGCCACCGGTGAACAGTGCTGAGAGCAGAAACACCACTGCCGCGAAGGCGGCGATACGAAAGCGAAGCGAACGCGGCAGGCGCAGTCTCATGATGAGGACCTCGTGTCCCGGTGGTTGATGCCGGCGGCGTGTCCCGTGCCGTCGGGGCCCCTGGGGCCAGGCTCAGCGTACGTCGATATGGCTCACCTGCCACACGGAGTGATTCAGCACGCGCTCGTTGAGCAGCTCGGGATTGTCATCGAAGGGGTAGATGATGAACAGCGGCCCGTGATCGCGGATGCGCAGCGGGGCACCATCGATGGCCATGGCGAAGATCACGTCGTGCTGGTGGAGGTCGCTGACCGGCAGGGTGGCGGCGTAGCCGTTGAGGGCGGTGACGCGCAGGGCCTCGCCCCGGGCGCCCACGACCTCGAGCAGGGTCCGGCCCAGCGGGCCCTCGAAGCGCCGCTTGCCGTCGTGCCAGGGGGTGTCGGTCACGGTGAGGTGCCAGGGCAGCTCGCGCAGCATCTGGCGGTCGAAGTGCACCTCGTTGCCCACGTTGGGGTGGGTGACCGCGCCGGTGACGGTGAGCAGGGTCGGCCCCTGCGGCACCGGCAGGTGGGCGGCGAGGCTTGTCGCGGGGGCGACGATGAGCAGGGCGAGCAGCTGGAGCAGGAAGCGGGTGGGAAAGCGCATGGTGACAATGCCGTCGGGTTGGTTCGAAAAGTGGCCAGAGGCCTATAACCACTTATCGGCAAAGTCATCCGCATCTGTAGGGCGACCGTAGTAGAAGCCCTGGGCCTGATCGCAGCCCAGTTCGCACAGCAGCTCGACGTGTTCGCGCCGCTCGACCCCTTCGGCCACGGTCTTCATCCCCAGGGCGCGTGCCATGGCGATGATGGTGGAGACGATCGCCCGGTCATGGCTGCTGTCGAGCATGTCGTGGACGAAGGTCATGTCGATCTTCAGGGTGTCGGCGGCGAAGCGCTTGAGGTAGTTGAGCGACGAGTAGCCGGTGCCGAAGTCGTCGATGGCCAGGCTGAAGCCGACGCCCTGGAGTTCGCGGGTGATGCGGATGGCCTGCTGGGGCGTGCGCATCAGCGCCGTCTCGGTGATCTCGAAGCCGAGCTGACGCGGCAGGATGCCGTTGGAAAGCCTCAGCAGCTGGTTGGTCAGCTGGGGGTTGTCGAGCTGCTGTGCCGAGAGGTTGATGGAGAGGCGTCCGGGAAAGTGGCGCTCCTGGGCCTCCCACTGCTTCAGCTGGCGACAGGCGCTGCGCACCACCTGATGGCCCAGCTGGTTGATCAGGCCACGCTCCTCGGCCAGGGGGATGAACTCGCCCGGGCTGACCCAGCCCCACTCCTCGTCGTGCCAGCGACACAGCGCCTCGGCGCCGGTCAGGGTGCCGCTGGCAAGATCCACCTGGGGTTGGAAGTGTAGTGTCAGTTGCTGGTTACGCAGTGCCCGGGTCAGGCGGGCCTGGAGGGCTTCCTTGCGCTGCAGTGCACGGGCCATGGCGTCATCGAAGACGCGGCGATGACGGCGCGCCTGCTTGGCATGGTTGAGCGCGATGCCGCTGGCCTGCAGCAGCTGACTGGCGTCGGGGGCGTGGTAGGGGAAGCTGGCGGCGCCGATGCACACCACCATCTTGAAGTGACGGCCCTCGAGGGCGATCGGCTCCTCCATCGCCGCCTGATAGCGGCGCATGGCGCCGGAAAGCTCGCCATTGGCATGCCCGGGGAGCAGCACGCTGAACTCGTCACCGCTCAGGCGTGCGATCCGCTCGTCGCCTTCGGCCACATGCCGCAGGCGCTCGGCGCAGGCGGCCAGTAGTCGATCACCGATTTCATGGCCGTGCAGGTCGTTGATCTCCTTGAAGCGCTGGATGTCCAGGTGCAGCAGGCTCAGCGGCTGATTGGCCTGGCGTGCCTCGTCGCAGGCCTGCTCCAGCAGGGTCATGAAGTGCCGCCGGTTGGGCAGTCCGGTCACGCTGTCCCACAGGGTCTGCCGGTCGGCGCGCTGGCGGGCCAGCTCGGCGCCGGCCTGAAGAGCAACAAGAGGCATGATCTCTTTGGCTAATGCCGGCAGCTGAAGCGGGCGATTGTGCATGAGTGCCATCAGGCCTATCAGCCCGCCACCGGGCGCCAGGATGGGAATGCCGTAATAGCCCTGTGCATTCAGTCTTGCCAGCAGGCGGTCCTCGGGAAACAGCGAGCACACCCCTTCGGGATAATGGCAGGCTTCCTGGCTCAGGACCCTTTCGGAGGCAGTTCCTGCCAGTGCGTAGGTGAAGGGGTCTTTGGGTCCCGTCGCTGACCAGCAGGCGAGAGTGAGCGCCTGGCGAGTCGTTGCCTCTATTTCAGCGATCAGGGCGTGGTCGACGTCGAGGATGGATGCCAGGCGTTTCAGCATTGGTGTGAAGCTGCGTGTGCTCCCGGCCTCCTGGAAACCAGCGACTAGCTGCCTGAGGGCCTCTTCCATGGTAGTGCTGAGGGATGTCTCCTTGATGCCTGGTGTTGCCGCTGCTGTCCGCGTTGCCGATTCGCTATGCATGCTCCCTCGTCAGAATCCGGGTTGTCCTCTTCAGGCGTGCTACAGGTGAACCACGACTTCGACTCTGCGATTGCGTGCACGCCCTTCTGCAGAAGCGTTATCGGCCAATGGGCGAGTATCTGAATAGCCGATGGCACGAAGGCGCTCAATGGCGATGCCGGCCTGCCGCAGCTGGTGCACGATCGCCAGCGCGCGTGCCGTCGAGAGCTCCCAGTTGGAGGGGAAGCGCGATGTGCGAATGGGCTGGCTGTCGGTGTGTCCCTCCACCGATACGGTGCCCTCGTAGCGCTGGAGGATGTCCACCAGGCGCTCCACCACCTCGGTGCCGGCTTCGGTCAGCTCGTCGGAGGCGCTGCGAAACAGCAGGCGGTCCTGGATGCGCAGGTTGAGACCCTCGGCCACACGGGTCACCTCGATGCCCTCGAGGCTTGGCAGCCGGCGAATCTCGTCGCGGCGGGCCTCGACCATCTCGGCGATTCGCCGCGCCTGCGCGACGGCGGTGGGCGAGAGACGTCGGCTGTTGGCGGGCGGCGACTCGGCAAGCACCACGGCGACCCGCTCCTCGGCCATGCTGTGCGGGGTCAGGGTGTTCTGCAGCTCTATCGGCAGCGGGGTCTTTGCCTCCGTCGCTGTAGGGGCCTTGCGAGATGCGACGATCCGCCGGGCAATCAGGGCCCCCAGCTCCGGTGGCTTCCAGCGAGGCTGCGCCAGCAGCGTGGGAGGCACGGTGGGGCGCTGGGGCGTGTGTGCCGCCAACTGCGTGGCGGCGTCGATTGCCTTGGGGGCAATCCGCGGCGGCTCGGGAGGTGCTTCCCGCGGCGTGGCGATGGCCACGGCCGCCGCCATGGCGTCGTCCGCAAGGCTTGCTGCCTCTACCGTCGCCGCTCCCGAGGCGTGAGGTTCGGCTCTGAGTCGAGTGGCTCCCTGGCTGACCAGCAGCAGCGCGAAGAGCGCCACCATCAGCGTCATCATGTCCAGGTAGCTCACCATCCAGCCGACGGGGCTCTCGCCGCCCGGGTCATCGGCGAGGATCTGGGCATGGCGCTGCGGCCCCCGAGCGTGCCGTTCAGGCATTCGGTGACTCCGCGGGAGTATGGGCCGGTTCTCGCTCGGGCTTGGTGGTCAGTGGCCGGCGCGAGAGTCCGTCGGGCGCGTCGCTCAGCTCATCGCTATGGTCGACGATGAACGCCCGCAGCGTCTCCTCGATGAAGGCCGGCAGGCGGCGGCGCGACATCATCGAGATGCCCTCGAGGATCATGTTCATCAGGATCAGGCGTTCCTCGGTGCGTCGCTCCAGCTTCACCGCGATGGGCTTGAGGATCAGGTTGGCGAGCACGATGCCGTAGAAGGTGCTGAGCAGGGCAGTGGCCATGTGCCCGCCGATGACACCGATATCGCTGGTATCCAGAGTGGCCAGCATGTTCACCAGCCCGACCAGGGTGCCCAGCATGCCGAAGGCTGGGGCGTAGAGGGCCAGGGTGCGGAAGATCTGCGCCTCGGCCCGCTCGCGTGCCTTGAGTCGGGCGATGCGCCAGTGGAGCAGGTCGAGGATCTCGTGCTCGGGGGTGTTGGCGATCAGCAGCTCCACCCCGGTGCGCAGGAAGGGGTTGGGGACGGAGGCCAGCATGCGTTCCACGCCGCGCACGTCTCCCGAGCACCACAGGCGGGCCAGGTGGACGAGGTCCTGGATGTCTTGCTCCGCCTGGCTGTGCTCGTGGCGAAAGATCAGCGCGACCAGGCGGGTGACGCGCACCACCTCGCGCAGCGGGTAGCTGATGAAGCCAGCGGCCAGGGTGCCGACCAGCACGATGACCAGGCCGGGCAGGTTGAGGAAGGTGGCCGCCGGGTCGACGCTCAGGATGAGGACGCCGGCCAGCAGCAGCAGGCTGGCGGCGATACCGATCAGGGTGGATGGATTCATCGCTGGGTACCGCTCAAGTTGGAGTGTATGGAGCCGATAGAGTATTCGGAGCCTTCCACGCGTCTGCTCGGAGGGCGTTTCGGGTTTACGAAAGGAAGTTGTGCCATGTCCCATCCCCTCTCGAACGTGTCGTCCTCGACATTACCGGCCTCCCTGGCCGAGCTGACGCCGCGTCAGCGCATGGAAGTGGTACTCAAGCAGCTGCCGGCGGCGGGGTCGGCACAGGCCGAAGCCGCCAAACGTGCCCCCGCGGTGGCAGCGGAGTCGCTGGTGGAGCCCCTGCAACGCATCAACTCGGTGATGCGCCAGTATGGGGTCCAGTTTCATATCGAGAAGCCATCCTCGCCGCCGGTAGTGCGGGTCACCGATCAGGAGACCGGAGAGGTGATTCGCCAGATTCCCGCCGAGGAGACGCTGCGCCTGGCCGAGCGCCTGGAGGAGGTGCGCGGCATCCTCTTCTCCTCCAGCGCCTGAATGCCTACACCTGCATGTTCATGATGTCGCGGTAGGCCGAGACCAGCTTGTTGCGTACCTGCACGCCCATCTCGAATGCCACGCTGGCCTTCTGCATGTCGACCACGACATCGTTGAGGGCCACGCCCGGCTTGCCGGCCTGGAAGTCCATGGACTGGGTGCGCGCCGTCTGCTGTAGCGCATTGATGCGCTCAATCGATGCCTGGAGCTCGCTGGCGAAGCCGCCCTGGACCGTATCGGAGCGGTCGAGGCGGGGTACGGTGCTCGCCTGGGTGGCCAGGCTCTGCATCTGCTGCAGCGCCGACTGGATACCTTCCGTGCTCACGTTTCCTCTCCCCACGGGGCGCCTGGCGGCGTTGGCCGGGCGCGGTTCTCTGGATGTGAGCCAAGGCTAGCAGCCACTCGCAACCGGGTATGCCGGCAAATGCGCCATAAATCGTGGCGTTATTTCCCCTTTGCTCAAGATGACGCCAGGGATAATGGCAGCCATCAAAGCTTTGCCTGTCGTTCGGGCAGTGATCGAGATTCGAGACGAGGCGTGGATGAGCGAAGGGGCTTCGGCCAGTCAGCCGCAACACAAGGAGGCGTCGAGCGGTCAGTCGGCGTGGCAGCGCGTGCAGGCTCAGCTGCGCGGCAGCACCCTGGTGCCGCTGCTGGTGCTCGGCGCCGCGGTGCTGGCGGTGGTGGTGGTCCTGCTGCTGTGGGCACAAAGCCCTGATTACCGAGTTCTCTACAGCAACCTGGAGGAGGCCGACGGTGGCCAGGTAATCAATGAGCTGCAGACCCGTGGCGTGCCCTACCAGATCAGCGATGGCGGTCGCGCCATCCTGGTGCCGAGTGACCAGGTGCATCAGCTGCGTCTGCAGTTGGCCGAGCAGGGGCTGCCGCGTGGCGGAAACCTCGGCTTCGAGCTGATGGACAACCAGGCCTTCGGGATCAGCCAGTTCGCCGAGCAGGTGAACTTCCAGCGCAGCCTGGAGGGGGAGTTGACACGCTCCATCGAGTCGTTGGGGCCGGTGATGCGGGCGCGTGTCCATCTCTCCATGGCGCGCCAGTCGGTGTTTGTTCGCGAGCGGGAGGCGGCCAAGGCATCGGTGGTGGTCCACCTGCAACCGGGCCGGCAGCTGGGTGAGGGGCAGGTGGATGCCATCGTGCACATGGTGGCCAGCAGCGTGCCCGAGCTGGCGGCGGAGAATGTCACGGTCGTCGACGAGGGAGGCCGTCTGCTCTCTCGCCAGGGTGGCGCCGGTGACGATGTGGTGGATGGTTCCCGCCTGAGCTATGTGCGGGAGATCGAGCGAGCCTACCAGGAGCGCATCGAACGCATCCTGGTACCCATCTACGGGCGGCAAAACGTCAAGGCCCAGGTCACCGCCGAGGTGGACTTCACGCGCCGGGAGGAAACCTCCGAGCGCTATGCGCCTAACCAGGCCCCCGGCTCGGCGAGCGTGCGCAGCCTGCAGGACAGTACGGACCTCGCCGGTGACGAGGCCTGGGTCGGGGGCGTGCCCGGGGCCTTGAGCAATACGCCGCCGGGTGTGGCCGCCTCGCCCATCGAGTTTCCCGGCACGGAGGAGGATGAAGCGGAGCCCGAGGAGGGCGAGACGCAGGAAGAGACAAGCGGTCCCACGCGCTTCAACCAGAATCGTGTCGTCAACTATGAGGTCGATCGCACCGTCGCCCATGTCACCCACCAGTTCGGCGAGGTGGAGCGGCTTTCCGTGGCCGTGGTGGTCAACTACCGCGAGGTGCCGGGAGAAGAAGGCGGCGACAGCGAGGTGGTACCGCTGCCGGCGGAGGAGCTGGATCAGGTGCAGCGCCTGGTGCGCCAGGCCATGGGGTTCTCTCCAACTCGGGGCGATCAGCTGGAGGTGGTCAACAGTCCCTTCGTGCTGGACGAAAGCGCCCAGCCGCTGGCCTGGTGGGAAACGGCCGAGGTCTATCACCTGCTGATGAGATTCGCCCGCTATCTGCTGGTGATCCTGGCGGCGGTACTGCTGTACTGGCTGCTGCTGCGTCCGCTGCTCAAGCGCCATCTGGCGGGTAGCGAGCCCGTGCAGCGGGGTAGTCGAGTGAACGTGACTGTCGGCGAGGATGACGCAGAGATTGGTGATGATGCCGAGTCGCAAGAGGCGGCCCGTGAGGCCGCCAGCGAGGAGGCCCGGCGTGAAGAGGAGGCAGCGCGCCGTGCGGCACGCGAGCGTCGCCGGCGGGCCTCCCCCTATGCCGAACAGCTCGAGGAACTGCATCACCTGGTGGCCGACGACCCGCGGCTGGTGGCAATGGTGCTGCGCAGCTGGTTGAAGAAGGATGAGCATGAAGAGCCAGATCACGATCAACCGCAAAGGTGACGGTGCGCGCCGGGCGGCGATGCTCATGCTGTCGCTGCCCGACGATGGGGCGGCCGAGGTCTTCAAGCACCTCTCACCGGGAGAGATCCAGCGCATCAGCCAGATGATGACCCAGATGGATCACATCGATGCCATGGAGATGAAGGCCATGCTGGATACCTTCTTCAAGGAGTCCGAGGCGCTGGGGGCGGTCAACCTCAATGCGGATACCGAGCACCTGCGCAACGTGCTCGGCAAGGCGCTGGGCGATGAGCGGGCCTCGAGCCTGCTCGAGGACATCATGGATTCCCATGGGCCCAGCTCGGGGCTGGATGCCCTGAACCTGATGGATGCCTCCGCCGTGGCCGAGCTGATCCGCGATGAGCATCCCCAGATCATCGCCACCATCCTGGTTCACCTGGAGCGTCCCCAGGCGGCACGCGTGCTGGAGCAGTTCAGCGATGAGCTGCGCGATGACGTGGTGCTGAGGATCGCGACCTTCAGCGGCGTGCAACCGGCGGCGTTGCAGGAGTTGACCGAGGTGCTCAATCGCATGCTGGCCGGCCAGCACCTCAAGCGCAGCAAGATGGGCGGCGTGAAGACCACCGCCGAGATCCTCAACCTGATGAATGCCTCGCTCGAGGAGATGGTGATCGAGTCGGTGCGGGCCCACAGCGACGACCTGGCCCAGGACATCGTCGACGAGATGTTCCTGTTCGAGAACCTGCTCGACATCGACGACCAGGGTATCCAACTGCTGATGCGGGAGGTGGACAACAACTCCCTGGTGGTGGCCCTCAAGGGTGCTCCCGAGACGGTGCTGGACAAGTTCACCCGCAACATGTCGCAGCGAGCTGCCGCGCTGCTGCGTGAGGACATCGATGCGCGGGGGCCGATGCGCCTCTCCCAGGTCGAGGCGGAGCAGAAGGCGATCGTGCAGATCGCCCGGCGGATGCTGGATGGCGGCGAGATCATGATGAACACCAGCGAGGAGACCTATGTCTGAGCGGGCCCATGGCAGCGCCTGGCGACGCTGGGAGATGGAGGCGCTCAGCCTGCCCGAGCGCCGCCGTGCCCAGGCGGAAGCCGAGATCCAGGCTCGCGATGCGGCGCGCCAGGCGCAAGCCGATGAGCATCTGCGCCAGGCGCGGGAGCGGGCCCTGGCGGAGGAGCAGGAGCAGGCACGCCGGGCCGGCTACGAGGCCGGTTTTGCCCAAGGGCAGGAAGAAGGGCACCGAGAGGGCATGGCCCAGGGGCTGGCGGAAGCTCGCGAAACAGCCCACAAGGAACTTGAGAGAGAGCTCAGGGAGGCCCTCTCGCCGGTGGCCGACCTGGCAGATAGCTTCCGGCAGGCCCTGGCGCGGCTTGACGAGGAGGTCGCCAACCGTCTGGTGACCCTGGCACTCACCGTGGGGCGCAAGCTCGCCGGCGAGGCGCTTCAGGCATCACCGGAGCAGGTGCTGGAGAGCGTCAGAGCCCTGCTGCATGCCGAGCCCGAGCCGCTGGGTCATCCGCGCCTGTGGCTGCACCCCGAAGACCTGGGGCTGGTAGAGGAGGTGCTGGGCGCCGAGCTTGAGGCCGCCGGCTGGACGCTGCAGCCCGATGATGCGATCTCGCGGGGTGGCTGCCGGGTGACCAGTCGGAGCGGCGAGCTCGACGCCACCCTGGAGACCCGCTGGGAGTCGATCCGTGCGCAGGTCCGCGGGCGTTCCAGCGCAGTAAACACCAGTAACGGAGCGGGCGATGAGCGCGGCTGAGCACATCGAGCAGTGGCAGCTCGCCCTCGACCGTGTCGGCGAGCGGGTCGAACGGCTGTCCAGCTTCCGGGGTTCCGGGCGCATCGTGCGGGCGACCGGCATGGTACTGGAAGCCGTGGGGCTGCGGTTGCCGCTGGGCAGCGCCTGTCGTATCGAGCTCAACGAGCCGGGGCAGACGGAGACCGCCGAGGCCGAGGTGGTGGGGTTCTCCGGCGAGCGTGTCTACCTGATGCCGCTGGGGCAGCTGCATGGCCTGGTGCCCGGAGCGCGGGTCTTCCCACTCGGCGAGGGGCGGGCCAGCGCCCGTCGCTTTCCGGTGGGCGAGGCGCTGCTTGGGCGCGTGGTGGACGGCAACGGCCGCCCCCTGGATGGGCTTGGTGAGCTCGACGAGGGCCAGCACGCGCCGCTCGCTTCTCCGCCGGTCAATCCGCTGCGGCGGGCGCCGATCGCCGCGCCGATCGATGTGGGGATCCGGGCCATCAATGCGCTGCTGAGCGTCGGTCGCGGGCAGCGCATGGGGCTATTCGCCGGTTCCGGCGTGGGTAAATCGGTATTGCTGGGCATGATGGCACGCTTCACCCGCGCGGATGTCATCGTGGTGGGGTTGATCGGCGAGCGTGGGCGAGAGGTCCAGGACTTCATCGACAATATCCTGGGTGAGGAGGGGCGCCGACGTGCCGTGGTGGTGGCGGCCCCCGCGGATACCTCGCCGCTGCAGCGCCTGCAGGGTGCCGCCTATGCCACACGGCTGGCCGAGCACTTCCGTGACGCTGGCCGCAACGTGCTGCTGATCATGGATTCCCTGACCCGTTACGCCATGGCCCAGCGCGAGATCGCCCTGGCCATCGGCGAGCCGCCGGCCACCAAGGGGTATCCGCCTTCGGTCTTCGCCAAGCTGCCGGCCCTGGTGGAGCGGGCCGGCAACGGGGAGTACGGCAGCGGCTCGATCACGGCGTTCTACACCGTGCTGACCGAGGGCGACGACCAGCAGGACCCTATCGCCGACTCGGCGCGCGCGATCCTCGATGGGCATGTGGTGCTGTCCCGCTCGCTGGCCGAGTCTGGCCACTATCCCGCCATCGATATCGAGGCGTCGATCAGCCGAGCCATGAACGCGGTGGTGGATGACCGTCAGCAGCAGATGGCGCAGCGTTTCAAGCAGCTGTTCGCGCGCTATCAGCGTAATCGGGACCTGATCAGCGTGGGGGCGTACAGCCCGGGACATGATGCCCTGCTCGATCAGGCCGTTCAGGCATATCCGCGCCTCGAGGCCTTCCTTCAGCAGGGCATGAACGATGTGTCGGACCTTGATGGGGCCCGTCGTCAGTTGGCAGAGCTGTTCGGGGGGAATGCATGAGTCATACCGCCAAGACGCCGCTGGATACCTTGACCGAGCTCGCCCGTGAGGCGCGTGACAAGGCGGCCATCGAGCTGGGGCGCGACCAGCGCAGCGAACAGCAGGTGGCGGCGCAGGTCGAGGCCTTGGCGCAGTACCGAGATGAATACGCGCGGCGCCTCCAGGAGGCGATGCGCGATGGCATGACCACCACGCGCCTCTACAACTATCAGCAGTTCATGATCTCGCTGGACGATGCCTGGTGCCGCGCCCAGCGGGTGCTGGACGAACAGCGTGGCCGGGTGCAGGCAAGTCGTGAGCAGTGGCAACAGCAGCAGCGGCAGCTGTCCAGCTACGACACCCTGGCGCAACGTCGCGCCAATGAACTCTCCATCCAACAGGAGCGTCGCGAGCGTCGTCAGCACGACGAGATCGCGATGCAAACCGTGCTGCGTGCCCGCGGGGCACACTCCGAGGGTTAATGCCGTGATCAAGCTTACTCCCCTGGCACAGATGCTCTCTGCTAACCCGGGAAAGGTGGCGGGCCAGCCCGCCCGAGGCGAGGCCTCGGGTAGCTTCGCCGAGGTGTTCCAGCAGCTGCGTCCCCTGGGCGGGGCGGCCGGTGAACAGGCAGCCGAGCCGCCGTTGCAGAGACTCGCGGGGCGGCTCGCCGCCTTGCCGACCACTTCCGCCGTCGACATGTCGGCGACCCCGACGGGACATCCGATGCTCGACCCCGGTTCAGTGGCTGATTCGCTGGATGAGCCGGCCCTGGAAACCGATTGGGCTCCCGAGTCGCTGATGCCGCTCCCGGCTCCCGAACAGGGGGGGCCGACCGGTGTCACCGAGGATATCCGCCACCTGGCGTCGATGAAGAATCTGGCCGAGCAGAACGCGGGCACCGAGGCTGCTCAGGCGGGGTTCCAGGTAGCTGTGGCCTCAGGACTGGCTGGTGAGCTCGGTGGTGCCTCAGCGACCAAGGCGCTGCATGACACTCAGAAGACCTCGGCTGCTGGTGGTCTTCCCAATAGCTTGCAAGCGCCCGGCTCCGATGCCGCTCCGCTGCTGAACCAGCTGCTCGAGCATCGCCAAATGGCGGAAGGGATGTCGGTCCCGAGGGGGGAGCGTGTCGATGCCGTACCATCATCGGTGGCGTCGCTCGCCAGCGGCGTATCGCCTGAGGCATCGCCGCTGCGTTCATTCGAAGCGATCGTATCGGCACAGTCATCGGCTGGGGTCGGGACGGAAGGGGCGACGACATCGGCTTCACCCCTTATGGGTGCCCAGTCCAGCGCACTCCATTCATCGTCTCCCGCCGCGGGAGCTCCCCAGCCTGCCGGCGGGTGGTTGTCCGCCACGGTGGCTAGCCCCGAATGGGAGCAGCAGCTGGGACAGCAGGTGGTACAGATGACGCGGCATGGCCAGCAGAGCATGGAGCTCTCTCTGCATCCGGCCGAGCTCGGCCCTCTCACCGTCAGCTTGAAAGTGGCGGAGCAGGGGGCTCAGGCACATTTCCTGGCGGCCAATGCCCAGGTGCGCCAGGCGCTTGAGATGGCGCTGCCCCAGCTGCGAGAGGCCCTGGCCGAGCAGGGCATCCAGCTCGGGGAGGCAAGCGTCGGTGAGCAGGGCCAGGCGTTTGCCGGGCAGCAGGAGCACCATCCTGGCCGGGCAGGTATCGCCAGTGCGGGGTCGGCAGGCGGCTCCGCTGAGTCCGGTATGGAGCCGCTAGCCCAGCCCACCACAGTGGTTCGCCTTGACGGCAAGGTTGACCTCTACGCATAGCCAGCAGGAGGAAGTGCCAATCTGCTGGGTCGGGACGGGCGCATCCTGTGTCAGGCCCCTGACCAGTGCCGAAGGGCCCGGTCCGGGACAAAGGAGCAAGAAAGCCTCAATACACGGCGCTGTTCACGCCTTGCTGCCAGGGCGCCACACCACATACTGGCAGCCATCTGATCTTCACTGTTGAGTCGAGTCGACGAGCGAATGGCAAAGAACAAGGGAAGCTCCCGCAAGGGGCTGATGCTGGTGGTCCTGCTGCTGGTGCTGGCGCTGGGCGCCGGGGGCGCCAACCTCTATGTGCTGTGGAGCCAGTCGGGCAAGACCCAGGCTTCGGAGCCTGAGGAAGGGCCGGCAACCGAGCAGGTACCGGCACCGCCGCACTATGTGGCCCTGGAGCCCTTCACCGTGAACCTCCAGAGCTCGCAGTACGACGATCGGCTCCTTTATGTCGTGATCACCCTGGGGGTCGCAGGCGAACAGAGCAGGCAGCAGATCGAGGACTACCGGCCGCTGCTGAGGAGTCGCCTGCTGATGCTGCTGGGTGAGCAAGAGGACGAGGCGCTGCTGGCCAGCGGCGGGCGCCAGGCGCTGGCGGAGAAGGTCCTGGCACTGTTCGACGAGCCTTTCAATGAGCGCCTGGCCGCCACCCAGGTGAAAGAAGTCCTGTTCACCGAGTTTGTCATCCAGTGATGGTGCAGCCAGTAGGGTAATCATGGCCGAAGACGATCTGCTGTCGCAGGAAGAAATCGATGCTCTGCTGCGCGATGTGGTGGAGCAGCGCGTCAGCTCGCCGGCACCGCCGCCTCGGCCGCGGAGTCGCATACGTCCCTATGACCCGGCAACGCAGCACCGTGTCATCCGCGAGCGCCTCCACGCGCTGGACATCATCAATGAGCGATTTGCGCGCAACTTCCGGATGAGCTTGTTCAACCTGATTCGGCGGACTGCCGATATCGGGGTGGTGGATTCGGCGCGCTACCTGAGCTACGGCGAGTTTTCCAGCCAGGTCCAGGTGCCCACCAATATCAACCTGATCTCCATGCAGCCGCTGCGCGGTACCGGGCTCGTGATGTTTCCCCCCGAGCTGGTGTACATGGTGGTCGAGAACATGTTCGGCGGGGACGGTCGTTTCCTGTCGCGAACCGATGGGCGTGAGTTCACCACGACCGAGCAGCGAATCATCCAACGGCTGCTGAAGCTGGCGATGGAGGCCTATCAGGAGGCCTGGCAAGCCGTGTACCCCATCCAGGTGGGTTATCTGCGCTCGGAGGTGCAGGTCAAGTTTGCCAGCATCACCACCTCGCCCACCGAAGTGGTGGTGGCCAATACCTTCCATATGGAAGTGGGGAGTCTGTCGAGCAACTTCCAGATCGTGATGCCCTACTCGATGCTGGAACCGCTGCATGACCTCCTGACCAACCCCATGGCCGACTCGCGGGGCGAAAGCGACAAGAGCTGGTCGCAACGGCTCGCGAGAGAGCTGCACCGCCCCGAGGTCGAGCTGGCTGCGGATTTCGCCTCGCTGCCGCTGCGCCTGGACGAGGTGCTGTCACTCAAGGTGGGCGATGTACTGCCGCTGGAGTTGCCCGACACCGTGATGGCGCGTGTGGATGAAGTGCCGGTGATGGAGTGCGACTACGGCAGTCTCGATGAACAACGTGCGCTCAGGGTCCTGCGGCTGCTGGATCATGATGCCGATGGCAAGAGCGAGGAATCTTGATGACAGATCGACGCGATGCTGAGCAGTCAGCGGATGAGCAGGAGTCCCAACCGTTGCCCGATGACGATCAGGCCACCGGGGCATCGGAGCCCGATCCCTGGGAAGACGCGGTAGCCGAGGAGGACGCGGCCAGCGCGCGCATTGGGGGAGGGCAGGTGTTCCGTCCCTTGCAGCGTGATGCCGCCAAGGGAGCGGTCCGTGATCTGGACATGATCATGGACATTCCGGTCAGGCTGACGGTGGAGCTGGGTCGGACCCGGGTCACCATCAAACAGCTGCTGGAACTGGCACAGGGGTCCGTGATCGAGCTCGACGGCCTGGCAGGCGAGCCGATGGATATCCTGATCAACGACTACCTGATCGCTCAGGGCGAGGTCGTGGTGGTGGATGACCGGTACGGCATTCGTATCACCGAGATCATCACGCCCTCGGAACGCGTGCAGAAGTTGAACCGGTGACGGCCATGACGTCTGTGGAGGAGCCCGCATCCAACGCCGCCCTCGCTGGCGGCGATGCGCTGATGGGCATGGCGGCGCTGGGCAAGGTTGCCATGGCGTTGGCGGTGATCGTGGGCATCATCTTTCTTTGCCGCCTGGTGCTGTTACGGCTTGGCGCCGGTCGCAATGCCCAGGGGGCGGTCAAGGTGGTGGCCGCGACCCCGGTGGGGAGTCGTGAGCGAGTGGTGGTGGTGGAGGTGCAGGACCGCTGGTTGGTGCTGGGCGTCGGCAACGGCCGGGTGTCCCACCTCGAGTCGCTCCCTTCGCCGCCGCTGGCCGATGGCTCGGCGGTCTCAACGTCCGAGCCGTCGGGATTTGCGCAGCGCCTGGCGAGTGCCTTGGGCCGGCAGGCCCCCGGGGGGCGACAGTGAGGGCATCCAGTCGACTGCTCCTGGGGCTCTGTCTTGCCGTGCTGATGGTGTCTCCAGCACTGGCCCAGGAGATTCCGGGGCTGGTCTCGCGACCGCTGGAGGACGGTGGCCAGCAGTGGTCGCTCTCCTTGCAGACGCTGCTCTTCCTGAGCTCATTGGCCTTCCTGCCGGCGGCCGTGCTGATGATGACCAGCTTCACCCGCATCATCATCGTGCTGAGCCTGCTGAGAACGGCCATCGGAACTCAGTCGACCCCGCCCAACCAGGTACTCCTGGGGCTGGCGCTGTTCCTGACCTTCTTCATCATGGCGCCGGTCCTGGGGGAGGTCTACGAAACGGCCTGGGTACCCCTTAGTGCCGACGAGCTCGACTTCAGCGAGTTTCTGCCGCTCGCCAGCCAGCCGTTTCGCGAGTTCATGCTGGCACAGACGCGTGAACCGGATCTTGCCATGTTTGCCGGTCTTGCCGACGTGGGCCCCTTCCAGGGCCCCGAGGACGTGCCCTTCCGTGTGTTGTTGCCGGCCTTCGTGACCAGTGAACTCAAGACGGCATTCCAGATTGGCTTCATGCTCTTCATCCCGTTCCTGATCATCGACCTGGTGGTGGCAAGCGTGCTGATGGCGCTGGGCATGATGATGGTGCCCCCGGCCACGATTTCCCTGCCGTTCAAGCTGATGCTGTTCGTTCTGGTAGATGGCTGGCAGCTGATCATCGGCTCGATGGCCGAGAGTTTCTACGTCTAGCAGGAGGTGGCCATGACGCCGGAAATGGTGATGGGGTTGGCGTATCAGGGGATGCAGGTATCCCTGTGGCTGGCGGGCCCTCTGCTGCTGGTCGCCCTCGGCTCGGGGTTGCTGGTCAGCCTGTTTCAGGCGGCCACCCAGATCAACGAGATGACGCTCTCCTTCATTCCCAAGATCCTGGCCGTCTTCGCCGTGCTGGTCCTGACGGGGCCGTGGCTCTTGAAGCGGATCCTGGACTTCACCCGAGAGATCTTCACCGGATTTCCGGCGATGATCATGTGAGCGTGCCATGGTGGAGGTAAGCTTCGCCCAGCTGCATGGCTGGCTGGTGGCCTTGCTGTGGCCAATGGTACGCGTCACCGGCCTGCTGCTGGCTGGTCCGCTATGGGGGCACTCCAGCGTGCCGAACCAGGTGAAGGTGCTGTTTGCCCTCCTGCTTGCCGTGGTCATCGCGCCCGGCCTTCCTCCCATGCCAGAAGTGCCCATCGTCTCCTGGGCGGGCCTGGGGATCATGATCGAGCAGCTGCTGATCGGCGTAGCCATGGGGCTGGTGATGCGAGTGACACTGGTGGTGGTGCAGGCCGCGGGGGAGTTCATCGGACTCTCGATGGGGCTGGCGTTCGCGACATTCTTCTCGCCGGACACGGGCACCAATACCATGGTGCTGTCACGCTTCCTGTACATGCTGACGCTGCTCATGTTCCTGGCGTTCAATGGCCATTTGATGGTTCTTGAGGTCCTGGCCAAGAGCTTTCAGGTGCTGCCGGTCGGCGCTCATGGGCTGAACCCCGATGGCTTCGAGCTTCTGGTGCGCTATGGCGGGACGATCTTCGTGGCCGGCATGCTGCTCGCGTTACCGGTTGTGGGTGCCCTGCTCATCATCAGCCTCTCTCTGGGGGTGCTGAACCGCTCCGCCCCTCAACTGACCGTCTTCAATATTGGCTTTCCCACCTCTCTGACGGTGGGCCTGCTGCTGCTGACCGTGCTGATGACCGATCTAGGCGCCTTCCTGCAGCGGGTCTTCAGTCAAGGCATCGCCACGCTGGAGCAGCTGCTGATGGCGCTGGCCGGTTGAGCCAGGCAATGCCAGCAAAAAAAAGGGCGCCACCAGGGCGCCCAAAGCGGTCACAGGGAGGGACCGGAACGATGAAAGTCACATGTAGTTGAAGAGCGACATCTTCTGAACATCGACAAAGGAGCGCTGGGCGGCCTGCAGCCCTACCTGACGGAGGCTGTACTCGGCGGCAGCCTCGACGTAATCGAGGTCGATCAGGTCCGACAGCGTCCGCTCGTAGTTCAAGGTACGGTTGCCGCCGATGGTATCCAGAGAGTCGAGCTCATTGAGGCGCGCGCCTACCGACGCCCTGCGGGTCAGCAACGTATCCAGGCTGGTGTCGAGATCGCGTAACGTGGCATCGATGGCGCCGCGTGCAGCGTCGCGCTCAGCAGGGGTATCCCGCGGAGCCTCCATGGCAGTGACGAAACCTTGCATGGTGTCGAACATCTGGCCGAACAGCGCCTCGCCCGATTCGCCCACCTGCATGTGGCGCGAGCTGTCGACGCGCTGCTCCCTCACGAGCTCATCTCCCTGGTAGGCGATGGCGCCGGTGGCATCGCGGGTAAAGGGGGGCGAGTCGTCACGGTAGCCACCAAACAGGTAGCTGCCGTTGCCGTCTGTTGCGTTGGCCTGACCCAGCATGGTTTCCAGGATGCCCTTCAGCTCACTCGTCAGCGAGGCGCGATCCGCGGGACTGAGGGTGTCGCTTGCCGCCTGAACGGCCAGGGTACGAGCACGGACCACAGCGTTGGTCATGCTTTCCAGCGCCCCCTCGGTCTGCCCCAGGCTGTTGCGGACACTGATCCGGGCATCGCTGAACTGCTCGTTCACGGCCATGGACTGCGACACACCCACGGCGCGCGACGCCGCCTGAGGATCATCCGAGGGCCGGACGACGCGACGCCCGGTGGCGAACTGATCCCCCACCTTGAGGAATTCGCTTTGTTGGCGATTCAGGTTGGCGACGTTCTGCTCGAACATGGCCACGCTGCTGACACGCATCATGATGGTCTCTCTATTCGTGATCAGGTGCGCAGGCTGAGCAGGGTGTCGAAGATGGTGGTCCCGGTCTCGATCACCTTGGCGTTGGCCTGGTAGAACTGCTGATAACGGATCAGGTTGGCGGCTTCCTCATCCAGGTTGACGCCCGACTCGGCCTGCTGCATGGCGCGCAGCTGCTGGGTCATGGCTTGCTGGGACTTGGCGTTGACCTCGATCACATGGGACTGATTGCCGACATCGCTCACCATGGCGGCGTAGCTCTGGCTGATGGTGGCTTCATTGCCCACCAGCGGCTCGAACTGGAGCTGCTGGAGCGCCAGGGCGTTACGGTTGTCGCCACTCAGCCCACCCTCCTGGGCGGTGGCAATCTGCCGGGTATCCTGTATCTGGTTGGTCATTCCCAGGGCGGCCTGCTTGGTGGGTTGCACCAGGAAGCGGTCACCTTCTGCCAGGGTGCCGTTGAAGCTGACGGTCATGCCGTCGAAGGTCAGGGTGCCGGCGGCCTGGTCGTAAAGGTATTCCTCACCCGCGAGCGAGGTGCCGCTATCCAGACGCTGGATCGACGGCTCGCCATCAACGACGCGGATTTCGTAATCGGAGGTTGTCAGCCGGCTGAGGTCATCGAGTGGCTTGTCTTCCTGATCCAGGTGAAACTCGCCCAGCGTCACGCTAGGTGCGGCAGAACCGACATTGCGCTCGTGGGCGTAGGCGAGGGGGCTCCCGAGTGTGAACATGTCACCGCCCTGGTTCCCGTTCAGGTCGATGCCACTACGATGCTGTGCATTGAAGCTCTCCCCCAAAGCGACGGCCATCTGGCCGATCTGGTTCTGTGCCCGATCGAGCCTGTCGCGGCGGAAGGCGAGCAGCCCACCCAGGCTGCCGTCTGACAGTCGTTGCTCATTGACCTCCGCGAGGTTGTCGCGGGACTCCTGGTACCCCACGACGAGGCGCTGGGGGTCGCTGCCCGAGTTCATCACGTCCAGCTTGTAGACCTGGGTGCCCGCCACCAATGCCTGGCCGGTGGGCAGGTAAACGTTGTAGCTCTTGCCGTCCTGGATCTGCAGCGTGACGTTCAGGTGCTCGCTGAGCTCGGCGACGGCCTGATCACGCTGGTTGAGCAGACTGTTAGGGGCCGAGCCGGCACTGGCTCGTGCCAGGGAGATCTCGCGATTCAGCGTAGCCAGCTTGTCGGCTGTCGTGTTGATCTGATTGACCTCGTCGCGAATCATGCCTTCGATGCCTGACTGCATCTCTTCCAGATAGTTGCCGAAGGCCTGGAACTGCCCGCTCAGGGTGGTGGCGTTGCCGATGACCCCCTGACGCGCTGCGGGATCGGAGGGGGCACCGCTGAGATCCTCGAGGGCGGAGCAGAAATTCTGCATCAGCGGCGACAGGCCGCTCTCCAGGTCGCCCAGCAGGTTGTCCAGCTGGGTGATCTGGCTCTGATATGCCTCCAACCCGCTCAGTGCACTTACCGAGGCATTGTGCTGAGCCGATACGTAGCGGTTGAACTGGCGCTCCACCTCCTGCAGGCGCACGCCACCGTCACCCTGGCCCTCGGCCAGCTTGGCTGTTTCACGATGAAAGCCGGGGGTGTAGGCGTTGCTGATATTGTTGCCAGTGGTATCCAGCGCCTGGCGGGCGACGGTCAGCCCGCTGATACCGGTGCTAAAGAGGCTCATGCGTCTATATCCTCGCGCGTAATGCTTCCCTTATCGGCCGCAACGGCAGGATCTTTAGGGCTAGCAGGGCTTGAACCGAACAGGCGTTCTGCCATCGCCAGTCGCGATGGCGTGTCCTCGATGGGGCCCAGTGAGGCCATCACGCTGATCAGCTTGTCGGCATAGGCCGGGTCGGTGGCATAGCCACTTCGCTGGAGGGCTCGCGCGGCCTGTGGCGGGCTGTCGGCTGCCAGGACGCTGGCGTAGCGAGGGTTATCGCTGATCAGCCGGGCATAGTCCGTGAAGGCATCCTCGTAGCTCTCATACACGCGGAAGGTATCGACCAGGCGGGTCCTGCGGCCATCGATGAACTCGTGTGTCACGATATCCGTGGTGGTACCTTGCCAATGTCGGCCTGCCTTGATGCCGAAGAGGTTATGGCTGTTCCCGCCATCCTGCCGCGGGATGCCGTGACGTCCCCAGCCGGTTTCCAGCGCCGCCTGGGCCAGAATCAGTTCGGCCGGAATGCCGGTGGCACGGCTCGCGTGCCGGGCGGGGGCGGCAAGCGTATCGATGAAGCCCTGCTTATGCTGTGGCAGTTCTGTCTCGCGGGCCTTGCTGTCCGCCGGTGATGCCTTGGCGAGTGCCGGAGAGTCTCTGTCAGGAGAGGCACCAGCATTAACCTGGGTGGCCAAGGCTTCGAGGAAGTTCTCGGGCGCGTGGAAGGTAGCCTGTGTGAGCGGGAGAGGGTTGCCACGGGGGATGCCGGCGATCAGTTCATCGGTATTCGCTGGCGGCATGCTGTCACCACGGCCGAGCTGCTGCACCAGCTGGTCGGCCATGCCGATGCCGCGACCGGAAAGGTGCTGGGCCAGCTGCTGGTCGAACAGCTCGGTGTAGAAGCGGGTCTGGGAACTGTTCGTCAGGTCCGATTCTGGGATGGCGTCGCGCATGCTTTTCAGCATCCTGTTCACCAGCAGAGCTTCGAACTGTCGCGCGGCTTCGGGAAGTCCGGCATCGGGGTTGCGCCCCGCGCTGTGCTTGAGACGCTGGATTCCCTGCATATCGAGGGCGAACTGGTTGCTGATGTCCGGCAGACTCATCAGATGATCTCCAACTCGGCACGCAGGGAACCAGCGGCCTTGAGAGCCTCGAGTATGGCCATCAGGTCCTGGGGGGAAGCACCCAGTGCGTTGAGGGCATTCACCACCTCGCTGAGGTCGGCCCCTTCCACAACACGCAGGTAGGCATCCTGCTGCTGGATGGCGATCTCGCTGTCGGGCACCACGACCGTTCTTCCCTCGCCAAATGCCCGGGGCTGGCTGACCTGATACTGGGTATCGATGACGATGGAGAGGTTGCCATGGGCAACAGCGGCACGACCCAGCGTGACGGCCCCGTTCATCACCACGGAGCCGGTCCTGGAGTTGAGCACGACCCTGGCCGGGGCGGCAGTCGGGGTGACATGGAGGTTCTCGATGCGTGCCATGAAGTTGACGCGACTGTTGGGATCCGTCGGGCCATCGAGTCGGACCACCCGGGAGTTCTGTGCGGCGGCAACGGGGCGCCCGAAATCGTTGTTGATGGCACTGACGACACGCTGTGCGGTACCAAAGTCGGCGTCATGAAGCTCCAGCTCCAGCAGGCCTCCGCGGGCTCCCAGGTCGAGCGGCACCTCGCGTTCCACCAGGGCTCCTCCGGCGATGCGTCCTCCAGCCTGCTGATTGACCTGTACGCTGCTCCCGCCAGCCTGGGCAGAGACTCCCGCGACCAGGACATTGCCTTGAGCGAGCGCATAGGTGTCGCCATCGGCGCCCTTCAGGGGCGTCATCAGCAGGGTGCCACCTCTCAGGCTTTCTGCGTTGCCGACCGAGGAGACATTGATATCGAGCCGCTGACCGGGGCGGGAAAAAGGTGGCAGGTCGGCGGTGACCATCACCGCGGCGACGTTGCGCAGCTGCATATTGGTGCCGGGAGGGATGGTGACTCCGAGCTGAGACAGCATGTTGGTCAGGCTTTGCCCGGTGAAGGGCGCCTGCATGGTTTGATCACCGGTACCGTCGAGCCCCACCACGAGGCCGTAACCAACCAGCTGGTTGTCACGCACGCCGGCAAAGCTCGCCAGCTCCTTTAAGCGTTCAGCCTGAGCAGGGAGCGCGATCAGCCACGACGCCATCAGCAGACAACATAGGAGGCAGGTTCTTGCGAGTGGTGGTGGCAAGGTTGGCATGGGCTTTGATACTCCGGCAGGACTAGAACGGGGAGACGTTCAGGAAGAAACGCTGCAGCCAGCCCATGTGCTGTGCCTCGTTGATGTAGCCGTCTCCGACGTACTCGATGCGTGCGTCGGCAACCGTGGTGGAGGGCACGGTATTCTGACCGGTGATCGCCCTCGGGTTGACGACGCCTGAAAACCGAATGAACTCGACGCCTTGATTGATGGCGATCTGCTTCTCACCGCGGACGCGAAGGTTCCCATTGTTCATGACCTCGACGACGGAAACCGTGATCGTGCCGGTGAAGGAGTTGTTGGCCTGGGAGCCACCGCCACCATCGAAGCCCGTTTCTCCCGACAGGTCGAAGCCGTACTCCGCCAGCATGTCGAGCACGTCCGGCGCCTGAGAGGTGTCGAGGACTGCGTTACCACTGCGGTTGGCATTGGAGCGCGAGTTCTTGCTGGCACTCACCTCCTCATCGAGCACGATGGTCAGGATGTCGCCGACCGTTCGCGGCCGGCGATCCTCGAACAGGGGCTGATAGCCTCGCTGTACCTGATAGATGGAACCATTGGCTATCGGCGCCGGACGATCGGGGATGCTGATCTGCTCCTGCTCACCCACGACGGAGGCGCGCGGTATCTGGGCGCAGCCCGTCATGGCGACGCCCAGTACGACGGCTGCCAGTAGAGGGAGTGCGAGGTTCCACAGCGGATGCATGGCGTGCCTTGGCATGTTCAGGTTACAGCTGAGTGAGGCGTGACAGCATTTCGTCGCTGGTCTGCACGGCACGGCTGTTGATCTCGTAGGCGCGCTGGGTCTGGATCATGCTGACCATCTCTTCCACGACATTGACGTTCGACGTCTCGACGTAGCCTTGGAAGAGCCTTCCGGAGCCGATTGAGCCAGGGATGGCTTCGTTCATTGGCCCACTGGAGCCTGTCTCGCGATAGAGGTTGCCACCGATGCTTTCCAGCCCGGTAGGGTTGACGAACTTTGCCAGCGTGATCTGTCCCACTTCCAGGGCCTGTGCGACGCCCGGTTGCGTCACGGAGACGATGCCATCCTCTCCTATCGAGATGCTCAGCGCGTTGTCGGGAATGAAGATGGCGGGCTCGAGTGGATAGCCGCTGGCTGTCACCATCTGGCCGTTGGCGTCCAGCTGGAAGCTGCCATCGCGGGTATAGGCAATCTCGCCATCGGGCAGGATGACCTGGAAGAACCCCTGGCCGTTGATGGCCAGGTCACGTGAGTTCTCGGTGTTCTCGAGGTTGCCTTGCGTATGAAGTCGCTCGGTGGCGACAGGCCTTACCCCGGTGCCGACCTGAAGCCCCGATGGCAGGCGGTTCTGGATATCGTTCTGCGCCCCGGGCTGGCGAAGGTTCTGATAGAGCAGATCCTCGAAGACCGCGCGCGATCGCTTGAAGCCGTTGGTGCCAACGTTGGCCAGGTTGTTGGAGATGACATCCATCTGGAGCTGCTGTGCCTCCAGACCGGTCTTGGCGGTCCACAACGATTTGATCATGAGTCACTTCCTGCTGTTGGGGGCTGGCGGTCTAGCCTTGCAGAGAAAGCAGGCTGTTGGCCCGCTGAGCGTTTTCATCGGCCGAGCTAATGACCTTCATCTGCATCTCATAACGGCGTGCAATATCGATCATCGATACCATCGACTCGACGGCGCTGACGTTGCTGCCCTCCAGCGAGCCGGTGGCAAGCTTGGCCGTCTCACTGCGCGGCAGTGCCGCCATGCCGCCATCGCCGGCCCGTGAGCGAAAAAGGCCGTCATCACCCCGCTCGAGAGTCTGTGCATCGGTGGTGACGAGCTTGATCCGACCCACCTCGGCGATGGTGTCTGGCGTCTGACCAGGCGCGATCGCGCTGATGGTGCCATCGGCACCAATCGAGACCTGTGATTCCAGCGGAACGAGAACAGGGCCGTCAGCACCCAGCACAGGCCTTCCTGCGACGTGGAGCATGCCGTCGCCGTCGATCTGGATATCGCCACGGCGGGTATAGGCTTCGTTGCCCTGGGCGTCCTGTACTGCCATCCAGGCAGCCCCCTCGAGGGCGACATCAAGGGGGCGTCCGGTGGCGGTGATCGGGCCGGCGCTCAGGTCACTGCCCGGTGTGGAGGCGACTACAGAGGCACGCGTGTCCAGACGCGCCTCTCCCTGGACTGGCACCGCTCGCATGGCATGCAGCTGAGCCCTAAAGCCTGACGTGGTGGCGTTGGCCAGGTTGTGGTTGACCACGGCCTGCTGCTCCATGCTCTGACGAGCGCCACTCATGGCGGTATAGAGGATCTTGTCCATGATGCTTAGCGCAGGTTGATGGCGGTTTGCAGAAGCTCGTCCTGGGTCTTGATGGTCTGCGAGTTCGCCTGGTAGGCGCGCTGGGCGACGATCATCTCCACCAGTTGCTTGGCCATGTCCACGTTCGAGGTCTCCACCACGCCGGATGCGATGCTTCCCAGTGATCCGCTGGTGGGGGAGCCGAGGAGCTCACCGCCCGACTCGGTCGAGGCCAGCCAGGCGTTGTCCCCATAGGGGCGGAGTCCCTCCTCATTGCGGAAACTGGCCAGGGCAATCTGGCCGGCAGGCCGGGACTGCTCGTTGGTATAGTTGCGCAGGATGGTGCCGTCTTCCTCGATGGAGATCCCGACGAGGGCACCGGATGTGAAGCCGTTCTGAGTGAGGGCGCTGGTTGTGGACTCGTTACCGTACTGGGTGGTGCCGGCCAGGTTGAAGGTGATCTGAAGATCATCGACGTCGCCACCGCCCGCGAAGGTAACCGGCGGCATGGCCCCCGCAGCTGGCGTGGTCATGGTGCCGTTGGTGTCGAATGCCAGATTGAACGCGAGGGCTGCCTCGCCTTCGAGGACCGGAGTGCCTGTCCAGGTGTTATCCGCAACCTTCTGGTAATACACGGTGATGCTCCTCGGGTTGCCGAGAGAGTCGTAGACCGTCATGTTGTTCGAATAGTGGTAGTCGAGCGCTGTTCCAGTGGCGAGCGTCACCTGGTTGGGGGGATTGGCCGCATCGTTGCGGGCGTCCAGGTTCAGCGTCATGTCGATCTGAGAGGTGGCCTGGGCAGGCATCTCATCCGCAGTAACCTGCAGAACCTCCGGCTGTGCCCCGCGTTGAACCTTGGGGGAAACCGCGGTCGGGTCATCCAGCCCGTAGCCCATCACGCGGGCGCCGCTGCTGTTGGTGAGGTAGCCATCCGGCGTCAGGCCCAGCTGGCCGTTGCGTGAGTAGACGACCTGGTTGTCCTGCATGAAGCGAAAGAAGCCCTGGCCACTGACGGCGAGGTCTAGCGTCCTGCCGGTGCTTTCCAGGTTTCCGTCGCTGAAGTCCTGAACCACGTCGGAGACGCGTGTGCCGAGGCCGACTTGCGCATTGGCAAATACGTCGGCAAACTGGGCGTTGCTGCCCTTGAAGCCGACGGTCTGGGCGTTGGCGATGTTGTTACCCAGCACACCGAGGCTGGAGGAGGCGGCATTGAGCCCACTGAGTGCTTGAGAAAAGCTCATGGATCATATCCTCAAAGAATCTGCTTGATGTCCTGGATATCGACCTGGCCATAGATGGCGCCCAGATCGAGCTTGACGTTGCCGTCCTGGGTGGGGGTTACACCACCCACCTGGGCATAGTTCAGGGTGGGTACTGAGGTGGCTTCTTGACCCTTAAGGGACTCGATTCGGACGCGATAAGCACCGCTAGCCGCCTGCTCGCCTTGCTGGGTACGCCCATCCCAGCTGAAGGATTGCACCCCGGCCTGGGCCGGGCCCAAGTCGTACTGGTTGATGGTGGTGCCGTCCGAGGCTGAGATGGTGATGCGCAGGTTGCTGGCAGGCTGGTCCAGCATGACGCCGAATGGCGTTGTATGGCTCTGCCCCTCACCATCCTGTTCGACAAGCACCCTGTCTCCTGGAACGAGAACCCCCTGGCCGATCAGGCTGGCAGCCTGAAGCGTGCGGTTGGCCTCGATCTGCCCCGTGATCCCGTTCAGAGTCTCGTTCAGCTCTTCGATACCATTGACGGTATTGATCTGGGCGAGCTGAGAGGTCATCTCGTGATTCTCGAGGGGGTTGAGAGGGTCCTGGTTCTTCAGCTGGGTGATCAGCAACTCCATGAAGTTGTTGCGCAACTCAGCTGATTGTTTGGCCTGGGCCGTCGGGGTGCTGCTGACCCTTGCCAGCGTGGCACTGTCGATCGTCGTGGACATGGTTAGCTCTCGATCAGGGTCAGTGTCTTCATCAGCAACTGCTTGCTGGTGTTCATGACCTCCACGTTGGCTTGATAGGACCGTGAGGCAGAAATCATGTTGACCATCTCATTCACGGGGTCGACGTTGGGCATCGTCACATAGCCTTCTTCATTCGCCAGCGGATGCTCGGGTCGATACTCCAGGCGCATGGGGGAGGGATCCTCGATCACACCGCGGACTTCTACTCCTCCAGCGGTGCCCTGTTGCTGACGCGCCTGGAAGAGCACTTGCTTGGCGCGATAGGCTGCTCCATCGGGGCCAGCCACGCTGTCGGCATTGGCCAGGTTGCTGGCGGTCACGTTCATGCGTTGGGACTGGGCGCTCATGGCCGAGCCGGCAATGTCAAAAGCGGAGAACATTGTCATGGGCACTTCCTCGCTCGAGGTTCAGGAGGGTCAAGACTCTGGCTGCATGGCGTTCTTGAGGCCGCGGATCCGGCTCTCGAGGAATGTCAGGCTGGCCTGATAGCGCACGGCGTTGTCGGCGAACTTCACTCTCTCCCGCTCCATTTCCACCGTGTTGCCATCCATGCTTGGTTGGTCAGGTGTGTGGTACAGCAGATCAGGGAGAGGTGTCTGCAGCGCGCTCCCGGGTATATGGCGTGAGGATGTGAGCGTCAGAGTGGAGCCCGAGTTGCCCTTGGGGCTGGTCTTGACGGCCCTGGCCAGCTCGGCCGCAAAGTCGAAGTCCCTGGCCTTGAAGTTGGGTGTGTCGGCATTGGCGATGTTGTTGGCCAACACCTCATGGCGCTGGTGGCGTAACCCCAACGCTGCTTGATGGAAACTGAACGCGCCTTCCAGCTTGTCGATCATGATTGACCCTCGTGACCATCGGCGGGTGGTCCACCGGGAAAACGAACAGCCTGCAGAATAGACAGGCCGCCGTCAGGACAAAGCAGGAAACAGACGGTCTTTTGCGTGCCATTTCCTGTCTTGCTCCTGGCCTTACCGGCATAGAATCTAGATGAGCGATCAATGGGGGGAGAGTCTGTGGCTGCCGATAGCCGATACGCCAGGCAGGCCAGGCGCTGTGGCTGGCAAGTTGTAAAGGCATGTTTTTCCGGGCTGTGGCTACTTCTCGCGCCGTTCAGTGCTGTTGGAGATGCCACGCTCGAGGCCGAGATCGCCGACTTCTTGAAGCAAGAAGCCCGCGAGCTCGGTTACCAGGCGGAGGTGAGCGTTTCTGCCAGAGGCCTGGATGCTGCGAGTTGCGCTGTACGAGAGCTATTCCTGCCCCCCAGCGCTGACATGCGGCGGGGTCGAATTGTCGTGGGAGTTCGCTGCCTTGAGCAAGGAGAGACTCACTACCTGAGAGCTGACGTTGCGCTACCCGTCGACTACCTGGTGGTTGCTGAGCCGATTGCGACAGGCGAGCGGGTGACCTTGGATCAGTTGAGGTGGGAGCGCGGGGATCTAGCATCCTTGCCTAATGGCGTCCTTCGGGACCCCGCAGAGCTCGAGTCCATGCGGGCCAGGCGGAGCCTTAGGCCGGGTACTCAGCTGAGGTCCGCTTTCCTTGAGAAAGAGCCGCTGGTAGAACGGCGTCAGGCCGTTACCATCAGTGCTACGGGTACGGCCTTCCGGATTGAGCGGGAAGGGGTAGCCCTTGATGCCGGTGGGCTAGGTGATTGGCTACGTGTGCGAATGGGGGGCGGCGAGGTGATCGAGGCCCGGGTGGTGGGTGCGTCTCGCCTGGAGGTACTGCCATGATGCGGGTTCGCAATGGTAGCGGCGCAGCGCTAAAGTTCTTTGTGCCTGTGCCGATAACGCTGGCATGCACGCATTCATGAGGTCTTCCTGGTGAAAATCGATAACACGCAGCCGCCGCAGCGCCCGGTCGAGGGCGCCAAGCCTGCCAAGCCGTCGGCCCAGCAGCCTCAGCCAACCGGCTCCTCCACCCCATCCGCGGTAGCTCATCTGGGCGCTGCCTCCGGCGCTTCAGCGGGCCAAGATGTGGATCAGGCGCGAGTGGATGAAATTCGCCAGGCAATCAGCGAAGGCAAGCTGGAGGTTCGCGCAGACCGGATCGCAGAAGGGCTGCTGGCGAGTGTTCAGGACATCCTTTCGAGGAAGGACTAGCCAATGACCCTGGCCCACTGCTTGGTGGACGAGCTGGCCGCAATGCGGCGGCTGATGGAACTCCTCGACGAGGAGGCAAACCAACTGGCCAAAGCGGAGGTGGATGGTGATGCGCTGGTCCATCTGGCTGAATCCAAGCAACAGCAGCTTGAACGCCTCGGGGCCTTGTCATCCGAACGCCGTGAGCTGATGGGGGGTGAGGCCGTTTCGTCACCTGAGCGCGCCCTTGAGGTGGTACGAGTGGACGGCTGCGAGGCCGAATGGCAAGAGCTGCTCAAGGTGGCAGAGCAAGT
The DNA here is from genome assembly GCF_004363555.1 of Halomonas ventosae. Classification (GTDB taxonomy): domain Bacteria; phylum Pseudomonadota; class Gammaproteobacteria; order Pseudomonadales; family Halomonadaceae; genus Halomonas; species Halomonas ventosae. The sequence goes on along the minus strand of NZ_SNZJ01000004.1, from coordinate 8,360 downwards.
CTCAAACCATAATCATGGCAATGGCCGGATGATCCAGCTTCGCATGGAACAAAACCAGCGATTGTTGAACATGATTTCCGAAGCCAGGGGTAGGGCACTCTATAATCGCCGCGGTGAGGCGGGGCGTGGTGAGAGCCGTCTCAACTTGAAGGCATAGAATAAGTGACGCTGGTTGCTTTTATCGCTTACGCCTCGTCACTCTCTTCAGATGCGGGGCGTACCAGGAGCGTGTAAGGGTCTGGCTCCATGCTCTCGAACCGCTTCAGTTTCTCGATAAGGCCTCTGTCAAAGACCTTCCCTTCGTTCAGCAGCAGGATCCCACTGCTGGAGAAAAGATCTCTTGCGAGCTTCATGCCTGGTTCTACCCGCTTTGTATCAAGGACCTGGACATCCTTGTCTGCAATCCCGAGGTCGGGTGAGTATTCCTTGCAGATATCAATGAATGGACCGACAAGACCCGGGTCGTAGAACCTTCCAGAAAATTTATTGATCAGTTTGAAGACGTCCTGCCTGCCAACTTGCCGCTTCAGTATCATTCCTCTCTGGTATTCGATGAAGTCCACGGAAAGTTTGATTATTCTGGCCCCGACAGGTATTTCTTCCCCCTTTACTCGGTTAGGGAAGCCACTGCCATTCCATCGCTCCTGATGGTGGAGGACAAGTTCAGCCACGCCCCCCAGCCCTGGGAGCTTGGTAACAATCTCATAACCCGTCTTTGGATATTGTTGGTATAACTTCCTATCCTCCCGGTAGAGCAGATCAGCTGGCTGTTGCAACAGGGTATCCGACCATACAGTGCGGCCCAGTGCAAAGAGCCTGGATGCGTCGGTGACGTCCTTGGCGCTCACATCCACGGGCAGGTGCTCCAGCACGGTCTTCACCACGTCGACTACCTGTGGGCTTGAGCGGCTCGAGGAAGGAAGGCGTATCAGGTTCAACTGATGGAGGGCTTCGACCATGGCATCACGGGACTCTTGAAGGTGAGAGTCTCCCCTCTCCGGCTCCACCCGGTCAGTTTCCTTTTCGTTCATGCAGCCCTCCTTGCTTCAGAAAGAAAGATATGCGCTGTTGAATCTTATACAGCACACATGGCTGACCTAAATCATTAAAAAACGTCGCTTGTTAGACCTTAATCGGTTCACAATCCTGGCCAAAGTAGCGTAGGCTGTCATGACTGTGTAGCCGCCCAGGCAGAGTGCCCACCATGAACAGCTCCGACTTCGAGCCTGGCACGCGGAGTGCCAACCTTAGCCTTCATCCTGCCTCCTTGGCTAGCTTGATAGTGGATCACCTGCCGCTGGGCATCATGGTGGTCGGGTCGGATGGGCGGGTGAAAAGCGCTAACCCCTCGCTGCACCGACTCCTTGGCTATGCTCCCGGAGCATTGGAGGGGAGCGACTTGACTGCCTTGCTGGACAATGAGATCTCTGAAACGTTGCCTTCAATGCCTCTGGAAGGCGAAGGCTTTTTTCGACACGCTGATCACCATAAGGTTGCTGTTACATTTAAGTCTCACAAGATCCATAGTAATGGAGCAAGAGAGGAGCTTTGGCTTGTAATAGTGTCATCAGGCGATGAGGGAAGTCTCGGCGCTGAGACAGAATTTGATCTTAAGAAACGCATTCTTCTGGATAGAGTTCAGCATGCTCTGCTTCGTGCAAGTCGGAATGAAAGTGCCGTGACGTTGCTCTGCATAGAGATTGATAGGTTCGACGAGCTATCACAGGTTCTTGGTGGCGCTGGGTGCGATGAGTTGCAGTGTCAAGTTTACGACAGAATCAGTCAGGCACTAAGAGCGGAAGATACGTTGGCCAGGGTGGAGAGTGGTCGGTTTGTTGTTGTTCTAGATAATGATGCCATTCCGGATAAGGCGCAGGTTGTCGCATCACGTGTTCAGGAAAGCTTTGACCCTCCGTTTCAACTGTCCCAAGGGCGTACTCTGCTGACAGCAAGCCTGGGGATTTCAATCTCTCCTCGAGATGGTGATACACCAGATCAACTGTTGGCAAGTTCCTATTCCGCTGTAAAGTCTGCCAGGCGGCGTGGTGCTGGGCAGTTGGCATATCATGACAAGCTGCTCTCAAGGAAAATGAGGGAGCAACAGAAGCTAGAGTTTGAACTTCAGAATGCCATACTTGAGCCAGATAGGCATTTTAGTGTGGTATACCAACCGCAAGTTGAACTTAATACTGGAAAGTGTATTGGGGTGGAGGCATTGATCCGCTGGCGTCACCCTGGTGGTGAGATCCTGCCGCCAGGAGGCTTTCTCCCCCAGGCGCAGAAAATGGGGTTGTTGCCTCGCTTGGATCGCTGGGTGCTGATGCAGGTAATCAATCAATGGAAGAATTGGCAGTCGTTGGGAGCTGGCCTGGACAAGCTTCAGGTCTCCGTGAATGTGGATCAACAGTCGCTTGATCAAGGCGTCATGTCGGCCCTTCCACTGGATCGCTTTCTGCGAGATGCGGCACCGGTGCTCAATTGGTTGACCCTTGAAATAGCCAATTATGGCCTTCAGGGGCAGGTGCGTGAGCACTCGCACCTTCTCAGAAGGCTCTCCCAGTTGGGGCTTTCCATAGCCGTCGACGGCATCGGGAATGAGGCCGTTGACGTGGGTATCTTCGCGATGCTTCCGGTCTCCAAGGCGAAGATAAATGGTGAGCTGGTATCCAGCGTCGATAGTCGTGTGAGCAGTCGAAAGCTTATGAGATCCCTTCATAGCTTCATGTCGTCTCTAGAGGTCAACAGCATCGTAGTCGGTATTGAAAGCCTCAAGATAGCTGAAGCGGTGCGTTCGTTAGGCATTAGTCATGGCCAGGGAAATTATTTTAGCGCTCCATTATCTTCCGTGAAACTCAAGGATTGGCTGTCTGAGCGTGCCAATGTTCCTGGAGATACGATTTAATTGAGCCGCTCATGTCACATTAGATTGGGGTAGGGTTCTGAGCTTTCCCGGATGGGGTCTTGGGTTGATTTATTTATGGAAAATTTCAACTCTTAAAGGTAAAGGAGCTTCTTTAACTTGGCGCTATCTTCTTCCGGTACCTTCGTAGGAAATCGCTATAGTCCATGCCGATAGAATGTGGGGCGAAACAGGATAAAACCACCGAGGCATGGTAAATTAAGTTGAGCAGGTGGCTAACACATCACTCTTTACGTCATGGCTCCACAAGGTAGAGGCCTGCATGTTTTGCTAGGTACATCACTGCATTTTCATGCTTCAGCAGACTATTGAAGATATCACTTATTGGCCAGACGTCCCACGGTTGATGAAGTCTGAATAATGCTAGGTGCGTCTTGACAAATTCAGCCTGAAGTGTTTCCGACGGGCCTGTTTGATCCTTAATGAGTTCTGTGCCAATATCTTTTGCAAGTTGTCAAACGCCCCTTCCGCTGGTAGATCAATCGCCAGGACGCCTTACATTCAAGAAAATGCCCTTGGAGTCGATAAGACAGCTAGTGCTGTATTGCTACACAGCAAGCAGCATAGGCTTAACCGCGTTGATACACGTTGAATTTCATGAGCCAGAGAATGGCGAGCTTCTCATGAGGATTTTTCGCCGAGGCACCTCCCGTGTTGAGGCTCAGTGACCCGGCGGCTCATGCTCCGGGAATCCGATGTCTAATCGAGTTAAAATTGCGATTTTTGGATAGGGAGGTTACACAGAATTCCCTGGATTTTCTTATCCTATTACCACCCTGATGCTTGGTCTATTCAAACAAAAATTTCCCTGATGAGAAGATCATGATACGCCCCCTGTTCGCACGACTTTGCTTCCAACTGTTAATGGCTCTGGCTTGCTTGAGCACTGCGATCTTTGGCCTGCTTGACGCTCTCGTGGAAGAGAAAAGTAAAGCCTTGAGTGCTTTGATTCTCCCGGATAGTACTCTCGCTGTCGGGTTGATCGGCCTGGCTCTGCTATGTCGGTTACGAGGCATGCAGGTCGCTAGCCGTGTTGCCTCCCTGATCCTCCTTGGCCTCGTGGTTTATCGACTGCTGCCAGGCGGCAGCTGGCAGTTCGCAGACTATCCACGCACTGGGCCTTGGGGAACCCTGCTATTCGGGTTAGCGGCTTGCGGGTTGCTGGTGAGTACATTTGGAGGCACCTGGCGTTCGCTGTCGCGGGTGGCGGGCATGACGCTGATGGCCATGGGCGGCATAGCGTTCCTCTTTGGTTGGCTACCGACTACCAACCAGATCTCCATAACCTGGCCTGGGCATCATATTGCGGCGCCAGGGGGGAGCTTGCTGTTGTTTGGTCTTGGCATTGTCCTGCTGACTCAGGAACGTCCCCGTCATTCGGTAGCGGCCATGCCCATTTCGACAGCAACGCTGGCCGCAGCCCTGGCGGGAGGCCTGCTGACCACAGGTGGCTGGTACCTTCTCAGCCAGCAGAATCTCGAAACGCTGGTCAGCCAGAGTGAGCATGCCCTCGCCAGAGCCGAGAGTGGCACACAAGCCGCACTGAGGCGCCACGAGTTATATTTGCAGCGTCAGGGAGAGCGCTGGGAAAATCTGCCGGAGCTGGCCGATGCTTTTTGGCAACAGGAGTCCACGAGCTACCTCCGGGATATTTCCGCTTTCGAGCTGATCGCGGTGCTCGACAGTGATCAAACCCCGAGGCGTCTTGCAGTGAAACGCACGAGTGCTCGTGAATGGCTTGGGCGCTACCTCTCCAAAGCTGAACACCTCCGATGGATCAACAATGCAGACCACTACACTGGTGAACATGCTGGTCCAGTGATGTACGCAACTGATGGCAGGCCATTGATGTTGTTGGCCATGCCGCTATCGATAGTCGACTCTTCCAGCCAGTGGCTGGTTGTTACACTGAACATTGCCACCATGCTGGAAGACCAGATAAGCCAGGATTCTGATCATTTCATTGTTCAGTTGCATGAGGCTGACGGTCTGCTCTATGGCCCTTGTCTTGTAGGAAATCTCGGAGAACGAGTGGTATTCGCCTCCCGCACGATGTCGCTCGCCAGTGGTGGCGAGTGGCGAATCTCCGGATTACTCGATACGGGCTACCTGCGCGACCTTAACCTGCTCCCAACCCTTCTGTTGCTGGCTGGTCTAGTGCTGACCCTGGTCCTGATGGTGAGCCAGGAATTGTATCGCATAGCGGAACAGCGTCGCAGCCGCCTGGCGTCCACCAAGGAGGCAACTCAGGCTGCGCTCCAGCAACGTGACCAGTTCTTCACGCTGTCGGCTGACCTGTTCTGCCGCGTCGACCTGGAGGGGTGTTTCCTTCAGGTCAATCCTGCCTTCCAGCACCAGCTGGGGTTTACTCCGGCGGACCTCATCGGCCAGCCCTACACCTGTCTGGTATGGGAAGAGGACCACCCACGCATCGCAGAAGCCATTCAGCGGTTGGCCGCCGGTTTTACTGTCAGGGAACTGGTGGCACGGATTCGGGACAGTGATGAACGGCGCCGCTGGGTCGAGATCAATGCCGCGCTCGGCCAGGAGCAGGTGATCTATGTGGTTGCCCGAGATATCACCGCCCGTCGGGAAAACGAGTTGGCTCTTCGGCGACATGAGCACTTCTTCAATATCGTCGGGAAAACAGCACTGATAGGGGGTTGGTACGTCGATCTGTCGGTTGGTCTGCCGATCTGGTCCGATGAAGTCTGTGCCATCCATGACGAGCCTGCCGGCTTCCAGCCTACCTTGGATCAGGCTATTGCCTACTATGCACCCGAGGACCGTCGGCGCATCCGTACCGTGTTCGAGGCCTGTTGCCATGAAGGGACTCCCTTCGATGAGGAATTTGAGGTCATCACCGCCCAGCCGCGACATATTAGAGTGCGGGTGATTGGCCAAGCCGTCTACGATGACGAAGGCCGAATCGTTCAGGCCCAGGGGTCGACTCAGGATATCACCGAACAGCACCGGCTCGGGGCTGAGGTCTCTCGGTTGGCCGATCGCCTCACCACTACTCTGGAAAGCATCACGGACGGCTTCTTCACCCTTGATGGCGACTGGTGCTTCAGCTACGTCAATCGGGAAGCCGAGCGCCTGCTTCAACGCGATCCTGGCACACTGCTTGGCCGCAATGTATGGGAGGCCTTCCCGGAAGCGGTGGGAACGCGATTTGAGACCGAGTACCTCCAGGCAATGGTATCCGGCCGTTCTGCCCACTTCGAGGAATGTAATCCGTTGCTGGACCTGTGGGTGGAGGTCAATGCTTATCCATCTGAAGAGGGCTTGGCGGTCTACTTCCGCGACATTAACCAACGCAAAGCGACCGAACGCCAGCTGCGTATCCTCGAGAGCAGTGTCGCTTCAAGCGTCAACGGCGTCGTGATATGTGATGCCCTGCAGCCTGACCTCCCCATTGTCTATGTCAATCCCGCTTTCGAACGGATCACGGGCTACTCAAGGGAGCAGGCTATGGGCAGGAACTGTCGCTTCCTCCAGGGTGAAAATACCGAGTCGCGCGCCATACTGAGACTGCGCGAGGGTATCGCCCTTGAGCGAAATGTCCATATCGTCATCCGTAACTACCGTCAGGATGGGACAACCTTCTGGAATGACCTTTATATCTCACCGGTTCGTGACGACAGGGGAAAGGTGACGCATTTCATCGGTGTGCAGAACGATATCTCCACTCAGAGGGAGTACCAGTCTCGGCTAGCCTATAACGCCAGCCATGATGCTCTGACTGGATTACCCAATCGAGCACTGCTGGAAGATCGACTGGCCCAAGGGTGTCAGATTGCCTACCGCTATAAGCGCTACCTGGCGGTACTGTTCCTGGACCTGGATGGCTTCAAGCCTATCAACGACACCTTGGGCCATGACACCGGTGACCGCATCCTGAAGGATGTCGCAAGCCGCCTTGAAGAGTTGCTGCGCCCCGGCGATACCGTGGCTCGCTTCGGCGGCGACGAATTCGTGATCGTGCTTCCTGATCTGGCCTGTGAGAACGATGTGATGCCGGTCGTTCAGCGCCTGCTCGATCGAGTCTCGGCACCTTACCATATTGATAATAACGAACTACGCATTACTGCGAGTATCGGTATCACCCTGTGTGATGGTGAGATCGAACAACCCATGCAGTTGATCCAACAGGCCGACCTGGCCATGTACAAGGCCAAACGGCAAGGTCGCAACACCTCGCAGTGGTACACCTTAGATCTCAATAAGAAGGTAAGTGAACGGGTCACCCTGCGTAACGACTTGCAGCTAGCCGTTGAGAAGCAGCAGTTCGAACTCCATTACCAGCCACAGTTTCATGCCCCTAGCGGCCATGTGATTGGTGTGGAAGCGCTTGTGCGGTGGCATCACCCCGAGCGGGGGTACATTTCTCCGGGAGCTTTCATCGGCCTAGCCGAGGATACCGGTCAGATCATCCCGATCAGTGACTGGGTTCTGGCCACTGCTTGCCGGGATGCTGCCAGACTCAACGACATGGGCTTGGGCAGCTTGCACATGGCAGTTAATGTCTCTCCCATGCACTTCCAGCGCCCAGGTTTCATCTCTGGTGTCATGGGTACGCTTGAAGAAAGCGGGCTTACTCCATCCCTGCTCGAGCTAGAACTTACTGAGGGTGTGTTGATGGACAGCACAGAGCGGGTCATTGAGGCCCTTCAGGCGTTGCGCGAGAGTGGTGTAAGGATTGCCATAGATGACTTTGGCACCGGGTTTTCCAGCCTCAGCTATCTCAAACATCTTCCGATTCACAAGATCAAGATCGATCGCTCGTTCGTGCGGGAGGTAGTCAGTGACCACCGCGATGCCGCCATTATCGAGGGTGTGGTCACCATGGCCGGAAAACTTAGGCTGGATTTGGTGGTTGAAGGGGTCGAGACCGAGTCTCAGTACACTTATCTGTGCCAGCAGCATTGCAATACTTTCCAGGGCTTCTACTTTGCACGGCCCATGCCGCTTGAAGCGCTAGTGCCTTTTCTGAAGGAACATCACAACCGAGGCGGGAAATTGTAGGTACCCGGCTGATCAGTCATTCAGGGCCACCAATCTGCAAGGTCCCGGGGTAATCAAGTCCTCGGGTCCCTGCAGGTAGTCAAATGCTGCGAAGGGGGCTACATGATGAGGCGCTCAGGCCTCGGCGGTAACCTGCCGCTGGCGCCGTGCGCGCAGCACCATACGGTAGCGCGAGCGGATCTCGTCGCGCTCCATGTAGCAGCCCTGCAGCCAGCGGTGGCCGCTTGCGCCCTCGAAGGCATCGCGGGCATGCAGCAGGCGGCGGTTGTCGAAGATCACCAGGTCGCCGGGGCGATAGGTGAAGCGGATGGTGAACGCGGGCTCATGCAGCATGCGCTGCAGCGTCATCAGCGCCTCATAGGCGGGCTCCACCTCCTCGAACGGCGCCTGCAGGGGCCCTCGCAGGAAGTCG
>NZ_SNZJ01000003.1:158018-279687 GCF_004363555.1 Halomonas ventosae | reverse complement strand
TGTGCCACCTGCAGCTTGAACCACTCGTCGTACCGATTGCTCATAAAAACACCCCGAAGGTTGGATAGGGTGTCCAACTTTCGGGGTGCAGTTCATCACTGGCTCGGGGGCTTTTTCGTACTTGCGGCGGTGCCTACTTCGAGGCCAGCGCCACTCCCACCTTGGAGCGGTTGGGTCGCCCGATGGTCTCGGTGATCCAGGTGCCGGTGGCGGCCAGGGCGTCCAAGTCGATGCCGGTCTCGATGCCGAGGCCGTTGAGCAGGTAGACCACGTCTTCGCTTGCCACGTTGCCGGAGGCGCCCTTGGCGTAGGGGCAGCCGCCGAGGCCGGCGACGGAGCTGTCCACCACGGCGATGCCTTCCTCCATCACTGCGTAGAGGTTGGCCAGCGCCTGGCCGTAGGTGTCGTGGAAGTGGGCGGCGAGCTGGTCCATGGGGATGTCGCGGCTCACGGCCTCGATCATGCGCTTGGCCTTGAGCGGCGTGCCGGTGCCGATGGTGTCGCCCAGCGAGACCTCGTAGCAGCCCATCTCATAGAGCGCCTTGCTCACTTCGGCCACCTTGGCCGGGGCGATCTCGCCCTCGTAGGGGCAGCCCAGCACGCAGGAGACGTAGCCGCGCACCCGCACGCCGGCCTGCTGCGCGCGCTCGAGCACCGGCTCGAAGCGGGCCAGGGACTCGGCCACGGAGCAGTTGATGTTCTTCTGCGAGAAGGCTTCGGAGGCGGCGCCGAACACCGCCACCTCCTCGACGCCGCACTCCAGCGCGCCTTCCAGCCCCTTGAGGTTGGGGGTCAGCGCCGCGTAGGTCACGCCGTCGCGGCGGGCGAGGTTCTTCATTACCTGCTGGTGGTCGGCCATTTGCGGCACCCACTTGGGCGAGACGAAGCTTGCCGCCTCGATGTAGCGGATGCCGGCCGCGCCAAGGCGCTCGATCAGCTCGAGCTTGGTGGTGGTGCTGATCGGCTCGGGCTCGTTCTGCAGCCCGTCGCGCGGGCCGACCTCGACCAGGCGCACCTGCTTGGGAAATGCCATGGGTTATCTCCTGTCTTGCTCGCGGCGGGCCGATGTCGAGGCTTGGTGTTAAAGCTTGGCCGGCCCACGCGTTGCTGTGGCCTGTGTGGCGCTTGACAGCAGGGGAGGCCTGCGGCCTCCATTCGCGCTGCAAGCAGCGCTCCCACGAAGGGCAACTCCTTCGCGCTGCAAGCAGCGCTCCTACGAAGGGCGCTCCACCCGATTATTCGTCGGAGGCGAACTCCAGCAGCACGTCGCCCTGGCCCACGGTATCACCGGCCTGGAAGTGGAAGCTTGCCACATGGCCGTCGGCGGGGGCGGACATGGTGTGCTCCATCTTCATGGCTTCCATCACCATCAGCGGCATGCCCTTCTCGACGCGGGCGCCGGCCTCCACCAGCAGCGCCACCACGGTGCCGTGCATGGGCGCGGTGAGGGTGGACTCGGCCTCGTGGTGGCCGTGGTCGATGGCGTCGATGCGCCGCCAGAAGAGGCGGGTCTCGCCGCGCGGGTCGACCATCACCACCACGTTGCCGTCGCGGCGGGCCTGCAGGCGGCGGCGGTGGCCGTCCAGGGTCATCGCCACGGCGTCGCCGGCCAGCGGGTCGAGGCGCGCGGTAAGCGTCTCGCCGCCGATGGTCAGGTGCCAGGGGCCGGCGTTGTCCGCGCGGGTGCCCTCGACCACCACCACGCCTTCGGCGTCCGGCGACTGGGTATGGGCCTGGTTTTGTGTGGGGGGACACAGGGCGATGCGGATGGTGTGCGGGGCGTTGACGCGGAATCCGTCGTGGCGGTCCCAAGGCGAGTCGCTCTCGCACTCGCGGGAGAGCTGGTTGAGGCCCACCAGGGCGGCCCCGGCATACTCCTCGATGCTGTAGCGGCGCGGCGCGAAGAGGGTCTCCTCGTGCTTCTCGATGAAGCGGGTATCAAGCTCCGCGTCACGGAAGGCAGTGTGCGTGGCCAGCCGCTGCAGGAAGGCACGGTTGGTGACCACCCCCTGCACGTCGAGGGCGGCCAGCGCCCGGTTCAGCGTCGCCAGCGCCTGGGCGCGGTCGTCCCCAAAGACGATCAGCTTGGCGAGCATCGGGTCGTAGTGCATCGAGACGGCATCGCCGGTCTCCACGCCGCTGTCCAGGCGCACGCGCTCGGGGTCGAGGCCGGCGCCTTCCAGGTCCATGGCGAAGCGGGTCAGGGTGCCGGTGGCGGGCAGGAAGTCCTGCTCGGGGTCCTCGGCATAGAGCCGCGCCTCGAAGCTGTGGCCGGTGATGGTCAGCTCGTCCTGGGCCAGCGGCAGGGCCTCGCCCATGGCCACGCGCAGCTGCCACTCGACCAGGTCCTGGCCGGTGATCATCTCGGTGACCGGGTGCTCCACCTGCAGGCGGGTGTTCATCTCCATGAAATAGAACGACCCGTCCGCATCAAGGAGGAACTCGACGGTGCCGGCGCCCACGTAGCCGATCTCCTTGGCGGCGCGCACCGCGGCCTCGCCCATCTCGCGGCGCAGGCCCTCGCTCATGCCCGGGGCAGGGGCCTCCTCCAGCACCTTCTGGTGGCGGCGCTGCACGGAGCAGTCGCGCTCGAAGAGGTAGACGCCGTTGCCGTGGCTGTCGCAGAACACCTGGACCTCGACGTGGCGCGGCTGGGTCAGGTACTTCTCGATCAGCATGCGCTGGTCGCCGAAGGCGGCCTGGGACTCGCGGCGGCAGCCGTCCAGGGCGGCCTGGAAGCCGGCGGCGGACTCCACCACGCGCATGCCCTTGCCGCCGCCGCCGGCGCTGGCCTTGAGCAGCACCGGGTAGCCGATCTTGTCGGCCTCGGCCTTGAGCAGGGCGTCGTCCTGGTCGTCGCCGTGGTAGCCCGGCACCAGCGGCACGCCAGCGTTGGCCATGCGCGACTTGGCGGCGGACTTGTCGCCCATGGCGGCGATGGCCGAGGCGGGCGGGCCGACGAAGACGATGCCGGCCTGGTCGAGGGCCTCGACGAAGGCGCCGTTCTCGGAGAGGAAGCCGTAGCCGGGATGGATGGCGCCGGCGCCGCTGCGCCGCGCGGCCTCCACCACGGCCTCGACCTTGAGGTAGCTCTCGCGGGCCGCGGCGGGGCCGAGGCGGATGGCCTCGTCGGCCTCGCGCACGTGGCGGGCGTTGGCGTCGGCGTCGGAGTAGACGGCGACGGTACGCAGGCCCATGGCACGCGCCGTGCGCATCACGCGGCAAGCGATCTCGCCGCGGTTGGCGACCAGCAGGGTGTCGAAGCGCTTGGTGTTATGGGTCGTCTCGCTCATTTACGGCGCTCCGTGTTCGAGGGGGAGTCGGGGGCCCAGGCGGGGCGGCGCTTCTCGAAGAAGCTGGCGAGCCCCTCCTGGCCTTCATGGCTGACCCGCAGCTCGCTGATCACCCGGCAGGTATGATCGCGGGTCGTGTTGCTGTCGGGCTCGCGGGCCACCTCGGCGAGCAGGGCCTTGGTGGCGCGGCTGGCCTGGGGTGAGGTGCCAAGCAGGGTGTCGACCATGGCCGCGACGGCGGCGTCCAGGTCGTCATGTGCGACCACCCGGTGGGCCAGGCCCAGGGCCTCGGCGGTGGCGGCATCCATGACCTCGGCGGTCAGGGCGTAGCGACGCATCTGGCGCTCGCCCACAGCGCGCTGCACGTAGGGGCTGATCACCGCCGGCGAGAGGCCGATCCTCACCTCGGAGAGGCAGAACTTCGCCTTCTCGGAGGCGATGACGATGTCGCAGCAGGCCGCCAGGCCCACGGCGCCGCCGAAGGCGGCCCCTTGCACCCGGCACAGGGTGGGGCAGGGCAGGGTGTCCAGGCCGTGCATCAGCGCCGAGAGCTCCCGGGAGTCCGCCAGGTTGTCCTCGAAGTCATAGTCGACCATGCGCTTCATCCAGTTGAGGTCCGCCCCGGCGGAGAAGCTCTTGCCCTCGGAGCCCAGCACCAGCGCGCGCACCTCGCCCCGGTGGGCGAGCTCGCCCACGCGGCGCAGATGATCGTTGAGCTCGGCGATCAGGTGGTCGTCGAAGGCGTTGTGGACGTCCGGGCGCTCCAGGGTCAGCCAGGCCACGCCGCGGTCGTCGATCGTCAGTCGGGAAGTTGTCTGTGTCATCTCGACCTCACATCCGGAACACGCCGAAGCGGGTCTCTTCCACTTCGGCATTCATGGCGGCGGCCAGCGACAGGCCGAGGATCTCGCGGGTCTGCAGCGGGTCGATCACGCCGTCGTCCCACAGCCGGGCGCTGGCGTAGTAGGGGTGGCCCTGGTGCTCGTACTGCTCGCGGGTGGGTGCCTTGAAGGCCTCTTCCTCCTCCTTGGTCCACTCGCGGCCCTCGCGCTCGATCTGCTCGCGCTTGACCTGGGAGAGCACGCCGGCGGCCTGCTCGCCGCCCATCACCGAGATGCGGGCGTTGGGCCACATGAAGAGCAGGTTGGGATCGTAGGCGCGGCCGCACATGCCGTAGTTGCCGGCGCCGAAGCTGCCGCCGATCAGCACGGTGAACTTGGGCACCTTCGCGCAGGCCACCGCGGTGACCAGCTTGGCGCCGTGCTTGGCGATGCCCTCGTGCTCGTACTTGGAGCCCACCATGAAACCGGTGATGTTCTGCAGGAAGATCAGCGGGATCTTGCGCTGGGCACACAGCTCGATGAAGTGCGCGCCCTTGACCGCGGACTCGGAGAACAGCACGCCGTTGTTGGCGACGATGCCCACCGGGTAGCCCTGGATGTGGGCGAAGCCGGTGACCAGGGTGTCGCCGTAGTAGCGCTTGAACTCGTCGAAGTCGGAGTCGTCGACGATGCGCCCGATCACCTCGCGGACGTCGTAGGGCTTCTTGAGGTCGGTGCCGACGATGCCGTAGAGCTCGCTGGGATCGAGGCGCGGGGGCTTGGGCGCCTGCATCTTGAGCTGGCCGCGCTTCTGCCAGTTGAGCCGCGAGACGCAGCCGCGCGCCAGCTGCAGGGCGTGGGCGTCGTTCTCGGCGTAGTGGTCGGCCACGCCGCTCACCTTGGCGTGCACGTCGGCGCCGCCCAGGTCCTCGGCGCTGATGCTCTCGCCGGTGGCGGCCTTCACCAGGGGCGGGCCGCCGAGGAAGATGGTGCCCTGCTCCTTGACGATGATCGACTCGTCGGCCATGGCCGGCACGTAGGCGCCGCCCGCGGTGCACGAACCCATCACCACGGCGATCTGCGGGATGCCCTCGGCGGAGAGGGTGGCCTGGTTGTAGAAGATGCGCCCGAAGTGGTCGCGATCCGGGAAGACCTCATCCTGGCGGGGCAGGAAGGCGCCGCCGGAGTCGACCAGGTAGATGCACGGCAGGCGGTGCTTGCGGGCGATCTCCTGGGCGCGCAGGTGCTTCTTCACGGTGAGCGGGAAGTAGGTGCCGCCCTTGACCGTGGCGTCGTTGGCGACGATCACGCACTCCACCCCGGAGACGCGGCCGATGCCGGTGACCACCCCGGCGGCGGGCACCGCGGAGTCGTAGACCTCATGGGCGGCCAGCGACGAGAACTCGAGGAAGGGCGAGCCCTCGTCGATCAGGTGGTCGATACGGTCGCGGACGAACAGCTTGCCGCGCGACTCGTGGCGCTCGCGGGCCTTGGGGCCGCCGCCCTGGGCGATGGCCGCGGTCAGCTCGCGCAGCTTGCCGACCTCGTGGCGCATGGCGACGTCGTTGCCCTGGAAGACGTCGCTGCGCGGGTTGATCTGGGTCTGGAGGATGCTCATGTCCGATCCCTTGCAGTCTGGTACCAGCGCCTCACTGGCGCATTGTAGGAGCGCTGCTTGCAGCGCGATAAGCTCCCGTTGCCATCGCCTTGCACGCAAGGCTCCTACAGCGAGAAGTCACCGATCATGCTGATTCGTTAAAGATCTCGCGGCCGATCAGCATCCGGCGGATCTCGCTGGTGCCAGCGCCGATCTCGTAGAGCTTGGCATCGCGCAGCAGGCGCCCGGTGGGGTACTCGTTGATGTAGCCGTTGCCGCCGAGCAGCTGGATGGCGTCCAGCGCCACCTGGGTGGCCTTCTCCGCGCAGTAGAGGATCACGCCGGCGGCGTCCTTGCGCGAGGTCTGGCCGCGGTCGCAGCCGGCGGCCACGGCGTAGAGGTAGGCGCGGCAGGCGTTCAGGGTGGTGTACATGTCGGCGATCTTGCCCTGCACCAGCTGGAACTCGCCGATGGCCTGGTTGAACTGCTTCCGCTCGTGGACGTAGGGCACCACGATGTCCAGCGCCGCCTGCATGATGCCGATGGGGCCGGCGGCGAGCACGGTACGCTCATAGTCCAGGCCGCTCATCAGCACGCGCACGCCCTTGCCGACCTCGCCGAGCACGTTCGCTTCCGGCACCTCGCAGTCCTCGAACACCAGCTCGCAGGTGTTGGAGCCGCGCATGCCCAGCTTGTCGAGCTTCTGGGCGGTGGAGAAGCCGGGCATGCCCTTCTCGATGATGAAGGCGGTAATGCCCTTGGAGCCGGCCTCGGGGTCGGTCTTGGCGTAGACCACCAGCACGTCGGCATCGGGGCCGTTGGTGATCCACATCTTGTTGCCGTTGAGGATGTACTTGTCACCCTCCTTGCGGGCGCGCAGCTTCATGGAGACCACGTCGGAACCGGCGCCCGGCTCAGACATGGCCAGCGCGCCGACGTGTTCGCCGCTGATCAGCTTGGGCAGGTACTTGGCCTTCTGCTCGGCACTGGCATTGATCTTGAGCTGGTTGACGCAGAGGTTGGAGTGCGCGCCGTAGGAGAGGCCCACGGAGGCGCTGGCCCGGGAGATCTCCTCCACGGCGATGCAGTGCGCCAGGTAGCCCATGCCGCTGCCGCCGTCCTCGTCGGAGACGGTGATGCCGAGCAGGCCCATGTCGCCGAACTTCTCCCAGAGGTCGTTGGGGAACTCGTTCTTCTCGTCGATCTCGGCGGCGCGCGGGGCGATCTCGTCGCGGGCGAAGGCGTTGACCTGGTCACGCAGCATGTTCAGCTCGTCGTCGAGGCCGAAGTCGAGGGGCTTGTAGGGCGTATGCATGGCGGGCTCCCGTTCTCGTCAGGTGAGGCGCCGACCGCTCGGGCGAGGCGCCAAGGGCAAACAGTTAGTCATCAAGATGGCAGATGGCACAAGACTAGGCGAGGTTGACGTTAACGTAAAGTGCAGGTTCTTGCGGCTACGACGAATGTCGATAGAGGGAGGCGAGGTAAGGAGCAAGGAAGAAGGGTAGAGGGCAAGGAGGAAGGAGAAAGGGTAGGGAGCAAGGAACGAGCAGCAGGCGGGGCAGCCGTCGCGGCTGCCCCTCGGTGACTCAGCCCGCCAGCCAGGTGATCAGCTGGTGGTAGAGCGGGATGCCGATGATCACGTTGAGCGGGAAGGTGAAGCCGAGCGAGGCCAGCATCGCCAGGCCGATGTTGGCCTGGGGGATCGCCGTGCGGATGGCGGCCGGGGCGGCGATGTAGGAGGCGCTGGCGGCAAGGGCGGTGAGGATCAGCAGGGAGCCCTGGGGCAGGCCCAGCGCCAGGCCGACGCTCAGGCCGGCCATCGCCAGCAGCGGCGGGGCCACCAGGGCGAAGGTGAGCAGTCGCCAGTGGAACCAGGGGATCGGACGCAGGGTGTCCGCCGCGGTCAGGCCCATCTGCAGCAGGAAGAGGGCGAGCACGGCATGGAAGGCACTGGTGAAGAGCTCGGTGACGTTGGCGCCCTCCTGGGGGCCATACATGGCGCCGATCACCGCACCGCCGGCCAGCAGGATCACGCCGCGGTTGGTCAGGGTCTCGTGCCAGATCCCCTGCATCGCTTCCCCGGCGGCCTTGCCCGCATGGCGGCGATAGAGCGCGATGGCGACCATGATCGCGGGCAGCTCCATCATCACGAGATAGAGGGTGACCTCGGCGCCGATGGGCAGTGCGCGGCTCTCGGCGAAGGCCAGCGCCACGGCAAAGGTACCGGCGCTCACCGAGCCGTAGTGGGCGGCAATGCTGGCGCTGTCGGCGGCGGAGAGGCGGGCGAGGCGGCGCAACACCGGCATCAGGGCCAGCGGGATCAGCGCGCCGAGCGCCGCCACCGCGGCCAGCTCGGGCACGAGCGACCAGCTCAGGTTGCCGTAGAGGGCCATGCCGCCCTTGAGGCCGATGGTCAGCATCAGCAGCAGGCTCAGGGTGTCGTAGGCGGCCTTGGGGATGGTCAGGTCGGACTTCACCAGCCCGGCCAGCAGGCCGAGCAGGAAGAACATCACCACGATATCGGGCATCGGGAGGTCTCTGGAGGCTAAAGGAGAAACGCCACGCATTCTGCGAAGCCTCGGACATTGATTCCAATAATCTCTTTCGCATTGCATCATAGATGATCATCTATAGGTGACCCAGGGCACCACGACGATGAACATCCGACACCTGACCTTCCGCCTGCTGCAGGTCTATGCCGCGGTGGTGCGCGCCGGCTCGATCAGCGAGGCGGCGCGACGGCTCCACCTGACCCAGCCTACGGTCTCCCAGCAGCTGCGTCGCCTGGCCGAGACGGTGGGCGAGCCGCTGCTCGAGAGCCGCCAGGGGCGCCTGGTGCCCACCGAGGCGGGCGGCGAGCTCTACCGGGCGAGCCGCGAGGTGCTGGGGCGCTTCGACGACTTCGCGGATTACCTGGCCTCGCTGCGCGGCGGGGCGCGGGGGCGCTGCTCCATCGCCCTGGTGAATACCGCCCAGTACGTGCTGCCGCGATTGCTCGGCCCCTACAGCCGGGCCTTTCCCGAGGTGGACGTCACCCTGCATATCGGCAACCGCCGCCAGGTGCTGACCCGCTTCGAGCGCCAGGACGACGATCTCTACGTGTTCAGCCACCCCCCTTCACTGGCCCATGCCCGGGCGGGGCGCTTCCTGCGCAACCCCCTGGTGGCCGTGGCGCCCTGGGGCCACCCCCTGGCGGGACGCGAGGAGGTGGCGATGAGCGAGCTGCTGGGCGAGCGCTTCCTGCTGCGCGAACCCGGCTCGGCCACGCGGATGCTGTTCGAGAGCTGGCTGCAGGAACAGGGGCTGACCCTGGGGGCGACGCTCCAGATGGCCAGCAACGAGGCGATCCGTGTCGGGGTGGCCTCGGGGATGGGGCTTGCCGTGCTCTCCGAGCACGTGCTGCCGCCTGAGCATCCGGACCTGGTGATCCTGCCGGTAGCGGGGCTGCCCATCGAGAGCCACTGGCAGTTCATCGTGCGCCGCGACCGGCGGCTGCCGCATGCGGCGCTGGGGCTGCTGCGCTTCGCCGAGGGGCACCTGGGCGAGTGCGTGGAGGCCCGTTTCCTGTGCAACGAGATCCCCGACCTGTTGGCGGGGCTGGAGATGACCGATGCTTGACCCTGCGAAGGGCAGCGATGCGAGGCGGCACGCGATCATGACTCTCATGCGAGGCGCCCTGTGCGGCCTGCTGGTATGGCTGTGGGCGGGAGTGGCCATGGGGGCGGCCATCGACAGGCAGGACCTGGAGGCCTTCGTCGACGGCTTCGTGACGGCGCGCATGGAGGCCCACCGCGTGGCCGGCGTGACGGTGGCGGTGGTCAAGGACGACGAACTGCTGCTGGCCAAGGGCTTCGGGTCGGCCGACCTCGAGGCCGGGCGCCCGGTGGTGGCCGATCAGACCCTGTTCCGGCCGGGCTCGATCTCCAAGCTCTTTACCTGGACAGCGGTGATGCAGCTGGTGGAGCAGGGACGGCTCGATCTGGACGCCGATATCCGTGACATCCTGACCGACTTCCCCCTGGCGACCCGCTATCCGGCGCCGATCACCCTGCGCCAGCTGATGGCCCACACCCCGGGCTTCGAGGACACGGCCATGGGCCATCTCTTCGAGGACGACCCTGACGCCGTGCTCGCGCTGCGCGACTACCTGCGCCGCCATGCCCCGGCCCAGGTGCGAGAACCGGGCACCTGGCCGGCCTACTCCAACTACGGGGTGGCGCTGGCTGGCCTGGTGGTCGCCGAGGTCAGCGGCATGTCCTGGGAAGCCTACGCCGAGCGTCACCTGCTGGCACCGCTGGGCATGCGGGACAGCACCTTCCGCGAGCCCTGGGGGCCGCAGCGCAAGCAGGCCCCCATGGCGCCGGCCCTGCGCGAGCGGGTCAGCGAGGGCTATCAATGGGTCGAGGGCGCCTTCCGGCCGGGCGGCTTCACCTTCGTCGGCGGTATCGGGCCGGCCGGCAGCCTCTCCACCACGGCGACCGACATGGCGCGCTTCATGCGCGCCCATCTCAACGAGGGGCGCCTCGGCGACGTGCAGCTGCTCTCGCCGGATACGGCCCGCGAGATGCAGCGTACCCACTACCGAGTGGCCCCGGGGCAGCCCGGCATGGCCCACGGCTTCATCGAGAGCGAGATCGCCGGCTACCGGGCCATCGGCCATGGCGGCGGGACCGTGCACTTCGTCTCCGACCTGCAGCTGATCCCCGAACTCGAGCTGGGGGTGTTCATCTCCACCAACAGCAACGGCGGCCAGGCGCTGATCCGGGGGCTCGTCGAGCAGCTGGTGCGACGCTACTTCCCGACCGAAGCCCCCGCTGCGGCCACGGCGCCCGACGACCCGGCGCGCTATGCGGGGGATTACCTCTCCACGCGGCGGCCCTATACCACCGTCGAGGCGCTGCTCAACCACGACATGGCCAGCGTCCACCTGGACCGGGACGGCCGGCTGGTGCTGAGCCGCCGGGGGCGGCAGGTGCGCCTGGTGCCGGCGCCGGGCGAGGGGCACTTCCGCCAGGCCGACAGCCACGAGTCGCTGCGTTTCCTGGCGGACGACAGCGGCGCCGTGACGCACCTGGCCGTGCCGGAGCCGATCATGGTGATGGAGCGGGTCGGGCCGCTGGCCAACCCGCGCTGGCGTCTGGCGTTTCTGGGCCTGGCCGGCGGCGTGTTCGTCGTCACCCTGGTGGTGGCGCTGGTCGGCCGGGAGCGGCCGCCGGCACACCGCGCCGTGGTGCGCTGGGCCGCACGGCTGACGTTGCTGGCCGCCGGTCTGTGGCTGGTGAGCATGGGGCTGGCCCTGGCCGGCGTGCTGCCCATCACGCAGGACGTGGGGCTCGCTTTCTTCGACTTCCCGCCGCCGGCCTTCGTCGCCGCCCAGGGCGTCGCCATGCTGGCGGGCGCGGCCAGCCTGGGGGCGCTGGCCCTGCTGGTGCCCGTGCTGGGTGAGGAGGGCTGGTCCCGGAGCCGGCGCCTGCGCCATGTCGGGGTAGTCGTGCTGCTGGTGCTGACGCTGTTGACGGTCTGGCAGTTCAACGGCTTCGTGCTGATGGCGTGACCCCGTCGCCGGGCCTGCCGCGCGGGCCTACGCGCCATGGTCACGACAAAGCTGCCGGGACAGGGGCCTTGACGTTGGCTGAGCGTCGTTACCCTCCCGAGGCCAGCGTGATAGCCTGCCTGACCAGCCTGTCTCGATGTTTGTACATCACGCTGGAAAGATGACCGTCCTCGGTCAATGACCACACATGAATGGGTGTACTGCCATGGCCCAGGTCCTTGCGACGGCTTCCGGAATTGCAGAGGCAGAAGCCTATCAGGGCAAGGTCCTTGGCGGGGTGTCACGCACCTTTGCCTTCACCATCCCTCAGCTCCCGGCCGATCTGCGCAAGGTCGTGACCAATGCCTACCTGCTCTGCCGTATCGCCGACACCCTGGAGGATGAACCGGCGCTTTCCGCGGTTCAGAAGACCCTCCTGCATGAACGGTTTCTGGCGGTGCTGAGAGGAGAGGAGAAGGCCCAGCGTTTCGCCCGGCAGGTCACGCCGCTGCTCTCGCCGGCCACCTCAACGGCTGAGCGAGAGTTGATGGCGAACACGCCATTGGTCGTCCGCTGCACCCATAGCCTCGCCGCGCCCCAGCAGCAGGCGCTGGTCAAGTGTGTGAGCATCATGTGCCGGGGCATGGGCCATTACCAGGACAATGCCAGCCTGGAGGGCCTGGCAGACCTGGGCGAGGTGGACCGCTATTGCTATCACGTGGCAGGCGTCGTGGGGGAAATGCTCACCGAACTGTTCTGTCAGCATTCAGGCGACATGCATGAGAAGCGTGCCGAGATGCTGGCCCTGGCACCGTCGTTCGGACAAGGCCTGCAGCTCACCAATATCCTCAAGGACCTTTGGGATGATCGGCAACGTGGCGTCTGCTGGCTGCCCCGCCAGGAATTTCAGGAATTTGGTGTGGACGTCGCGAGCCTGGCGCCGGGACGCAGGGATCCGGCGTTTGCCACCGCACTGCGTTATATGGTCGGTATTGCGCATGCCCATTTGCGTAATGCCTTTCGCTACACCCTGATGGTTCCAGCGAAAGAAACCGGCATCAGGCGTTTCTGCCTATGGGCCATCGGCCTGGCCGTGCTCACACTCAGGCAGATAGATGCTCGGCCGACCTATTGCACGGGTCGGCAGGTCAAGGTGCCACGCCGCACGGTCAAGGCCGCCATCGCGAGTACCCGCCTGGCGGCACGTCATGATGGGATGCTCAAGCTGCTGTTCAGCGGTGTGACCAGGGGGTTGCCACTCGGGCCGCTCGCGGGCTCACACCCGGCGCTTAGCGCATGGGCTTTTGAGCCTTCCGATGGTGGTGGCTTGGAAGCTTCACGTCATGGCCTTCGGCTAGGCAATGACAAGGAGTAGATAGATAGCATGGCCAAGGAGGTGACCATTGGTTAGCACTGGCTCAAGCGAGCGCGACGAGACCGTTTCCTTCGATGACGAGGAACTGATCCTGGTCGATGACGAGGACAGGGAGCTGGGGCATTTGAGCAAGGCCAAGTGCCACGAAGGAAGCGGTGTGCTGCATCGCGCTTTCTCGCTGTTCGTGTTCAATCATGACGGGGAGCTTCTTCTGCAGCAGCGGGCGGAAGGCAAGCGCCTCTGGTCGCTGTGCTGGTCCAACAGCTGTTGCAGTCACCCACGCCGAGGCGAGCCCATGGAAGCGGCGATTCACCGGCGACTATGGCAGGAGGTCGGCATCGAGGCGCAACTGGCCTTCCTCTACAAGTTCCGCTATCAGGTCCAGTACGGTTCAAGCGGCGCCGAGCACGAGCTTTGCTGGGTATATCTGGGGGTCACTGACAATGCGCCACGCCCCAACCGACAGGAGATCGCCGACTGGTGCTGGATATCACCCGCAGCGCTCGATGCCGAGCTGGCCTCTCGCCCGGAAGACTATACGCCCTGGTTCAAGATGGAGTGGGCGCGATTGCGCAGTGAATTTGCCGATGAGCTCAAGCGGTATACCCGTTAGGCTCGACGGCGAAGAGCAGGGCGTTGATGGCCCGGCTGGATGTGGCCGGGCCCTTGCGGGTTTGCGGGTGAGGCGATGTCAGCGCCGGATCAGTCGGAGCGGGCGTTGGGGAAGAACAGCTGCTGGCCTTTGACGGTGAAGTCGGCGATGGCCTGCTGGCCCTCCTCGGAGAGCAGCCACGCGTGCCACTGCTCGGCCAGGTCGTGCTTGAGGTGGGGGTGGCGCTCCTCGGAGATCAGGATACTGCCGTACTGGTTGAACAGTGCCTCGTCGCCCTCGAAGAGCAGTGCCAGGTCCTGGCGGTTGTCGAAGGCGACCCAGGTGGCGCGGTCGCTCATCACGTAGGCGTCCATGCCGGCGGCGGTGTTGAGCGTCGGGCCCATGCCGCTGCCGAGCTCCCGGTACCACTCGCCGCCCGGCTCCACGCCGGCGGCATCCCACAGGCGCAGCTCGGCGCGGTTGGTGCCGCTGTCGTCACCGCGGGAGGCGAAGGGGGCCTCGGCCTCGGCGATCCGCGACAGGGCCTCGGCCACGCTCTCGGCCTCACTGATGCCGGCCGGGTCGCCCCCCGGGCCGATGAGCACGAAGTCGTTGACCATCACGTCGGCGCGCTCGGTGCCATAGCCCGCTTCCACGAAGCGCTCCTCGCCGACGGTATCGTGCACCAGCAGGCTGTCTGCGTCGCCGCGACGGGCGATCTCGAAGGCCTGGCCGGTGCCCACGGCGACGACGCGAACGTCGATGCCGGTGTCTTCAGTGAATTGCGGGATGATGGCGTCGAACAGGCCCGAGGCCTCGGTGGAGGTGGTCGAGGCCAGGGTGATGAAGGGAGTCTCGTCCTGGGCCGAGGCGCCCAGCGAGAGGCCTGTCAAACCGATGGCAACGAGGGTGAGTCCTGCTGTCTTCATGGTGCCTTTCCTTCTTTCGCGAGTGGTGCGTGGTGGCAGTGAGCGATGCGTGGTTGGCGTCAGCGGTCTACCAGACCAGCTCGCCGCGGATGAAGGCCCTGCCTTCCGGCGTCTGCGGGTCGGCGAAGAAGCGCTCGGCCGGGCTGTGCTCGACCAGCCGGCCGCCGAAGAGCAGCACGATGTCGTCGGCCAGGCGATGGGCCTGCTGAAGGTTGTGGGTGGTCATCAGGATGCGCGTGCCGCGGCGGTGGAAGTCTCGCACCGCGGCTTCCACCGCCTGGATGGCGGCGGGGTCGAGGGCGGCGGTGGGCTCGTCGAGGAACAGCACTTCGGGCTCAGCCAGCCAGGCGCGGGCCAGCGCCAGGCGCTGCTGCTCGCCCCCCGAGAGCACCCGGGCCGGGCGCTTCTCGAGGGCCGCCAGGCCGAAGCGCTCCAGCGCCTCGCGGGCCAGCGCCTTGCGTCGACGGCGGGGCGTGCCGTTGATCGCCAGGGCATAGGTGAGGTTGGCGAGTGCCGAGCGCTTGAGCAGTACCGGGCGCTGGAAGACCATCGCCTGGCGGGGCGGTCGGCCCTCCCAGCTCACGCGGCCACGGGTGGGCGCCAGCAGCCCGTGGGCGAGGCGCATCAGCAGGCTCTTGCCGGCGCCATTGGGGCCCATCACCAGGGTGCGATGGCAGCCTTCAAGGCGCAGGTCGAGGGGGTGCAGCAGGGTCTGGCCGCGATGAGTGAAGCCGACGCCCTCGAGCGCGAGCGGGGGGATAACTGTCACCGGGAGCCGCCTGAGGTCGTTCATCCCAGCCGCCTCCGCGCCGTCTCGCCCACCAGGTGGGCGGCAGCGTTGACCAGCGCGACCAGCCCGAGCAGCACGATGCCCAGCCCCAGCGCCAGGGGCAGGTTGCCCTTGCTGGTCTCCAGCACGATGGCGGTGGTCATCACCCGGGTGACGCCGTCGATGTTGCCGCCGACGATCATCACCGCCCCGACCTCGGCGCTGGCCCGACCGAAGCCGGCAAGCATCACGGTCGTCAGGCCGAAGCGGGCATCCCACAGCAGGGTCGGGATGCGGCGCGCCAGCGTCACGCCCATGGAGGTGAGCTGCTCGCGGTAGTCGCCATGGAGCTCCTCGACCTGCTGGCGGGTCAGGGCGGCGATGATCGGCAGCACCAGGATCACCTGGGCGATCACCATGGCGCCGGGGGTGAAGAGCAGGCCGAACTCGCCCAGCGGCCCGGCCCGGGAGAGCAGCAGGTAGACCGCCAGCCCGGCGACCACCGGCGGCAGCCCCATCAGCGCATTGAGGATCACGATCACCGCCCCGCGGCCGGGAAAGCGCCACAGCGCCAGGGCCGCGCCCAGCGGCAGGGCGATCAGCGCGGCGATCAGCACGGCGGATAGCGAGACCTGCAGCGACAGCGCCACGATCCCGATGAGGTCGGGGTCGCGCCCGAGGATCAGGGCCAGGGCGGTCTGGAAGGCGTTGGCATCGTCGGACATCGTGTGCTCCTGCGGTCTCCCTGCATCATGTGCGTTAATACGCACAGACGCATCCAACGCAGTAATTCATGCAGTGTTATGCAGGATAATGACAGTTCTAGCAGCGCCACGAGGGCCTTGCCGCATGGAGACCGACCGGGGGAGTGCAGCCCGTACCTACCTGACCACCGCCGAGGTGGCCGACTACCTGCGCCTCAAGGAGCGCAAGGTCTACGACCTGGTGCGCCAGGGGGCGATGCCCTGCGTGCGGGTTACCGGCAAGCTGCTCTTCCCGCGCCAGAGCATCGACCTCTGGCTGATGAACCACCTGGAGGGCGACCGGGCCAGCAGTCGACCGGTGCCCGTGGTGCTGGCGGGCAGCCAGGATCCGCTGCTGGAGTGGGCGGTGCGCGAGAGCGGGGCGGGGCTGGCGCTGCTCTGCCACGGCAGCGGCGACGGGGTTCGGCGGCTGCTGGCCGGCGAGGCGATGGTGGCCGGGCTGCACCTGCTGGACGAACAAAGCGGTGGCTACAACCGGCCCGAGGCGCTGGGGCTCTCCGGCATGCGCGACCTGGTGACGGTGCGCTGGGCGACGCGGCGCCAGGGGTTGCTGCTGGCGCCGGACAATCCTCTGGGCATCACCGGCCTGGAGGACCTGGCCGGGGAGGCGGTGTGGCTGGCCCATCGA
The DNA here is from genome assembly GCF_004363555.1 of Halomonas ventosae. GTDB lineage: Bacteria > Pseudomonadota > Gammaproteobacteria > Pseudomonadales > Halomonadaceae > Halomonas > Halomonas ventosae. The sequence continues at coordinate 263,386 of NZ_SNZJ01000003.1, read as the reverse complement.
CAGCCTGATGCCGGGGCCCAGCGGCTGCTGACCTGGCTGCTGGCCCGGGCGGGGATCGAGGCCAGACGGCTGCGTTTCACCCCTCACCCGTCGCTCAACGAGGACGACCTGGCACTGGCGATCCGCCAGGGCGAGGCGGACGCCGGGCTCGGGGTCGAGGCGGCGGCCCGCCGGCAGGGGCTGGCCTTCGTGCCGCTGCATGAGGAGGCCTTCGACCTGGCCCTGCGGCGGCGCAGTTACTTCGAGCCGCCGATCCAGCGGCTGCTCGCCTTCGCCCGGGAGGCGCGCTTCGCCGAACGGGCCGAGGCGCTGGGCGGCTACGACATCGGCGAACTCGGGTGGGTGGTCTACAACGCCTGAGCAAGGCCCGCGCTGGACGCGGCCCGGTGGTTGAGCTCAGCCCCTGGCGTTCATGCAGTTGTCGTAGAAGGTGACGGTGGCGGGCCAGTCGCTGAACAGGCCGATGATGCCGACGTCGCGGGCGAGCACGTCGAGGGTGAGCAGCTTGTCACCGTCGTTGTCGATCACGTCATCCGTGGTGCTGTGATACCACTCGCCGTCCTTGGCCAGCGGCCCGGAGCGCTCGAAGGTCCAGGCGATGAGGTCGAGCCCGGCCGCCTTGGCGCGCTCGGCATAGACAGAGGGGACAATGCGGCTCTCGACGTCACTCGCTTCGGGGTTGGAGGCCAGCAGCATCCACATCGGCGGGGCGAGGATCTTCACGCCTTGCTCGGCCAGCTCCTCCATGCTCGGTGACCAGGTGGCGGGGTCGGTGTGATCGAAGTCGTCCTGGCTGTAGCGGTCGTCGAGGTAGACGGCCTGATTGCCGAACTCGGGCGCGTTGTCGACCCAGTAGCGCACGTCGTCCAGATTGAACGACTGGACGTAGACGTCGCTCGCCGGTATGTCAGCCGCTCGGTACTCGTCGATCATCTTCCGGGCGTAGTCGGCCTGGCTCATGCCGTGGAAGGGCATCTCGACGCTCGGTGCCTTGAGTTCCGGGGTCATCTTCACGCCCAGCCCCTTGAACAGCTCGATGCTTTCCGCGTGGGTCATCAAGGTGCCGCGAGAGTCGTAGAGGTCCGTACGCCAGCCGGGGGTGCCGGCGAGGTAGGCCTCGATGCTGCTCGCCTCGGTGTTGACGCCTTCCATCTTGCCCTCGAGCGTGCGGAATTCCGCCAGGCTGATATCGCTGGTGCAGCACTGGATGTCCGCTGCATTGGTCAGCTCACCCGCCTCGTTGAAGGCCGGTGGCACGCTGCACTTCTGTGCCAGGTCGGTGGCGACGATATTGGTGGTGGAGTGGAGGTCGCACTGGGAGTGGCGGCAGACGAGCGCCTGGTCGGCGGTAAAGGTGACGTCACACTCGAGGATGCCGGCCCCCATCTGGGCGCCGGCCAGGTAGGATTCGCGAGTGTGTTCGGGGAACTGCATGGGCGCGCCGCGGTGGCCGATGCTGAAGTCGCTGCGCTGCCAGTCTTCGGTGCTGGCGGCGCAGCGCATGAGCTCGGCCTTGAGATCACTTGAGCGCTGGGTCTCTTCGTCCATGTCCTGAACCAGAAAGAGCGGACGAGGACCGAGGGTGACGTGGCTGGCGGCGGTGACCTCGTCCTCGGCGGCGACGGTCGCGGGGGCGAGCAGCAGCAGTATCAGGCTGACGAGGATGAGGATAGAGGGGCGTGGTTTCATGGTCACCTCGCGCTTCTTCTTTGATGGAAAGGAGGGGGCTCACCTGTCCAGCATGCCCGATGAGGTGTGACCACAGGGTGACATCCGCGTGTCGGGCAGGCCGGGTCTCTCAGCGTAGAACATCTGGCGGACCGGGACGGTGCTGCCCGCAGCCGACGCCCATGGGTCGGGCGGCCTACAACACCTGAAACGCGCATGCCCAACGCCACAGGAAGACGCCACGACTCGATGGCGAGCCGTGGCGGTGAAATGAGGTGCTGCTTTTCTATCATGGTCCTTATCGGGATGGCGATTGATATCCATCGCTGGGTATCAGTGCCACCAGGGCTCGGGGGACATGACGGACACGGGTTCCGCTCTCGCGCCCGTGGTGCGCGTTCCCATCTTTTGCTGCATTGTCGTGGGTACCACGGTGGATGTATTCGCCTTTTCATCAAGGCGTTTCATGCGCTCTTCCAGATACACCGAGTCTGCCGCCATGACGGGAGGGATGGATAGCAGTGCGATGATCAGGGCCGAGCTGAATGCCATGAGTTTCATGGTCATTGCCTCGTCAAGGTATCGAGGCAGTAACGGTCATCGGTCGCCGATCCTGGGTGCCGAGTGACGCCCCGATACCGGGGTGAATCCTACGGCGCCATGCCTTGCCGGTAAGCACCGTGCCGTCGGCCAGGTGGATCTCGAGGGGGGCAAGGAAAGTGTCCCTGCAGGACATGCGGGTACATCAGAAGGAGAAGTTCACCGCCTGTGAGCAGGGTCTTGTGATCGCCGTCAGGGGAGGTCTGGCTTGGGCTTTTTAATTGTAGCTCATGGCGGGTAAACCTTATCGTTTCGATGTGAGATTTTTATTCATTGTATGGGGCACCTGGATGGACTCCGGATGTAAAAGACGGCTGGCCATCTGGCCATTGACAGGCCTGATGGATTCGCCGGGAATAAGTTAATCGCGGAAGGAAAGACCGGCCACGTCGTCCCTTTAATGACGCTTCGTCAGCTGGGAGGTGTCCTGCCAGCACAGGCCGGGTACTGGCAGGCGAGTGAAGGGGGGGAGCGCCCCCTCGTGCGGTGCCATTCGCGTTGTCTTACGCATCAAGATGGCAATGTGCGATGGGACTATCCTCGGCCTTGTTGGAAGGCCCATCAAGGATCGTGCCATGGCGCGCTCTGGCACGCTGGCGCTGTCCCCGGGCCAACCAGGCGGCGAGGTGGTCGCAGAGCTCCCGGGCGTCGTCGTCTACCCCGTGGATGAAGCTCGACTTACGCCGGCGCAGGAACGGCAGGCCCAGCACGTAGAGCCCCGGGGCGTCGACCACGCCGCCGTGATGGCGCAGCTGCCCCTTGCGGTCGAGCACCGGCACCTGCAGCCAGCGGTAGTCGGGGCGATAGCCGGTGGCCCACAGCACGGTGCGGATCCCGCCATCAGCGAGGTCGAGCCCCAGGCAGGGGGCGTCCGGCAGGCGGGTCGGCGGGAAGCGCTGCGGCGGCTCGAGACAGCCATCCAGCCCGCGGGTCCGCGCCCAGGCATCGAGCGTGTCGAGCAGTCGTCCCAGTTTGAGGTCCGCCGCGGCGCAGTGGGCCGACAGCGAGCCGGAGAACTGCAGCCGGGTCTCATGCAGCCCCACCAGCCGGCCGACCAGCCTGACGCCCCGCGCGCTCAGGGCATTCAGGTCCAGGGTGGCAGGGGCGTCGCCGCCGGCCAGCTGTGGCGAGGGCAGGCGGCGGGCCCGCCCGATGTCGTCCACCTCGTCGAAGCGCTGGTCGTGGATGCCGGCCGCGTCCAGCCACCACTGGATGTCCCGGCCCCGGTAGCGGCGCGGCAGGCGCACGTGCTCGCCCACCGAGAGGGTCACCGCATGGCCGGCGCGCTGGAGCTCGTCGGCGAGCTGCAGTCCGCTGGCCGAGGCTCCCACCACCAGCACGCCGCCCGGTGCCAGCTGGCCCGGGTGGCGATAGTCCCGCGCCGTCAGCTGGTCCACCGATGCCGGTAGTGCCTTGGCCAGGGGAGGGACCACGGGCAGGTTGAAGGCGCCGCTGGCGATCACCACCGCCCGGCAGCGCCACTCGCTCCGTTCGGTGATGACCCGGTAGCCGTCGTCGGCCTGCCGCACCGAGCGCACCGTGGTGCCGGCCTGCACCGGGGCCGAGAGTCGCCGCGCATAGTCGCGCAGGAAGTCGACCACCTGGGGCATGGTCATGAAGCCGTCCGGGTCGGGCCCCGCATAGCGGAGCCCGGGTAGCCGGCATTGCCAGTTGGGGGTCAGCAGCCTGAGCGACTCCCATCGCTCATGGCGCCACGCGTTGCCTACCTCGCCACGTTCCAGCAGCACATGCTCGATGCCGGCCCGGCCGAGGTAGTGGCTCATGGCGAGCCCGGCCTGCCCCGCGCCGATGACCACCACGGTCACGGCGCGGGTCGGGCGGGGCCGCCGTCCGGGACGAGCGTCGCTCATTTCACCTGCACCGAGACGTGGGTGGGATTGGTGAGGATGTCGTAGACCGCCGAGCGCTTCTGCGACTGGGCGACCAGGGCCTCGACCTCCTCGCGGGTGGCGTCGGCATCGATCTCGAAGGTGACGCGGACGTCGTCGAAGCCGTTGCGCACGTCGCGGTCCATGCCGAGGATCCCCTGGATGTCCATGTCGCCCTCCAGGCGGGCGCGCACCGAGTTGAGCTGGATGCCGCGGTGCTGGGCGACGGCGGCAACACCGGCGCTCAGGCAGCCGGCAAGGCCCACCAGCACGTACTCCACGGGGGTGGGGCCATGGTCCTCGGAGGCGAAGACCTCGGGGTGGTCGGTATCAAAGGCGAAGCGGGTCTTGTGCTGCTGCTCCTCGCCGAGGCCGTGGAAGCCCTCGACGGTGGCGCGGCTGTGGGTACCCATCACCCAGTCGCAGCTGGCGCGCCAGGTGAAGCGGGCGGCCTCGGGGGCCTGGGACAGGGCCTCGCGGGCGCCCAGCAGGGCGGTGACGTTGACGCCGTTGTCGATCTCGCGGATGGCGGTCTGCATGGTGGTCTCTCCTCGGGGTTGTCGTTGTATGACGGGTGGGCTCACCCGTCAGGCACGAATGTGCGACCGGCACGTGGGAGCCGGCGTGGGAGAGGCCGTGGTTTTTCAGGCGGCGGGCGTGGAATCGGCGGGGAGGCCGGGGAGGATCGCCTGGAAGGCCCAGACGCGCTCCAGCGGCATGCCGGCCTGGTGCTGGGCGAGGCGCACCGACTCGGCATCGGGGGCCCTGTACAGGCAGAGCATGCGTCGGGCGTCCCGTGAGAAGAAGGTGCGCACGAAGCGCACCCGGTGGTTCTGCAGGCAGGCCGCGCCGGCATCCTCGCGGGCCTGGATCGCGTCGAGGCTGACCGGCGTGGCGAAGGCGCGCTCCACCAGCACGTTGGCCGCGGCGAGCCTGCCGGCGTCGAGTCCCGGCGCGTCGTGGACCGTGCCGGGCCAGAGGATTGTGACCTCGGCACCGGCCTGGCGCAGGGCAAGGCGCGCGGACTCGACATCGGGGGCACGGAAGCGGCAGACCATGCGTCGGCCGTCCCGCGCCAGCAGGCTGCCTTGCCAGGCGACCCGGTGAAGGACGAAGCAGCTCTCCGCTGCCTCCGACAGCGTCATGACCAGCTCGGCGCTGAGCGGTGTCGCGAAGAGACGCTCCAGGAAGAGCTCGATCATGCGGTGTCCTCCGGCCGGGTGTCGGCCAGCAGGGTCGCCGACCTGAGCCGTGCCCAGCGGGCGACCGGCCGCCGGGCGAACTCGGCCGCCGCCTGGGCGTGGTGCCGGTGCGCGTCGATCTCCCCGATGGCTCGGTGGGCCTCGGCCAGCACGCCATGGGCGAGCAGCTGCTCGGTGGTACGCTCCAGGGTCCGGGCGTGGGTCAGGGCCTCCCCGGCCCGGGCGATGGCGTCGAGGGCTCGCCCGCGTTCTAGGTCGAGCCGGGCGGCATGGATCAGCAGGCAGCAGAGCCGGTGCCTGGCGTCGGCATCACGCAGGTTCGCCAGGGCGGCTTCCAGGGTGGGCGACTGGTCCTCCAGGGCCTGGTCCTCAATTGCATAGCGGCAGAGCGCCAGGGCGGCACAGGCAAAGGGGGCCTCGCTGCCCTCGCGCAGCTTTGCACCGATCGCGGCCAGGATACCCGCGCGTTCCAGGGCCTCGGGGAAGTGGCTGCGCTCGAGCTCCAGCATCAGCAGGCCCTCGTTGGCCTGGAACTCGCCGAGCCGATCGCCGCTGGCCTTGCACAGGGTCCGCGCCTCCTTGAAGTGTCCCTCCGCCTCGTCCAGCAGGTTGTCGTGGAAGCGCATCAGGGCCAGCGCCATGGGGATGGCGGGGTGACTCAGCCGCTGCCGGTCGGCCAGCGCGCGGGCGTCGTCGAGCATGGCAGCGGCCCGGTCCAGGTCACGCTCCAGCATCGCCAGGCACTTCGCCGTCTCCGCCATGGCGACGACCTGGTCCCGGTCGTCGGCACTGTGGGTGACCCGCTCGGCCTGCAGCGCCTCCGCGTGGGCATCCCGCCACTGGCCATGGGACCAGCGGAGCTGGCTGGCGAGTTGGTAGCCGAGCCGCGCATGGGCGAGGGCACCATGTTCCAGGGCCTGTTCGGCGAGGGTCACCAGTTCCCTGGCCGTGTCCTGCCAGTCCGCCAGGGGGGCGGCATGCAGCATCACGTCGCGCAGCTCGAGCAGCAGGCAGACCCGGCGGGCGCCGGTGAGTCGCTCGGCCATCTCGACGCCGTGGCGGGCGAGGTTCAGGGCCTCGTCGTTGGCGAAGAAGCGCAGGCAGGCGCGTCCTGCCGCGACCAGGGCCTCGGCGGCCAGCGCCGGGTCACCGCTGCGTCGGGCGTGGTGGGCCAGCTCGGCGGCGCTGTCGAGGTCGAGGTGGGCATCACCGAGCCGCTGCTCGGCGACATGGCGGTGCATCAGCTGGCGCCGCGCCGGGGAGATCGCCTCATAGAGGCGGCGCGGCAGGTCGTCATCGGCGAAGCACAGCCCGTGCTCGGTGGCCTGCAGCAGGCCGCGTCGCTCGGCGACCTCGAGGGCCGCACCGATGCGCGGGGCTTCGAGTCCGCTGAGTCGGGCCAGGACGGCGACATTCGGGCAGGCGCCCAGCAGCGCGGCCCAGCGCAACACCTCCAGCGGCTCGCCTTCGAGAGGCTTTGCCTCCAGTGAAGTCGGTGCCATGTCCAGGGGAGTCGCCGGCGAGGAGGCCGCCGCCGGCGACGGCGCCTCGTTGTCCTGAGAGGGCAGCGGGGAGGCGGTGGCGGGATGGACGGCCGGCACCCGCCGGGCGCGCAGCAGGGCGCCGCTCGAGGGAATGCCGGCCTCGCTGAGCAGTCGCAGACCAAGCCGGTAGTGCTGCTCCGCTTCCCGGGGGCGGTTGAGGGCCATCAGCAGCCGGATCAGGCGGGCGCGGGCCTCCTCGTCGAAGGGCGCCAGCCGGACCAGCGCATGGGCATGGATCAGGGCCCGCTCGGGGACGTCGGCCAGGCGATTGACCAGCGTCGAGAGCAGCGCGATCTGGGCCCGCAGGGCGCGTTCCCGCTCGGCCAGGCACCAGCTGTGGAAGTCGTTGAAGTTCGATAGCTCGAGCCCCTGCAGGAAGGGGCCGCGATAGCGGGCGGCGATGCGCTCCAGGTGGGCGATCTCCTCCTGCTCGAGACCCTCCCCCTGGACGCCGTGCAGGGCCAGGAGGTCGACATCCAGGTCGCCGGTATCGAGCGCCGCGCCGAGGCGGTCGGCGATGATGCGCGTCCGGCCCGGCTCGTCCACTAGTCGGCGCAGTTTCGACAGGCTCCAGCGCAGCGAGCCGCGGGGGTCGTCGGGAATCTCCCACAGCAGGTCGCAGAGGTGCTCGCGACAGAGGGGGCGGCCATTCACTGCCAGGTAGGCCAGCAGGGCGCGGGTCTTCCTCGACGGCGGGAGGGTCAGCACCCGACCATCCCGAACCACCTCGAGATCGCCGAGCACGTTGAGGGTCAGTGCGTTCATCGCCTGCCCCCTCCCAGGAGAGAGACCACTCTTGAGTATAGCGCGCCTGGCGGCTGCGCCCGTGGGGCGCGACCGGAAAATACCACGCTGGCTACCACGCCCGCTCCCTCGACGCCGGCACAGGCTGACCCTGCAAGGCACAGATCCCCACCGAGGAGGAGCGACATGGCTCGCTACGACAGTATCCTGGACACCATCGGCCGCACGCCGCTGGTGCGGCTCGACCGTCTCGCCCCCGACGGGGTGAACCTCTACGTGAAGCTCGAGGCGTTCAATCCCATGGGCTCCGTCAAGGACCGCATGGCCCTGGCCGTCATCGAGCAGGCGGAGCGTGACGGCGCGCTGCGCCCCGGCCAGACGGTGATCGAGGCGACCAGCGGCAACACCGGCATCGGGCTTGCCATGGTCTGCGCGCGCAAGGGCTATCCGCTGGTGGTGACCATGGCGGAGAGCTTCAGCGTGGAGCGGCGCAAGCTGCTGCGCTTCCTGGGGGCCAGGGTGGTGCTTACCCCGGCGGCCGAGAAGGGCACCGGCATGCTCAACAAGGCGGTGGAGCTGGCCGAGCGCCATGGCTATTTCCTCTGCCGGCAGTTCGAGAACGAGGCCAACGCCGAGGTGCACTCGCGGACCACGGCCCGGGAGATCCTCGACGACTTCCGCGGGGACTCCCTGCACGCCTGGGTGACCGGCTTCGGCACGGGGGGCACCCTCAAGGGGGTGGCCAGGGTGCTCAAGCACGCGGATCCGGCGACTCGCGTGGTCGTCGCCGAGCCCGACAACGCCGCCCTGCTGGGCAGCGGCATCGCGCAGCCGCGGGATGCCCGCGGTGGCCCCTCGGCCAGCCATCCGCGCTTCCGTCCCCACCTGATGCAGGGCTGGAGCCCGGATTTCATCTCGCGGCTCACCGAGGACGCTCTGGCGGCGCAGCATGTCGACGAGGTGGTGCCGGTGGCGGGCGACGAGGCGCTGCGGCTGTCCCGCGAACTGGCCCGCCGCGAGGGCATCTTCGTCGGCATCTCCAGCGGGGCCACCCTGGCCGCCGCGCTGGACGTGGCACGCCGTTCACCGCCCGGCAGCAACATCGTCTGCATGCTGCCGGACACCGGCGAGCGCTACCTCTCCACCCCGTTGTTCGACGGCATCGGCGAGGCGATGAGCGACGAGGAGCTTGCCCTGTCGCGCTCCACGCCGGGCTACCGCTTCGATGCCCCCGCGGCGCCACCCCGCCCGGCGGAGGCGACGCCCGCGGCGCCGGTGGCGCTGGACCCCGAGGCCGAACGCTTCGTCGACGAGACCGTGGCCACCGAGCCGGTGGTGATGTTCGCCCTGGAGTGGTGCGAGTTCTGCTGGTCGGTGCGCAAGCTCTTCGCGCGCCTGGGGATCGACTACCGCAGCGTCGACCTCGACGCGGTGGCCTACCAGGCAGAGGACCTGGGCGGCAGGATCCGCGCGGTACTGGCCGAGCGCACCGGGGCCACCACCATCCCGCGGATCTTCGTCGGCGGCGAGGCGATCGGCGGCTGCACCGAGCTCTTCGATGCCTGGCGGGACGGCTCGCTGGGCCGGCTGATGGAGGCGCGCGGCATCGCCTATCGCCGCGATGTGGAGCTCGACCCCTATGAGCTGCTGCCGCGGTGGCTGCACCCCCGCACCAGCGCGGCATGACCGGGAGGCACGACGAGATGAGCTTCATCGACACGATTGCACTCGAGCAGGCCTCGGGCGAGGTGCAGGCGATGTATCGGCGGCAGCAGGCCCACTTCGGCTACCTGCCCAACTATGCCCGGGTGTTCTGCCATCGCCCCGAGGTGATGGCGAACTGGGCGGCCCTGCTGGCGAGCATCCGGCGTCACGTCGACCCGCGCCGCTTCGAGCTCGTGACCCTGGCCGCGGCCCGGGCGCTGGGCAACTCCTACTGCGCGCTGGCCCACGGCCAGGCGCTGGCGGGGCTGGTGGGCACGCCGCAGCTGCAGGCGCTCCTCGAGGGCCGGGACACGCTCGACGCGGCCGAGCGGGAGATGATGGCCCTGGCCGCGAAGGTGGCCGATGACGCCGCCGGCGTGACCCAGGCCGACATCGACCGCCTGCGGGCACACGGGTTCGTCGATGACGAGATCTTCGACATCGTGGCCGTGGCCGCCGCGCGGGCCTTCTTCACCAAGGTGCTGGACGGCCTCGGTGCCCAGGCCGATGTCGCCTACCGGGAGATGGCGCCCGAGCTGCGCGAGGCGCTCACTGTGGGGCGCCCCATCGCCGGCAGCGACGAGCGGCGGGAGATGCCCTCGGCCCAGCCGGTGGCCGAGCCGTAACGAGGGGCTACCGGTCGGGCAGGTTGCGGGTGCCCGGCACGCCCGGCAGGCGCCGGCGCAGGGCGGCCTTGCCCATCATGTGGGCGCTGACCGGGGCGGTGGCGAAGAGGAAGATCGTCACCAGCGCCTCCTGCACCGAGACGCCGTCCTGCTGGTGGCTGAAGTAGAGTAGCGAGCCGATCAGCGTACAGCCGACCCCCAGGGTGCTGGCCTTGGTGGGGCCATGCAGGCGGGTGTAGAAGTCGGGCAGCTTGGCCAGCCCCCAGGAGCCGATCAGCGCCACCAGGGCGCCGAACAGCAGGAAGGCGGCGACGACGAGCTGCAGGGGCCACGGCATGTCGATGCTGGTCATTCGATGACGTCCCCCCTCAGCAGGTACTTGCTCATGGCCACGGTGCCGACGAAGCCCATCAGCGCGATCAGCAGGGCCAGCTCGAACAGCACGCCGAGCCCCATCCGCATGTCGGCCAGCACGATCAGCGCGATGCTGTTGATCATCAGGGTATCCAGCGCCAGGATGCGGTCGACGATATCGGGGCCCACGGCCAGCCGGTAGAGGTTGAGCAGGGCGGCGACGGCGAAGAGCGCCATGGCGACCGGTATCACGAAAGCGATCATCGGAAGATCTCCTCGAGCGGCTTCTCGTAGCGTTCGCGTATGTCGGCGATGGCCTCGGCCTCGTCCTCCAGGTGCAGGGCGTGCACCAGCAGGGTGTTGGCCTCGGCGTCGTAGTGGATCGACACGGTGCCCGGCGTCAGCGAGATGGTGCTGGCCAGGATGGTGATGGCGAAGTCGTCTTCCAGGGCGAGCGGGTAGGTGAAGAAGCCCGGCCGCAGGTGGCGGGCGGGGCGCAGGATGCGCAGGGCCACCACCAGGTTGGAGCGCAGGATGTCCACCAGCAGCACCAGCAGGTAGCTCAGCAGCGGCAGGGGACGCCGGATCTTCGCCTCCTCGGGCCAGAAGCCGTGGGTCACGAAGGGAATGGCCACGCCCAGGGCCAGCCCCAGCAGGGCATGGGCCACGCTGACCTCGTTGACCATCAGCAGCCACAGCAGCGCCAGGAACAGCGAGAACAGCGGGCGCGGCAGCCAGAACTGCCGGGAACGGAACGCGGGCGTCATGGCGAGACCTCCTGGCCGGCGGCGCGGGCGTCCGGCAGCACGGCGTCGATATAGGCGTGCGGGTCGAGCAGCTGCGCGGCGGTCAGCTCGAGGTAGCCCATTACCGGTTCGCCGAACGCCGCCAGGGCACCGTTGAGGCCGACCATGGTGGCCACCAGGGTGAGCAGCCCGGGGCGCAGCGGATACGGCCTGGCCATCTCGCCCGGGCGCCAGAACCAGCTGCTGCCGGTGCGGCTGATGGCGATGACCACCAGCAGGGCCGAGGCCAGCAGTATCCCCCACAGCCACAGCCCCTGGGGCTGGCTGGCGCTGGCCTGGAGGATCCACGCCTTGCTGACGAAGCCGCTGAAGGGGGGCAGCCCCGCCATGGCGATGCCGGCGATGAAGAACAGCGTGCCCAGCACCCAGCGATGCCCGATGGGGCCGGTCGCCGAGAAGCGGTCGTAGCCCTCCTCGCGCTGCTGGCCCAGCAGGTCGGCGAGCAGGAAGAACACGGCGGCCATGCCGGTGCTGTGGATCAGGTAGAAGAGCGCGGCGCCCAGGGCGGCCGGGGTCACCAGGCTGATGGTCGCCAGCAGGGTGCCCACCGAGAGGATCACCAGGTAGGCGGTCAGGGTGCGCAGGCTGTCCGAGCCCAGCACGCCAACGCCGCCCAGCGCCAGGGTCAGCAGCGCCAGCGGCCACAGCCAGCCCCAGGCGGTCGCGGCGACCGGGGACTCGCCCAGCGCGAAGACCAGCAGGAAGACCCGCAGGATGGCGTAGACCCCGACCTTGGTCATGATGGCGAAGAGCGCGGCCACCGGGGCGCTGGCGGCCGAGTAGGCCCGCGGCAGCCAGAACAGCAGTGGCAGGATCGCCGCCTTGATGCCGAACACCACCAGCAGGATCAGGCTGGCGGCGGCGAGCAGGGGGGCATCCTCCGGCGGCGCCTCGGCCACGCGCAGCGCCAGGTCGGCCATGTTGAGGGTGCCGGTGAGGCCATAGAGGGTGCCGAGTGCGATCAGGAACAGCGCCGAGCCCGCCAGGTTGATGATCACGTAGTGCAGCCCGGCGCGGCTGCGGGCGCGGCCGCCGCCGTGCAGCAGCAGGGCGTAGGAGGCGATCAGCAGGATCTCGAAGAACACGAAGAGGTTGAAGAGGTCGCCGGTCAGGAAGGCGCCGTTGAGGCCGGCCAGCTGGAACTGGAAGAGGGCGTGGAAGTGGGCGCCACGCTGGTCGGTGCCGCCGCTGGCGTAGATCAGGCAGCACAGGCCCAGCACGGCGGTCAGTGCCAGCATCACGGCGGAGAGGCGGTCGAGCACCAGCACGATGCCGAAGGGGGCGGGCCAGTCGCCGGCATGGTAGATGAGGTGCTCGCCGCCGCCGGCGACCAGCAGGCACCAGATTCCCAGCAGCACCAGCCAGGCGGTGCTGGCGAAGCCCAGCAGGCGCTGCAGGGGGAAGGGCGCCTGGTAGAACAGCAGCTGGCCGGCGCCGGTGAGGAGCGGCAGCAGGATGGGCAGGATCAGGGCATGGTTCATGCGCGATCCTCGTCGGGGTTCTCGCCATCCACGTGGTCGTTGCGCAGCTCCACCGCGGCCTTGAGGGCCAGCACCACCACGAAGGCGGTCATGGCGAAGCCGATGACGATGGCGGTGAGCACCAGCGCCTGGGGCAACGGATCCGCGGAGCGCTCCGAGAGGCCGACGATGGCCGGCGCGCCGGCGACCAGGCGCCCCGAGGCGAACAGGTAGAGGTTGACGGCGTGGGAGAGCAGCGTCAGCCCGAGGATCACCGTGAAGGTGCGTGCGCGCAGCAGCAGGTAGACGCCGCAGCTGGTCAGCACGCCGAGCATGATCGCGTAGAGCAGTTCCATCAGCCGATCTCCTTGCCGGGGCCGGCCACGGTCATCAGCTTGCCGAGGTTGGCCAGTATCAGCAGCGTCGAGCCGACCACGGTGGCATAGACGCCGAGGTCGAAGAGCATGGCGGTGGCCAGCTCGAACTCGCCGACCAGCGGCAGGTGCAGGTGGCCGTGGGCCGAGGTGAGGAAGGGGAAGCCGAACAGCCAGCTGCCCAGGCCGGTTGCGGTTGCGATCAGCACGCCGGCGCCGATCAGCGGCCGGAAGGCGGTGAGCATGCGCGACTGGGCCCACACCAGGCCGCCCGCCATGTACTGCAGCGTCAGCGCCACCGCGGTGATCAGCCCGGCGATGAAGCCGCCGCCGGGGAGGTTGTGGCCGCGCAGGAAGATGTAGGCCGAGACCAGCAGGGCGATGGGCAGCACCAGCCGGGCCACGGTGCTGAGCATGATCGGGTGGGGCTCGGCGACCCAGTGCATGGGATTGGTCTCGACCACCCGCTCCTTGAGGTGCAGGTCGCGGGTGAAGGCGAATACCGCCAGCGCGGCGATGCCGAGCACGGTGATCTCGCCCAGGGTGTCGAAGCCGCGGAAGTCGACCAGGATCACGTTGACCACGTTGGTGCCGCCGCCCCCGGGCACGCTGTTGGCGAGGAAGAAGTCGGAGATCGTCCGGTGGGGGCGGGTCAGGATGGCGAAGCTGAAGGCCGCCACGCCGACGCCCATCAGCACGGCGATGGCCAGGTCGCGCCCCATCCGGAAGCCGGTCGAGCCCCTGGGCGAGGTCTGCGGCAGGAAGGAGAGCGCCAGCATCATGATCACCACCGCCATCACCTCCACCATCAGCTGGGTCAGGGCGAGGTCGGGGGCCGAGAAGCGGGCGAAGGTGACGGTGACGAAGAGCCCGGTGACGCCCAGCAGCAGCAGGGCCGGCAGGCGGTAGTGGTGGAAGGCCACCACGCCGATGGCGGCCAGGCAGAGCAGCACGGCTGCCAGCAGGGTCAGCGGATCGATCGGGGCGAGCGCCGCGCCACCGTGCCAGCGGGTCACGTCGCCGAGCTCCAGGCCCACCAGGACCACCACGGTGGCCATGATGAAGGTCAGGTAGCGCTGCAGCGAGCCGTTCTCGAGCTGGAAGACGCGGCGCTGGGAGAGGGCGATGGCGCTGCGCATCAGCCAGTCGAAGATCTCCTTGGCATCGACCTCGGGCAGCCGGGCATGGAGGCGGAAGAGGGGGTCGCGCCAGTGGTAGAAGAGCGCGCCGCCGGCCAGGGCGAACAGGCTCATCAGCATCGGCACCCGGCCCCCGAGGGTGGTGAAATCGAAGGGCGTCACCATGGCCTGGCGCGCCGCGGCGAAGGCGGGGTGGATCAGGCCGGCGTAGAAGGCCTCCGGGGCCAGCCCCACCAGCAGGGTGGCGAAGGCCAGCAGCGCGATGGGCGACAGCGCCGCCGCTCGCGGCGAGGCAGGGGGCCAGATCGGCAGGTCGATCGGTCGGCCGTTGAAGAAGACGTTGTGGAAGATGCGGATCGAGTAGGCCACCGAAAAGAGTCCGGCCAGGGTCACCCAGAGGGGGATGACCACCACCGCCCAGTCGGGCGCCGTGACCTGCAGGCTCTCGCCGAAGAGCATCTTCTTGCTCAGGTAGCCGCTCATCAGCGGCAGGCCGGCCATGGCGGCGGCGGAGATGGCCGAGAGCCCCATCAGTGCCGGCATGAAGCGCCACATGCCGTTGATCTTGCGCATGTCACGGGTGCCGGTGGCGCGATCCACATAGCCCGCCATCATGAACAGCGGCGCCTTGAACAGCGCATGGCAGAGCAGGTGAAAGAGCGCCGCCGCCACGGCCATGGGGGTGCCCAGCCCCAGCAGCAGCATGACCAGTCCCAGGTGGGAGACCGTGGAGTAGGCCAGCAGCCCCTTCATGTCGTGCATGAACATCGCCACGAAGGCGCCGAGCATCAGCGTCATCATGCCGGTCAGGGTGACCAGGTGGAACCACAGCGAGGTATCGCCCAGCGCTGGGTGCAGCCGGGCCACCAGGAACAGGCCCGCCTTGACCATGGTGGCGCTGTGCAGGTAAGCGGAGACCGGCGTGGGCGCCGTCATGGCGTGGGGCAGCCAGAGGTGGAAGGGGAACTGGGCCGACTTGGTGAAGGCGCCCAGCAGGATCAGGTTGAGCATCAGACCGTAGTGCTCGTGGGTGCGGATCCGGTCGCCGGCCGCCAGCACCGTGGAGAGCTCATAGCTGCCGGCGGCCTGGCCCAGCAGCACCACGCCGCCGAGCAGCGCCAGCCCGCCGCCGCCGGTGATCACCAGCGACATGCGGGCCCCGAGTCGGGCCGCATGGTCGTGGGTGTGGTAGCCGATCAGCAGGAAGGAGACCAGGCTGGTCAGTTCCCAGAAAACGAGCAGGAACAGCAGGTTCTCGGAGAGCACGATGCCCAGCATGGCCGCCATGAACAGCAGGACCAGGGTGAAGAAGCGCGCCGAGGTGTCCTTGCCCTCGAAGTAGTAGCGCGCGTAGAGCAGGATCAGGCAGCCGATCCCGGTGATCAGCAGGGCGAACAGCAGCCCCAGGCCGTCGAGGCGGAAGGCCACGTCGAGGCCCAGCGATGGCAGCCAGCTGAGCCGCTGAACCTCGGCCTCGCCGCCGCCCATGACGTGGGGCAGCCAGCTCAGCAGCAGCAGCAGGGTGAAGATGGCGGGAAGGGCGGAGACCGAGGCGAGCAGGCGTGAGGATCGCCCCCGCATCAGGGCGGGCAGGCAGGCGCCGGTCAGCGGCAGCAGGATGATCAGCGCAAGCGGCATGGGACCTGTCTCCCTGTCCAGCCTCGAGGACGAAACCTTCCCTTCACTCCACACCAGGGCCGCATGGACTACCTTGACCGGCGTCAACCGAGGCCGATGTCGTGGGAAACGCGCCGAAGGTGCCTCTCGAGATTACCTGTGCCGCCGTGCCGGGTGAAGGCCTTTGGCCGACAACCATCACCCCACCCTGCTGGACGCTGGCCACGACGTTCATCGGCCGACCCCGGATGTCGCACCCGGTGAGGCGCTCACCCTGGGCGGGCCGATTGCCGGGTGGTCCCCCAGGCAGAGCCGTTTTCCCCGTCCACCCGGTCGGCGGCTCGATGCCCCTACAGTCTCAGAACGACCCTGCCAGGCTGCCGAGGATAATCAGTAGCACCAGCGAGATGAGGGGCACCACCACGGCCACCACCGCGATATCGAGATAGGCCTGGCGGTGCGTCAGGCCACAGATGGAGAGCAGCGTGATCACCGCGCCGTTATGCGGCAGGGCATCCAGCCCGCCGGTGGCCACCGCCGTGACACGGTGCAGCAGGTCGGGCGAGATATCGGCCCCCTGGCCCATTGCCAGGTAGGTGTCGCCGAGCGTGGCCAGGGCGATGCTCATGCCACCGGAGGCCGAGCCGGTCATGCCGGCCAGCAGGTTGACCGCAATGGCGAGCGAGATCAGCGGATTGTCGCCGCCCACCGAGGTCACCCAGAGGCTGATCGTCTCGAACGCCGCCAAGGAAGCGATCACCGAGCCGAAGCCGACCAGGCTGGCGGTATTGAAGATCGGCAGCAGCGAGGCATTGGCACCGCTGTCCAGGGTGGTAGTGAGGTCCGCAAGCCGTTTCCTGTTGGTGGCAATGATGACCCCGATGGCGATCACCAGGGCGGCGATCACCGACCAGACGCCGCGCACCGAGTCGATGCTGGTCGCGCCATAAGTCGGCTCGGCAAGATACCCGGTGTCCATGGTGGGGATCACCACCGCCGTGAACAGCAGGTTCAGGGCGATGACCAGCACGATCGGCAGCAGCGCCAGCACCAGGGGAGGCAGGTCGCGGGCCTGCCTTGCCGTCACCTCGGCCAGGTCGAAGCCTTCCCCCGCCGCATGTTCCCGGAGGTGAACGGCTGCGGGTGCCGTCTCCCGGTGGTTGCCGTAGCCTTCGCCGGTCGCCCGTGCCCGGCGTGCCCGGTGGTTCAGCCAGGCCTGCCCTAGCCCCAGCATGACCAGGCCGGTGAGGATGCCCAGCCCCGGCGCGGCAAACGGCGAGGTGCCGAAATAGGGCATGGGGATGGCATTCTGGATGGCCGGCGTGCCCGGCAGCGCCGTCATGGTGAAGGTGAAGGCGCCCAGGGCGATGGTGCCGGGGATCAGCCGCTTGGGCAGGCCGGCCTGACGGAACAGTTCCGCGGCAATGGGGTAGACCGCGAAGGCCACCACGAACAGAGAGACGCCGCCGTAGGTCATCACCGCACAGGAGAGCACCACCGACAGGATGGCGCGGGTATCGCCGAGGCGCTCGACGATGGCGCCGGCCAGCACCTCGGCGCTGCCCGAGTCTTCCATCAGCTTGCCGAACACCGCCCCCAGCAGGAACAGGGGGAAGTAGCGAACGATGAAGTCGCCGGCGGCTCCCATGAAGACCTGGGTGTAGCTGGCCAGAAGCGGCGTGTCGGCCGAGACCAGAGCCACCAGTGCGGCCAGCAGCGGGGCCAGGATCAGCAGGCTGAGGCCGCGGTAGGCCAGCACCATCAAGAGCAGCAGCGCAATGGCGATCGCCGAGATACCGACCATCGATCCTTCCCCTGGTCATGTTCTGTGGGAGCGTCTTGCTGGAGGCGCTGAGCGTCTCGCTGGCCGTTGTCGCTTGACGAGGTGGCCCTCAACACAACCGGCTGCCGAGCAGCAGCAGGCTGGCATCCAGCGCCTGCCAGCCCCACCAGGCCAGGGCCAGGGGCGCAACGGCCAGCAGGGCGAGCAGCCCTCGTCGCGTGCGGCTCATGCCTCGGCCCCGGCACTCGCCTGGCGTTTCACGGGCACCTCGTCGATGAACCAGTGCAGGGCCGCCGCCGCTACGGAGAGCAGGATGGCGAGTCGCCACACCAGGTCGTAGTCGCCGTTGAGGTCGTAGAAGTAGCCGCCCAGCCAGACGCCCATGAAGGAGCCCAGCTGGTGGAAGAGGAATACGATGCCGCCGAGCATCGAGAGGTGACGCACGCCGAATACCGAGGCAACGATGCCGTTGGTCAGCGGCACCGTGGAGAGCCACAGCAGGCCCATGGCGATACCGAACAGGTAGGCGCTGGCCGGGCTCAGCGGCACGACGAGGAAGGCGGTGATCACCATGCCGCGGATCAGGTAGAGCCAGGTCAGCAGGCGCGGCTTGGAGAGAAAGCCGCCGAGCCATCCGGCGGTGTAGGTGCCGAGGATGTTGAACAGGCCCACCAGCGCCAGCACGGTGCTGCCCACCTGCACGGCGATGCCGCTGTCGACCAGGTAGCCCGGCAGGTGGACGCCGATGAACACCACCTGGAAGCCGCAGACGAAGAAGCCCATGCAGAGCAGCCAGAAGCCACGATGGCCGGCCGCCTCGTCGAGCGCCGCGCCCAGCGAGAGGTCGCTGGCCAGGCGGGGGGAGGGGCGGTCGCGCAGCATCCCGCCCAGGGGCACCATCAAGGCCGCCAGCGCGCCCATCACCAGCAGGGCGGCGGACCAGCCGAGCCACTCCAGCAGCCCCAGGGTGCCGGGCAGCATCGCGAACTGGCCGAAGGAGCCGGCGGCACTGACGATGCCCATGGCCAGGCTGCGCTTCTCGGGAGGCACGGCGCGGCCCACGGCCCCGAGGATCACCGAGAAGGTAGTGCCCGAGAGCCCCAGGCCGATCAGCAGGCCGGCACTCATCGACATGCCCAGGGCCGAGTCGGAGAGCCCCATCATGGCCAGCCCCAGGGCATAGAGCAGGCCACCCACCACCACGATCCGCGCGGCCCCGAAGCGATCGGCCAGGGCCCCGCTGAAGGGCTGGGAGAGTCCCCAGATCAGGTTCTGCAGCGCCAGGGCGAAGGCGAAGACCTCCCGTCCCCAGCCAAGGTCACTGCTCATCGGTTCCAGGAAGAGGCCGAAGCCATGGCGCAGGCCCATGGCCAGCGAGATGACCAGGCTGCCCAGGACGATGATCAGCAGGGTGTGGCGGCGCAGCGCATCCATTCCGTAACGACCTGTTTGCAGACTAATGACACGCCACTATCGCGCGTCCTTTCCCCGACGGCCACTGTCTCAATATGGCGACAGTTGCGTCGCCGATGCGCCACATGGGTAGGGCGGCCAGGGTTCGCTAGAATGCCACCCCACAGCACCCTGACACGGAGGTTTCTCCATGACCCGACACGCTACGCTGCTGATCTGCCTGCTCGGCGCCAGCCTCTTCCTGGCCGGCTGCAGCTATACGCCCGCGCGCATCCAGTCCGAACCGCTGGTCGTCATCGACGACGACCGCGGCCATGACCACTACGACCGCCGGGGCGACTTCTGTCCGCCGGGCCAGGCCAAGAAGGGGCGCTGCTGAGCGCGTGCCGTGTTTCCCTCGGGCTTGCACGCTCTTTCCTCGCTACCCGCTTGGCGGCGGCGCTTGCAGGGCATAGCCTGATAGGAAACGGTGTTTGATGGCACCCGGCCCGAAGAGGCAGCCGCACCATGCCGGCGGCATGGGTGCCCCCGACAGGGATCGAAGGGTGGCCCACTCCCTCACTCCACTTGCGAGGACACCGCCATGAGGATTCCCGTGCGCCCGTTGATGATTGCCCTGATGGCCTCGACCCTGGCGCTGGCCGGCTGCAGCTACACGCCCGCACGCATCAAGTCCGAACCTCTGGTCGAGATCGACGGCTACGGCAGCCATCGCCACTATCGCGGTGATGATCGCCATTACCGCGATCGTGACGACCGGTGGCGCCACTACGAAGACCGCCATTACCGGGATCGCCGCTATCGGGATCGCGATCGCTATCACCATGCCGAGCGACGCCACGACGACTATCGCCGCGGTGGCTTCTGCCCGCCGGGCTTGCGCATGCAGGGTCGCTGCTGAGCCGATCGTTCCCTGCGAGCAACCCCGCTATCGCAGGGCGTCCTCCAGGATCTGAAGTCGCCCGGGCACCAGGGCATCCTCCACGGCGGTGATACGCAGCACATGGCCGAGGTCCGGATGAGCCGGGCGGGCAATCAGCCGCCCTGCCTCGAGCAGTTCCCGATTGACCCGCTCGGCGAGCTTGGCGCTGGGCAGCCGGATGCCGATGAAGTTGGTGGCGCTGGGCAGCACCTCGGCGCCGAGTGCGCGGAAGTGCGCGGCCAGGCGCTCGCGGCGATTGAGCACCGCGGCGATGTGCTCGCGGGTCTCGTCGGGATGGTCCAGCACTACCTCGGCGGCGGCCAGGGTCAGGGTCGAGACCGCATAGTGGATGCGTACCTTCATCATCATCGCCAGGGTCTCGGGCTCGGCGATGGCATAGCCGATGCGCAGCCCCGCCATCCCGTGGGCCTTGGAGAGGGTGCGCAGGCGGATCACGCCGGGCAGCACCTCACGGGCGAAGGGAGACTCGGCATCCTCGCGAAAGTCGTGGTAGGCCTCGTCGAGCAGCAGCCAGCAGTCGTCGGGCAGCGCCTCGCGCAGGCGGCGAACGGCCGCGTCGTCATGCAGGTGGCCGCTGGGGTTGTCGGGATTGGCCAGATAGACCAGCCGGGCCTCCTCACGGCGGGCCGTGTCGGCCAGGGCCTCGAGGTCAGGGGCCAGGCGGCCCGGGGCCTCCTCGTAGGGCACCTCGACCAGCCGGCAGCCCTGGCCCCGGGCGAAGTAGCCGAAGGTGGGGTAGGTGCCGGCGGTGGCCACCACGGCGGTGCCGGGCTCGGCCACGGTGCGCAGGGCGAGGGCGATCAGGCTGTCGGCCCCGGCGTCGACCAGCAGGGCCTCGAGGGGGATGCCCTGCTGCTCGGCGAGCCGCTGGCGGACGCCCAGCGCCTCCGAATCCCCGTAGCAGTAGGCATGCTCGACCATGGCGTCGCCGAAGTGCGCGCGCAGGGCGCGGTGGGGCATGTCGAGCCCCTCGTTGGAGCCCAGGCGGTGGGGGATCTCACGGCCCAGGCGCCGCTCCAGCACGCGGATCCCGGGGAAGGGGTTGCTGGGGCCTTCTCCGCGGAGGGGCTTGGGAAAGGTCGGCATCGAATCCTCCTGACTGGTCAAGGATAGTGGGGTTGCTCAAGGATCCAGTTGGTAGGTCACCCAATCGGTACGCTTGGCGCAGCGGTCATAGACGCCCCGTGCACGATAGTTGTTCTCGCGGGTGATCCAGCGCACGAAGGGCCAGCCCTGCCGGCGGGCCTCTTGGCGCAGCGCCTCCATCATCTCATCGACGGCACCCGTGCCGCGATGTGCCGGGTCGACAAAGAGGTCATCCAGGAAGCCGACGATGGCCCCGCGCAGCGGAGAGGGCATGGCACGAAAGTGCATCAGGCCCACCGCCTGGCCGTTCGCATCGCGTGCCAGAAGCCCCTGCAGTCGTGTGCCGTCCTGGATCCAGTCCCAGACGGTGGCCAGTGTCGACTCGTCCATGGGCATGCCATAGTACTCGGCGTAGCCGCGGTAGAGGCGCCGCCAGTCGTCGTGATCGGTATCGCCCGGAATGCTGATTGTCAGTGTCATGTGGAGGGCCTCCTTTGCAGCATGACGATCGCCACGGCTGCCAGCGTCAGCATCAGGGCGATGAATACCTTGGCGCTCAATGGCTCGCCGAGCAACAGGATGGAGCTTGAAACGCCAACGGTCGGGATGATCAGGGTCGAGATGGTGGCCTGGGCGACGGACAAGCGGTTGACGTTCATGAACCACAGCATCTGCGCGATGGTGATCGAGAACAGCAGGTGGTAAGCCAGTGCCAGCCAGGTCGTCGTGTGCCAGTCGCCAGGGCGAGGCATCGGCTCCAGGGCGACCATCATCACGATCATGGGGACCGCGCAAATGGCGAACTGCCAGCCGGTGACCACGACCGCATGGCTTTGCCACGTGCCGCGTCGCTTGATCAGTACGGTGCCCAGGGCCCAGGAAATCGCTGCCACCAGCATGATCAAGGGGCCCAGCAGGCCCTGGCTGCCGCCGGCCAGGGCGGCCGGGCCCAGGAGAACCAGCAGGCCGGCCTGCCCGCATGCGAGTCCTGACCACTGACGCCGAGTGATGCGTTGATCGAGCAGCCCCCAGGCCATCAGCAATGCCCAGCATGGCATGGTGAAGGCGATGATCGCCGCCTGGGAGGTCGGCATGCGCAGCTGGCCAAAGGCGGTCGCCAGGTTGAAGCCAAGGATGGTGAACAGTCCGGTGACCGCGAGCCAAGGCCACTCCCCGTCCCCCACGCGAAGCGGAAGGCCCCGCCAGCGGGCCCAGCCCAGCAATACCAGTGCGCCAGCGGTAAAGCCGATGGCGCGCAGGGTGAAGGGTGGCAGGTCGCGAAGGATAAAGCGCACTGCCGGCCAGTTGCCGCCCCAGAAGAGCCCGATGGCGAGGATCAGTGCCAACGAGCCGAGCACCGGTCGGGCGGTAAGCGAGCGGGTCAGCCGATCAGGGAGTAAGCGTGCCATCGAACGGTCAGCCATCGTCCAGCACGAGCACCTTGTGGCGATTGAGCAACCCGTGTGGGTCGAGGGCTCGCTTGAGGGTATGCATCAGCGTGATCTCCTCCGGGGTCCGCGAGAGGGCAAGGTAGTGGCGCTTTTCCAGGCCAATGCCGTGCTCGGCCGAGACCGAGCCGCCAAGCTCGGCCAGCGGCGTGTAGACGAGGCGTTCGACGGCGAGACGGGCCGCCGGTTCGGAACTGCCGACGGTAATGGAAATATGCAGGTTGCCGTCACCCAGGTGGCCGAAGGTGACCATGCGTCCCCGAGGCCAGTCGCGCGCCAGGGCCTCTTCCAGCCTGGTGACATAGCGATCCATCTCGGGGATCGGAAGGCTGACATCGAAGGTGAACAGCGGCGAGAGGGCCTGGATCAGCCCTTCGATGTCCTCGCGTATCGCCCAGAGGGACTGGCGCTGAGTGTCGGACTGGGCGATGACCGCATCACTGATCAGCTCGTCTTCCAGGGCGCGCTCCAGGGCGAGGGCGAACTGGGCGCCATGGCTCTGGGGCTCGCTGCCCAGCGATTCGAGGAGCACGTAGAAGGGGGCGTCGGGGGGCAGCGGTGGCGTGTGTCGGCCGCTCTCCTGGGTGAGCAGCCGATAGTGGCTCTGCCACATCGCCTCGAAGGCCGCCAGACTACCGCCGAGATAGCGGCCCAGATGGCCCAGCAGGCCAGTCAGGTGCTCGAAGGAAGGACAGGCGACCAGCGCCGTCTGCACGTCCGGAGTAGGTGGCTGCAGATGCAATACTGCCCGGGTGACGATGCCCAGCACGCCCTCGCTGCCGATGAACAGCTGCTTGAGGTCGAAGCCTGCATTGTTCTTGAGCATGCGGTTCATCGAGCTGACGACGGTGCCATCGGCCAGCACCGCCTCGAGTCCCAGCACCTGCTGGCGCATCATGCCGTAGCGGATGACCCGGATGCCGCCGGCATTGGTGGCGATGTTGCCGCCGATGGTGCAGCTGCCTCGGGCGCCCAGGTCCAGGGCGAACTGGAGGCCCTCCGCCTCGGCGGCCTGCTGGACGCTCTGCAGTGGCGCACCCGCCTGCACGGTGAGCGTGGCGCTGACCGGGTCGACGGCTTCGATGGCGGTCATGCGCTCGAGCGAGACGGCCAACTCGTCGGGGCCCGCCTCGGTGCCATGCACGAGTCCGGTGAGGCCGCCGTGGGTGACCACCGGCTGGCGGGCGGCGTGGCAGGCACGCATCACCTCGGCGACTTCCCTGGTCGATCCCGGTCGCACGATGGCCCTCGCGCGGCAGGGGGCGCCGGTCAGCCAGTCGACGCGTCGGGCACTGACATCCTCGCCGGTGAGAACGTTGGCGGCGCCGACGATACGGGTGATCTCCTTCAAGAGTGCGTCCATGACAGGTTCAGGCTCCGGGTGGGTCAGGCAGTGGCCAGGACGTGTGCCCTGCCGGGGATGGCCTCGAGCAGTTCGCGGGTATAGGCCTCCTGCGGCGAGAGGAAGACCGCTTCCGCGGTGCCATGCTCGACGATGCGTCCGTGCTGCATGACGATGATGTGGTCACAGATCTGGGCGGCGACGCGCAGGTCGTGGGTGATGAAGAGCAGCGATAGCGAGAGTTTCTGCTTCAGATCCTCGAGCAGCTCGAGGATCTGCGCCTGAATGGAGACGTCAAGCGCCGAGACGGCCTCGTCGGCGACGATCAGTTCGGGGTTGAGGGCCAGCGCCCGGGCAATGCCGATGCGCTGGCGCTGGCCCCCGGAGAATTCATGGGGAAAGCGCTCGGCCGAGGCCGCGCCCAGTCCGACCAGGTCGAGCAGGTCACCGGCCTCCTTGAGTGCCTGTTGCCTGTCCACGCCGTTGGCGATGGGCCCCTGGGCGATGGCCATGCCGACGCGGGTGCGCGGGTTGAGCGAGGCATAGGGGTCCTGAAAGATCATCTGCACCCGCCGCCGTTCGCGGCGCAGGCTCTCGCCCTTGAGGCTGGTAAGGTCGACGCCGTCGAGCAGCAGCTCACCGCTGTCGGGCCGCTCCAGGCGCACCACGCAGCGTCCAAGGGTCGACTTGCCGGAGCCCGACTCGCCGACGATACCCACTGTCTCGCCGCGTGCCATGGTGAAGCTGACGTCGTCCAGGGCATGGACCTCCCGCGAGGGCTTGAAGAGGCCTCCGCGGGAGCGGAAGACCTTCTGAAGGTGACGGACCTCGAGAAGCGGAGCCGTCTGATCGGCCTCGCGGGCGGCGGGCATGGCGTTGCTGGGAATCGCCTCGATCAGCGCCCGGGTATAGTCATGCTGGGGGTGCTCCAGTACCTCCCGGGCCTCGCCGAGTTCCACGATGCGCCCTTCGCGCATCACGCAGACTCGGGTGGCGATCTCGGCCACCACGCCGAAATCGTGGGTGATGAACATCACGGCCATGCCGTGGCGCCGCTGCAGGTCGCCGATCAGGTCGAGGATCTGTGCCTGGGTGGTGACGTCCAGCGCCGTGGTGGGCTCATCGGCGATCAGCAGCTCCGGCTCGAGCGCCAGGGCCATGGCGATCATCACCCGCTGGCGCTGGCCGCCGGAGAGCTCGAAGGGATAGGCGCGGATGGCCTTCTCGGGCTGGGGGATGCCCACTTCCGTCAGCAGCTCCAGGGCACGGATCTGTCGCTCGCTCGGAGTCAGCCTATTGTGGGCCTCGAACACCTCGCCGATCTGGGCGCCGACCCGCATCAGCGGGTTCAGGGCGGTCATCGGCTCCTGGAAGATCATGCCGATGCGCAGCCCGCGCAGGGCGCGATGCTGCTTCTCGGTGAGCTGCAGCAGATCCTGGCCATCGAACACCACCTCGCCGGCGGTGGCCCGAACCCCCTTGGGCAGCAGGCCCATGAGGGCATTGGCCGCCATCGACTTGCCGGAGCCGGACTCGCCGACCACGCACATGATCTCGCCACGTGCCAAGTCATAGCTGACGTCCTCCACGGCGAAGTCGCGATCGGCCCCCTGCGGCAGGGAAATGCTCAGGTGGCGAATGCTCAACAGGGTGTCACGCATGGAGTTCTCCTTGGACGCCGTTCATGAGCGCTCGCGGGCGAGCTTGGGGTTGAGGGCGTCGTCGAGGCCTTCGCCCACCAGGTTGAGTGCCAGCACGGTGAGCAGGATCGCCACACCGGGAAAGAAGCTCAGCCACCAGGCCTGACGTATGACCGTGCGTGCCGCCCCGATCATGTACCCCCAGGACATCACGTTGGGGTCGCCCAGGCCGAGGAAGGAAAGGGCGGACTCCAGCAGGATGGCCGTGGCGACCATCAGCGAGGCCAGCACGATGATCGGCGAAAGGGTATTGGGCAGTATCTGGCGCAGGATGATGGTGGCGTTGGTCTGACCGACCAGGCGAGCCGCCTCCACGTACTCGCGGTGTCGTAACGACAGGAACTCGGCGCGCACCAGGCGCGCCACCGGCGGCCAGCTGACGATGGCGATGGCCAGCACGATGGACGTGATACTGGGCTGCATGATCGCCACCAGCACGATGGCCAGGGCGAAGTTGGGGATGGTCTGGAAGAACTCGGTGAAGCGCATCAGGGCGTCGTCGACGAGGCCCCCGTAGTAGCCGGCGATGGCGCCCAGTGGCACGCCAATGGCCAGGGCCACCGTGGTCGAGACCAGGCCGATGAGCAGCGAGACCCAGGCGCCGTGCATCAGGCCGGCCGCGACGTTGCGGCCCATGGTGTCGGTACCCAGCGGGAAGCCTTCTGTCTCGAGCGGCGGCAGGAAGGGGCGCTGCACCATGCGCCAGGGCGATTCGGGAAAGAGCAGCGGGGCCAGGATGGCCATCAGGATGATCGCCATCAGGATGATCAGGCCCACCAGGGCGCCGCGGTTCTGGGCGAAGCGGGCGAAGAAGCTCATGACGCCTCCTTGATGCGCGGGTCGGCCAGGCGGTAGACGAGGTCGGTGATGATGTTGAAGACGATCACCAGGGCCGCCGAGAAGAAGAAGATGCCCAGCAGCAGGTTGTAGTCGCGTTGCTGCAGTGCCTCGAACATCAGCCGGCCGATGCCGGGCCAGGCGAAGACCGTCTCGGTGAGGATGGCCCCGCCGACCATCTGGCCCGCCTGCAGGCCGGCCAGGGTGATGATCGGCAGCAAGGCATTGCGCAGGATGTGGCGTCGCTGGATCACGCTGTTCTTCAGCCCCTTGGCGCGTGCCGTCTTGACGAAGTCCTGCTGGGCGGCCTCGAGCATCGAGGCGCGCGTCATGCGGGTGTAAATGGCCATGAAGAACAGCGCGAGCGTGGTGGCCGGCAGGATCAGGTGCTTGCCGACGTCCAGGGCGAAGGCGAACCCCTCAAGTCCCGCCCCCACGGTGTACATGCCGTAGGCCGGGAGCCAGTCGAGATAGACCGAGAACAGCACCACGGCCATCAGGGCGACCCAGAACAGTGGGGTGGCATAGAAGACCAGCGCCAGGGCCATGATGATCGAGCCCGAGGGTTTCTTGACGCGGGCGGCGGCCAGCGAACCGGCGACGATGCCCAGCACCAGCGACAGCACGAAGGCCGTGCCGGTGAGCAGCAGGGTGGCCGGCAGGCGGGCCAGTATCAGGTCGAGCACCGGCACCTGCTGGCGGTAGGAGAAGCCGAAGTCGAGCATGGCCACGCCGGAGACATAGCGCCACAGCTGCACGTGGAGCGGCTGGTCGAGTCCGAAGCGCTCGGTCAGCTGGCGCAGGAACTCGGCATCGGTGGCACCGGCCTCACCGGCCAGGATGGCGGCCGGGTCGCCCGGCGCCATCTGGATGAGGAAGAAGTTGAAGATGATGATCATGAACAGCACGATCACGGCCTTGATCAGGCGTGACGCGATCAGCCTGGCATAGAGCATGCCATTCCCCCCTGGCGACCTGGGATGCGGTGGAAGGGTGCAGGGGCGGCCGGCAGGGCCGCCCCACCGGGTTTACCTGTCGAGCCAGGCGTCCTTGAAGCCGTCGTTGACGCCCACGCCCGACGTCACCAGGTTCTTGACATCGCAGCGATAGATGGTCGGGAAGCCGAGCTCCAGCAGCCAGCCCACCGGCACGTCCTCCTGGAGGATCTCCTGGACCTCGTGGTAGAGCGCCTCGCGCTCCTCGTCCGGATAGGCGGTTGCGGCCTGATTGAACAGCTCGTCGACCTTCTCGTTCTCGTAGCCCTCGACGTTGTTCCAGGGCGAGCCCTTCTGGATATTGCTGGAGAGGTAGGTACGCGAGATGCCTAGCGCCGGGTCGCCATACTGGTAGAGGTAGGTGAAGGCGAGGTCGTAGTCCCAGTCGCCGAGGCGCTGGTTCCAGCCGCCTACGTCGGTGGCCTCGGTGCGCACGTTGATGCCGACTTCCTTGAGGTTCTGCTGCACGGCCTCGGCCCAGCGTGTCCAGGTCTCGCCATAGGGGAGGGGGAGCAGGCGGACCTCCTCGCCGTCGTAGCCCATCTCGTCGAGCAGTTCGCGGGCACGTTCCGGGTCGTGGTCGTAGGGCGCGAGCTCCTCGTTCTGGAACCTGGCGTTGGAGCCGAACGCCCCAAGCGGAACCTTGCCGAGACCATTCCACAGCACGTTGCGGGCGAACTCGCGGTCCATGGCATACATCACCGCCTGGCGGAAGCGCTTGTCGGCCGTGGGGCCCTCGCGGTTGTTCATCCACAGCATGGCGAAGGGGCTGAAGTATTCGTGCCCTGCCTCCGTCACGCAGGTGTTGTCCAGCTCGGTCAGGCGCGGGATGTCGAAGTTCTCCACGGTGCCGTAGGGCAGGACGTCCACGGTGCCGTTCTCGTAGGCGACCGCGCGGGAGGCGCCATCGGGGATGATGTGCCAGTTGATGCCGTCGAGGTAGGGCAGGTCTTCCTCGTAGTAGTCCTCGTTCTTCACCAGCTGGATCACCGTGCCACGGTCCCAGTTCTCGAACTTGAAGGGGCCGGTGCCGATGGGGTGGTTGTTCGCCTCGTTGTCGCGGAACTCGGTGCCCTCGTAGATGTGCTTGGGCACCATGGTGAAGGTGCCGGCCTCGAAGGAGATCAGGAAGGGGCCGAAGGGCTTCTCGAGGGTGAAGACCACGGTGTGGTCGTCTGTGGCCTCGATGGATTCCACATGCTGCAGCACGGCACGGGCGCTGGGGTTGAGCTCGCGGTGGAAGACATCGGCGGAGAACACCACGTCCTCGGCAGTGAAGGGCTCGCCGTCGTGCCAGCTGACATCCTCGCGCAGGTGAAAGGTCCAGGTGCGACCGTCGTCGCTGACTTCCCAGGATTCGGCGAGCTGCGGCATCGGTTCCAGGTCGGTGCTGTAGCGCAGCAGGCCCTCGTAGATGTTGCCGGCGACCGTGCGGGTCGGGGCATTCTGGATCATGCCCAGCACCAGGCCCGGTGGCTCTGGCTGGATGATGGTGTCGATGATGCCGCCTTGCTTGGGTTCCTGGGCGAAGGCGGAGGAGGCGCTGATGGCCGTGGCGGTAATGGCGATGGCCAGTGGTGTCTTCATGATGCTGTCCCCGTTGTGGCGATTGTTGTTGGCAATGGGCAGTCACTTGGATGAAGCTAGCAGGCACTGCTCAAGCTGTCGACAGTCGTCAATCGACGGTCGACAAGCAATGTTCCTTGGCCATACTGGTAAGGAAATCCTGCGACACGAGTCCCAGCCGCATGCCTGCATCATCCATTGGCACGACCGCCGCGTTCATCCAGCAGCGAAACCTTGTGGATCAGGTGGCCGACTACCTGACCCAGGCCATCATCGGCCAGCGGTTCGCCCCCGGCGAGCGGTTGTCAGAGGTACAGTTGGCCCGCGACCTCGGTGTCAGCCGCGCGCCGGTCCGTGAGGCAGCACGGCTGCTGGAGAGTCGCGGCCTGCTGGTCTCCCAGCCCAGGCGAGGTTTTTTCGTGCGTGCCCTGGATGCCCGGGAACTCGCTGATATCTTCGACCTCCGACTCTGCCTGGAACGCCATGCCATGGAGCAACTCGCCGGGTCCTGTCCGTCCGAGGCCCTGGCGGCGCTGCGCCGTCAGGTCGAGGTCCTGTGCGAGGCGTCGGGAAGCGGCGACGAGAGCCGTCGGATCGAGGAGGACCTGGCCTTCCATCGCCTGCTGATCGCTTCGGCGGGAAACCGTCGTCTGCTCAGGACCTTCGATGACCTAGCCCACGAGTTGCGGCTGTGCATCACCCTGATCACCAAGACCCACGAGGCGCCGGACTCCATCGCCGAGAGCCATCACCTGCTGCTCGATGCACTGGCCAGCGGTGACGCTCCCCTATGTCGCGAAGCCATCGATTACCACATTGGCGTGGCCAAGGACTACGTCGTCAGGGGGATATCGGAGAACTGTTGAACACTGTTGGTCATCTTGTGAAGTCGAAGCCCTGATACCCACGATGTCATGCTCCTGTTCACGCTCGTCGTGATCTTCACGCATCACATTTCCTCGAATCCTCTTGAAGGAACGCCGTTACGTGGAGTGACAAACAGGCCGCTGAATGCCGGTAGTACTCTCCTTGTCATTGTGATTACTTTGCCGGCCGGGACGCGCCTTTCGGCCGGCTGATCGCCCGGGAACTTACCAGGGCAGTACCGCTGAGTCAGTGCGGGGCTCAGTGCCGCCGCAGAGCACCCCGGTTTCGGCGTCGCGCAGAATGATCTGCCCACGACCGAAGCTCACGGAATCCGCCATCTTGACGATGTGATGACCTCGGCGCGCGAGCGCCTGGGCCAGGTGGTCGGGGAAGTGGGGCTCGACTTCGACGGTGCGTCCCTTCGTCCACTTCCAGCGTGGCATGTCCAGCGCGGCCTGCGGGTTCAGGGCGTCCTCGAGCATGCCGGTGATCACCTGGACATGGCCCTGGGGTTGCATGAAGCCCCCCATGACACCGAACGGACCCACCGCCTGGCCGTTGCAGGTGATGAAGCCGGGAATGATGGTGTGATAGGTGCGCTTGCCGGGAGCCAGGGCGTTGGCGTGACCCTCATCCAGCTTGAACGACCAGCCGCGGTTCTGGAGGCTGATGCCCGTGCCGGGGATCACGATGCCGGAGCCGAAGCCTTTGAAGTTGCTCTGGATGAAGGAGACCATGTTGCCTTCGGCATCCGCCGTGGCGAGATAGACGGTGCCGCCGGTGATGGGGTTGCCATGCACCGGATCCAGCGCCTGCTCGCCGATCATGGCGGCACGCCCCTTGAGATACGGGTCGGCCAGCATCTGCTCGACGCTCGGCCGCATCGCATCGCGGTCGGTGATGTGGTGCAGGCCATCCACATAGGCCAGCTTGGTGGCTTCGATGCGCCGGTGGAGGGTCTCGACCGGGTCGCGTGCTTCTTCACCGAGCTGCTCCAGCATGCCGAGCGCCTGAAGGGCGATCAGGCCGCAGCCGTTGGGCGGGATCTCCCAGATCTCGTGATCGCGATAGCGGGTGCTGATCGGCTCCACCCACTCCGGTGTGAAGGCGGCGAGATCCTCGCGACGCAGCAGTCCACCGTGTTCGCGGAAGAAGGCATCGATACGGTCGGCCAGCTCGCCGTCATAGAAGGCCCTGGCGCGGGTTTCCGCGATCAGGCGCAGGCTGTGCGCATGATCGGGGGAGGACCACATCTCGCCGGGGCGCGGCGCATGGCCTCGTGGCGCGAAGGTCTCGAACCAGGGCTGGAAGGCCTCGTCATCGTAGCGGCGGTAGGTATCGAAGGCCTCTTCCCACAACTGATTGACCAGGGGTGAGACGGGGAACCGTGCGGGGCCACTGGCGTTCAGGCCATGCAGCTCGCCATTCATCCAGACGATGGCGAAGGCGTCGCTGCCCAGCCCGTTGGAGGTTGGCTCGACCACGGTGAGCGCCGCGGCGGTGGCGATGGCCGCATCCACGGCATTGCCCCCCTGGCGCAGGATCTGCATGCCCGCCTCGGCACCGAGGGCCTGTGAGGTAGCGACCATGCCGCGGCGCCCGAAGGTGGTCATTCGGCGTGACGGACTTGGGTAGTAACGTGCGTCGAAAGTCATTCAGCTTTTCCTTTATTATAAAATTATCGCATTTATTTAATGTTAAATTTTTAACTTGTTGCTCTCATCTCAGAGAAGGTTGCCTCGACACCTGCTGCTTGGCGCAATAACTTTCGGTCTTCACCGTTTTTCGAAAGCATCATAAATCCTACAGGAAATTCACTTTCTAAGTGACACGGAATGCTAATTCCACAAAGATCAAGCAAGTTGCCGACAAGTGCATTCCGCAGTACGAGAGAGTTGGTTTTGTAGTAGTCTTGATCATTTTCTATTTCGTTGAATCTGGGAGGGACTATTGGAACGGTCGGACAAATAAGTGCATCATGATTCATAAGCATTTCATTCATGCGCGAAATTTGATGGTGACGCTCTTTCTGAAGCTCAAGATACTCATCAGCAGTGATTTCTGAGCCTTTAACGATTCGGCTAAGCACTCTACTGTCGTAATTTTTTTCTTGCGAAGTTATCCAGTTCCTATGGATATGATAGCTTTCAGCAGCCGTCAACCCTCCACCATGAAGTAAATTTTTAATTTCGTTGAGCTCTTGCATGGGTACATGTTCGACTACTGCGCCTGCATCAAGAAGTTTGGAAACAGCTCTCTCGAAAGCACGCGTTACTATTGAGTCAAGTCCATTTAGCAGGTACTGGTCAGGAACTGCTAGTCGTAGACCCCGTACAGATGCAGGAGAAAAGCTTTTGTCGAATTGGTTGGAGAGAATGTTGTCAAGTAAAGCGCAATCCTCTACATTATGTGCTATTGGCCCAATTGAGTCGAGTGAGTAGGATAATGGCAATACCCCATCTAGTGGAATGCGTTGTTGTGATGGTTTAAATCCGACTAAACCACAGAAAGCTGCTGGTATGCGGACGGATCCTCCTGTGTCGGTCCCGAGCGCAGCAGCGGCCATACCTTTCGCTACCGCAACTGCCGAGCCAGAGGAAGAACCTCCAGGAATACGATCTGAAGAAAAAGGGTTAGGTGGTGTCCCATAATGAGGGTTCACTCCTAAGCCTGAGTAGGCGAATTCGGTCATATTGGTATGACCAGTAAATAATGCCCCGGCTTTGCGTAGGCGTACTATGGCAGTTGAGTCTTTTACAGCTGGTAGCGCATTAGCAAGAAGCTTTGACCCGGCATGTGTTACTTCACCATCTATGTCAAACAGTGATTTTACAGCAATTGGAACTCCACCTAATTCGCCACTCGGAATACCAGAATGCTTAAGTCGGTCAATGTTTTCAGCTTGAGCTCGTGATTTCTCAGAAAATACCTTCGTGTAAATTTTCCCATCATCCTGATAATTTATTTTTTCAATGTGTTGCTCAATAATATCAACACAGCTCTCCCTCCCTTCCTGTAATGCTAGGGTAATGTTTTTAATTGAGGTTGGTGATTTTTTCATTGTTAGCATCCTTATCGGTGGTTTTTAGCTGAAAAATAACAGCTTATTTTATGGTTGAGAATCTGCTTTTCTGCTAATAGTGTCTCTTAGTTTTTATATGCCATGCTTGATTAGTTTATACTATTCAAGCTAGCATGAAGTTTGTTGCGATGGGGTAAGATGATTTTTCATCTTCTTTCGACCCTCAAAATTTTTCTGCTTTGCATTATCGAAAAAATAATAGAAGCAGCTGCGAGCAAGAAGAAAAGAGCAGATAATGGCCGAGTGAAAAATGTTAGCCAGCTGCTATCAAGCTCTAGTGCGCGGAATAGCTGGTTTTCTAAATTCTCGCCTAATACAACCCCGAGGATTAAGGGAGGGAGTGGCACATCAGCTTTAGAGAGTAAGTAACCCACGAGACCAAATATTACTAGCACCCAGATATCAAAAATATTGTTATTGAGTGCATATGCACCAACTGCACATAGCGTAAGTACGCTCGGAACTAGAATAGGCTGTGGGATAGAAGAAATTTTTGCAAACCAGCGACACATGATGAGCTGGCTTATCACCATTATAATTGAACCTATAATAAGCGTTGCATAGATGGATCCGACCAATATCGGGTTTTGTTCAAACATCATAGGGCCTGGTTGAAGACCATGCAGAATGAAAATACCCATCATTATTGCCATAGTGAGATCACCCGGAATCCCAAGTGCAAGTGTTGGGATGAAAGCGCCTCCTGGTGAAGCGCTATTCGATGACTCTGACGCAACGATTCCGTCGGGGATTCCAGTTCCGAAGAGTTCGGGTTTTTTAGAGGCTTTTTTTGCCTGGTCGTAACTTATAAAGTTGGCAACAGTGCCGCCTGTTCCTGGCAGAGCACCAATGAGGCTCCCAAGTATTGATGAGCGCACTGTATTAATTTTTTGCTTACTAATATCGCCGAGTATTGTGCGCAAAGGGATTGAAAAGTTTGAATATTGTTTTACATGTTGGCTTTTTGATTTTTTTGAATCTTCTTCTTCTATATTGGTCATTAATTGTGTGAAGGCAAATACGCCGATCATTACTGGTAGCATCTCGAAACCAGTAGATAGGGACGTAAACCCAAAATCAAATCGTATATTACTGTTTCGATCGTAACCGACAGTAGTAATGAAAAGGCCGATTGCTGCCGCCAAAAGACCTTTAAGGATCGCTCTGTTTGACAGACCTGAAACTAATGTCAAGGCAAAGACTATTAGTCCAGTAATTTCCCATGGCCTAAAGTTCATGCTGTATTTTGCAATTAAAGGCCCAAAAAATACCAGTATAATGCTGCCAATTATTGATCCAAAAAAAGAGGCAACCATTCCGATGCCGAGTGCTCGGCCCGGTTCTCCTTTTTTTGCCATGGGGTAGCCATCATAGACAGTGGTTATTGAAGAAGGTGTGCCTGGTATTCCTAGCATGATGCCTGAGACTATTCCACCGGAATATCCACCGACTAGAATTGCTGTCATTAGTGCCACAGCATCTATAGGTTGCATTGCAAATGTGAATGGAAAAGCAACAAGGATGGCCATTGTTATGGTGAATCCTGGAATGCTTCCGCCAATGATTCCAAAAAGAACCCCAATTATGATGAGAGCTAGGGTATGTAGATCGGTTATTTCTATTAATGATTGTAAAAAAAAATCGATCATGGTTATCTCCTTTAGATCATGGCAGCCAAATATTCAAGCCATGCTGAAATATGAAGTATATGCCAGGTGTTAGGGAGAAGGATGTGGCCAAGATCGTAATTAATTTTGCTTTAGTATTTACCCCCATAAGCACGGCCTGGGAGATTAGCATGAAGCTGATTGTTGAGGATAAATAGCCTGCATGCGGTAACGCATATACATACAATCCGCAGAGCACGAATATGGCGATAATTTTCTTCTTTTCTTTCAGGTTTATCTTGATTGAGTAAATTGATAGTTTATAGAAGTCGTTTGACGGTTTTATAAATGATTTTATTAATAGCAGGAGCGATAGTGCCCCAATTGTGATTAGCAGTAATCTTGGAAAAAGGGCTGATCCATAAGGTTGCCAACTGGTTTTTCCCGATATGTTGGCTGACTCTAATAGCAAGATTGCCACAAATATTAGTATTATTGTCGATAAATATCTATCTTTGGTCGCCATAGCCAGTTTCTCGCGAGATTTAATATCTGCATTATAGCTAGTCGCATTTAATGAAAAATGCGACTAGCTGGCTTGGATCTAATTATTCATTGAATCCAATGCTATCAGCCGCAGTTGATAGGTTGGCCTCACTTTCCTCGAGATACTCTATGTATTCATTCCGAGGTGTAAAGTTAACAATAGAGCCAAGTTCATTATTGATTCTATTTTTTAACTCTTGGTTGTCAAGTGCTTTCTTGAATGCTTCTTCCAGAGTACTGAGTGCTGACTCATCAGTCCCTTTCGGTGCAAAAAGTCCACGGTTAGTATAGTGCCTCATGTCGATGCCCTGCTCTATTAGTGTGGGTACTTCAGGCAGGTTTTCCATTCTTTCGTCATGTGCTACACCAAGGGATTTTAGTTCAGAAGATTCAAAGAATGATCTAGCTGTTGGCATGTCGAGCATTGCGAAATCAATTTCTTTGGCAATAAGTGCTGATACTTGGTCACTTGTTCCCGGATACCCAACAAGGCGCACGTCGTCCATGCTTATACCAGCAGTATTTAAGAATTGAGCCCAGAAGAAATGGTCTGTTGAGCTGGGCGTCATTCCAAAAGTCACTTCTCCTGGGTTTTCTGCTACGTAATCTGCAATTTCACTAGCGCTGTCGACTGGATGGTCCGCGTACGTGCCAGCCATGTTAATGGTCTGGGTTAAGAGTGCGATTGGTTCGAAGGCGTCGTATGAGTAATCAACTGCCCCTGAAAGATAAGAAGTGGCAATCGTGTCGTGGCTGCCTAGTATGGTATAACCATCTGGCTTAGCGTCTTTCACATGACGTGAACCTAAAGTAGCGCCTGCTCCAGCCATGTTTACGGGGACGATTGATGTCTCTAAGTGTTTTTCCGCTTCTTGCCCTGTCAACCGAAAAATTACGTCTGTGGCTCCTCCGGGGCTGTAAGGAATGATGACCCTGATATCCTTTTCTGGATATTCAGCCTGGGCATTGCTGGTAATAGCAAATGCAAGAGTTGCAATAATTGGAGTGATTTTTTTGAGTTTCATGGCTGTTAACCTCATGTTTTGTGACTATTTTTAGTAAGATTCTGGTTGAATCTTGCTGGGTGTGAGGGCGTTATCCATTTATTGTTAAAGTTAATGACTGTTCAGCCTAGAAATAAACCTCCATAAGATAGGGCAGCCATCACGATGAAGGCCGGGTGGATTCGCAGCCGCAGCAGTGCCAGGGCCGCCAGTGAACCGATCAGCAGGGTGTGGACGAGTCCTGCCGTCTCCAGCCCTTCGCTGAAGAAGCTCCAGGTCAGCCAGGCCATCATCATGGCGATGACCGGACGCACCCACTGACTCATGCGCTTGACGCGCGGCGAGTCACGGAATCGATAGAGAAGTCCCAGGGCGCCCAGCATCAACAGCAGGGAAGGCACCACCGTGGCCAGCACCGCCACGAGGGCGCCACTGGCTCCGGCGACGTCAAAGCCGATCTGGCCGGCCATCTTGGTGGCGATGGGACTTGGCAGGGCGTTGCCCAGGGCCAGGGTCTCGGCAAATTCCTGGGCCGTCATCCAGCCGTAGCGTCCGACGACCTCCGCCTCGATCAGCGGAATGATCGCCGGGCCTCCGCCGTACCCGATGATGTTGGGGATGAAGAAAGCGAGGAACAGCTCCCAGTGGATCATTCACGGGCCTCCTTCTGGCGGGGCTCCGGGGCGACCATCGCCGTCACCAGCAGGGCACCGATGATCCAGCCGGGATGGAGGCCGAGCAGATAGATGAGCACGCCTGCCCCCGCTCCCATGACAAGGCTCGTCCAGGGGCCCAGGGAGAGACGCGACTTGTTCCAGAAGTCCAGCGTCAGCTGGCCCATCATGACCATGACCACAGGCACGACGGCATAGCCCATCCCGCGGATCCAGGCGACGTCGCGATAGCGGCTGAACAGGCCCAGCAGCAGGATCATGGCGAGCATCATGGGGACGATGACGGCCGCAACCGCGATGACGCAGCCGGCGATGCCCCCGACGCGATAGCCGATGTAGCCCGGCATCTTGGTGGCGATGGGGCCGGGTAGGGTGTTGGCGATCGCGAGCACATCGGCGAAGGCATCGTCATCCAGCCAGTGATGACGGGTGACGACCTCTTCGCGGACCAGGGGAATCATGGCCGGCCCGCCACCGAAGCCGAGCAGGCCGATGCGGGTGAAGGCCCAGAAGACCTGGCTCAGCGAAGCGGGAGACGGGTCGGTCATGTGTGCGGCTCCCAAGGGTCGATCCCAATGCTTGGAATTGATTTTATCATTGGCGTTTTCTTTTGGATAAAAAATCGATTATTTGGTCTAGAATATAGTTTGCAACAGAAAGCAGCGTCAACCTTCAATGTGTGGAGGCCACGGGGAGGCAGAATGGGTATCTTCGAACGCAAGGAGGGGGTGACGGCGTCCAGCTGGATCTACGACACCCTGCGGCAGGACCTGGTGAATGGACGCTTCACTGCCGGCGAGAAGCTGGCGATCAGTGCCCTCAAGGAGCGCTACGGGGTGGGCCTGAGCCCGCTGCGCGAAGCCCTCAATCGCCTCGCGGCTTACGGTCTGCTGATCCAGGAGAACCAGCGCGGCTTCCGGGTGCCGCGTCTGGCGCGCGACGAGCTCGATGATATCGCCGACATGCGGCGTGAGCTGGAGGGCATGGCGCTGGAGCGAGCCATACAGCGAGGCGACGCCGAGTGGGAATCAGAGCTGCTGGCGGCGGCACATCGCTTGAAACGTGCCGACGAGGCGCCGGAGATGGAAGAGGAGTGGGAGCGGTTGCACATGCGGTTCCATCGCACACTGGTGGCTCCCTGTGGTTCCGCGTGGCTGCTGCGCTTCATCGAGCAGCTGCACGACCAGTTCGACCGCTACCGGCGCCTGGCGCCCGGGGAACCGGAAGTCCGGCGCGTTCTTGATGCTCAGCATGGCGAGCTGGTGGAGCTCGCCCTGGCCAGGGACGTCAAGGGGGCGAGGACGCTGATGGATGACCATATCCAGCGCTCCTACGAAGTGGCCCTGGGCAGCTTCGCTCGCGAGCTGGACCCGGCCGACCGGCAACAGGCCGGTGTTGGCTCGGCCGACCTCCTCTCTCGGCGTTGAAACCCCGCCCGGCGGCGGCCTTGAGATTCCCCGAACCGCGGGAGAAGGTAAAGGCCTACAGCCGATCAGGGGTGTTGCCATGCCTCACCTGGAGCTCTGCGCCAAGAACCTGGATGCCGGTCACGTGGCCCATGCCCATGACCACCACCAGCTTATCCTCGCCACCCGCGGGGCCACCGAGCTCTCCATCGAGGGGCGGGGGGATCGCATCACCGGTAGCCGGGGCTGCCTGATTCCCTGCGGGCGCCACCATGATTACCGGGGCGATGGTCGCAACCGCACCTTCGTGCTCGACATTCCTGCCACGAGCCTGCCGGCACTGCGCGATGGCGAGGCGATCGGGCGCCTCTTCGAGCGGCCGCGCTTCTTCGCCGTGCCGCCACGCCTCAACCGCCTGGCGGCCAGCCTGATGCAGCAGCTCGAGAGCTGTCCGGCCCTGCACAGCGAGATCGCCGCCCTGCTGCTGCGGGCCCTCTACCTGCACCTCGAGGCCGAGCCCCTGACGGCGGACGTCGCCGTGCCCGCCACGCCGGGGTTCAGCGAACGCCTCGATCTGGCGCGCCTGGATGCCTGGATCGACCGTCACCTGGCGGACGAGATCCGGGTCGAGCAGCTGGCCGCGCTCTGCGCCCTGAGCGCCGGGCACTTCCATGCCTGTTTCCGGGAGCTGACCGGCGTTACCCCGCTCGCCTATGTCCAGCGTCGGCGCCTGGATCACGCCCGTGCCCTGGTCACGCACAGCGGCCTGAGTCTCGGCCATATTGCCTCCCTGGTAGGCTTTCGCGACCAGGGTAGCTTCTCCCGCGCCTACCGCCGGCGCTTCGCCATCTCGCCCTCCCGGGCGCGCCGTGAGGGCCGGGCATTCCCGAGTCTCGGGCAAGAGCATCGCAGTTGCGGGCAAGCAGGCGGGCCAGAGTCGACCTAGTCTGAAGGTCAGCTGTCTCGTTGTGCCCTCTGCAGGGAGGGCGAGACAGACTCGGGACAAAGACAAGACAATGACAAGACGACGCGAGGTTGACCATGAAAGCGAAGACACTCCCCGGCGCCCTGGCACTGGCCGCGCTCCCCCTGGCCATCGCCAGCACCCAGGTGCAGGCCCAATCCACGGAGATGGCCATCTCCACCATCCTTCCGGAGAACATGAGCAACAACGAGGTCTACCCGGCGCTGGTGCACTTCAAGAACCTGGTCGAGACCCGGACCGATGGCGAGATCACCGTGTCGATCTTCGGCAACAGTCAGCTGGGTTCCGAGGTGGAGACCGCCTCCGAGGTCCAGGGTGGCCGAACCCTGCAATCCACGATCATCACCACCGGGGCCATGTCGTCCTTCTATGATGACTATCAGCTGATGACCGCGCCCTTCCTCTTCGACAACTGGCGCCAGGCCTGGACCTTCTTCGACAGCGAGTGGTTCGCTGACTTCATGTCGGGGACCATCGAGGAAGCCAACATGCGCTATCTCGGCACCTTCGATGACGGCGGCGGTTTCGTGGCCTTCACCAACAACGAGCGCCTGATCAAGACCGTGGAGGACCTCGAGGGGCTCAATATCCGCACCGAGGAGAACCCGGGACACGTCGCCATCATGAAGTCGCTGGGCGCCTCGGCGACGCCGCTGCCCTGGGGCGAGGTCATCACCGCCCTGGAGACTGGCCTGGCCGACGGCCAGTTCAACGCCCCGGTACTCAATACCACCTACAACTTCGACGAGGTGACGGACTACACCACCCTGACCGGCCACGTCTACAACAGCGCCGCCTGGCTGGTCAGCGAGGAGTGGTTCCAGAGCCTGACCGAGGCCCAGCAGGAAGCCATCGTCACCTCCGCCCGCGAGGCCGTCGCCATCGGCCACGGCATGTCCGGGGCGCTGGCCACGGCCAGCTGGCAAGAGTCCTGCGAGCGCTTTGAGGAGTGCTACATCATGCCCCCCGAGGAGCGGGCGCGCATGTCGGAGGTCGCCACGCCGGCATGGCGGGACTGGATCGTCAACGACTTCGGCATCGAGGCCGACAAGGTCGATGCCTTCCTCGCCGAGGTGGCTCGGGTCGGCGAGGAGGTGAGCGAATCCGATGTGGCCGTCTATGGCCGCTGATGCTCGACCCTGAACCGCCCCGTCGACCGGCCCGACTCGCCGGCCGGTCGACGCGGCCCTCGAGGTGACCCGATGGATCGACTTCAGCCCCTGCGCCGCCTGAGTGACGTGGTCAATCAGGTGGCGATCGTGACGTGTGTGGCCTGCGTGCTGATCATGCTCGGCATCTCCTTCACGGCCTTTCTCTACAAGCTGGCCACGGGCAGCACGCTGAGCTGGACCTACTCCCTGGCGCGGCTCTTCCTGCCCTGGATCGGCTTTCTCTCCATGACCATCTCGCTGCGCTACGGCGAGCACGTGGCCATGACGCTGCTGGTACGCAGCCTGCCACGCGTGCTGCTCAAGGTGGCGGCGGGGCTCTGCCTCGCCGTCATCGCGCTGTTCGCCCTGATGCTGGTCTGGTACGGCTGGATCTTCTTCCAGGGGGCCTCCCAGGTCTACATGGTCTCCGACCAGATCCAGATCTCCGGCAAGTTCACTGCCATCGTGGTGCCGATCAGCGGAGTCATCATCCTGCTGCACCTGGTGCAGGGCTTCGACCTGCTGGAACACTTCATCGATGACGAGGCCGTGATCGAGGGCCTCATTGACGCCACTGATGGGGAGGAGCGCTCATGACGCCCGCGATCATCGCCTTCGTCGTGCTTCTGCTGATCGGCGCTCCGGTGGCCGTGGTGATGGCCATGTCGGGGCTGGCCGGCGGCTTCGCCATGGGCGGCGAGCGCATGCTCGGCATCATCGCCGACCGCATGTTCTCGGGCGTCTCGGGCTTCCTGCTGATCGCCGTTCCCTACTTCATCTTCACCGCCGAGCTGATGAACCAGGGCGGCCTGACCCAGAAGCTGATCGCCTTCAACAATGCCCTCTTCGGCCGGGTGCGCGGGGCACTCTCCCACGTCAACGTCTCGGTGTCGGTGTTCTTCGCCGGCCTGACCGGGGCGGCGATCACCGATACCGTGGCGATCGGCAAGATCATGATCCCGGAGATGAAGAAGCAGGGCTATGACGCCGAGTATGCTGCGGCCATCACCGCCTGCTCGTCGATCATCGGACCCATCATCCCGCCCAGTGTGGTGATGGTGGTCTATGCCACCCTGCTGCGTGACATCTCGGTGATCGACCTCTTCGCTGGCGGGATCATCCCCGGCCTGCTGATGGCCGTGGCGCTGCTCGCGGTGAGCTTCTTCCTGGCCTGGAAGCGGGGCTACCCCAAGCAGCCGCCCACGCCGCTCAAGGTGGCGGCCGTGGCCTTCCTGGTGGCGCTGCCGGCGATGATCGTGCCGCTGATCATCCTCGGCGGCATCCTCTCGGGGCTGACCACCATCACCGAGGCCTCGGGCTTCGCCGCCGTCTATGCCATCACCATCGGGGTCGTCTTCTACCGCAACCTCACCTGGCGCAAGATCTGGCACGCGCTGGTGGTGACGGTGCGCTTCTCGGGGGTGGTGTTCTTCCTGCTGGCGACCTCGGCGGTGCTTGGCTGGTTCGTCACCCGCTCCGGCATCGCCCGGGACGCGGCGGGCCTGATCACCACCTTCAGCGACTCGACCTTCCTGCAGCTGCTGCTGGTCTGCGGCCTGCTGATCCTGGTCGGCACGGTCATGGACGTGCTGCCGGCGCTGGTGGTGGTGGCGCCGGTACTGGTGCCGGCGATGATCCAGCTGGGGGTGGACCCGCTGCACTTCGCCATCCTGATGATCGTGGTGCTCAACATCTCCAACGTCACGCCACCGGTAGGGATGACACTGATGACGGCGGCGAGGATCGCCAACGTGCCCTTCGAACGGGCGATCATCGCCTCGCTGCCGTTCTACGTGGCCTTCATCGCGGTGATCCTGCTGCTGGTCATCTTCCCGTCGCTCTCCACCTGGATCCCCTCGCTGCTGGGCTAAGGAATTCCCTCATGAAGCTCTTCTATCACCCCGACCAGGAACGCCACGCGCCGCCGACCTTCCTGCTGCGCGGCCGGCCGGTGGACTCTCCGGAAGGGCCGGTGCGGGCCGAGCTGCTGACCCGGGGGCTGGCCTCCATGGGCCTCTCCATGACACCACCCACCGAGGTCGACAGCGCGCGGCTGAGAGACCGCCTGGCCAGGATCCATGCCCCGCGCTATCTCGACTTCCTCGAGACCATCCATGCCCGCTGGCGGGCGCTGCCGGATGCGGCCGAGATCGTGGCGCCCAATGTCCACCCCTGTGGGGGCGGGCACCACTATCCTCGGCATCCGGTGGGGCTGGTGGGCTGGCACATGCATGACATGGCCTGCCCGATGACCGCCGACAGCTTTGCCGGCATCCTGGCCAGTGCCGCCAGCGCCGAGGCCGCCGCCGACGCCGTGCTGACCGGCGAGCCCTCGGCCTATGCCCTGTGCCGGCCGCCTGGCCACCATGCCGGCCCCGAGCGGGCCGGGGGCTTCTGCTTTCTCAACAACTCGGCGCTGGCCGCCACGGTGCTGCGCGAGCATCACGATCGCGTGGCGATCCTCGACGTGGACCTCCACCACGGCAACGGCACCCAGGACATCTTCTACGACCGCGGCGATGTCTGGACCGGTTCCCTGCATGCCGATCCCGCCGACTTCTATCCCTTCTTCTGGGGGGGTGCCGGCGAACACGGCGACGGCGACGGGCAGGGCGCCAACGTCAACCTGCCGTTGCCCCTGGGCAGCGACGGCGCGACCTTCCTGGCGACGCTGGACCGCCTGATCGAGCACCTGGGCGGCTTCCGTCCCCAGGCGCTGGTGGTAGCCCTGGGGCTCGATGCCCACAAGGACGACCCGCTGGCCGGCCTGGCCCTGGAGACCGAGGACTTCACCGAGATCGGGCGGCGCCTGGCCGCCATCGACCTGCCCACCGTGCTGGTGCAGGAGGGGGGCTACCCCACCGCGCACCTGGGCGATAACCTGGCCGCCTTCCTGGGCGGCTATACCGCAGCCTGACTGCCATCCCGACGAGAGACCACGCCATGACCGTCACCTATCACGACAGCAATGCCCGCATGAGCCAGATCACCGTGCACAACGGCACCGTCTACCTGGCCGGCCAGGTGCCGACCGACCCCTCCGCCGACATGCGTGGCCAGACCGAGCAGGTGCTCTCCCGCATCGACAGCCTGCTGGCCAAGGCCGGCACCTCCAAGGAGCACCTGGTCGCCGCCCAGATCTGGGTCACCAGCATGGCCGAGTTCGACCAGATGAATGCCGCCTGGGATGGCTGGGTGGTGCCGGGACGCCCGCCGGTGCGCGCCGCCGTCGAGGCCAAGCTCGCCAAGCCCGAGTGGAAGGTGGAGATCATGGTCACCGCGGCGCTGCCGGAGGCCTGAGATGCGCATCATCACTGCCGAGGAGGTGTCGGCCTCGCTGGCCTGGCCGGCACTGGTCGAGCGGCTGGCCACCACCTTCCGTGAGGGGGTGGAGTCGCCGCCGCGACACCACCACGCCATGCACCGCCCCGATGGTGAGGCCACCATGCTGCTGATGCCGGCCTGGGAGCGGGCCGGCTACATCGGCGTGAAGATGGTCAACGTCTTCCCGCAGAATGCCGACCACGGGCTCCCGGCCATCGCCGGCGTCTACCTGCTCAGCGAGGGCTCCCACGGGCGCCCCCTGGCCTGCATCGACGGCGGCGAGCTGACCCGGCGGCGCACCGCGGCAGCCTCGGCCCTGGCGGCCCGGGAACTGGCCCGGGACGATGCCGCGACCCTGCTGGTGGTGGGCACCGGCAAGCTGGCCCCCATGGTGATCGAGGCGCATGCCGCGGTGCGGCCCATCACCCGGGTTCGGGTCTGGGGGCGCAACCCCGCCAAGGCCGAGCAAGTGGCCGCCGACTATGCCGACCGCTTCGACAGCGCCGCGGTCACCGACCTCGAGGCGGCGACCGGCGAGGCGGACATCGTCAGCTGCGTGACGCTCTCCACCGCGCCGCTGATCCGTGGCGCCTGGCTTGCGCCCGGCACCCACCTCGACCTGATCGGGGCCTTCCGGCCGACCATGCGCGAGACCGATGCCGAGTGCCTGTCCCGCAGCGAGGTGTTCGTCGACACCTATGCCGGGGCCCGGGGTGAGGCGGGCGACATCCTGCAGGCCATCGACGAGGGG
The DNA here is from genome assembly GCF_004363555.1 of Halomonas ventosae. GTDB lineage: Bacteria > Pseudomonadota > Gammaproteobacteria > Pseudomonadales > Halomonadaceae > Halomonas > Halomonas ventosae. The sequence goes on along the minus strand of NZ_SNZJ01000003.1, from coordinate 219,149 downwards.
GGCTTCACCTTCGACGCCATCCGCGGCGAGCTCGCCGAGCTGCTGCGCGGCGAGCGGGCGGGACGCTCCTCGGCCGACGCCATCACCCTGTTCAAGTCGGTGGGCGCCTCGCTGGAGGATCTGGCCGCGGCCATCGAAGTGTGGGAACGTCAGGAGGGCCATGAATGACGGTGGCACGCACCGGAGCACCGGCCGCCGCAACGCCGGCCGCAGGCTTCTTCTGGCACGAGCGCTGCTTCTGGCACGACCCGGGGGCCATCGGGGTCTTCTCGGCTCCCGGCGAGTTCCTGCAGCCGCAGCCGGCCTCGGAGAGCCCGGAGAGCAAGCGGCGGCTGAAGAACCTGATGGAGGTCTCCGGGTTGATCGACGCGCTGGCGGTGCGCAAGCCGCCGCCGGCTCGCCGCGAGGATCTCGAGCGCTTCCATACGCCCCGCTACCTGGCGACGCTGGAGGCCGGCGACCGGGGCCGCGGCGGCGATGGCGGCGACTGCGCCCCCTTCACGCCCGGCAGCCTGGCTGCCGCCTGCCAGTCGGCGGGGCTGGCCATCGCCGCGGTCGAGGCCGTGGCAACCGGGGAACTGACACACGCCTATGCGCTCTGTCGACCCCCCGGCCACCATGCCGAGGCCGACCGCGGACGGGGCTTCTGCCTGCTGGGCAACATCCCGGTGGCGGTGATGCGGGCGCGTGCCCTGGGCCAGGCGGGGCGGGTGGCGATCCTCGACTGGGACGTGCACCACGGCAACGGCCAGCAGGCAGCGTTCTACTCGGACCCCGAGGTGTTCACGGTCTCGATCCACCAGGCGGGCAACTATCCGCTGGATACCGGCACCTTCGAGGAGCAGGGGGAGGGGGCCGGCGAGGGTGCCTGCCTCAACCTGCCGCTGCCGCCCGGCTGCGGTCTCGGGGCCTACGACCACGCCATGACCGAGCTGGTGCTGCCGGCGATCGAGGCCTTCGCGCCCGAGCTGATCGTGGTGGCCTGCGGCTATGACGCCTGCGCCAAGGATCCGCTGGGCAAGATGCTGCTCAACAGCACGGCCTTCGCGCGCATGACTCGCCAGGTCCGCGAGCTGGCCGATCGCCTCTGCGAAGGGCGGCTGGTGATGGTCCACGAGGGCGGCTATTCGGAGGGCTATGTCCCGCTGTGCGGCCACGCGGTCGTCCAGGCCCTGGCCGACAGCGACATCACGGTGCCCGACCCCCAGGACGAGGAGATCGCCGCCTGGCCCTACCAGGCCGTGCAGCCCCACCAGCGCGAGCTGATCGACGGCTGGCGCGCGGCCTGGGCCGCGGCCGGCCGGCTCTGAGCCCGTTTTCGATGACCGACTCTTTCACGTCAGGAGCCCACGCCCATGACACCGCTCTATGATCGCGACGGCTGGATCTGGCATGACGGCGAGTGGCTGCCGTGGCGCGATGCCCGCACCCATATGCTGACCCATAGCCTGCACTACGGCATGGGCTGCTTCGAGGGCGTGCGCGCCTATGACGGCCCGCGGGGCACGCACCTGTTCCGGGTGGCGGAGCACACCCGGCGACTGCTGGATAGCGCCCACGCCCTAGATATACCGTTATCCTTCGATGACGAGTCGCTGATCGAGGCCCAGCGTCAGTGCCTGGCACGCAATGGCCTGACCAATGCCTATCTCAAGCCGACGGTCTTCCTCGGCGCCGAGGGGCTGGGGCTCAGGGCGAAGGGGCTCACCACGCATGTGATGATCGCCGCCTGGGACCTGGGCGACTACATCTCGCCCGAGGCCGCTGCCATCGGCCTGCGCGCGCTGACCTCCTCCTGGGCACGCCACCATGTCAACATCAGCCTGTGCCGGGCCAAGACCAACGGCCACTACGTCAACTCGATCCTGGCGCTCAACACCGCCGTGAAGGCGGGCTTCGACGAGACGATCATGCTCGACCCGGAGGGGTATGTCGCCGAGGCCTCGGCGGCCAATGTCTTCCTGCTCCGCGACGGCGTGCTGCATACCCCGGAGGTGACCTCCTGCCTGCAGGGCATCACGCGCGACAGCGTGATCCGCCTGGCCCGGGAGGTGCTGGGCATCGAGGTGCGCGAGCGACGCATCACCCGCGACGAGCTCTATACCGCCGACGAGGCCTTCGTCACCGGGACCGCGGCCGAGCTGCTACCGTTACGCGAGCTCGATGGCCGGCATATCGGCGCCCGGGCCGGGGCGCCGCCGCCGGACAAGCCCATCGCCGAGGCGTCGCTGACCGCCCGGCTGCAGCGGCTCTATCACCGGGTCACCCGTGGCGATCTGGGCGATGACCTGCAGGGCTTCGCCGGCTGGCTGACCGACGCCTGAGCCGCCGGCCACCCACGTTGACATCCGGCCCTGCCGGCCGTGGTAGCCTCGCGCTACCACGCTCGCAAGGACGACGATGATCATGGCCCTGCTGGACGGCATCCTGTGCCTGGCGTTGCTGCTCGCCACCCTCTGGGGAGCGCTGGCCCTGGGCCATCGCCTGGTGCTTCCGTGGGCCTGGCGGTGGCTGGTGATGGCGCTCTGGCTACTGGCGGGCGGTATCTGGCTGTGGCTGGCCTGGCAGGGCGCGCGGCTGGGGCCGGTTGCCGCCATGGTGGTGCAGATGACCGCGCTGCTGGCCTGGTGGCGGCGCCTGATGCCGGCGAAGGACCTGGCCTGGGCCGAGGATGTCGCCCACCTGGCGACGGGGGACGTCGAGGGGCAGCGGTTGATCCTGCACCGGGTGCGCCACTTTGACTGGCAGACGCCGAACGATGCCCGTGGAGGCTGGGAGCGGCGCGTCTTTGATCTGCGTCGGCTGAACTCGGTCGACCTGTTCGTCTCGAGCTGGGGCCGGCCGGGTATCGCCCACGTGCTGGTCTCCTTCGGCTTTTCCGCTGAGGGGGCGGCCGAGGAGGAGTTCGTGGCCTTCTCGGTGGAGGTGCGCCGCGTGCGCCACGAGCGCTTCTCGGAGATCGGCGGCTTCTTCAAGCAGTACGAGCTGGCGATCATCGCGGCCGACGAACGCGACGCCGTGCGCCTGCGCAGCAACGTGCGGGGCGAGCGGGTCACCCTCTACCATGTCACCCTTCCGCCCGAGGCCCGTCGCGATCTGCTGCTGGCCCTGGTGGCGGCGGCCAACGACCTGGAGCGCGAACCGCGCTTCTACCACACCATCACCGCCAACTGCACCACGCTGGTGTTCGCCATGATGCGCCAGATCATCGAGGGACTGCCGCTGGACCATCGCCTGCTGCTCAGTGGCCTGCTGCCGGGCTACATCCATGACCATGGCGGCCTGGTGGACGGCTACTCCCTGCACGAGCTGCGCCGCCTGGGGGACATCACCGAGCGCGCCCGGCAGGCCCATGACGCCCCCGACTTCTCCCGCCGGATACGCGAGGGGGTTCCCGGTTGGGCGTCGCCGGACCTCCGCCCATGAAAAACGCCACGACGCGGGCGTCGTGGCGGCATGTCCCTACTCCCTGGGCATCCTCCCGATGCCGTTCTCCCTGGGGGGCGTCCTGCCCCCTCGCGTCCCTGGCGACATTCCCGGCAGTGTCCCTTGCCCGTCCCCGATGTTATCGCCGATCCCCGTGACAGCGCCGTGATGGCCGGATGACGGTTGCGTGACAACCGGGGGCAAGCCGTGCCGGCAGGTCGGGGCTGCTTCTGGTAGAATCCTGCGCCGTTTCGTCTCAACCCAACTCCTTTTTCGGGAAAGCTGTCATGAATGCAGTAATCATTGCGGTGCTGGTGATGGTGGGCCTGTCGCTGTCACGGGTCTCGGTGGTCTTTGCGCTGGTGGTCGGTGCGCTGGTCGGCGGGCTGGTCGGCGGGCTCTCCATCGAGGCGACCCTGGCGGCCTTCAATGACGGCGTGGGCGGGGGCGCCAAGGTGGCGCTGGCCTACGCGACCCTCGGGGCCTTTGCGGTGGCCATCTCGCGCTCCGGGCTGCCGGACCTGCTGGCTCGCCGCTTGATCCGGCTGCTCGGCCAGGAGGCCTCGGCGAGTCGCCAGGCCACCGTGAAGTACCTGCTGCTCGGCGCGGTGCTGCTGGTCTCGATCTCTTCCCAGAACCTGATCCCGGTGCACATCGCCTTCATCCCGATCCTCATCCCGCCGCTGCTCAAGGTGATGAACCAGCTGCGCCTGGACCGGCGTGCCGTGGCCTGTGCCCTGACCTTCGGCCTCACTGCCCCCTACATGCTGCTGCCGGTGGGCTTCGGGGCGATCTTTCTCAATGACATCCTGCTGGCCAACATCAACCAGGCCGGGGAGGCGCTGGGTCTCGAGATCACTCGCGGCATGGTGCCCCTGGCCATGGGCGTGCCGGTGGGGGGCATGGCACTGGGCCTGCTGGTGGCGCTCTTCGTCAGCTATCGCCAGCCGCGAGACTACGAGGCGCTCGATGTGGCCACCAGCAACGTGCCGCACCACCATCCCGAGGTGCACGAGCCGTACGCCCTGGGGCTTGCCATGTCGGTGGTGGCGATCGTCGCTGCCCTGGGCATCCAGCTGTGGACGGGGTCGATGATCCTGGGTGGCCTGGTGGGCTTCGCGCTGCTCTCGGTGGGCGGCATCTTCAAGTGGCGGGAGGCCGATGACCTCTTCACCAGCGGCATGCGCATGATGGCGCTGATCGGCTTCATCATGATCTCCGCCTCCGGCTTCGCCGCGGTGATGACCGCCACCGGGCAGATCGAGACCCTGGTGGACTCCAGCGTCGAGGTGATCGGCGACAACCGCGGCCTGGCCGCACTGCTGATGCTGCTGGTGGGGCTCTTCATCACCCTGGGCATCGGCTCGTCGTTCTCCACCATCCCCATCATCGCGGCGATCTTCGTGCCCCTGGCGGTGCAGTTCGGCTTCTCGCCGCTGGCCACGGTGGCGCTGGTGGGGACCGCCGCGGCGCTGGGGGATGCCGGCTCGCCGGCCTCGGACTCCACCCTGGGGCCGACCTCGGGCCTCAACGTCGACCGCCAGCACGACCACATCTGGGACAGCGTGGTGCCCACCTTCCTGCACTACAACATCCCGCTGATCGCCTTCGGCTGGCTGGCGGCGATGACCCTCTGATCGCGCTCCCTGCATGATCGACGACGGCGGCCCTGGGGCCGCCGTCGCTGTTTCTGCTGTCATGACTCGGGAAGGTGGCTCTCCAGGGAGGCCAGCAGGCCGCGCAGCAGCGAGAGCTCCTTGCGATTTGGCCGGGCCCGGGCGAACAGTGCCTCGAGCTGGTCCTCGGTGCGGGCATGGGGCTGGGTGATGAACCCGCTGTGCCGCATCACCCGGCGCAGGTGGTCATGGAAGTGGCCGAGCTGCTCACGGGTCGGCTGGCGCTCCTGCGCCGGCCGCGGTGGGCGGTAGCCGCTGTCGGGGCGGCGCCGCCAGGCGGTGAAGAGCTCGTGGGCCAGGACCTGCACTGCCTGGGAGAGGTTGAGGATGCCGTAGTCGGGATTGGCGGGGATGCTCACCTGGTGGCTGCAGCAGCGGATCTCGTCGTTGGTCAGGCCGAAGCGCTCGCGGCCGAACACCAGCGCCACCGGATTCTGGCTGGCCTCGCCCACCAGCTCCCGGGCCATCTCATCCGGCTCGTCGAAGTGGGGCAGCGGCAGGCTGCGCAGCCGCGCGCTGGCCCCCACGACCTGGACGCAGTCGCTTACCGCCTCGGCCAGCGAGCCGACCACCCGGGCGCTGTCGACCAGGTCCTCGGCGCCCGCGGCCAGTCGCGAGGCCTCGGGATCGGGGAGCCGGCGGGGATTGACCAGCACCAGGTCGGTCAGGCCCATGGTCTTCATGGCCCGGGCCGAGGCGCCGATGTTGCCGGGGTGGTAGGTCTGGACGAGGACGATGCGGATGTTCGATAGCATGGGGCTCGGGAAGGCCTGGTGGTGATAGGAGTCAGGGCGGGTATCTTACCGCGCCAAGCCGCCAAGCCGCCAAGCCGCCAAGCCGCCAAGCCGCCAAGCCGCCAAGCCGCCAAGCCGCCAGGTCGGGGTTGCTTGGTGCCTGGCGCTGGCACTAAAAAACCCCGCCGGCGAGAGCCGGCGGGGTCTGTCTCAGGGCTTGCCTTGAAGGGCAGTGCCTGGGGCAGGGGGCTGGTTTACATCATGCCGCCCATGCCACCCATGCCACCCATGCCACCCATGTCCGGCGCGGCGTCCTTCTCGTCCGGGTCGTCGGCGATCATGGCCTCGGTGGTGATCATGAGGCCGGCAACGGAACCAGCGGACTGCAGGGCAGAGCGGGTCACCTTGGCCGGGTCCAGCACGCCCATCTCGAACATGTCGCCGAACTCGCCGGTCTGGGCGTTGTAGCCGTAGTTGCCTTCGCCTTCCTTCACCTTGTTGAGGATCACGGAGGCTTCCTGACCGGCGTTGGTGACGATCTGGCGCAGCGGGGCTTCCATGGCGCGCAGCGCCAGGGCGATGCCGTGGTTCTGGTCCTCGTTGTCACCCTTGAGGCCGGCGAGCTTGGTCAGCACGCGCACCAGGGCCGTACCGCCCCCGGGCACCACGCCTTCCTCGACGGCGGCGCGGGTGGAGTGCAGTGCGTCCTCGACGCGGGCCTTCTTCTCCTTCATCTCGATCTCGGTGGCGGCACCGACACGGATGACGGCTACACCGCCGGCGAGCTTGGCGACGCGCTCCTGGAGCTTCTCGCGATCGTAGTCGGAGGAAGTCTCCTCGATCTGCGCGCGGATCTGGCCGACGCGGGCCTCGATGTCACCGTCCTTGCCGGCGCCGTCGATGAGGGTGGTGTTCTCCTTGGACATGGTCACGCGCTTGGCGGTGCCCAGGTGGTCCAGGGTGGCCTGCTCGAGGGTCAGGCCGACTTCCTCGGAGATCACGGTGCCGCCGGTGAGGATGGCGATGTCCTGCAGCATGGCCTTGCGACGGTCACCGAAGCCCGGTGCCTTGGCGGCCGCGACCTTGACGATGCCACGCATGGTGTTGACCACCAGGGTAGCCAGCGCCTCGCCCTCGATGTCCTCGGCGATGATCACCAGCGGCTTGCCGGCCTTGGCGACGGCTTCCAGCGTCGGCAGCAGCTCGCGGATGTTGGAAATCTTCTTGTCGACCAGCAGGATGTAGGGGTCTTCCAGCTCGACCGCCATGGTGTCCTGATTGGTGACGAAGTAGGGCGAGAGGTAGCCACGGTCGAACTGCATGCCTTCCACGACATCCAGCTCGTCCTCGAAGCCACGACCCTCGTCGACGGTGATCACGCCTTCCTTGCCGACCTTCTCCATGGCGTCTGCGATGATCTCGCCGATGCGCTTGTCACCATTGGCGGAGATGGTGCCGACCTGGGCGATGGCCTTGGAGTCGGTGCAGGGCACGGACAGCTCCTGGACACCCTGGACGGCGGCGGCCACGGCCTGGTCGATGCCGCGCTTGAGGTCCATCGGGTTCATGCCGGCGGTGACGGCCTTCATGCCCTCGGTGACGATGGTCTGGGCCAGCACGGTGGCGGTGGTGGTGCCGTCGCCGGCCACGTCGGAGGTCTTGGAAGCGACTTCCTTGACCATCTGGGCGCCCATGTTCTCGAACTTGTCCTTGAGCTCGATCTCCTTGGCCACGGAGACGCCATCCTTGGTCACGGTCGGTGCACCGAAGGACTTCTCCAGCACCACGTTGCGGCCCTTCGGCCCCAGGGTGACCTTGACGGAGTTGGCCAGGAGGTCGACGCCGCGCGCCATGCGCTTGCGGGCATCATCGGAGAACTTGACTTGTTTTGCTGCCATTTTCGTATGCTTCCTGTGAGTTCGTGAACGTCAGTATCGAGCAGTTGCGGGTCGTGTCCGGGGTCAGCCTTCGACGACGGCCAGGATGTCGGACTCGCTCATGATCAGCACTTCCTCGCCGTCGATCTTCTGCTTCTCGACGCCGAAGCCATCCTTGAAGATCACGGTGTCGCCGACCTTTACGTCGAGAGGACGGACGTCGCCGTTATCGAGGATCCGGCCGTTACCGACGGCCAGTACCTCGCCACGTGTCGGCTTTTCCTGGGCATTTCCCGGAAGCACGATGCCGCCAGCGGTCTTCTGTTCTTCTTCAACGCGACGGATCACGACGCGATCGTGCAAGGGACGGATGTTCATTGCTCACGTTCTCCTGATGGTTTGCTGTGCCAGGACATTGTCCGGGCGGTTTTCATCATCTACCCGCAGCCATGCTGCGGGGTGGAGGCGGGGTTCGCCTTCCTTGTCGATGGCTCGGGGGTCAACCCGTGCCGAATCCTGATGCTGTCGGATAAGTGGGGCTCGGCATTGGGCTTTCAAGGCCCCACCGGAAAATTTTTTGTGCCCCGTTCAGCGCCTGTCGTCACGCGAGATGAACTCGCCCTCGAGAGGCGCGTCCTGACGGTCGCCAGGCGACGCCGTGTCCTGCTCGTCGGTGTCCCGCCCGTCGCGGGGCTCCCGATGCGGGCCGGCCTGCTGCCAGTCGGCATCGGTGCCCTGGCGCGGGCGATAGGTTTCGGCATGCACGTGCAGCCCCTTCATGCGTACGCCCACCCAGCCCAGCAGCCTGGCCAGCAGGCGCCGCGCATTCGGGATCAGGCACATGAAGCCCAGGGCGTCGGAGAGGAAGCCGGGGGCCATCAGCAGGGCTCCGCCGAAGATCAGGGCCGCCCCGGTCAACAGTTCGCCCGAGGGGATCTCTCCCTGGGCCATGCGCTCCTGGGCACGGGCGAAGGTCGCCACGCCTTCCCGACGGATAAGGTGCAGGCCGATGAACCCGGTGGCCAAGACCAGTAGCAGGGTGCTCAGCAGGCCGATCTGGCTGCCGACCGAGAAGAGGATGACGAAGTCGAGCAGGGCGAAGAGAGTGAAGAGGACGAGAAAGGGCATGGTGACTCCGCGTGTGGCCGTTGCGCAGGTGATGGGGGCAGGGCAGGAGAATTCAAGCTGTCGCCGCGCCATGCGGCATGATGGAATCTCCTTCCATATTTCGCTATGGTGATGGTGCAGTGCACCATAATAAGGTTATACCGAGAGCCGGTCCCCGAGCCGGCGGCTGCCCGGCAAGCGCGCCGACAGCGCGATTTCCCATTCCCCAGGAGAAGCGCCCATGAAACTCGACAATTCCGTTATCGCCATCACCGGCGGCGCCCGTGGCCTCGGCCTGGCCATGGCACGACGGCTCGGTGGTCAGGGGGCGAGGCTTGCCCTGATGGACATGGATGGCGATACCCTGGACAGTGCCGTCTCCGCCCTGCACGCCGAGGGAATCGAGTCCCGCGGCTTCGTGGTCGACGTGGCCGACGAGGCGTCGGTGACCCAGGCGTTCCGGGATATCGCCGCCTCGCTGGGCCCGATTCACGGCCTGGTCAACAATGCGGGCATCGTGCGGGACGGCCTGCTGGTCAAGGCCAGGGAGGGCAAGGTGGAGAAGACCCTGCCGCTGGAGCAGTGGCAGCAGGTGATCGACGTCAACCTGACCGGGGTCTTCCTGTGCGGGCGCGAGGCGTCGGTGCAGATGATCGAGGCCGGTCACCGGGGCGTCATCGTCAATATCTCGAGCATCTCGCGGGCCGGCAACATGGGCCAGAGCAACTATGCCGCGGCCAAGGCCGGGGTGGTGGCGCTGACCACGACCTGGGCATCGGAACTGGCACGCTACGGCATTCGCGTCGGGGCGGTGGCGCCGGGCTTCATCGAGACGGACATGACCGCCGCGATGCGTGAGGACATGCTCGAGAAGCTGACGGCGGGGGTGCCCCTGGGACGGCTCGGCCAGCCCGAGGACATCGCCGAGAGCGTGGCCTTCATCATGACCAATGACTACTTCACCGGCCGCGTGGTCGAGTGTGACGGTGGCTTGCGTCTCTGACCCGTGGCGACAGGACAGGAAGGGTGACGCCGGCCGCGCGGCCGGCGTCGTCGTGGTTGCCAGGCGAGCCCTCGGTCAGAAGGTCACCTGGTCGGCGAGCCCCTCCACGGTGGCCTCGCCGATGCCACTGACCCGCGTCAGGTCCTCGGCGCTCTCGTAGGGGCCATTCGCCTCCCGGTCCTCGACGATGGCGGCCGCGCGCGTCTCCCCGATCCCGGGCAGTTCGGCCAGCAGTTCGGCGTCTGCGCTGTTGACGTCGATCGGCTCCATCTCCTGGGCCAGCGCCTGGCCGGCGATGAAGGGGGCGAGGCCCAGCAGCATGACCAGCAGCAGGCCGGGCAGGCGTCGCATGATGGCAGTCTTCATGTTCACTCTCCTTGTTCCTGGATGGTCGCGGCCGACACCACGCAGCGCCGGCCTGCCCCTATCAAGCTAGTGGGCCGCTGGCCAAGCCCGTGTCATCGAATGTGACCACGTCTTGTCAGCGATTGCCGAAGGCGCGTCGAAGAGGTCGCGGACATGCGCCGTAGTCCATGGCTGATATACTGGGCCGGTCCGCCCATCCCGACAGGAGCCTGCCCGTGCCCACCGCCTCCCCCCTGATCATCGCCCTCGACTATGCCTCCCTGGACGCTGCCCTGTGCATGGCCGATCGCCTCGATCCCTCACGCTGCCGGCTCAAGGTGGGCAAGGAGCTCTTCACCCGCAGCGGCCCGGAGGTGCTCGATGCCCTGCATGGGCGCGGCTTCGAGGTGTTCCTGGATCTCAAGTTCCACGACATCCCCAATACCGTGGCCGGGGCGGTCCAGGCCGCCGCCGAGCAGGGCGTGTGGATGGTCAACGTGCATGCCAGCGGTGGCCGCCGGATGATGGAGGCGGCCAAGCAGCGCCTGGTCCAGCATGGCCTCACGACCCATCTGATCGCGGTGACGGTGCTGACCAGCATGGAGGCCACCGACCTGGCGGAGGTGGGCATCGCGGCGTCGCCCGCCGACCAGGTCGAGCGCCTGGCCGCGCTGGCCCGTGACAGTGGCATGGATGGGGTGGTCTGCTCGGCACTGGAGGCGTCGCGTCTGCGCGAGCTGTGTGGCAGCGACTTCCTCAAGGTGACCCCGGGCATCCGTCCGAGCTTCGCCGCGGCGGGCGACCAGCGTCGTGTCATGGCCCCGGCCGATGCCATGGCCGCCGGCAGTACCCACCTGGTGGTGGGGCGCCCGGTGACCCAGGCGGAGGAGCCGATGGCTGCCCTGGCCGCCATCGAGACCGAGCTTTCCGGCGGTTGAGCCTGGCTACTGGCCCTCGATACCGGTGATCGGCTTGGTGGTGCCCCAGTTGCGACAGCGGGGGCACAGCCAGTGCAGCCGTTCGCCTGAGAAGCCGCAGCGCCGGCAGCGGTGGCGGGGCAAGGCCTGGACCAGGGTGTGGGTGTGGCGCTGCAGCAGCGCGAGCCGCTCGTCCTCCTCGCCGACGGCGGTGTGCCGGTAGAGGGTCAGCAGGTAGTGCATCGCGCCGAGGCTCGGCGCATGGTCGAGCGACTCGGTGACCAGCGCCAGGGCCTCCCGGTCATCGCCGTGTTGGTGGCGCAGCGTCTCGGCCAGGCGGGTGATCACGCTGGTAGAGGGCCCCTGCTCGAGAAGCTCCTGCAGGCAGCGGATCAGGCCCTCCTCGTCATCCAGCAGCCGGTAGGCGCGGGCCAGGGGCTCGAGGATGGTGGGGGTAAAGGCCGGGTCCTGGTCGGGAATCCGCCTGAGCAGCCGGATGGAGGCCTTGTACTGCCCGGTATCGTGCTCCATGGCGGCCAGCAGCAGGTTGGCGCGCACGCAGTGCGGATCGGTGGCCAGGGCCTGGCGAAGGTGACGCCTGGCCAGCACGGGGCTGGCCGAATGGCGCTCCTGGTCGGCCAGCTCGCAGAGCCAGTGCGCCGCCGCGCGGCGGATGTCCTCGTGCTGGCGGACCAGCCTCGGCAGGGCGACATCCAGCGCCGCCTGCCATTCCCCCTCCCGCTCCAGCAGGTCGGCCAGCAGCCGCCGTGCCGTGTCGCGCAGCTCGTCATCCTGGCTGTCGCGCACCAGGCCCTGCAGCAGGCGCTCGGCGCGGTCGAGCAGCCCCAGGGCGAGGAAGTCACGGGAGAGCTCGAGCTGGACCCTGTCGCTCTGCCCGGCGGTCAGCGTCGGGCGGGCGAGCAGGTTCTGGTGGATCTTCAGGGCACGGTCGGCCTCGCCCCGGGTGCGGAAGAGGTTGCCCAGCGCGAGGTGCGTCTCGATGGTGTCGCTGTTGACCTCCAGCGCGCCGATGAAGGTCTCGATGGCCCGGTCCTGCTGGTCATTGAGCAGGTAGTTGAGGCCGACGAAGTAGTCCCGCGCCAGCGCCGGGGGCTGCGTTCTCCTGCCGGTGTCCTGGCGCTCCCGGCGGCCCAGCCACCAGCCGATGGCAACGGCCACCACCAGCAGGGCCAGCAGGAAGACATCGGGCATTCTAGGGGAGTTCCTTCATCTCCTGGACGCGCAGGCGGTCGAGCTCCTTGCGCTGCTGCTGGTTGTGCCGCTGGGCGCGGGTCAGCAGGGTGCGCAGGCGGAGGTAGACGCCGCTCATGGCGAGCATGCCCAGCAGCACGCCCACGGCCAGCGAGGCCAGCAGCCAGACGGAGAGCGAGGCTGCAGGCAGCTCGATCCAGATCAGGTTGAGGGGCAGGGCCTGCTGGTTGTTGACGGCAAAGAGGATGCCGATCAGCAGCACCGCCAGCAGGATGATGGCCAGGATCAGGCCTTTGAGCCAACGCATGTGCTTGTTCCCATGTCGGTTGAAGGAGAGACGGCGGTCGCTGGGCGCCGCTCAGTAGCCGAGCGCGCGGCTGGCATCCACCTGTTCGCGCAGCTCCTTGCCGGGCTTGAAGTGTGGCACGAACTTGCCGTCGAGTGCGACAGGTTCCCCGGTCTTGGGATTGCGACCCACCCGGGGCTCGCGATAGTGCAGCGAGAAGCTGCCGAAGCCGCGGATCTCCACGCGTCCCCCCTCGGCCAGGGTGTCGGTGATGTCGTCGAGGATCAGGCGTACCGCCGCCTCGACCTCCTTGACCGACAGCTCCGGCTGTCGCATGGCGATCTGTTCGATCAGTTCGGACTTGGTCATCGGCTCTACTCCGTGCGGTCCTGCCTGGGTCGACGCGATCCCGGCGTTGTTGTTTTTCCAAAGCATACTGTGCAACTCTCGAGAAAACAACGCACTACGACCTTTTCTCGAGGCGGCGGAGCGCGCGGAGGCGGCGGGCTGCCGGCGGGGCGGGGCTCGGGTATACTGGCCGCACACTCATCCGACCCAACGAGGCCCACCTTGAACGACGATTCGTCTCCGGAAGCCACCCTCCGCAAGCGCCTCTACTGGCATTCGCGTCGCGGCATGTGGGAGCTGGACCTGCTGTTGATCCCCTTCCTCGAGCAGTGCTATGGCGACCTGGACGAGGCGGACCAGGCGGCCTTCCGGTCACTGATCGAGGAGGAGGACCAGGACCTGTTTGCCTGGCTGATGCGCCGCGAGTGGCCCGAGGATCCGTCGCGGCGCCGCATCGTCAAGATGATCGTCGAGCATGCCGAGACCACCGACAACGATCGCTATCGCAACCTCTAGGCTGTCGCTGGCCGCCCATGGGCTATGCGCCGCGGCGGTCGTCGGCCTGGTAGCGGTGGTGGCCCCGCCCTGGGCCGGTCTGCTGGCGGCAGGGGTACTTGGCGGGGTGCTGGCGACGCTGGCCCTGCGGCGCCCGCGTGGCGAGTTGCGGGGCACGCCGAAGGCGGCGGGTGGCGTGGAGTGGTCCTGGCGCGACAGCGCCGTCCAGGCCTGGCGCCCGGTGAGCCTGCGCTGCGACTACCTCGGGCCCTGGCTGATCGGGCTCAGGCTCGAGGGGCGGCGCCTCTGGCTGTGGCCCGACAGCAGCGACGCGGAGTCGCTGCGTCGCCTGCGCCGAGAGCTGCTGCCGTTGCCCTAGGGCCCCATCAGCCCGGGGGTCAGATCGCCTCGAGGTCCTGCAGGTGGATCCGCGAGGGGCGTGGCATGGCTTCGCCATGCACCGGGCAGTCCGGGTTGAAGTGCAGGCCGCGGGATTCGCGCCGTGCCCGGGCGCAGGCCACGGTGAGGCGCGCCAGGCGAAGCGCATGCCAGAGGTTCGCCAGGGCAATCGTGGGCGCGGCGTCCGCCATGCGGGGGGCGAGCCGGCGGTGCAGCTGCGCGAGGCCTCGGGCAGCCTCGTCCAGTCCCTGGTCGGTGCGCACGATGGCCACCCGGGCACTCATCAGCTGGCGCATCGCGTCACGGATCTCCCCGATGTCGTCCAGGGCGACCGGCTGCCGGCCCCAGTGCGCCGGGGCCAGCTCGGCCGTCGGCAAAGGGGCTGCGGAACGCAGCCGTCGCCCACAGCTGCGGGCATAGACCAGGCACTCCAGCAGGGAGTTGCTGGCCATGCGGTTGGCGCCGTGCAGGCCGGTGCAGGCCACCTCGCCGATGGCGTGCAGCCGCGGGACCGTGGTGGCGCCCCCGAGATCGGTGGTGACCCCCCCGCAGCTGTAGTGGGCGGCCGGCACCACCGGGATCGGCTGGTGCACGATGTCCAGCCCGCGACGGGCGCAGTGGGCATGGATGGTCGGGAAGTGGTGGCGGATAGCGGCCTCGCCGAGGTGGCGGATGTCCAGGTAGACATGGTCGGTGCCGGTGCGCTGCATCTGGGCGTCGATGGCCCGGGCGACGATGTCGCGGGGCGCCAGCTCGGCCCGAGGGTCCACCGCCGGCATGAAGCGCTCGCCTGCGGCGTTGATCAGCAGCCCGCCCTCGCCGCGAACCGCCTCGCTGATCAGGAAGGCGGGGCCCTCGGGGTCATAGAGGCAGGTGGGGTGGAACTGCTGAAACTCCAGGTTCATCAGTTCGGCGCCGAGTTCGGCGGCCATCATCATGCCCTCGCCGCTGGCCGGCTGGGGGCTGGTGGTATGGCGATAGAGGCCGCTGGCCCCGCCGGTGGCGAGCACGGTGTCCTCGGCCGCGAGCTCCTGCAGCCGGCCATCCGCATCCAGGCAGCGTGCCCCGCGGCAGTGGCCCTCGCCGTCACCGATCAGGCCGATGGCGGTGAGGTCACCGCACAGCCTGATGTTCGGGTGGGCCTCCACATGCTGTTTGAGGGTCTCGACGACGGCACGGCCGGTGGCGTCGTCGGCGTGGATGATACGCCGCGCGCCATGGCCCCCCTCGCGGGTGAGGTGGTAGGGATAGCCGGCATCGGCGCTCGCGTCGGGCGTGAAGGGGACGCCCAGTGACACCAGCCACTCGATGGCCGATGGCCCCTGTTCCACGGTGAAGCGCACCGCCCGCTCGTCGCACAGGCCGTCGCCCGCCACCAGGGTGTCCGCCACGTGGGCCTCGATGTCGTCCTGGGGGGAGAGCACGGCGGCGATGCCGCCCTGGGCCCAGCGGCTGGCACCCTGGTCGTCGCTGGTCGGGCGCAGCAGCGTGACCCGGCGATGGTCGGCCACTTCCAGTGCCAGCACCAGCCCGGCGACCCCGCCGCCGATGACCAGCACCTCATGCTTGCCGTCTGTCATCTGCCTTTCCTTCTTGCGTGGTGGCTCGCACGATCGCCGAGGCATCCTCGGTGAGCCCATGGTGGGGTGCCCGGCGACGCAGCCGCCGGCTGGGCAGTCGCTCGAGGCCGCCCAGGCGCCGGGTGAGGTCGGCGGTCAGCCGCGCAAGCTCCCGATTGAGCCACAGGTAGCCACTGGGGCTGAAGAGCATGCGGCCATCGGCGGAGCGGGCATTGCCGGCCAGCTCGGCGTGGCGCTGCAGCTCGAAGGGGGTGATGGTCACGTCGACCGGCTGGCCGGTGCGTACCTGGAAGGCCAGGGTGCCGATGCCGCGGGCCAGGGTGTGCTGCTCCTCGCGGAGGCCGGTCATGGCGTCGATGCGCTCGTGCCCATCGCGACTGCTCCAGTGGGTCTCGAGCAGCAGCTCGATGGTGGAGAGCATGCGTCGCTGCAGCGAGATCAGGTCGTCCAGCTCATGGCGGGTCAG
This sequence comes from Halomonas ventosae, assembly GCF_004363555.1. Lineage (GTDB taxonomy): Bacteria > Pseudomonadota > Gammaproteobacteria > Pseudomonadales > Halomonadaceae > Halomonas > Halomonas ventosae. The sequence continues at coordinate 203,278 of NZ_SNZJ01000003.1, read as the reverse complement.
CCGTCGCTCGCGATGGATGGCATCCACCAGGCCGCGCTGCTTGACCAGCAGGCTGCTGGTGGCCTTGAGCATCTCGCGGGTATCGATGTCGGGGGCCGCCGTGGCCGAGGTGTGCGCATGGTAGAGGCGGCCCATGCGGTCCAGGTTGTCGGCCAGCATGAAGCGCATCATGTCGGTGGCCTTCTGCGGCAGTACCAGCACCGTGACGGCGATACCCACCAGGGTGCCGAGCAGGACGTCGAAGGCGCGCCACAGGGCGATATCGAGCTCCTGGGTGCCGTCGCCGACCACCAGCAGCAGGCTGATGGCGAACATCAGGCCGCTGTAGCCGTGCCGGTTGCTGAAGGTCAACCAGGTGGCGACGGCGATGCCGGCGAGGGTGGCGAGGGGGACGAGCGGCGGCCAGGGCAGCGGCAGCAGGATCAGCAGCAGGCCCCAGCCGGCACCGAGCAGGGTGCCCAGCAGGCGCTGGCGCCCCTTGTCCAGCACGCCACCGATGTGCGGCAGGTTGCCCATCACCATGATGGTGCTGACCAGCGCCCAGCCGCTGTGCTGGATGGCGAAGAACTCGATGATGGCGAAGGTGAGGCACAGGGCTAGCACGATGCGCAGCACGTGCAGCTTGCGCCGATGCTGATAGTTGAAGTAGGGGTCGCGCAGGCGCGGCAGGATCATGTCACGGCGTCCCGTTGGAGGGTCGCGCCCGACGCTTGCCGGAAGGGTGCAGGAAAGCTGGTGCCCGGAGCCGGGCTCGAACCGGCACGGTGTTGCCACCGAGGGATTTTAAGTCCCTTGCGTCTACCAATTTCGCCATCCGGGCGGCACGGTTCCGAGCGGGCAGCTAGGGGAATGATGGAGGCTGGAGTCGGAATCGAACCGGCGTACACGGAGTTGCAGTCCGCTGCATAACCACTCTGCCATCCAGCCTCATGAGTCGTGCCATTCGTGGGGAATGGAGCGGGAAACGAGCTTCGATCGGACCGGCGCACCGGCTCGCGACCCTGGCTGTCGCACGCAATGACTCTGTTACTGCTTGCGAGTCTGGAGCGGGAAACGAGATTCGACGGGGCTGGCCTTCCAGCTCGCGACCCTCGCTGTCGCACTCTTCTACTCACGATGTTGCCTTGAGTCTGGAGCGGGAAACGAGATTCGACGGGGCTGGCCTTCCAGCTCGCGACCCTCGCTGTCGCACTCTTCCACTCACGATGTTGCCTTGAGTCTGGAGCGGGAAACGAGATTCGAACTCGCGACCCTCGCCTTGGCAAGGCGATGCTCTACCACTGAGCTATTCCCGCCTGACTCGAGAGCGAATTATACGGATAAGTCGGTGACTGTCAAACACTTTTCACTACCCTTCAGCGCATCGAGCTGCTCAGGTGCGGCCAGGCCGCCTTGAGGTAGAGGAACATCGACCAGAGCGTCAGCAGGGCCGCCACGTAGAGGGTCGCCACGCCCAGCAGGGCCACGGGGGTGCCGGGAGCGAAGGCCAGCAGCACCAGCAGGGCGACCATCTGTAGGGTGGTCTTGACCTTGCCGATCCAGGAGACCGCCACCTGGCCGCGCTTGCCCATCTCGGCCATCCACTCGCGAAGGGCCGAGATGACGATCTCGCGACCGATGATCACCAGTGCCGGCAGGGTCAGCCAGATGGCCTCGTAGCGCTCGATCAGCAGGGCCAGGGCCACGGCCACCATCAGCTTGTCGGCCACCGGGTCGAGGAAGGCGCCGAAGGGCGTGGACTGGTCCCAGCGCCGGGCCAGGTAGCCATCGAGCCAGTCGGTCACCGCGGCCAGGGCGAACAGGGCGGCGGCCAGGGGCATGCTCCAGGCGAAGGGCAAGTAGAACAGCACCACCAGCAGCGGGATGAAGAGGATTCTGGCCAGGGTGAGCAGGTTGGGTATGTTCATCGGGAGGTGCGGTCCTTGCCTTGGGAGATACCGGAAACCCCCTCATTCTATCCGCCGGGGCCTGACTCATCCATGCAGGGCGCGATGAATCGTCTCGGCCAGGGTGGCGCTGATGCCGGGAACCCGCGCCAGTTCCTCGCGACTCGCCTGCCTGACCCCCTGCAGGCCGCCGAAGAAGCGCAGCAGCTCGCGTCGGCGACGCGGCCCCACCCCCGGGATATCCTGCAGGGTGGAGGTGCGCCTTGTCTTGTCGCGGCGTGCCCGGTGACCGGCGATGGCGAAGCGGTGGGACTCGTCGCGGATGTGCTGGATCAGGTGCAGGGCCGGGGAGGCGCCGTCGAGGTCCAGGCTGCGGTCGACGGTCTCGACGAACAGCGTCTCGAGCCCCGCCTTGCGGGTGGTGCCCTTGGCCACGCCGAGCAGGGTGACGCCACTGACGCCCAGTTCGGCGAACACCTCCCGGGCCATGTTCAGCTGCCCCTTGCCGCCGTCGACGACCAGGATGTCAGGCCGTTCACCCTCGCCGTCGGCAAGGCGCTTGAAGCGGCGGATCAAGGCCTGGCGCATGGCGGCATAGTCGTCGCCGGCGGCCACGCCCTCGATGTTGAAGCGACGGTAGTCGGACTTGCGGGGCCCGTTCTCGTCGAACACCACGCAGGAAGCCACGGTGGCCTCGCCATGGCTGTGGCTGATGTCGAAGCACTCCAGGCGACGGGGGGTGTCCTCGAGCGCCAGGGCCTCGCGCAGGGCCGCGAAGCGTTTCGAGAGCTGGGTCTGGCTGGCCAGCTGGCTGGCCAGCTGCTGTTCGGCATTGGTGCGGGCCAGCTCCCGCCACTGGGCGCGATGACCGCGGACCTGATCGGTCAGGCGAATGCGCTTGCCGGCGCGCTCCCCCAGCGCCCGGGCGATCAGGTCGGCGTCCGGTACCGGGTGGCTGGTGATCACCTCCGCGGGGATCTCCCTGGCCTGGCCCAGGTAGAACTGGCTGATGAAGTCGCCGAGCAGCGCCTCCGGGCCCAGGTCGAGCCCGTTGGCCGGGGCATGGTGGCGGGCCCCCAGCAGGCGGCCCTGGCGCACCGTGAGCACCGAGATGCACAGTGCCCCGGGACGGCTGGCCAGGGCGAAGACGTCGGCGTCACCGCCGCCGGTATCGACGAACTGGCGCTGCTGCATCTGGCGCAGGTGCTGGACCTGGTCGCGCAGCCGGGCGGCCTCCTCGAAGTCGAGGCGGGCGCTGGCGGCCTCCATGGCTTCGCTCAGCTCGCGGGTCACCGCCTCGCTCCTGCCCTCGAGGCACATCACTGCATGCTCGAGGTCGCGCCGGTAGTCCGCCTCGCTGATATGGCCCACGCAGGGCGCGCTGCAGCGCTGGATCTGGTACTGCAGGCAGGGTCGGGTGCGGTGGGCGAAGACGCTGTCCTCGCAGTTGCGGATGCGAAAGATCTTCTGCATCAGCGACAGGCTCTCGCGCACGGCGCCGCTGCTGGGGTAGGGGCCCAGGTAGCGGCCATCGTTATGGCGCACCCGGGCGCGCTTGTACTCCAGGGCGGGGAAGGGGTGGCGGTCGCTGACGAAGACGAAGGGGTAGGACTTGTCGTCGCGCAGCAGGATGTTGTAGGGCGGGCGCAGCTCCTTGATCAGCGTCTGCTCGAGCAGCAGGGCCTCGGTCTCACTGTTGGTCACCGTCACCTGGATGTCGGCGATGCGGCCGACCAGGGCCTGGGTCTTGGTGTTGAGCGCACCGCGAAAGTAGCTCGCCAGGCGGGCCTTGAGGCGACGCGCCTTGCCGACATAGAGGGTCTCGCCGTGCTCGTCGAGCATGCGGTAGACCCCCGGGGATTCGCTGACGCTGCCGAGGAAGTCGCGGGAATCGAAGCTCATGGAAACGGCGTGCCGTAGACGGGAAGCGGAGGCCTCATTCTACCAGATCGGAGCCCCCGGCAAGGCGCTCAGTCAGCGTCGCTGAAGCCGTCGACCAGGCCGTGGCGCAGGCCGAGGTGGGTCAGCTCCACATCGGAGGTCACGCCGAGCTTCTCGAAGATCCGGTAGCGGTAGGTGTTGACGGTCTTGGGGCTCAGGAACATGCGGTCGGCGATGTCGGCGACGCGCTGGCAGTTGACGACCATCATCGCCACCTGGAGCTCACGCTGGGAGAGCTGGTCGAAGGGGTTGTCCGGCGCATCGATGCGCGACAGCACCAGCCGCTGGGCGATCTCGGGGCTGACATAGCGCTTGCCGCCGAACACGCAGTGGATCGCCTCGACCATCTCGTCATGCTGGCAGCCCTTGCTGATGAAGCCGTGGGCCCCGGCCTCGAGCAGGCGCTGGGCGAAGGTCTCCTCGATGAAGGCGGTCAGCACCAGGATGCGGATGTCGCTGGTGAAGCGGTTGATCTTGCGGGTGGCCTCCAGGCCGCCGATCCCGGGCATGCGGATATCCATCAGCACGATGTCCGGTTCGAGCTTGCGCGCCTTGGTGATGGCTTCCTCGCCATCCGCGGCCTCACCGACCACGCGGATCCCGCGCTCGGCATTCAGCAGGTGGGCGATGCTGGTCCGTACCAGGTGATGGTCATCGGCGACGAGAACCCTGATCAACGCTGACGCTCCTGAAAACGTGGTGGGTGAGTGTCGTCCCGAGATGGGGCCTGGCTAAGAAGATGCCAACATGTCGGCCGGCTCGGTATCAGTCCCGGTAGGGTGGCACATCCCGTCCCTAAGGGGAATTGGCCCAAGGCAGAAGAGTGAAATTGCCCTCATGGGGTTGACGCTTCCGAATGGGCTGCGTAATATTCGCCTCGTTCTCGCAAGGCGGGAACGACGTGGGGCCTTAGCTCAGCTGGGAGAGCGCAACACTGGCAGTGTTGAGGTCAGCGGTTCGATCCCGCTAGGCTCCACCAACCACCTTCATGAAAACGCCGCCTGAAGCCCTGCTTCAGGCGGCGTCTTCGTTGGTGCGTGCCCCTCTGCCTCCTGGCGGGGCCGCGGGGCCTGAGGGGCCAGCCTGCCTGCGGCGGTCACATCGTTTGTCACGAATGACGGCCAGTGCAGTACCCTGTAGCTGGACCGGTCATCAGGGAGAGGCCATCGTGGGGTTTCGCTTCCAGCGTCGCATTCGTCTCGCACCCGGTGCGCGACTCCTTACCTGCAGGCTGCGTCCCGGGCTCTCGGTCGGCCCGCCCGGTATCCATCTGTCCCTGGCAACCGGTGAAAGCGGCGAGGAACTGCCGGTGCAGCTCGACATCGCCGCCAGCGGGGAGATCCGCTACCGGCATCCCGATGGACGCCGCCTTCCCGATGCCGAGGCCCGGGCGCTGCGCCGCCAGGGCGAGGCGGCGATACGCGCAGCGCTCGAGACCCACTGCGAGCTGCTCAATGCCGAGCTCGACCGGCTCGAGCGCCTGCACGAGCAGACGCCGCCACCGGAGGCGGCCGGCTATCAGCCGCGCAACTACCCGGTGCCTCCTCCCGCGCCGGTGACCCTGGAACGGCCCGACTGGCGGCATGCCCTCTGGCCGGGGGCTCGGGCACGGCTCGAGCGGGAGAACGCTCGCCGCGAGGCGTCGCATGCCGAGGCCTATCGTGCCTGGGAGTGGGAGAAGGCCCAGTTCGATGCCCGCGAGTTCGAGCGTCAGCAGCGCGAGGAGGTGGCGGCCTGGAGCGACCCCGAGGCCATGCAGCAGACGCTGGCCGAACGACTTGACGAGCTCGACTGGCCGCGCGAGACGCTGGTCGACTTCGAGCTGAGTGACGACTGCCGCACCATTGCCCTGGACATCGACCTGCCGGGCGAGGAGGAGATGCCCGATCGCTACTGGACCATGCCCGCCAAGCGCCTCAAGCTCTCGCCGCGCAAGCTCGGCGCCACGCGACAGCGCGAGCTCTACCGGCGCCACGTGCATGGCGTGGCCTTCCGGGTGCTGGGCACGGTCTTCGCCCGCCTGCCGGGCATCGAGCACGTGCTGGTCTCCGGCCATCGCCGGGTCGAGGCCCCGGAGGGCAGCGAGTTGCAGGCCAGCTACCTCTTCAGCGCCAAGGTCACCCGCGAGGCGTGGGAGGGCCTCGACTTCGACCGGCTGGCGGAACTCGACCCGATTGATGCCCTGGCGGCCTTTCCCCTGCGACGCGAGATGGCCAGGACCGGCGCCTTCCGAAACATCACGCCCTTTGAGCTGGACTGGCGCCGGCGCTGATGACGGGCGTCTCGCCGGCTCTCGGGCTCGCCGGGCATGGCGCCATGTCGGGCGAAGCCTGCTAGCTTGAGCTCAGGGATGACGCGATGGGGAGAGCGGCGATGGGTGATGCCTTCGAGCTGGTTGATGACCTGGGGCCCGAGAAGGTCCTCTACCTGCATGACCCGGCCACGGGTCTCCGGGCCATCCTGGTGATCGACAATGTGGCGGCCGGGCCGGCCATCGGCGGCACGCGCATGGCACCGGACGTGAGCCTGGCGGAATGTGCACGGCTGGCCCGTGCGATGACCCTGAAGAATGCGGCCGCCGGCCTGCCCCATGGCGGGGCCAAGGCGGTCATCTTCGCCGACCCCGCAATGCCGGCCGGTGACAAGGAGCGGCTGGTGCGCGCCTACGCCTATGCGCTGAAGGACGTGAAGGACTACATCGCGGGCCCGGACATGGGTACCGACGAGACCGCCATGGCCTGGGTGCATGACGTCATCGGCCGCGCCGTGGGCTTGCCGCGGGAGATCGGCGGCATCCCCCTCGACGAGATCGGCGCCACGGGGTTCGGCCTGGCCGTTGCCCTCGAGGCGGCCGAGCCCTTCGCGGCCTTTCCGCTCGCCGGTGCGCGGGTTGCCATCCAGGGCTTCGGGGCGGTCGGCATGAACGCCGCGCGCTTTCTTGCCGAGCGCGGAGCGCGGCTGGTGGCGGCCTCGGATTCCGCGGGCAGCCTGGCGCGAGCCGAGGGCCTCGATGTCCCGGCGCTGATCGACTGGAAGCGCCAGGGCGGTCGCCTGGCCGAGTTCCCGGGTGGGGAGGCTGGACCGCGGGATGCGATCATCGACGCCGAGTGCGACATCTGGATTCCGGCGGCTCGGCCCGACGTCATCCACGAGGGCAATGTGGACCGGCTGCGGGCCCGGGTGGTGGCACAGGGGGCCAACATCCCGGTCACCGAGGCGGCGGAGCGGCGGCTCGCCGAGCGCGGCGTGCTGGTGTTGCCGGACTTCATCGTCAACGCCGGCGGGGTGATCTGCGCGGCCGTCGAGCACCGTGGCGGCCGCCAGGGGGAGGCCCTCGAGAGCATCGCGGAGAAGGTCCGCGCCAACGTCACCGAGGTGCTGCAGCGGGCCGAGGCCGCCGGCGGACTTCCCCGTCAGGCGGCCGTCGAGATGGCCCGGGAGCGCGTGGTCACCGCCATGCGTTTTCGCCGGACCTGGTGACCGGGGCGCGGTCTTCCCGCCGCCCTCCGAGCGGCACTCAGTCGGGCGCGGCCTGGCCGGCGCTGAGGATGTGGTGCAGGCCGGCGCACGCCACCAGGGGGTCGTCGCAGTTGACCACGATGTCGGAGCGGGCCAGCACGTAGCTCTTGCCGGTGATGGTGTTCTCCACGACCGTGTGGGTCCCTTCCTGTCGCGTGCCGGTGAACTCGCCGATGAAGCCGGTCTCGCGCAGCGAGACAGTTTCCAGCTTGTCGCCGGGCTCGATGGTGCCCTCGTGGCGCATCAGGGCCAGGCGCGCCGAGGTGCCGGTGCCGGTGGTGCTGCGGCAGATCACCCCCGGGTGCACGTAGGTGGCCGAGCGCGAGCGGTAGAAGTCGTCGGCCACCTGCTCCACCGGCCCCATGAAGTGCAGGAAGGGCAGCGGGCCCACGTCGCCCAGGGTGTAGTGGGAGAAGCCGCGCTCGGCCTGGATCGCCTCGACGATGCGGTGGGCGCAGTCGGCGAGCTCCCGCTCCTCGTCGCGGTTGAGGTGGAAGCCCAGCTCGGCGGCGTCCACCAGGGCGTAGAAGCCGCCGCTGTAGGCCACCGAATAGGTGACGTCGCCGATGCCGGGCACATGGATCGTGGCGCGGTAGGTGTCGATATAGCTGGGCAGGCCGCCGCAGGTGATCGACTCCACCACGCCGTTCTCGACCAGGGCCTCGATCTGCACCAGTCCCGCCGGCGACTCCAGCTTGAAGCGCTGGCGTCCCTCCTGCTTGGGCACCAGGCCGCTCTCCAGCACCGCCGTGGCGGTGCAGATGGTGTTGGAGCCGGAGTAGATCGGATAGCCCATCACCTCCATGATGATGTAGCCCACCTCGGCGGCCGGGTCGGTGGCGGGCACGAGCAGGTCCACCGACATCTCGGGAATGCCGTAGGGCTCCTCCAGCAGCAGCCTGCGCAGGCCGTCGGCGTCGTCGCGCAGGTAGTGCATCTGGTCACGCACCGTGGCGCCGGGCAGGGGCTCGATGCCGCCGACCACGATGCGGCTGACATCGCCGCCGGCATGGGTATCGATCAGTTGCAGGGTCAGTTCCTGGCTCATGAGTGTCCCTCGAGGGCGAAGGGCGCGCCATGCTCGTCCCACTGGCTGTCGGGGACGATCACGATCTTGCCCAGGAAGTTGCTGCCGCGGCTGACGAAGTAGCGCTCGGCCTGGTGGAGGTCGGAGAGCTTGAAGGCGGCGTGCAGCACCGGCTTGAGCTCGCCGGAACGGATCCAGGCGATCAGCTGTTCGGCCTCCTCGCGGGTGCCGTGGGAGACGCCGAAGATCTGCACCTGGTAGAGGTAGATGCGCGTCCACAGGATCTCCGAGATGTTGCCGCCACTGGCGCCGGCGATGGAGAGCCGCGGGTAGGTACTGCGCGCCTTCATGTCCTGGATCATGGTGTCGATGAAGCGGTCGGTCATCTCGCCGCCGACCAGGTCCATCACCGCGTCGATGGGCGCGCCTCCGGTGGCCTCGAGCACCCGCTCGGCGAAGCCCTCGAGGTCGCCGCGGTCGATCACCGCTTCGGCGCCCAGCGCCTTCAGCGCCGGGGCCTTCTCCTGCTGGCTCACCGCGTAGGGCAGGGCGCCGACGATGCGGCAGAGCTGGATGAGTGCGGTGCCGACCCCGCCGCTGGCCCCGCTGACGAGAACCCGTTCACCCGCGCTTACTCGGGCGGACGTCATCATGTGGTAGGCGGTCTGGTAGGAGCACATGCCCAGGGCGGCGAGCTCGGCGTCGCGCAGTTCCGGGTTGGGCACGTGGTGGAACTGGTCCGAGGGCACGGCGACGTATTCGGCGAAGCCGCCGTCGGCGCCATGGCCGTAGTAGTCCGGGGTCAGGTTGATGTCGCGCCGGGCATCCGGGTAGAGGTTGAAGTCGAGCAGGCCGCGCTCGCCGATCCGCGAGGCCTCGACTCCCTCGCCCACCGCCACCACGCGCCCGGCGATGTCGGCGCCCTGGATGCGCGGGAAGGTCAGGGTCGGCTCCCCGCCCATGGCAAAGGAGGTCACCTCGCCCTTCTTCACCGGGTAGAGCCCTTCGCGGGCCTTGCGGTCGGTGTTGTTCTTGGCGGTGGCCGTGACCCGCACCAGCACCTCGCCGGGCCCCGGTTGCGGGGTCGGCACGTCGTCGTGGTAGACCAGCCTGTCGACGTCACCATGTTCGGTCAGCAGCATGGCGGCCATGGTGTCGGGAAGGATCTCGCTGCTCACTGGGTGCCTCCTCTCGTCTGGGGGATCGACTCGGGCAGACGATAGCAGACTTCCCCGCCATGACGTCATCCCCCCGGGGGCACCTGCGTGGGAAGCGGCGCCAGGTCAGCCGCCGTCGCGGTGCCAGAAGGGCTGTCCCACCGTCGGCGTGCTGGGGCTGGCGGTCTGGCGCTGCTGCATCAGCCCGGCCAGGTAGGCCTTGCGTCCGGCGCGGATGGCCTCGGCAAAGGCCTCGGCCATCAGCGGGGGGCGATGGGCGCGGGCCACGGCGGTATTGAGCAGTACGCCGTCGAAGCCCATCTCCATGGCCTCGGCGGCCTGGGACGGGGCGCCCAGGCCGGCATCGATGATCAGCGGCACGTCGAGGCGCCGGCGCAGGGTCTCGAGGGCATAGCGGTTCATCAGTCCGCGACCGGTGCCGATGGGCGAGCCCCAGGGCATCAGCGCCTGGCAGCCGGCATCGCGCAGGCGCTGGCAGAGCACCAGGTCGTCGGTGCAGTAGGGCAGCACCTTGAAGCCCTGGTCGACCAGTTCCCGGGCCGCCTCCAGCAGGCCGAAGGGGTCCGGCTGCAGGTTGTAGTCATCGCCGATCACCTCGAGCTTGATCCAGGGCGTGTCAAAGAGCTCGCGGGACATCTGGGCCAGGGTGATCGCCTCCCGGGCCGAGCGGCAGCCGGCGGTGTTGGGCAGCAGCCGGCAGCCGCTGTCGCGCAGGATCTGCCAGAAGGCCTCGCCGTCGCCGCCGGCGGGGTTCTGGCGGCGCAGCCCCAGGGTGACCATCTCGCAGCCGGCGGCCCGGATGGCCTCCTGCATCACCGTGGGCGAGGGGTAGAGGGCGGTGCCGAGCAGGAAGCGGCTGGCGAAGGCCTCGTCATAAAGCGTCAGGGTATCGTCGTGCAGCGCGTCCATCAGCCACCTCCCACCGGGGCCACGATATCGATGCGGTCGTCGTCCTGCAGGACCCGGCCGGCGTAGGCGGAGCGGGGCACGAACTCGCCGTTGACGGCCACGGCAACCCGGCGGTCGGCGTAGTGCCACGCCTGCAGGGCGTCCGTGAGCGGCGTGCCGGCGGGAAGGCGGACGGCCTCGTCGTTGAGGCGCAGGGTGATCTCGTTCATGCAGCATTCTCCTGCGGCGGGCGTGCCGCCAGAGTGTCGGCGAAGGGCCGTTCGCCGTGGCCGCGGATCACGGCCAGCAGGTGGCAGACCACGGCCGGGGCCAGCAGGTAGCCGTGGCGGAACAGGCCGTTGGCGGTGACCAGCCCCTCCCGGTGGGTGACATGGGGCAGGTTATCGAGGAAGGCGGGGCGCAGGTTGACCCCCTGCTCCAGGATGCGCGCCTCGGCGAACGCCGGGGAGAGGGTGTAGAGGGCACTGCCCAGTTCCAGCGAGGACTGCAGCGACATGGGCGAGCGGTCCTCGCTCTCGATCTGGGTGGCGCCGATGACGAAGCGTCCCTCCGGCTTGGGGACCACATAGAGCTGGTAGCGAGGGTGCATCAGGCGTACCGGGCGCGAGAGCCGGATCTCGTCGGTCTGCACGTGCAGGGTCTCCCCGCGCACGCCACGCAGGCTCGGGTGGCGCGGCCGGGCGCCGGTGCCGCGACAGTCGATGACCAGGTCGAAGCGCCGGCGGCCGTCGGCGGTGACGACCTCGCCGGGGAAGGTCTCCACCGGGCAGTGGGCATGGCACTCTCCGCCCAGGGCGCGAATCTCGTCGAGCAGGCGGGTGAGCAGGGCCCGGTTGTCCAGGTGGGCCTCGTCCGGCAAGTAGAGGCCCTGCTGGAAGCCAGGCGCCAGGTCGGGCTCCAGCCGGTGGATCTCTCGGGCGTCGAGGGGCTGGCAGGGGGCGTTGCCGCCCAGCGCGTGGTCGAGGTCGTGGCGGAACTGGGTGAGCTCGCCCAGGTCCTGGGGATGCGCCACCATCAGGCTGCCGTGCTGCTGCCACAGCGACGCGGCGTCGAGGGCCTGGAGCCACTGCGGCCACTGGGTCAGGGCGAAGCGGCCCATGTCATGGACGCAGCGCTCGGAGATGGCCGTCTCGCAGAGCGGGGCGACCATGCCGGCGGCGGTCCAGGCGGCAGCCGGCGGGACGTCCAGGTCCCCGGCGTCATAGAGGGTGACGGCGTGACCGTCGGCGAGCAGTTGCCAGGCGAACAGGCGCCCCAGCAGGCCGGCCCCGGTGACGGCGACGTGATCGGTGGTGGTTGTCAAGATAGTGGCCATCCAGCAGGAGACATGGCTGACCAGGCGGGATGGCGACAGGGGGCAGGCAGGCGTGACATGCGCTTGTTCCCTCCGCAGGCATCAACCTGATCAGGTTCAACGGGTTCGGCCGTACCGATCTCAGCCCCCGTGCACGTCTCCCTGAGCGTACCGGGGCTCCCCGACAAGTCCTGCCAACTTAACCAAAGATGCCCGGGCACGCAATCTCGTCGCATGCCCGGGCATCATAGGAGTGGCGCTCTGTTCGGCTCAGGCGCAGTCGGCGGCCCCCTCGCCGAACATGTCGAACAGCAGCTCGCGGCCGAGGCCGGTCAGCACGAAGCGCTGCTGGTCATTCCAGGTGGCCGCCCGGCTGGTCTCGAGGACGTGTTGGCAGGGTGCCCAGTCGCGGTCGGCTTGGCCGAGTGCCTCGAGGGCGTGGCGGTCGAGGCCGCGGTGGGGAACGGTGACCGTCTCGAGGACGTGCCCCTGGCGATAGAGCAGGGCGGCCATGTTGGAGAGGCACTGGCGCAGGCTGCGCTGCATGCCGGTGGTGCTGGGGGTCTCATGTCTCATGCTGCCGCATCTCCTTTAGGATTCTGCTGCAGCGCATTATACATGCGACGAAGGTCGATGTCATACCAAGGTCTAAGATGTCCCCGCCCGGGAATCCTGCCCGCCGGGCGGGGCGAGTCCCTCAGCCCTCCACGCGTCCCAGCAGCAGGAACTCGATCAGCGCCTTCTGGGCATGCAGGCGATTGCCGGCCTCCTGCCAGACCACGGCGCGCGGGTCATCGAGCAGGGTCGTGCTGATCTCCTCGCCGCGGTGGGCGGGCAGGCAGTGCAGGAAGAGCACGTCGTCCTTCGCCCGGTCGAGCATCGCCTCGCTCACCTGGAAGCCGGCGAAATCGGCCTGGCGCCTGGCCTGCTCCTCCTCCTGGCCCATGGAGGCCCAGACGTCGGTGGTCACCAGGTCGGCTTCCGCCACGGCCTGCTGAGGATCGCGCATGATAGTCACCCGCTCGCCGGCAGCCGCCAGGATGTCCTGGCGTGGCTCGTAGCCTTCCGGACAGCAGATGCGCAGCTGGAAGTCGAACTGCCGGGCGGCGTTGATCCAGGAGTGGCACATGTTGTTGCCATCACCGATCCACACCGCGGTACGTCCCTTCACGCTGCCGCGGAGCTCGGTCCAGGTCATCACGTCGGCGAGCAGCTGGCAGGGGTGGTAGTCGTCGGTGAGGGCGTTGATCACCGGCACCGTGCTGGCGGCGGCATACGTCTCCAGGCCCTCGTGGGAGAAGGTGCGGATCATCACCGCATCGACCATCTCCGAGAGCACCCGTGCGGTATCGCCGATGGGTTCGCCGCGGCCGAGCTGGGTGTCGCGGGGCGAGAGGAACAGCGCATGGCCGCCGAACTGCGCCATGGCGGTCTCGAAGGAGACCCGGGTACGGGTCGAGGACTTCTCGAAGATCATCGCCAGGGTGCGGTTGGCGAAGGGCGTGTAGGTCGGCCCGTGGGTCTTCAGGCCGTTCTTGATCGAGATGGCTCGCTGGATCAGGTAGCGCAGCTCGTCCGGACCGAGGTCAAGCAGGGTGAGGAAATGGCGGGTGGCCATGGTGTCGCTCCACGGGAAAAAACGACCATCCTAGCCAGGCCACGGGGGATGCGCAACGCGACCGTCATCAGTAGAATGGCCCTCATCCACAAGGCCGACCAGCATACTCGGGTATTGCCCGGGCGCCTGACGGCCACGGTCAATCGAGGCCCGGTTCGCCGGGGCCCGGACACACGAGAAAGGGAGACGTCATGAGCACCACCGTCGAGAACATCCAGCGCCAGATCGGCGAGAACCCCATCCTGATCTACATGAAGGGCACCCCCCAGCTGCCGCAGTGCGGTTTCTCCGCCCAGACCGTCCAGGCCCTGATGGCCTGCGGCGAGCGCTTCGCCTTCGTCAACGTCCTGGACAACCCGGACATCCGTGCCGAGCTGCCCAAGGTGGCCAACTGGCCGACCTTCCCGCAGCTGTGGGTCGAGGGTGAACTGGTCGGCGGCTGCGACATCGTGGTCGAGATGCACCAGACCGGCGAGCTGGAAAAGCTGGTGAAGGCCGCGGCCTCCCGTGCCCAGGCCGAGGAGCCGGGCGACGAGAAGCAGTAAACGCCGGGCATCAAGCGCCAAGCCGCCAAGCCGCCAAGCTGTCCGGTGACGGGCGACAGGTAGCGAGGCTGCAACGTGAAACCCCACCGGACTAACGTCTGGCGGGGTTTCTTGCTATTTGTTGTTGATTGAACCTAGCCTCCGCTTGGCCGCTTGGCGCTACTCCTCCAGCCCCTGCTCCTTCTGGGCCAGGGCCCAGCCGCCCAGGTCCTTGTAGCGGTTGACCATCGCACAGAACAGCTCGGCGGTGCGCTCGGTGTCGTAGCGTGCCGAGTGGGCGGCACTGTTGTCGAACTCGATGCCCGCGGCGCGGCAGGCCCTGGCCAGTACGGTCTGGCCATAGACCAGGCCACCGAGCGAGGCCGTGTCGAAGCTCGAGAAGGGGTGGAAGGGGTTGCGCTTGATGCCGCAGCGGTTGACCGCGGCGTTGAGGAAGCCGTGGTCGAAGGCGGCATTGTGGCCGACCAGCACGGCCCGGGTGCAGCCGTGGGCCTTGATGGACTTGCGCACCGGGCGGAAGATCTCGCCCAGTGCCTCGGCCTCGCTGACAGCCACCTGGCGGCGCAGCGGGTCATCCAGCCGGATGCCGGTGAAGTCCAGCGCCGACTGCTCCACGTTGGCTCCCCCGAAGGGGGTGACATGGTAGGCGTAGGTGGCGTCGGGGACCAGGTTGCCGTCCGGGTCCATGGTCAGGGTGACGGCGGCGATCTCGAGGATCGCATCGCGCTCGGGATTGAATCCGCCGGTTTCCAGGTCCACCACCACGGGCAGGAAGCTGCGGAATCGCTGCGCCATGAGTTCGCGGGCGATCGCCTCGCTCATGCACCTCTCCTTGTCTGGGCCATCGTGTCTCGAAACCGCGAAAGTCTAGCAGCTTGCCCTCGGCGAGTCGCGTCGCCGGTATTCGCTGCTGGCTCGGCGCGCTATAATCGCCTCCTTCGAGAACGCTACTAGAGGAGCCTCAGCATGTCCGATGTCAAGAAGGTCGTGCTCGCCTATTCCGGCGGCCTGGACACGTCCGTCATCGTCAAGTGGTTGCAGGAAACCTATGACTGCGAGGTCGTGACCTTCACCGCGGACATCGGCCAGGGCGAGGAGGTCGAGCCGGCCCGGGCCAAGGCCCAGGCGCTGGGGGTCAAGGAGATCCATATCGAGGACCTTCGCGAGGAGTTCGTGCGCGACTACGTCTACCCGATGTTCCGCGCCAATACCCTCTACGAGGGCGAGTACCTGCTCGGCACCTCCATCGCTCGCCCGCTGATTGCCCGTCGCCTGATCGAGATCGCCGACCAGACCGGCGCCGACGCCATCTCCCACGGCGCCACCGGCAAGGGCAACGACCAGGTGCGCTTCGAGCTCGGCGCCTATGCCCTGAAGCCGGGCGTCAAGGTGATCGCCCCCTGGCGCGAGTGGGACCTCAACTCTCGCGAGAAGCTGATGGCCTACTGCCAGCAGCACGACATCCCGGTGGACTTCTCCTCCAAGAAGAAGTCGCCCTACTCGATGGATGCCAACCTGCTGCACATCTCCTACGAGGGCGGCATCCTCGAGGACCCCTGGGCCGAGGCCGAGGAGGAGATGTGGCGCTGGAGCGTGTCGCCCGAGGCCGCGCCGGATACGCCCACCTATATCGAGCTGACCTTTGATCAGGGCGACATCGTGGCCATCGACGGCGTGCCGATGAAGCCCCATGAGGTGCTCGAGAAGCTCAACAAGCTGGGTGGCGACAACGGCATCGGCCGCCTCGACATCGTCGAGAACCGCTATGTGGGCATGAAGTCCCGCGGCTGCTACGAGACCCCGGGGGGCACCATCATGCTGCGCGCCCACCGCGCCATCGAGTCGCTGACCCTCGACCGCGAGGAGGCGCACCTCAAGGACGAGCTGATGCCCCGGTATGCCGAGGTGATCTACAACGGCTACTGGTGGAGCCCGGAGCGTCGCATGCTGCAGGCGGCGATCGACGAGACCCAGAAGAACGTCTCCGGCGTGGTGCGCATGAAGCTCTACAAGGGCAGTGCCACCGTGGCGGGGCGCAAGTCCGACGCCTCGCTCTTCGACGAGTCCATCGCCACCTTCGAGGATGATGCCGGCGCCTACGACCAGAAGGATGCCGAGGGCTTCATCAAGCTCAATGCCCTTCGCCTGCGCATCGCCGCCGGCAAGGGCCGCAGGCAGGACTGAGACGCAGCGTCATGCCTTCCTCGACGCCGGCCCGCCGCCGGCGTCGTCGTGTCGAGGGCTGCCACAAGCGAGGAGAGCACCATGTTCAAGAAGCTGTTATCCGGCCTGTTCGGCGGTGGCGAGGGCAAGTCCGGCAACGCCGCGGCCGCCGAGCCGGTGGAGTACAAGGGCTACCTGATCATCTCCGAACCCGCCGACCAGGGCGGCCAGTACCGCGTCAGCGGCTGGATCCGCAAGCCGCTGCCCGCCGCCGACGATGAGGAGGGCGAGATGCTCGAGCACCGCTTCGAGCGCTCCGACATGCTGCCCGGCCGCGAGGCCTGCGACGCCCTGATGATCAGCAAGGCGCAGCGCTTCATCGACGAGGTGGGCGACGAGATGTTCTCGCCGCGCTGAGGCTCGCCCTATACTTCAGGACATGCCGATCCATAGCATGATCCGGAGCCACCATGCGCCTGCTGCACCGACCCTCGCCCTGGCGAGGGCTCTTCGCCACCGATGCGTTGCCCGACCCGAGCGGCTGGCCGGCGTTGCTGGCCCCGCTGGGCCAGGCCCTGGCGAGCCTGGGGCCCGCTCCCGACCTGGACGAGGCCCATGCCTGGCAGGGCCAGCTGGTGGAGGCCCTCGACCGGCTCGACCTGCCCGCCTGGCGTATCAGCCAGCTGATCAGCGACCATAACGACTGGCTCTACCGGCGCGCCATCACCCTCTCCCTGGAGGAGATGCGCGGCCAGGGCTGGGGGGCGCCGCCGGCGGCCTTCTGCGTGCTGACCCTCGGCTCGGGGGCGCGCCACGAGAGCCTGCTGGCGCCGGACCAGGACAACGCCATGATCATCGCCGACTACCCCGACGAGCGGCATACCGAGATCGACGGCTACTTCCAGTCGCTGGGCGAGCGCTTCACCGCGCGCCTCGATGCGGCCGGGATCCCGCTCTGCCAGGGCCATGTCATGGCGCGCTGGCCGATGTGGCGCAAGCGGCTCTCGGAGTGGCGTGCACAGCTGGAGATCTGGACCGCGGAGCGTCGCGTCAAGCGGGTCCAGCAGGCCAATATCCTGCTCGACTTCCACCCGGTCCATGGCGAGCCCGCGCTCGCCGAGGCCCTGGCCGATCGGGTGGCCCGGCTGCTGCCGAAGGCCCACCTCTTCCTCGACGAGATGGCGAGCCTGCTCGATGAGCTGCCGCTGGCCCTGGACCGGCTCGGCCGGCTCGGCGGCGACGGCGAGGGCGCCCCCCATGAGCGAGCCATCAACCTCAAGCGCCAGGGAATGCTGCCGCTGGTGAATGCGGTGCGCCTGCTGGCCGTCCGCCACGGGGTGCGGCCGCCGGATACCCGCTCGCGGCTGGTGGCGCTGGTGATGCAGGAGGCGCTCGACGCCGAGCATGCCCGGGCCCTGACCGCGGCGCACGAGCGGCTGCAGGCGCTGATGCTCGACGAGCAGCGCCGGGCCCTCATCGAGGGGCGCAGCCCCGATGGCTGGGTGGATATCGCCCGGCTGGGCGAGGAGAAGCGCCTGCTTCTGCGTCATGACCTGCTGCAGATCCGTCGACTGTTGCGCCATGCGCGGCGGCCCTGAACGCCCGCAGGCTGGCCACTAGCCAACTGCCTCGGTAGCGCACAATGCCTTGCTCCTTGCTCCTTGCTCCTTGCTCCTTGGGCCTTATTCCGGTGGCGCCTCGGGCAGCTCCATCACCAGGCAGGCACCGCCCAGTCGCCGCGCCTCCTCGACCCACAGTCGCCCACCCAGGTGGGCGACGATGCCCCGGCTGATGGGCAGCCCCAGGCCGCTGCCGCGGGGGCGGCCGCGTGTCTCGCCCCCCTCCTGGCGCTGGATCTGGTGGAACTTCTCGAAGACCCGTTCGCGCTCGTCCTCGGCGATGCCGGGCCCGTTGTCCTCCACGGCGAGGCGGTAGTGGTCCTTGTACCGCTCGAGGCGCAGCAGCACCTTGGGGTCGTCGTCGGCGGCGAACTTGCCGGCGTTGTCGAGCAGGTTGATGATCACCTGTTCGAGACGGTCCGGGTCGCCGATGACCGTCGCGGTCTCTGGTGTGATCTCGACCGCGAGGCTTACCCCGCGGTCCTCCTGCAGGCGGTGCACCGCATCCACGCTGTGGCGTGCCAGGGCCACCAGGTCCAGACGCCGGGGCTCCAGGGTCAGGCGGCCGCTCTCGAGCCTTGCCAGGTCGAGGATCTCCTCGATCAGGCGCGAGAGCCTCTGGCTCTCGCGCACCACCACGTCGAGGAAGTGGCGGCGCTTCTCGTCGGGCAGGTCGTCGCTGTCGCGCAGGATCTCGGCAAAGGCGCGGATCGAGGTGAGGGGCGTGCGCAGCTCGTGGCTGACCATGGCCACGAACTCGTCCTTGAGGCGGTCGAGTTCGCGCAGGCGCTCGTTGGCCGCGCGCAGCTCCTCGCTGGTGCGCGCGAGCTCCCGGGACTTCTGCTCCAGTCGACGGTTGACCTCCAGGGTCTCGGAGGTGGTGTCGAGGATGCTGAGGATCGACTCGAGGTTCAGGGCCTCGCCGCGCACCACCGAGTCGATCAGTACCCGTGCCGAGGCGCTGCCCAGGGAACCGGCCAGGGCCTGTTCGGCACGGGTGGTCAGCCCCGGCGGGGCGGGCTGGCTGTCGTCGGCGGCCTCGTCGGGATGGATCGCGAAGACGCGGGCGGTGGCAGCGCCGCCCAGGTAGCGGTCGAGCAGGGCGCGCAGTTCGCCACGGGTGGTCTGGCCCTGCCACAGCGTGGTCTGGACCAGGCCGGGGTGCATGGCCTCGGTGAACAGCGCCGCCTGGGTCTGCTCCAGCGGCGACTGGCGGGTGAAGAGCGAGATCCCTACCAGCAGGCCGAGGTTGGCACCCAGGCTCCACAGCAGCGAGTGGGTATAGATGTCCCAGCCCTCGAGGCCGAACAGCGCATAGGGCTTGAGCCAGGAGAGCCCCCAGGGGCCCTGTTCGAGGAAGCCGGCATCCAGCCAGCCCGACTGGGCGAAGCCCGGGATCAGCAGGGTCCAGGCCCAGATCAGGACACCCGCGATCATGCCCACCCCGGCCCCCAGGCGGTTGGCGCCTCGCCAGTACATGCCGACCAGCAGCGCCGGGGCGAACTGGCAGGCGGCGGCGAAGGAGACCAGGCCGATGGTCACCAGGCTGTAGGCGTCGCCGATCAGCGCATGGTAGAGGTAGCCGAGCAGCAGGATCAGCAGGATGGCCACGCGGCGGATGCGCAGCAGCCAGCCGGCGAGCTCGCCCCGGGTGCTCAGGTGGAGGTGGCGCGAGCGCAGCAGCAGCGGCATCACCAACTGGTTGCTGACCATGGTCGAGAGGGCGATGGTCTCGACGATCATCATGCCGGTGGCGGCCGAGAGCCCGCCGATGAAGACCAGCAGCGGCAGCCCTTCCAGCCCGGCCGAGAGGGGCAGGGTGAGCACAAAGCTGTCCGGGTCGCCGCTGGCGTCGCCCAGCAGCAGCCCGGCGAGGGCGATGGGGATCACGAAGAGGTTGATTACCAGCAGGTAGAGCGGGAAGAGCCAGCTGGCGCGCTTGAGGTGCCGCTCGTCGACGTTCTCGACCACCAGCACCTGGAACTGCCGCGGCAGGGTGAGAAAGGCCAGGAACGCCAGCACCAGCATGCCCACCCAGCCCAGGGCCCCGCCGGGCACCGCCTCCAGGCTCATCAGCCGGGTCAGCTCGGGCATCGCGCCGACCCGGGCGAAGAGCTCCGCCGGGCCGTTGAAGAGCACGAAGACGGTGAAGACCCCCACCGAGAGGAAGGCCACCAGCTTGACCAGCGACTCGAAGGCGATGGCCGCCACCATGCCCTCATGGCGCTCGCTGGCATCCAGGTGGCGCGTGCCGAAGAGGATGATGAACACCGCCAGCACCAGGGCGACCCAGAAGGACTTGTCGGCCCAGAAGCTCTCGTCGGCCAGGCGCAGCTCGGCGGCCTGGGGGTAGTTGACCAGCACCGCGTGGCTGACGGTGATGGCCTTGAGCTGCAGGGCGATGTAGGGGGTGATGCCGATCAGGGCGATCAGCGCCACCAGGGCGCCCAGGCTCGAGCTCTTGCCGTAGCGGGCGCTGATGAAGTCGGCGATGGAGGTGATGCGCTGGGCGCTGGCGATGCGCACCATCTTGCGGATCACGAAGGGGGCAATCAGCATCGCCAGGGTCGGGCCCAGGTAGATCAGAAGGAAGCTGGGGCCATACTGGGCCGCGCGGCCGACGCTGCCGTAGAAGGTCCAGGCGGTGCAGTAGACGGCAATGGAGAGTGCATAGACGGTGGGCGAGCCGATCAGCGAGCGACCCTGCTCGGCGCGGCGGTCCCCCCAGGCGGCGATGACGAAGAGCAGCGCCAGGTAGCCGAAGGCCACCGTCAGGACCACGACACTGCTTCTCATGGCGTGTCAGCCTGCATCCGTGGTCACTCCTCGTGACGGTGTTCCATCAGCCAGGCCATCAGCGCGATCACCGCGCCCCAGGCCAGGAAGAGGTAGGCCACCAGCCAGCCCGGGGCCGTCGGGGAGCGGTCGGCCACCAGCAGCAGGGGCGGGGAGAACAGCAGGGCCGCCAGCACGATCAGCGCGACCAGGCGCTCCTTCAGGCGCGGCGTGTTCACGAGGCGAAGGCGTCCTCCCTGTCGAAGGCACTGGCCTGCAGCGCCAGCGCCTGCTCCAGCGTCTCGATGCCGCGCGCCTCCAGCCGGGGCAGCAGCGAGAGCCACAGCTCCGCGGTGACCCGGGCGTCGCCCAGGGCGGTGTGGCGGGTGCCGGGCGGGAAGCTCAGGTCATAGCGGTCGGCCAGGCTGTCCAGGTCATGGCCGTCGAGGCTGTCGTCGAGTGCCCGGGAGAGCAGCAGGGTGTCGAGCACCGGCATGTCGAACGCGATGCCGCCGCCGGGGGGCTGGATGGCCAGCAGGTCGAAGGCGGCATTGTGGGCGAGGATCACCGCCTCGCCGATATAGTCGCGAAAGCGCGGCAGGGCCACGTTGAGGGGCGGTGCCCCGGCCACGTCGTCATCGGTGATGCCGTGGATGGCGGTGCTGGCCGGCGGAATGGGCCGTTCCGGGTCGACCCGCAGGTCGAAGATGTCGCTGGCCAGCAGTCGTGCATTGACGATGCGACAGGCGCCGATGCTGACCACGGTGTCGCCGCGGCGAAGCTCCAGCCCGGTGGTCTCGGTATCGAAGGCCACGACCTCCAGGGTCTTCAGGGGCCGGGCCGCCAGCTCGCTGTCCGGCGGGGGCATGTCGGCGATGCCGAAGTCGTGGAATTCCGGGCGCGGCGGGGTGCGCGGGCGCGGCGCGCCGACCCGTTCGGTAGCGGGCAGCGGCAGGCGCAGGCGGGCATGCTCGCCGTCCTGGTCGGCGATGCTCCAGGCATCGCTGGTGTGCTGGCGCAGCACGTCACCGACCCGCGGGGCCAGGGGCAGGGCGTCCAGGCGCTCGGCGCGCCACTCGTCCAGGACCTTCTCGCCCAGCGGGCGCCCGCGCCAGATGAGGTCCAGGTAGACCCGGCGGTTGCCCAGGCAGACCTCGCCCTCCAGCTCGGCCTGGCCGGCATGCGCTGCCAGGTGAGGGAGCAGCGAGTCGAGCAGCGCCAGCAGGGCCGGGGCGTCGCCCTTCAACCAGGCGGGCATGCCGATGGGGGTGATGCGCAGGGAGGCGCTGTCCTGTCGCTCCTCGAGGGCCGCCCAGAGGTCATTGGACCACAGCGGGACCAGGCGCTCGCCCTCGCGGTGCATGTCCTCCATCAGCCGGCCCATGCGCTCGAGCTGGGCGGCCAGCGCCCGGCTCTCCTCGTCGATCACCGCCTCCAGGCGCTTCCCGAGCTCGCCGGTCGCAGCGTCGTCGCGCACGCCCACCAGGGCATCGGCGGCACTGGTCAGGCTGGCGCTGTGGCGGCGCAGTACCGGCAGCATCTCGGCGATGTCGGCACGGGCGCCCATCTCGCTGGTCCAGGCCGCCGTGGTGTCGGTCAGGGTCAGCAGCGTCTCGTGGTTGCTGTCGGGGACGCGGCGCAGCACCACGTGCAGCCAGCGTTCGTCGCAGGGGACCAGGATCTCCCGCGGCGCCCCGTCGTCGGGCAGCTGGCCCAGTGCATCCTCCAGGCTCGCGATGGGGATCAGGGCGTCGAGGCGCTTGCCGAGCCCCAGGCCGGGATGGCCCTCGAACAGCGTCTCGGCGGCCTGGTTGAAGAGCAGCACCCGGCGGTGGTGGTCGCAGAGCAGCAGCGGCGTGTCGAGCACCTGGAGCAGGGTCTCGAGTTCCTGGCGGATGCGGGCGGCACTGCGCGCGCCCTCGGCATGGGCGGTCGCCAGGCGCTCGCGGTCGGCCCGCCAGGCCTCGCGAACGCGCATCAGGTCGGGACCGAGCCCCCGCAGCCAGCCCTCGGGCGGATAGTCCTGGCGGGCATCCGGGTTGGCCACCAGGCGGGCCAGCTGGACCTGCAGGTGTCGCAGGGGGGTGAACAGCTGGCGCTCGAGCAGCAGGCCGACCAGGAAGATGGTGCCGCCCCCGGAGAAGCAGCCCAGCCACAGCAGTAGCCGCGCCGTGCCCTCGAGGCCGGCGAGGCTGTCCAGCCACAGCGCGAACACGGCGCCGCCGAAGATACTGATACCGCTGAGCAGCAGCCACAGGCCGATCAGCCGCTGGCGGCGGGGCAGTCGCGAGCCACGCTTGGCCATCAGGACACCTCGGCGAGCAGTTTCTTGACCTTCTCGACCAGCGCCTGGGTCGAGAAGGGCTTGGTGATGTAGTCGTCGGCGCCCAGGGCCAGGCCCTTCTCGCGCTCCACTTCCCGCCCGTGGGCCGTGAGCATGATGATCGGCAGCCGGGCATGGTCGGGGTCGCTGCGCAGGCGCTCGAGGACGTCGAAGCCGCTGATGCCGGGCAGGCTGATATCCAGCAGGACCAGGTCCGGGGGCGACTCGGCGATCCGCGACAGGGCACTCTCGCCGTCCTCGGCGGTGTCCACCTGGAAGCCGGCCTGCTGCATCAGGAATTCCAGGGACAGGACGATATTGGGTTCGTCGTCCACCACCAGCACCTTGGCCATGGTGCCCTCCTATGAGTGTGCGGTCTTTTATGCATGGTTGCCGATCAGTCTAGTGGGCGGCCGGGCGGTCGCAAAGACGACCTTGGCAGGAGGCGACGCGAGTGGCGTGCTAGGGTGCGGGGGTTGCCCCCGCTCCTTGGGGGCCCACCGAGGAGGACGGCATGATCAAGGTCCATCATCTGGAGAACTCCCGCTCCCAGCGTGTCCTGTGGCTGCTGGAGGAGCTCGGCGTCGACTACGAGGTCATCACCTATCGGCGTGACCCCCGCACCATGCTGGCGCCCGCGTCGCTGCGCGAGGTCCACCCGCTCGGCAAGTCGCCGGTGATCAGCGACGAGGCCCGGGACGGTCGGGTGGTGGCGGAATCGGGAGCGATCCTCGAGTACCTGGTCGAACGCTTCGATCAGGAGGGACTTCTGGCGCCGCCGGCGGGCAGTGACGCCCATGAGCGCTACCGTTTCTGGCTGCACCATGCCGAGGGCTCTGCCATGCCGCCGCTGGTGATGCGGCTGGTCTTCACTTCGCTGGGCAAGCCCCCGGTACCGGCGCTGGCCCGGCCCCTCGGCCGGCTCTTCGCCCGCGGGGTGGAGCAGCAGTTGCTGGGACCGCAGATCCGCCAGCTGAGCGACTACTGGGAAGCCGAGCTCGGGCGCAGCACCTGGTTCGCCGGCGACGCCTTCAGTGCGGCCGACATCCAGATGAGCTTTCCGCTGCTCGCCCTGGAGGACGGCGGCGGCCTCTCCGGCTACCCCAGGCTGCAGGCGTTCCTGGCGGCCTGCCGCGAGCGCCCGGCCTATCGCCGGGCGGTGGAGCGAGGCGGCGAGTTCTCCCTGTCGTGACGGGGCCGTGGCTACTTGCGCTGCCGGTCGAGTCCTCGCCGTGGTCCCAGCGGCCCCAGCCACAGCCAGACCTGCAGCACCACCAGCACCGGCAGCCACCAGACCGGCGCGCCGGTCACCCAGTTGAGCACCAGATGGATGAAGAAGGCGGTGATGCCGGCGACGAGGCCCACCAGCGTGAAGAGCAGCGGGCGGTCGCGGCCGGGCCAGCGGGTCAGCCGGCAGAGCGAGCCGAGGAGGGCACCGAAGGCGGCGGCCAGGGAGAGGGGGATCAGCAGGTCCAGCATGTCGGGCCTCGTGTCGAGAAGACGGAACGTAGCGGCCAGCCTAGCGCCTCACGGCAGGCTTGGCGCTTCGACGTTGGGGTCAGTCACCGCGTCGCAGCAGGTGGTTGCGCAGGGCCAGCTCGGCCCGCCCCAGCCACTCGTGCAGGGCGCGGGTGCTCTGGTGGAGGTGGTAGGCACGCGGGATCATGGCGTGTATGCCCGGCGGTGGGGCGCTCGCGAACTCGGTCGGCGCGGCGGTGACGGCAAGGCCGGCGCGCTCGAACTCCGCCACCGCCCTCGGCAGGTGCCAGGCCTGGGAGACCACTGCGACATGCCCGATGCCCTCGCCGCCCAGCATCTCGGCGGTGTAGCGGGCATTCTCGGCGGTGCTGCGGCTGCGCCCTTCCATCCAGCGGACGGGCACCTCGAAGACCTCACGCAGCGCTGCGGCCATCAGGCTCGCCTCGGCGCTGTGCTCGTCGTGCACGCGACCGCCACTGACCAGGATCGGCAGGCGGGTCTCGCGATGCAGGTAGGCGCCGTAGGCCAGCCGGCGCCAGCTGGCATTGGAGGGGGCATCGCCCCAGCCGAACTCCGGCGAGGCGTAGTCGCGTCCACCGCCGAGGATCACGATGGCCTGGGCCTGACGCAGCTGGGCGGGGCTGGCAAGGGCCGGTGGTTCCAGCCCCTGGCGCAGGGCGTGGCTCGCCAGCGGGGTGGAAAGGGCCAGCAGGCCGCCCAGCCCCAGGGTGACCAACAGGCCGCCGCTCAGCCGACGAGCGCCCAGGGCCAGGCCGGCGAGGAGAAGCAGGGCATTGATCACCGGCGGCAGCAGGAGGTACTTCAGCGCTTCCATGGGCGGGTCTCGTTGACGGTCATGCCGCCAGTGAACCAGCCGACGGGCACTTGTGCCAGCCAGGGCCCTTCGCGGGCCGGCGATGGCGAGATGCGTGTCGCCACGGCAGGACGGCGAGGGCGCCTGTCACAGTTCGGTCTTCTCCGGGTACTCGCAGAGGTCCTCGATGATGCAGCTGCCGCAGCGGGGCTTGCGCGCCAGGCAGGTGTAGCGCCCGTGGAGGATCAGCCAGTGGTGGGCATCCTGGCGGAACTCCCTGGGCACATGGCGCAGCAGCTTTTTCTCGACCTCGACCACGTCCTTGCCCCTGGCGATCCCGGTGCGGTTGGCCACGCGGAAGATATGGGTATCCACGGCGATGGTGGGCTCGCCGAAGGCGGTGTTGAGGATCACGTTGGCGGTCTTGCGGCCGACGCCCGGCAGGGCCTCGAGGGCCTTGCGGGTGCGGGGCACCTCGCCGCCGTGCTGCTCGACCAGGATCCGGCAGGTCTTCATCAGGTTCTCGGCCTTGGTGTTGTAGAGGCCGATGGTCCGGATGTGTGCCTTGAGGCCGTCGAGCCCCAGCGCGAGGATCGCCTGGGGCGTGTTGGCCACCGGGAAGAGCCGGGCGGTGGCCTTGTTCACCCCCACGTCGGTGGCCTGGGCCGAGAGCAGCACGGCGGCGAGCAGCTCGAAGGGCGTGCTCCAGTGCAGTTCGGTGGTCGGCTCGGGGTTGTGGTCGCGCAGCCGCGCGAAGATCTCGTGGCGTTTCTGGGCGTTCATGGTGTTCCGGGTCAGTGGCAATGCCCGGGGCTTTGCCGGTGACAGGTCCCGAAGTGTCGGACCACCGAGGAGGCGCTGTGAACCCCTCCCTGGGCGCTACCGACGCCATCCCTGGCGTAGGAACTCCTCTCCGACCTGTCTCCGGCGCCCCTCTCAGTCGGGTGCTGGCTGATTAGCCATTGTTGTTTTGCATCATTCGTCTGCGGTTGCCTGCTCCAGCGCCTTTCGCGCTTCAGCAAGAAGTCGACTGGCGCTGTCGACCTGGCCCTGGGCCGCCTCGACCGCGCCGGTCTCGCCCTGGCGCTCGGCGTGGGCCAGCTGCTGCCTGGCCCGGCGCAGGGCCTGTTCGGCGGCCTTGACGGCCATCTGACGCTGGCGCTGCGGCCCCGGGCCGGCAGCGCTGCCCGGCCCCGACCGCTGGCGCTGCCGAATCAGTCGCTTCTGGCGCTCCATCCGCCTCTCCCGGGCTTCCCGGGCCAGGCGCTGCTGGCGGGCGCGATGGCGACGGCGACCTTGCTCGGCGCGGCGGGCCAGGTAGGCGTCGCGCGCCTCATCGGTCTCGGCGGCTTCCCAGGCGGGGTGGGGCAGCAGGTCGATGCAGTCCACGGGACAGGGCGCCACGCACAGCTCGCAGCCGGTGCACTCGTCGACGAGGACCGTGTGCATGCGCTTGGCCGCGCCCAGGATGGCATCCACCGGGCAGGCCTGGATGCACTTGGTGCAGCCGATGCACTCGGCCTCGCGGATCCACGCCACCAGCGGCGACTGGGCGGGCTCGGCCAGCGGCAGCGGCGCGCGACCGGTCAGCGCCGCCAGCCGGGCCACGGTAGCCTCGCCGCCGGGCGGGCAACGATTGATGGCCTCGCCGTCGACGATGGCCTCGGCATAGGGACGACAGCCGGGCTGACCGCACTTGCCACACTGGGTCTGGGGCAGTTCGGCATCGATGGCCTCGATCAGCGCGGCCCGGGGGCGGGCATCGGTCTCCGTCACGGCGGCGCCTCAGCGCACCCGCTGGCCCGGCTCGGCGCCGGAATCAGGGCCGAGCAGGTAGATGCCGTCGTCACTGCCGGCGGCGAGCACCATGCCCTCTGACACGCCGAAGCGCATCTTGCGCGGCGCCAGGTTGGCGACCATCACCGTCAGCCGCCCCTCCAGGGCCTCCGGGGCATAGGCGGCGCGGATGCCGGCGAAGACGGTGCGGGTCTCGCCGCCCAGGTCCAGGGTCAGCTTGAGCAGCTTGTCGGCCTTCTCGACATACTCCGCCCGGGCGATGCGGGCGATGCGCAGGTCGACCCTGGCGAAGTCGTCGAAGCTGATCTCCTCACCGATGGGCTCCTCGGCCAGGGGGCCCTTCGCCGTCTCCTTGAGTTTCTGCTCTTCCACCAGGTCCTCCTTCGATGCCGCCATCATGGCATCGATCTTGTCCCGCTCCACGCGGGTCATCAGCGGCTTGAACTTGGCGATCTCGTGGTCCACCAGCAGGGTGTGGCGGCTGTGCCAGTCGAGAGTGTCGAGCCCGAGGAACGCCTGGGCCTGCTCGGCCATGGCCGGTACTACCGGGGCCAGGTAGACCATCAGCTGGCGGAACAGGTTGATACCCACCGAGCAGATCTCCAGCACCTCCTGCTCGCGGCCGGGTTGCTTGGCCAGCACCCAGGGCTCGGCGTCGGCAATGTAGGTGTTGGCCTCGTCGGCCAGCTCCATCACGCGGCGCATGGCGCGGCCGAACTCGCGGGCCTCGAACTCCTCGGCGATGGCGTCACCGGCGGCGATGAAGCGCGCCACCATCTCGGGCTCGCTGCAGTGGGCGGCGAGCCTCCCGCCGCCGAGCTTCTTGACGAAGCCGGCACAGCGGCTGGCGATGTTGACCACCTTGCCGACCAGGTCGCTGTTCACCCGCGCCGCGAAGTCCTCGAGGTTGAGGTCCAGGTCGTCGACCCGCGAGGTCAGCTTGGCGGCGAAGTAGTAGCGCAGGTACTCGGGGTTGAGGTGGTCGGCATAGGTCGCGGCCTTGATGAAGGTGCCCCGCGACTTCGACATCTTGGCGCCGTTCACGGTGACGAAGCCGTGGCAGTTGACCGCGGTGGGCGTCCGGAAGTCGGCGCCGTGGAGCATGGCCGGCCAGAACAGGGCGTGGAAGTAGACGATGTCCTTGCCGATGAAGTGGTAGACCTCGGCGTCGGAGTCGGGTGCCCAGTAGGCGTCGAAGTCCATCCCCCGGCGGTCGCAGAGGTTCTTGAAGCTGGCCAGGTAGCCGATCGGCGCATCCAGCCAGACGTAGAAGTACTTGCCCGGCGCGTCGGGGATCTCGAAGCCGAAGTAGGGGGCGTCGCGGGAGATGTCCCATTCGTTGAAGCCCGACTCGAACCACTCCATCAGCTTGTTGCGGATCTGCGGCTGGACATGGTCATCGTCGATCCACGCCTTCAGGAAATCGGCGAAGTCCGGCAGCTTGAAGAAGTAGTGGGTGGAGCTTCTCACCTCGGGGGCGGCACCGGAGATCGCCGAGACCGGATCGATCAGCTCCGCCGGCGTGTAGGTGGCGCCGCAGGCCTCGCAGTTGTCGCCGTACTGGTCCTCGGCCTTGCACTTCGGACAGGTGCCCTTGATGAAGCGGTCGGCCAGGAACAGGCCCTTCACCGGGTCGAACATCTGCTCGATATCGCGGGTGGCGATATGCCCCTTGTCGCGCAGCCGGGTGTAGATCAGCTCGCTGAAGTGGCGGTTCTCCGGGGAGTGGGTCGAGTGATAGTTGTCGAAGGCCACCCCGAAGCGGGAGAAGTCGGTCTGGTGGTCGCGGGAGACCCGTTCGATCAGCGCCTCGGAGGTGATGCCCTCCTGCTCCGCGCGCAGCATGATGGCCGTGCCGTGGGCGTCGTCGGCACACACGTAGTGACACTCATGCCCGCGGCTCTTCTGGAAGCGCACCCAGATGTCGGTCTGGATGTACTCCAGCAGGTGGCCCAGGTGGATGGCACCGTTGGCGTAGGGCAGGGCGCTGGTGACCAGGATCTTGCGCGAGGCGCGGGCGGTGTTCGACATGGCGGCTCAGGGTATCCCGTTGAAAATCAGGCCACGATTGTAGCCATCTTCGCGCATGGCTGCATCCGCGCCGAGCGCCCGATTGGCGCGATCTCGACCGCTCGGGTATGATGCCGCCATCTGGCGGGGCGTCAAACGGAGTGACGGCCGGCCGGAGGTCCTGCAACCGAAGTCACGCTGGAGAACCCTGTCCCCCCTCCCGGAGGAATTCCCCATGCGTCTACGTCATGCCCTGCCCCTGGCAGTGCTCGCCGCCCTTACCGCCGGCTGCGCCAGCAGTGCCATCTCCCCGACCTATACCAGTGCCAACCCGGATATCATGCGGATCAGCGACGAGCGCCCCGCCAACCCGGAGAAGCGCATCGAGGATCTTGGCTCCTACTGCGTCGAGGTCAGCGAGACCTGGAACGCCCACGGCACCACCCCGGACGGCAAGAGCCTCTGGGCCAAGGATACCGCGCGTCGCGTGGTGCCCTGCGAGTGAGCCCCTCGCGCCGTTACACCTCAGTGGCGCTCGGGCTCGTGGCATGATCGGGCCGGCTCCCTGAGCAAGATAGGTTCCCATCTGGCAAGCTCGAACACCACGGCCCGGCAGGCGACCTGCCGGGCCGTGGTCTCTCTGGCGGTTGTGCAGGTTCCCACTGGCGTTCAGCGCATCGCCAGCTGCCCTTCCTCGGCCTCGGGGGAGCGGCATCGGCCGGCGGCTCCAGGGGCCAGGTAGGGGGCCAGCAAGGGTTCCATCCCCTTGAGCACCTGGACGGGCAGTGCCGAGGTGAAGCGGAAGTCGTCGGACTGACTGCCGGCCACGTAGGCGGTGAGTGTGCCGAAGTGGTGCTCGCCCAGGTGGAAGACGAAGGTGGCGGTCCGATTGCGGGCGCGGGAGTCGATCACCTGGCCGCTGCGGGTCACCGTCTCGATGCGGTTGTTGCCGGTGCCGGTCTTGCCGCCCATCACCAGCGGGGCGTCATC
This sequence comes from Halomonas ventosae, assembly GCF_004363555.1. Taxonomy (GTDB): domain Bacteria; phylum Pseudomonadota; class Gammaproteobacteria; order Pseudomonadales; family Halomonadaceae; genus Halomonas; species Halomonas ventosae. The sequence continues at coordinate 173,391 of NZ_SNZJ01000003.1, read as the reverse complement.
CGCGAGGGTGAAGCTGCCCTGCAGGCGGCGGGCGGTCCCGCCCGCCACGACCTGGGCGAGGGCCTCGCGCAGCACGGCGGCGACCTCCGGGGCCATGACGCGCCGGGCGCGAGAGCCGGCGGGAACGAAGCGTGTCTCGTAGGGGGTATCCGCCGCGAAGTGCAACTCGTCGATGCGCAGCACCGGCAGGCGGACGCCGTCATTGAGGATGATCCCCATCAGTTCGGCCAGTGCGGCGGGACGGTCTCCGGAGCTTCCCACGGCGGTGGCAAGCGATGGCACCAGCTGGTCGAAGGGATAGCCCAGGCGCTGCCAGCGGCGGTGGATCTCGTCGAAGGCCTCCACCTCGAGCATGGTGCGGATGCGCACGTCGCGGGCGCTGCGGTGACGTGTCCTGGACAGCCAGCCATAGGCCTCCTGGCGCTGCTGGTGGCTCGCCGCGATGACCTCGCGCAACCCCGCCTCGGGCTGGTCCAGCAGATAGCCGACCAGCCACAGCTCCAGCGGGTGCACCCCGGCGATGTACCCCTGGTCGTTGAGGCCGTGCCTGCCCGGCGCGTGGTCGCGGTAGAGCGCCTCGAGGCGTCGTTCGCCAAGCGCCTCGCCAGGCAGCCTGGCCGCGAGGAAGGCGGCGAAGGCATCGCGGTCGGCGTCGGGAAACAGGTAGCGGTGCGCGGCTGACAGCCGGGACGCCGTGGGGCGCAGGCCGTCGAGGAAGCGGGCCAGGCGTTCATCGCGCGAGTTCCCCTGGTACTTGCGCCAGAAGCGCTGGAGAAAGACCTGGCCCTCGCGGTCGGCGAAGTGCGCCAGGTAGGCCTGCCGACGCGGGTCATGATCGTCCTCGAGCAGCTGGCGGCGGCTCTCGCCCTGATGAATCACATGGTGCACCAGGTCGCGCAGCAGGCGCACGAAGGGCAGGTTGAGCGATTCGCGCAGGGCATCATCGAGGCCGGGGTGGCGGCCGTCATCCTCGCGGCGGAAGTTGCCGAAGGTATGGCGGCCACCGCCGGTGAAGAAGGCCTCGTGGGGGCTGGCCGAGTAGCGACGTTGCATAGCGGCCTCGAGCAGGGGGCGAAGGCCCATGCCGGGCTCGGCGATGAGTCGGTCGATCACCCAGCGGCTCAGCACGTCCTGCCGATCCAGTTCGACCCGGCGAAGGGCTTCCACCGGCATGCCGGCATGGCGGCCGTGCAGTTCGGCGATCACCTCCAGGTAGGTGGCCAGCACCCTCAGCTTGGCGGTGGAGCCGAGCTCCAGCTTGCTGCCTTCGTTGATGTCGAAGGGCTGGCCGGTGGTGTCGGTCTGGACGCGCACCCGAAAGCCCGTGGCGTCGCGCTCGAGCAGGGTGAAGCTGTAACGCACGTCGGCGGCCCGTTCGGGCGACAGCATGCGCTCGCCCAGCAGCCCGACCTCGCTCGCGAAGGCCGGGTCGACCAGTCGCTGCAGATACTCGCTGACCTGGCGCTGGAGGTCACCGTGCAGGGTGGTGCGTGCCGAGAGGTCCAGCCGGTCGAGGTCGTAGAAGGACAGGCCCACCAGGCGGCCGAGCCGCTGGCGGGCCACCTGCAGGCCCTTGTCGTGGTCGACCCGCAGGCGTACCGGCTCCTTGGCGAAGTCGCGGAAGGTCAGGCGATGGTCCAGGGCGGCGTCGCGCAGGGGCGGTGTCACCAGGCCCTCGTCGGCGAGCAGTCGCAGGTGGCTGTCGGTCAGTGACTCCAGGGACTGGTGGCCGCTGTTCAGGTACCAGGAGGGACGACGCTGGGCGATCATCAGGGCCACCACCTGGCGCAGCGCCAGGCCCTGGGCGGCGAGGCTGTCCGGGGCATTGAAGGTCGGCACCAGCAGGCGGTTGACGTCGTCGAAATCGGCGCCGAACCACACCCACAGGCCATCCCCCAGGCCATGGACCTCACCATAGCCGGGGGCCGCTGAGAGCGGCACCGAGTTGAGGTAGTCCAGCGCCACGTCCTGGCGTGCGGCGAGCGTCTGCGGGCCGTGCCGGTAGCCGCGTACGCTGGCCGAGACCATCTGGCGCAGCTTCTCCATGGGCGAGGCGGTCAGTCCGTCGGGGGAGTGGCGATACTTCTCGACCTGGGTGGCCAGCGTACTGCCGCCGGCGGCCTGGCCGGTCAGGTCCAGTGCGCGTCCCGCCTGGGAGAACGCGGCCTTGATGAAGCGTGGCCAGTCCACCGCAGGGTTGGCCCTGGGGGTGTCGGCATCCAGCAGCTGGCGGTTCTCGATGTAGAGCAGCACCTGCAGGACCAGCGGTGGTACCGCGTCGAAGTGGGGGTAGTGGCGCTGCGGATGACGAAAGTGGTAGAGGGTGCCGCCGCGGCACTCCTCGAGCGTCAGCCCGCTCCGGGTCTTCTCGGTATAGGGCGGAAAGAAGCCGCGCTGCGTGTATTCCAGCAGTGGCTGAGAGAAGCGCACCTGGCGCTCGATGGCATAGCCGTCGGCGAGCAGTCGCTGCTGGATCTCCGGAAGCCGGGTATAGCCCAGTCGCTGGTCGAAGGGGCCGTGGTGCGGGAACTGGATATACGGGCTTGGCCCCGGCGCCAGGGTATAGCGCAGGGTGGCGGCATAGCGCGAGAGCTCCTGGGACTGGAGGTGGGAGGTCCTGGCCTCGGCGACCAGCAGGGTGGCGAGCGTGATGGCAAGCAGCGCCAGAAGGATCAGCCCCCGGTGACGCAGGAGCCTGCGAGGCGGCGGGGCCTGCCCCGCCGGTGGCGCCTCGCGGCCGATGGTGCCGTCAGCCTGCCGGTCGCCGCTTCCCCGTGACGCCGAGTCATCCCCGCCCATGTGCCACCCCCGGCAAGATCCGTTTGCAGATTGTATCCTTTTGTAGCGTAGCCGGATGCCGGGGAAAGTGGATCAGTCGGGCAGGAGAAAATCTCCACGAGTTGTGCCTGCCCCGGGTTCAGGAGGCGTGGCGAAGGACGCCGAAGTGGTCCATGCCGCGATCCTTCAGGTGCAGCGCCTGCATGTGGCTCATCACCCCCTGGTCGCAGTAGAGCAGGTAGTCGCGGTCGCCGGGCAGCGTCTGCGCCTGGTCCTGCAACTCGTAGAAGGGGATCGCCAGGCAGGGTATCTCGGGAAGCTCGAGCGGTGCCGCCTCGCGCTCGTCCGGGGGGCGGATGTCGATCACGCTGACCGCCGGCATCCGGGCCAGGCTGGCCAGCGAGTCGACGACGGTCACCTCGCCGGGCTGCCGCTGGTCCTCCAGCAGGCGGCTGGCGCGGGTCACGGCGGCGGCCTCGATGGCGGCATCGAGAACCCCGAAGTCGAACTCGGCCTCGGCGGCGAGCACCTTGTCGGCAGGCGCCCGGGTGTGGGGACGGCGCGAGATGACTCCGCAGTATTCGGGCATCTGTTCGGCGAAGCGCGCGGTATCGATGCGGCGGGCCGTGTCGATGATCTCCTGCTTGTCCTCCGTGACCAGCGGCCGCAGGATCGGCAGCTCGCTGGCGGCATCGATCAGCGCCAGGTTGGTGAGGGTCTGGCTGGAGACCTGAGCGATGGCGTCCCCGGTGACCAGCGCCGGGATCCCCGACCGGGCGGCCACGCGGCTGGCCGCGCGTACCATCATGCGCTTGAGGATCACGCCCATCAGGCCATCGGGAATGGTCCGCAGGATCTCCGCGACCACCCCCTCGAAGGGCACCGAGGTGAAGTCGACGTTGTGGGAGGCGCTGTAGCGCTGCCAGAGGTGGTGGGTGACTTCCCGCACGCCGCTCTCGTGGGCCGGTCCGCCCAGGTTGAAGAAGAGGTAGTGGGTCTTGATGCCGCGGCGCAGCATCCGCCAGGCCGCCACCGGCGAGTCGAAGCCACCCGAGACCAGCGCCAGGGCCTGGCCCTGAACCCCCAGCGGATAGCCCCCCAGGCCCGGGCGGCGCGAGCGGATCAGCTGCAGCCGTCGGTGGGTCAGCTCCACCGACACCACGACCTCGGGGTGCTTGAGGTCGACCCGTGCCGTGGGATCGGCCGCGAGCAGGGCGCTGCCCAGGCGGCGCTCGAGATCCATGGAGGAGAAGTCATGATCGCCCCGGCGCTTGGCCCGGACCCGGAAGCGGCGCCCGGCGATGGCCGCCTTCCAGTGCGGCACGATCCAGGCGGCGGCCTCGTCCAGCGAGCCGCAGGGCACCGCCTCGGTGGCCAGAATCTCATGGATGCCAGGGATCCGGGCCAGGGTGTCCTCCATTTCTTCCACACGGCCGGCGGGAAGGGCGTCGGGCAGGCTCACGAGCAGGGCGTCCCAGCCACCCTTGACGCGCACGCCTTCCTCCAGCTGGCGCAGGGTGTTGCGCACGTTGCTGGCGAGGCAGCGGGTCATGTGCTGGCGCACGGAACGGGACTTGATGGTGATCTCGGGGTGGAGCTTGAGCAGGTAGGTCATTCGACAGGAACAGCAGCAACAATGTGCGCCCCATTCTACCAAGGGCGGGCGACCAAGGGCAGGCCCGGCCCCGTAATGGGGGGCGTGCAGGTCGCTGACGTTGCTCTCCCGGCGCGTGGCCGGGAGAGGGCCGGGTAGCGGGGCGGGCCGGGCGTCAGTAGAGCGCCTGCTCCTCCTTGACCACTTCCTTGAGCAGCTCAAGGAAGAGCCGGTCGGCCTCGGAGTGCTCCTGGGGATCCTCGGGGATGTGCACGCTGGTGGTGTCGGAGATCTCGTTGGCGATCCGCGCCATCACGTCCCCCTCGCCCGGCTCGCCGAGCTGGCGGCGGGTGATCTCCAGCGACTGCTCGAGGATCTTCGGGTCCTGCAGAAGTTTCTTGATGAAGCCCCGCAGCTCGTTGATCACGCGGGTCTTCTGGATTTCCGATGAGGCCATGACGTTCTCCTTGGGTGACCATGCCGTTTCGGGGACCGGTCAGACGATACCACGTTTGCCGCCCGGCGTGGCCGGCCGGTGTAGGTGCCGTCGTGGCCGGGGCGGTGGCGCCTTGTCGGTCTTGTCCTACATCAAGTGTCGGTCTCCTCCTGCCCGCTGCGCACTCTCCAGCAGTGGACAAATCTTCCTATTCGGTTACGCTGGATTACAAAGCGACACATCATGAAATGGCATGAGGTGTCTGACGCTTTCGACCGACCCTGGGCCTGGCCGATGGGGCGCCTCGGGGTGGTCGACATAGGAAGTCGGGAAGGGAAGCGCCATGGGCCTGTCATACGGCCCCATGGGACCCGCCATAACAAGAAGATCACCTCATTTCCTGGCAAGCCCGGTCGCCGAGATACCAGGCCCTTGCCATCATGAAAGGGAACACCCATGAAACGCATTACCGATCCAGTGAGCAGCACCCGTGTTCGTCGCCTTGCCGGCAGCCTGGCCCTTGGCACCTCCCTGGCCCTGCTGCCGCTCGCCTCGGCCGTGGCCCAGTCACTGCCGGCGGGCCTGGCGACCCCGGGGAGTACCGACCTGCGCCAGGTGGTCCAGCAGGCGATCTCCACCAACCCCGAGGTTCAGGCCGCCTGGAACGGCTTTCGTGCCTCCGGCAACGATATCGGGGTGGCGCGCGGCAACTATCTCCCCAGCGTCGATGTCTCGGCCGGTATCGGCGTGGAGGATCGTCAGCTCGACACTCGCGGCAGCTACGACACCAGCTATGCCGAACTGACCATCACCCAGATGCTCTGGGACGGCTTCGCCACGGCCAGCGAGGTCGAACGCCTCGACCGCGCCGAGCTGGTGCGCTACTACGAGCTGCTGGGCGCCAGCGAGGAGGTCGCCCTGGAGGCGACGCGGGCCTACCTGGACGTGCAGCGCTACCGGGAGCTGGTACGCCTGGCCCAGGACAACTATCGCGAGCACCTGCGGGTCTACAACCAGATCGAGGCGCGCGTGATCTCCGGAGCGGGGCGCCGGGTCGACCTGGAACAGATCAGCGGCCGCCTGGCGCTGGCCGAGTCCAACCTGATGACCGAGGCCTCCAACCTCCATGACGTGACCGCGCGCTACCAGCGCATCGTCGGCGACCTGCCGGCGGAGACCCTGGCCCCGGCCCCGGAGCTGGACGATCGCCTGCCGGCGGATGTGGGCCGGGCACTGGACCTGGCCTTCCAGGGCAACCCCGAGTTCCATGCCGCCATCGAGAATATCGAGGCCTCCCGCGCCGAGCAGCGTGGTACCCGCTCGGCCTTCCAGCCGCGCCTCGACCTGCGCGGCAGCACCGGCACCTACGAGAACAGCGACGGCAACTACGACGTGATTGCCGACGGCGAGCACCGGGATCGCCACAGCATCGAGCTGGTGGCCAGCATGAACCTCTATCGCGGCGGCAGCGACCGGGCCTCCTTCCGCGCCGCCAGCGACCGGGTCGAGCAGGCCGTGAACCTTCGCGAGAAGGCCTGCGTCGACGTGCGCCAGACCACCCAGATTGCCTACAACGATACCCATCGCCTGCGCGAGCAGCTGCAGTACCTCAACGAGCACCGCCAGTCCATCGACCGGGTGCGTGGCGCCTACCAGCAGCAGTTCGACATTGGCCAGCGCACCCTGCTCGACGTGCTGGACAGCGAGAACGAGTACTTCGAGGCCAGTCGCGCCTACGCCAATGCCCAGTATGACGCTGCGCTGGCCGATGCCCGCACCCTGGCCGCCATGGGGCAGCTGATGCAGACCCTCGAGGTGCGGCGCGACGACCTGCCGACCCTCGCCGAGCTGGGCAGCGACGGGGTGGAGATCAACCCCGAGGTGATCTGCCCGACCCAGGGCCCCCGGGGTTTCACCCTGGCCGACTTCACCGGCGGCATCGAGGCGCCGGCCCGGGCGCCGGACGTCACCCTCTCGGCCGATGCCCTGTTCGAGATCAACAGTGCCGAGCTCTCCGCCGAGGCGCGCGGCGAGCTCGACGCCCTGGCCGCCGAGATCCGCGGCAAGGACAACCTCGCCCGGGTCTTCATCGCCGGCCATGCCGACATCACCGGCAGTGATGCCATCAACGAACCGCTCTCCCGGGCGCGCGCCGAGAGTGTGGCGGGCTACCTGGTGAGCCAGGGGGTCGACCAGGGGCTGGTCGAGACGCGCGGCTATGGCTCGCGCCAGCCGGTGGCGAGCAATGCCACGGTGGAAGGCCGCCGCCAGAACCGTCGTGTCGAGGTGACCCTGGAGCGGGTCGGCGAGAACCTGGATCTCAGCGGGCGCGCCTTCGACGGTAGCCATGCGGTGAGCGGCTGACCCATGACGCATCACGCCGGCAGGCGCGGCCTGCCGGCTTGCCTCGCCCTGCCGTGATTGCGGCGGGGCGTATCGATTCTCGAGGTGGTTGTGTCGCAGAAAGAAGATCTGGACCCGGGACCGGGTCCCTCCCGGTCGGCCGTGCATGACGAGTTGCTCGAGTGCCTGCAGACCATCGCGCAGGTCCATGGCCATGCGGTCACGGCCGAGTCGCTGACCGCCGGTCTTCCCCTGGAGGAGGGGCGCCTGACCCCTGGCGTCTTCGCTCGCGCCGCGTCCCGCGCCGGGCTCACCGCCCGGATCATCCGGAGTCGCCTGGTGCAGCTCAATCCCGCCCTGTTTCCCGCCGTCCTGCTGCTCGAGCCGGGGCGCGCCTGCGTGCTGGTGGCCCTCGACCTCAAGGCGCGCAAGGCGAGGGTGATCTTTCCCGAGCTGGGCGATGCCGAGACCGAGGTGAGCCTGGATGGCCTGCAGGCGAGCTACAGCGGCCAGGCCATCTACGTGCGACCGCGCTTCCGCTTCGACGCCCGCGGGCCCGAGGTCAACCGGCAGCGCTCGCGCCACTGGTTCTGGGGCGTGATCCGCGAGAACCGCAGGCTCTACCGCGACGTCATCGCCGGCTCGGTGGTGATCAACCTCTTCGCGGTGGCGATGCCGCTGTTCGTGCTCAACGTCTACGACCGGGTGGTGCCCAACCATGCCACCGAGACGCTCTGGGTGCTCTCGGCGGGGATCTTCATCGTGCTCTGCTTCGACCTGGCCCTGCGCCTGATGCGCAACGCCTTCGTCGACCTGGCCGCCAGCCGCGCCGACGTCAAGCTGTCGTCGTCGATCATGGCCCGGGTGCTGGGGCTGCGCATGGAGGCGCGGCCGGCCTCCACCGGCTCCTTCGCGGCGACGCTGCAGTCCTTCGAGTCGGTGCGCGCCTTCATCGGCTCGGCCACGGTGGTGGCGCTGGTCGACCTGCCCTTCGTGCTGATGTTCGCGGGGATCATCGCGCTGATCGGCCCGCCGCTGGTGATCCCGGTGCTGGCAGGCATCGTCTTCGTGCTGCTCTATGCCATGGCCGCCCAGGGCAAGCTCCATGAGCTCTCGGAGACCACCTGGCGGGTGGGGGCCCAGCGCAACGCCACCCTGGTCGAGTCGCTCTCGAACCTGGAGACGGTCAAGACGCTGCGGGCCGAGAGCCGCATCCAGGGCACCTGGGAGAAGGCCTCGGCCTTCCTGTCGCGCACCTCAGCACAGCTGCGCCTGGTGAGCTCCTCGGTATCCAGCGTCGCCCTCTGGGCCCAGCACAGCGTCGCCGTGTGCGTGATCATCATCGGGGTCTACCAGATCATCGAGGGCAACCTGACCCAGGGCGGCCTCATCGCCGCCTACCTGCTGTCGTCGCGAGCCATGGCCCCGATCAGCCAGGCCGCGGCGCTGCTGGCGCAGTACCACCAGTCCTCCACGGCGCTGCAGTCGCTCAATGCGGTGATGGAGCGGCCGGTGGAGCGTCCCGATGGCAAGACGTTCATCGACCGCCCGGTGGTGCGTGGCGAGATCCATTTCGACAAGGTCTCCTTCCACTACCCTGAGGCGGAGCGCGAGGCCCTGCATGACGTCTCGGTGACCATCGAGCCGGGCGAGCGGGTGGCGCTGCTGGGACGCGTCGGTTGCGGCAAGACCACCCTCAACAAGCTGCTGCTGGGGCTTTACCAGCCCACCGCCGGGGCGGTGATGATCGACGACGTTGACATCCGCCAGTTCGACCCCGTCCAGCTGCGCCGCCATATCGGCTACGTGCCCCAGGATGTCAGCCTGTTCTTCGGCTCGCTGCGCGACAACATCATCGCCGGAGGCGGCAGCGACGGGGTCGATGACGAGGCGCTGCTGCGCGCCATCAGGCTGAGCGGCCTCGACAGCCTGGTCAACGCGCACCCCCAGGGCGTCGACCTGCCGGTGGGCGAGCGTGGCCAGATGCTCTCCGGCGGCCAGCGCCAGGCCGTGGCCATCGCCCGGGCGCTCGTCCATGACCCGCGCATCCTGCTGCTCGACGAGCCCACCAGCTCCATGGACCATGCCAGCGAGGAGGCCTTCAAGGCCAACCTCAAGGCCTACGGCCAGGGCAAGACCCTGATCGTCGTGACCCACCGCACCTCGTTGCTCTCGCTGGTCGATCGCATCCTGGTCATCGATGCCGGCAAGGTGGTGGCCGATGGCCCGCGGGACAAGGTGGTGGAAGCCCTGCGCAAGGGCCAGATCGGGAGGGCCAGCTGATGGCAGCCCCGGACAAGACCGCCGAGCAGCAGGGCTTCGAGGCCATCGGCCGCTTCTCCGAGGCGGGTGGCAGGCCCTTCCGGCCCTTCATCGACCGGCTCTTTGCCAAGCGCGTCACCGCGGCGCACCTGAGCCGCGACTGGGCGAGCGACGCCGACTGGGCCCGCCTGCAGCAGGACCCGATCCGCGCGCGCGGCTTCCTCTATGTGGTGGTGCTGGCCGTCGCCGCCCTGCTGGTGTGGGCCTGGTTCGCCTCCATCGACGAGGTGACCCGCGGCACGGGGCGGGTGATCCCTTCGAGTCAACTGCAGCGGGTACAGTCCTTCGATGGCGGGGTGGTCCAGGAGATCCTGGTCGAGGAGGGGCAGCGCGTCGACGCCGGTGAGCTGCTGATGCGCATCGACCCCACCCGTTTCGTCTCCAACTACCGCGAGAACCGTGCCAAGGCGCAGTCGCTCCAGGCACGGGCAGAGCGGCTGCGGGCCCTGGCCACCGGGTCGCCGTTCACCCCCTCGGAGGAGCTGGTCGACAAGGCCCCCGAGATCGTCGACCAGGAGCGCGAGCTCTACGAGAACGGCCTCGACAAGCTGGCCGAGGGGAAGAGCATCCTGCAGGAGCGCCTCTCCCAGCGGCGCGCCGAGCTCGAGGAGGCCCAGTCGCGGCGCGATACCGCCGCCAGGGAGCTGGGCATGGCCAGCCAGGAGCTCAACCTCACCCGGCCGCTGCTGCAGTCCGGCGCCGTGTCCGAGGTCGAGGTGCTCAGGCTCCAGCGGGAGGTCTCCCGGGCCAGCGGCGATCGCGCCCAGGCCGCAGCCCAGGTGGAGCGGCTGCAGTCGGCAATCGAGGAGGCCCAGGCCCAGCTGCGTGAGGTCGAGCTGGAAGCCCGCAACGAGTGGCGCACCGAGCTCTCGCGGACCCTGGGTGAGCTGGCGGCCCTGGACGAGTCCAGCGCCGGACTGCAGGACCGTGTGCGGCTGTCGGAGATCCGCTCGCCGGTGGATGGCGTGATCCAGCGCCTTGGCATCACGACCCTCGGCGGGGTCGTCCAGCCGGGCCAGGAGGTGGTCGACATCGTGCCCACCGACGACGCCCTGCTGGTGGAGGCGCGCATCGCGCCGCAGGATATTGCCTTCCTGCGCCCCGGGCAGCCGGCGACCATCAAGCTTACCGCCTATGACTTCGCCATCTACGGCGGGATCGAGGCCGAACTCGACCATATCAGTGCCGACACCATCACCGATGACGAGGGCAACACCTTCTACCTGGTGCGGGTGCGGACGGCAGACGACGCCCAGATGCACCAGGAACTGGACGTGATCCCGGGCATGACCGCCCAGGTGGACATCATGACCGGCAAGCGAACCGTGATGCAGTACCTGCTCAAGCCCGTGCTGCGGGCCTGGGACAATTCCATGGGAGAACGATGATGACAGAGCTCTTCGTCTGTCAGGGGCCTGACGAGATCCCGCGCTGGCGTGCGGCCTTCGACGAGGCGCGCCTGGTCACGCCACAACAGGCCCGCGCCCAGGCCGGGTCCGGCGACGGCGTGTGGGTCATGAGCAACCTTGCGGGCTGGCAGGGCCTGGTCTCCCTGCTCGCCGCCCGCGGGGCCACCGTCAAGGTGCTGAGCTATATGCCCAGCTCGCGGGAGGCGCTGCGGGCCATGAATGCCGGTGCCCGGGGCTACGGCCATGCGCTCTCGGCCCCCGAGCTGCTGCGCCAGATGGCGCTGGTAACCCGCCACCAGGGGATCTGGGTGCCCCCGGAACTGCTGGCCCAGGTGATGGGTGGGGCCTACCGGGCCCTGGGCGGGGAGTCGCAGCACCAGGACGAGACCCTCTCCGGGCTGACCGATCGCGAAAGGGCGGTGGCGCTAGCGGTGGCGGAAGGGCAGAGCAACAAGGAGGTGGCGCGCCGGCTCGAGATCACCGAGCGGACCGTGAAGGCGCACCTCGGCGCCATCTTCCGCAAGCTCGGCGTGCGCGACCGGCTCCAGCTGATCCTTCGCCTGTCCCAGCGGGAAGCGGTTTGAGCCCAGGTTGCACCTGAGATGGCCATTGGCTTGACCCAGGTCAATGGCAGGGCGCTGCCCTGCCCAACAGTACAATATTCCTTCCCCGGAACCTGGCCTAGTTTGATCATATAACCCGTTCTTCCGTAGGCGGCATCACGCGCGCTTCGTATGCAGGGAGTCATCTCATGACCATCGCAACCATCATCTCCATCAGCGGCCAGGCCTGGGCACGTGACGAGGCCGGCAACCTTCGCGAATTGCGGGTGGGGGACACCCTGCAGGAGGGCGAGACGCTCGTCACCTCGGACAATGGCCGGGTGGAGCTCGACTTCGCCGACAGCCTCGACCCCACAGTGATCGACGGGGGGCAGGAGGTCGTCATGACCTCCGACCTCGATGCCGAACAGCCGGTGGCCGCGGAGGAGGCGAGCGCCCAGGACGAGGACCTGGAGGCCCTGCTCACGGCAATCGACGAGGGGGAGGGGGACCTGCTCGAGGACCTGGATGCCACCGCGGCCGGTGCCGGGGGCGCCGGCGGTGAAGGCGGCGGGCATGACTTCGTGCGTCTCGCGCGCATCACCGAGAACGTCAATCCGCTCTCCTACGAGTACGGCCTGGCATCCCTCGGGGGTATCCCCGAGGTCGAGGGACAGGCAGTTGAGGAGCCGGCGCTCGAGGATGAGCGGGATTCGTTCCCGACCGTCGACACCATCGACCTCGACGGGGATGGCGACACGGTCTGGGAGTCGGCCCTGCCGGAAGGCAGCGGCGGCGGCACCCTGACGACCTCGGGCACGTTCCAGATCGACACCGGCACCGACCTGCTGGCGCTGATCGAGGTGCAGGATGCCGAGGGCAACTGGGTCGCCGTCGGTGCCGAAGGCAGCACTATCGTGGGTGAGTACGGCACCTTGAGCGTCAACCCCGACGGCAGCTGGACCTACACCCTGGACCAGAGCATCGATCACCCGGCTCAGGGCGAGACCGGCGAGGCCGACCAGTTGGCCGACACCTTCGCCGTGCGCGTGACCGACGATGACGGCGATGTCTCCGCCCCCGCGACCCTGGTGGTCGCCATCACCGATGACGGGCCCGCGGCAGCGAACGATGCCGATGCCAGCATTGCCGAGGACACCACCACGGCGCTGACCGGCGACGTGCTGGCCAACGACACCCTGGGCGCCGACCGTCCCGCCAGTGTGGCCTTCGGCGACACCCAAGCCAGCTACGGCACCTTCACCGACAACGGTGACGGCACCTGGAGCTACAGCCTCGACAACAGCCTGGCCGCGGTCCAGGCGCTGGGCGAGGGCGACACGCTGACCGAGACCTTCGGCTATACGCTGACCGACGCCGACGGCGATGAGAGTACCGCCAGCCTGACCATCACCATCGATGGCCAGACCGACGGCCCGCCGACTATCGTGGTCGAGGACGTTGATGGCAGTCTGACCGGTGCCGACAACAACGTGGTAGAAGCCACCGGCAACACCGTCAGTGGCACCGCCACTGTCACCGCCGAAGCGGGTATTGCCACCCTGACCGCCGGCGGTCAGGACATCACCAATGCCAGTGCTACCAACCCGGTTACCCTGGCTAGTAGCTACGGCACTCTGGTGATCACTGGCTTCGACGCCGCCACCGGTGTGATCAGCTACGACTACACCGAGGATGGCAATGCCGAGGACCACAGCGGTGGCGACGACAGCATCGTCGACTCCTTTGGCCTTGTAGTGACCGACCTGGCCGGCGAGACCGCCAGTGATAGCCTCGATATCCAGGTCCGGGATAGCGAGCCCGAGGCCGGGGACGATAGCGCCAGCATCGCCGAGGACACCACCACGGCGCTGACCGGCGACGTGCTCGCCAACGACACCCTGGGCGCCGACCGTCCCGCCAGTGTGGCCTTCGGCGACACCCAGGCCAGCTATGGCACCTTCACCGACAATGGCGATGGCACCTGGAGCTACAGCCTCGACAACAGCCTGGCCGCGGTCCAGGCGCTGGGCGAGGGCGACACGCTGACCGAGACCTTCGGCTATACGTTGGCCGACGCCGACGGCGATGAGAGTACCGCCAGCCTGACCATCACCATCACCGGCCAGGACGACGGCGTGACCCTCACCGGGCTCAGCGCCGAAGGCGCCGAGCAGACCGTGGCTGAGGCCAACCTGCCGGCGGGCTCCAGCCCCGAGGCTGCCGCGCTGACCCAGAGCGGCACCTTCAGCTTCACTGCTCTGGACGAGTTGGGCAGCCTGAGCGTGGGTGGCCAGAGCCTGTCGCTGGCCGACCTGCAGGGCCTGTCCGTCAGCACCCCGCTGACGCTGACCAGCGATCATGGCACGCTGACGCTGACCGGCTTCAGCGGTGATGCTGCCGGCGGCACCCTCAGCTACAGCTACACGCTCGACAGCACCGTCGACAACGACAGCGTCGCCGACGCCACCGACGGCGGCTACCTCGACAGCTTCGCGGTCAGCATCACCGATGCCGACGGCAGCAGTGCCAGCGCCGCGCTCGATATCCGGATCGTCGACGATACGCCCAGCGCGGAAGATGATCCCAACGCCAGCATTGCCGAGGACACCACCACGGCGCTGACCGGCGACGTGCTGGCCAACGACACCCTGGGCGCCGACCGTCCCGCCAGTGTGGCCTTCGACGACACCCAAGCCAGCTACGGCACCTTCACCGACAACGGTGACGGCACCTGGAGCTACAGCCTCGACAACAGCCTGGCCGCGGTCCAGGCGCTGGGCGAGGGCGACACGCTGACCGAGACCTTCGGCTATACGCTGACCGACGCCGACGGCGATGAGAGTACCGCCAGCCTGACCATCACCATCGATGGCCAGACCGACGGCCCGCCGACTATCGTGGTCGAGGACGTTGATGGCAGTCTGACCGGTGCCGACAACAACGTGGTAGAAGCCACCGGCAACACCGTCAGTGGCACCGCCACTGTCACCGCCGAAGCGGGTATTGCCACCCTGACCGCCGGCGGTCAGGACATCACCAATGCCAGTGCTACCAACCCGGTTACCCTGGCTGGTAGCTTCGGCACTCTGGTGATCACCGGCTTCGACGCCGCCACCGGTGTGATCAGCTACGACTACACCGAGGATGGCAATGCCGAGGACCACAGCGGTGGCGACGACAGCATCGTCGACTCCTTTGGCCTTGTAGTGACCGACCTGGCCGGCGAGACCGCCAGTGATAGCCTCGATATCCAGGTCCGGGATAGCGAGCCCGAGGCCGGGGACGATAGCGCCAGCATCGCCGAGGACACCACCACGGCGCTGACCGGCGACGTGCTCGCCAACGACACCCTGGGCGCCGACCGTCCCGCCAGTGTGGCCTTCGGCGACACCCAGGCCAGCTATGGCACCTTCACCGACAATGGCGATGGCACCTGGAGCTACAGCCTCGACAACAGCCTGGCCGCGGTCCAGGCGCTGGGCGAGGGCGACACGCTGACCGAGACCTTCGGCTATACGTTGACCGACGCCGACGGCGATGAGAGTACCGCCAGTCTGACCATCACCATCACCGGCCAGGACGACGGCGTGACCCTCACCGGGCTCAGCGCCGAAGGCGCCGAGCAGACCGTGGCTGAGGCCAACCTGCCGGCGGGCTCCAGCCCCGAGGCTGCCGCGCTGACCCAGAGCGGCACCTTCAGCTTCACTGCTCTGGACGAGTTGGGCAGCCTGAGCGTGGGTGGCCAGAGCCTGTCGCTGGCCGACCTGCAGGGCCTGTCCGCCAGCACCCCGCTGACGCTGACCAGCGATCATGGCACGCTGACGCTGACCGGCTTCAGCGGTGATGCTGCCGGCGGCACCCTCAGCTACAGCTACACGCTCGACAGCACCGTCGACAACGACAGCGTCGCCGACGCCACCGACGGCGGCTACCTCGACAGCTTCGC
>NZ_SNZJ01000003.1:0-157920 GCF_004363555.1 Halomonas ventosae | reverse complement strand
CCGGCGGCACCCTCAGCTACAGCTACACGCTCGACAGCACCGTCGACAACGACAGCGTCGCCGACGCCACCGACGGCGGCTACCTCGACAGCTTCGCAGTCAGCATCACCGATGCCGACGGCAGCAGTGCCAGCGCCGCGCTGGATATCCGGATCGTCGACGACGCGCCTTTCATGATTGAGCCCGAGAAGGGATATCTAGTTAACTTGGCTGGTCAGTCTGTCTCCGCTATTCCCCTCGATATCGACAGTAATATCGATAACAACTATGGGGCAGATCAGGGTGGAACGATCAGCTTCGCTGGAATCGCGGATAGTGGAACTGCATCAGAACTCACCGCTTCCGGTTCGTTGATTTATCTGTACACCGATGGTTTGACCCTTGTCGGTTCGACCCTGGCCAATAGCAGCTACAGCAACGTTGCTTCTGCGGAAAATGAATTCTACAAGGTGTTCACTGTTGAGCTTAACCCGGATGCAGGCTTGAATGATTCGAGTGATACTTACTCACTCACTCTTCACCAGCAGATCGATGGTGGTGCCTCCACGTTCGCGGTGGCGGAAGGCGGCTTTGAGCCTGAGGGTGGAAATTCACCATATTTCTTCTTAAATGACTCAACAGAAGGTGATCGGGATATCTTGTTAACCCCGACGGAGACTGGATCTACGGTAAACTCCAGCAGCAATGATTTCGCAACCGGTACAGGAATGACGATTGGTGGCAATGAGGGCATCCGGATCGATTTTGTCACAGGGCTCACTGGAGATCCCAAGCAAGGTCCCATCTCTTACGATACCCATTACACCGTCCAAGGGGCTGGGGCGATCATAGGAGTGAAGTCGGGATCTAGCACAGTGCGACTGGCTGCCTACGACGATTATGATGATGGCATCAGCGCTGATCCGGATGATATCTCCATTGGCAATGGAGATATCGATCCAATTACAGCCGTAGTCATTCAGTACGGTGAGGAATCACTGACCGTCTACTCTGGGACTGAGTCCGCCACGGTAGGCGGGCAGATATTTACCTTCGTGTGGGATGATCCTGACTACACAGGCCAGGTTCTTGTCGGGGGGGTAGTTGATGGCACTGCGCTTGCCGCCGTGACCGATGATGGCTTCAGTAGCCTTGAGTTTCATTATGATGCTGGTACTGCATTCACGGTTAACAGCTTCAGCGGGGTCGCTGTTACCCCGGGTCAAGCGGTGGATTTCGCCCTTGATCTGAACTTGACTGACGCTGATGGCGATACGGCCTTGATCGAGGATGCCATTAGCCTTCAGTTGAGTCCGGATGATCACCTGATCGAGATGGGGACGGATAACGACGACACTTTGGATGCAGGAACTGACCAGGCCTCCACGCTTGTTGGATTGGCGGGCGATGACGCCCTGAGTGGGGATTCCGGAGACGATATCCTTGTCGGCGGTCCAGGCAATGAGAGCTTGGCAGGTGGTGCCGGTGCTGACACCTTCGTCTGGAACTTCGGTGACCAAGGTACGAGCACTGATCCGGCCGAGGATACGGTGACGGACTTCACTTCGGCGCAAGGGGATGTGCTGGATGTTTCCGACCTGCTGAGTAACATGTCCGACGTTGCAGACCTCTCCGGATACATCCAGGCAGAGGAGAGTGGTTCCGATACCATCCTGTATATCAGTTCGGAGGGTAGCCTGACCGCCGACGATGTCAGCGCCGCCGATCAGACAATCCTGCTCAGCAATGTCGACATGGGGGAGATGGACTCCACTCAGTTCCTCCAATCCCTGATCAACGAGGGCCAACTCGACATCGAGTAACCCGTTCGCTCCCTCGCCCCCAGCGCCTGGCATTGCCGGGCGCTGGCTTGTTGCCTCACGCTGCGGCCGCCTAGGCTGCCGTCAGGATCTTTTCAGGAGCCTCCCATGTACATCAAGCGCGACGGTGAAGGACGCATCGAGCTGGTCAGTCGCGAGGAGACGCCGGCGTGCAGCGAGTACCTGCCGGCGGACTCCCCTGAACTGCTGGCCTTCCTGATGGAGGGCGAGGTGGGCTACGGCGCGGCACGCTTCCAGGCCTCGGACCTGGCCTTCGTGCGGGTGCTGGAGGACGTGATCGAGGTGCTGATGGACAAGGGGGTGATCAGCTTCACCGACCTGCCGCCGGCCGCCCAGGAGAAGGTGATGGAGCGCCAGTCGCTGCGTCGCCGCCTCAATGGCCTGCAGCTGGTGTCCGGCAGCGACGAGGAGAGCGGGGTGATCTAGACCGGGCAAGTCGCCCGGTGACCTGACGACACGGGCCGGCATTCTCCAGGGGGCCGGCCCGCATCGTGTCAGCCCATCGGCTTGTCGTGCTGACGGATGCCCGGGCCGGTGGCGCCGTCCAGACCCAGTTCGAAGAGCATTCGTGCCTCCTCGCGGTTCTCGACCCCTTCGCCGATGGCCAGTATCCCCAGAGAATGGCAGAGCGTGGCCATGCCGCGCAGGATGGTCTGCTGCTCAGCGACCTTGTCGACCCCCTTGACCAGCGTCCTGTCGATCTTGAGGTAGCCGAGCCCAAGGTCCTGAAGGTCGGCGATCCGGGTGAATTCGGCGCCGACATGCTCCAGGCCGATCCGGCAGCCGAGCGGCTGCAGGGCGTGGCACAGGCTGCGGAAGCTGGCCAGGTCGTGGATGGCCAGGGACTCCGGGATCTCCAGCCAGAGCCGCTCGGCGACGTCGGGCCGGGCCCTGAGCCGTGCCTGGAGCTCCATGACGAAGCGGGCATCCTGGATCGAGGCGGCCGAGAGGTTGATGCCCAGCGGCTTGCCGCGCTGGGTGATGTCTCGCACGGCCTCGTCGATCACCGCCAGGTCGAGCCGGCTGTCGAGCTCGAGTCGCGAGACCCAGGGCATGAAGACCCCGGCGGGCTGCCACTCGCTGTTAAGGCGCAGCCGCGAGGGGCTCTCGAAGTGCAGCAGTTCGCCGTTGCCATCGAGTACCGGGTAGTGGGCCAGGTAGATGCCCTTGGCCATGGCCTCCTGAAGGGCTCGGCGCCACTCGCCATGGCTGGTGAACAGGCTGCGGCGCTGGGGCCCCTCGGCGATGACCAGGCTCTGGTCGCCACGGGTCTCGGCGGCCGCAAGGGCGCCGTCGAGGCTTGCCAGCAGCACGCTTCGCTGGTCGCCTTGTGCGTAGTCGACCAGGGCCGCGGGCAGCCCGAGGGGCACCCTGCTCTGCTCCCTCAGCGCGGCGAGGCGCTTGCCGAGCTCATGCCGCAGCGGCTCCAGGTCATGGGCGCCGGGCAGCAGCAGGACGAAATCGCTGCCGTTGAGGCGCCCCACGACCCCGCCGCCACGGACCTTGCCGAACTGGTCCAGGCCGCTGGCCAGCGCAAGCAGCAGGGCGTCGGTCTCGCCATGACCGAGATGCTCGTTGACCTCGGCCAGGCGGGCGAGGCGCACCAGGGCGAGGGTGCCGCTGGCCCGGGAATCATGACTCTCCAGGTGGATCTGCAACTGGGCCAGGAAGGCCTCACGCTTGAGCACGCCGGTCACGCCGTCGTGCTGCAGCCGCCGGCGCAGCAGGTCAAGCTTCTGGCTCTCCTCGCCGAGCATGTCGCGGACGGCGGCGGAGAGCTGGTTCATGGCCTCCACTACCTCGCGCAGCTCCCGCGTGCGCGGGGCGGGAATGGTGGTGAAGCGCCGCTCGCCGATGTGCAGGGCCTGGTCGACGACATTGCGCAGCGGGCGTCGGATGGTGCGCACGATCCACCAGGCCAGCAGCAGGCTGAGGGCGGCGGCCAGGGCGAACCAGCCGACCAGCTCCAGGCTGCTGCGCCACAGCGAACGATAGGCGAAGCTGTGCTGGCTCTGGAGGGTGAGGGTGCCGAACTGTCGCCAGCCGTCCTGTACCACGGCCTGTCCCGGGGGCACCTCGAAGCGCACCAGGTCGACGAACCAGGCCGGCACGTCTTCGATCGCCTCGCCGGCGCGGCGCTGCTCGATGATCTCGCCCTGCGGGTCGCGCAGCTCCACGCGCCGGTAGTGGCCGGTATCGAACTGGGCGGCCACCAGCAGCTCCAGGGTCACCGGGTCCTTGGGCATCTGGCTCATGGTCAGCGCCAGGGCGTTGGCGTTGTCGGCATTCTTGATGCGCACTTCCTGCTCGATGTAGGCCCGGCTGGAGCTGACCCCGATGAACAGGCTGCCGCCGAAGGCGAGCAGCAGCAGTACCACGATGGTCAGCCAGAGCTGCTTGATGAGCGACATCTTGTTATCCCCCTTGTATGAATCCCTGCTCCTGCATGCGACCGATCACGCGTCGCCAGCGCGACAGGCGGGCCACCGGGTCGGCGCGCGACCGGGTGGAGCCGCCGGCCCAGAGGCCGCTGCTGTTGAAGCTGAACAGCGGGTCCAGGTCGTCGCGCAGCGAGCCGCGGGTGATCGAGGGCACCAGGTTGTCGAGCACCAGCGGGTCCGCCGCGGGGGTCTCGTAGTAGCCCAGGACCATGTGCGCCTGGGTGATGCCGCTCCGCCCGATGCGTGCGCGGACATAGATCATGCGCAACTCGTCGCCCGGTACCCCCAGCTCCTTGAGGGTGATGTACTTGGCGATGGAGAAATCCTCGCAGTCCCCCTGGCCGCGGCCCAGGGTCTCCAGCGGCGTGGCCCAGTAGTCCTCCTGGCCCCAGATGTCGATATCGTCGAGCCAGCGGACCCGCCGGTTGAAGAAGGCGTTGACCTCGCGCAGGCGGGTCTGCAGGTCGGCAGGACGCAGCCGGTCGAGCAGCGCGAACCAGGCCTCGAGACTCTCCAGCCCGTGCGCGCCATATTGGGCCTGCATGCTGCGACGCAGGCGCTCGGGCGAGAGATTGGCCTCGCCCGGGGAGGGGCGCAGCCCCAGGCCGATGGCCAGCGACAGGCCACCGAGCCCCGCCAGGAAACGGCGGCGCCCGGGCGAATCGAGTGTCCGGGGCGAAGGCGGCGGCATGCAGCGGGCCTGAATGAGCATTTGCTCAAGTCTAGGGGGCGTAGACCCCTAATGCGAGGGGAGTGAGTGGCATCATGTCGGGCGACTCAGCCCTTGCCGGGGCCCAGCCAGATCCGCAGCCGGCCGACCCAGTCGAGCGCCTGGGCCGCACGTCGCAGTTCACCGGCCGCCCCCTCGAGGCTCTGGCCGTCGGGGAGCGCCTTGACGTAGAGGGAGACGTCCACCTGGTTGTCCAGGTAATGAAGGTCCAGCGCGACCCGGGCGTGCCAGATCGGCAGCCCGTGCCACACGCCATCGAGGAGCTCCACCACGTCGCTGCGCAGGGGCAGGCCGGGACGCAGGCTGTGCTCCAGTTCGCCCGAATCGTCCTCGGGGTCGATGTGGAAGGTGACGTCGGCGAGCTCCGGGAAGGCCTCGCGAAGGCGCCGGCTCACCTCGTTGCCGATCTCGTGGGCCTCGGACACGGTGACCCGCGGTGGCACCACGATGTGCAGGTCGAGGATCACGTCGCTGCCCAGCTTGCGGGTCCGCAGGTCGTGCACCCCGTTGACATGGGGAACGCGCTCGGCGATCTCCCGCATGCGGTCGCGCTGGGCGATCGGCAGCGCCGTGTCGATGAGTTCCTGGCTGGACTCCCACAGCAGGCGACCGCCAACCTGGCCGACCATGATACCCACCACGATGGCGGCCACGGCATCCATCCAGCCGGCACCGAACTGGGCCGCCACCAGGCCCACCAGCACCACCACCGTGGAGAGGGCATCGGAGCGCGAGTGCCAGGCGTTGGCCTCGAGCAGCCGCGAAGCGACCCGCCTGGCCACGCGCAGGGTATAGCGGAAGATCCACTCCTTGGCGAGCAGGGCCGCCACGGCGATGCCGATCGCCCAGGGCCCCGGGGCGGGCACCGGCTCCCCGCCCAGCAGACGGGTGATGCTCGCCCAGGCGATGCCCCCGGCGACGAAGATCAGCACGCTGCCCAGCCACAGGGTGGCCAGGGTCTCGATGCGGCCGTGGCCATAGGGGTGGTTGCTGTCGGGCTCCTGGCGGCCGAAGTGGGTGGCGGCGACGACGAAGAGGTCCGTCAGGATGTCCGAGAAGGAGTGGATGCCGTCGGCCACCAGGGCCGCCGAGCCGACGGCGAAGCCGGCGACCATCTTGGCCACGCCGACCACGAAATCGATGACGGCGCCGACCAGCGTGACCTTGTGGGCCTCGCGGGTCTGGGTGGCGCGATCCTTGGCCGGCCCCTGCGAGTGGGTCGCCTGGGCGTTCATGTCGGGCTTCTCGTGGCTCATGCCTCGGCCCTCAACGGCAGCGTCCCGCCTTGTGGAGCACCGGGTTGGCGTACTGGGCCAGCCAGAACTCGCGAAGGTCGTCGGGCACCGTCTGCAGGCGAGCCTGGAAGCGGGCGCGGTCGGCGTCGCTGACCTCGCTCAGGTCGAGCAGGTCGGGGGCCTCGCCCAGGGCTTCCAGGGCCAGGAAGTGGCTGGGGAAGAGGTGGTAACCGGCGAGTACCTGGCGGTCGATCTCGGCGGCTGCGGCCTCGGGGTCATCGAAGTCCGCCGCGAGCGGGGTCCCGAAGGTGAGTTGCACCCGTCCCTTGTGGCCGGTGATGCCGGCGACGATGGAGCTGATGTCCTCGAACTCGCCCTTCTCGTAGTTGCCGCTGGTCTGCATGGCGTGAAGCTCCCTGGCCTTCTGCAGGTCGCAGGGGTCGTACTCGTAGCTGATCGAGACCGGCACCAGGCGCAGCTCGGCGATGGCCTCGCCGATGCTCGCCTGGCGCTCCCGACCGCGCCGAGCCATGGTCAGCATCTTGATGATCGCCGGGTCGGTGCGGTCGATGCCGTCCTTGGCACGCCCCTCGCGCTGGGCCATCCAGATGGAGTGGTTGTCCTCCAGGATGGAGTGGCGGATGTAGGCCGAGAGGTTCTGGTAGGCGGCCAGCATGGCGCGCTTGCCGCGGGCGCTGCGCGGCACGATGAAGCTCTTGTTGAGGCGCATCAGGTCGTTGACGTAGGGCTTCTTGAGCAGGTTGTCGCCGATGGCGATGCGCACGGTGTCGCGCCCGGCCAGGTAGAGGGCGTAGTTGACGAAGGCCGGGTCGAGCGAGATGTCGCGATGGTTGCCGATGAACAGGTACGCCCTGTCCGGGTCCAGCGACTCGAGCCCCGCCACCTCGAAGGTGTCGGTGGAGGTGCGGATCATGCGCTGCATGTAGCTGGCGATGCGCATCTGGAAGTCATTCACGCCGGTCACGCCGCGCACCTCGCGGCGGATGGCGATGCTGGCCAGCAGGCGCGAGAGGCGCGGCATGAGGCGGCTGAGCCGCGGCAGCCGATAGCGGGTGAGGGCATCGAGCAGCTCGGCATCATGGGCCAGGCGCGCGAGGACCTCGGCCACCTCGTCGTCCTGGTAGGGGCGGATCTCGGCCCAGGGGTCGGATGCAGGAGTGTGGTGAGTCTCGGTCATGGGATCCAGGCTGTGGTCGGAAGCGATCAGGCGCTGCGGGCGTCACCGGCGCTGCCGGCCTCGCCCCCCAGCCACTCGATCAGGCGCTCGATGTTCTCGGCCAGCGCCTGGGTCATCAGGATGAAGTCGGTCTCCAGGCGCACCAGGGCGTCATCGCCATCGTCGGCCTGGGACGCCTCGTCGATCAAGGCGTCGTCGAAGCGCAGCGACTTGATCGCCAGGTCGTCATGCAGCACGAAGCTTAGCCGGCCCTCGATCGACAGTGCCAGCTTGCTGGCCTGGCGACCGCTCTCCAGCAGCTGCTGGATCTCGTCGCTGTCGAGGTCGACCTGGCGGGCACGCAGCACGCCGTCGTCGCCCTTGGCCTTGAGTTCCACCTGGTCGCCGAGCACCAGGTCGGCCGGCCGCGAGCCCGGGTCGCCGAGCCAGGTGGTCATGGCGCGCATGGGCAGCGTCTGGCTGGCCAGCGGTGTCACCTTGAGGCTGCCCAGGGTCTCGCGCAGCAGGTCGAGGAGTTCCTCGGCTCGCTTGCGGGAGCTGGCATTGACGGCGATCAGCGCCCGGCGGCTGTCCCACCACAGGTCGACCTTCTGGCTGCGCACGAAGGCGCGGGGCAGCAGCTCCTCGTAGACCTGTTCCTTGATCGCCAGCTTCTCCTGGCGGCGCAGCTTGCGGCCCTCGCCGGTCTCGATGGCCTCGCTGCGCTCCTCGACCTCCTCGCGGACCACCGAGGCGGGCAGGATGCGTTCCTGGCGCAGGGCGGTCATCAGGCGCTGGCCCTGCAACTCGTGCAGCAGCTGCGTCCCGGCCCGGCCGGCCGGCGCGGACCACCCCAGGCGACGCGCCTCGCTGCCCCCCAGGGGGCGGAAGGCCTGCTCGCCGAGGGCGGTTTCCAGGCTGGCGGCATCCAGCTCAGGGGCGTCGTGCAGGCGGTAGAGGTGCAAGTGCTTGAACCACATGGAGCATTTCCCGAGAGAAAAGGGGCACATTATGGCCAAAGGGAGGCGCCGGTGCCAGCGCATGGGCGGGCGGCGTGACAGGCCAGTGTTCAAACGGTGGTTTGAATGTCGGCTGCCGCCGTGACTAGAATCGAGGTTTTCCCCGCTCAGGAGTCCCCCGGCATGGATCCCCGCATCTCCCGCACCGCCCTGCGTGTCAGAGGCTATCACCTGGACGGTTATGGCCACGTGAACAATGCCCGCTACCTGGAATTCCTGGAGGAGGGCCGTTGGGCCTACTTCGACGACCGTCCCGGGCTGGCCGTCTTCCTGCAGAAGGGCGACGTGGCCTTCGTCGCCGTCAACCTCAACATCGATTACCGGCGTGCCGCCGTTGCCGGCGACGACCTGGAGGTGCTGACCCGGCTTGCCGAACTCGGCTCGCGGCGTGCCCGCATGCACCAGGAGGTCCGTCGTGTGCGGGACGGCAAGCCGGTGGCCAGTGCCGACATCACCTTCGTGCTGCTCGACGTGGCGGCCAATCGGGCCATCGAGATCGGCGGCGAGATCCGCGAGGCCATGGCGGCACTGGTCCTGCCTTAGCCCCCTTGCACAGCTCCCTTTGCACCGTCCGGGATGGTATGATGCCAGGCTGATATTGCGCGCCATGTCACGGCCACGTGACGCGCCAACCTGTTGCAGTGCAAAGGATTCGACGACCCATGGGTGACATCGCCAGAGAGATTCTGCCAGTCAACATCGAGGACGAGCTCAAGCAGTCGTACCTCGATTACGCGATGAGCGTGATCATCGGCCGTGCGCTGCCCGACGTGCGCGATGGCCTCAAGCCGGTGCACCGGCGCGTGCTGTTCGCCATGCACGAGCTCGGCAACGACTGGAACAAGCCGTACAAGAAGTCCGCCCGCGTGGTGGGCGATGTCATCGGTAAGTACCACCCCCACGGGGACAGTGCCGTCTACGACACCATCGTGCGCATGGCCCAGGACTTCTCCATGCGCCATGTGCTGGTCGATGGCCAGGGCAACTTCGGCTCCATCGACGGCGACAACGCCGCCGCCATGCGTTACACCGAGGTACGCATGGCACGCCTCGCCCACGAGCTGCTGGCCGACCTGGAGAAGGACACCGTCGACTGGGTCGACAACTACGACGGCACCGAGCGCATCCCCGAGGTGCTGCCCACCAAGGTCCCCAACCTGCTGATCAACGGCTCCTCGGGCATCGCCGTGGGCATGGCGACCAACATTCCGCCCCACAACATGGGCGAGATCATCAACGCCTGCCTGGCGCTGATCGACGACTACACCCTCACCGTCGACGACCTGATGGAGCATGTCCCCGGCCCGGACTTTCCCACCGGCGGCATCATCAATGGCCGCGCCGGCATCCTCGAGGCCTACCGCACCGGCCGCGGCCGCATCTACGTGCGGGCCTGCCACACCATCGAGCATGACGACAAGACCGGCCGTGACCACATCATCGTCAACGAGCTTCCCTACCAGGTGAACAAGGCGCGGCTGATCGAGAAGATCGCCGAACTGGTCAAGGAGAAGAAGATCGAGGGCATCGCCGAACTGCGCGACGAATCCGACAAGGACGGCCTGCGCGTGGTCATCGAGGTCAAGCGCGGCGAGTCCGGCGAGGTGGTGGTCAACAACCTCTTCGCCCAGACCCAGCTTCAGACCGTCTTCGGCATCAATATGGTGGCCATCGACAATGGCCAGCCCAAGATCCTCAACCTCAAGGAGATCCTCGAGGCCTTCATCCGCCACCGCCGCGAGGTGGTCACCCGCCGCACCCTCTTCGAGCTGAAGAAGGCCCGCGAGCGTGGCCATATCCTCGAGGGCCTGGCCGTCGCCATCTCCAACATCGACGAGGTGATCGAGCTGATCAAGGCCTCGCCGAACGCCAGCGAGGCCAGGGAGAAGCTGCTGGCGAAGTCCTGGCAGCCGGGGCAGGTCACCGGCATGCTCGAGCGTGCCGGCGCCACCTCCTGCAAGCCCGAGGACCTCGAGGAGGGCTTCGGGCTCAACCAGGCCGGCAGCGAGTACCGCCTGTCGCCGGCCCAGGCCCAGGCGATCCTCGAGCTGCGCCTGCATCGCCTGACCGGGCTCGAGACCGAGAAGCTTCTCGACGAGTACCTCTCGATCCTCGAGAAGATCGCCGAGCTCACCGCCATCCTGGCCTCCGCCGAGCGGCTGCTCGAGGTGATCCGCGAGGAGCTGATCGCCGTGCGCGACCAGTTCGGCGACCCGCGCAAGACCGAGATCCAGGCCAGCCACCTCGACCTGCGCCTCGAGGACCTGATCGCCGAGGAGGACATGGTAGTCACGGTGTCGCGCACCGGCTACGCCAAGACCCAGCCGCTCTCCGACTACCAGGCCCAGCGCCGAGGCGGGCGCGGCAAGTCGGCCACGGCGATGAAGGACGAGGACGTCATCGAGCACCTGCTGGTGGCCTCGACCCACGACACCGTGCTGCTGTTCTCCAATCGCGGCAAGGTCTACTGGCTCAAGGTCTACGAGATGCCCGTCGCCAGCCGTGGCTCGCGGGGCAAGCCGCTGGTCAACCTGCTGCCGCTGGATGAGGGCGAGGCGATCAACGCCATCCTGCCGGTGCGCGACTACGACCCGCAGAGCTACATCTTCTTCGCGACCGAGCGCGGCACCGTCAAGCGCACCAGCCTCGAGCAGTTCTCGCGGCCGCGCAGCGTGGGCCTGATCGCCATCGACCTCGAGGAGGGTGACCGCCTGGTGGGCGCCGCCATCACCTCGGGCAGTGATCATGTCATGCTGCTCTCCTCCAACGGCAAGGCGATCCGCTTCGAGGAGTCCAACGTGCGCGCCATGGGCCGCACCGCCCGCGGCGTGCGCGGCATGCGTCTGCTCGGCGATGGCGAGGTGATCAGCCTAATCATCCCGCAGAGCCAGCAGATCGATGCCGAGGCCGGTTTGGAGAGTGAGTCCGAGGCCGAGGCCGAGGAGGGCGCGAGCGTCGAGGCCGGCAACGGCGGCCAGATCTACATCCTCACCGCCAGCGAGAACGGCTATGGCAAGCGCACCCGCCTCGAGGAATTCCCGCTGCGCGGGCGTGGCGGCCAGGGCGTGATCGCCATGCAGACCAGCGAGCGCAACGGCGCCCTGGTGGCGGCCATGCAGGTCTACGCCACCGACGAGATGATGCTGATCACCGATCGCGGCACCCTGGTACGCACCCGGGTCGACGAGGTCTCGATCAGCTCGCGCAACACCCAAGGGGTGATGCTGATCCGCCTGGGCAACGACGAGAAGCTGGTCAAGACCGTGCGCATCGACGAGCCCGAGGAGGCCCTGGAGGCCCCCCTTGAGGCGCCGGTCGAGGCGGGCGACGAGTCGGGAGTCGCATCATCCGGCGATGCGGCACCAGATGAGGGGGCACAGGAGGCCGGCGGTGAGCAGGACCAGGAATAAGGACACGCAACGCTGATGACACGTCACTACAACTTCTGTGCCGGCCCGGCCGCGCTGCCCACGGCCGTGCTGGAGCGAGCCCGGGACGAACTGCTGGACTACCGCGGCCGTGGCCTCTCGGTGATGGAGATGAGCCATCGTGGCGAGGACTTCGTCGCCATCGCCGAGCGGGCCGAGGCCGACCTGCGCGAGCTGCTGGCCATTCCCGACAACTACCGGGTGCTCTTCACCCAGGGCGGCGCCAGCCTGCAGTTCGCCGCGCTGCCCTATAACCTGCTGGGGGCCGGTGGCCGCCCCAACTTCCTGCACACCGGCATCTGGGGCAAGAAGGCGATCAGCGAGGCGCGCCACCTGGTCGGCGACGTCCATGTGGCCGCCAGCAGCGAGGAGAACGGCCACAGTGCCGTGCCGCGCCAGGAGGAGATCGTCCTGTCCGACGACGCCGCCTACCTGCACTACACCGCCAACGAGACCATCGGCGGGCTCGCCTTCGACTACATTCCCGAGGCCCGCCGGCCGGATGGCAGCGAGGTGCCGCTGGTCTGCGACATGTCCTCGTCCATCCTCTCCGGCCCGCTGGATGTCTCGAGGTTCGGGGTGATCTACGCCGGTGCCCAGAAGAACATCGGGCCCGCGGGCCTGGTGGTGGTGATCGTGCGCGATGACTTGCTGGACCAGGCCCGTGACGACATGCCGTCGCTCTTCGGCTACCGGGCGCTCAGCGAGGCGGGCTCGATGGTCAACACCCCGGCGACCTACAGCTGGTACCTGGCGGGGCTGGTCTTCGACTGGCTGAAGGGCGATATCGGCGGCCTTTCGGCCATGGACGCCATCAACAGCCGCAAGGCGGCCCGGCTCTATGCGGCCATCGACGGCAGCGCTCTCTACGCCAACCCGATCACGCTGCGCAACCGCTCGCGGATGAACGTGCCCTTCGTGCTGGCCGACCCGCAGCTGGACCGCCTGTTCCTCGACGAGGCCGAGGCGGCGGGGCTGCTCAACCTCAAGGGACATCGCAGCGTGGGGGGCATGCGGGCCAGCCTCTACAACGCCGTGCCCGAGGCCGCCGTCGAGGCATTGATCGACTTCATGGCCGATTTCGAGAAACGCAGGGGATAATCCATGACCGAGCCTACCGTCAGCCTCGAGGCGCTCCGCCAGCGCATCGACGCCCTGGACAACGACATCCTGCGCCTGATCAGCGAGCGGGCGGCCTGTGCCCAGCAGGTGGCCGAGATCAAGGCCGAGCATGAGCCTGGCGCGGTGTTCTATCGCCCCGAGCGCGAGGCCCAGGTGCTGCGCCGGATCATGGAGCTCAACCAGGGGCCCCTTGACAGCGAGGAGATGGCGCGGCTGTTCCGCGAGATCATGTCGGCCTGCCTGGCCCTGGAGCAGCCGGTCAAGGTTGCCTATCTGGGGCCGGAGGGCACCTTCACCCAGCAGGCCGCCCTCAAGCACTTCGGCGAGAGCGCCATCAGCCTGCCGATGGCCGCCATCGACGAGGTGTTCCGCGAGGTGGAGGCCGGCGCCGTCAACTATGGGGTGGTCCCGGTGGAGAACTCCACCGAGGGGGTGATCAACCACACCCTCGACTCCTTCATGGATTCCGGGCTTCGCATCTGTGGCGAGGTGGTGCTGCGCATCCACCACCACCTGCTGGTGGCCGAGACGACCCGTCGCGACAAGGTCTCGCGGATCTACTCCCACCCGCAGTCCTTCGCCCAGTGCCGCAAGTGGCTCGACGCCCACTTTCCCCAGGCCGAGCGGGTGCCGGTCTCCTCGAATGCCGAGGCCGCCCGCCTGGTCAAGACCGAGTGGCACAGCGCGGCCATCGCCGGCGACATGGCCGCCAAGCTCTATGGGCTCGCCAAGCTGGCCGAGAAGATCGAGGACCGCCCGGACAACTCCACGCGCTTTCTGATCATCGGCAACCAGGACGTGCCCATCTCGGGCGAGGACAAGACCTCGCTGGTGGTCGCGATGCGCAACCAGCCCGGGGCCCTGCACGACCTGCTCGAGCCCTTCCATCGCCACCAGATCGACATGACGCGCCTGGAGACCCGCCCGTCGCGTACCGGCGTGTGGAACTACGTGTTCTTCATCGACTTCAAGGGGCACCGCGAGGAGCCGCGCGTCGCGGCCATGCTGGAGGAGGTCCAGCTACGCGCCGCTGAGGTGAAGGTGCTGGGCTCCTATCCCGTCGGCGTGCTCTGAGGGATGGCGGGCATCATGAAGACGCCGCCCGATGAGCGGCGCATCCTGATCGTCGGCCTGGGGCTGATCGGCGGTTCGCTTGCCGCCGCGCTGCGCGCCGCCGGATTTCGGGGCACCATCCTCGCCTGCGACCCCGATGCCGACGAGATCGCCCGGGGCATCGAGATGGGCCTGATCGACAACGGCGACACCCGCCTCGAGGCGCTGGTCGAGGGCGCGTCGCTGGTGGTGCTGGCGGTGCCCGTACTGGCCATGGAGTCGGTGATGGCCCAGTTGGCCGGGGTGATCGATCGCGCCGCGCCCGATGTCGTCGTCACCGATGTGGGCAGCACCAAGGCGGCGATCCGCGAGGCGGCCGTGGCCGCCTTCGGTCGCATGCCGACCAACCTGGTGCTGGGCCATCCCATTGCCGGCTCGGAGAAGAGCGGGGTCGCGGCCGCCGATGCCGGGCTCTATTCACGCCACAAGGTGATCCTGACGCCCGAGCCCGATACCGACCCGGCCGCGATGGCCAGGGTGCGCGCGCTCTGGGAGGCCAGCGGCGCCGAGGTGCTGGAGATGGACGTGGCCCGCCACGACCAGGTGCTGGCACGGACCAGCCACCTGCCGCACCTGCTGGCCTTCTCGCTGGTGGACACCCTGGCCCGCCAGGACGAGCGGCTGGAGATCTTCCGCTACGCCGCCGGCGGCTTTCGCGACTTCACGCGCATCGCCGGCAGCGACCCGGTGATGTGGCGCGACATCTTCGTCGCCAACCGCGATGCGGTGCTCGCCGCCCTGGACGACTTCGAGGCCGGCGTGGCCCGGCTGCGCCGCGCGGTGGAGCGCGGCGACGGCGATGCCATGCTGGCCACCTTCGACCGGGCCAGTCACGCCCGGCACTATTTCGAATCCCTGCTCAACCAGACCAGTTATCAGGCGGAGTACCAGATGCAACAACACGGCAAGCTGCGCTACCGGGTCAGCCCCGGTGGTGGCGTCACCGGGCGGATCCGCGTGCCCGGCGACAAGTCGATCTCCCATCGCTCCATCATGCTCGGGGCGCTGGCCGACGGGGTCACCGAGGTGAAGGGCTTCCTCGAGGGCGAGGACAGCCTGGCCACCCTGCAGGCCTTCCGCGAGATGGGCGTGGCCATCGAGGGGCCCCACCAGGGCCGCGTGACCATCCACGGCGTGGGCATGCACGGCCTCAAGCCGCCTGCCGGGCCGCTCTATGTGGGCAATGCCGGTACCGCCATGCGCCTCTTCGCCGGGTTGCTCGCGGGCCAGGCCTTCGACACCGAGCTCACCGGCGATGTCTCCCTGACCAAGCGCCCCATGGGGCGGGTGGCCGATCCCCTGCGAGCCATGGGCGCCGAGATCGATACCGCCGAGGGCGGGCGTCCGCCGCTGCACATCCACGGCGGCAGGCCGCTCAAGGGCATCTCCTACGACATGCCCATGGCCAGTGCCCAGGTGAAGTCCTGCCTGCTGCTCGCCGGCCTCTACGCCGAGGGCGAGACCCGCGTGCGCGAGCCGGCACCGACCCGCGACCACACCGAGCGCATGCTCCAGGGCTTCGGCTATGAGGTGTACCGCGAGGGCGACACCTGCTGGCTGCAGGGGGGCGGCAGGCTCACCGCGGCCCCCATCGACGTGCCCTCGGACATCTCGTCGGCGACCTTCTTCCTGGTAGCCGCGGCGATCACGCCGGGCTCGGACCTGGTGCTCGAGCACGTGGGCATCAACCCGACCCGCATCGGCGTGATCAATATCCTCCAGCTGATGGGCGCCGACCTGCGCCTGGAGAACGAGCACGAGGTGGGCGGCGAGCCGGTAGCCGACCTGCATATCCGCTACGCGCCGCTCAAGGGCATCGACATCCCGGTGGAGCAGGTGCCGCTGGCCATCGACGAGTTCCCGGCGCTGTTCATCGCCGCGGCCAACGCCGAGGGCATCACCCGCCTGCGGGGCGCCGAGGAGCTGCGCGTCAAGGAGTCCGACCGGCTTCAGGCCATGGCCAACGGCCTGGCCACCCTCGGCGTCGAGCATGTGCTGCTCGAGGATGGCATCGATATCGTCGGCCGTCCTGAAGGAGAGGGCGGCGAGGGGGCCCGCTATGGCGGCGGCCACATCGACAGCCTGGGGGATCACCGCATCGCCATGGCCTTCGCCATCGCCGCGCTGCGCGCCGACGGCGAGATCATCATCGACGACTGTGCCAACGTGGCCACCTCCTTCCCCGGCTTCATCGACCTGGCGCGCCGGGTCGGGTTGACCCTCGAGGAACAGCGGGAGGCGTCATGAGCGATTCGGCACCGGTACTGACCATCGATGGCCCGGGCGGGGCAGGCAAGGGTACCATCAGTCGCCTGGTCGCCGCACGCCTGGGCTGGCACCTGCTCGACAGCGGAGCGCTCTATCGCCTGACCGCCCTGGCCGCCGTGAAACACGAGGTGCCCCTGGACGACGAGCCGGCACTGGCCCACATCGCCGCCACGCTGGACGTGGTCTTCGTCGCCGAGAATGATGCCGCCACCGTGCTGCTGGAGGGGCGGGATGCTACCGCCGCGATCCGCACCGAGCAGGTGGGCGATGCCGCCTCTCGGGTCGCCGCGCTGCCCGCGGTGCGCCAGGCGCTGCTGCAGCGCCAGCGCGACTTCCGGCAGGCCCCGGGCCTGGTCGCCGACGGGCGCGACATGGGCACCGTGGTGTTCACGGACGCCCCGCTGAAGATCTTCCTCACCGCGAGTGCCGAGGAGCGGGCGAGACGGCGCCACCTCCAGTTGCGGGAGGCCGGGGTGGATGCTAGTCTATCGAGTCTTCTAAAGGAGATTCAGGCGCGCGATGCCCGCGACATGCAGCGCAGCGTGGCCCCGCTCAAGCCGGCCATCGATGCCATCACGCTTGACACCACGCGCCTGACGATACCGGAAGTGGTGGATCGGCTGACGGAGTTGCTGACCGAACGCGGTCTGGCATCCGCCACCTGACACTCCCTTGCGGCGCCTCCGGCAGGATGTGATGACGTGGTCCGGCACTTCTTGGTTTGATAAAGCAGCGCCGTGAGCCGGGCCAGGTCGAACCAGCGCCAACATCCCCGGGGGCTTGGTAAATAAGGCCCGCACTCGCTGGTGGTGCGGAGAAGGCGGCAACGCCGTACTCAACGTTGATCACGTAGGAACATCATGAGCGAAAGCTTTGCTGAACTGTTTGAACAGTCTCTCCAGGACATCAACATGGAGCCGGGCGCCATCGTCGCGGCTACCATCGTCGACATCGACGGCGACTGGGTCACCGTCAATGCCGGCCTGAAGTCAGAAGGTCAGATCCCCGCGGCCCAGTTCCGCGACGATAACGGCGAACTCACCATCGCCGTCGGCGACGAGGTGCATGTCGCCCTGGAAGCCGTCGAGGACGGGTTCGGCGAGACACGCCTGTCCCGCGAGAAGGCCAAGCGCGCCGAAGCGTGGAAGGTGCTGGAAGCCGCCTTCGAGAAGGAAGAGATCGTCAAGGGCGTGATCAACGGCAAGGTCAAGGGCGGCTTCACCGTCGACGTCGACTCCATCCGTGCCTTCCTGCCGGGTTCCCTGGTGGACGTTCGCCCCGTGCGCGACACCACCCACCTCGAGAACAAGGAACTCGACTTCAAGGTCATCAAGCTCGACGCCAAGCGCAACAACGTCGTCGTGTCCCGTCGTGCCGTGCTCGAGGCCGAGAACAGCGCCGAGCGTGAAGCCCTCCTGGCGACCCTGCAGGAAGGCCAGCAGATCATCGGTATCGTCAAGAACCTCACCGACTACGGCGCCTTCGTCGACCTCGGTGGCGTCGATGGCCTGCTGCACATCACCGACATGGCCTGGAAGCGCATCAAGCATCCGAGCGAGATCGTGGCCGTGGGCGACGAGATCACCGTCAAGGTGCTCAAGTTCGACCGCGAGCGCAACCGCGTCTCCCTGGGCCTGAAGCAGCTGGGCGAGGATCCCTGGGTCA
Source organism: Halomonas ventosae (assembly GCF_004363555.1). Taxonomy (GTDB): domain Bacteria; phylum Pseudomonadota; class Gammaproteobacteria; order Pseudomonadales; family Halomonadaceae; genus Halomonas; species Halomonas ventosae. The sequence continues at coordinate 139,902 of NZ_SNZJ01000003.1, read as the reverse complement.
ACATCAAGGATCGCTACCCGGAAGGCACCAAGGTTCACGCCAAGGTCACCAACCTCACCGACTACGGCTGCTTCGCCGAGCTGGAAGAGGGCGTCGAGGGCCTGGTCCACGTTTCCGAGATGGACTGGACCAACAAGAACATCCATCCGTCCAAGGTCGTGCAGGTCGGCGACGATGTGGACGTCATGGTGCTGGACATCGACGAGGAGCGTCGCCGCATCTCCCTGGGCATCAAGCAGTGCACCACCAATCCCTGGGAAGACTTCAACGCGCGCTACAACAAGGGTGACCGCGTCACCGGCACCATCAAGTCGATCACCGACTTCGGCATCTTCATCGGCCTCGAAGGCGGTATCGATGGCCTGGTGCACCTGTCTGACATCTCCTGGACCGATACCGGCGAGGAAGCCGTTCGCCAGTTCAAGAAGGGCGACGAGGCGGAAGCCGTCATCCTCTCCATCGATCCGGAGCGTGAGCGCATCTCGCTGGGCATCAAGCAGCTCGATACCGATCCGGTGTCCGAGTTCCTGGCGGTCAACGACAAGGGCTCCATCGTCACCGGTCGCGTGGTCGAGGTCGATGCCAAGGAAGCCCAGGTCGAGCTGGCCACCGATGTCGTCGCCGTGCTGAAGGCCTCCGAGATCAGCGCTGACCGCGTCGAGGATGCCCGCAACGTGCTGAGCGAAGGCGACAGCGTCGAGGCCCGCATCATCGGTGTCGATCGCAAGAACCGCCAGATCGCCCTGTCCATCAAGGCCAAGGATCAGGACGACACTCGCCAGAACCTCAAGAAGCTGCGTGAGGAAGCGCCCGAGAGCGGTGGCCCGACCACCATCGGCGACCTCATCAAGCAGCAGATGGGTCAGGACTGATAGCGAGAGGGACTCCCTCGCTCATCGTCTGACAAGGCGCCGCCCCTCGGGGCGGCGCTTTCTTTTTTTGTTCCAGTATCTTTTTGTTGTACCGGTCTCTTCGATGGTTCTGGCGCGTCTCGTTCCGGGGAAGGCGCGACAATGGAACTCCACGAGTTTTCGCGGCGAGTTAGTTGCAAAGTTTTCCGTTAAACGTCACGCTCGTAGTTTGCCGAACTTCGAATTGATGGTCATAATGTTGCCAAGGAAGTTTTAAAAGGCAATAATGCCGCTGCATCCTGTAATCCCCGAGAAGGAACTAATACATGTCATCACTGCTCAGCAACTACATGCAGATGGAGCAGCAGCTCAAGCAACTTCAGTCGGAACTGGACAAGCTGCAGAACGACGACCGTCTCAAGGCCGAACTCGAGTTCAAGGAAAAGCTCGAGTCGCTGATGCGCGAGTTCGACAAGAGTGCTGCCGACGTCATTGCGCTGCTCGATCCCAAGCCGGCCGCGGCATCTCGCGGCACTGCCGCCGCCCCGGCGACCGGCGGTGCGCGCCGCAAGCGCAAGCTCAAGATCTACAAGAACCCCAATACCGGTGAAGTCGTGGAAACCCGCGGCGGTAACCAGAAGACCCTCAAGGCCTGGAAGGACGAGCACGGCTCCGATACCGTCGAGTCCTGGCTGGTGCGCGTCGAGGAGTGAGTTCCTTCGCGTGAAGGCATGACGCCGCCCCTCGGGGCGGCGTCGTCGTTTGTGTTGAATGCCCCTCGTGATTGACATGCCGTGCCGTGCGAAAACGCCGATGGGAAGATGATTCGTCGGTGCGTTGCCCGTATAATCGGGAGCATCCCCGAGTACCGGCGATGGCCCGTTCATCCCTCTTCACGCCACGGCCTTCGCCTCGACACCATTGGAATCGAATGAAATCACACAACCCCCGACAGCCCATGGACGAACGAGAGAAGTTGCGCAGGTTCCGCGAACTCGACGATGCCTTCGCCGATGCACTGCGTGAACTCGAGAGTCCCGACAGCGAACTCGATATCCCCACTGGCCCGCCGGTCCGTTCACTCGAGCGCCTGGAGCAGGAGGCCGGCGCCGAGCCGCAGGACGAGCAGGCCCTCCAGCGCGCCTTCGAGCAGCGCCTCAAGGCCCTGATGGCCGACTACGCCCAGTCGGCCGAGAGTGTCAGCCACCTGCTGCACACCCTCAGGGCCCTCGGGCGGATCGCCTGAGTCGCCACGCCGGATGTTCCTCCCCGCCTTGGCGCCACCAACGGCGGCGGCCGTCAGCGGTAGCGATAGACGCGCAGGCTCGGCAGGAAGGCATTGTCCTCCAGTCGCTCGTCGCGTCGCCGGGCCCGGGTGCGGGTGGCGGGCGGGTGAGCGGGCGGGCGGTTATGGTCGGGTAGCCGGCCGTCGGGGCTGGGCACGAACAGCGGCAGGGCGATGTTCATGGCGCGCCGGGTTCGTCCGTCCTCGAGCGGTTCTCGGTAGAAGAGGTTGGCGCGCATCAGGGGGGCTTGGGTCTGCACCTGGGCCAGCGGCTCGCCATCGGGGATGCCGGCGAGCTGGCGCAGCTGGATGCGCACGTGGGGAGCCTCGCTGTCCAGGGCCAGCAGCTTCTGCTCGGCCTCGCGCACCGTCAGCCGCTTGATCGAGCGCCCGCTGGCATACCAGGCCAGGCGCACGCGGGCCACCGGGGCCTCGGCCATGGGGATCGCCCGCCAGCACTGCTTGAGGTGCAGCCTGGCAAGCCCCGTGCCGCGCAGGTGGTCGTGCAGGGCCGGGTGCCGGAAGGGCAGCACCGCCTTGATCTCGGGGATCAGCGACGGTACCTCGCTGCGGATCTCCGCCAGCAGCGCGGCGAAGGCCTTCTTGGTGGCATTCACCCGGGTAACCGCCTCCATCACCGCCTCGTTGGCCGCCACCAGGCCCACATGGCTGCGGGTGGCGCGGCCGTCCTGGCCATCCTGGTACCAGACATCGAGCAGCGCCTGGCGCAGCCAGGCGGCATCGGCCGTGTCATGCTCGAAGGACCAGGCCGGGGCGCCCGAGGCCTGCCAGGTCGCCACCAGTGCGTCGGTCTCCTCGACCAGGCGATCGAAGAGGGCCTCAAGCTCAGCCAGCAGGCGATATTCCGGGCGCTGCCCGTCACTGCTCACGACGGCTCGCCGTCCCGGTCCGCGCGCGCCAGCAGCGCATCGATGTCGGTCTCGTCCATGGCGGGCTCGCCGGCGATGCGATGGGACTCGTCGGCCCAGGCGCCCAGGTCCAGCAGCCGGCAGCGCTTGCTGCAGAAGGGGCGGTAGGGGTTGGCCTCGCTCCACAGTACCTTCTTGCGGCACTGCGGGCAGGCGACTTCCAGGGGGCGCGAGGTGTCGTGCGTGCTCATGCGATATCGTCTTCGGCAGGATGGTCGGGGAAGGATGACGAATCAGCGCCCGGGAGGCAAACCGACGGCGGCCCGGTACCGGCGGTCGAGCTTCACGACCTGGGCGTCCAGGCCCGCCTCGTCGGCGGAGTTGTCGATCACGTCGTCGGCGCGCGCCAGGCGCTCCGTCCGTGACATCTGGGCCGCGACGATGGCCCGGGCCTGGGCCTCGTCCACGCCGTCGCGTGCCGCCGTGCGCTCAATCTGGGTCACCTCGGGGACATCGATGACCAGGCAGCGGTCGACCATCGCGTCCTGGCCGGACTCGAACAGCAGCGGGGAGACCAGCAGCACATAGGGCGCCCCCTGGGCCTGGAGCCGCTCGAGGTGGGCTTCCAGGCGCTGGCGTATCCGCGGGTGCGTGATCCGCTCCAGTCGCTGCCGTGCCTCGGCATCGGCGAAGACGATCTCGCGCAGCGCCCGCCTGTCCAGGCCGCCGTCGGGCGTCAGGACCTCAGGCCCGAAATGCTCGGCGATCTCGGCGAGTGCCGGCTCCCCCGGGGCCACGACCTCTCGCGCCACCTCGTCGGCATCCACCCAGGGAATGCCCCGCGCGGCGAAGGCCCGCGCAACCGTCGACTTGCCCGAGGCGATGCCGCCTGTCACGCCGATGATCATTCTCGTCTCCCTGGTGGGTGCATGGGTGCGCGTCATGGTGAGGTCAATACAGCAGCTCGGTGTAGAGCGCCATCAGCGGCTCGCCGGCCAGCAGGGCGATCCAGCCGGCCATCACCAGCCAGGGCCCGAAGGGCAGCGGGGCACCGCGCAGACGCGGGATGGCCAGCTGGATGAGGATGCCCACCACCGCGCCCGCCCCGGCGGAGAGGATCAGCACCAGCGGCAGGTATTGCCAGCCCAGCCAGGCGCCCAGGGCGGCCAGCAGCTTGAAGTCGCCGTAGCCCATGCCTTCCTTGCCGGTGACCAGCTTGAACAGCCAGTAGAAGCTCCACAGCACGAGGTACCCGGCCATGGCACCGATGACGGCCGAGGGCAGCAGCAACGGCTGAAAGAGCAGCTGGTAGAGCAGCCCTGCCCACAGCAGGGGCAGGGTGAGCAGGTCCGGGAGCAGCTGGGTGCGCAGGTCGATCACCGCCATGGCCAGCAGGGCCAGGCAGGCGCCGAGGATGAACAGCGCCTCCAGGGTCGGCCCGAAGAGTGCCAGCACCGCCACGGCCAGCACGCCCCCGGCGAGCTCCACCAGGGGGTACTGGGGACTGATGCGCGTGTGGCAGCTGGCACAGCGCCCGCGGCGCTTGAACCAGCCGAGCAGCGGGATGTTGTCGTGCCAGGCGATGGGGGCCTCGCAGCGCGGGCACAGCGAGCGGGGGGTCACCAGGTTGAAGGGCGCTGCCTCTTCCGGCGCCAGTTCCAGGGCCTCGCGGGCCTCGGCGCGCCAGCCGCGCATCAGCATGACTGGCAGCCGGGTGATCACCACGTTGAGGAAGCTGCCCAGGCACAGGCCCAGGACGACCGCCAGGGGCCAGAGCAGGAAGGGGGGGAGGTCGGCGAGCAAGGGGTGACTCCTGTCCAGTCGGATCCGGTTGCCCATTGTATGGGGGGATGGCGTCGATTGCCCGGATACAGCCGTGCCCCTCGCGGGCTGTCCTGCGCTGCGGCTTTGGTCTAGAATCGGCTCCCTTTCATCTTCCAGGGGCACGCTCATGACCCAGATGCTCGGACCGGTGATGCTGGATCTGGAGGGCCAGCGCCTGACGCCCGAGGAACAGGCGCTGCTGGTGCGTCCCGAGGTCGGGGGCGTGATCCTGTTCGCCCGCAATATCGCCTCGGCCGACCAGGTCCGCACCCTGTGCGACGAGGTCCGTCGCGTGCGTCCCGACCTGCTGCTGGCGGTCGACCAGGAAGGGGGGCGGGTCCAGCGGCTTCGCGAGGGCGTCACCCGCCTGCCGGCCATGGGCCGCCTGGGTCGCGACTTCGCCCACCAGCCCGAGGTGACGGTGCGCCTCTGCCAGGATGCCGGCTGGCTGCTGGGCATGGAGATGGCAGCCTGCGGCCTCGACCTCACCTTTGCCCCGGTGCTGGACGTGGACGGGGGCAGCTCCAGCGTGATCGGCGATCGCAGCTTCTCCGCCGATCCTCGGGCGGTGGCCCGCCTCGGCCGTGCCTTCCTGGATGGCCTGCACGAGGCGGGCATGGTGGCCGTGGGCAAGCACTTCCCGGGCCACGGTGGCGTGGCGGCCGACTCCCATCATGAGCTGCCGGTGGATGGGCGCCCTCTGGAGGCGCTGCGCCGCCATGACCTCCTGCCCTTCGCCGAGCTGGCGCCCCGGCTCGATGCGGTGATGCCCGCGCATGTCGTCTATTCCGACTTCGACCCGCGCCCCGCGGGCTTCTCCCCGGCCTGGCTGGGCATGCTGCGCCAGAGCCTGGGTTTCAAGGGCGTGATCTTCTCCGACGACCTGAGCATGGCCGGTGCGGCCGCCGCCGGCACGCCCGCGGAGCGGGCCCGGCTGGCGCTGGCTGCGGGCTGCGACATGCTGCTGGTCTGCAACGACCGCAGCGCGGCCCGCGAGGTGCTGGACGCCTGCCAGGGTCGCCAGGCGCGTCGCGCCACGCGGCTGCGCTACGCCAGGGCCCGTCCCGACCTCAAGGCGCTGGGGGCTCTGTCGCGCTGGCGACGCGTCCATGCGCGTCTCGAGGCGATGGCCGCCGGCTGAACCAACCTTCTTTCCTCCGCTTCCCATCAAGAGCCGACCGACGATGTCCCGACTCGATGCCGATTCCCTGCCGTCCCTGACCGATATGCGCGATGTCATGGACAATGCCGACTGCCTGATCTCGCAGCCCGAGGTCGAGCGTGCCCTGGACCGCATGGCCGACGAGATCACCCGCGACCTGGGTGACCGCCTGCCGGTCTTCTACTGCGTGATGAACGGCGGCCTGATCACCACTGGCCACCTGCTGACCCGGCTGGGCTTTCCCCTCGAGGTCGACTACCTCCACGCCACCCGCTACCGGGGGGGGCTACGGGGTGGCGAGCTGTTCTGGCGGGTCTCCCCGGAGGTGCCCATGGCCGGTCGTCACGTGGTGATCGTCGATGACATCCTCGACGAGGGCGCCACCCTGGCCGCGATTCTCGACTACTGCCGGCAGGCGGGGGCGGCAAGCATCTCCACCGCGGTGCTGGTCGACAAGCAGCACGACCGCAAGGCGGTCCCCGGGCTCAAGGCCGACTACTGCAGCCTGGAAGTCGCCGACCGCTATGTCTTCGGCTTCGGCATGGACTACAAGGGCTACTGGCGCAATGCCCCGGGCATCTACGCGCCCAAGGGGCTCTAAGCGCCAAGCAGCCAAGCTGTCAGACGATGGGCCAGGTTCCTGCTGCCTGCAGAGTGGCAAGGTGAAAGTGACAAGTAGCAAGTGGTTGCGTTGCAAGTAAAAGAATCCCCGCGAGACCTTGGGTCCGCGGGGATTCGCTTTCTACTTTCTTCTTTCTACTCTTGCCTTGGCCGCTTGGCCGCTTGGCCGCTTGGCCGCTTGGCCGCTTGGCCGCTTGGCCGCTCGGCGTCTAGCCTAGGCCAGCCCCAGCTCGTGGGTGGCTTCCTCGCGCATCTTGAACTTCTGGATCTTGCCGGTGACGGTCATCGGGAATTCGTCGACGAACTTCACGTAGCGCGGCACCTTGTAGTGAGCGATCTGGCCCTTGCAGAAGGCCTTGAGTTCCTCCTCGCTGAGCGACTCGCCCTCGGTCAGCTTGACCCAGGCCATCACCTCCTCGCCGTACTTCTCGTCGGGCACGCCGATCACCTGCACGTCCGAGATGGCCGGGTGGGTATAGAGGAAGTCCTCGATCTCCCGTGGATAGATGTTCTCGCCGCCGCGGATGATCATGTCCTTGATGCGCCCGACGATCGCCACATAGCCCTCGTCATCCATGGTGGCGAGGTCCCCGGTGTGCATCCAGCCGGCCTTGTCGATCGCCTTGTCGGTGGCCTCCGGGTTGTTCCAGTAGCCGAGCATTACGCTGTAGCCGCGGGTACAGAGCTCGCCGGTCTCGCCGCGGGCCACCACGGCGCCGGTCTCGGGGCTCACCAGCTTGACTTCCAGGTGGGGGTGGATGGTGCCCACGGTGGTGACCCGCTTCTCAAGCGGGGCATCGGTCTGGGTCTGGGTGCTCACCGGGCTGGTCTCGGTCATGCCATAGCAGATGGTGACGTCCTGCATGTTCATGCGATCGATCACCTTGCGCATCACCTCGATGGGGCAGATGGAGCCGGCCATGATGCCGGTACGCAGGCTGGAGAGGTCGAAGCTCTCGAACTCGGGATGCTCCAGTTCGGCGATGAACATGGTGGGCACGCCGTAGAGAGTGGTGGCCTTCTCTTCGGAGACGGCGCGCAGCGTCTGCTCGGGGTCGAAGCCGTCGCCCGGATAGATCATGGTGGCGCCGTGGGTCACGCAGCCCAGGTTGCCCATCACCATGCCGAAGCAGTGGTAGAGCGGGACCGGGATCACCATGCGGTCGGCTTCGCTGAGGTTCATGGTGCGGGCCACGAAGAAGCCATTGTTGAGGATGTTGTGGTGGGAGAGGGTGGCGCCCTTGGGCGCACCCGTGGTCCCCGAGGTGTACTGGATGTTGATCGGGTCGTCGAACTGCAGGCTGGCCTGGACATCGGCCAGGTGCTCGGCGGAGACCTCGTCGGCATGGGCCAGCATCTGCGGCCAGGTCAGCATGCCGGTCAGCGCGCGGTCGGCGTCGAGGCAGACCACCCGCTTCAGCTCGGGCAGCTTGGCGCTGGAGAAGGTGCCCGGGGCACCGTCACGCAGCTCCGGGGCCAGCTCGGCCAGGGTGGCAACGTAGTCGGAGGTCTTGAAGGCCCCCTGCAGGACCAGCGTCGAGGCGCCTGACTGCTTGAGGGCGTACTCGAGCTCGTGGGTCCGATAGCTGGGGTTGATGTTGACCAGGATGGCGCCGATCTTCGCGGTGGCGAACTGGGTGATGGTCCATTCGGCACAGTTGGGCGACCAGATGCCGACCCGGTCGCCCTTGTCCACGCCCAGGGCGAGCAGGGCGCGGGCCGCCTCGTCCACGGCCTGCTGCAGCGCCTTCCAGCTGTAGCGCAGCCCCTGGTGGCGGCTGATCAGCGCGTCGCGCTCGGCGAAGCGCGCCACGGTATCGTCGAAGCAGTCACCGATGGTCTGGCCCTTGAGGGGGGTGTCGCTGATGCCGCTGACGTAGCTGATCGATCGATGTTGGCGTGTCATGGTGTTTCTCGTCTTGTTGTTGCCTGTGGCGGTGTGCGTGAAACGGGTAATGACGTCGTGGTTCGCCAGGCGCTTGCCCATCGCTCAGGCCTCGTGGCCGAGGTTGCGCAGTACCTCCCGGGCACGGTGGTCCACGTCGTCGATCTCCATGCGCATCAGGCGGATGTCCTCCAGCTGACGCTCGAGGTTGTCGCGCTTGTCGGCCAGTATCTCCAGCAGTCGCCAGAGCTGGCGCGCGTTGCCGTCGGGCATGGCGTCGTACATCGTCACCACCTCGCGGATCTCGGCCAGCGAGAATCCCAGTCGTTTGCCGCGCAGGGTCAGCTTCAGGCGCACCCGGTCCTTCTCGCGGTAGATGCGCTTCTGTCCCTCGCGGCGGGGCGCCAGCAGGCCTTCCTGCTCGTAGAAGCGGATGGTGCGTGGCGTGACCTCGAACATCCTCGCCAGCTCACCGATGGTGTAGTGTCGGTGCTGGCGGGGCAGGGCCTCCTGGCTGGCCTCGTTGGCCGGGGCGCTTGGCTGTGTCATGACGTCGATCCTGTGACCGGGTGGTGAACCGGCGGTTTCCCACCTCGTCTGGCAACACTAGACGAGGTTTACGTTAACGTAAAGTGCTTGTTCGACCATGGGGTGATATGGGATAAACCTAGCAAGTGCTAGGTTGGTGTCCAGCCGGCCGGGCGAGGCAACGATGTCGCCGGGGTGTCCCCGAGACCCGCCCGGGGCCCTTAGTGGCCCAGACAACAACCACAAAGACGTCACCCACTCATTGCTGAACAAGAGGGATTCCCCATGGACTTCTCCCTGACCGATGACCAGAAGGCGCTGGCCGCGGCGGCCGCCGACTTCGCGAGGGCCGAACTGGTCGAGCATGCCGCCGACTGGGACGCGCGCTCCCACTTCCCGGTGGAGGTGATCCGCCGGGCCGGCGAGGCGGGGTTCCTCGGCATCTATACCCCGGAAGAACATGGCGGCCTGGGCCTATCGCGCCTTGAGGCCTCGCTGATCTTCGAGCAGCTCGCCCAGGGCTGCATCGCCACCACCGCCTACCTGACCATTCACAACATGGTGACCTGGATGATCGCCAGCTGGGGCGACGATGCCCTGCGCGAGGCCTGGGTCCCCGCCATGGTAGCCGGTGAGGCGCTCGGCTCCTACTGCCTCACCGAGCCCGGTGCCGGCTCGGATGCCGCCAGCCTGCGCACCAAGGCCGTGCGCGAGGGGGACGAGTATGTCCTCTCCGGCAGCAAGATGTTCATTTCCGGCGCGGGGGCCACCGAGGTGCTGGTGGTGATGGCCCGCACCGGCGCACCCGACAGCGGCGCCGGCGGGGTCTCGGCGATCGTGGTGCCGGCCGATGCCGCGGGGATCGAGTACGGCAAGAACGAGGAGAAGATGGGCTGGAAGAGCCAGCCGACGCGCCTGGTCAGTTTCGACGGCGTGCGGGTGCCGGTCACCAACCGCCTGGGGGCAGAGGGAGAGGGCTTCAGGTTCGCCATGAAGGGCCTCGACGGTGGGCGCCTGAACATCGCCAGCTGCTCGCTCGGGGCCGCCCAGCAGGCGCTGACCCTGTCGCGGGACTACCTCGCCGAGCGCAAGCAGTTCGGTCGCGAGCTCAGCCAGTTCCAGGCCCTGCAGTTCAAGCTCGCCGACATGGCCAGTGAACTCACCGCGGCGCGACTGATGGTGCGCCACGCCGCCTGGCGCCTCGACCAGAATGATCCCGAGGCCACGGCCCACTGTGCCATGGCCAAGCGCTTCGCCACCGACATGGGCTTCAACGTCTGCAACGAGGCCCTGCAGTTGCATGGCGGCTATGGTTACATCCGTGAGTACCCCCTGGAGCGCCTGGTCCGTGATACCCGGGTGCATCAGATCCTCGAGGGCACCAACGAGATCATGCGCCTGATCGTTGCCCGTCGCCTGCTGGCCGACGGCGTCATCGAGTCGCTACAGTAACCCCGTTTCCTTTACCAGACCCAGGAGATCCCGGGATGTCGGACCTTGCAGTGCTCTTCGACGAGCTGCCCACCCGCGATGGCGGCCGCATCGGCGTGGCCACGCTCAACGCCCCGAAGTCGCTCAACGCGCTGTCGCTGGAGATGATCCGCCAGCTCGAGGCCAAGCTCGAGGCCTGGGCCGTGGACCGCAGCGTGGTGGCGGTGTGGCTCGAGGGCAGCGGTGAGAAGGCCTTCTGTGCCGGCGGTGACGTGGTGGCCCTCTACCGCTCGCTGACCGAGGAAGGCGAGAACCGCGGCGCCGGCCGCGACGGCCTCTTCGCCGAGACCTACTTCACCGCGGAGTATCGCCTCGACTACCGCATCCACACCTACTCCAAGCCGCTGATGGTCTGGGGCGACGGCATCGTCATGGGCGGCGGCCTGGGGCTGCTGGCCGGCGGCTTCCAGCGCCTGGTCACCGAGACCACGCGCATCGCCATGCCGGAGATCACCATCGGCCTCTATCCCGATATCGGGGCCAGCTGGTTCCTGGGACGCATGCCCCCCGGGGTGGGGGCCTACCTGGGCCTCACCGGCGCCCAGCTCAATGCCCGGGATGCCCTCGACCTGGGGCTGGCCGACCGCTTCATCCCGCGGGAGCGCCGCGAGGCGCTGCTCGGCGCCCTGCAAGAGGCCGACTACGGCGACCGCAGCCTGTCGGCCCTGAGGGCCGGGGTGCAGGGGGTGCTCGATGACCACGAGGACCGGGGGCAGGCGCCCGCCGGCCAGGTGTGGCCGCACCTCGACCATCTCCAGGCGCTGGTGGGCCGGGTGGATGCCGCCACGGCCGTCAAGCGCATCCTGCGCGACACCACCGACGATGGCTGGCTCGCCGCCAACCGCGCGCGTCTCGAGGCCGGCTGCCCGATGAGCGCCCAGCTGGTGTGGCGCATGCTCGAGCGCCACGCCCACACCAGCCTGGCCGATGCCTTCCGCGACGAACTTGGCCTGTCGGTGCAGTGCTGTCGCCAGGGGGACTTCGTCGAGGGGGTGCGCGCGCTGCTGGTCGACAAGGACAAGGCACCACGCTGGCAGCACGACAGCGTCGCCGGGGTATCCCAGGCCGATATCCAGGCCCTGATGACCCCGCTCTGGTCCAGCGAGTCACATCCCCTGCGTGACCTGGGCGTCGGCCATCGGGTCGGGTAGGGGCGGAACAGCCACGGGCACTGCCGCCAGCGTTCACGAGATCAACAACAAGGAGCACCGCATATGAACATCGCCTTTATCGGCCTGGGCAACATGGGCGCACCCATGGCCATCAACCTGGTCAAGGCCGGGCATGACGTCACCGTCTTCGACCTGGTCGAGAGCGCCATCCAGTCCCTGGAAGCCGAGGGCGCACGGCGGGCCGCCAGCGCCGAGGCGGCCGCCGCCGGTGCCGACGTGGTCGTCTCCATGCTGCCGGCCGGGGCACACGTCAAGGGGCTCTACCTGGGGCGCGACGGTGCGCCGGGGCTGCTCGATGCCCTCGACGGCAAGCCGCTGCTCGTCGACTCCTCGACCATCGCGCCGGACGATGCCCGCCTGGTGGCGGCCGCCGCCGCCGAGCGCGGCTTCACCTACCTGGATGCCCCGGTCTCCGGCGGGGTGGGCGGCGCCAAGGCCGGTACCCTGACCTTCATCGTCGGCGGCGAGGCCGAAGGCTTCGAACAGGCCAAGCCGCTGCTCGAGGCCATGGGCAAGAACATCTTCCACGCCGGCGAGGCGGGTGCCGGCCAGGTGGCCAAGATCTGCAACAACATGCTGCTGGGCATCCTGATGTCGGGGACCGCCGAGGCCCTGGCGCTGGGCGTGAAGAACGGCATGGACCCCGCCGTGCTCTCCGAAATCATGAAGCAGAGCAGCGGCGGCAACTGGGCGCTCAACGTCTACAACCCCTGGCCCGGGGTGATGGAAGGCTCCGCCGCCTCCCGGGAGTACCAGGGCGGCTTCCTGACCGACCTGATGGCCAAGGACCTGGGGCTGGCCTGGGAGCTGGCGCTGGGCTCGAAGTCCACCGTGCCGATGGGCTCCCAGGCCCGCAACCTCTTCGCCCTGCACAGCGCCCAAGGCAGTGGCCAGCTCGACTTCTCCAGCATCCAGACCCTCTACCGCCAGGGCGAGGAGACGTAAGCGCCAGGGAGCTAGGGAGCCAAGCAGCCAAGCAGCCAAGCAGCCAAGCAGCCAAGTAGCCAAGCAGCCAAGCAGCCAAGCAGCCAAGCAGCCAAGCAGCCAAGCAGCCAAGCAGCCAAGCAGCCAAGAAAAACCGCCAGCAGGCTACCCTGCTGGCGTTCTTCCCTGGTTTTCATAGCGGTGCGCGGGCAGCATCTTGCTCGGCGCTCGGCGCTCGGCGCTCGGCGCTCGGCGCTCGGCGCTCGGCGCTCGGCGCTCGGCGCGCTTTGCCCTCCCTTAGGGGACGCGGCACAATCCAGTGCCCGTTTTCCGTCGAGACCCTGCATGAGCACACCCGCTTCCCCGTCCTCCTCCCCGGCGTCCCGCCCCCGTCCCGCCCGTCGCGAACTGCTCGAGGGGCCCATTGCCCTGACCCTGCTGCGCAAGAGCCTGCCGGTGGTCGGCGGCATGATCGCCATGATGAGCTTCAACCTGGTGGATACCTGGTTCATCTCGCGACTCGGTACCGAGGAGCTGGCGGCGGTCTCCTTCACCTTTCCGGTGGTGTTCACGGTGATCAGCCTGGCCATCGGCTTAGGGATAGGCACCTCGGCGGTCGTGGCCCGCCGGTTGGGGCAGGGCGACCTGGACACGGTAAGGCGGCGCGCCACCGATGCGGCCCTGCTGGCGCTGGGGGTGGGGCTCGGCATGACGCTGCTGGGCCTTGCCACCCTCGAGCCGCTGTTTCGCCTGATGGGCGCCGATGACCTGCTGATGCCCCATATCCGCGACTACATGGGTATCTGGTACCTGGGGGCGGCGGCGGTGATCGTGCCACGGGTGCTCAACAGCATCCTGCGCGCCCACGGCAATACCACCACCCAGGGGCTGATGATGGCGCTGGCCGCCGGCGCCAACGTGCTGCTGGACTGGTGGCTGATCTTCGGCATCGGGCCCTTTCCGGCCCTGGGGGTCTCCGGCGCGGCGCTGGCCACGGTGCTGAGCTGGGGCCTGATGGCCGGAGTGCTGGTCGTCCAGCGCGAGCTGCGCGAGCTCTTCGACCTGGCCGGCCTGAGCTGGCAGGGCCTCGCCGGCTCCTGGCGGGAACTGGGTCGCATCGCGGGGCCGGCGGCCCTCACCAGTGTCTTCACGCCCATCGCCCTGGGCCTGGTGACCCGCATCGTGGCGGGCCATGGCCACGATGCGGTGGCCGGCTACGGCGTGGGCACGCGCATCGAGGCCATCTCCCAGATCGCCGTGCTGGCGCTCTCCATGACCCTCTCGCCGCTGATCAGCCAGAATGCCGGTGCCGGCCAGCACGACCGGGTGCGCCGGGCGATCCTGGGCTGTTTCGTCTTCGTGCTGGCCTGGCAGCTGCTGGTCTGGGGCGTGCTGCAACTGCTGGCGCCCTGGCTGGTGGCCGGCTATGCCAAGCGCGAGGCGGTCGGGGAGGTGCTGCGCAGCTTCCTGTGGCTGGTGCCCCTGGGGCTCGGTGCTCAGGGCGTGGTGATCCTGGCGGTCTCCGCCTTCAACGCCCTGCATCGTCCCGCCCGGGCCATGCGACTGTCGGTGGTCAGGCTCTTCGCGCTGACCGTGCCGCTGGCCTGGCTGGGCGGGCGGCTGGCCGACAGCACCGGCGTCTTCGCCGGGATGCTCGCCGCCAACCTGCTGGTCGCGCTGATCGCCTGGCGGCAGATCCGGGCCGAACTGGGACGTCAGGTAGCGCGCTGAAAGAGGAGCAAGCCGGCGACGTCGCACTTGGCAGATGAGTCGTCTTGGTCTACATTTGATAAAAATGTAGAAATTGTCGGCACGCCAATCGAGGACACCCCATGAGCCAGATCACTCCCGTCACCTGGGACGACCCCTTCCGCCTCGTCGACCAGCTCTCCGAGGACGAGCGCATGGTCCTGCAGACCGCCCACGACTATTGCCAGGAGAAGCTGCTGCCGCGGGTGCTGGAGGCCAACCGTCACGAGCGCTTCGACCGCGAGATCATGAACGAGATGGGCGAGCTGGGCCTGCTCGGCGCGACCATCGACGGCTATGGCTGTGCCGGGCTGAACTACGTCAGCTATGGCCTGATCGCCCGAGAGGTAGAGCGCGTCGACTCCGGCTACCGCAGTGCCATGAGCGTGCAGTCGAGCCTGGTGATGTACCCGATCCACGCCTTCGGCAGCGAGGCCCAGCGCGAGAAGTACCTGCCGAAACTGGCCAGCGGCGAGTGGGTGGGGGCCTTCGGCCTCACCGAGCCCGACCACGGCTCCGACCCTGGCGGCATGAGCACCCGTGCCACCCGCACCGACGGCGGCTGGCGGCTCAACGGCACCAAGACCTGGATCACCAACTCGCCCATCGCCGACGTCTTCGTGGTCTGGGCACGGGACGATGAGGGGGTCGTCAACGGCTTCATCCTCGAGAAGGGCATGAAGGGGCTCTCGGCCCCCAAGATCGAGGGCAAGTTCAGCCTCCGTGCCTCCATCACCGGCCAGATCGCCATGCAGGACGTGGAAGTATCGGACGATCAGCGCCTGCCAGGCGTCACAGGCCTCAAGGGGCCGTTCTCCTGCCTCAACCGCGCCCGCTACGGCATCGCCTGGGGCACCATGGGCGCTGCCGAAGCCTGCTGGCATGCGGCCCGCGACTATACCCTGGAGCGCAAGCAGTTCGGCCGCCCCCTGGCCGCCAACCAGCTGATCCAGAAGAAGCTTGCCGACATGCAGACCGAGATCGCCCTGGGCCTGCAGGCCGCGCTGCGCGTCGGCCGCATGATCGACGATGGCCAGCTGGTGCCGGAGGCGATCTCGCTGATCAAGCGCAACAACTGCGGCAAGGCGCTGGACATTGCCCGGGTGGCCCGTGACATGCACGGCGGCAACGGGATCAGCGACGAGTACCACGTGATCCGCCACGTGATGAACCTCGAGGCGGTGAACACCTACGAGGGCACCCACGACGTCCACGCCCTGATCCTCGGGCGCGCCCAGACCGGCCTGCAGGCCTTTACCGGCTGAGCCGGCAGGTCATATGACGGGCGTCTAACGTGGGGCGTCGGGAACGAGTCGAAGGATGTGGGGCTTGTTGCCGGATCAGCCCCGAGTGAGAGCGAGCAAGGAGCTGCAGATGAGCGGACCGCTTGAGGGCATCACGGTGCTCGATATGTCGCGGGTACTGGCCGGGCCCTGGGCCGGCCAGCTGCTCGCCGACCTCGGGGCCAGGGTGATCAAGGTCGAGCACCCCTCGCGGGGGGATGACACCCGCGGCTGGGGACCGCCCTGGCTGGCAGAAGACCTTGAGGATAAGCAGGACGACGCCGAGCGGGTGGCGGCCTACTTCCTGTGCGCCAACCGTGGCAAGCAGTCGCTGGCCGTGGACATCGCCACCGAGGGCGGTCAGACCCTGGTCAGGGAACTGGCGAAGGGCGCCGATATCCTGCTCGAGAACTTCAAGGTGGGCGGCCTGGCCAGGTACGGGCTCGACTACGCCAGCCTGAAGGCGATCAACCCGCGGCTGATCGGCTGCTCGGTCACCGGCTTCGGCCAGGACGGTCCCTATGCCCATCGGGCCGGCTACGACTTCATGATCCAGGCCATGGGCGGGCTGATGAGCCTCTCCGGCGAGCCCGACGGCATGCCCATGAAGACCGGCGTGGCCATCACCGACGTGATGACCGGCCTCTATGCCACCGTGGGGGTGCTGGCCGCCCTGCAGGAGCGTGCGCGCACCGGGCGGGGGCAGCATATCGACCTGGCCCTGCTCGACGTCCAGGTGGCCACCCTGGCCAACCAGGCGCTCAATGCCCTGGTCGAAGGCCGTTCACCCGAGCGCCATGGCAACGCCCATCCCAATATCGTGCCCTACCAGGCGTTTGCCTGTGCCGATGGCCATCTGGTGCTCACCGTGGGCAACGATGCCCAGTTCGCGCGCTTCGCCGACCTGCTGGGTCACCCCGAGTGGGCCGAGGATCCCGCCTACGCCACCAATGCCGCCCGGGTCGGCAACCGGGAGGTGCTGGTCACGCTCATCCAGCGGATCCTGCTCGAGCGGGGTCGCGATGAGTGGCTGGCCGAGATGGAGGCGCGCGGTATCCCCGCCGGCCCCATCAACACCCTGACCGAGGTCTTCGACGACCCCCAGGTGCGCCATCGAGGCCTGCACCGAACGCTGCGCCGCGGCGATCTCGAGGTGCCCCAGGTCGCCAACCCGCTACGTTTCGACGGCGAGCCTGCCACCAGCGAGGTGGCGCCTCCCAGGCTCGGCCAGGACAGCGATGCGATACTCGCCGAGATGGGCCTGACGCCCGAGGATATTGCCAAGCTCAGAAGGGCAGGGGTGGTGAGATAGCTGCAAGCAGCCAAGCAGCCAAGCAGCCAAGAAAAGCCTCCAGCAGAGTCGCCTGCTGGAGGCCTTTGCTTGTCGCCATCTTGATGCGTGAGCACCCTCCTGCTGGCGCTCGGCGCTCGGCGCTCGGCGCTCGGCGCTCGGCGCTCGGCGCTCGGCGCTCGGCGCTCGGCGCTCGGCGCTCGGCGCTCGGCGCTCGGCGCTCGGCTCTTATCGCGGTGAAAACCGCCGTGTCAGGCCGGTCTCGGCGATCATCCGTGTGGAGATCTCCTCCACGGAGAAGCGGGTGGTGTCGATGTAGGGGATATGCATCTGGCGATAGAGTCCCTCGGCCTGCTCGACCTCCTGGACGCACTGGTCCATGGAGCTGTAGCGGCTGTTGGGCCGGCGCTCGTGGCGGATCGCCGCCAGCCGTCGGGGGTCGATGGTCAGCCCGAACAGCTTGTGGCGATGCGGCACCAGGGCCCTGGGCAGCTTCAGGGTGCCGTTCTCGTCCTGGTCGTCCTCCGTGAGCGGGTAATTGGCGGCGCGGATGCCGAACTGCAGGGCCAGGTAGAGCGAGGTGGGGGTCTTGCCGCAGCGCGAGACCCCGACGAGGATGATGTCGGCCTTGTCGTACTGGTGGGTGCGCGCCCCGTCGTCGTTGTCCAGGGCGAAGTGCACCGAGTGGATGCGGTCCATGTAGACCTCATCCTTGCCGATCGAGTGGGTACGGCCGACGCTGTAGGAGGAGTGGGCCTCCAGTTCCTCCTCCAGCGGCTTGAGGAAGGTCGAGAAGATGTCGACCTTGAAGCCGGGCGCCTGGCGGATCACCTCGCGGATCTGCTCGTCGACGATGGTGTCGATGATGATCGGCTGCTCGCCGTCGCGCACCGCCGTGGCCTCGATGATCGCCACCAGGGTCCGGGCCTTCTCGAGGGAGTCGATGTAGGGCTTGGTCAGCATACGGATCTCGACGCTCTGGAACTGGGCGAGCAGGCTGCGTCCCAGGCTCTCGGCGGTGATCCCGGTGCCGTCGGAGATGAAGAAGGCGGTGCGCGTCATGGCGGCTCGCTGTGTCCAGTGGGAAGGTAAGGCCCATTGTCGATGCTGCTCGAGGCCGGGACAAGAGGCGGCTTTCCTGCCCGCCACGCCTCTCGCCACTACAGATGACTGGCGATTCGGCCGGGTGTTGTAAAAATCCTCCAGTGACTTCGATGTTAGACTAATGGCGAATATGGAAGGCCGCTGTTAGAGTCGCCAACATCCCTTCATGCCCGAGTCCCGAGCGACCCGCCGGCATGATGCATCTTCGTCGATATCCTGGGAGGTCTCATGGACGATTACATTCAGTGGTTCGATCAATTGGGCATGGACGATGTCGAGCGGGTCGGGGGCAAGAACGCCTCCCTCGGCGAGATGATCTCCAACCTGTCCGGCGCGGGTGTCACCGTCCCCGGCGGGTTCGCCACCACGGCACACGCCTACCGCGAATTCCTCTCCCACGAAGGACTCAACGAGCGCATCAACCGCCGGCTCGCCACCCTGGACGTCGATGACGTGGCCGAGCTGGCGAGGGCCGGTGCCGAGATCCGCCAGTGGGTGATTGACACGCCGCTGCCGCCGACCTTCGAGCGCTACCTGCGCGAGAGCTACGAGACGCTCTCGGCGATGCATCCCAACCTCAAGGTCGCCGTGCGCAGCTCGGCTACCGCCGAGGACCTGCCGGACGCCTCCTTCGCCGGTCAGCAGGAGACCTTCCTCAACATCGAGGGCTTCGACAACATCAAGCGCGCCGTGCACGAGGTCTTCGCCTCGCTGTTCAACGACCGCGCCATCTCCTACCGCGTCCATCGCGGCTATGCCCACGAGAACGTGGCGCTCTCCGCCGGCATCCAGAAGATGGTGCGCTCCGAGACCGGCGCCTCGGGCGTGATGTTCACCCTGGACACCGAGTCCGGCTACCGCGACGCTGTCTTCGTCACCGCCTCCTGGGGGCTGGGCGAGACCGTGGTGCAGGGGGCGGTGAACCCCGACGAGTTCTATGTCCACAAGCCGACCCTGGCCGCGGGCCGCCCGGCGGTGCTGCGCCGCAACCTCGGCTCCAAGCTGATCAAGATGATCTACACCGACGACACCAGCGCTGGCAAGTCGGTGGCCACGGTGGACGTGCCGCTGGCCGACCGGGCGCGCTTCTGCATCGACGACGAGCAGATCATGGCGCTGGCCCGCCAGGCGGTGACCATCGAGGAGCACTACGGCCGCCCCATGGACATCGAGTGGGCGCTGGACGGCGACGATGGCGAACTCTACATCGTCCAGGCGCGTCCCGAGACAGTGGTCTCCCAGCAGGAGGGCGGCAAGCTCGAGCGCTTCCAGCTCAAGGAGAAGGGGCGCACCCTGGTGGCCGGCCGGGCCATCGGCCAGCGCATCGGTCGCGGCGCGGTCAAGGTGGTGTTCTCCCCGGACGACATGGAGAAGGTCAATCCCGGCGATGTGCTGGTCACCGACATGACCGACCCGGACTGGGAGCCGATCATGAAGCGCGCCTCGGCGATCGTCACCAACCGTGGCGGCCGCACCTGCCATGCGGCGATCATTGCCCGCGAGCTGGGCATTCCCGCCGTGGTCGGCTGCGGGGACGCTACCGAGGCGCTGGATGACGGGCGCGACGTCACCGTCTCCTGCGCCGAGGGGGACGCCGGCCACGTCTACGAGGGGCTGCTGGAATTCGACCGCAACGTCACCAGCGTCGACGCCATGCCCGAGATCCCCTTCAAGATCATGATGAACGTCGGCAACCCGGATCGTGCCTTCAGTTTTGCCAGCCTGCCCAATGCCGGGGTCGGCCTGGCACGGCTCGAGTTCATCATCAACCGCATGATCGGGGTACACCCCAAGGCGCTGCTCGAGTACGACACCCTGCCCGCCGACCTGCAGCAGACCATCGACCTGCGCACCGCCGGCTACAGCGACCCGGTGGAGTTCTACGTCGACAAGCTGGTCGAGGGCATCTCCACCCTGGCGGCCTCCTTCTACCCGAAGCGGGTCATCGTGCGCCTGTCGGACTTCAAGTCCAACGAGTACGAGAACCTGATCGGCGGCAAGCTCTACGAGCCGGGCGAGGAGAACCCCATGCTCGGCTTCCGGGGCGCCTCGCGCTACATCTCGGACTCGTTCCGTCCCTGCTTCGAGCTGGAGTGCCGTGCGCTCAAGCGGGTGCGCGAGGTGATGGGGCTCGATAACGTCGAGATCATGGTGCCCTTCGTGCGCACCACCGAGGAGGCCCGTGAGGTGGTCGACCTGCTGGCCGCCAACGGCCTGGCCCGGGGCGAGAACGGTCTCAAGGTGATCATGATGTGCGAGCTGCCGGCCAACGCCCTGCTGGCCGAGGAGTTCCTCGAGTACTTCGATGGTTTCTCCATCGGCTCCAACGACCTGACCCAGCTGACCCTGGGCCTGGATCGCGATTCCGGCATCGTTGCCCACCTCTTCGACGAGCGTAACCCCGCCGTGAAGAAGCTGCTGGCCATGGCCATCCAGGCCTGTCACGCTCAGGGCAAGTACATCGGCATCTGCGGCCAGGGCCCCTCGGACCATCCGGACCTGGCCAAGTGGCTGATGGAGCAGGGCATCGACTCCGTGTCGCTCAACCCCGATGCGGTGCTCGAGACCTGGTTCATGCTGGCCGGCGAGACCCTGGGCTAACGCCCGCTCCTGCCAGCAGTGACAGACGACACCCGGGCTTGCCCGGGTGTCTTGCCTTGTGCACGGCCCTTGCACGATGCCGGGCTAGACTGAGCGTACATGCCCCGACGTGGAGGTCTGCATGAAGACCCGTTTCCTTATCTTTCCTCTGGTGGTGGCCGGTACCCTCGGCCTGTCCCTCGCTGCCTCCCCGCTGCTGGCCCAGCCCGGCAATGGCCAGGGCAATGCCCAGGGGGCGGCGCCCTGGAAGGAGGAGGGACAGCCGCAGCGTGCCCAGAAGGGGCAGGGTGGTCCCCAGGAGTCCCGTGGCCAGGGCCAGGCCCGAGGTGATCGCGACCGCCAGGAGTCCCGTGACCGGGGGCGCGACGAGTATCGCGACCGGGAGCGTGATGAATATCGTGACCGGGAACGCTATCGCGACGAGGCAAGGCGGCCGATGATCGACGAGCGCGAGGTTCGCGAGATCTTCCGCAGTCGGCGCGAGTATCTTCACCATGATGACCGCGACAGCCTGCCGCCCGGCATCCGCATGAACCTGGAACGCGGCAAGCCCCTGCCCCCCGGCATTGCCAGGAACTTCGACGAGCGCGTGCGGCGCGACCTGCCCTACTACGAGGGCTATGAATGGCGCCGTGTGGGGACCGACGCCGTGCTGGTCGACCTCACCAACGACATCATCCATGAGGTGATCCACGACATCCTGCGCTGATCACCCCGGGCGGGCACGCCGGTGCCCGCCGTTCCCTGTGCCCGCTCTCCTTGATCTTCATCAGGCATGACCCTTCGTCATGTCTCATACTGCCCGTGTCTGCAAAGGAGAACTGCCATGGTGGAACCCCTTGGGGTGGCGCAGGTGTATCGGACCTGTCCGACCGATGCCTTCGATTTCGAGGTCACCAGCGAACTGGAGTCGCTGGACCTGCTCATCGGCCATGAACGCGCACGGGATGCCTTGAGTTTCGGCACCGCGATCCGCAGCGACGGTTTCAACCTCTTCGTGCTGGGCCAGCCCGGGCATGATCGCCACAGCCTGGTGGGCAGCTTCCTCGCCGAGAAGGCCCGGGGCGCCTCGCCCCCGCGGGACTGGTGCTACCGCTACAACTTCGATGACCCGGCCGTGCCGCTGGCCCTCTCGTTGCCGCCCGGCCTGGGGCGTCAATTGCGCACCGACCTGGAGGCACTGGTCGAGGAGTTGCGCAGCGCCATCCCCGCCGTGTTCGAGAGCGAGGAGTACCAGAACCGCCTCCACGAGCTCAAGCAGGCCATGGGCGAGCGCCAGCGCGACGCCGTGGAGGCCGTGCGACGCGAGGCCCGCGAGCACGATATCCTGCTGCTCTCCACCCCCAACGGCTTCACCTTCGCGCCGGCCGACGGCGACAAGATGATGGCGCCGGAGGCCTTCGAGAAGCTGCCGAAGGACGAGCGCGAGCGCATCGAGGCCACGGTCGAGATCCTGCAGCGCAAGCTGACCCAGGCGATCCGCCAGATGCCGCGCCTGGCCAAGGAGCTGCGCGACCAGGCCAACGCCCTCAACGCGGAGATGCTCGAGTCGGCCATCGGCACCCCGCTGGATGAGCTCAAGGAGCGCTATGCCGAGCACGAGGGCGTCCTGACCCACCTCGACGCCATCCGCGAGGCGATCCTGTTCAATGTCGATTCCTTCATCGCCGACGAGCCCGACATCCCGGCGGAGGCGGTGTTCAGCCGCTTCCAGGTCAACCTGATCGTGGACAACGCCGAGGCACAAGGGGCGCCGCTGATCTACCAGGACCTGCCCACCCACCAGCACCTGGTGGGCCGCATCGAGCACCATGTGCACAACGGCACCCTGCTGACCGACTTCTCGCTGATACGGGCGGGCGCCCTGCATCGCGCCAACGGCGGCTACCTGGTGCTGGACGTGCGCGGCGTGCTCACCCAGCCCGGGGCCTGGGAGACCCTCAAGCGGGTGCTCAAGGCCGGTGAGATCCGTACCGAGTCGCTGGAGCAGGCCTATGGGCTGATCAGCACCGTGACCCTCGAGCCGGAGCCGATCCCGCTGGACGTCAAGATCGTGCTGCTGGGCGAGCGCCTGCTCTACTACCTGCTCTGCGAGCATGACCCCGAGTTCCTGGAGCTGTTCAAGGTCCAGGCCGACCTCGAGGACGAGCTCGACCGTGACCCCCGGCACGAGGCCTTCTATGCCCGGATGGTGGCGACCCTGGCCCGCGAGGCGGCTCTGCGCCCGCTGGACCGCAGCGGCGTGGCCGCCGTGATCGAGCGGGCCAGCCGGCTGGCCGACGACCAGCGCAAGCTGACCGCGCGTCATCGCGACCTCCATGACCTGGTGCTGGAGGCCGACCACTGGGCCGGCGAGGAGGCGGCCACGGTGATCGCCCGTCGCCATGTCGAGAAGGCGGTCAGCCAGCAGCTCTGGCGCGCCGGGCGCATCCGCGAGCGCAGCCACGAGATGATCACTCGCGGCACCATGATGGTCGCCACCGAGGGGCGGGTGGTCGGCCAGGTCAACGGCCTCTCCGTGCTGCAGCTTGGCGAGTACGCCTTCGGCCAGCCGTCGCGTATCACCGCCACGGCGCGGCCGGGCAATGGGCAGGTGGTGGACATCGAGCGCGAGGCGCGCATGGGGGGGCGCATCCACTCCAAGGCGGTGATGATCCTGTCGCGCTACCTGGCCACGCGCTACGCGGGGGAGGAGCCGCTCTCGCTCTCCGCGAGCCTGGCCTTCGAACAGTCCTACGGCGGGATCGAGGGCGACAGTGCCTCGGTGGCCGAGGTATGTGCCCTGGTCTCGGCCATCGCCCGGGTGCCGCTCGATCAGGCCTTCGCCGTGACCGGCTCCATCGATCAGCATGGGCGGGTCCAGGCGGTGGGCGGTGTGAACGAGAAGATCGAGGGGTTCTTCGATGTCTGCGCCGCCCGTGGCCACCTCGAGGGGCAGGCGGTGATCCTGCCGGCGACCAATGTCGAGCATCTGATGCTCAAGGCCGAGGTGCGCGAGGCGGTCGAGGAGGGTCACTTCCGGGTCTTCGCCGTGTCACGGGTGGACGAGGCACTCGAGTTGCTCACCGGTCTGTCCATCGGTGTCCCCGACGACCAGGGGCACTTCCCCCTGGGCAGCCTGGATGCCCGCGTGGCCGAGCGGCTGACCCATTTCCGCGAGGTGGTGAAGCACGCGCGCCAGGAGGAGGGGGGCGGCGATGACGATGAACACGAGGAGCCGGATGATGAACGTTGAGGTGTCCCGGTCAGGCCCGGAGGAGCTGGGGGGAGAGAGCGAGATTCCGGTGATGCGGGTGCTGGCGTTGCTTGATGCGTCCCGCCACAGCCTGGCGGCACTGGCCGCCGCGGTGGACCTTGCGGTGACGCGCCATGCCGAACTGGTGGCCCTTTACGTCGAGGACCAGGACCTGCTGGGCAGCGCGGGTTTTCCCTTTGCCCGCGAGATCGGTGCGGCCTCGGGGCGGGTGCGCCGGCTGTCGAGGACCGACCTCGAGGCCGGCATGGCGCGACAGGCCCGTCGCGTGACCGAGGCCCTGGATGCCGCGGTGGCCGGCCGGGAGCTGCGACACCAGTTGCGGGTCAGTCGTGGCCGGGTGGTCAGCGAGGCGTTGTCGCTGGCCGGTCCGGGCGACCTGCTGGTGCTCGGCAAGGCCGGGTTATCGGGCCACTGGGGCGTGCGCCTGGGCTCCACCAGCCGTGCCCTGATCCTCGAGGCGCCCTGCACGGTGATCATCTGGGACGAGCGGCTGTCGCTGGCCCGCGGCCCGCTGCGGACCCTGGACGGTCCCGGAGCGGGCGGCGAGTTCCCGCCGGTTCCCGAGGCGCTGACCCGCCTGTTCGACGGCCGGGAGGTCCTGCAGGCGAGCGATGCCCGGCAGCTGGAGCAGCAGTTGGCCCGCGTGGACAATGGCGCCCTGCTGCTCCATCGCCCCCAGCTCGCCCGCCTGGCCGACCAGGATGCCGACCTGCTGGCCCGCCTGCCGATACCGGTCATCGTGGTGCCTTGAGCCATCGTGCGATTCCGGCCCACGGGGCGGCGAGAATTTGGCAAGATAGCGCCTCCAACGAGCCGAAGGGGGATCTGCCGGGATGGCATACTTGCTGGTGATGGGGGGCCTGGCGCTCTCCGTCTGCTTCACCCTGGGCTGGGGCCTGGTCCGTGCCACGCGCTGGCTGGCGGGGCGCCTGCCGGGCGCGGGCCGCACACCGTCACGGCGCCCCCCGCGGCGTGCACCCAGCAGGACCAAGGCGCCCGGCAGGCCCAAGGCTGCCCCCCGGACCAGGGCGCGGAAGGCCGCACCCGCCAAGGTGCCGCCGACACCCTGGCGACTGACCCGCTGGCTGGCCCGGCGGCGTTCGCCGCTGCCGCTGGGCCTGCTGGTCCTGCTGCTCTACGCGGGCAGTCGCCTGGCCGAATACGGCATGACCTTCCGGCCGCTGGCCGCCCCCGGCGAGTTCCATGGACTGGTCACCACCCTGGGGTGGGCCGCCGCCGCCCTGCTGACCCTCGCCGGCATGAACCTGCTGGCCCTGTGGCGCTGTCACCGGTCGGGTGGCGACGACCGGCCCTGACTCACCTATGCTGTCATGACCCCGAATCGAGACAAGGAGTCATGATCATGGCCATCCCCACCGCTTGGCGTCGCTCGGCGTCCATTCTGCTGTTCTCGCCGCTGCTGCTCTCCTCGGCGGCCCTCGGCGAGGTGGACTTCCAGTACCAGCGCCCGGAGATCGCCCCGGAGTCGGCCTCCGGCAGCGAGGAGAAGCCCGGCTGGGCCACAGAGACGTTCGCCGTGGCCGCGGCCAACCCGCTTGCCACCGATGCCGGCTACCAGATCCTCCAGGCGGGGGGCTCGGCCATCGACGCCGCCATCGCGGTGCAGATGGTGCTCACCCTGGTCGAGCCCCAGTCCAGCGGCATCGGCGGCGGTTCCTTCCTGATGTATCACGACGGCGAGGAGGTCATGGCCTACGACGGCCGTGAGACCGCGCCGGCCTCGGTGGAGGAGGAGCTTTTCCTGGACGGGGAGGGCGAGCCCCTGGCATTCATGAAGGCCGTGGCCAGCGGTCGCTCGGTCGGCGTGCCCGGTACCCTGCGCATGCTGGAGAGGGCCCACAAGGCGCATGGTCGCCTGCCCTGGGCCGAGCTCTTCGAGCCGGCCATCACCCTGGCCGACGAGGGGTTCCCCGTCAGCCCCCGGCTGCACCGGAGCCTGGCCGACACCGAGGGCCTGCGTGACAATGCCAGGGCTTCGGCCTTCTACTTCACCGAGGAGGGGGAGCCGCTGCCCGAGGGCCACACGCTCAAGAACCCGGCCCTTGCGGTGATCCTCGAGCGGATCGCCGAGCAGGATAGCTCGGCATTGCACACCGGGGCCGTCGCGGAGGACATCGTGGCGCAGGTGCAGAACCATCCCGCCTTGCCCGGAAGTCTGAGTCTCGAGGACCTGGCCACCTACACGGCGAAGGAGCGCGAGCCGCTCTGCACCGAGTGGCAGACGTACCGGGTGTGCGGCTTTCCGCCCCCCTCGTCGGGCCACCTGACGGTGATGCAGATCCTCGGCATGCTGGAACAGCTCCCGCCGCTGGAGGCAGCCCTGGAGGAGGACCTGCCCGGCGTCGACTGGCTGCACCGCTTCCTCGAGGCCTCGCGGCTGGCTTTCGCCGACCGCGGGCGCTACATCGCCGACCCGGACTTCGTCGAGGCGCCCGGCGGCGACTGGTCGCTGATGCTCGACCCCGACTACCTGGCCGAACGCGCCGAGCTGATCGATGCGGAACAGAGCATGGGCAGCGGCGGCGCCAGCCCGGGCAACCCCGGTGCCCTGGCCACCGCCTGGGCCGTGCAGCCGACGCAGCCGGAATACGGCACCAGCCACATCAGTATCGTCGACGAGCACGGCAACGCCCTGGCCATGACCAGCTCCATCGAGCAGGCCTTTGGTGCGCGCATCCTCTCCGATGGGGGGACCGGCATGCCGGGGGGCTTCCTGCTCAACAACGAGCTGACCGACTTCTCCTTCACCCCCGCGGATGAGGAGGGGACCCCTATCGCCAACCGCGTGGAGCCCGGCAAGCGTCCGCGCTCCAGCATGAGCCCGACGCTGGTCTTCGACCGGGACAGCGGCGACCTGGTGGCGAGCCTCGGTTCGCCGGGGGGCGCGGCCATCATCCACTACACCGCCCGCTCGCTGGTGGCCATGCTCGACTGGGGCCTGGACGCCCAGCGCTCGCTGGACCTGCCCCATGCCATCACCCTGGGCGGGCCGGTCTACCTGGAGGCGGGACGCTTTCCGCCGGCCACCCGGGAGGCGCTTCGCGAGCGGGGCCACGAGGTGGAGGAGCGCGAGCTCACCAGCGGGCTGCAGGCGATCCAGCGCACCGAGGAGGGCTTCTTCGGTGGCGCCGACCCGCGCCGCGAAGGGGTGGTGATGGGGGATTGAGCGCGCGTGCCTAGCCCCGCAACCAGTTGCGCAGCTTGACCAGCAGCAGGGCGCCGTCGCCCAGGCGGCGGCGCTCGCCGATGAGCGCAGCGAGCATCGCCGGCCGGTCGGTGATGATGCCGTCCACGCCGAGGTCGATCAGCTGGGACATCCGGGTGCGGTCGTTGATGGTCCAGGCATGCAGCTCGTAGCCGTAGTATCCCGCAAGGCGCACCTCCTCCTCGTCGATGCGATTGTGGCGCAGGGCCAGGGCATCGAAGCCTCGGCGCTCCAGGGTGCCCGACATCACCAGCTGGGCGAGCAGGGTGGTGCGCAGGCGCGGCGCACGCAGCCCGACCTCGCGCAGCAGCCAGGGCGACATGGCGGCCACGCGCATCTCGCCCATGACGTCCGGGTCGCCACAGGCCAGGGCGGTCACCCGATCCGCGGCGCGATGCCGGCACGCGACGCGCAGCTCCCTCTCCCTCGCCAGGGTGTCGATCACCGCCTCGACCAGCTCGAGCTCGCGGCCGGGGTCGGGCTTGAGTTCGATCATCAGGGTGGCGCGTCCGCGCACCGCCGCCAGCACCTCGTCCAGCCCCGGGATCCGCTCGCCGATGAAGGGGTCCCCGAACCAGCTGCCGACATCCACCTCGTCGAGTTCCGATCGCGGCAGCTCCCCGACCCGGCGCTCGTCCCCGGCCAGCCGCCTGAGGCTCTCGTCATGGTAGAGCACCACCTCGCCATCGGCGGTGAGGCGCACGTCGATCTCGACGCCATCGGCGCGATCCCGGATCGCCTGCTCCACCGCGGCCAGGGTGTTCTCCGGCGCATGCAGCGAGCTGCCGCGGTGGGCGATGATGGCGACCTCGTCGCGGATCTCGAAGCGATTGACGATCAGCCACGCCTGGCCGATGGCGAACAGCACGACGGCGAGCTCGACGGTCCAGGCCAGGCGACCGGGGTGGGTGCCGGGCGGCGGAGGCTTGGGCTTCGGCTCGCGATGGGCCAGGCGCAGGTAGAGGCAGGTGGCCTGTAGGGCGTTGGCGGCGATGCCGCCGAAGGTGATGGCCAGGGCCACCAGCAGGTAGGCGGTGAGGTAGGCGAGCATGGCCGGGACCAGCACCGCATTGCGCTCGGGCAGCCACCACAGCAGCGGGGTGACGACCCGGTCGAACAGCGCCGTGGCCAGCAGCGGCAGCATGACGATGCCCAGCAGCAGCAGCACCACCGCCGCCGCGATATGGCGGCCCCGGCCTCGGGTCAGCTGCCTGCTGCGCGCCAGGGCCGCCGGCGGCGAGAGTTCCTCCAGGGTCAGCACCGGCAGGGCCAGGTGCCAGCGGACATAGAGGCTGCCGGCGAGCAGGAGCCACGCCAGCACCGGCACCAGGCCGCTGCCGAGGAAGGCCCAGAAAGCGGGCGGGCGCACGCTCTGCACGAAGTAGGGGTCGAGTTCACCCAGGAAGAACCCGTGGAGCCAGGCCAGGCTCAGGGCCAGCGGGACCAGCAGCAGCAGCTGGGCCCCCACCTGCAGCACCACCAGGCCGCTGAGGGCCGGCAGCCGGCGCAGCGTGGCCCACAGGGCCTCGAAGGCGAGGCGGACATGATGGTCCCGGGGGCGTACCGCCACCAGGATCATGCCGGCTTGCTGGAGGTAGAGCACCAGGAAGGTCAGGCCAACGGCGGCCAGCAGCCAGAGCAGGCCGCCGGGGCTCATCAGCAGGGCGATCAGCTCGTTGTTGGTGATCACCGGGCGGCCGAACTGGGCGAGCAGGCCCGAGAGGGTCCAGCCCACGGCCGGCAGCAGCAGGCTCGAGGCCAGCAGCGTGAAGAAGAGGTGATAGGCGATCAGCGGGCGCAGGTGCTCGCGCAGGGTGCGCAGCACGTCGCCGCTCAATCGTGACAGGTGCAGCATGGACAGGCCCGCGACGGGGATCTCGTGTCAGGGTGACACCGCTGCCGCGTCACGGGCAAGTGCCTGTTACCGCGGGCCTCGTCGTGCGTCAGCGCTCCAGGTCAAGCTGCTCGTCGGCGACCAGGATGCCGTTGTTGTCGGCGTAGAGCCACTGGCCCGGCGTCAGGGTGACGCCGGCGAAGCTGACCGGGATGTCCCGCTGTCCCTCGCCGCGTTTCTCGCTCTTGCGCGGATGGGCCCCCAGCGCCTGGATGCCGAGCTCGGTCTCGGCCAGCACGTCGACGTCGCGCACGCAGCCATACATCACCACGCCGGCCCAGCCGTGGCCGGCGGCCTGTTCGGCCAGCATGTCGCCCAGCATGGCGCAGCGGGTGGAGCCGCCGGCGTCGACGACCAGCACGGCGCCGTCCCCTGGCTCGGCCACCGCCTGCTTGACCAGGGAGTTGTCCTCGAAGCACTTGACGGTGCGGATCGGGCCGGCGAAGGCCTCGTGGCCGCCGACGTTGACGAAGATCGGGTCGAGCACCTGGACCTCGGGGTAGGCGTCGCAGATGTCCGGCGTGACGATATGGCTCACGGTAAGGCTCCTCGTGCCATGGGTGAGCCCTCGATGATGCCACGGCGTGGGCAGAACGGAAGTCCCCTTTGGTGGGACGGAGCGGTGGCAGGGTCGGGGTGGAGGGTCAGGCGCAAAAAAAGCGCCCCGGATGGGGCGCTTCGTTCATCGGCTCCGGCCGCCGCGGGCGACGGCCTTCGATGTTGCGAGCATCGGAGTCGAATCTGACTCTATCAGAATACCGCTGATCAGGCTTCCTGCGCGACCGGAATCACGTTGGAGGCGGCGTTCTGATACTCCTCGATCTCGTGAAAGTTCATGTAGCGGTAGATCTCCCCGGCCATGGCGTCGAACTCGCCCATGTAGCGGCGGTACTCGTCGACGGTGGGCAGGCGACCCTCCACGGCGGCCACGGCCGCCAGCTCCGCGGAGGCGAGGTAGACGTTGGCACCGTCGCCCAGGCGGTTGGGGAAGTTGCGGGTCGAGGTGGAGACCACGGTGCTCTTGGCGGCGACGCGGGCCTGGTTGCCCATGCACAGCGAGCAGCCCGGCATCTCCATGCGTGCCCCGGCGCGACCGTAGATGCCGTAGTAGCCCTCCTCGGTCAGCTGGTGCTGGTCCATCTTCGTCGGCGGGGCCAGCCACAGGCGGGTCTTCAGGCTGCCGGCCGGCTGCTTCTCGAGCAGCTTGCCCGCGGCGCGGAAGTGGCCGATGTTGGTCATGCACGAACCGATGAACACCTCGTCGATCTTCTCGCCGGCGACCTCGGAGAGCAGGCGGGCGTCGTCCGGATCGTTCGGCGCACACAGGACCGGCTCCCTGAGCTCCTCGAGGTCGATCTCGATGACCTCGGCGTACTCGGCGTCCTGATCGGCGCGCATCAGGCTCGGGTCGGCCAGCCACTCCTCCATGCCCTGGATGCGGCGCTCGATGGTACGGCGGTCGCCGTAGCCGTTGGCGATCATCCACTTGAGCAGGGTGATGTTGGACTTCAGGTACTCGCTCACGCTGTCCTCGGACAGGGTGATGGTGCAGCCCGCGGCGGAGCGCTCGGCGGAGGCGTCGGAGAGCTCGAAGGCCTGCTCGACGGTGAGGTCCTCGAGGCCCTCGATCTCCAGCACGCGGCCGGAGAAGGCGTTCTTCTTGCCTGACTTCTCGACGGTCAGCAGGCCGTTCTGGATGGCGTAGTAGGGGATGGCGTGGACCAGGTCACGCAGGGTGACGCCGGGCTGGCGCTTGCCCTTGAAGCGCACCAGCACGGACTCCGGCATGTCCAGCGGCATCACGCCGGTGGCGGCGGCGAAGGCCACCAGGCCGGAGCCTGCCGGGAAGGAGATGCCCAGCGGGAAGCGGGTGTGAGAGTCGCCGCCGGTGCCCACGGTGTCGGGCAGCAGCATGCGGTTCAGCCAGCTGTGGATGATGCCATCGCCCGGACGCAGCGAGACGCCGCCGCGGTTCATGATGAAGTCGGGCAGGGTGTGGTGGGTGTCCACGTCCACCGGCTTCGGGTAGGCGGCGGTGTGGCAGAAGGACTGCATCACCAGGTCGGCCTGGAAGCCCAGGCAGGCGAGGTCCTTGAGCTCGTCGCGGGTCATCGGGCCGGTGGTATCCTGGGAGCCGACGGTGGCCATCTTCGGCTCGCAGTACATGCCCGGACGCACGCCGTCCAGGCCGCAGGCCTTGCCGACCATCTTCTGGGCCAGGGTGAAGCCCTTGCCGGTGTCCTTGGGCTGCTCGGGCAGGCGGAACACGTCGGAGGGCGCCAGGCCCAGGGACTCACGCGCCTTGGTGGTCAGGCCGCGGCCGATGATCAGCGGGATACGGCCGCCGGCGCGCACCTCATCGAGGATCAGCTGGGTCTTGAGTTCGAAGGTGGTCACGACCTCGTCGGTGCCGTGCTTGCACACCTTGCCTTCATACGGATAGACGTCGATGACGTCGCCCATCTCGAGGCCGGAGACGTCCATCTCCACCGGCAGGGCGCCGGAATCTTCCATGGTGTTGAAGAAGATCGGGGCGATCTTGCCGCCGAAGCAGAAGCCGCCGGCGCGCTTGTTCGGCACGTTGGGGATGTCGTCGCCGAAGAACCACAGCACGGAGTTGGTGGCGGACTTGCGCGAGGAGCCGGTGCCGACCACGTCGCCCACGTAGGCGACGGGGAAGCCCTTGGCCTTCACCGCCTCGATCTGCTTGAGCGGACCGGTGGTGCCGGGCACCTCGGGCTCGATGCCGTCGCGCTCGTTCTTGAGCATGGCGTTGGCGTGCACTGGGATGTCGGGGCGCGACCAGGCGTCCGGGGCGGGGGAGAGATCGTCGGTGTTGGTCTCGCCCGGCACCTTGAAGACGGTGAGGGTGATCTTCTCCTTGAGGGCCGGCTTGGAGAGGAACCACTCGGCCTCGGCCCAGGACTGGATGACGTCCTTGGCCACGGCGTTGCCGGCCTTGGCGCGCTCTTCCACGTCGTGGAAGGCGTCGAACATCAGCAGGGTGTGCTTGAACTGCTCGCCCACTTCCTTGGCCAGGTCGGCATCGTCGAGCAGTTCCACCAGGGAGACGATGTTGTAGCCGCCCTGCATGGTGCCCAGCAGCTTCACCGCGTGGACCCTGTCGATCAGCGGGGACTCGGCCTCGCCCTTGGCGATGGCAGTCAGGAAACCGGCCTTGACGTAGGCCGCCTCGTCGACGCCGGGCGGAACGCGATTGGTGAGCAGGTCGAGGATGAACTCCTCCTCGCCGGCCGGCGGGTTCTTCAGCAGCTCGACCAGTGCGGCGACCTGCTCGGCGTTCAGCGGCTTCGGCGGCACGCCGTCGGCGGCGCGCTCCTCGACATGTTGGCGATAGGCTTCAAGCACGTTGGGGCCCTCATCGGTGGTGGTGGCCGAAGCCGGCAGACCTCAGTCGAGCGTCGACGTAAGGCACGCTTCGGCGCGGGAAAACGTCTGGCAGACCCTTCCTGATGCCAGGGTGTCAGCGGTGCCGCGATCATAGAGGAAACTGTCGACAATGTTAAGCTGGGCCCGCCGTGGCGGCCTTGAACTTTGGTCGGCGGCAACTTCGGGCTGCCAGCCCGGGGTCTCCCGCGTTACCATGACGTTATGTCAACGCACGTTAACGTCAACGGGAGGAGACATGGGAGAGCGCATCACCTCGCCGTGCGTCGGTCTCTGCTCGACCACCCTGGGCGACCGGGTGTGCCGTGGCTGTCAGCGCGTCGACGGTGAGATCCGCGACTGGCCGGCCCTCTCCGGCGAGCAGCGACAGCAACGCATGGCCGAGCTGGACAGGCTGCGCGCCGAGGTCGCCGGGCGCTTCCTGGTGGTCGTCGACCCCGAGAGCCTGGAGGCCCAGCTGCGCCGTCACCGGATCCGCTTCCGGGATGAGCAGCCGCCGCTCTCGCGCGCCGTGGAGCTGCTGCGGGTGGGACGCGGCCGCATCCGCGACCTGTCGTGCTACGGGCTGGTCGGTCGCGACGGCGAGGACGCCGCCGCGCTTCATGAACGCATCACCACCGACCTGCTGGCCGCCGCCGAGCGGCGACAGGCGCTGCTTCCCGACCCCCTTGACCCGCCGACACAGGAACCATGATGCCCCCGATGCCAACCCTCGAGACGACCGATTGCCGGGACCTGCTGCCTGCCGAGCTGCTGGCGTTCCTGCCCTGTGCCACCCCGGAGGCGTGGGTCGACTGGGCCCTGGCCAACCCCGAGCTGCTGCTGATCGACCACGCCCAGTGCGAGAAGAAGGCGGCCTCCACGGCCATGAGCCTGCTCTACCGCTATGTGGACCAGCCGCTGCTGCTCACCAAGATGTCCCAACTGGCCCGGGAGGAGCTGCTGCACTTCGAGCAGGTCGTCAAGCTGATGGAGGCGCGGGGCATCGTCTATCGCCATATCAGTGCCTCGCGCTACGCCGAGGGGCTGCGTCGCCACGTGCGGGGAGAGGAACCGGAGCGCCTGGTGGACATCCTGATCATCGGGGCGCTGATCGAGGCACGCAGCTGCGAGCGCTTTGCCCGCCTGATTCCGCATCTGGATGATGAACTTGCCAAGTTCTATCGCAGTCTGGTTAAGTCGGAAGGCCGTCATTTCGAGGATTACCTGATGCTGGCGCGCCGCCTGGCCACGGCGCCCATCGACGCGCGTATCGCCTTCTTCTCCGATCGCGAGGCCGAGCTGGTCACCATGCCGGACACGGCCTTTCGTTTTCACAGCGGCGTGCCGGCCTGAGGCCATCACTTCCGCCACGCAGGAATGATCACCATGCGGGATGCTGCCGACGACGTACATAACGATGACCGGGACCACCTGGCACTCTTCGGCCACTTTTCACTGAGTCTGGGCGACGATGTCCTGACCCAGTTCAGTTACGACAAGGTCAAGGCGCTGCTGGTCTACCTGCTGCTCCACGACCAGCCGGTCAGTCGCGCCACCCTGGCCGAACTGCTGTGGCCCGACCAGGGCCTGTCGTCGGGACGTACCAACCTGCGCCACGCCCTGCACTGCCTGCGTCAGTCCCTGGGCGAAGAGGCCGAGCGGGTGCTGTCGGTCTCCCGCCAGACCATTGCCTTCCGGCTGCCGGAGCGCTGGCACTTCGACATGCACCGGCTGCAGGCGCTGCTCGAGGGCCCCGCCGAGGTGGCCACCCTCGAGGCGGTGCTGGCCTGCTACCGCGGCGACCTCGCCGAGGAGCTGCACCTCACCAGCTGTGCCGAGTACCAGCGCTGGCTGGTCCAGGTGCGTAACGAGTGGCGCCAGCGGGTGATCCGCTTCGCCGAGAGCGTCCTGGAGCGCCAGGAACCGCTGCCGGATGGGGTGCTGGAGTCGCTGGTCAGCCGTTTTTCCGGCTACGGGCCCTTCCATGAACGTCTGGTGCGCCAGCTGGCCGAGCAGGGCCAGCTGGCCGCCGCCCACGAGCAGTACAACGCCTACCTGCAGCTGCTGGCGCTCTCCGGCCAGCAGCCGGAGCCTTCCTTCCTGCAGCTGGCACGCTACTGGTCCGATGCCCAGGCCGAGGGCGCCCACCTCGGCCCCAGCGGGGCCTTCTCGCGGACCCTGGCGATGGACAGCGCTCCCCTGCGCGAGGACGAGATCGAGCAGCGCCAGCTCTCGGTGATGGCCATTCGCCTGCGACTCAAGGCCGACCTCTCGGCCCGCGCCGATGCCCGCGCCTGCCTGGCGCTGCAGGTCGAGCTGATGCGCTGGCTCGAGCAGCAGTGCCACCACCTCGGCGGCTTCTGGCTGCCCGGGGCGACCGGCGGCCTGGGCCTGGCCTGCTTCGGCACCCATGGCCCGGCGCACCAGCTGGCCGAGCTGGTGGCGCTCTACGAGCACTGTCGCCGCGTGCTGCCCGAAGAGTCCCAGCGCCACTGGAGCGGCGAGGGCGAGCCGCCGCGCATCGAACTGGCCGCCGGCCTGGACAGCGGGCGGGTGGTCTACCTCCCCGAGCGACACCTGGTCGACCCGCTCGGCCAGGTGACCCAGGGCTCCCTCGACCTGATGAGCGCCGCCGAGGGCAGCGAGCTGGTCATCTCCCAGGACGCCAGCCAGCACATGCCGCCGGCCCTTGACCTCCAGCCGCGGCTCTCGACGCGGCTGGTAGCAAGCGACGGTCGGGTGCGCCTGCGGGCGCTGGTCCTCGGCACCAACGAGGGCGGGCGCGAGGCGCCACCGCCCAGTCTGGTGGGGCGCGAGGGCTCCCTGCGCACCCTGCGCGATGCCCTGGCCCGGGCCGGCATCGGCCTGCGCCAGAGCGTGCTGGTACGGGGCCCCTCGGGGCTCGGCAAGTCGGCGCTGCTGGTGGGCTTCCGCCAGCTCGAGCAGAGCCGCGAGGCGGCGATCTGCTGGCAGCCCACCACGCGGCTCTCCGTCCAGGAGCCCTATGGGGTGGCGCGGCAGCTGCTGCGCTGGCACCTGGGGGGGCGCATCGACGCCGAGGCGCTGTCGCGCCTGCTGGCCGCCGATGATGCCGAGGCGCCCGACGCCGAACACCGCCTGCTGCTGGAGGAGGCCCTCGGCGTGCGCGAGCCCCGCGAGATGGCGGTGCTCGCCCAGAGCGGGGAGGCCGTGGAGCTGGTCGTG
Organism: Halomonas ventosae; assembly: GCF_004363555.1. GTDB lineage: Bacteria > Pseudomonadota > Gammaproteobacteria > Pseudomonadales > Halomonadaceae > Halomonas > Halomonas ventosae. The sequence goes on along the minus strand of NZ_SNZJ01000003.1, from coordinate 104,292 downwards.
GGACTCATCCATCGCCTGATCCGCGAGCTCTCCCGCGAGCGCACCCTGGTGCTGATGATCGATGACCTGCAGTGGCTCGACGAGCCCTCCTTCAAGGTGCTGGCAGGCCTCCAGGCGCGGCTGCCGATCAACAGCCCCTTCCTGCTGGTGGCCAGCCACCATGGCCGCGAGGCGCTGCCGGCGAAGCTGCACTGGGACCAGCAGATCTCCCTGGGGCGGCTGGATGCCATGCAGTCCTCCCGGCTGCTCTCCCAGCTGGCGCGCCGCTATCGCATCCACCTCAGCCCGCGGCTGCGCGGCCAGATCATCGAGCGTTGCGATGGCGTCCCGCTCTACCTCCAGGAGATCTGCCGCCGGGTCGACATGGACCGCCGCGAGGGGCGCAGCGTGCAGCTCGACGAGCTGCCGCGCGGCCTGCTGGGGCTGCTGGCCAGCCGCATCGACCAGCTCGACGGCGATCGCGAGGTGGCCCATGTGGCGGCGGTGCTCGGACGCCGCTTCCGCCTCGACTTCCTGGCCGAGTGCAGCGGCTGGGAGATGAGCCGCCTGGCGCCGGCGCTGGAGCAGATGCGCCGGCTGGAGATCATCGAACCGGCCGAGGGCGAGGAGGGCGAGCGCGAATACCAGTTCACCCACCAGCTGCTGCAGGAAGCCGCCTACCTCTCCTGCCCCCGGGACGTGCGGGTGAGCATCCATCGTCAGGTGGTCAGCCTGATCGAGGAGCACTTCCCGATGTGGATCAGCCGCCACCCCGGCGACTTCGCCACCCACCTGCGGCGCAGCGGCCACTATGCCCGCGGCGCCCGCTACTTCGAGCTGGCTGCGCGGGAGGCCCTCAAGGTCAGCGCCAACCGCACGGCGCTGAAGATGGCCGACTTCGGCCTGGCCAGCCTGCGCCATGTCGAGGGTCAGGCCGAGCGCGAGATCAGCCTGCTCACCGTGCGTGGCCAGGCCGCCTTCGCCCTGGAGGGGCACGGCTCGCCCACCGCGCACGAGAGCTTCGTGCGGGCCCGGGAGCTTCTCGCCCAGGAGGAGGCCGGCCCGGACGACGCCGGCGACCTGGAGCAGGCCTTCCTGGTCCAGTGGGGCCTGTGGGTGGGCTGCAGCCAGCGTCATGCCCATGCCGATGCCTTCTCGCTGGCCTCGCGCCTGGCGGGCCTCGCCGACCGCCTCGAGGACCCGCGCTACCGGCGTCTGGCCGATTTCGCCCGGGCCAGCTGCGAGTACTGGGCCGGGCGCATCTCCCAGGCCTATGACCATCTGGAGGAGATCGACCCGCTCAATGCCTCGATGATGATCGAGTGGCTGCCGTTCTCCGACCACCCCCAGGTCGCGGCCGCCTGCTTCCAGGGCTGGACCCTCTGCCTGCGCGGCGACTACCAGCGTGCCGAGCGGCAGGTGGAGTCGGCCATCCGGCTGGCCGAGCGGATCGGCCATCCCGGCAGCCTGGCCATGGCGCTGATGTATGCCGCGGCCCTCTATCGCCAGCTGGGGCACGTGCACCTGGCCACCATGCGCGCCGAGCGGGCCTTCGAGCTGACCGGCACCCCCGACCTGCACCTCTGGCAGGTGGCCTCGCGCAGCGTGCTGGGCTGGCAGCGGGCCCTGGCCGGCGACCGCGACGGCCTGGGCCAGATCGAGTCGGCCCAGGAGGAGCTGGCCGAGGTCACCGGGCGGGACCCCTACCAGCGCCCGGCCCTGTGGTACGTGGATGCCTGCCTGGCCCTGGGGGAGCTGTCCCGGGCCGAGGACTACCTCGACCAGTGCCTGATGATCGCCCGCGAGCGCACCACCCTGTTCGTCCCCGAACTGGCCGTGCACCTGGCGCGCGTCCGCCATCGCCTGGGGCACTCCCGCGAGGAAGTCAGGAGCCTTGCCGAGCAGGCCCTGCTGCAGGCCCGGGAGGACGGCAACCTCCACCAGCAGCTCGCCGCCCTGGAGCTCTGGCTGACCCTGATCGATCCTCGCGACGAGGCCTCCCGGTCGGAGTTCCGCGCCCTGCTGGGCGAGGTGAGCCACAGTGATGCGCCGGTGCTGACGCGCTGGCGCACCCTGCTCGACCGCCGCCTGCCGCATGCCGCGGACCTCTCCTCCTGACGCTCCAATGGCCGACCCCACAGCACAACGGCGCCCCCCAGGGGCGCCGTTGCGGTTGGGCGGGCGGGGCTCAGGTGGCCAGTTCCAGGGCCTCGATGCGCCTGAGCGCCTCGTCGCGTCGCGTGCCGCACAGCTCGGGGTCATAGTCGAACCGCGTGCACACCGCGGGGCGGCGCGGGTCACCGAACAGCCGGCAGAGGTTGGCGTCATCGAGCTGCACGCAGCGCACGCCCGCCGGCTTGCCGTCGGGCATGCCGGGAATCGGCGAGCTGATCGAGGGCGCGATGCAGCAGGCGCCGCACCCCGGACGACAGCCCTCGGCAGGGGCCTTAGGGGTCATGGCCGGGCCTCGGCGATGGCGCCCTTGTCGATGCCCTCGAAGGCCTGGACCCGCGTGGCCTGGCCGCTCTCCCGGGCGATGGCCCCGGCCAGCCAGGCGGCGATGTGTTCCACCGTGGTCGGCGTCGGCAGCACCGCGCAGCGACTGCGCGGGAGCCGGATGAAGAAGTGCCCCTGCTCGGCGCGGTAGCGGCAGCTCAGCTGGTCGCGGAAGCCGGGCGCGTCGTCGTCGACGACATCCGCCTCGTCCACCAGGTAGCGGTCGGCCAGCCACTCGGCCCAGTGCTGCTCGAGGGCCGGGACGCGCTGCCCCTGCTGCCAGACCTCCAGGCGCGAACGATGGCCATGGGCGATGCGCTGGCAGTTGCCGGCATGCTGCTTCAGGCCATGGCTGTAGCTGTAGGCTGGCCCCTCGATGGCCTCCTCGCTAAGCCTCAGGCGGATGTCGCTGACCCGCGGCGGCGGGCGGCGCATCAGCTCGGTGGCCAGGTGGCCGGCGAGTCGCTCCGGGGTGATCTCGCGCCAGGGCAGCAGGCTCAGCGCCTGGCGCGGAGCACGCACCTCCAGCGGGTAGGGTCGCTCGCTGCGCACGCAGAGCCCCTCCCGGCAGTCGTGGAGCGTCACTCCCTGGGCCCGGGTGGGGACCAGCAGGGTATGGTCGAGGTCGCCATCCAGTCGCGACTTGATCCAGGGTTTCACCTCGCCGAAGTCGAACAGCATGCCGTCCTCACCGAGCTCGCCGTCGAGTTCCGCGTCGACCTGCCAGCTGGCGCCGACCAGGCCCCGCCGCGGGCACCAGAGCGAGACATCGAGATGGGTGAGGCGGTTGACGAAGAGCGTCATCAGTCGATCCCCGCGATCTTGTGGGTCTGCAGCGACAGCCGCCACCGGGGGTGGGCCAGGCAGTAGGCCACGGTCTCGGCCAGGGTGTCGGGCAGGGCGTCGCCCGAGGGAACGGCCGGCCCGGTAGCCATCGGCTGCAGGAAGAAGTGGTCGAAGTCGAGCCGGGTGAAGCGCGTCGGCGGGGCGTCGGCCTGGGGATGGACCAGCTTCAGCTCGTTGCCCGCGGTGATCGCCAGGGCGTTGTCGCCCTTGGGGCTGATGCAGAGCCAGTCGATGCCGGCGGGGGCGGGCAGGGTGCCGTTGGTCTCCACGGCCACCTCGAAGCCGCAGGCGTGCATCTCGCGGATCAGCGCCTCGTCGAGCTGCAGCAGCGGCTCACCGCCGGTAAAGACCACATAGGGGGTGGCGGCTCTCCCATCATGGCCGTCCTGGTCGGGCCAGAGCGCGGCCAGGTGGTTGGCCAGTGCCTCGGCGCTGCTGAAGCGCCCACCGTTCTGGCCGTCGGTGCCGATGAAGTCGGTGTCACAGAAGCGGCAGGCCGCACTGGTGCGATCCGCCTCGCGGCCTGACCAGAGGTTGCAGCCCGAGAAACGGCAGAAGACGCTGGCGCGACCCGCCTGGCCGCCCTCGCCTTGCAGGGTGTAGAAGGCCTCCTTGACGTGGTACATCACTCGCCCCCCTTGGCCGGTTCGGCGGCGGGGTCGGGCCGCTGACAATAGCCGAGGGGATCCGTGGCGTCATTGGCGGCAAAGGCGGCCAGGCGCTCGCGACAGCTGCCGCAGCGTCCGCAGGCCAGCGCCTCCCCCCGGTAGCAGGTCCAGGTGTCGGCGTAGTCGAGCCCCATGGCCAGGCCGTCGGCGAGGATCTCCGCCTTGCCGGCCTGCAGGTAGGGCGTGTGGATCTCGACGGCCTGGAAGTTGGCGATGCCGGCCACCGCGTTCATCGCCTCGACGAATTCCGGTCGACAGTCGGGGTAGAGCACGTGGTCGCCGCCGTGGGCGCCATAGTCGACCCGTCCGGCGCCGATGTTGACCGCCTTGGCGATGGCCAGCGAGAGCAGGATCATGTTGCGGTTGGGCACCACGGTAGCGGTGAGGTTCTCCTCCGCGTAGTCGCCCTCGGGCAACGCGCGGCGGGCGTCGGTGAGCGCCGAGGCGTCGATCAGACCATGGATCGCGCGGATGTCCACCACCTGGTGGGGCACGCCGAGATTGCGGCAGACGCGCGCGGCCACCTCGAGCTCGCGGGCGTGTCGCTGGCCGTAGTCGAAGGAGAGGGCGTGGACCTCGCGCCCCTCGCGCAGGGCCCGGTGCAGCACGGTATAGGAATCCATGCCGCCGGAGTAGATCACCACGGTGGCAGGTGTAGAAGCGTCGTTCATGGCGGGAGCTCTGGTCGGAGAATTTGTCGGGCCGCTTGCGCGGCGATCCGGGGTCCGGTCCGGAAACGGCCACAGTCTACGTGACCTGCCGGCCCCGGGGAACTCCAGTCTCCGGCGTTCGGCGTTCGGCGTTCGGCCCTTGTCCTGCTATAATCGCGCCCCCTTCACACCCTGCGCCGTCGTGCGCCATCGTCCTGACAACGGTGACCTTCTATGCAAGCCCCCGAACTGCTCTCCCCCGCGGGAACGTTCAAGAACATGCGCTACGCCTTCGCCTATGGCGCGGATGCGGTCTATGCCGGCCAGCCGCGCTACTCGCTGAGGGTGCGCAACAACGACTTCAAGATCGACAACCTGCACAAGGGCATCGCCTACGCCCATGAGCGGGGCAAGCAGTTCTACGTGGCCTCGAACATCGCGCCGCACAACAGCAAGTTGAAGACCTACCTGCGCGACATGGAGCCGGTGATCGAGGCCGGCCCGGACGCGCTGATCATGTCAGACCCGGGCCTGATCATGATGATCCGCGAGCGCTGGCCGGACCAGGTGATCCACCTGTCGGTGCAGTCCAACGTGGTCAACTGGGCGGCGGCGCGTTTCTGGCAGCAGCAGGGCATCAGCCGCATCATCCTGTCGCGTGAGCTGTCGCTCGCCGAGATCGCCGAGATCCGCGCCGAGTGTCCCGACCTGGAGATCGAGACCTTTGTCCACGGCGCGCTGTGCATCGCCTATTCCGGCCGCTGCCTGCTCTCCGGCTACTTCAACCACCGCGACCCCAACCAGGGCACCTGCACCAACGCCTGCCGCTGGAAGTACAACACCGTGGCCGCCGCCCACGACGAGACCGGCGACCTGGTGCCGGCCAACTCGGCCCGCGCCCATGCCGGCAGCGGCATCTGGACGCCCCAGGACGGGGGGCGGCAGGGCGGCCTGATTGCCTCCGGCGGCGGCAGTGCCCAGCCGATCGAGGCGATGGCGAGCACCGCCACCGCGGGCGGCGTGGAGGGCCAGGACGAGCTCTCGGCGCTGATCGAGGACCGCACCCGCCCCGGCGAGCTGATGCCGGTGTTCGAGGACGAGCACGGCACCTACATCATGAACTCCAAGGACCTGCGCGCCGTGCAGCACGTGCCGCGGCTCACGGAGATGGGCGTCACCTCGCTGAAGATCGAGGGGCGTACCAAGTCCCACTACTACGTGGCGCGCACCGCCCAGGTCTATCGGCGCGCCATCGATGATGCCGTGGCCGGCCGCCCCTTCGACATGCGCCTGATGGACGAGCTCGACAACCTGGCCAACCGCGGCTACACGGAGGGCTTCTACCGCCGCCACGTCCACGACGAGTACCAGAACTACGAGCAGGGCAACTCGGTGGGGGTGCACCAGCAGTTCGTCGGCGAGGTGATCGGCTACGACCCGGACCGCGGCGTGCTCGAGGTCGACGTCAAGAACCGCTTCGAGGTCGGCGACGGTATGGAGCTGATGCTGCCGGGTGGCAACCGCCGCTTCGTGCTCGAGCATATCGAGAACCGCCGCGGCGAATCCGTGGACGCCGCGCCCGGCTCCGGCCACGTGGTGCGCATCCCGGTGCCGGGCGAGCCCATCGCGACGGAGCGGATCGAGTTCGCGCTGCTGATGCGCGACCTCTGAGCCGGGCGGCGGCTGGACATCCACGGCCGCCGGCGACATGGTAGGCATCGATTGTTCTTCGAACAGGGAGCGGCATGGCCACCATCGAACACAGCGCGATTCTCAAGGCACCGCCCGACCGGGTCTTCGCCCTGCTCGAGCGGGTCGAGGACTTTGCCGACTACTCCGACCTGATCCAGGCCATCGAGCCGCTGGGGGAGGACCGCTATCGCTGGCATGTCCACGCCGTGGGCATGGACTGGACCTTCGACGTGGCGATCACCGAGGCGCGCGCCCCAGAGGTGCTGGCCTGGGAGTCGCTGGACGGGGTGCACAACCGGGGCTGCTATCGCCTCACGCCCGTGGCGGGGGGCACCGAGGTGGCCCTGACCCTGACCTACGCCATCCGCAATCGCCTGCTGGAGAAGGCCGTCAACCGGGCGGCACGGCCGCTGGTCGGCAAGGTCAGCCGGCAGATCCTGGAGCGGGTCGAGGCGCGGCTATGAATCCGGCGGCAGTGATCACCAAAATCAATTAGCGGCCTATCTTACCGCCGCCCGCTGCCAGGGCTATGATGGGGGGACCCAGGCCGTCGGCCTGCGCGAGGATCCACCCATGATCACTGGTCTTCTCTGGTGTCTTGCCGTCCTGGCGGGACAGCTCTGGCTGCTGCACCTGGTGGATCGACGCGTGGCGTCCATGCCACGCCTGCCGCCGGAGGAACTCTCTCCCTCCGAGGATCCCCGGGGCGGGGCCTCCCCGCCTGCCTGACGACCGCGACCGCCGGCTCAGCCCTTGCGCAGCGAGGTGTTGAGGTGGTCGACCACCTCGGCCCAGTCGGCGTCTTCCTCCAGGGCCTCGCGCAGGAACTCCGCCTGGCCCTCGTTCCAGCAGGGCGCATCGGGCAGGGCGACGTCCTCGGGAAGGGGGGCATGGCGGTCGATGAAGCGCTTGATCGCTGCGGGATCCGAGGCAAGGCCGAGCTGCTCGAAGAGTTCGGTGAAGGGGTGGTCGGGGTGTTCCATGGCGTGACTCCTGCTGTCCTGTCGAGATATTCCCACCTTAGCGACTTCCGGGATGCCGTGCTTGACGCCCGTCAACGCTGCCGTCGACGCCCTATCGCTCGCCGGCGAGCGGCGTGAGAAAGCGCCGTCGCCGCTCCTCCTCCGGGAGCGGAAGGGCGAGCAGGTGGACCAGCTTGGTGAAGGTGGCCTCCGGGGTCATGTCATCCGCCGAGAGCACCCCCGCCTCGGCCAGCCCCTGTCCCGCAGCGTAGGCACCGAAGGCCACCGGACCCTGGGGGCACTGGCTGAGGGCCGCCAGCAGCTTGCCCTCGCCGCTGGCGCGGGCGAGCGCGCCGGCCAGCGCCGGGTCGTCGGGCAGGTTGCCGCCACCCCACACCTCGAGCACGGCGCCCCGGACCCGGTCGTCGCGCAACCAGGCCTCGACCTGCCAGGCCTGGATGCCCGGCCAGAGGGCCAGGCGTACCACGCCCCCCGCCGCCAGCGGCGCATAGTCGGCCAGCTCGAAGCGCGGGGCGCCCCGCTGGTGGTCCGCCAGGCCGCGCCCCGGATAGAGCACGACCTCGTCGTCGACTCGCTCGCCTAGCAGCGGCTGGTTGGGGCTGGTGAAGGCGTCGGCCTCCCGGGTCCGCCACTTGCGGGAGCGGCAGCCACGCAGCAGCTTGCCGGCGAAGCAGATTGCCACCTCCTGCAGGCGCGGGGTGACCGCGAAGCGCAGGGCGTCCTCGATGTTGGCCGCGGCATCGCTGCCCTCGGCCTCCAGGGGGCGCATGGCGCCGGTGAGGATCACCGGGCGATCCAGCCCCGGCAGCTGGAAGGCCAGGCTCGAGGCCGTCCAGGCCAGGGTATCGGTGCCGTGGAGGATGACGATGCCGGCATGCTGCCGGTAGCGCCGCGCCACCAGGGAGGCGAGCCGTTGCCAGTCATCGGGCGTGGCACTGCTGGAGTCGATGGGGCGGTCGATCTCGAGCACCTCGAAGGCCGGCAGGCTCGCCTGGCGGCCCGGAGGCAGGCTGGCCAGGGCGCGCCGCAGGCGCGCCTCGATGTGGCCAGCCGGGGCCAGGCCGCGGGCGGTCTCGACCATGCCCAGGGTGCCGCCGGTGTAGATCACCAGCACGGGGGAGTCTGCGGAAACCGGGGCGGGCATGGGGGCTCCTGTCGGCGGCGGATGGGAAACGCGATGGCGCCATGATACCGGTGCACCGCGAGGGGGCAAGGCGGCGGCCGCGGCCCTCAGGGGTCCGGGCGGACCCGCACGCCCTCCGCCACCCGCTCGCCGGGATGGAGGATGACCCGCTCGCCCTGCTCGAGGCCGCCGACGACCTGGGTGACCAGTCCGCTGCGCCGGTTGACCTCGACCCGACGGCTGAGGGCACGCCCGTCCTCGACCACGAACACCGTCCACTGGCCGGCCTCGCGGAACAGTGCGCCGGTGGGCAGCTGCAGGATCTCCTCGGCCTGCCAGACCAGGAACTCGACGTCGACCCGGAAGCCGCTGCCCAGCCCCAGGGCGGCGGGGTCGACCGCCGCGTCGAAGTCGACGATCACCGGCACGCGCTGCTCGTCGACGCCGAGCGCGGAGATGCGGGTGAAGCCGGCGGGCTCGATGCGCCGGACGCTCCCCGCCAGGGGCTCGCCGCCCCAGCCGGTGATGCGCACTGTCATCCCCGGGCGCAGGCGCACGGCGTCCATGGAAAGCAGGTCGACCTGGATCTCCAGGTCGTCGAGGCGGCCGAGCTCCAGGATCGGGTCCCCGGCGGCCACGCTCCCCTCGCAACAGCGATAGCGGCCCAGCACCACGCCATCGATCGGGGCGCGCACTTCGAGCTCCGGGTGCTCGATGTCGCCGCGCTGGCCGCTGGCCACCGCCAGCACGGCCCGGGCACTTTCCACCTCGAAGCTCGCCGCCTCGACGCTGGATGCGGCGGCCCGCTCCAGGGCGCGCTGGCGGTCACGCTGGCTCTGGCGCTGCTCCAGCTCGGTGGTGGAGACCAGGTTGCGCTGGTGGAGCTGGCGGTAGCGCTCGTACTCCGCCTCGGCGAAGCGGCGCTCGGCCCGGGCGGTCTCCAGGTTGGCGCGGGCCGCCTCGAGCCGCGCCTCGGCAGCCCGCAGGGCGTCCTCGGCCTGCTGGCGGGAGCGCGGGTCGAGGGCCGGGGCCGGGCTGGGTTCGAGGCGAAACAGCACCTGGCCCCGCTCGACCTCGTCGCCTACCTCGAGCAGCACCCGCTGCAGATAGCCGGCGATGGGCACCGAGACGTTCCAGGTGTCGCGCAGCCGGGTACGGCCCTCCTCGGTGATCGAGTCGATGAAGGGCCCGACGCTCACCGGTGCCACGCTGACGGGCACCGGGGCCGGGCGCAGCGCCCAGGCCAGGGCCATGACCAGGGCCAGCCCCATGGCGGTCCACAGCAGACGTCGGGTCCAGCGCTGGCGTGATGTCATGAGGGATCTCCTGTGGTGCGGTGCGGGTCACTCCACGGCCTTGAGCACGCGGATCCTGTCGAGACGGCCCAGGCGGCGGACCACCAGCAGGCCCACCAGCAGCGAGGCGCCCAGCACCCCGCCGGCGGCGATGCCGAAGGCCTGGGGCGTGAAGACCAGGGGTATCCGGTAGAGGTCGCTGCTGAAGGCCTGGTTGAGCAGCCGGGCAAAGGCGATGCCGATGGCCCAGCCCAGCGGGATGGCGACCAGCGTCAGCAGGGCGATCTCGCCGAGCAGGATGCGTGACACCTCGGCCCGGGTGTAGCCCAGCACCTGCAGGGTGGCCAGCTCCCGGGCACGTTCGGCGAAGGCGATACGCGCATCGTTGTAGACCACCCCGAAGGCGATGGAGCCGGCAACGGTGACGAAGATCAGCGCGACCATCAGCAGCGTCTCGTCGAGATAGTCGCGGATGCCGCGTTCGGCGTCGGCGAGCAGCCCGATGGCGGCGACGCCCGGCATGGCCCATAGGGCGGCATTGAGCTCGTCCATGCGCCCGGGGTCGACCAGCAGCCAGGCCCCGCTGATGGCAGGCCCCTCGCCCATCAGGGCGTTGAGGCGCTCCCGGCGCAGGTAGGCGCCCGTGCCCAGGGGCTCGTCCACCAGGGCCACCAGCGGCAGGCGGACCCGGCGACGCCGACCCTCCATGATGGCCACCTCCAGGGTGTCGCCGATGCGGGCGTCGAGTTCCCCGGCGAGGTGGCGGGTCAGGGTCAGGCCCGCCTCGGGCAGCCGCCTGGCATGACCCTCGGCGTCGAGCAGCTGGCGCAGCTGCGGCATGGGTTCCAGGCCCAGCAGGCTGGTGCGGACCTCGCGGTGACCGTGGACCAGGGTGGCGGGCACCCGGCGCCAGGGTTCCACCGCCATCACGCCGGGCTGGTGGCGAAGCTCGCCGACGGCCCGCGCCGGGGTGGCATCGACGAAGGTGAGCTCGACGTCCATGCGCAGCACGTTGCGATACTGCTGGTCGAGCATCGCCTCCACGGCATCGAGCTGGTAGGCGCCCACCATCAGCAGCCCGCAGGAGAGGGCAATGCCGGCCACCGAGAGGCCGGCCCTGGCCGGGTGCCGTGCGAGGTTGCGCAGGATGATGCGTCCCTCATGGCCGAGCAGGGCGGCCGGCAGCGCCCGTTCGAGCCAGCTTTTGCGGAACCGCGCGGGCGCCGGCGGGCGCATGGCCTCGGCCGGCGGGCGGCTGACCGCCCGCCACACCGCCTGCCAGGTGCCGGTCAGTGCGGCCAGGAGCACCACGCCGAGCGACAGGGCCAGGGCCCAGGCCGGCACCCGGAAGACCATCTCGGGAAAGCGGAAGTACTCGCGGTAGAGGCTGGCCATCCCGCTGGCGGCCCAGGCGCCGAGGGTGACGCCCAGCACCCAGCCGGCCAGCACGATGGCGCCGGCCAGCAGGGCGTAGTGGCGGGCCAGCTCCACGTCGTGATAGCCGAACGCCTTGAGCACGGCGAGCTGCTCGCGCTGGGTTTGGATGATGCGCCCCATCACCACGTTGAGCAGGAAGGCCGAGACCGAGAGGAAGATGGCCGGCAGCACGGTGGCCATCAGGCGCTGCTGGGCCAGCTCCTCCTCGAGGAAGCGGTGGGACTGCTGGTCGTGGCGGGTCTGGGCGCCGGTACCGCCGTAGCGGGCCAGGGCCAGGTCCAGGGCGTCGATCACGTCCTCCCGGCGGGCCCCGGCCTGGAGGGTCAGGCTCAGGCTGTTGAAGGCCCCTTCCATGTCGTAGGCGTTGGCCAGGGCGCGCTCGTTCATCCACAGCACGGCATAGCGGCGGTAGTCCGGCATCAGGTCGCTAGGGGCGGCCTGGTAGAGGTGTTCCGGGCTCAGGGCGATGCCGGAGAGCCGAAGCCGCGTCTGGCGACCGTCGATGATCGCCTCGAGGGGATCGCCCGGCGCCAGGTCGTGCGCCTCGGCGAAGGCGTCGCTGACCACCACCTGGTCGTCGCGGCCGGCCTCCGGCAGGGCGCCGGCGAGGAGCTTCAGGCGGTTGAGGGTCGGCTGGCGACCGTCGGGAATCGACACCAGCAGGCCGCGGACGGGGTCGTCGAAGCCGGGCACGGCCAGTCGCACCGCAGCCCTGACCCGGGGCTCGATCCGCTTGACCCCCTCGATCGCCTGCAGCCGGGGCATCAGCCCCGCGGGGGCGCGCTTGGCGTCGGCAAACACCTCGGCGAAGTGGTGACTGGCATAGAAGCGGTCTCGGGAGCCCGTCAGCGCCTCCAGGGTGGTGACGGCAAGGATTAGCGTCATCACCCCGCCGGCGATCACCACGGCGATGGCCAGGGCCTGGCCCTTCAGGCGCCAGAGGTCGCGATGGAGCTTGCGGTCCAGGGTCAGCATGGCATCACCAGCGCAGCTCACCGGGCGGACGGCGGCGGGCGTTGGCGTGGATCTCGTCCACCCGGCCGTCGCGCAGGCGGATGATGCGGTCGGCCATCTCGCCGATCACCTCGTTGTGGGTAATGATCGCCACCGTGGTGCCGGTCTCGCGGTTGACCTGTTCGAGCACCTCCAGTACGCGGATGCCGGTGCGGAAGTCCAGGGCGCCGGTGGGCTCGTCGCAGAGCAGCACGTCGGGCTGCTTGGCCACGGCCCGGGCGATGGCCACGCGCTGCTGCTCGCCGCCGGAGAGCTGGGAGGGGAAGTGGTCAAGGCGTTCGGCGAGGCCGACCAGGGCCAGGGCGGCCTCGGGGGGCATGGGATCGCGGCTGATGTCGGTGACGATGGCCACGTTCTCCCGGGCGGTGAGGCTCGAGATCAGGTTGTAGAACTGGAAGACGAAGCCCACGTGGTGACGACGGAAGCGGGTCAGCTGGCGCTGGGTCGCGCGGGTCAGGTCGTGGTCCTGCCCGGCCCTGTCGCGATAGTGCACCTCGCCGTCGCTGGGGCTGTCGAGGCCACCGAGGATGTTGAGCAGGGTGGACTTGCCGGAGCCCGAGGCGCCGAGCATGACGGCGAGCTCGCCGCGGTAGAGCGCCAGGTCGACGCCCTGCAGCGCCCGGATGGTGACCTCGCCCATGCGGTAGAGGCGGGTCAGTCCCCGCGTCGTGAAGACCTCGTCCTGGTCGTTGTCCATCCGCCGGGCATCCCCTCGTTCCCCCTGCTTCGAGTCTAGCGGGTGACCAGACGTCCCGCGTCGTCGACCTCCAGGCGGTGGTTGCGGCCGGCGAGCAGGGCGAAGCCCATGCTGACGGCGATGATGCCAAGCAGCACACGGGTCACCGACGCCAGCCCCACCTCGAGCTGCAGCATCACGCCGACCGCGAGCGGTCCCATGGCGGCCAGGGTGTAGCCGCCCCCCTGGACCAGCCCCGAGAGCTTGCCGGCCAGGCGTGAGGTGGACGTTCGCAGCACGATCAGGGTGAGAGCGAGGCTGAAGCCGCCGCCCTGGCCGAGCCCAAGCAGCACCACGCCGGGCCAGCGCCAGATCGCCGGCGCCTGGAGCAGCAGCCAGAAGCCGGCGGCGACCATGCCCAGCACGATCAGCAGGGCAGGCCGCTGGTCACGGCCCAGGCGGGCCAGCCAGGGCGCCGAGAGGGCCGAGAGCAGCTGCACCATCACCGAGGCGCCCATCATCCAGCCGGCCTCGGCCTCGCTGTAGCCGCGGGCCACCAGCAGGGTGGGCAGCCAGCCGAAGACAATGTAGGCCAGCGACGACTGGCTGCCCATGAACAGCATCACCTGCCAGGCCAGCGGCTGGCCCAGCAGCTCACGGGTGGAGCCGGCCCCGCCGGGAAGGGCCGCGGTGGCGTCATGGCGCGGCATCAGGACCCGCCAGGCCACCAGGGCCACCAGCGCCAGCAGGGCCCAGCTGGCGAGCCCGGCCGGCCAGCCCCCCAGGGCGTCGGCCAGGGGAATGCTCAGCCCCGCGCCCAGCGCGCCACCGAGGCAGAGGGCCATGGTGTAGACGCCGGTCATCAGGTCGGCGCCGGCCGGCAGCTCGCGCTTGACCAGCGCCGGCAGCAGGGTGCCGGCCACGCCGATGGCGGCGCCGACCATCAGGGTGCCGCCGAACAGCGCCACCACGGCCGGCACGCCGCGCAGCAACAGGCCACCGGCCAGCAGCAGCAGGGCGGCGGCCAGGGTGTTCTCGGGGCCGAAGCGCTTGGAAAACCAAGGGGCCAGCGGGGCGAAGATGCCCAGGCAGAGCACCGGCAGGGTGGTCAGGGCGCCGATGGCCAGCGCCGAGAGCCCGGTCTCCTGCTGGATGCGGGTGAGCAGCGGGGCCAGGGTGGAGAGGGCGGGGCGCAGGTTGAGCCCCACCAGCACCATCAGACCGATGAACAGCGCCAGCTGGCGGGCAGCGGGCCGGGACGCCTCAGTGCCGTTCGTTGTCATCACGCCACTCGCGTCGATGCGCCGGTCGGGCGGGGCGAGGCTCCTCCCGGGGCTCGGCGACCAGGGGGTGGTCCTCGAGCTCGTTGACCGCACGGAAGGTGACCTCGCCGGGCGGCTGCGGGGTATCGCGGTCCACGCGCCGGCGGATGCCGGAGACATCCTCGGCGCTGACCAGGCCGAGCCCACCGACGCTGACCCCCTGCTGGGCGACCAGCCTGCCGTCGAAGCCCCAGCAGCGCTGGGGCACCTGGGAGACGCGCCACAGGCGGTCCTGCCAGTGGGCCTGGCCGTCGTCGGTCAGCGTCAGGTCGTCCAGCGGCACCAGGGCGGCGAAGAGCCGGGCGTTGAGCACCAGCCCGCCGCCGGCCAGGCGCACGGCACCATGGAACCGTCCCTCTGCCAGGGCCGCGAGCACGGCCTTGCGGCTGTCCCCGCTCTCGAGGATGCCCTGGCCGCACAGGTGCAGCAGGCCATCATCGACCTGCTTGATGACCCAGACCTCCACGGGGGATCTGCCGAACAGCGTCTTCAGCATGCCGCGCTCACCGCATGTGGCGGCGCAGGTCGCCTCGCACCGCATCGAGCAGGGTGATGAAGCGGGTGTCGCGGTCGCCGTCGATGCGGTCGACCCGCACCACGCTGCTCATGCCGCGATCGATGTTCAACTGGTCGAAGATCTCCAGGGTGACCTTCTCGGCCGGGTGGGTGCCGGGCTCGATGCGGCCCTCCTCGAGGGTGAAGGTGGTCAGCAGGGTGGCCCGCACGCGGGTCGAGCCGCCCTCTGCCAGCACCCGTCGCACGAACAGCCAGCCCTCGCAGGCCAGCGCCGTGTCGCCATGGTCACGCAGGAAGAGGGTGCGGTAGCTGGCGCCTTCGCTGGCGCCCTTGGCGGCCATGCTGCGGTAGGCTTCGGTCATGCGCGTCGCCGAGACCTTCGACTCCTCGAGCTTCTGACGGGCGCCGTGGTGTTCGCGGTCCAGCCGGGCCTGCTGCTGGAAGGTCAGCCAGCGCCGATAGCCAGTGACGAGGTTCTTTTCATCCATGGAAGCGTCCTGCCTTGGACGGTGGAAGGGGTAGGGAGATCAGCGGGCTACATTCGCACATTCCGATGCAGCCCGCCAGTCAGGCGTCTCAGGCCTGGCGCGAGCCCGAACCGCCACCGCGGCGGCGGCGCGGGGCACGGGCCTCGTCGCCGCCGCGGCGCTGGCCCGCGGCCTGGCCCTGGCGTCGCTGGCCCTGGCCGCCGTTACGGCCGCCGCCGCCCGAGCGCTTGCCGCGACCGTTCTCGATGGGCTCGGGCTTGGCATTGGGGTCCGGCTCGAAGCCCGGCTCGATGCGCTTCTCCAGGTCGCGCTTGATCAGCCGCTCGATGCCCTTGAGCAGGCCGTGCTCGTCGACGCAGACCAGGGAGACCGCCTTGCCCTCGCTGCCGGCCCGGCCGGTGCGGCCGATGCGGTGGACATAGTCCTCGGCCACGTTGGGCAGCTCGAAGTTGACCACGTGGGGCAGCTCCTCGATATCCAGGCCGCGGGCCGCGATGTCGGTGGCCACCAGCACCTGCAGGTCACCGGTCTTGAACGCGGCCAGCGCCTTGGTGCGGGCCGACTGGCTCTTGTTGCCATGGATCGCCATGGCCGGGATGTCCTGCTTGGAGAGCTGCTCGGCCAGGCGATTGGCGCCGTGCTTGGTGCGGGTGAAGACCAGCACCTGCTGCCAGTCGTGCTGGGTGATCAGGTGGGCCAGCAGCTCGCGCTTCTTCTCGCGGTCGACGCGGTAGATCGCCTGGTCGACGAGCTCGGCGGTGGTGTTGCGCCGGGCGACCTCGATCATCGCCGGATCGTCGAGCAGCTTGCCCGCCAGCGCCTGGATCTCGTTGGAGAAGGTCGCCGAGAACAGCAGGTTCTGGCGCTTCTCGGGCAGCACCCGCAGGATCTTCTTGATGTCGTGGATGAAGCCCATGTCGAGCATGCGGTCGGCCTCGTCGAGCACCAGGATCTCGACCTTCGAGAGGTCGACGTGCTTCTGCTGGTGCAGGTCCAGCAGGCGCCCAGGGGTGGCGACCAGCACGTCCAGGCCACCGCGGATGGCGTCCACCTGGGGCTGCTGGCCGACGCCGCCGAAGATCACGTGGCTCTTCAGGGTCAGGTGGCGGCCGTAGTCGGCGACGCTCTCGCCCACCTGGGCGGCGAGCTCGCGGGTCGGGGTCAGCACCAGGGCACGCACCTGGTGCTTGGCCGGGCGCGGGCCGCCGGCCAGGCGCTGCAGCATCGGCAGGGTGAAGCCGGCGGTCTTGCCGGTTCCGGTCTGGGCGCTGGCCAGCAGGTCACCGCCCTGAAGGACGGCGGGAATCGCCTTGAGCTGGATCGGGGTCGGGGTGGTATAGCCCTGTGCCTCGACGGCACGGAGCAGTTCGGCACGCAGGCCGAGGTCGGAAAAGGTCATGCGGTCTCCGCAGAGACGCCCCGGTCGCGCCGCGTCGATGGTCGACGTGGTCAGTCCCGGGCCGAGGCGTGTAAAAGGAATCTGGCGCGGCAGGAGGGACCAGCGATCGCCGCGTGGCGGTAGTATGCCACAGTGCGCGGTTCAGCGCAGCCGTTTGATTTGTGCGGCGATCTCGTCGGCCACCCGGTCCCAGCCGCGACCCAGGGCTCGCACCAGGGCAGGGTAGCCGTCCTCGGCCAGTGCCACCTCCACCACGAAGGGGGCCATGGCCAGCAGGTCGCCGCCCGCGTCGCGCAGCTGCCACTGGCCCCCGGCCACGGCCTGGCCGTCGAAGCGGCCATGGAAGCGATCCACCTCCAGGCGCAGGGTGGGGGCCGTGCCGCGACGGTTGTCGGCACCGTCCTGCATGACCCGGGTGTCCGGCAGGCGCGCGGCCAGGCGAGTGCGCAGGCCGCGCTCGAGCTGCAGGCCGAGGGGCTCCGCCCACTGGTGGTGGTTGGCCTCGTTGAGGGTGATGTCGTCGAGCTGCAGCACCAGGCCGTCGACGTCGAGGAAACGGGCCAGCCGGGGCTGGCCGACGACCAGCCGGTGCGTGGCGTCTGCCCCGGCGATGCGTGGCGGGTCACCGTCGGCGTCCGCGGGCAGGGTGTAGCGGCTCGGCGCCGGCCCGCTGGCGGCACAGCCGGCCAGCCACAGGGCGAGGCCGGCGGCGATCAGGGCCTTGATGCGCATCATGGGGAGCTCCCTCGGGATTGGCGTTGCGGCGCCCTGGGCAGCGGGTCCTCGCCGTCCAGGCTGTCGAAGAGCAGGGCACGGGGGTTGTCGCGCAGGGTGCGCGCGGTGGGCTGCAGGTCGCGCAGCAGCCGGTCGAGCTGCTGCAGGGTCCCGGTGAAGTCGCCGTAGGCGGCGGAATCCGGCGAGATGCCCTCGAGGGTGGCGCGCAGCTCCTCCAGGGTCTGGTTGAGGTTGCCGGGGAGCGCCCGGGTGCCGGGGTCGTCGACCAGGGTGCGCACGCTGGCGGTAAGTTCGCGGACCTCGACGAGCATGGCTTCGGAAGTCGCCAGGTTGCGGTCCAGCCCCTCCAGCAGCGGTTCGAGCTCCAGGCCGTTGAGCTTGTCGAGCAGTGCGGTCACCTGGGCCTCGATCTGGGCGAAGCCGCTCGAGGTGGTGGGGAAGACGCTGCGCTCGGCGAAGGTCTCCGCGACATAGTCGCCGGCCTGGTCGCGCTGGAAGTTGAGGTCGACGAACAGCGCGCCGGTGATGAGGCTGCCGCTCTTCAGCGAGGCCTTGAGTCCCAGCCCGAAGAGGCGCTCGAAGCGCGTGCGCCACTCCTCGATATCGAGCTCCTGGGAGTCGATGCCCAGGCGCTGGGGCTCGATGCGGATCAGCACCGGGATGGCGAAGTTGGCGCGGGAATCCGGCTGGGGGGCGGTGAAGTTCCAGGGCACCGCCGCCACCGTGCCGATCCGCACGCCACGAAACTCCACCGGGGCGCCCCGCGAGAGGCCGCGCACGGTGTCCTCCACCAGCAGCACGTACTCCAGGTAGCGATTGAAGGTCCCCTGTCGGGCGCTCTCCTCGTCGGGGAAAAGGGTGAAGGTCGCGTCGGCCTCCACGGCCATGCCGCGGGGCAGGTCCTCCGGCACGCCGAAGGTGACGCCACCGCCGAGCAGTGTCTCCAGGGAGTCGATATTGACCCGGAAGCCCTCGGAGTCCAGCCGCAGGTCGAACCCGCTGGCCGACCAGAAGCGGGTGCTGTCGGTCACCAGGTCGTGGTAGGGGCTCTCGATGAAGATGCGGTGGTGCATGCGCCGGGTCGCGGCATCGAAGCTGGCCTCCTCGACCCGGCCGACGATGAGGCCCTGGTAGGTGACCGGGTCGCCGACGTTCAGCGAGTTGCCCAGCTGGCTGACCAGGTTGATGCGCAGCCCCTCCGCCCCGGCCGGCGACACCGGCGGCTGCTCGCTGACCTCGAACTCCCGTGCGTCGACCTCGCTCTGGCCCGGCTCGAGCTGGATGTAGGCGCCGGAGAGCACCGTGCCCAGGCCGCTGATGCCCTCGCGACCGATGCGTGGCTTGACCACCCAGAAGCGGCTGTCCTCGACCAGCATGGCATCGGTGTCGGGGCTCATGCGGGCGGTGATGACCGCCCGGGAGAGGTCATCCGAGAGGTGGACCCGCTCGACCCGTCCGACCTCGACGTTGCGGGTCTTGATCAGGGTGCTGCCCGCCTCGATGCCCTCGGCGCTGTCCATCATCAGGGTGATCTGCGGGCCGCGACTGCGGTAGTTGTCGTAGACCAGCCAGGCGCCGATCAGGATCGCCACGAGGGGCACGATCCAGATCGGCGAGAGCCGGGCCTGGGGCGTGGCGTGGGCGCGGTGGCTGTCCCGGTCGGGCGTCTCGGGGGGCTCGGTCATCGCGGGCTTCCTTGTGCGGGGCGGGACTCACGCGGCAGGGGCGTGTCCCAGAGCAGTCTCGGGTCGAAGGTCATGGCGGCGAGCATGGTGCTGACCACCACGGCCCCGAAGGCCAGGGCGGCGGGGCCCGGGGTGATCGACATCAGGGCACCGGCGCGGATCAGCGCCACCAGGATCGCCACCACGAAGACATCGACCATCGACCAGCGGCCGATGAACTCGGTGAGGCGGTAGAGGCGGGTGCGAGTCGGGGCACTGAGCTCATCGCTGCGCCGGACCACCAGGCACAGCCAGGCCAGTGCCACGAGCTTGCCCACCGGCACGATCACGCTGGCCACGAAGATCACCACCGCCACCGGCCAGGAGCCCATCTGGATCAGCTCCACGACCCCGCCGATGATGGTGGAGGGCGAGGCGTGCCCCAGGCTGGTGGTGGTCATGATCGGGTAGAGGTTGGCCGGCAGGTACATCACCGTGGCGGCCGCCAGCAGGGCCCAGGTGCGTTGCAGGCTGTGGGGCAGGCGCGCGTGCAGGCCCTCGCCGCAGCGTCGGCAGCGACCGTGGCCGTCGCCGTCAAGGCGGTTGACCAGACCGCAGGTGGCGCAGCCGGCCAGGCCCTGGGGGGCGGCGGGTTCGCCGGTGCGCACGCCCTCCGGGGCGAGGGGCTCGCCGGAAAGCGAGAACCACAGCCAGTCGGCATCCAGCGACTGGGTGGTGGCCAGCAGCAGCAGAGCGAAGACGCAGAAGGCCCAGAAGGAGATGCCCAGCTCGATCTCGGCCATGCCGGCGATCTTGATCAGGCTCACCAGGGCGCCGACGATGAAGACGTCGGCCATCATCCAGGGGTGCAGGTGGGAAAGCGAGCGGGCGATACTGCGGCTGGCCGGCAGCGGGGCCTGGCGCAGCAGGCCGAGCTGCAGCCAGACCACCCCGGCGAGGTAGACGGCAGGCAGCACGGCGATGGTCAGCAGCACGGCGATGGCCACCAGCGGCTGGTCGAAGCCGATCAGGGTGGTGGCAGTCTGGGAGAGCTCGATGCGGTTGCCGATGCCCCCGACGCTGAAGCTGACGAAGGGAAAGGAGACCGCCAGCGCCAGGGCCACCAGGGCGGACAGGGCCAGCGCCATGCTGCGCTGGGCCGGTCGGTGATGGCGGCTGGCCAGGGTATGGCCGCAGCGCGGACACTCGGCCTTCTCGCCGGCGTGCAGCGGTGGCAGCGCCACCAGCCAGTCGCACTCGTGACAGGCCCGCAGCCGTCGCCGCGAGGTGCGCGTCTCCGGTGGCGAGCGGTCCACCAGCGGTTCTCCCCGGGGCAGGGGGGGGGCGCGAAAGGCGAGCCTGGGCACCGCGATGGGGTCTCCTCATGACGACAAGATCAGAAAAGTCAGTGTGGCACGTTGACGAGGGGGACACCATATACAAACATGCGGGCCTGAATGTTCCCGAGGAGACGACATGTTACTTCCCGCCGTGGCGGTATTGGCAGGCCTTGTCCTGCTGGTGTGGAGCGCCGAGCGCTTCGTCGACGGGGCGGCGGCGACCTCCGCCCGGCTGGGGCTGTCGCCGCTGCTGATCGGCATGCTGGTGATCGGCTTCGGTACCTCGGCACCGGAACTGGTGGTCTCCGCCCTGGCGGCCGCGCAGGGCAACCCCGGCCTGGCGCTGGGCAACGCCTATGGCTCCAACATTGCCAACATCGGCCTGATCCTGGGCCTGGTGGCGCTGATCTCGCCGCTGGCGGTGCACTCCGCGGTCGTACGTCGCGAGCTGCCGGTGCTGGGCGGCGTCACCCTGCTCTCCGCCCTGCTGCTGTGGGGTGGCGTGATCGGCCGCCTCGAGGCCATCCTGCTGCTGGCGCTGCTGGCCGCCTTCATCGGCGTCTCCATTTATCTTGGCCTGCGCGACGGCAGCGATGCCCTCTCCAGCGACACCGAGGAGAGCCTGGCGGTGCACCCGATGTCGCTGAAGGCCGGGCTCGTCTGGACGGGTGTCGGCCTGGTGCTGCTGGTGGTCAGCTCGCGCATCCTGGTCTGGGGCGCGGTGGCCATCGCCGAGGGGTTCGGCGTCAGCGACCTGGTGATCGGCCTGACCGTGGTGGCGGTGGGCACCTCGCTGCCGGAGCTCGCCTCGTCGATCAGTGCGCTGCGCCGCCGCGAGCACGACCTGGTGCTGGGCAACGTGGTGGGCTCCAACCTCTTCAATACCCTGGGCGTGGTGGGCCTGGCCGGGGTGATCGCGCCCATCGAGGCCGGTCGCGAGGTGCTGCTGCGTGACTGGAGCCTGATGATGGCGATGACGGTGATGATGGCGGTCTTCGCCATGGGCTGGCGCGGCCGCGAGGGCCGCATCAACCGGGTGGAGGGCGCTGCGCTGCTGGCCATGTTCCTCGGCTACACCGCCTATATGGTCAGCATGGTGATCGTCGGTAGCTCGACCTGAGCGCCCGGCTGCGACAACGCGACACGGTCAGGTGATCCGAACAACCTCCCCGCGCGTGGGTCGTAGGCGTATGATAGGTGCGTGATCAGGGAATTAGCTTATTCTATTTTGCTATTATCGGCTGTCCGCCACGCACGTAAGTAGAATGCGCTACGTTGTTCCCTGATCAGACCAGAATGCGGCAGGGTCCTCGAGGCCCCACGCACAAGAGCACGTCCAGTGCCTGACGCATCTCGTACTCATGCATCACAGGAACGAGGAGTGCTTCATGGAACTGGATCCCCTGCTGCTGTCGCGACTGCAGTTCGCCTTCGTGGTCGCCTTCCACGCCATCTTCCCGGTGTTCACCATCGGCCTGGCATCCTATATCGCCCTGCTCAACGGGCTCTTCTTCAAGACCGAGAATCCGGCATGGGACCGCCTCGCGCTGTTCTGGACCAAGGTCTTTGCCGTGGTGTTCGGCATGGGGGTGGTGTCGGGCATCGTCATGTCCTTCCAGTTCGGTACCAACTGGAGCAACTTCTCCCAGGCGGCATCGAACTTCCTCGGGCCGGTCCTCAGCTATGAGGTGGTCACCGCCTTCTTCCTCGAAGCGGCGTTCCTCGGGGTGCTGCTCTTCGGGCGAGGCAAGGTGCCCCAGGGCGTCCATCTCTTTGCCGCCATCATGGTGGCCACCGGGACCTTCATCTCCTCGTTCTGGATCCTCTCGGCCAACAGCTGGATGCAGACGCCCGCCGGCGTCGAGCTGATCGACGGCCGCTTCCACGTCACCTCCTGGAGCGAGGCGATCTTCAACCCCTCCTTCTGGTACCGCTTCTGGCACATGGTGCTGGCCTCCTTCCTGACCGGCGGCTTCGTGGTGGCCGGGGTCAGCGCCTGGTACCTGCTCATCCGGCGCGACATCGAGGCCAACCGCAAGGCGCTCTCCATGTGCCTGTGGCTGCTGCTGGTCCTCACGCCGGCTCAGGCCGTGCTGGGGGACTTCCACGGCCTCAATACCCTCGAGCACCAGCCGACCAAGGTCGCGGCCATGGAGGGCAACTGGGAGCGCGGTTCCCATGTGCCGCTGCTGCTCTTCGCCTGGCCCGACCAGGAGGCCCAGCAGAACCGTTTCGAGGTCGGCATCCCGAGCCTCGCCAGCCTGATCCTGACCCACCATGCCGACGGCGAGGTGCCCGGCATCAGCGAGGTGCCGCCAGAGGAGCAGCCGCCGGTATGGCTGGTGTTCTGGTCCTTCCGGGTGATGGTCGGCATCGGCCTGGTCATGATCGCCGTCTCACTGGCGGGGCTCTGGTTGCGACGCGGCGGACGGGTCTACGAGCATCGCGGCTTCCTGCAGCTGATGCGGGTGATGACGGTGACGCCCTTCATCGCGGTGCTGGCGGGCTGGTTCGTCACCGAGACCGGCCGGGCACCCTGGCTGGTCTACGGCATGATGACCCATGCCGAGGGGCTGACGCCATCGCTCACCGGCGGCATGGCGCTGTTCACCCTGGTCGGCTACATCGCCGTCTACGCGGTGGTGTTCTGGGCCGGCGTCTACTACCTGACCCGGGTGGTACGCCAGGGCATGCTGCCCGAAGCGCCCCATGACCACGAGGTGGAACGGCCCAAGCGTCCGCTGTCGGCCGCCCATGTGCCCTTCGAAGACGCCTCTCGCCAACCGGGAAGGAGCTGAATCATGGAAGCGTTCGACCTGACCCTGATCTGGGCCCTGATCATCGGCTTCGGGGTGATCATGTATGTGCTGATGGACGGCTTCGACCTGGGCGTGGGGATCCTCTTTCCCTTCGCGCCCGACGAAGAATCGCGTGATGTCATGATGAACTCGGTGGCGCCGGTGTGGGACGGCAACGAGACCTGGCTGGTGCTCGGCGGGGCGGGCCTGCTGGGGGCCTTCCCGCTGGTCTACTCGGTGTTCCTGCCGGCGCTCTACATCGGGGTCTTCCTGATGCTCGCCGGCCTGATCTTCCGCGGCATCGCCTTCGAGTTCCGCTTCAAGTCGCACCGCAACCGTCGCTGGTGGAACCGCGCCTTCTGCTGGGGTTCCGCCGTGGCCTCCTTCGCCCAGGGCGTGGTGGTGGGCGCCTATATCCAGGGCTTCGCCGTGGAGGACTTCGTCTACGTGGGGGGGCCGCTGGACTGGCTGACGCCCTTCAGCGTGCTCACCGGCCTGGGGCTGATGGCCGGCTATGCCCTGCTCGGCGCCACCTGGCTGATCATGAAGACCGAAGGGGCGGTCCAGGCCTGGGCCTACCGGCTGGCGCCGCGCCTGCTGCTGGCGGTACTGGCGGTGTTCGCGATCATCAGTGTCTGGACCCCGTTCGTCGATGCCGGGGTCCGCGAGCGCTGGTTCGGCCACCTGCACCTGATCTGGGTCTTCCCGGTGCTGGCGCTGGCCTGTGCGGCGCTGCTGTGGCGTGCCGTCAGCCAGCGCCGGGAGGGACAACCCTTCATCGCCACCCTGGGCCTGTTCCTCTTCACCTACCTGGGTCTGGTGGTGAGCAAGTGGCCGGTGATCGTGCCGCCTGACTACACGATCTGGGATGCCGCCTCGGATCCGGGCTCCCAGCTCTTCCTGCTGATCGGGGTCCTCTTCGTGATCCCCATCGTGCTGGCCTATACCGCCTGGACCTACTGGGTGTTCCGCGGCAAGGTGCGCCCCGGCGAGGGGTACCACTGAGCCGATGGGCGCGAACGACGCGGCCTCGGGCGAGCTGACCGCGCGCCGCTACCTGAAGGACCTGGCCGCCGGCGAACGCCGGCGGCTGCGTATCGCCGTCCTGGCAGGGACCGCGGCGGGCCTGCTGACCATCGCCCAGCTGGTGCTGCTGGCCCGGTTCATCAGCCGCCTGGTCGTCGACGGGACGTCACCTGGCGAGCTCGTGCCGCTGCTGGCGGGGTTGCTCGCCATGCTGGCGCTGCGTGCCCTGGCACTCTACCTGCAGGAAACCCTGGCCCAGGCGGCGAGCCTGCGGATCCGCCAGCGCGCGCGGCGCGCGCTGCTCGATCACCTGGCGCGACTGGGACCCGTGAGGCTGACCTCGCGGCACAGCGCGTCGCTCGCCAGCCAGCTGGTGGAGCAGGTGGAGGCCCTGGACGGCTACTTCGCCCGGTTCCAGCCGCAGCTCTGGCTGGCGGTGCTGGTGCCGCTGGCGGTCCTGCTGGCGGCGCTATGGCTGGACTGGCTGGCGGCCCTCTTCCTGCTGGCCTCGGCGCCGCTGATCCCGCTGTTCATGGCCCTGGTCGGGATGGGGGCTGAGCGGCTCAACCGGGAGCAGTTCGACGCCGTGGCGCGACTCTCGGGCCACTTCATCGACCGCGTGCGGGGCATCACCACGCTCCAGCTGTTCGGCCGAACGGCCCAGGCCACCCGCGAGGTGCATGCCGCCGCCGATGACTATCGGCAACGCAGCATGCGTACCCTGCGCCTGGCGTTTCTCTCCTCGGCGGTGCTGGAGTTCTTCGCCTCGGTGGCGATCGCCGTGGTGGCGATCTACGTGGGCTTCGGCCTGCTGGGCTACATCGAGTATGGCCCCGCAGAGGAGCTGACCCTGTTCAGCGGCCTGCTGGTGCTGCTGCTGGCACCGGAATTCTTCCAGCCGCTACGCAGCCTCTCCCAGCACTACCATGACCGGGCGGCGGCACTGGGGGCCGCCGAGGGACTGGTGGCCCTGCTCAACGAGGCCCCCGATGCCGGGCGCCTGCCGGGCAAGGCCGTCCCGGTGCCCTCCCGGGATGTGCTGGTCGAGCTCGAGGCCGCCAGCGTCGACTATCCCGGGCGAGGCCGTGTGCTGGGACCCGTCGACCTGACGCTGGCCGCGGGCGACGTGGTAGCCGTCACCGGGCCGTCGGGCGTCGGCAAGTCAAGCCTCCTGCAGCTGCTGGCCGGCTTCGTCGCGCCCGCCAGCGGCAGTGTTCGCAGGGTCGAGGGGCTCCGCCTGGCCTGGATGGACCAGCGCCCGCTGCTGATCCAGGGCAGCCTGGCGGATAACCTGCGCCTGGCGGCCCCCGACGCCGGCGAGGCGGAGATGCGCGGGGCGCTGGCCAGGGCGGGCCTCGGCGAATTGCTGGCAATGCTGCCTCTGGGGCTGGAGACTCGCCTCGGCGAGCGCGGCGTCGGTCTCTCCGGGGGCCAGGCGCAGCGGCTGGCCCTGGCCAGGGTCTTCCTCTCCCGGGCGTCGCTGGTGCTGCTCGACGAACCCACGGCCAGCCTCGACGCCGAGACCGAGAGCCAGCTCATCGAGGCGCTGCAGGGGCTGGCCGAGAAGGGGCGAACACTCGTCATCGCGACCCATCATCCCGCCCTGATGGCGCTGGCGAGGCGGCGCCTGTCGCTCGAGGCCCAGGCCACCCCCCCGGGAGGAGCGTGACGATGCCTGTGCCTGATGCCTCGCTCTGGCGGGCCCTGCGCCCCCGGCTTGCCCTGCTCGGGCAGCGTCGCCGCCGGCTGATCCTGGGCGCCCTGCTGATGGGGCTGACCCTGGTCTCGGCCATCGGCCTGCTGGTCCTCTCGGGCTGGTTCATCACCGCCACGGCGGTGACCGGCCTGCTCGTGGCGGCGGGCATCGCCGCGACCCTGGAGGTCTATGTGCCCGGGGGCGGGATCCGCTTCTTCGCGGTGACCCGCACGGTGTCGCGCTACGTGGAGCGCCTCTACAACCACGATACCGTGCTGCGGCTGCTCGCCGACCTGCGTGCACGGCTGTTCGCCGTGCTCTCCGGCCTCGACGCCCACGCCCTGTCGCGACGGCGTGCCAGCGACTGGCTCAACCGCCTGACGGCGGATATCGATACCCTGGACAGCCTCTACCTGCGCCTGCTGGCGCCGGCGGTGGTGGCGCTGCTGGCGATCCTCGGCCTGGCCGGATTCCTGGCGCTGTGGTCGCCGCGGGTCGGCGCGGCGACCGGGGCGCTGTTGATGCTGGGCTGGCTCTGGCTGACGGCGGGCCAGGCCCGCCTGGGCATGGCTGCCAGCCGTCGCCAGGTCGACGACCTGGAGCGGCTCAGGGGGCGACTCATCGAGCAGGTGCAGGGCCTGGCGGAGCTGGAGGCCTATGGCAGCCTGGCGGACCACCGCGCACGGCTGGCCGCTATCGAGGTACGACTCTACCGGGATCAGCGCCGCCTGGGAGAGCGGGTGGCGCTGGGCAACGCGCTGGCATCGCTGGTGGTGGGGCTGGCGATGCTCCTGGCCCTCTGGCTCGCGGCCGAGGCCTGGCGCGCCGGGCTGCTCTCCGGGCCGCTGACGGTGATGATGCCGCTGGCGGTGCTGGCCATCAGCGAGGCGCTGGCCCCGCTGCCAGCCGCCTTCACCTGGCTGGGGGCCACGCGGGGCGCCGCCGAGCGGCTCAATGCGCTGGAAGCGCAGCAGTGTCGCGTGGCCACGGGGGAATCGCCGGCACGCCTGCCGTCGGGGGCGCTGTCGGTAGCCCTCACGGATGTCACCCTGACCCATGCGGATGCCCTGGTGCCGGCCCTGGCCGAGGTCGGCCTCGCCCTGAAGCCCGGCGAGCGGCTGGCCCTGTGCGGGGCGTCGGGGGCCGGCAAGTCCAGCCTGGCCGGGCTGCTGACGCGACAGCTCAGCCCCGAGGCGGGCGAGGTGCGGCTGGGTGGCGTGGTGCTGGAGGGGTGGCCGGCGGGGGCATTGAGCTCCCGAGTGGCCCTGCTGACCCAGCAGACGGACCTGTTCGACGATACCCTGGCCGCCAACCTGCGCCTGGGCGACCCCGGGGCGGGCGAGGCCTGGCTGTGGCGGGTGTTGGCGATGGTGGAACTCGCCGACTGGGCCGGGGCCCTGCCGCAGGGCCTCGATACCCGGGTGGGGGAGGGCGGCCGACGCCTCTCCGGCGGCCAGGCCCGGCGCGTCGCCCTGGCCCGGCTGCTGCTGCGAGAGCCGGACCTGGTGGTGCTGGACGAACCCTTCGCCGGGCTCGACGCCGGGACCGCGGCACGACTCGCCACCCGCCTCGATGCCTGGCTGGCCGGGCGCACCGTCATCTACCTGGTGCACCAGCTCGGCGAGGCCGTCGACCCGCCGGGCATCGACTGCTGCCTGACCCTGCGCGACGGACGACTTTGCACGACTGGTCAGGATGTTTCAGGATGAGACCCACGACTCCCCCGGATGAGGTGTGCCATGCGTGATTTCCTCAGGCGCCTGCCCAAGGCCGAACTCCACCTGCACATCGAGGGCTCGCTTGAGCCCGAGCTGATGTTTGCCCTGGCCGAGCGCAACGGCGTCAGCCTGCCCTATGCCTCCGTGGAGGAGGTCCGGGCGGCCTATGACTTCTCCGATCTTCAGTCCTTTCTCGACCTCTACTACCGGGGCATGAGCGTGCTGCGCACCGCCGAGGACTTCCATGACCTGGCCATGGACTACTTTCGCCGGGCCAGCGCCGAGGGGGTGGTGCACGTCGAGATGCACTTCGACCCCCAGGCCCACCTGGTGCGCGGCATCGAGCTGCCGGTGGTGATGGAGGGGCTCTCCCTGGCGCGACGCCGCGCACGGCGCGAGCTGGGCATGTCGACGGCACTGATCATGGCGTTCCTGCGCGACCGGCCGGCCGAGGAGGCGATGGCGGTGATGGAGAGCGCGGCCCCCTACTGGGAGATGCTCGACGCCGTGGGGCTCGACAGCGCCGAGCAGGGCAATCCGCCGTCGAAATTCGTCGAGGTGTTCGAACGGGCGCGACAGCTCGGTATCCCCCGGGTGGCCCACGCCGGCGAGGAGGGGCCGCCCGCCTATATCCGCGAGGCCCTGGACCTGCTGGATGTCTGTCGCATCGACCATGGCGTGCGCTGCCTGGAGGACCCCGAACTGGTGGCTAGGCTGCGCGACGAGGGCGTGGTGCTCACCGTCTGTCCGCTCTCCAATGTGCGCCTGAGGGTCGTCGAGCGGATGGCCGACCACCCCCTGCCGCAGCTGCTCGATGCCGGCCTGCGCCTGACCCTCAACTCCGACGACCCGGCCTATTTCGGTGGCGGCATGCTGGCCAACTTCGAGGCCTGCGCCGAGGCCTTCGGCTGGTCGCAGGAGGTCTTCATCCAGCTGGCCGGTACCGCCATCGAGGCCGCCTTCATCGACGAGACGCGCCGCCTCGACCTGCATCGCCAGTTGGCGGCATGCCTCTAGCCACCCGCCAGCGAGTGGCCCTGGGCCGGGCGGCACGCGATGCCCCAGGGGCGTGCGGGCACCCCTGCGTTGAGGGGCCGGTGTGCAACGGTCTGTAAGATCGTGTAAAAGGGAGGCTCTCATCCTGTCATCGGGGCCGTTCGGGGAGAGCCGTGCTTGAGCCTTAAGACCCGTTTCCTGCTGCTTGCTGCCTGCCTCGTGCTCCTGGCGTCGGCGGCCGCCTGGACCGTCTTCCACCGCATCACCGAGGGCATCATCGAGCAGTGGGGCGAGCGCGTCGCGGCCATCCAGGTGCAGTACGACGGCGGGCGCCTGCTGCAGCCCCTGGAGCGGGAAATTGCCCTGGCGCGCCAGATGGCCGACTCCATCGTGCTGCAGCGCTGGGCACGAGACCCCGACGACCCGGCGCTCGAGGCCCAGGCCTTCGCCGAGATGGAAAGTTTTCGTCGCAACTTCAGCGACAACAGCTACTTCGTCGCCCTCCGGGACAGCGGTGGCTACTACCACAACAATGCCGCCAACGACTATGGCGAGGCGCGCCTTCGCTACCGGCTGAGGGTGGACCGGCCGGCCGACGCCTGGTTCTTTCGGCTGATCGAGGAGGGCCGGGACTTCCACCTCAACGTCAATCCGGACGTGGAGCTCGGCGTCACCAAGCTGTGGATCGATGTCCTGATGCGGGACGCCGATGGCGAGATCCTGGGGGTGGTGGGCACCGGCATGGAGCTCGAGGGCTTCCTGCAGGAGGTCGTGGATATCCAGCAGCCCGGCATCACCACCCTGTTCGTCGACTACAACGGCGCCATCCAGCTCTACCGCGACCGTCGCCTCATCGACTACGCCAGTTTCGTCAAGCCGGAGGGTCAGAAGCGTACCCTGGACCTGCTGGTGGACCTGCCCCGTGACGCCGAGGCGCTGTTCGGCATGATGCGCGAGCTGCGCGAGGCCCCGGACCAGTCGCCGAACGTGCGCACCGAGTTCGTGACCGTGGAGGGCAAGCGTCACCTGGCCGGCGTGGCCTTCCTGCCGGCTCTCGGCTGGTTCGAGGTGACACTGCTCGACCTGGAGGTGCTGATGCCGCTGGACGGTTTCACGCCGGTGGCAGTGGTGTTCGTGCTCACCCTGCTGGTCACGCTGCTGGTCTTCCACCTGGCGCTGCGCCGCCAGCTGCTGGTGCCCATCGCGGCCCTGGAAGCCGCCATGCAGCGGGTCAAGCAGGGGGACATGTCGCCCTCCGAGCTGCCCCGGGGGCGGGGCGAGATGGGCCGGCTGATGCGCCATTTCCATTCCATGGCCGAGGCCATCCAGCGCCATACCCGGGATCTCGAGGAGCGGGTCCGCGAGCGCACCGAGGAGCTCGAGGCGGTGGCCATCCGCGATGTGCTGACGGGCCTCATGAACCGTCGCGGCATGCAGCAATGGCTGGAGGAGCAGATCCTGCGGGCGGCCCGGGAGGGGAGTCACTTCGGGCTGATCTGGCTGGATCTTGACCGCTTCAAGGAGCTCAACGATGGCCTCGGTCATGCCGCGGGAGATCAGGCCCTGGTGCGTGTCGCCGAGGCGCTGCGGCATGGGCTGCGTCCCTACGACCGGGCCTCGCGCTGGGGAGGCGACGAGTTCCTGGTGCTGCTCTCGCCCTGCGACGAGCCGACCCTGACCCGGGTGGCCGAGCGCCTGCGCCAGGCGGTCGCCTCGATCGAGGTGGAGGGCACAGCGGTCACCATCAGTGTGGGGGCCTGTCTGGCCGTTCCCGGCGAGGACCTCGACAGCCTGTTGAAGCGGGCCGACGAGGCGCTCTACCAGGCCAAGGCCGAGGGGCGCAACCGGGCCCGGGTGGCCATATAGGAGCCTATCGGACTTAACGCTAATCTACTGCGAACTCCGGTTTTTCGGCCAATTTCATTCGATCTGTTTCGTTAAAGAGCACGCTATTCGCCTCCACAGATCGAAAAACTTGTCTCGAAACCCGAATCTCTCGCTACGATTGGTCAAGCCCGACAGGCTCCTCGGCCCTTTCCGGGTCATGCCCTGCGGTGCACCGGGCGCCCACCGGCCCAGGCTTCGGCCACGCAGCGATCGTCGCCCAGCATCATCAGCGCGAAGAGTGTCTCGGCAAGCGAACGGCTGCGGGCCGTGCGCCGTGCCAGCAGCGGGGTGGCGGCCGGGTCGAGCACCACCAGGTCGGCCTCCATGCCCGGGGCGAGGCGGCCGATGTGGCCGTCCAGCGACAGCGCCCGGGCGTTGCCCAGCGTCAGCCCGTAGAAGCCCTGCCAGGCGGTTAGCGGCTGGCCGCGTAGCTGGCCCACCTGGTAGGCGGCCTTGATGGTGGCCAGGCCGGAGAGGTCGGTGCCGCCGCCCACGTCGCTGGCGTAGGTGATGTTGAGTCCCACCTCGCGGGCCGCCAGCCGGTCGAAGAGCCCGCTGCCGAGGAAGAGGTTGGAGCTCGGGCAGAAGGCGAGGTTCGCCCCCCGCTCGGCGAGCCGGCCGCGCATTTCCTGGTCCAGGTGGATGCCGTGGGCGAAGGTGCTGCGCGGGCCCACCAGGCCCGACTGCTCGTAGACCTCGAGGTAGTCGCGGCTGTCGGGGAAGAGTTCCGCCACCCAGTCCAGCTCGCCGGTGTTCTCGGCCAGGTGGGTCTGCAGCCACAGGCTCGGGTCGTTGCGCATCAGGCCCCCGGTGGCGTCCAGCTGGTCCCGGCTGGAGGTGGGGGCGAAGCGCGGGGTCAGGCTGTAGCCCAGCCGCCCCTTGCCGTGCCAGTCGCCGATCAGCCGCTCGGTATCGCGGATGCCGCCGAGGGTATCGTCGCAGAGCGCGTCCGGGGCATGGCGGTCCATCAGCACCTTGCCGGCCAGCATGCGCAGCCCGCGCCGGCGGCTGGCGGCGAAGAAGGCATCGACGGAGACCGGGTGGCTCGAGCAGAACACCTGGGCGGTGGTTGTCCCGACCCTCAGCATCTCGTCGAGAAAGGCCTCCGACAGCGCGTCGGCGTGCTCGCGTGCCGCGAAGCGACACTCCTCGGGGAAGGTGTAGTCGCTCAGCCAGTCGAGCAGCTGTCGGCCGTAGGAGGCCATGATCTCCAGCTGCACGTAGTGCACGTGGCTGTCGATAAAGCCGGGCAAGATCAACTTGCCGCGGTGGTCGATCACCTCGATCCCCTCGGGGAGCTCGGGGGCCAGGGTGGTGTAGTCGTCCACCGCGCGGATGCGGCCGTCCTCGATCCACAGGGCACCATCCGGGTGGTGGCAAATGCTGCCTTCGGCAGGCATATCGTCCTCGCCGGGGTCGCCATCGAAGCTCAGCAGTTCGGCGCGCAGCACGCGCGAGTCGTTATGGGTCATCTCGTCAGGCTCATGGTTTCTTGTGTCACCGGGGCGATCCGGCGCCCCTAGTTCCCTGGTGTCGTCAGGCCCAGGGCATTTCGCAGCTTGGCGGGGTCGAGGCCTCGCTGGTCGCCTCGCTCGGGCGACTCGACCAGCGGCAGCAGCTCGGCGAGGGTGGCCAGGGCGATGGCGTAGGGGGTCTTGTCGCCCCCGGTGCCACCGGCCGCCATGCCGATGGGGCAGCGCACGCGGGCCAGGGCCTCCTCGCCGTGGCCCGCGTCACGCAGCCGCGAGCGAAAGCTGGCCCACTTGCTGCGGGAGCCGATCAGGCCCAGCGAGGCCGTGTCGCCGCGGGCGAGCAGGGCATCCACCAGGGCGCGGTCCTCGGCGTGGTCGTGGGTCAGCACCAGGGCGTGGACGCCGGGCGGCAGGGCGGCCACGGCCTCGGCCGGGTCGGGGGCATGGCGACAGGCGAGGCGCGGCTGGTCCGACGCCCAGTCGGGAAAGGCGTCCACCCGGCTGTCGTGCCAGCGCACCCGCCAGGGCAGCGGCGCGGCCAGTCGCACCAGCTCCCGGCCCACATGGCCGGCGCCGAAGACCGCCAACGTGGTGGTGCTGCCGGGAAAGACCTCGAGCAGCACGTTGACGAAGCCGCCGCAGCACTGGCCGCTGCGCCCACCCAGGCTGAAGGCCTCCAGACTCATCCCCGGCTCGTACTCGCCATCGGGGCCTGCCAGGCGTTGGCGCGCCGCCTCGATGGTCTGCCACTCGAAGGTGCCGCCGCCCAGGGTGTCGTAGACCGCATCGGCGGTGATCACCATGCGCGCCCCGGGCTCCCGTGGCGTTGAGCCGGCGCTGGTCACCTGGGTGGCCAGGGCATGGGGCACCCCCTCGCGCTGCAGCCGGTGCAGCGCGGCGTGCCAGCTCTCCGCCTGCGAGCTCATGGCGTCGACTCCCCGCCCTGGCGCAGCGCCTCGGCGGCCAGCAGGACTCGCTCCGGCGTGGCCGGGGTGTCGAGCCGCGGCGCCTCGCGGTAGTCGGTGAGGCTCGAGAGGGCATCGCGCAGCGCCGCCCATACCGAGATGCCGAGCATGAAGGGCGGCTCGCCCACCGCCTTCGAGCGATAGATGCTGGCCATGGAGTTGGGATGGCCCTGGAGCAGCTCGACGTTGAAGCTCGGGGGCAGGTCGCCGTAGGTGGGGATCTTGTAGGTGGCCGGGCCGTCGGAGATCAGCTGGCCAGCGTCGTTCCACCTGAGCTCCTCGCTGGTCAGCCAGCCCATGCCCTGGATGAAGCCGCCCTCCACCTGGCCGATGTCGATGGCCGGGTTCAGGGAGTCGCCCACGTCATGCAGGATGTCGACCCGGTCGACCTGGTACTCGCCGGTCAGGGTGTCGACGCTGATCTCGGCGACGGCCGCGCCATGGGCGAAGTAGTAGAAGGGGCGTCCCTGGCCGGTCATGCGGTCGTAGTGGATCAGCGGGGTGGCGTAGAAGCCCTTCTCCGAGAGTGACACCCGTCCGAGGTAGGCGGCCTGGACGAGCTCGCCCCAGGGGATGCGCCGCTCGCTCTCGCCGGTACCGGCCACCAGGGCACCGGCCTCCAGGCGCATGTCCTCGCGATCCAGGGCATAGTGCTCGCTGGCGAAGTCGAACAGCCGCGCCTTGAGGCTGAGACAGGCGTCACGGGCGGCCATGCCGTTGAGGTCGGCGCCGCTGGAGGCGGCAGTGGGCGAGGTGTTGGGCACCTTGTCGGTGCGGGTGGCGGTGATGCGCACCGTCTCCAGGTCGAGGGCGAGCTCGCGGGCCACCACCTGGCAGATCTTGGTGTGCAGGCCCTGGCCCATCTCGGTGCCGCCGTGATTGATCATCACGCTGCCGTCGGTATAGACGTGCAACAGGGCGCCGGCCTGGTTGAGGTGCTTGGCGGTGAAGGAGATGCCGAACTTCACCGGGGTCAGTGCCATGCCACGCTTGATCACGGGACTCTCGGCGTTGAAGGCGGTGATCGCCTCGCGGCGGGCCCAGTAGTCGCTGCTCGCCTCGAGCCGCTCGACGACATGGTGCAGCAGGGCGACCTGCTCCACGGTCTGGCCGTAGTGGGTGGTCTCGCGTCCGGGGCGATAGAGGTTGCGCTTGCGGATCGTCAGCGGGTCCTCGCCGAGGCGTCTGGCGATGTCATCCATCGCCGCCTCGATCACCATCATGCCCTGGGGGCCGCCGAAGCCGCGGAAGGCGGTGTTGGAGGCGGTGTGGGTGCGCGCCCGGTGGCCGGTGACCCGCGCCTCGCCCAGGGAGTAGGCGTTGTCGGCGTGGAACATGGCCCGGTCGACGATGGCGTCCGAGAGATCCGGGGAGTAGCCGCAGTCGCCGATAAGGGTCAGTTCGCCGCCCTGGATCACGCCCGCCGCGTCCACGCCCAGCCGGTAGCGGTTGTGGAAGGGGTGGCGCTTGCCGGTGACGCGCATGTCCTCGGCGCGGGGCAGGCGCAGGCGGGTGGTGCGCCCGGTGCGCCGGGCCACCAGTGCGGCGATACAGGCCCAGGGCGAGGCCTGGGTCTCCTTGCCGCCGAAGCCGCCGCCCATGCGGCGCACCTCCACGGTCACCGCGTGGAAGGGAATGCCCAGTACCTCGGCAACCAGCTTCTGGGTCTCGCTGGGGTGCTGGTTGGAGGTATGGACGATCACCCCCTCGTCCTCGGTGGGTTGGACCAGGCAGGCCTGCCCCTCCAGGTAGAAGTGTTCCTGGCCACCGACGAACTGCTCGCCCTCGATGACATGGGCCGCGTCCGCCAGCGAGCGCTGCCAGTCGCCGCTCTGCTGGACATGGGTGGGGCGCACGGCCTCGCCGCGCTCGGCGGCGCCCACCGGGTCGAGGCTGGCGGGCTGCTCGTCGACCTCCACGATCGCCGCCTTGACCGCTTCCCGGGCGGCGCGATGGGTCTCGGCCGCCACCGCGAAGAGCACCTGGCCGGCATAGCTGATCTCGTCCTCGACGAAGATCGGGTCGCCGGGGAAGACCGGGCCGATATCGGTGTGCCCCGGTACGTCGGAAAAGGCGACCACGTCAACCACGCCGGGCCGGGCGCGCACTGCCTCGAGGTCGAGGCGGGTCAGGCGACCATGGGCCACCGGCGAGAGTCCCAGGGCCAGGTGGAGGGCATCGGCGGGGGCGGCGACATCGTCGATATAGGCGGCGCGTCCGGTGACGTGCTTGACCGCGCTCTCGTGGGCGCGAGCGCTGCCGGCACCACCACGCGAGACGGCGGGCTCGGTCTTGCGGGCGTCCGCCTGTCGTGCGAGGGGGCCGTCGCCCTTGATGCGACCCTGCTGCTCCTCGCGCACTCGTGTCGTGGCGTCATCGAGGTCGTTCGTCGCCCTGGACGGGGCGTCCAGCTTAGTGAGCGTACGCATGGAGCATCACCTCCCGGGGAGAGTCGGTCGTCTCCTGTGCCATGACCAGGCGCAGGCGTTCGAGCAGGTTGGCGGCGGAGAGCCGACGATAGTCGGCACTGCCGCGCACGTCACTCATCGGCTGGAAGTCCTGGGCCAGCGCCAGCCGGGCGGCCTGGAAGGCGGCGGCGGACGGCGCCTGGCCCTCGAGGGCGGCCTCGGCCGCGGTGGCCCGTTTCGGCGTCGCCGCCATGCCCCCGAAGGCCAGGCGGACATCGCGCAGCAGGCCATCCTCCAGGCGCCAGCCGAAGGCGCCAAGCACCGCGGAAATGTCGTCCTCACGACGCTTGGACAGCTTCCAGACCCTGAGGTGTCGGCTCGGCTCGGCTCGGGGCAGGAAGATCGCCCGGATCACCTCGCCCTCGCGCAGGTCGGTTTTCTTGTAGCCGAGGAAGAAGTCGTCGAGGGGCAGTTGCCGCTCGCCCTCCGGGCCGGCCAGCCACAGCCGCGAACCCAGCGCCAGCAGCACCGGCGGGGTGTCGCCGATCGGCGAGGCATTGGCGACGTTGCCGCCCAGGGTGCCGCGGTTGCGCACCTGGGCGGAGCCCAGGCGATGCAGCAGATGGGCGAAGGCCGGATAGTGGTCGGCCAGTAGCGGCTCCAGGCGCGAGTAGGTCACGGCACCGCCGATCCACCACCCTTCGCGGCCATCCTCCAGGGTCGCCTCCTCGATGTCCTTGAGCTCGGTGACGCGCGTGACGTCCACCACCCGTGCGAAGCGCGCCAGGCGCTGGGTCACCTCGAGCCAGAGGTCGGTGCCGCCGGCGACGATGGGTGCCTCGGGGTGGTGGGTGCGCTCGTCGACCAGCGCCGCCAGGCTTTCCGGCTGGACGAAGGCGCTATCGCCATGGTGCTCGATGGGCGATGAGGGCGACGTTGCCGCGGCGTCGGTGCACTGCTCCAGCCACGGCGGACGCGCATGGGGGTAGTCGCCCATGGAGAGTGCCGCGTCTCGGATCGGCCGGTAGCCGGTGCAGCGGCAGAGGTTGCCGCCCAGCGCTGCCTCCAGGCGCTGTGGGGTCAGCGGCGCCGGGGGCGTAGTACCGTCCTCGTGCTGGTCCTCATAGAGCGTGAACAGCGACATCACGATGCCCGGGGTGCAGAAACCGCACTGGCTGCCGTGGCACTCGACCATGGCCGCCTGGGCGGGATGGAGGCTCTCGCCGCGGGCCAGGCCCTCCACGGTGGCCAGCACGCGTCCCTGGAGCTGATGGGCCGGGGTGATGCAGGCGTTGGCGCTATGGAAGCGGACAGTGCCGTCGGGGCCGGCCTCGCCGATGGCCACCGTGCAGGCGCCGCAGTCGCCGGAGGCGCAGCCCTCCTTGGTGCCGGTCTGGCCGAGCGAGTCGCGCAGCAGCTCGAGCACGCTGGTATCGGGCGAGGCCGCGCAGTGGCGGGGCTGCCCGTTGAGCAGGAAGTCGATCATCGCCTTGTCTCTGTTGTTGGCGCGTAAGCGTTGGCGCCGAGGCGCCCGGGTTCAGGGGGTCCACTTCCTGACCATTCGGTCAGAATGCTTTCAGCTTGGTCCAGAATCGTCCGCGTTGCAAGCCCGTTTGCACCCGGCACGGGGGTGGGGCACTATCCTTGGCTTTGATCCGCCATGGGGCAGTGAGGTGGCCGATGACAGGGCCGATGACAGAGGGGAGCGCGCCCGCCGAGCGGGGGGCGAGAGAGCAGGGCGAGGCCAACGGGGTGACCCGCCGGCGCAACGAGCGCGAGATCCTGGCGGCGGCCGAGCGGGTGTTCGCCCGTCACGGCTACCGGGGGGCGAGCCTGCAGGCCATTGCCGAGCAGGCCGGCCTGCCCAAGTCCAACGTCCTCTACTACATGGGCAGCAAGCGGGGCCTCTACGTGCGGCTGCTGGAGCGGATGATGGAGCGCTGGAACGCGCTGCTCGACGACATCTCGGTGGAGGATGACCCCGCCGAGGTGCTGGAGGCCTTCATCCGCAGCAAGATGCAGCTGTCGCGGCGTCATCCGGAGGGCTCGCGCCTCTTCGCCGCCGAGATCCTCGGCGGTGCGCCCTTCCTGCAGGAGTACCTGCGCGGCGAGCTTCGCGACTGGGTCCTGGCCCGGGCAAGGGTATTCGAGCAGTGGGCCGAACGTGGGCTGATGGATCCCGTCGACCCGGTATGGCTGATCTTCCTGATCTGGTCGGCCACCCAGCACTACGCCGACTTCGAGACCCAGGTGCTGGGCATCACCGGCCGGGACGCCCTCAGCGATGCCGACGTCGAGGAGATCACCACCTTCCTCACCCGGGTGATCCTCAAGGGGTGCGGCGTGCGCTCACGGGATGCCGACCCTGCCCGCTGAGCCGCCCATGACGTTGCCCATCGATTCCCGCCTCGACGCCATCCTCGATGCCCTCGAGAGGCACCCGCGCGCCCTGCTGGTGGCCGAGCCCGGGGCGGGCAAGACCACCCGGGTGCCGCTGGCGCTGCTCGAGGCCTCCTGGTGCCGCCAGGGCGGCAGGCTGCTGCTGCTGGAACCGCGGCGGGTGGCGGCGCGCCTGGCCGCCGGCTTCATGGCCGAACAGCTCGGCGAGCGCGTGGGGGAGACCGTCGGCTACCGGATGCGCGGGGAGAGCCGGGTGGGACCCTCGACTCGCCTGGAGGTGGTCACCCAGGGAGTGCTGACCCGCATGCTCCAGGAGGACCCGATGCTCGAGGGCGTGGCCGGGGTGATCTTCGACGAGTTCCACGAGCGCAGCCTGGAGGCGGACCTGGGCCTGGCACTGACCCTCGATGCCCAGCAGGGGCTGCGCGAGGAGCTGCGCCTGGTGGTGATGTCGGCGACCCTCGACGTCGAGGCCCTGCTGGGCGTGCTCGGCGAGGCCACCCCGGTGGTCGACTGTCCGGGACGGAGCTTTGCCGTCGAGACCCGCTACCGGTCGCTGAGCGGTCGCGAAGACGCGGCGGCCCAGCAGGCCCGGGCGCTGCTGGAGAGCCTTGAACAGCAGGCAGGCGATGCCCTGGTGATCCTGCCCGGGGTGGCGGAGATCCGCCGGTTGGCCCGGGAACTCGCCGGGCGGGCTCCGGCCCTGGCCGTCCTGGAACTCCACGGCCGCCTGCCCCTCGAGGCCCAGCGGCGCGCCCTGCGACCCGACCCCGACGGGCGACGGCGGGTGGTGCTGGCCACGGCGATCGCCGAGTCGAGCGTCACGGTGGACGGCGTGCGCCTGGTGGTGGATGCCGGCCAGGAGCGCGTGCCGGTCTTCCAGCCGCGCAGCGGGCTCACCCGGCTGGAGACGCGCCGCGTCAACCGGGCCAGCGCCGACCAGCGCCGTGGCCGCGCCGGCCGCCAGGGCCCGGGCCTTTGCCTGCGGCTATGGGCCGAGGAGCAGCCGCTGGTGCCCCATGGCGAGCCCGAGATCCTGCAGGCAGACCTGGCCCCGCTGGCCTTCGAGCTGGCGCGCTGGGGCATCACTGATCCGCACCGGCTGGCCTGGGTCACGCCACCGCCCGCCGCGGCACTGGCCGCCGGACGCGACCTGCTGGCCCGGCTGGGCGTGCTGGACGAGGCGTATCTCCTGACCCCGCTGGGGCGCGCCTGCGTGCGCTGGCCGACCCACCCGCGCCTGGCGGTGATGCTGGAGCGCTCCGACGAGTTCGAGGCCCGCCCCCTGGCCTGTGCCCTGGTGGCGCTGCTCGAGGGGCGCGGCCTGGACGGGGAGCGCGACCTCGAGCAGGCCCTTCAGGCGCGGCTCAAGACGCCCAGGGAGCATCGCCAGTGGCAGCGCGACGCCGAACGCCTGGCGCGAGTCGCCGGCGTGTCACTCCGGGTGACCCGCCTGGCACCACTGGGCGAGCTGCTGGCGCTGGCCTATCCCGAGCGGGTGGCGCAGCGGCTCGAGCCGGGACGTTTTCGTCTGGCCGGCGGGGGGCTGGCGACCCTTCCCGAGGGCCACCCCCTGGCCCATGCCGAGCTGCTTGTGGCCGCCGAGCTGGACGGCCAGGCCAGCGGGGCACGAATCTTCCGCGCCGTGGCGCTTTCTCGAGCGCGGCTCGAAGCGCTCTATCCGGAGTGCGGCGAGTGGCGCCCTAGCCTCGAGTGGTCCGACGACCAGGGGCGCCTGGTGGGCGAGCAGGTGCGTGGCCTGGGGGCGGTGGTGCTGGAGAGGAAGCCGCTGGCCAGGCTGCCGCCGGAGGCGGTGCGCCGCGCGCTGCTCGAGGCACTGCGTCGCCGAGGGCTACCGCAGGATGAGGAACTGAGACAGCTGCAGGGCAGGGTGGCGCTGCTGCGCCGCGTCCTGGGTGAGGCGTGGCCCGACTGGTCCGAGGCGGCCCTGCTGGAAACGCTCGAGGCGTGGCTGGGCCCGCATCTGGAGGGAATGACACGGCTCGAGGCCGTGGAGCGCCTGCCGCTGGCGCGCCTGCTGCTGGACGGCCTCGACTGGGCGCTGCGCTCGCGGCTCGATGTGCTGGCGCCGCGCCGCCTGGCGGTGCCCAGCGGCGCCAGCCATCGGGTCGACTATACGCCGTGCCTGGCGGACAAGCCGCCGGTGCTGGCGGTGAAGCTGCAGGAGTGCTTCGGCTGGCAGGCCTCGCCGCGGGTGGCCGAGGGCCGCGAGGCGGTGCTGCTGCACCTGCTCTCGCCGGCGCGTCGCCCGCTGCAGGTCACCGCCGACCTGGCGAGCTTCTGGGCCAATGGCTACCCGGAGGTGCGCAAGGAGATGCGTGGCCGCTACCCCAAGCACCCCTGGCCCGAGGATCCCACCACCGCCGAGGCCACCGCCCGCACCAAACGGCGTGGCTGATCCTGGCTTGTCTGGGCCCGAGGACCCCGCAGCATCAAGGCCGCCGAGGCCACCGCCCGCACCAAGCGGCGCTCCCCCTCACGATGACTCGACCCCCGTGCGATCGTGACCGCCGGGGCTGGCGGCCGGCTGGCCGCGAACGCCGCGGGCGCGCAGCACGCCTTTCTCGACCTCGACGATCAGGTAGATCGCCAGGCTGCCGGCCAGGATCACCCCCCAGTGACCGAGGCCCAGCCCCTCGCTGCCGAAGATCAGCTGCATGACCGGCAGGTAGGTCCAGCCCAGTTGCAGCATCACGATGATCCCGATGGAGGCCCAGACCGGACGGCTGCCGAAGAGGCCGGCCATGGAGAGAGTGCTGCGCAGCAGGAAGCGGCTGTTGATCAGGTAGGCCGCGCTGCCCATCACCAGCATATTGACCGCGCCGGTGCGGGCCAGCTCAATGCTGCCGCCCTGGGCCTGCAGCCAACTGAACATGCCGAACACGCCCACCAGCAGCAGCATGGAGACGAACACCACCCGCCACAGCAGGAAGAGGTCCAGCAGGGAGGCGTCAGGGTCGCGGGGCTGGCGGGTCATGATGTCCGGCTCGGCTTCCTCGAAGGCCAGCGCCAGGCCCAGGGTGACCGCTACCACCATGTTGACCCACAGCGCCTGCAGAGGCGTCACCGGCAGGGTGGAGCCGGCCAGCACCGCGAGCATGATCGCCAGGCCCTGGCCGCCGTTGGTGGGCAGCAGGAAGGTGATGGTCTTGCGGATGTTGTCGTAGACCTTGCGGCCCTCGCGGATGGCGCCGACGATGGTGGCGAAGTTGTCGTCGGCCAGCACCATCTCGGCAGCCTCCTTGGCGGCTTCGGTACCCTGGATGGCCCATGGCCACGCCGACGTCGGCGCGCTTCAGCGCCGGGCCATCATTGACCCCGTCGCCGGTCATCGCGCAGATGCCGCCTCGGGCCTGCATGGCCTGGACCAGACGCAGCTTGTGCTCCGGCGCCGCGCGGGCGAAGACGTCCACCTCGAGAATGATCGCCTCGAGTTCGGCGTCCGACATTGCCTCGATCTCGTGTCCCGCCAGGGCGCGATCGGTGTGGGCGAAGCCCAGCTGCCTGGCGATGGCCAGGGCGGTGACGGCGTGGTCACCGGTGATCATCACCGGGCGGATCCCGGCAGCCAGGCAGTCCTTCACCGCCGCGATGGCCTCGTCGCGGGGCGGGTCGAGCAGCCCCACCAGTCCCAGCAGCACCAACTCCTCCTCGGCGTGCTCGTCGGTCAGCTCGTGGACGTCGTGGATCGATCGCTCGGCCAGGGCCAGCACCCGCAGGCCCCGGGAGGAGAGGTCATGGATGCGCGCCTCCCACGTCTCGACATCCAGCGCCTGGTCCCCCTCTTCGGTGCGCACCCGGTGGCACATCTCCAGCAGCCTGTCCGGGGCGCCCTTGACCAGCAGCAGCGGTTCGCCGTCCACCTTGTGAAGGGTGGCCATGTACTTGCGCTCGGACTCGAAGGGGATGGCATCGTGGCGATCGTGGTCGCCGCGCAGCTTCTCCGTGGACAGCCCGGCCTTGGCCGCGGCCACCACCAGGGCACCCTCGGTGGGGTCGCCGTGGATCCGCCAGCGGCCCTCCTCCTCGGCCAGTTCGGCGTCGTTGCACAGCACGCCCACCTTGAGGAAGTGGCGCAGGGCGTGGTCGTCCTCGAGGTCCAGCGCTTCCGTCTCGGCCTCGCCGTCGCTGACGCGGTGGAAGCTGCCCTCGGGCGCGAAGCCGATCCCCTCGATGTGCACCTCGCCTTGTGGCAGCCAGATCTCCTGGGCGGTCATCTCGTTGCGGGTCAGGGTGCCGGTCTTGTCCGAGAAGATGGTGGAGATGGAGCCCAGGGTCTCCACCGCGGGCAGCCGGCGGATGATGGCGTTGCGCCGGGCCATGGCCTGTACGCCCAGCGCCAGGCCGATGGTGACGATGGCCGGCAGGCCCTCGGGGATGGCGGCCACGGCCAGTC
This sequence comes from Halomonas ventosae, assembly GCF_004363555.1. Taxonomy (GTDB): domain Bacteria; phylum Pseudomonadota; class Gammaproteobacteria; order Pseudomonadales; family Halomonadaceae; genus Halomonas; species Halomonas ventosae. The sequence goes on along the minus strand of NZ_SNZJ01000003.1, from coordinate 62,186 downwards.
CCACCGCGGCCATGAACATCTCGACCAGCGGCTGGCCATGCACCAGGGCGCCGAAGGCCCCGGTGAGCACCGCAGCGGCGAGGATGAAGAACGCCAGCACCTGGCCGGCACGGTCGATCTGGCGCAGCAGCGGGGTCTTGAGCTGCTCCACGCCGCGCAGCATCTCCGAGATACGGCCGATCTGGGTGTTGGCACCGGTTTCCACCACCAGGCCCCGGGCGTTGCCCTGGACCACGATGGTGCTGGCATAGGCCATGCTGCCGCGATCGCCCAGGTCAGCGTCCTCCGCCACCGCATCGGTGGCCTTGTCCACCGGCGTGGACTCTCCGGTCAGCGAGGCCTCCTCGGTGCGAAAGCGCCGGGCTTCCAGCAGGCGCAGGTCCGCCGGCACCCGGTCACCGCTCTCCACCAGCACGATGTCACCCGGCACCAGCTCCTCGGCAGGGATGGTCTCGCGCCTGCCGTCGCGCAGTACCTGGGCCTGGGGCGAGAGCATCTGGCGGATGCTCTCCAGGGCCTGCTCCGCCTTGCCCTCCTGGAAGAAGCCGATCAGGGCGATGATCAGCACCACGCCGAAGATCGCGCCCGCGTCGAGGGTGTGTCCCAGTCCCAGGCTGGCGAGGGCGGCGACGATCAGCACCAGCATCAGGATGTTGTTGAACTGCTCCAGCAGGCGTTTCCACCAGGGGCGTGCCTCGGCCTGCTGCAGCTGGTTGGGGCCGTGCTCGGCCAGCCGGCGCCGGGCCTCCTCGCCGCCCAGCCCCTCCCGCGTGCTCTCCAGCCGGTCGAGGGACGCATCCTCGCCCAGGGCATGCCAGGCGGTGGGCTCGCTGTGTCTCGGCTCTGTCATCTTCTTACTCCGGCAACTGTCGGGAGGCTGCTGGATAGATAACTACCATACAACATGCTGCAGTGCAGTGATCTAGGACAAGCAGGGCCGGCAAGTGCCTGTCAGCCCTGGGTCATGAAGGCGACGCGGGTGCCGTGGGCCAGGCGTGCCGCCGGCTCGACGGGAAGGGTTTCCGGGAGGCCCACCATCTCGTCGGTGACGTCGGCCCAGGTCAGGGTGCCATGGGTCAGGCCCAGCGGCGCCAGGGCGCGGCTGATCCACTGGGTGCCGGTGAAGCGCCGACCCTCGCCATGTTCGTCCACCAGCAGGCTCTCGCCGCCGGCGTGGTGCAGGCGCACCAGGTAGACCCCCATGTCCAGCGACTGTACCTCCACGGCGGGCGGTTCATCCGGGTCGAGGCATTTGGCCAGCGCCTCCAGGGTCAGGCGATCGGGCAGGGCGGGGGCATTCAGGGGTATCATGGGCATGATCCGAACTTGGACATGAGCTGTCATTCTATCGCGACCTGTACAGGAGTCGTCATGCCGTCAACCGCCGATGCCTGCCCCTGCGGCAGCGGCCTGCCCCTCGCCCGATGTTGCGGTCGCTACCATGCCGGCGAGCCGGCCCCCACCCCCGAGGCGCTGATGCGCTCGCGCTACAGCGCCTTCGCCCTGGACCTCACCGACTACCTGCTGGCGAGCTGGCATCCCGACACCCGCCCGACGAGTCTCGCCCCGGATCCTTCGACCCGCTGGGTGGCGCTGGAGATCCTGGAGAGCGGCGAGGAGGGCGATGAGGGGCAGGTGCATTTCCGCGCCACCTTCCGCGAGGAGCGGCGCTTCGGCGCGCTGGAGGAGCGCTCGCGCTTCCGGCGTGAGGCCGGCAGGTGGACCTACCTGGACGGCGATCCCGCTGTCACCCGGCTCAAGCCCGGCCGCAACGAGCCATGTCCCTGCGGCAGCGGCCGCAAGTTCAAGGCCTGCTGCGGCCTGGGATAGCCGTTCCCTGCCTTGCTGGTCGTGAGGCGGTGCACCCCTTACACTGCGCGGCAACGTGCCGTGCCTCCTCGGCCCCCTTATCTTCGTCCCGGACGTGTCCCATGGCCCAGACCCTCTCGAAACGGATCAACAAGTACATCAGCGAGAGCGGGATGTGCTCGCGGCGGGAAGCCGACCGCTACATCGAGCAGGGCAACGTGCGGATCGACGGCCGGCGCGCCACCCCCGGTGACCAGGTCTTCCCGGGCAGCGTGGTGAAGGTCAACGGCCAGGTCGTCGAGCCGCTGGCTCTGGAGGAGGAGGACCTGGTGTTCATCGCCCTCAACAAGCCGGTGGGCATCGTCAGCACCACCGACCCGGGCGAGAAGGCCAATATCGTCGACTTCGTCGGGCACGGCGCGCGCATCTTTCCCATTGGCCGGCTGGACAAGGACTCCCAGGGGCTGATCTTCCTGACCAACAACGGCGACCTGGTCAACCGCATCCTCCGGGCCAGCAACCAGCACGAGAAGGAGTACCGGGTCACCGTCAACCGGCCCATCACCGACGACTTCATCACCGGAATGGGCGCTGGCGTGCCGATCCTCGGCGAGGTCACCAAACAGTGCCGGGTGATCAAGGAGTCCCGGTTCGTCTTCAACATCACCCTGGTGCAGGGGCTCAACCGCCAGATCCGCCGGATGTGCGAGGTGTTCGGCTTCGAGGTGGTGAAGCTCGAGCGGATCCGCATCATGAACGTGTCCCTCGCCGGGCTCGCACCGGGGGAGTGGCGCGACCTGACGCAGGCCGAGGTGGCGACGATCCTCTCCCTGACCGAGCACTCCACCTCCGAGGCCCAGCAGCCCGGCCGCCGGTCGGCCCGGCGCCAGGCAGGCAAGGGCGCCAGGGACGGCGGCGGCAAGTCAGGCCCGGGCAAGTCAGGCTCGGGAAAGCCCGGCGCGAGCCCTCGAGGCAAGGGCGGGAAGGCCGCTGCGGGCAAGGCCGCGAAGCGCCAGGCAGGCGGCAAGGCCGTGCCCGGCAGGTCCCGCGGCACCAAGCCCTCCAAGCCCGGAAAGCCCTCCAAGCCCGGCAAGCCGGGCGCCAAGCCGTCGAAGGGGCCCCGCCAGAAATCCGCCGGCCCGTCCCGCAAGCCCAGGGGCAGGAAGTAGCCGCCTGCCTGATCCCAGATCCAGGCCGAGGCCATGAGGAGCGCCATGAACGACCCACGCCTGCAGAGCCCCGCCGTGGCCCGCAATCGACAGCCCATCCTCGAGATCCTGCAGCGGGTGCTGCCCGAGCGTGCGCGGGTGCTTGAGGTGGCCAGCGGCAGCGGTGAGCATGCCGTCTACCTGGCCGGCGCCACACCTGGCTGGCGCTGGCAGCCCAGCGATCCCAGTCCCCGGGCGCTGGCCTCCATCGCCGCCTGGCGCGAGGCCGCGGGGCTGGCGAACCTGCTCGAGCCCGTGGAGCTGGACGTGACCGGCGACTGGCCGTCGACGCCCTTCGAGGCGGTGGTGGCCATCAACCTGCTGCATATCTCGCCCTGGGCGGCGACCGAGGCGCTGCTGGCGGGCGCCGGCGATGCTCTGGTGCCCGGTGGCGTGCTCTTCCTCTACGGGCCGTTCCGGCGGGAGGGACGCCATACGGCGCCCAGCAATGCGACCTTCGATGCGGATCTGCGTGCCCGCGACCCGCGCTGGGGGATCCGTGACCTGGAGGAGGTGACGGCCGCGGCCGGGCGTCATGGACTGAAGCTCGACAAGGTAGTGACCATGCCGTCCAACAATCTCAGCCTGGTGTTCCGCCAGTCGGGCCAGTCAACACTTATCCCCGCCAGGTAGCGGGCTGGCCTCGGGCATCGGGGGAGACGGCTTTTGGGTTTCTGGCGTGACCGGCTTAGCGCAGCCGTTCCAGCTCTCGATTGAGCGTTGCCCGGGAGAGCTCGCCGAAGTGGGTATCGAGCAGCCGGCCGTCGGCATCGTAGAAGAGGGTGGTGGGCATTGCCCTGGCACCGACGCGATCGCCGAAGGCCAGCTGGGCATCGAGCAGCAGGTTGTCGAGCGCGAGGGACTCGTGGTCCAGGAAGCGACGGACCTGGGCGGGGTCCTCGCCCTGGTTGAGAAACACGAAGGTGATGTCCCCCTCCTGCCGCTGGGCCTCGGCGAACACCGGCATCTCGCGACGGCAGGGCGGGCACCAGGTCGCCCAGAGGTTCACCACCATGGGCTGGCCCTCGGCGGCCTGCAGATCGGGGAGGCGGATGGCCTCGCCGGCGAGGGTGGTGAGCTCGGTCTCGGGCACAGGGCGGCTCTGTCCGGCCAACAGGCCGAGGGTGCCGGCGGTGACGCTCCAGGTGAGTATCCCGGCGGCCAACGCGCCGCCCAGGGCCTTGCGCTGGGCGGGCTGTCGCCACAGTCGCCAGGCCGCATAGGCCGTCCCGGCGGCGATGCCGCCGAGGAGATCGAAGCCACCGTCGCGGATGTCGAGCATCGCGAGCGGCCCCGCGTAGTCCTGGTGGTAGCGTGCCACGAAGACCAGTCGAGCGCCGACCAAGGCAACCAGGCAAAGCGTCGAGAGGGTGTCGCCGATCCCCAGGCGCTGGCGTCTGCCCAGCAGCAGGCCGGTGATGAGGGCGACACCCAGGGCGAAGACAATCAGCAGCTGGCCCAGGCTCAGGCCAAGCGGGCCGATGGCGATGCTCTGGGAGAGGAGGTTCATGGTTGCTCACGCCTGTCGGGAATGTGAGCTCCAGCATGCCCGGCCGCGGTTAGTGCCGCATTAAGGGACCCTCATTCCGGTATCTCGCCGGGCTCGCGGTACTCGACGCCCTCGGCCTGGCGTTCCTCGCGGGTCTTGGTCTCGTCCTCGGCGGGCACGCCCCACACGGTTTCCCGGCGACCGTCCTCCCAGGTGTAGGTGGTGCAGCCGGCCAGCAGGGACATGGCGAGCAGGGTGGCGAGAGACGGTATCGATCGATGCATCAAAGACTCCTCGTTGCTTGGTGAACGGGCTGCCTGGGTGACCTAGCCGGAGAGGCCCAGCAGGATCGGGACATAGACCACCAGCAGCAGCACGGCGACCAGCCCCAGCAGGTAGGGGATGATCGCCCGGGTGATGCGCTCCAGCGGCAGCCGGGTGACCGAGGAGGCCACATAGAGGTTGATCGCCACCGGCGGGGTGATCATGCCGATGGCCAGCCCCACCACGATAATCAGCCCGAAGTGGATGGGGTCGATGCCCAGCTGGGTGACCAGCGGCAGCAGCACCGGGGTGAGGATGATCAGGGCGCTGGCCGTCTCGATGAAGACGCCGGTGAGCAGGATCACCGCCACCACCAGCAGCATGATCACGTAGGGATCGGTGGAGAGCGACAGCACCGCCTGGGCGATGGCGCCGGGGACCTGCCAGCTGGAGAGGGTCCAGCTGAGCACCGCCGAGGTGGCGATCACTAGCATGATCACCGAGGTGGTGATGGCCGAGCGAATCAGGATGCGGTAGACGTCGGCGAGCCCCAGGTCGCGGTAGACGAACAGCGACACCAGCAGGGCGTAGTTGACCGCTACCACGGCCGCCTCGCTGGGCGTGAACACGCCGGAGAAGATGCCGCCGAGGATGATCACCGGCGTCATGAGGCCCCAGCTGGCGCTTCGGAAGGTATGCCAGATGGTGGCCGGGGAGAAGGCCGTGCCGCGGGGGTAGTTGCGACGATAGGCCTGGACGATGGCGATGGCGGCAAGCCCCAGGCCCATGGCGATGCCCGGCAGGATGCCGCTGAGGAAAAGCTGGGAGACCGACTGCTGGGCGATCACCGCATAGATGATCATCGGCACCGAGGGCGGAATCACCACCCCGATGGTGCCGCTGGCAGCGATCAGGCTCGCCGCCGAGGCGGGCTCGTAGCCCTTCTTGCGCAGCTCCGGCACCAGGCTCGAGCCCACCGCCGCGGTGGTGGCGGCCCCGGAGCCGGAGATGGCGGCGAAGAACATGCCGGCGCCCACCGAGACGAGGGAGAGGCCGCCCTTGAGGAAGCCGAACAGCGAGTCGGCGAAGGCCACCAGCTTCTCGCTCACCTTGCCCTGGGCCATCAGGTCGCCGGCGAGGATGAACATGGGCACCGCCACCAGGGCGAAGGAGTTGATGCCCTGGAACATCTGCTGGGGCACTACCATCAGCGGCACGCCCTGGGCATGGAGCGCCACCAGGGTGCTGGCGCCGATGGCCAGCGCGATGGGCACGCCGAGCAGCATGAAGACCAGGAACAGCACGAAGAGCAGGGCGGTCATGGGGCCTCCTCCTCGGGCTCGCGCTCCTCGCCGACGGCCAGGCCGATGACGTCCACCAGGGCGTACCAGGCCATGATCGCCGCGGCCAGCGGCATGACCGCATAGACCCAGGTCATGGAGAGGCGCAGCGAGGCGGACTTCTGGAAGCTCTGCACCTGCATGTACTCCCAGCCGATGGCGATCAGGGCGAGCAGGAAGCCCAGCGCCACCAGCAGGGCGGCGATGCGCGCGAGGCGCCGGGGGAGGCCGGGCAGGGCGTCCACCACGAAGGACACGGCGATATGCCGCCCACGGCGAAAGGCCAGGGTGGCGGCGAGGAAGGTGATCCACACCAGCAGGAAGCGGGCCACCTCCTCGGTCCAGCCCACCGCGGTGAAGAAGACCCGCGAGACCACCTGCAGGGTGATCACACCGATCAACGCCGCCATCGCCGTGACCACCACGGGCGCGATGACGGCGTCGAGGGCGCGCTCACTCCACCGCAGCGGTCGCAGCAGGGAATGGGCGAGGGGAGGCACTTACTTCAGGGCCTCCTGGATGCGCGGCAGGTAGTCTCCGAACTGCTCGCCGTACTTCTCGTAGACAGGGGCCACGGCCTCCTGGAAGGCGGCGATGTCGGGCTCCTCGACGATCTGCATGCCCGCATCGCGCAGTTCGGCGAGCTGCTCGGCCTGCATCTCGGCGTTCATCCGGCGCTCGTGCTCGGCGGCCTCCTGTGCCGCCTGCTCCAGCACCGACTGGGCGGCCTCCGGCAGCTTGTTCCACACCGGCATGCCCATCACGAAGATCGCCGGGGCATAGGTGTGGCGCGACAGCGTCATGTGCTCCTGGGTCTCGTAGAGCTTGAAGGAGTGGATGACGTTGACCGGGTTCTCCTGGCCGTCGATGGTGCCCTGCTGCATGGCGGTGAGCGCCTCGGTCCAGGCCATGGGCACGGCGTTGGCGCCGAGCTCCCGGAAGGTGTCCACGTAGACGGGGTTCTCCATCACGCGGATGCGCAGGCCGTCGATATCCGCCGGGCTCTGAACCGCGCGCTCGCTGTTGGTAAGGTTGCGGAAGCCGCGTTCGGCGTAGGCCAGGCCCTTGAGGTTGACCTCCGAGAGTCGGTCCAGCAGCTCCTGGCCGATCTCGCCGTCGAGCACCTCGTAGGCGGCCTCGGGGCTCGGGAAGAGGAAGGGCAGCTCGAATACCGCCATCTCCTCGACGAAGTTGGCAACGGGCCCGTTGGTGATCACCCCCATGTCCACGGTGCCGATCTGCATGCCCTCGAGCAGGGTGCGTTCGTCGCCGAGGCTGGCGTTGGGGTAGAGCTCGATGTCCACCTTGCCCTCGGTGCGCTCCTCGACCAGCTCCTCGAACTTCATGGCGGCGATATGGAAGCCATCCTGCTCGTTGACCACATGGGCCAGGCGCAGGGTGACCGGGTCCATGTCGGCGAACTCGGAAGCGTTGGCACCGGCGGCCATGGCCAGCGAGACGGCGAGGGCCAGCGTGCTGCGTGCATATCCTTTCATTGTCGTTTTTCCTTTGGTGTGTCAGTCACTTGGTGAGCATGCCCGAGGCCGGTGCCGGCGGTCAAACCGTGCCCGCGCGCCTCACAGCAGCCGGTACATCACATGGGCGTCCGTCAGGCCGAGCGCCGGGTGACGGAAGGCCCGGGGGAGGGTGCCGACGATCGCGAAGCCGTGCTCCTGCCACAGCCGGATGGCCACCGCGTTGCTGGCGACCACCAGGTTGTACTGCATGGCGAGAAAGCCCAGTTCCCGGGCCAGGGCCAGGGAGTGCGCGCACATCTCGCCGGCGATGCCCTGGCCGCGGGCGTGGTCGGCGACCAGGTAGCCGCAGTTGCAGACATGGTCGCCGGGACCGGGCTGGTTGGCCTTGAGGGTGTAGGTGCCGGTGACCTGTCCCTCATCATCGACGGCCACGCGCACGGCGCGGGGCAGCTCGATCCACATCCGATGGGCGTCCTGCTCGCTGATGTCGCGGGGTACCGCATAGGTCTCGCCGGCACGGAAGACCGGTACGAGAATGGCCCACAGGGCTGGCCAGTCGTCGGGCTGGTAGGGGCGGATGCGGATCATGCGGTGGCTCCTTGCCGAAAGGGAAATCTGGGTCAGGCGGCCTGCTGCGCACGCAGCCAGGCGATCTCGTCGGCCCAGATCGTCGGGTCGATGGTCTCCAGGATCAGGGGGATCCCGTCGAGTCGCGGGTCGCGCATCAGGGTGGTGAAGGCGTTGAGCCCGATGTTGCCCTGGCCCAGGCTGTGGTGGCGGTCCACCCGGCTGCCGAGTTCGCTCTTGGCGTCGTTGAGGTGCATGCCGCGCAGGTAGCTGACGCCCACTACCCGGTCGAACTCGTCCAGGGTGGCGGTGGTGGCCTCGGGGGTGCGCAGGTCGTAGCCGGCCGCGAAGGCGTGGCAGGTGTCGAGGCACACCCCGACGCGTGACGTGTCCTCCACCTGTTCGATGATCTCGGCGAGGTGCTCGAAGCGCCAGCCCAGGTTGCTCCCCTGGCCCGCGGTGTTCTCGATCACGGCTGTGACGCCGCGGGTCTCGGCGAGCGCCTCGTTGATCGACTCGGCGATGCGCGAGAGGCACTCCGATTCGCTGATCTTCTTCAGGTGGCTGCCGGGATGGAAGTTGAGGCGGTCGATGCCCAACTGCTCGCAGCGCTGGAACTCGTCGAGGAAGGCGGCACGGGACTTGGCGAGACCCTCCGCCTCGGGGTGGCCCAGGTTGATCAGGTAGCTGTCGTGGGGAAGAATCTGTCCGGGACCGAAGCCGTGTTCCTGACAGGCAGAGCGGAAGGCCTCGATGACCGCGTCGGAGAGCGGCTTGGCCTGCCACTGGCGCTGGTTCTTGGTGAACAGTGCGAAGGCGTCGGCACCGATCTCCACGGCACGCTGCACTGCCTGGTCGACACCGCCTGCCGCGCTGACGTGGGCACCGAGGTATTTCATGGCCGTCTCCCGCCGGGTAGATCAGTGATTCATGGTGCAGGGAAGTCTACACCAGCGAGGCGAGAGCATGTGATGGTTGAGGCGACGAGGACGCCTGTCCCGTGCCCGTGTCGTCGGGGGGCGGGGCTAGCCCTGGTCGCTGGAGGGCGGGGGTGTGCCGTCCTCGCGATGGATCACGAGGGTGGTCTTCTGGTTGAAGCTGACCTTCCGGCCGTAGGCCTCGGCTGCCTTCTTGGTGGCAAAGTGCCGGGAAGCTCGCTCGGAACCGCTCCGCTGTACGCTCCAGCCCCCCTTGGCATTCGGCACTACATGGTGCGTCGACCGATTCATCGTCGTCCCTCCTGTACGGTGGACGTGGCGGGATGGCGCCTGCTGAATTATAGCGTTCGCGTCGGGCGGCGAGGCGGTTTCGGCGCGGCGCATGACCCCGGTCATGTCATGGCGATCTCGCCGGGAACACCTGCCAGCTTCGAGGGCATGGGCGCGGCTACACGAACTCGGGATCCTCCGTCCTGACGGTGATCGCCTCCTCCTCGCCGGGCACCATCACGGCGAATTCGCCCCCGCCGAGGTGAGTCACCGAGTGGCCCTCCCGGGTCCGGAAGCTAGGGAGGCCGCTGCGGGTCGCGCCGGCGTGCTGCAGGTCGCTGAGATCCCGGACGCTGACGAACATGTCGATGAAGTACTCGTTGCCGGCCGGGTCGAAGGCCAGGATGGTTCTCTCGTTTCTGGACACGGGGACACCTCGGATGGACAAGCCTGGTATTCATTCTAGCCGCGGCCGGCGGGCGTATTCCATTGCACCGTGCCGAGGGTGGTGATCCGCCCGATGACAGCGGGTATCCTCACGGCGATGAACCTGGATGCGGCCGTCGCGCGCCGGCCCGATGCCGGGGGCGAACCGGTCGGCCGCGGGATGGAGGAGATGCGCCTTGCGCCTGGACTATCAGGGCCTGCTGCCCGAAGCCGTGGGGTTCCTGCTGCTGCCGCGCTTCTCGATGATGGCGTTCTTCTCAGCAGTGGAGCCGCTGAGGATCGCCAACCGGATCACGGGGCGTGCGCTGTTCGAGTGGACGCTGATCAGCGAGGACGGCGAGCCGGTCACGGCCTCCAACGGCATGACGCTGCTTGCCGACCGTGCCATCGGGGAGGTGCACCAGCTGCCCTCCCTGGCAGTCTGCAGCGGCTTCGGTCCCGAGGACAGCCTGAGCCGTCCCCTGATGGCCTGGCTGCATCGCCTGGACCAGGGCGGCTGCGTGCTTGGCGGGCTCGACACCGGCGGCTTCCTGCTGGCGGAGGCGGGCCTGCTGGAGGGCGAGCGCGTCACCCTGCACTGGGAAAGCCTGCCGGCCTTCCAGGAGCGGTTTCCGGGTATCGAGACCTCCGACGAGCTCTTCGAACTGGGGCGGCGACGTTTCTCCTGTGCCGGGGGCACGGCGGCGATGGACATGGCCCTGGAGGTGATCGCCCGTCGTCACGGCTCGCGTCTGGCGGTCGATGTCTCGGAGCAGCTGATCCACGAGCGGATCCGCACCCGCAGTGACCAGCAGCGCATGTCGCTGGCCAGGCGCCTGGGGATCCATAACCGCCGCCTGGTGGAGGCCGTCTCCCTGATGGAGCGCCACCAGCAGGTGCCCCTCTCGCTGGAGGCGGTGGCCAGCCGCAGCGGGGTCTCCCTGCGCCAGCTGCAGCGCCTCTTCGAACAGCATCTCGGCACGTCCCCCCGGGCGTGGTACCTGAACCTGCGACTGGAGCGAGCCCGGCACCTGCTTGCCGAGACGGACGGCGATGTCCTCTCGGTGGGGCTGGCCTGCGGCTTCACGTCAGGCTCCACCTTCGCCCGGGCCTTCAAGGCCCGCTATGGCCAATCGCCGCGGGAGGCGCGGCGGGCTTGAACCTGGCTGTGACCTACACTTCCGCCCACATGCGTAGCAGGTTGGCGAGGCTCTTCGACAGCATGTCAAAGGTGTGGGTCTTGCCGTTGGCCTCGAATTCCTGGCGACGCGTGGTATCCAGATCGAAGAGGATCTCCCGCTGCTGTGGTTCTCGCACCTGGCTCTGTGCCCAGCCTACTGCGGCCAGCCGTTCGCCCTGGGTGACAGGCTCGACACGGTGCAGGGTCGATGAGGGATAGAGGATCAGGGCGCCGGCGGGCAACTTGTAGGTCTGCTCCCCTGCGGTCGAGTCGATCAGCAGCTCCCCGCCCTCGTAGCTGGCCGGGTCGTTCAGGAAGAGGGTGAAGGAGAGGTCGGTGCGCATGGCGCCCTGGGGCGTGGCCATGATCGCATCGTCGACATGATTGCCGTAGCTCATGCCTTCCTTATAGCGGCTGAACATCAGCGGTTTCATGTGTCGGGGGCGAGCGGCCATCTGGAACAGTGGGTGGCGCTGTAGCGCCGATGCCAGCTCCTCACGCAGGGCGATCACCTCGGGTTGGCGGCCATCGGCCTGCTCGTTCTGCTTGACGGTGCGGGCATGCCAACCGGCAGTTTCCCGCCCATCCCGATAGGCGGCGTCGGCCAGGGCCGACTGAACCCGTGACAGCAGCTTCGCCGGGATGACCTGATCGATGCAGAGAATCACAATAGGCGCTCCAGTTGAGAAGGAGATTGCCAATTATAAGCACCTGTGAACCATTTGCATTAACCTTCTGCACACGACAATAATGGGTCGTCGATCCTCAGGCCAGCACGGCCGAGGCTATTGTCAATCGCGTTCAATAAGGAAGTTTGCATGTCTAACAGCACCCGCACCAAGCTTTGGGTCGGCGTCGGCGCCTCTGTTCTGCTGGGCTCCAGCGCGGCCAGTTGGGCCGATCCCCTGGTCTCGGACGACCTCACCCAAGGGCCTGATAGCCTGATGCTCGCCCATGCCGAACAGGGTGGCGAAGGCGGTGAAGCCGGCCATCAGGAAGGTGGCGAGGGCGGTGAAGGCGGCCACCAGAAAGGTGGCGAAGGCGGTGAAGCCGGTCACCAGGAAGGTGGCGAAGGCGGTGAGGGTGGAGAAGGCCGCGCCGCGGCGGACCCCTTCTCAGTGTTTGCCTACCTGAATGCCTCCGCTGGCGGCGAAGGTGGTGAAAGTGGTGAAGGTGGTGAAGGTGGTGAAGGTGGTGAAGGCGGTGAAGCGGGGCACGGCATCGACGCCAGCAACCCCGGTATCTACTACACCAACCTGGCCATGATGAAGGGGCACCTGGCCATCGCCCGCGAGCTCTATCAGGAAGGGGCGCAGACCGCCTCCCAGCCGCATTTCGGCCACCCCCTCGAGGAGCACTACGAGCCGCTGGAGTCGGCCTTCGAGACCCGCGGCGTTAGGTCGTTCGAGGACAGGCTCCGGGCTCTGGTCGATCAGGCTAGAGAGGGCGGGGATTGGCGTGAGCATGCCGACGCCTATCAGGCAGCCCTCCAGGCCATCGATGTCGCCATGCAGGATGTCGACGCCGAGCTGCGTGACGATGTCGCGTTCCAGAGTCGTGTCCAGCTGGTCCTGCTGCGCCAGGCGAAGCACGAGTACGAGGAGGCCGTGGACAACGGCCAGTTCGTCAACGTCCCGGAGTATCAGGATGGACGCGGCTTCATGCTGACCGCCAGGGCGCTGCTCGAACAGCAGGCTGAGCTCTTCAGGGCCAGCGACGAGACAACCCTCGAGGAACTGAAGGCGGCCTATGATGACGCGATGGCGGCCTGGCCCTCAGCCGAGGCGCCCCAGGCTCCGGTAATGAGCCACGGCGAGCTCTCCTCCAGTACCTTCAAGCTGGAATCGCTGCTCGGGCGTTACTGAGCCATCGGCACCGCTGGGCGACGCCAGCAGGGGCTTCCCAGGTGACAGGCCCGCCGCGGAGGCTTTCCGGGCGGGCCTCTTTATGCCTGTCTCGGCGACAGCCGGGCTCGCTCCTGGCGTTGATTGGCGGGTGATATCCGCCGATCGCCGGGCAGGCTGCCTCATGGTAATGGAGGGGCTTCTTGCAGCGGGTCGAGCGCCATGACGGCCCGGTGGAGCTCGGCCTTGCGCACCTCGAGGCAGTCGAGCCAGTCGAGGCACTCTTTCTTAACGCCTTCTGGAGGGGGTGTATCGGGCATCGACGCGATGCATGCCCGGACCCAGGCCTGCTGGGTGCAGAGATCCTGAAACTCACCGAGCAGCGTCTGGCGCCGCTTCAGGCCGGCGAGGAGGTCGCGGTGTCGCCGTGGATCCAGCTCCGCCAGGTAGCGAATGCGCTTGACGGTCTTGCGCAGTTCATGGAGCGACGTGTCGGGGGAGTCGTCGGCAAGGGCCGCCAGGTCAGCGTCATGCTGCAGGGTCCGCTCGGCCAGCACCGCCTCGACCTGTTCCGGCGTTACCGCCCCGAGCGCCTGGTGAAACCGCTTGTCCGAAAGGAACTGCCGCCATCTCGCCATGTCGCGGGCATAGCCCGGCTGTGCCATGGCGTGGCAGAGGGCCGCGTGATGCTCCCGGCGCTGATGCGCCAGCCAGTCCTGCAGCCTCTTGCGGGCCTGCTCCGATAGCGAAGCGGGCTGCCGGTCCAGGGTCTCGAGAAACACATCCAGGTCCCGCAGGTCGCTGGTGGCCCGTGCGCGATGCTTCAGGCGCTTGAGGAGCTTGCCGAGGCCGGGCACCCGGGTGATGGCCCTCACCGACTCTGCGATGGCACGGCTGCGCCGCAGGTTGACGCGATACTGGTGCAGGAATTCCGGGTCGATGCCGGCGATCACGCCGGGCTCCAGGGCCCTCACCATGCGGTATTGATGGGTCAGCAGGCCGATGATGCGCTTGTCGGGACGTGCTCGGTCGAGGTCGGGTGCCCGGGGGGCCTGCTTCCTGAACAGCGCATGGCTTGCCTCGCCTGGCGTCAGCCGGGAGACCCGTTCGCCCCGGTGCTTGCGGAGGTCCTGCCAGCTCTCCACGGGCAGGGTGAGGCTGAGCAGCCCCCCGGTGGGCAGCTCGGCGGCCGCCTGCCTGCACAGCCAACGGGCGAGCTTGGTCAGGGCCGGGTTGTGGCCGATCAGCATGACCCTGTCGCAATCGGGTGGTAGGGCCATCAACCATGTCCGAAGCGCCTTCCAGTCGAAGGTGTGAAGCGCCTCTGTGTATCGGGCGCAACTGTCGGGGGATAACGCAGGCAACTGCTCAGCGATGCCCAGCAGGGTCTGGCGGGTGCGGGTCGATGTGCTGACATGGATCTCGCCATCCAGAGCGCCGAGGCGCTGCAGGGGCCCGGCCATGGCCGCCGCCTGGCGTCGTCCGCGTCGGCTGAGGGGCCGGTGACAGTCCGCCATGCTGCCGCTGGCGCGCGATGCCTTGGCGTGACGCAGCAGGTAGAGCTCTTTCATTGGTGCCTCCCCGACGATGGCCTTCATGGCACAGCCTAGGTCAGGGTGGCGGCGCTGGTGCTATTCGTCCTGCTGATGACGCGGTCGTGGACGGCGGGCTTCCCTGTCACGGCGCCGTTGGCGGGCCAGGGCGTTTCCGTTGGCCAACTGCACCAGAAACTCGATTTCATCGCGGCCGAGTGGCCGTCTCCTGTGCTCGGACATGTCGTGTCTCTCCCGGCCGGGTACCTCGATCGGAGGCTAGCGTCGGGAGATGTCAGTCAGATGATCTCCAGGGGTCAGCTTGATGACAGGAATCGAAAAAACCCACCCGCATGACCTGTACATGACTTTTTCTCATCATGTTTCTGTTTGGAGCGACAGGATTCCAACCTGCGACCCTTGCAACCAAGTTGCCAGGGTGAATCGCGGCGAAGCATGTTGGTGTCGCCGAGATCGATCCAGTCCTTGGCTCGTTGCAACACCCCGGTATGGAGTTGGCTGGCCACGCCGTGGCGGACGCGATCCGAGGGTGCACTGGCCATCAAACTCAACGCGGATTTATCCGTGATAGGTTTTCACCCATGGCACTAGTCCTCTTGAATCGTGTTCTGGCAAGAACATCTTGATGTTACGAGAGAAACTGCTCGGTATCTGCTTTTATACCTCAGCCCGGTGACTGAGGAGGGGTAACTCTACTGCTTAGTTTGCGGGACATGACACCAGGTAAGAGACTTGTATGAATGGCGGCGGCGGTTAAACCACCTACACTTCTGAAACGGTTCGTCACGGGCAGCGTTACCGACCTTCTGCGCAACGTATTGTCTGTTGCTGGAGGTGGGCCGATGTCCGATTTCACCTCTGTCGATGGTTTCCTGTTCGGTGCGCTGGATCGACGGGTAACGGAATGGTGACGCGCCGGGAGGCCCGGCAGAGCGCTGTGCAACCTGCGCGCGAGTCGTGGCGCATCCGGCCATGATCCCCGGCTGAGCGACTGCGCCCAAACTGGGTGCAGAAACCTCGGTCCTGCCGATTCGCGAGCGGGGGTCCCGGCCAGCAAAAGCCGAGGAGAAACCGGCATGTCCAACTACATGCATCCGGGCGTCTATATCGAACATGTGCCATCAGGCCTGCTGGCCATCGAGGCGGCCTCGACCTCCGTTGCGGCCTTCATCGGTCGAGTGAATCGCGGGGCCCTGGTGACCGACGACAAGGAAGACGGCAAGCCGGTCTTCATCACCAGCCAGGCGCAGTTCGCCAGTCATTTCGGCGAGTTGGACGGTGCGGCGGGAGGCTTGCGCAACATGGGCAGCACCCCGGACAGTTTCGGTTTCGCGGTACAGTCCTTCTTCGCCAATGGCGGGACCAGGGCCTATATCGTGCCGGTCGGTGACGGCAATGGCGAGGCCTCCAGCGCCGCCTTCACCGACCCGGTCAATGCGGGGATGGGGTTCTATTTCACCGCCCGTTCCGAGGGTGTCTGGGCCGATTCCATGGCGCTCAGGATCAGGCGCGCAGTGGAGGATACCAACCCGCTTCTGGCGACCTATGATGTCGAGATTGGCGTGCCGGACGGGCAGGGCAAACTCGACCCGGTGCTGGAAACGCATACCGACATGACGCTGGACCCGGCCAGCGGGCAGTTCCTCGCCGCGACCATCGACCAGGCCAGCATGCTGGTCTCCGCAAGGCATGAAACCGTGGCCTCTGCCGGTGGAGGCGCCATCGAGGGGTTCGAGAGCGGCGAACTGTCGGGGCTCGACCCCACGACGATCTCCAACGGCGACACGATCGAGCTGAGCTTTACCGGCGATACGGTGAGCGGCCAGCCGGTCGTCGTGACCTTCCCGGGCGGCGCGGCGACGCTGGCCGATCTCGCCGCCGTCATCCAGACGCAGGCTCGCGGCACCGCGACTGTGAGTGCCCGTGCCAATTTCGTCGCCGCCGTGACGCGCGACAACACGATTCTGCTTCTGCCCGGGCAGAGCGCGACCGCCGGGACCGTGAATACCGTCACGGTGTCGGGCGGCTCGGCGGAGGCGTCGCTGGCCTTCGATACCGGATCGGCGGTGCCGTACCCGTCGCCCTGGGCCGGCCACCCTGCGACGCCGCTGGACATCAGTTTCGCGGGCGGAGTCGATCATGGCGGGCCGGCCAATGCCGATTACACCAACGCGCTGATCCATCTGCGCGACTACCGCGACATCTCCATCCTCATGCTGCCCGGCAAGGTCTGGACCGCCGGCGGCGACAACGGTGCTCTCGAGGCCGCCATCACCCATGCGGAGTTCATGCAGAACCGCATGGTCCTGATCGATCCCCCCGACCCGGTGGGGGCCGCGCGCCTGCAGAGCCCCACCGACGTCAAGGATCTGGGCGCGCCGACGTCGCCCTACTCGGTGCTCTACTACCCGTGGATGGAGGTGGCGAACCCCTATTACGACCCCGATACCGCGGCCAACCTGCCCAAGACATTCCGCATTCCGCCGGGGCCCTTCGCCGCCGGTGTCTGGGCGCGGACCGATGCCCGCCGGGGCGTGTGGAAGGCCCCAGCGGGGCTCGAGGCGACGCTACGCAGCGCCGTGGGCCCGACCATCGATATCGGTGCAGACCTGCAGGACAACCTCAACGAGTTCGGGGTCAATTGCTTCCGGGCGATCATCGGGCCGACGGTGGTCTGGGGAGCCCGTACGCGAGCGACCAAGACCAAGCCCGAATACCGCTACGTCCCTGTCCGTCGCACGCAGAACATGATCGGCGAGAGCCTCTATGGTGCGCTGCAGGCAGTGGTCTTCGAACCCAACGACCACAAGCTCTGGTCGAGCCTGAGAGCCAATGTCGGTGCGTTCATGGATACGCTGCATCGTGCGGGCGCCTTCCAGGGCGAGAAAGCCTCTGACGCCTACTACGTGAAGTGCGGGCTGGGATCGACGATGACACAGGCCGATATCGACGCGGGCGTCGTGCGTGTGGTGGTGGGCTTCGCACCTCTGAAGCCCGCCGAGTTTGTTGTCGTCCAGATCAAGCAGATCGTTGGTCAGACTCGCTGAGGCCTGACCCGCCGCAACCAGATAGCAGGAGGTCCCGATGCCTGCCCCAACCTTCCCCGCGAACGCGCATCGCTACGATCCGTATCGCACCTTCAAGTTCCAGATCGTCATCAACGGCCAGACCGTCGCCGGTCTGACCAAGATGGGCGCGCTGAAACGTACCACCGAGGCCGTCAAGTGGCGCTCCGCAGGAGATCCCTCCTACCAGAGAGTGATGCCGGGAGGGTCGAGCTTCGAGGCAGTCGCGTTGGAACAGGGCCTGACCCACGATCCCATCTTCGAGGAGTGGGCCAATGCCGTGAACAACGTTCGCGACGGGGACGCGGGGATGAGCCTCGTGAACTACCGCCGCGACGTGGTGATCAACGTGCTGAACCTGCAGGGCGTACCGGCGATCAGCTACCAGCTGCGTCGCGCCTGGGTGTCCGAGTTCCAGGCGCTGCCCGAGTTCGATGCCAACAACATGAACACCGTGGGTATCCAGACCATCACGCTGCAGCATGAAGGTTTCGTCCGGGACGAGGCCGTGACCGAGCCATCTGAGACCTGATCTGTCATGGACCGGGCCCCCGAAACCCTGGCCAGGGCATATCCGCCAGCGCGCTATCGCGCGCTGGACGGGCATGCCGAACTTGCTGTGGCCGAGGCGGCGGGCAGCGCAGGCTCGCGACCGGCGCGGGTGACGACGATCCTGGCGGCGCTCTGTGCCGGGTTCGGGGAAGTCTCCGCGGATCGCGGAACGGCGCGGCGGGTCTCAGCGGCGGGGCGGGAATGGCTGCTCCAGCGCGCGGCCCTGAGGTTCCGTGGCCAGTGGGATTGGTATGAAGCACCGTGCGATGCCTGCGGAGCGCGTTTCGACCTGCGCCTTTCCCTGACCGACATCCCGCACGTCGATGCGGGACCGGGTTTCCCCGTCGCGGAGGTTTCCACGAGTCTCGGGCGGCGCCGTTTCGAGGCTCCGAATGGCGGCCATGAGGAGGCGCTTGCGGGCATGCGCGACGTCGAAGATCCTCGCCGGGTCTTTGCTGCGCTCTGTGGGCTTTCGGAGGCGGCAGAGGCCGAGGCGATCCGGTTCGACCTTCACGACCTTGCACGGATCGACGCGGCACTGGAGGCGGTCTCGCCCGATGTCGCGGACAGCGTCGACGCGGTTTGTCCCTATTGCGGGTCGGCCAGTAAGGCCCGGATCGATCCGTTGACCTTCGCGTTTCCGGGTGTCGAGACGCCCCTGCGCGAGGTTCACTTGATCGCGTCCGCCTATCGCTGGACTGAACCCGAGATCCTTGATCTTCCGGTTGCCCGACGCCGCGCCTATGCCGAGCTGATCCGCGCCGAACGAGGCCGGCTGCCGTCACGAGTGAGGCGGGCCTCATGAGCTTCCTGGCCCGTCTCGCCGCCCGGTCCATGCCGGCCCGCACCGGCATCTCGCCCAAGGGCATCGTTCGACGTGCGTCGGCCGCGGAGACCGAACAGGACGATGAATTGCGGGCGGTTCGCCGCCAGCCGGCGGAAGAGGAGGAGATGCAGGCCCTGCGTCGGCAGCCGGAAGAAGAGGAGGAGATGCAGGCCCTGCGTCGGCAGCCGGAAGAAGAGGAGGAGATGCAGGCCCTGCGCCGGCAGCCGGAAGAAGAGGAGGAGATGCAGGCCCTGCGTCGGCAGCCGGAAGAAGAGGAGGAGATGCAGGCCCTGCGCCGGCAGCCGGAAGAAGAGGAGGAGATGCAGGCCCTGCGCCGGCAGCCGGAGGAAGAGGAGGAGATGCAGGCCCTGCGCCGCCAGCCGGAGGAAGAGGAGGAGATGCAGGCCCTGCGCCGGCAGCCGGAAGAAGAGGAGGAGATGCAGGCCCTGCGCCGGCAGCCGCAGGAAGAGGAGGAGGAGATGCAGGCCCTGCGCCGCCAGACGGAGGAAGAGGAGGAGGGGCCCGTTCAGATGCTCCGCCGTGCCGGATCGCGGCTGGGGCTCGACCCGGAGACTGCGCCCTTCCCCGAGGAGATGCGCGACGAGGAGGAGCCTTCCACCCTCACCGCGCTGCGCCGTGAGGGTGCGGTGGCGGACGGGACGCCGCCGGCGCCGCCACCGACCTTCGATCCCGTCGCGATGCCGGGAACGCCGCCGATCGAACCACCACACGGCGACCCCTTCAAACGCCCCGAGGTCCATATCGACCAGCTCGACGTGCTGATCCACGAACCCGCCGCCGCGCCCGGCGGGGGGCGTAACGCCGACCGTAGCCGCGCCATCCGCGCGCGTTACCTCAGGAGGCTCTGACCCGATGCCGGTTCCAGTCTCGTCCCTCTCGGTCGCGGTGCAGGGCATCGCCGATTTTCTCGACAGCCATTTCGGGGAGGAGGTGACGATCACGGTGGCGCATCCGCAGCGCGCCTCGGAGATCGCGCGCGGGGCAGGGGTGACGGCCCATGTTCTGAACATCTTCGCCTATCGGGTGGCGCCCTCGGGCTTCCACGCCGATCTCGGTGCCGACCAGACTCAGTTCATTCGCATCAACACGCTGCTGACGCCATTCCCGGCGGATATCGACAACGCCGCCGACGATGCCGACATGCGGATCCTCGGCCATGCCATCCGGGCCCTGCAAAGCCATCCCGTCCTGCCGATCGCCACCGAGGAGCCGTTACCCGGCGCGGCGATCACCGAGCCGCCCGACCGCAAGGCGTATCGGCTCGAGGGGATCATGCTGGCCCCGCCGATGGAGGAGATCAACCATATCTGGACGACGCAGGGAGGCGAGCTGGCCTATCGGCTGTCGGCTGTCTACGAGTTCGCCCTGATCCCGATCGAGCCGCTGGAGCCCCGGGTCGAGGCCGCGCCGCCCGAGACGCTGATCATCGACACCCTGCCGAACTTGGCGAGGGCGCGGGCGGATTTCCAGGATCTGGGGCCCGATAGCCGCGGCGCCCCAGTGGGCGATGGCGTGACGCCGCCGCCGGTGAACTGGACGCCGGTGCAGATGTTCGTCGTGGGGGGCACGCTGATCAACGAGATCTCGGTGCCCGGCACGGCGACCGAGGCGACTGTGGCCGTGGCGGGACCGGCTGCGGGCGAGGCGGCACTGCAGGTGATCTGGCGGCTGGGTGACGACAGCGAGAGCCCGCAGGCAGTGCAGATCATTCCCGTCGGCGCTCCCCTTCTCGACAACCCGGACGCACAGGCGGTGCTGACGCTGGCGGTTCCGACTGATGCGGTCACCGGGACGGTACGGGCACAGCCGGCGGCCAGCGGGGCACCCGTGCCGGATAGTCCCTTCGGTAACGCCCTGACCCTGACCGTGACGTGAGGTGGCGATGACCTGTCAGCAGGAAAGCACGGAATTCGACCTTCGCGGCCTCGACATGGAATGGGCCCGGATCGGCATGATGCTGACGCTGGCGGAGGCGGTGCGCAGCGGGGCCGAGATCGGCGAGGCGTTCCCGAAGGGGTTCGCCGAGGCCGGCACGGCCGTGGCGGAGAACCGCGGGCGAGGCGTCTGGGCCGGTCTCGCCTCGCTGGTCGACCCCGGCCTGCTGCGCAGCTTCCTGCAGTTCGACCTCGATCTTCTGGCGCTGGCGCTGGCCCCGGTGGCGCGACCGGCTTACGGCCCCCGCCTGCAATCGCTGCAGCCGCAGGTGAACGCGCCCTGGCCGAGCCTCGCCCTGGCGCAGGAACTGCTGATGCTCGATGACGGGGCCGAGATCGGCGTGCTCTACAACCGGCTGGACGCGACCGCGCCGCTCGTCGCCGCCGGGCTGGTGCGGGTCACCGGCGAGGGCCCCTATCAGATGATCCAGCCGACGCCGGTCGCTCAGCGTGCCGTGCTGACGCGCTCGGGCGAGGTCACCGCGCCGCCGGGGGCCAATCTGGAAACCCGCAGGGGGCGATGGCCGGATCTTGTCCTTCCCGAGAAGACGATGCGCTCCTTGCGCGACTTCACCGCCTGGCTGAAGCGACGCGACCAGATCGCCGGCTGGGGAGGACGTGCGGTAGGCGGGCCGCTGGCGCTGTTTTCCGGCGCGTCGGGGACGGGCAAGAGCTTCGCCGCCGTGGTCATCGCCGGGGAACTTGCCGAGGCGACAGGCACCCCTTGGGCGCTCTATACGCTCGACCTGGGCCGGATCATGTCGAAATATGTGGGCGAGACGGAGGAGAACCTGAACCGCCTGCTCGACGCGCTGGACGGCAAGTGCGCGATCCTGCAGATCGACGAGGCCGACGGGCTGCTGGGCAAGCGCGGCGAGGTTAGCGATGCCCGCGACCGGTACGCCAACCTGGAGGTCAGCCACCTGCTGTCGCGCTTCGAGCGGCATGCGGGGCCGGTCATCCTGACGACCAACCTGCGCGCCAATATCGATCCGGCCTTCCTGCGCCGCTTCCAGATGGTGATCGACTTCCCGTCGCCGGACGCGGACGCGCGTGCGGCGCTGTGGTCCACGCTGCTGCCGCCGGGGGCGCCGCGCTGCGCGACGCTGGACGTGGAGATGCTGGCGGGGGCCACGCGGCTGTCGGGCGGCGCGATCCTGAACGCGGCGCACTATGCCGCCATCCTGGCCGCCGAACAGGACGCGCCCATCGCCCCCTGTCACCTCGCCCGCGCCGTCTGGGCGGAATTGGGCAAGGAGAACCGTCAGATCCGCCGCAGCGAGATCGGCGCGCTGGCCGCACACCTGGAGGAGGACGCATGACCCGCATCCGCCGCATGACCGTCACCCTGCCGCCGCGACTGCGCCACTTGGCGGAACACGAGGCACGGCGCATCGCGCACGAGGCGGCGGCGCGACTGGGTGACGACGCGCCTTGCCGTCTGTCGGTCACGGTCGAGGGTCGCGGCACCTCGGGCTACGGGCTCGCCGCCGCCGTCGGGCGGAGCGTCGCCACCAGCACGAAGGGGAGAGGCTGATGGCTGTGGCGACCAAGGGCGTGCTGTTCGAATACGGGCTGTCGATCCCTCCACTGGCGCTGGTCTTCGACTTCAACCCGCAGTCGATCTCGCGTTCGCGCACGGTGACGATCAAGACCGGCGACGCACCCGGCAACCGCACCGGCTACGACTTCCTTTCGCCGCTGGAGACCACACGCGTTGCGCAGGGCGTTGAACTGGCCGCCGAGGGGTTTTCCGTCGATATCCTGCTCGACGCTACCGACAGGATGGACGCGGGCGACGAAGTGGCCGCGATGTTCGGGGTGCAGCCGCAGATCGACACACTACGCTCGATGGTGGAGCCGAAATCGCAGGGGCCCGGGGGCCTGCAGACCCTGTCCAGCCTCGGGATCGGCGGCGCGCGTGCCTTCGAGCGGCAGGAAACGGCCTCGGTCCTGATCTTCGCCTGGGGCTTGCAACTGCTGCCCGTCTTCCTGACCGGCGTGACCCAGAAGGAGGCGCTGCACCTGCCGAACCTGATGCCCTACCGCGCGGAGATGGGCCTGACGATGCAGGTCATCGAGAGTAACAATCCCTTCACCATGGCCGACAAGGTACGTCAGACCGCGATGACTGCCCTGAACGCCGCGACCGGGTTCTGAGGGAGGTGGGGAATGGCTTTCTTCAAGGGATCGGACTACGAGCTCACCCCGCTATTCGAGCGGTCGGAAACCGGTGCGGAGATCTTCCGCGGCCTGCGTGCCCGACGCATACGACATCCCGACCCGGTCCTGGAACATACCGTGTCGCTGAAGGAGCGGCTCGATAGCGTGGCGCATGAGTATTACTCGGAAAGCCGGGACTGGCGCTGGCTGGTGGAGGCGAACCCCGACATCCTGTTTCCCGAGGACCTCTTGTGGAACACGCGCCCGCGGGTCTATGACGAGGACGGCGACATGACCGATCGTGGCACGATGGATGAAAACGGCCGCGAACGTATCGGCCACATCATCATCGTGCCCAGGCGCGGGGACGCGGGCTGATGGTGTCGCTCTCTGCCATCGGCGGGCTTCTGGACCCGGGCTTCCGCAGCCCGGCCTCCTGCCTGATCGAGGCGGGGGCGGGCTATCAGAACATCGGCGCCATCGCACCTCTCGTGGCGACGGTCGATCTGCAGATGAGCCGCGAAGAGGCCGGGACAGGCACCATCGTCATCGAGGACCGCCGCGGCAGTGACGGCAAATGGGTGGCGGCCGATAGCGGGCTATTTACCCGCTGGGCGCCGATCCGAATCAGTGCCGATTTCGGTACGCGCCAGGACGTGATCCTGACCGGCTACATCCTGCGGCTGAGCCCCGAATATCCCGGTAACGCCGCGGAGGCCAAGCTGACATTGGAGGTCCAGGACGAGAGCGCGATCCTGTCACGCGAACAGATGCGCCGGGTCTGGGGCGAGGAGACGCCCATGCCTGACCTCGAGATCCTGCGCGAGCTGGCCTCTGGCGTCGATCTGGCTGTCGATCCGATGTCGGGGCAGGGGCAGTCAAGTCGCCCGCTGTCGCAGGAGGGAACCCCGATCCAGTTCCTGCGCGAACGCGCGCGGGCGAATGGCTATGAACTGATCTTCCGCGAAGGCCAGGTCTATTTTGGCCCCAGGCGGCTGGATGGCACGCCCCAGGCGCCGATCATGGTCTATGCCGGCCGGGACACCAATTGCCGGACCTTCAACCTGGGTGATGCCGGGGACAGTCCCGACCAGGTCCGCGCCGACCAGGCCCCGCGGGAGGAAGGCGCGACGCCCGAGGTCACCACGCTGGTCCCGGACGAGCCGGTCCTGGGCACGACGCCCGCCGGGGCGGAGGGCGACGGTCTGGGCGCGCCGTCGGTCTGGCGGGTGGGGGCGGAGGGCGACGAGACGGTCGAGGAACGCACCGCCCGCGCCCAGGCGCTGGTCAACGAGCATGCCTTCAAGCTGCGCGGCGCGGGCGAGTTGGACGGCTCGCTCTATGGCCATGTCCTTCTGCCCGGCGCGCTGGTGACCATTGACGGGCCGGGGGCGCGATACGGCGGCCTCTATTACGTCGACATGGTTTCCCATGCCTTCAACACCGAAGGCTATACCCAGACTTTCGACGTGATGCGCAACGCCACCGGCGAAAGCGCCGTGCCAACCAGCCCGCTGAGCGGTGCGGCCTCGGCCCTGGGTGGCCTGTTCTGAGGAGAGTGCCATGGACGAATTTCAGCTTCTCGAAGATGTCGCGCGCAGGCAGGCCACGAAATACTGGGGCAAGTACCGGGGCTTCGTGACGAATACCGACGATCCGGAAAACCGGGGCCGGGTGAGGGTGACGGTGCCGTCCGTGCTGGGCGAGAGTGAGTCGCAATGGGCGGAACCGGCCTTCCCCTATGGCGGGGGCGCGGCCTTCGGCTTCGTCGCGGTGCCGCCGGTCGATAGCGCGGTCCTGGTCGAATTTCTCGAAGGCGACGCCTCGGCGCCGATCTGGACGGGGGCGCTGTGGCGCACGGCCGCCGAGGTGCCCGAGGAACATGCCGGTCAGGAAACCAAGGTCTGGAAGACGGAAAGCGGCCATCAGCTGGTCTTTGATGATACGGACGGCGCGGAGAAGGTCACGCTGCATTCCGCCGCCGATGCGGTGGTTGAGTTAAACCACGAGGGATCCTTGGCCCTGACCGACGCCTCAGGCGCGCATGTCACCATCGACGCGGCGTCGGGCGAGATCGTCATCGAGGACGCCAACGGCAACTCGATCACGCTGTCATCGTCGGGCATAACCTGTGCCGACGCGGCCGGGAACGAGATCGTCACGACGGCGGGCGGCGTCGAGGTCAAGGGCACCACCGTCAAGATCGAGGGACAGTCGGTCAGCCTGGGCGGGGCGGGCGGCGAGCCGCTGATCAAGGGGCAGACCTTCATGGCGATGTTCAATTCTCACACCCATCCCTGCACCGCGCCCGGTTCACCCTCGGGCCCGCCGCTGGTGCCGCTGACGCCTGCCGCGCTGACCATCAAGACGGTGGCGTCATGACGGGGCAGCACGAAACCCGGCTGCCGCGCGTGGCCTACATGAAGTTCCCATTCCGGCTGGAGCGCGAGGGTCTGGCCACCTCGACGCGGATGGAGCATATCCGTGAGCAGGTGATGCAGGTGTTGTTCACCAGTCCCGGCGAGCGTGTCTTCCGCCCCGAGTTCGGCTTCGGCGCGCGCAGTCATGTGTTCGAACCCAACGCTGCGCCCTTGTGGGAACTGGCGCGCAACCGGCTGTTCGGATCGCTGGCCGAGGCGCTGGCGGGCGAAGTCGATCCCAAGACGTTGAAGGTGGAGGTCGGGCCGGGCCCCAACGAGCCCGAGGTCCTGCTGGTCACCATCACCTACACCATCGCGGCGTTGCAGAAGGAGGAAAGCCTCAGCTTCACCTTGTGAAGCGGGCATCAAGATCATGGCAGAGCTTCCCCCCCCAAAGCTCGAATTCGATCGCGGTTGCCCCGATTGCGGCGAGCGTCGCGCGGTGCTTCCGCCGCCACTGCCCGGCGTTCCGGACGATTTCGACTGGAAGGCCCGCGACTACGACAGCCTGCGGCTTTTCCTGATGCAGGAACTGGCGCATCGCTTCCCGGCCCGCCGCCGCTGGACGCCGGCCGACATGGAAGTGGTCATCGTCGAGCTTCTGGCCGCCGCCTTCGACCGCGCCTCGCACGCACTGGATGCGGTGCAGGGCGAAAGGTACCTGGCCACGGCGCGGCGCCCGCAATCGGTCCGCAGGCTTCTGAAGCTGATCGGCTACGACGCCGCCGAACGGGTGCGCGATGAGGTGCTAGACCGCCTGCCGCCCCCGCCCGAGGGGGTGACCGAGACACGCGAGGAACAGCTGGAACGTCTGTGGCGGCTGGAGCCGGGGGTGATGGAGGCCGCGCGCGCCGAAGGTCCGCGCCTGATCGCCGAACAGCGCCGGATGGTGACGCTCGACGACCATGAGACTGCGATTTCCGCCCATCCGCTCGTCTCGCGCGCGCAGGCGCGGCTTGTCTGGACGGGGGCGTGGAACACCATCCTCGTCTCCGCCCTGCTGGAGGCCGACCGGCGCCTGGACGAGCCGTTGCCGCTTGCGGAGGAGGGCGGGGAGGCCGACCTCCTCTGGCGGCGGATCGAGGAGTTTTATCACCACCAGAACATCCCTCTGCCGGCTGCCGGCGGGCCCGTCACGCCCCGGCATCTCCTGCGGTCGCTGATCGAATTGCGCAGGATGATCGGGGCGGAAGTGTTCCTGGAGGATGCGAAACCAGCCGCCATCACCTTCACCCTCTCTATCCGCGCCAAGCCCGGCTACTTCCGCTCGGAGATGAAGCAGGCGCTGGCCGATGTCTTTTCCGCGGATGAAGGCGGCTTCTTCGAGCCCGGGCGGCTCGATTTCGGCGACGACCTGTTTGCCTCCGACATCATCGAGGCGGCCATGGCCGTCGATGGCGTTGCGGTGGCCTGTCTCAACCGGTTCAAGCGTGTGGGGTCCGGCTGGCCCGACCGCAGCGCGCAGGGCTTCATACCGGTCGAGGCCGATGAATATGTCCGCTGCCTGAACAACCGCGGTGAGCCGGAGAAGGGCTACTTCCGCCTGATCGTAAATGGGGGAGAGACCGGATGAACGGCAACCCGGAGCGCCTGAACAAGCTTGCGGATCTCACGCGCTGGAACAGGGCGGGGCTACCGCGGTTCGAGTATGTCGATGGGGACGCGGCGGTCTGGCTCGAGGAACTCCGGATCGCCATGATGGGGCTGGTCGCCCGGGGCGCGGAGATGGAGGAGCGCCTCCCCGAAACCTGGCGCGGCCGCTTCTCCCTGGACATGGACCAATGGCCCGATCCGGCAGAACGAGAGGCCTTCGTACAGGCGCTCGCCTGGAAGGCCCTGGCCCGTGCGTTCCCTGACCGGCCCGAGTCTGCGCGGCGGCGCAATGCCCGGCTACTCGACCAATATGCGTTGAACAGCGGCGACTACGGTTGGGAGATCATGCGCGCAGCAGCACGGGCATCCCATGTGCTGCTCGGTCATCTGAACGCTTACGCGAACGAGGGGTATCTGCCGACCGCGACCCAGTGGGAGAACCTCGTGAGGCTGGCCTCGATGGTCAATCACCAGCCGGCGCCGCCGACCTCTGCCGTGACCACGGTGGGATTGATCGTCGATCCGACGGATGACGGAAAAGCCGTGGTAATAGGTCGCGGGCTGGCCATGAAATACACACCCCCCGAGGGCAGTGCACCCGTCCTCTTCGAGACGCTGGAGCCGATCAAGGTTCACCCCGATCTGAACGCTGCCCGGACGGTTGGCTGGAACAGCGACCCCGAGACGCTGACCAATCCCGACCAGTGGATCGACGATCCCGAGGCGGAGATTGCGCCCGGCGCCGTCGCAGTCCTTCGGGGGACGACCGGGGCGAAGGAAGCGACGATCCGCGATGCGGCGCGCGACGAGGAAACGGGCATCGCGGTGATCCGCCTGACCGTGGACGGCACCCTGCCCACACGCGGCAGCGCCGTCCTGCACCTGGGCGCCAAGGCCGTGAAGCGCGGTGCGCCCCGAACCACCGAGGGCGTGCTTGTCCTGAAGATCGCGACCGCCTCGAACTATCCAATCAACTCCGTGATCCGGCTCCATCACGACGGCACGAGCGCGGAATACCGGATCATAGGGAACGCCGACGGGCATCTGAAGCTGGAGATGGGCACGGCGCTGGCGCTTGCCCACGGCCAGGAGGTCACCGTCGAGACACTGGTGCCCGTATCGAATACCGGCGGCGGCAACCTCGCGCCTGCATCCGTCGGGCTGACGGCCTTCTACATCAACACGCATGGCGTGCTGGATGTCGGGAACGGGATCTTCCAGCATGCCGAGGATGAGGGCGGCAACGAGCTGGACGATTATCTCGGTGTGGATTTCAGCGTGATCGCCGACGCTGTAGGCAGTTTCTATGTCCCAACCGAAGGGGCAAAGCGCGAAAGCGCGACCGTCGTGATGCTGCCAGATCCCGTCGTCCCGGTAAGCGATGCCCAACAGCGGATGGTCAGTTTCCTCGGCAAGTCGCCCAAATCGCTTGCCGTGGGCTCGGTCTACTACCGGCGGGCCCGGAAGAGGACGGGCGATCCGGAAGATCACGGCGTATCCGGGTTTGACGCGCCGCTGACGGTTGCCGGTGTCGCAGAGACGGCCGACGGCTACACGGTCCAGTTCTCGGAGCTGGTGGCGGAAGATCTCGATCTTTTCCGACCGGATGCGCATGACTTCCACGGCCCGATGATGCGCAGCCTTCGCCCGGTGGACCATGATCGCAACCCGACCCCGGCCTTCGACGGGGCCGAGGTCATGCTCCTGCCCATGGCCGCCCCCGCCCGGGAACTGATCCGGCTGGGCAAACCCTGCCTTGTGGAGGACGAGCGCCACCTGACTGCGCCGGTTCGTGCCGTCCTGGTCGAAGCGGTGGAGGTCTCGGGGGCGTTGCGGCTGTTGTTCGAGCCCGCCGATGGCCTGTCAGGTTTCCTCAAGGGCTGGACCACCCTGAACCTGAATGCGGTCGAGTGCAGCCACGGTGAAACGAAGAGTCCCAAGGTTCTTGGCTCGGGCGACGCCGAGAAGGCCGCGCAGCGTTTCGTCCTCGGTGCGCGCGAGGTCAGCTTCATACCCTCGACGGTGGCGGAAACCGGCGTGGCGCCGGACATGGACATCTCCGTCGATGGAGTGCGTTGGTCCTATCGCGACCTGATCGACCCGACGGCGGCGGGCACCGAAAGTTACGCGGTGTCGATGACGGAGGAAGGGCGGCTGATGATCCATTTCCGCCGCCGCCTGCCCACGGGCTCGGACAATGTCGTCGTCAGCCGCTACCGCACCGGGGTCGGCCCCAAGGGGGCGGTTCCGGCGCAGGCCTTCGCCAAACCGATGAAGAAGCATCGCTACGTGCGCGCTCTTACGCAGCCCTTCGCGGCGACCGGCGGCGCGGATCGCGAACCGGTCGGCGATCTGCGCGTCAACGCGCCGGCGCGACTGGCCGCGAATGGCCGGGCAGTGTCGCTGAAGGATTTCGAGCGGCTCTGCCGACGCCGGTCGGATGTCTGGCAGGCCTGGGCGCGGCCGGTGGTTCAGCCGGGTGCCGGACGCCGTGTGGCCATCGTCATCGTGCCGGTGAATGGCGGGACCATCGGCCCCGCCTTGCGAGAGGTCCTGACGGCGTTCGTCGAGGCGCGCGCCTTGCCCGGTATCCGGGTCGATCTGGAGGCTTACGGAGCAATCCGCCTGGTCGTCACCGCCAGGATCCGTGTCGATATCGAGAAGTTCGACAAGACGGAGATACAGGCGGCGGCCCAGGCCGCGCTGATCGCCGAGTTTGCGCTTGAGCGCCGGTGTCTCGGCCAGCCCGCCTATGTCTCCGAGGTGGCCGCGGCGCTGGAGCGGGTCGCGGGGGTGGAGACGGCAACCGTTCCCGGCTTCGCCGTCCAGCCCGCGACCGCCATCCGCCGCACGGCGATGACCGGCGGCACGCCCTCGGCCTTCTTCCCCTTCGAGAACCAGGTCATCTTCGCCGCGCCGGAGACCGCCGGTGCCGACATGACCGTGCAGGTGGAGCCGATATGATGGAACCGTCGGACCTCAAATCCCGCGTGGGCCAGCTTCTCTACCGAGAATTGCCCGAGGAGTATCGCTACCGGGACCCGGCCCCCGAACCGGGCGAGTTGGGAGATCTGGAAGCCTATCTCCACGGTTTCGGTCACCTGCTGGACCTGATCCGCGGCACGACCGAACAGGCCTATGCCGACGCCTTCGCCGAACCCGCGGATAACGGCCGCGAGATCCAGGCCTGGCTGATCCCATACCTCGCCGAACTGGTGGGCGCGGAGCTCCGCGCGCCCGACCCGTCGGCGCGGCGGCTGGAATTGAACGAGACGGTCGGCTGGTACAAGTCCAAGGGAACGCTGACCTCCATCGACGAGATTTCGGATGTGATCAGCGGGGCCGAGGCCGTGGTGGTCGAGGGCTGGCGCCGAACCCTGACCACGCCGCGCATGACCCTGCCGCCTTTCACCGCACCTGCCGCCTCGATGGGCGACGGCAGCCCGATGGCCGCCCCCGGCCTGCCGCAGGGGACACCGGATATCCGTTACGCGAACCGTGCGGTGATCGACGAGGATGGTGCCAATCCGCTCTGCGCGTTCCGTGTGCCGCAGCGCGACGATTTCGGCCGCGAGATCGGGCCGCTCATCCTTCATTGGCGGCCCCGGAACCGGCGCGCAGCGCCCTGCTTTCCCGGCGCCTACGACGATACCTCGCTGCGCACACCCGACCTGCGTGCACCCACGGTCCGCGACGTCGGCCCCCATCCGAGCCGCACGATCGTCCATGTCCGCCCGCCCGAGGGGATTTTCGCCCGTGGGCTGAACGGAAGCGAGGTCGCGCCCACGGTGGACGATATCCAGATCGACCCTGACGAGACCGCACAGCAACGCTTCGGACCGCAACAGGTCTTCGCGGCGCTCGGGTCGCTGGACGACGAAACGGCGGGGGCCCTGATGAGCGACGGCGAGATCGTCCTGCCCGACAGGCTGGTGGTAGAGGGCAACCTGACGATCCCGGCGGGCACCGACATCCTGCTCCACGACCTGATCTTCACCGGCGCGCTTACGCTGGATGGTCCGGGAACCCGCCTGACCATGAACCGTTGCGCCGCCGAGCGGGTGGTGCTGAACCACCCGACGGACGAACCGGCGCTCACCGCAACCGACTGCCTGTTCAACACGCTTCGGGGCGGAGTGGGGTTTGCCCAGCTCACCTACTGCACGGTGATGGAGAGCACGGAACTGGAGCGGCTCTGGGCGTCGGACTGCATCTTCAACGGGCCGATGGTGGATCTGGATTGTTCGGGCGACGACACCTGCATCCGCTACTCGCGCGTGCCGAGCCTGAGCGAACTCGGCGATTGCGGCGCCGACAAGTCGCCCAAGAACACCGATGACGACCCGAACTTCATCCGGCTGTGGTTCGAGGCGGGCGACGACTGCGTCTTGCGCCCCGCGATTTACGGCGAACCGGGGGCCGCGGTGCTGGACCTGACCTCCTCGGGCCGGCTGCGTGCCGAGGACGAGGGCGAGATGGGCGCCCATCATCACATGTTCCACGTCGCATCTCTCCGCGCACTCGAACTGAAGCTGACCGATTACCTGCCGCTGGGGCAGGAGCTCTCGATCCGATATGACCCTTATCTTTCGCGCCCGCCGGTCCGGGTCGAATAGCCAGGAGGCCGACCGATGAAAGGCAATATCTCGCGTGACAGCCACCGTCCGGGGAAACGCTATTCCGGGGTCTTCCAGGTTCAGGGCGGCATGGTCACCGATGCCGATCTGGGCGAGCAGGCGAGGATCGCCCGCGGGCGCACCGACGGGCTGGGTCATGACGTCGCCGGAAGCGGTGTTCCGGTGGATGGCGGCGCGGTGGAGCTGGACGGCCCGCGGCTGGTTCCCGGTGTCGTCTATGCGCAGGGACGGCGCGGCGAGGTACAGGCAGCCGGCGAGGTGTCCGGTCCATTGGAACTCTATGGCGTGCAGGTCGATTTCCCGCATGCTCCGCCGATGCCCGAGGACGGCGAACACATCGTCTATGCCGATATCTGGGACCGGATGGTCAGCCAGCTGGAGGAGCCGCTGCTGTCCGATCCTGGCCTCCATGGGGCAGAGACGGCCTTCCGCGCACGCACGATGGCCCAGGTCAAGTTCGCTCCGCTGGATCAGGCCGACGCGCTCGGTCAGCCGGACGGCCCGATCCCCGACATCGGCACGGGCGAGATGACCGTCACCCCGGCCGACCCCGAAACCATCGCCGACGAGTGCGACCCTTGCGCCGACACCGTGGCGGCCGAGCAGAGCGTGGCCAATGCGCTGTTCCGGATCGAGGTCGTGCATGTCTTCGGCGATCCTCAGCACCCGGATAGCATCCGCATCGCCTGGTCGGCGGAAAACGCCGCCGCCATCGCGCCGGCCACCGTCAACAGCGAGGATTTCGGGCGGGCAGGCGCGGTCTACGAGTTCTATTCCACCGTCACCGAATGTCATCTGGGTGTCCATGAGCAGAACGGAGCAATGGCACGGTCGAGCTTCGCCACCAGTCTGACCGAGGGACCCGAGGATCCGGCCCCGCCGGAGGGAGGCGACTGGCCCTTCGTCCGTCGCTGGGACGGGATGGCGGTGATCGATTTTGCCAACGGCAATGTCGAGGACGAGGGCAACGGAACCGTCAGCCTGTCGGGCGGCACGGTCAGGCTGACCAATGACATCTTCTCCGCGGAGATCGACTTCGATGGACGGGCCATTGTCGCGGGCGACTACTGGCTGATCGAGTTGCGCCGCTTCGCCGATGAACCCGTGCGCGCCGTGCAGGCTCTGCCCGTCGGAATCCGTCACAGCTACTGCCCGCTGTTCCGCGTCACGGACGGTGCGATCGAACCACTGACGGACCCCGAAACCCGCCGCTTGTCCTTTCCGGCGCTGGCGAACCTGCCGGCTACGCATGTCGGGTTCGTCAACAGCTGTCCGACGCTATACGACACCGCCGAGAACATGCAGGAGGCGCTGGATAACCTGTGTTCGATCGAGGCGGCCGATATCGCCTTCGATCCCTCGGGCTGCCCGCGCCTCTATGACGAGGTGGACAATGTTCAGGACGCGCTGACCAACCTCTGTCGTGTCGATTTCGGCAACGAGCGGCTGCTGCGACACCTGCATGACTGGGGCGTGGTCTGCGGGGTGATCCCCCGACGGGCCACGCAAGGCCCGGCGATGGTTGCCATCTCGGGGGGCGTGATCCTCGACCGGAGTGGCATGCTCGGCGATGTACGGGCGCAGACGGTGGAGCTCAACGAGATCCTGCGCGGCGACAGCTTCCATTTCGACGGGGTCGAGGCCTTCCAGCGCGCGCTCCGGCAGCGCGACGTGTGCCTTGCCTTGTCCATCGGCGAGGGCGGTGTGATCCGCACCCATCTGGCGCCGCGCTCCCGTGCCTTCGGGCCGAGCGATCCGACCTTCATGTCCGTCCTCGCCCAGTGCCGCCAGACCCGGCCGCCCTTCGACATCAAGGATGACCTGACCAGTCGCAGCGAAGCCGAGCGCGCGACGCTCGACAAGGTGTTTTACGGTGCGGCCTATTCCAGGATGGCTGCCACGCAGCGGTTGAATTCCCGCGAACAGCAGATCGCGCGCGCCTATAACAACGATCTTGTGGAACGCTACAGGTCTCATCTGAACGACGAGGCGGAGGCGGCGCAGTTCGACCGGAAAATCGCCGCGATCGACGAGCAGATCCGCCCCGAGGAGGCCGATGGCGAGGTGCGGGAGACGCGTTTCATGATGCGCGAGGCGCTGGTCTACCGTGCCGTGCAGGAAACCGAGGCCGAACGCTTGCGCCGCTGCCTGTGCGACGCGCTGATCCCGCGCTGCCCGGAAACCGGCGAGCCCCCGTATCTCGTGCCCATCGCCTGCGTCGAGGGCGCGATGGAAGGCAATACGTTCTTGCTGAGCGATATCTGTGTCTGGTGCTGCCGGAAACAGGCAATGTCCTGGCGCATGGTGCAGTACTACATCTCGGAGACGCGCGACCGGTTCGCCGGGCAGCTGCGCGAGCTGTGCTGTCCGGAGGAAGATGCTGGCGGCGTGGATTTCGAACGGCCGAACGATTTCGTGGCGGTGGCCGAGCTTGACCGGCGACTGACGCCCGAGCGCGCCTGGAGGGATGTGGAACGCGGGGCGCGGATCCTGACCGGTCGCAATCCGCCCAGTGACTACGCCGTCCAGCCCGATATCGGCAATCTCGGGCTCGATCAGGCACGGGCGGAACTGGCCGGCAACGGCATCGAGGTGGCCGAGACCATCGATGCCGGCGATGCCGACGCCATCGCCAAGATCCGGGGCGCGACCGTAGGGCTCGATGCCCGCGACCTGGTGGCCGACCGCGGCGAGTTAATGCCCGGCGACAAGGTCGCACTGATCATGCAAGCGGGCGTCGCCATCGACTACGTCAAGGTGGAGACGGGCGGCGGAAAGTTCATCTTCGAGCGTCCGGCGGCGCGCGGCGCGGATGTCACTCTTTCGGAGGAGGTCCTGGCCCAGGCCATCGCCCTGGACGAACGACTGTCGGGACGCATAGCCGAGGCCGAAACCGCCGCCTCTGGCCTGGAATCCGAGTGGACCGCCGTCTCGGCCCGCCGACACGAGGAACTGGCCGCGCTGACGGCCGAAGCCGAGCGCGGCCTTGACGCCGTGCGCACGGAGCATGCGGCACTGTCCGGCCAGGTCGAGGCGTTGCGCGGGGAGCTGCAACTGCTCGAGAGCGACCGCCAGACGGCGCAGACGCAGATCGAGGCGGCGCATGCGGATCTCCGGCAGATCGAGGCCGACCGGCAGGCCGTGGTTACACAGGTCGGAACCGCGCGCGCTGACCTCGCCGCCTTCGAGCGGGAACAGCGGGTGCTGCTGGATCAGACGGCGCAGGAACGCGATACGATCCTGACTTCGCTGCGCCGGGAGATGCCCGTCTCGGCGGTCGCGGGTGAAGAGACGAACTTCATCGCCGCCCTGACGCGCAGCGGTGTAACGAATGTCGCCGGGTTTGCCGAAATGTCCGATACGCAGCTTCGCGAGGTCGCCGGCAGTGCCGGGTTGAACCTGAACACCGCTCGACGGCTGCAGCGCGAAGCGGCGGTGATGCTGGAGGGCAGGCCGAGATAATGGGAGGCGGATCATGAAGACCAGACTGCGCAGACGCATCGCTCGGCGTTCCGCTTCCGGAACGCCCCGTCGTCATGTCGCGCCCGGAACCGCGGCCGCGCGAACGGAGGCCAAGAAGGGCGCGCCGGTTGAGGGCGGCATACTGATCGGCGGTATCCAGGATCCGGCGGAGAAGGCCGCCGACCGGATGGCCGCGCAGGCCTTGGAAGGCCAGCCGGTTCTCGCCTCTTCGGCGTCCGCGCCATCAGTGCATCGGAAATGTGCCGAATGCGAGGCCGAGGACAAGGAGAAGGCAAAGCGCAGTGCCGCCCCCGGCGCCGCCATCGCCCCCGGCCGCGCGACCGCGGCAGCGGGGGCGGCGGCCAGCCGCGCGATCCGATCCCTGGGTGCGGGAGATCCCTTGTCGCCCGTGTCGCGCGCGTTCTTTGAACCGCGCTTTGGCAGGGATCTCGCGGGTATCCGCGTCCACGATGGCGCCGCCGCCGACAGTGCCGCGACCGCCATCGGCGCGAGGGCCTTCTCCTATGGCAGGGACATCGCCTTTGCCAAGGGCGAGCGAGAGAAGGGCGGCGCACCGCTCATGGCGCACGAACTTGCCCATGTCGCGCAGGCCGAAGGCCAGGCACGCCGCGCCGTCCGGCGCGCGACACTTGCGGCATCGGACGGCACCGGCGATTACAAGGCGGTTCCCGCCGTGCATCACGCCCGGGTCAACGCCGCGTTGGACTTGATCGACAAGGCGTTGAACGCAAGACGTTGCAGAGATTTCTTCGCGGACAATTGCACAGGTGGCGTCGCCACTTCGGCGCGTGACACCTTCAATGCCGCCACGGTCTATTACCTCGACGATCACAGCGAGCGTTTCGGTCTCAGCGATATCCGCAGCGTCGCCGCAGATCCCCATGTCGTGGCCTATAACGACTACGCCTACGATATCAGCCACTGGGAAATCGCCTCGACGCTGCTGCACGAGCTGTTCCACACCTGCGACATGGTCGAGGACAACCTCGACGAGGTGCTGGCCGAAACCTCGACCGAGACCTGCGGTTTCTACAGCCCGTGGATCTTGGAAGCCAGCCCGACGCAACTCGACGTGGGTGACACGATGAGCCTGCGGGGCTTCCAGTTCGGCCTGACGCAAGACTCAGACCACCATATCGAGATGGGTGGGGTCGACATCGCGTCCTACGATCGGTGGGAATTCGACCGGAGTGCCTCTTGGGTCAATGTCGAGTTCGAGGTGCCCGAGGCCGTGAACACGAACCTCTTCTGGTCGAAGGATGTGGATCTGGTTGCGGTGAACCATGGGACGCGCAGCAACATCAAGACGATCAATGTAGACCCGTGAGGCGCTGCCATGGGTGACGTAAGCGCAACCATCCGCACGAAGAAGCCCGCATGCCCCGCCAGGACCGCCAGGGTTCCGGTGCGTCGTCCGGCGCCGGCGGTTGTTCACCGGCAGGAAGCAGCCCGGATCCAGCCCGCGCTGAAGGTCGGTGCCGCAAACGATCCCATGGAACACGAAGCCGAGGCCACGGCCGAACGCATCGTCACGATGTCCGCGCCCCGACACGATACCGCGCCCCCGCCTGCGCAGCGCGGCCCGCCGGCCGAGGCGCGGCGTTTCCCCAAGGTGGATCAGGAGAGCCAGCCCGACACCGACGCCTTCGAGAGTGAGCCCGCGATCCCCGCCGACCACCAGGATCCGGATGTCCCGTCGGGTGAGGATGTCGATACCGCCGGGCTGGCGAACGACGAGTTCGCCGAGATCGAGGCAGGCGAGCCGGACGATCCCGAAGGCGCGGCCCGGATGGCACCGGACGAGGCCCCGGCGGTAGGACCTCAGGGTGGCGACGCGCCTGCCAGCGTGACGCGCGCGGTTGCCCAGCCGGGGGCGGGTGGCCCGCTGCCCGTCCCCGTCCGCAGCTTCATGGAGCCGCGTTTCGGTGTCGATTTCTCGGATGTCCGCATCCATGATGCGCCCTCCGACCGCCGCGCGGCGGACCGGATCGGGGCCCGCGCTTTCACCCACCGCCATCATATCTGGATGGGCCAGGGCGAGAGTGTCGATAACCGCCGCCTTATGGCACATGAACTGACTCATGTCGTGCAGCAGACGCGTCGCGAGCCGGTGCGTGCCCCTGAGCGGCCAGAGATCGAGGGCAAGGACACCCATCCGAGCCTTCAGCGCGGCTGGGTCGCAGACAAGGCCGAGAAGATTGCCCGCAATGTGCCGGGTTACACACTGCTCACGGTAATCCTCGGCAAGAGCCCCATCACCGGCGACCGGGTGGAACGCAACGCCGAGAACCTGATCGGCGGGTTCCTGGGACTTCTTCCGGGCGGCAACCTGATCTTCGAGCGGCTGAAGGAAACCCGCGCGCTGGAAAGGGCCTTCGAGTGGGTGTCGACGCGGCTGTCGGAACTCAACATCACCTGGAGCCGGATAAAGGGGCTGGTCTCGGACTTCATTGATGAGATGCCCGCCTGGTCGCCGCTGAAGATCGCCAAGCGCATCTTCAAGCCGCTCGTGGACGACATCATCACCTTCATTACCGAGATAAAGGACAAGATCCTCGAATTCATCATCCGTGGCGCGCTGAAACTGGCCGGTCCTTACGGCGAAAAGGTCTGGGCCGTGATCGAGAAGGTCCGCGACGTGATCTCGCTGATCCTCAGCGATCCGCTGGGCTTCGCCAAGAACCTTGTCCGCACGGTGGTGAACGGCTTCAAGCAGTTCGGCAACAATATCTGGCAACATCTGAAGAAGGGCCTGATGGGCTGGCTCTTCGGAACCCTTCAGGGGATGGAGATCGAGCTGCCGGCGAAGCTAGACTTCAGGGGCATCATCAGCATCGCGCTGCAGATTCTCGGCCTGACCTATGCCAATTTCCGCAAGACACTGGTCAAGCGCCTTGGTCGCGGCGGTGAGAAGAAAGTGGCCTTCCTCGAAAAGTCTGTGGAGGTCGTAAAGATCCTCGTCAAGGAGGGCTTCCTGGGAATCTGGCAGCGTGTGCTGGAGATGATCGAGGGATTCAGGACCACGGTCATTGGCGGTATCCGTGACTTCGTCATCAACACGATCATCATGGGAGCGGTGTCCTGGATCGCCGGGTTGTCGAATCCAGTGGGTGCCATCGTCAAGGTCGCCCTGTCGATCTACAACATGATCAAGACCTTCCTGGAGCGTCTCGACCAGATCATGGAGATCGCGAATTCAATCTTTTCCTCCATCGGCGCTATCGCCAAGGGAAAGGTCAAGGACGCCGCCGACTTTATCGAGAAGACGATAGCGGGGGCCATTCCCGTCTTCCTGGCCTTCGTCGCGGCACTGATCCCTGTGACCGGCATCACAAAGACGATCCGCACCATCATCAAGAAGCTGCAGGCGCCGGTGAAGAAGGCGATGACCAGGATGGTGGCCTTCTTGGTCAAGAAGGCAAAAAAGCTGTTCTCCAGGATCCTTGGAAAGATCAACCGCAAGCGCAAGCTGCCGGAGGCGGGATTTGTCGTAGGCAAGGAGCCGCACAAGTTGAAGCCCGAGAAGAAGGGCAACAAGTTTACGCTCAAGATCGCCTCGGACAACCCGCGCCCTGCCGACCAGGTTCAGGCGGAGATGGACAGCGAAGGCAAGAAGGCCGCCGATTTCGGCGACGATTCCAATTGCGTGAACGCGTTCGAGAAGGCTTTCAAGACCGAGATCGACGAGGCAGAGACCGCGCTGGCGAAGGTCAAGCCCGAGCAGCAGAAGACCTCGACCAAGAGGACCGGGGATAAGGCCGATGCCGAGGTGAAGGATGCGGGCGCAAAACTGGCAAAGCTCGGACCCTGCATCGCCGACAACCCGTTCCTGGAGGACGAGCCGCAGGACGGCGCGATCATCCGCGCGCGCGAGCCTCGCTTGCCGGAGATCGAGGGCGATGCCGGTCTGTATGCGGATCGGGGCAAGATCACCTCGCAATCCATTGCTGCGGTGTCCGAAAAGGCGGGGCTGGGACCCAAGGGCAAGCAGCGCCTGTCGAACTATTACGAGAATGATCACATTCCCGAAAAGAGTCTCGGCTTCGAGGTGCAGACTTACCTCCAGGGCAAGATGAACGAGGAGATCGCCGAAGGTCAGCGCGATGGCAAGGCGATTCCCGATCCTCTGCTGGGCGAGATCGACACCCGTGCTACTGGCAAGGAGGGTCAGCAACTGCCCGCGATCACGATCTACCGCCCCGCGCACCGGCAGAAGACGGCGAAGGATGCGGGCCGGCGCAATCACGGCAAGATCATCTCGGATGCCAGCGCCGAGACTTCGGCGGCCGGCAAGATTGCCAAGCTCCGCGCCGGGATCAATGGCGAGATGCAGGCGGAGCTGGAAAACATCGCCGGGCTCTACAGCAGCGATCCGGCAGCGACGAAGGCGATCCGCGGCAAGATCCGTAAGGGAATACGCACGCTCGGGGATCTCAACAAGACGCTCTACGGTTTCGAGCCCGGCAAGGCACCTACCGTCAAGCGCGGCACGGACGGTGCGGAAGGCTCCGACTTGCCGATGGAGGGCGATCCCGCCAGCGGTCTGCCTGATTTCGCCAAGCTCGAGGGGGCGTACGCGATCTATAAGGCCAAGCCCAAGGGGGTTGGCAACTACCTGGAATACGACCATGTTGTCGAGGCCACGCTTGCCGAGAAGGCGCGCGATCTGTCCCTCTCCGATCCGGCATTCTCCAGTGGGTTGGAGGAAGCGGTGGTGGCGGGCGCCAAGGCCCGTGCCGATATCGCTGATGCGGATGCCGGAGCGCCGACACCCGGGACGGAACCCGCCAGGAGGGCACGGCCCAAGACCTCGGAACAGATCACGAAGGATGCGATGGCCCGCCTGTCCGGGTTGTCTGGTCCGGCCTTTCCGGGCAAGGGAGTCGCTGGTTACGACCGCCAAACGGCGGGCACCGTCGCGCTCTACCGCCCGGTTCACCGCGAGGTCACGGCACAGCAATCGGGGAACCGGGGCAGCATCCTCGAAGGTGTCGACCTGGCCCAGGCGCGCGAAAAGCTGGTGAGCTGGGTGCTGTCGGATCCTGAGGATCGAGCCCAGAGAGAAGGCGCGATCTCAGATCTGCAAGCCGGTATCCGTAAACGCTTCACCGGTGAGATCGAGACTCATGCCGGGCATATCCGCGATGCCTATCAGGTCGAACTGAAGGAGTTCATGGCGATCAACCGCTCAAAACAGGCTGCCGCAAAGATGGGCGCGGTGAGCGAGCGGGTCGGGGCGAGTTTGCGGACACTGCGGCAGGAATCACTGTCGCTGATCGAATGAAAGAGGTGACGGCGACACTGGGAGATGCATGCGGAGGCGCGCCCTGTCTGAACCGGGAGCACGCGCAACGAAAAACCGCCACCCGGCATGATCCGTAAGTGGCGGTTTCTCTTGATTTCTCTGGTCGGAGCGACAGGATTCGAACCTGCGACCTTTGCTATCATGTACACCACGGCTTCACTTGTGCAGGTTTGACGCCTATCGCTTGTTTCGCCAAGCGGGCCCCGGTGTGGTCAGGAATGTCTCCTCCGGTGCTGTTCTTGCACGGCGAACACCACCAGCGTCAGAGCCGTCAGGGGCAGTGCAAAGTAGAGCATGGTGACACTGAAGGCCGGCAGCGCGTCGTGGCTCGTGGCCGCCAGGATCAGGTATAGGGTGTACGCCAGGTAGTAAGTGAACAAGACGGCGCCCTCCCAGCGATTGATCACCCCACCGGTGAAACAGATCGGCAGGCAAGCCAGGGCGACGGCGATCATGACCGGCATATCGAAGCCCATCATGGCGTCGGAGACGGCGATGCCCGAGGGGGCCAGTAGCCCCGTGAGCCCCAGCACGCCGAGGATATTGAACACGTTGCTGCCCACCACGTTGCCTACGGCGATATCGCGCTCGCCCCGCAGCGCCGCAATGATTGAGGTGACCACCTCAGGCAAGGAGGTGCCGGCGGCGATGATGGTCAGGCCGATAACCTGCTCGCTGACTCCCATCGACTGGGCGAAGCTCACCGCTCCCTCCACCAGCCAGCGGGACCCCAGTATCAGCATGCCCAGGCCGACCGTCACGTACAGCAGGTTGATGCCCAAGGAGACGGGGGCCGAGCCGCCGTCCGCCGCATGTTCTGGTGACGGCGTTTTGGTGTTCTGGCGGAACAGGAACACCAGGTATCCGACCAGGCCCGCGACCAGGAGTATTCCGTCCCATCGGCCGATACCGCCATCCATTGCCAGTAGCAGTACGGCCACGGATAGTCCCACCATGAGCGGGATATCAGCTCGGATCAGCTGCTGCGCCACTACCAGCGGAACGATCAGCGCAGAGACGCCCAGAATGAACAGCACATTGAAGATGTTGCTGCCCACAACGTTGCCCAGGGCGATCCCCGCCTGGTCATCGAGGGCCGCCTTGAGACTGACTGCCAGCTCCGGCGAGCTGGTGCCGAAGGCCACCACCGTCAGCCCAATGATCAAGGGTGACATGCCGAGGCGGGTGGCGAGGCGGGATGCACCTCTGACCAGCCCTTCTGCCCCAACAATCAACAGTATCAGACCAGCGATGAATGCGGCGATGGTCATGGTTTTTGCCTTCCAAGGTCGTTGTTAGCGATTGAACTCACGCTGCCATCGCGTCATGAAGGCATCGCGGCGCTGAGGGTCGACGAAGGCGAGCAGCGAAGCGTTAAGCGTGATGGGGTAGAGGCGGTCCCCGACCTGGTCGCGAAGGCGTTGGGCAGTGTAGGGGCCTATAACATCTGGCCGCACGCTGAAAAGAGGCGTCTGGCCCGCCAATACGCGCTGGCCGTCTCGGCTGAGCAGGAAGTTCATGAAGGCTTCTGCAGCACTAGGGTGCGGCGCATCACGGTGGATGAACCCCGTCCGCATCACCACCAGGGCATAATCCTGAGGCACTTGCACGATCACCTCGGGGTGTTGCTGGGCCCAGACCATGGCGTAGGAGCCCAGCAGGTTGTAACCCAGCCAATAGCGTCCGTCGGTGAGCCCTTCGAGCATCGATCGAGTATCAGACTCGAGGTGAGTGTCGGCATCGCCCATGGCCGTCACCAGATCCCAGAACCGTGCAGTATAGCGAGCGTCCTGTTGGAATAGGGTATAGCCGATCCCGCTTAGTGACGGAGAGTAGGTGGTCACCTTGCCTTGTAGCGTTTCTCCTTGTGTGCGCAGCAGAGTGTGCAGGTCCGCATGGGTCTGAGGCGGCATCATGCGGCGCGCCAGATCGAGCCGGTACGCCATGACGATCGGTTCGAAGGTGAATCCGAACACCTCGTCACGCCATTTTGCCCATTCGGGCCACTCACTGGCCTGCACAGAATCCAGACGCTGGGCATGCCCCTGGTTGACGCGGTTCATCTGCCAGGGCATGGCCGAGCTGATCACCACGTCCGGTGCGGGATCCGCGGCCTCGGTCAGAGCGTCGACCTCCAGTGTTGTGCGGTCACGGTAGGTCAGTTCGATCTCGGGGTGAGCCTGTTCGAACGCTTCCAGAAGTGGTGCGACCACCTGCCGATCCAAGGCGGCTTCCACCACCAAGGGCGTCGCAGAGATGCTCTGAGAGGATGAAAGACAGAAAAACGACAGCACTGTCGTCAGCAATACGCGCCGCATCAGCTTGCCTCCCCCGCAGCCGGAAAATGCAGCTCGACGCGAAGGCCATGAGGCAGTCGCTCCTTGGCCTGAAGCTCGGCCGCATGACGTTGTGCGATGGAATCAACGATGGCCAGGCCGAGGCCTGACCCCTGCGTATCCTGGCGCCCTCCGCGCTCGAAGGGTTGAAACAACCGACTGCGCACCTCGGGGGCGACGCCGGGGCCGTCATCCTCGATATACAGCATGATGTGCTCGCCAATCTTCTTGAGCCCCAATGTGATCTCGCTGCCGGGTGGGGTATAGCGCAGGGCGTTGTCGATCAGGTTGCCCAATAGCTCACGTAGCGCCCAGGGTTCCCCCTGAACGACCATGGGCTCGGCGGGCAACCTGTCCAGTCCCAGATCATGATTCATGGCCACCTCGCGCTGAGCCCATTCGAGCACGGTTTCATGCAGCAGGTTTTTCAGGTCGAGGGGCATCAGCTCGTCGGCCTCTCCTACATGGCGAAGGCGCGCCAGGCTGAGCAGCTGTCCCGCAAGGCGGCTGGTGCGCTGCGCGCCATCATGCACACCCGCAAGGGCACGATACCATTCAT
Source organism: Halomonas ventosae (assembly GCF_004363555.1). Taxonomy (GTDB): domain Bacteria; phylum Pseudomonadota; class Gammaproteobacteria; order Pseudomonadales; family Halomonadaceae; genus Halomonas; species Halomonas ventosae. The sequence continues at coordinate 18,926 of NZ_SNZJ01000003.1, read as the reverse complement.
CAGGGTCACGACTGTTCAAGGCCAGCTCGCTTGTGCTCTGCAGTCCCGCTAGAGGTGTCTTGAGCTGGTGGCTGGCGTCCGCGGTAAAGCGCAGCAGGGTGTCGCGGCTTTCTCGCTGGCGGGCGAAGAGGGTATCGAGCGCTTCGGCCATTTCTCGCAGTTCTTCCGGAACCCTGGCATTGAGAGGGCGCATGTCGTCGACCTTGCGCCGTCGCAACTGATGGCGAAGCCGACGCATCGGCTTCAATGCCACCTGCATCGCCAGCAGCATCAGTATGCCCGCCAGCAGCACCATGGCAACAAAGCGGATGATGGCCCGCTCGAACAATTCGCTGGCCAAGGCCTGTCGTCCACTCACGGTATGCCCGACCCAGATCTGCACTGGATCTTGAACTTCCCATCCCGCCGAGTCGTATTCCCGTCCATGCAGCCGCCAGCGGGTGTCACCTTGTGTCAGATCACGCCATATTGGCGTGATGGCAGCCTCTTCATGACCCGCCGCGGGAATGGCGATATCGAGATTGGCCGAGATTCGCTGCCCGGTATGGTCGAGCACGGCGTAGAAGACACGCTCCTGATGACGGGTGGCAAGTATCTGCAGTGCGGCGGCGGGTATCTCGACGACGGGGTCGCTGCCTTCCCACTGCACGGACTCGGCGATCGTCAGCGCAGCCGCTTCCAGCTGACTGTCGTAAGCACGCTCTGCCGCACGCTGAGTTGAATAGAATGCCTCCAGCATCAGCAGCGTGCCGAGTCCAGACACCATGACCAGCAGCAAGATCGCCAGGCGCGCTTTTAGCGTGCCTTCCACCTGGATCACGTCGTCTCTTCCTCGAGGCGATAGCCCAGGCCGCGAAACGTTCGGATGCGCAGACCGCTACCTTGCAGTCGCTTGCGTAATCGGCTCACGTAGACTTCGAGTGCATTGGAGCCGACGTCACCGAAGCTAAAGACTCGGCCTTCCAGCATCTCTCGCGGGGCGATATTGCCGCCGTGGAGAAGGAGCCCTTCAAGCAAGCGAAGCTCCCGGCGGGGTAGTTCCAGGGGGACGCCATCGAGGGTGGTGGCCCCGGCGGTGGGGTCAAGACATAACGGCCCAAGTCTCAGACGGTTGTCGCTGCGCTGCTGGCTGCGACGAAGCAAGGCACGAACTCGGGCCTCGAGTTCAGCGATCGAGAAGGGCTTGGCGAGGTAGTCGTCCGCGCCCAGATCCAGGCCGCGCACTCGATCCTCAATGCTGTCACGGGCCGTGAGTATCAACACGGGGGTCTTGTCGCTTCGTTCACGCAGCTCCGCCAGCAGCTCCAGGCCATCCCCGTCAGGCAACCCCAGGTCGAGCAGAATCAGGTCGAAGCGGTCATTTCTCAGGGCCGCACGAGCCTCGCTGGCGAGGGAGAAGATATCGACGGTGTTACCCAGAGGTGACAGAGCATTGTCCAGTGAGCGGGCGATCATCGGATCGTCTTCAGCGATGAGCAGGCGCATGCGACTAAAGTCTCGGGGCGTGATGAGGAGAATGACAGGTTGATGAAAGCTCGCCTGCCTAGCATCGGCCCTGTCATCTCGGTATGACCGGGTGCGGGCTTTCCCCGCTCCCGTGCAGAACAAGAGAACAGGAGTTCGTCATGAAGATCAACCAAGTCCTTCGCCGCGCGTCCGGCCTCGCTCTGATGGGAAGTGCGCTGTTCATCGGCCAGGCCTCCGCTCAGGCCATTCCCGAGTCCACCGAGTGTATTGCTCCTGCCAAGCCGGGCGGCGGCTATGATCTGACCTGCCGTCTGGCGGCCAACGGCCTGCAGGATACCGGTCTGATCAGCAAGCCGATGATGGTGAGCTACATGCCCGGTGGCATTGGTGCGGTGGCCTACAACCACGTCAATGGTGTACGCACCGATGATCCGAGCCTGATTGTAGCGGCCAGTACCGGAGCTGCCGTCAACCTGGCGCTCGGTAAGTTCGGCCAGTACGACGCCGATGAAGTGCGCTGGCTGGGGGCGCTGGGCGTCGACTATGGCGCTATCGTGGTCAAGGCCGATGCGCCGTGGCAGAACCTCGACGCGCTGATGGCGGATCTCCAGGAGAACCCGGACGAGATCGCCTTCGGCGCCGGTGGCACCGTGGGCAGCCAGGACTGGATGAAGGCCGCACTGACCGCCAAGGCCGGCGAGGTATCGCCGCGGGATCTCCGTTATGTCGCCTTCGAGGGCGGCGGTGAGGCGTTGGCGGCGCTGCTGGGTGACCACATCCAGGTGTTCACCGGTGACCTGTCCGAACTGAAGTCTCAGCTCGAGAGTGGCAAGATCCGCGTGCTGGCGGCCCTTTCCGAGGAGCGAATGGACGGCCCCTACGCCGAAATTCCCACTGCTGCCGAGCAGGGTTACGACGTGGAGTGGCCGATCTGGCGCGGCTACTACATGGGGCCCGAGGTCAGTGATGAGGCCTACCAGGCCTGGGTCGAGCGCATGAAGGAGCTGGCAGAGGATCCGACGTTCGCCGAACTGCGTGAGGCGCGTGGTCTGTTCCCGATGTCACGCTTTGGTGATGAGTTTGACACCTACGTCAAGGAACAGGTCTCCGAGTTCAAGGGCCTGGCCGAAGAAGTGGGACTGACCAAATGAGGATCGCCGCCGACCGAGTGCTGGGCATTGCCCTGATCGGTCTGGCGGCGTTTATCGCCGTCCAGGCCGTTCAGCTGGAAATTCCCTTCAGCTACGAACCCGTGGGTCCCAAGGCCTTCCCTCTGGGGCTGTCGATTCTGCTAACGGCTCTCTCACTGGTGCTGGTTCTCAGGCCGGGCGCCAACGGCCACTGGCCACATCGGGGGCTGGCGGGCCGGTTGCTGCTGGTGCTGGTTTTGCTGCTGGTCTACGCCCTGCTGTTTACCCAGCTGGGGTTTGTCGCCTCGTCCCTGCTGGTGGTGATGGCGCTGGCGCGACTGTTTGATGCGACCTGGGGCAAGGCGCTGATCACCGGTGTCGTGATGTCAGTTGTCGGCTACTTCCTGTTCACCGCGGGCCTCGGCATTGCCCTGCCTTCCGGCCACTGGTTCGACGCCTTCATCTAAAGGACCGCTCAGATGTTCGATTTCCTTATCGAGGGCTTCGGTGTTGCGCTGACCCCTCTCAACCTGGGCCTGGCTTTCCTTGGCGCCATGCTGGGTACCCTGTTCGGGGCCTTGCCAGGGATTGGCCCGATCAATGGCATCGCCATTCTGATGCCGCTGGCCTATACGCTTGGCCTGCCTGCCGAGTCATCGCTGATCCTGCTGGCCGCCGTCTACACCGGCGCCGAATATGGGGGGCGCATGTCGAGCATCCTGCTCAACGTGCCTGGCGATGCCGGGGCGGTGATGACGACCCTCGATGGCTATCCGCTGGCGCAGAAAGGGCTGGCCGGCCCCGCGCTGGGCCTCTCGGCGGTCAGCTCCTTCGTCGGGGCCACCATTGCCATCATTGGCCTGACGCTGTTTGCTCCGCTGCTGGCAGAGGTGGCAGTGATGTTCGGCCCGGCGGAATTCTTCGCGCTGATGGTGTTCGCCTTTTCCTCCATGTCGGTGATGATGGGCAAGGATCCGGTCAAGACGGCGATCGGTGCCGTGCTCGGGGTGTTGATTGCCACCGTTGGCGTCGATTCCGGCAGCGGCGTGCTGCGCTACACCTTCGGCATGCCCGAGCTCTACGACGGCATCGATTTCGTGGTGATGATCATTGGCCTGTTCGCCATCAGCGAGATCCTGCTGATGCTTGAGCACGCGCACCGTTCGGATGGCGATGGCAAGCTGCCGCCGCTCGGTCGTGTGTTCGTCAGCCTCAAGGAGGTGTTGGCGTGCAAGTGGACCATGGGTCGCTCGGGACTGATCGGTTTCATTATCGGTGTCCTGCCGGGAACCGGCGCCTCTGTGGCCGGTGCGGTTTCCTACACTACCGAGAAGCGCCTGTCCGACAAGGACAACTCCTTTGGTACCGGTAACATGCGCGGACTGGCGGCGCCGGAGGCGGCCAACAATGCGGCTGCAGCCGGATCCTTCGTGCCCATGCTCACGCTGGGGATTCCCGGTTCCGGCACGACCGCGGTGCTGCTGGGGGCGCTGATGCTCTATAACATCACCCCTGGGCCGATGATGTTCACCGAACGACCCGAGGTTGCCGGTGGCCTGATCGCCTCGCTGTATATCGGAAACGTGGTGCTGCTGGCGCTTAACCTGCCACTGGCCGGGGTGTTCGCTCGCGTGCTGACGATCCCGCGCTGGGTGCTGGTGCCCGCCATTGCCATCCTGGCGTTCGTTGGTGTCTATCAACTGCACTCTGACCTGTTCGCCATCTACCTGATGCTGATCATCGGCGTGTTCGGTTACCTGCTGCGTAAGCTGGGATTCTCGCTGGCACCGGTGATTCTCGGCTACGTACTGGGCGGGTTGATGGAGCAGAATCTTCGCCGTGCACTGTCGATCAGCGGTGGCGACGTGGGGATCCTGTGGCAGTCCGGTATATCGCTGGGGCTGTGGGTCGCCGCTGCGTCTCTGCTGGTGCTGCCCTGGCTGTTACCGAAGTTCTTGCCAAAGCTGACCCCTGCCGCCAAAAGGTGAGCGGTATCGGCACGTGTCGGACCAGGTACTGATGTGAGCCCCAGCCCGTGTTCATCGCGGCCGGGGCTTTCCTGTGGAGTGATGCGAGTGAAAACATTGCTGTCAGCAGGGCTGGGGCCGCTAGGCCGTTTCATGCCCACCCTCATGCTAGGACTTATAGGGGGTGGGGTGGCGTACTGGGTTCAGCTGCCACTCCCGTGGTTGTTGGGCGCCATGATTGCGACCACGGCCGCTTCCTTGGCTGGTGTGCCGCTAAAGCCGCCTCGCAAGGGGCGCAAAGGTGTGCTGGTCGTCATCGGGGTAATGCTTGGCTCTGCCTTCACACCGGACATGACCGGAGAAGCAGCGCTGTGGAGTGTCAGTCTGGTGATCATGCTGATAGCCACGGCGGTGATGATGGCTTTCTCGGTGTGGTTCTCCTGCCGAGTAGCGGGGCACTCCTGGGAGACGGCGCTCTACTCCGGCGTGCCTGGCGGGGTTTCCACGGTAACCGTTATGGCGCTCTCCTCCGGGGCAGATTTGCGGATCATCGGAATTACCCACGCGGTGCGCATCCTGGTGCTATTGGTGGCGATTCCGCCTGTGCTGCAGTTTATTGGCCATGTCGATATCGGCAGCGCCACGCCGACCTTGTCGCAATGGCTGTGGATGCCGACCGCGGCGGACACTGCCTGGCTGGTAGCGGCCGGTCTCGGCGGCATGTGGCTCGGCAAGCGCCTGTCTCTGCCCAGCCCGCTGTTGTTTGGTCCGGCGCTGGCCTCGGCGGCACTGCATCTCACCGGCCTGACGCATGCCGCGGTGCCTCCGGTCATCATGGCTCTCGCGCAGGTGATCATCGGGATCTCGGTTGGCGGACGCTTCGCCGGCACACGGCTCGCCGAGGTGGGATATGCGCTGCTGATGGCTGTCATTCAGGCCCTGGTCCTACTGGTGCTCGCCATTCTCGCTGCATGGGTGGGGCATGTGCTGACCGGCTACTCCGCTGCCGCTGCGCTGCTCGCGTACATGCCAGGTGGTGCGCCTGAGCTGAGCCTGGTGGCGCTCAGCCTGGGCATCGACCCTGCCTTCGTTACCACCCATCACCTACTGCGCATCTCGCTGCTCGTCTTGCTGCTGCCTCTGCTGCTCAGGCGGATGGTTTCAGACATCTAGGTCGGCGTCGACCGCGAGGATCGCGGGCTCAGAGTGGCAATGACCGCCTCGCGCTAGGTGTCCCCCCCCAAGACGGCAGCTGCGCGATGGACGCTTCTACCGCGGCACGTGAGCCAACCGCCGTCGCGGTAGCCAAAATGTGCTGGTCAGCGGCTATGTGGTGGGGCTCGGGGGTACTGTCGCCCTAGATTCTTTGCAAACAGGTTAGCAAGATGTTTTTTGACCGCTTTTCGGGGTCGTCAGGGGGCACTCAAGCCTGAGTGTGTCCGCATATGTAGATGACATTTCGCAGTCATTCTGATGACGATAAGGGGTCGGGCGATCATTAGTCTCTGATTTTTAATGGGAGGTTTCCTGCCTAGCCAATCTCCCCTAGTGCCAATTCGGTTCTCGTGTCACGAGATCATCATTGTCTAGACAACTGTCGTTAACCTGATGCCACGACACTGATGCCATTCCCAAGAGGAGAGGCGTCATGTCGATTCATAGCATCCTGGTCGATCGGGTCAGCAAGACCTTCGGTCAGCATCCGGTCCTTCGCGAGGTTGGCTTTTCCGTCTCCCCCGGCGAGATGGTCGCCCTGGTGGGACCCTCCGGTTCCGGCAAGTCCACTCTGATGCGCCATATGGCCGGTCTCACCCGCGCCAACCGCGACAGCCACAGCCGCATCGAGGTGCTGGGCCGCGATATCCAGAGCGCCGGCCGCCTGTCTCGCCGCACCCGCACCGAACGCTGCCGCACCGGCTACATCTTCCAGCAGTTCAACCTCGTCGGCCGCCTGAGCGTGCTCACCAACGTGCTGATCGGCCGCCTGGGCAGCATGCCGCGCGGCCGTTCCCTGCTGGGCCGCTTCACGGCCGAGGAAACCCAGCAGGCGCTGCGTGCCCTGGCCCGGGTCGGCATCGACTCCCTGGCCCACCAGCGCGCCAACACCCTCTCCGGCGGCCAGATGCAGCGTGTGGCCATCGCCCGGGTCCTCATGCAGGACGCCGACATCATTCTCGCCGACGAGCCGATTGCCTCGCTGGACCCCCGCAGTTCCCGCGAGGTCATGGAGATCCTGGCCCGCATCAACGCCGAGGACGGCCGCACGGTGCTGGTCACCCTGCATCAGGTGGAAGTGGCGCGCCGCTTCTGCCCGCGCACCATCGCGCTGAAGGAGGGGCGGCTCTACTTCGATGGCCCCACCCGCGATCTCACCGACGCCCGCCTCGAAGCGCTCTACGCCAACGCCGGCCTGGATGAGCTGCACGCCCGACCGGCGGCCAATGACATCGGCAACGCCGTCGGGGCGGTGGGGTGATACCCCGCGCACCAGCACACCCGAAATGCAACACCCGACCCATCCCAACCACTGAACGTTCACACGACACCCTCAAGGAGACCTCTCCATGTCCCGCTTCACGCTTCGTCGTTTCGCACTGCCCCTGGTCGCCGGTGCCAGCCTGTTCGCCAGCCAGCTGACCCTGGCCGCCGAGGCCCTCAACTTCGGCATCATCTCCACCGAATCCAGCCAGAACCAGGCGGACCAGTGGCAGCCCTTCCTGGACGACATGTCCCGCGAACTGGGCCGTGAGGTGAAGCCCTTCTTCGCCACTGACTATGCCGCCGTCATCCAGGCCATGCGCTTCGACAAGGTCGACCTGGCCTGGTACGGCAACAAGTCCGCCATGGAGGCCGTCGACCGCGCCGGCGGCGAGATCTTCGCCCAGACCGTGGCCTACAACGGGGCCCCGGGCTACTGGAGCCTGATGATCACCCACCGCGACAGCGACCTCGACAACGTCGAGGAGGTGCTGGAGCGTGCCGACGAGCTGGTGTTCGGCAACGGCGATCCCAACTCCACTTCCGGCTACCTGGTGCCGGGCTACTACGTCTTCGCCAAGAACGGCGTCGATGCCTCCACCGCCTTCAAACGCACCCTCAATTCCAACCACGAGACCAACGCGCTGACCGTGGCCAACGGCCAGGTCGACGTGGCCACCTTCAACACCGAGAGCATGGAGCGCCTGGAGATCAACCACCCGGACAAGGCCGAGCAGCTCAAGGTGATCTGGAAGTCGCCGCTGATTTCATCCGACCCGCTGGTATGGCGCAAGAACCTGCCCGAAGAGCTCAAGGCCGACCTGAGTGAGTTCTTCTACTCCTACGGCGAGACCGACGCCCAGCGCGACATCCTCGAACCGCTGCAGTGGTCGGGATTCGACGAATCGGACAACGACCAGCTGCTGCCGATCCGCCAGCTCGAACTCTTCAAGGAGCGTGCCCAGGTCGCCAAGAACGACAGCCTCTCCGCCGAGGAGCGCGAGACCCAGCTGGCCGACCTGGATGAGAAGCTCGACGCCCTCAACCAGCGCATGGATGAGCTGCAGGCCAGCGCCGACGAGGCCCCGACCACCGCCATGGCCAGCCAGTAACCCTGACCGCCTAGCGTCATCACGAGGGGCCGTGACGGCCCCTCCCCGGGAGTCTCCATGAACATGCAACACGCCACCCTCGATGCCCAGGCGCCCCGGCGCCGCTGGAGCACCCTGATCGGCTGGGGCGTCACCCTGGCGGTCCTCGGCTGGGCCTGGCAGGGCGCCGAGATGCAGCCGGGGCAGCTGGTCGCCAATGCCGACAACATGGCCGAGCTCGCCGGCGACTTCATGCCGCCGAGCCTGGGCAACCTGGGCCACTACATCGACCAGATGCTGGTCACCATCCAGATCGCCATCTGGGGCACGCTGCTCGCGGTGATCTGTGCGGTGCCCTGTAGCCTGCTCTCATCGGAAAACCTCGCCCCCTGGTGGATCCACCAGCCCATGCGCCGCCTGATGGACGCCTGTCGGGCCATCAACGAGCTGGTGTTCGCCATGATCTTCGTGGTCGCCGTGGGCCTGGGCCCCTTCGCCGGCACCCTGGCGCTCTTCGTCCATACCACCGGGGTGCTCGCCAAGCTCTTCTCCGAGGCGGTGGAGGCCAGCGACGCCGGTCCCATGGAGGGCGTGCGGGTCACCGGGGCAGGGCGGATCGAGGAGATCGCCTTCGGGCTGATTCCTCAGGTCCTGCCGCTGTGGATCTCGGTGAGCCTCTACCGCTTCGAGTCCAACATCCGCTCGGCCACCGTGCTGGGAATGGTCGGCGGTGGCGGCATCGGTGTCGCGCTATGGGAAACCATGCGCGGATTCCAGTACACCGAGACCGCCACCATTCTGCTGGTGATCATTGTCGCCGTGACGCTGCTCGACATGGTCTCGCAACAGGTTCGCAAGCGCTTCATCTGAAGCGCTCTTTTTCAGGAGCCGACATGTCTAGACAAGCGCTTCGCGAACCCCGCTACCAGGCACTGGCCGACACCCTGGCCCAGGAAGTGCGCACGCACTTCCAGCCCGGGCAGTGGTTGCCTGGCGAGACCCGCCTGGCCCGGCGCTTCGGCGTCAACCGGCACACCGTGCGCCGGGCACTGGACGAGCTGGTCCGCGCCGGTCTGGTCACGCGCCACCAGGGCCTCGGCACGCTGGTCGTCGACCACCGCCTGGACTATGCGGTGAGTGTGGCCAGCAAGGTCACCCATCACCTGGCCGAGCGGGGCATCGCTTCTCGCACCGAGTGCCTGCACCAGGCGCTGACACTGGCCCCGGAGGGCGTGGCCATGCGCTTCGGCCTGGGTGCCGAGACGCCCTTGATCGCCGTGGACACCCTGCGCTGGGTGGACGATGCGCCGCTGATGCGACTGCGCCACTGGTTCGACCCCGAGCGTGTTCCTGGTTGGCTGGAGCGCTACCGCGGCGGCTCCACCCGGGCGCTGCTGGGCCAGCACTACGGCCTGCGCCTGCACCGCCAGCGCGTGCGCATCGAGGCCAGCATCGCCGACCGCGACGATCAGCGCCTGCTGTGCTGTGCCGACCAGGCACCGCTGCTCCAGCTGACCAGCGACAACGTGGATGCCGACGGCACCCTGGTCGAGGTCTCGATCAGCCGTGCCCGGGCCGATCGGCTCGCCTACCACATCGATTTCCCCGACTCACCGACTGACGAGGTGTCTTCATGACCTCTGCACGACGTCAGCGCATCCTCGCGCTGACTCCCCGTGAACGCCTGGCCGAGCAGTGGGCTCGGCTGGGGATCTCTCCCGACTACCGCTGCGTGCGCGGGCCCGAGGTGGGCATGGCCATGGTGCGCGGGCGCATGGGCGGCACCGGCAACGCCTTCAACCTGGGGGAAATGACCCTGACCCGGGCCAGCGTCCAGCTGACCGACGATGAGGGCGCGGCTGCCGATGCCAAATCGCCGCTGGGCCATGGCTGGGTGAAGGGGCGCGACCCTCGCCATGCCGAGCTGATCGCCCTGGTGGATGCCTGTGCCAAGCGCCGTGACTGGCAGGCCGCCATCGAGGAGGGGCTAGTGGCCCCGCTGGAGCAAGCGCTCGACGCCGAACGCCATGAACAGGCCCGACGTGCCGCGGCGACCCGGGTCGATTTCTTCACCATGGTCAGGGGAGAGTAGCCATGCGCTGGAACGCCTTCGACACCCCCGTGCACGACAGCCAGCGGGTCTATCGCCAGCTGCTCTCGGCGATGGCCGAGCCCGGCACCTTCGCCGAGGTGGGCGGGGCCCCGCTGCCGCCGTCCGGAGCCGCCATCGGCACCGCCTGCTGGGCGACGCTGCTGACCCTGTGCGACCTCGACACCCGCGTCTGGCTGGCCCCCGAGCTCGATGCCGCCGGCATCAACGAGGCCCTGGCCTTCCACACCGGGGCTCGTCAGGCCGAGCGCCCCGATGAGGCCGACTTCGCCCTCGTCACGCCTGCCACCCTGGCCGGGCAGGGCGAGGCCGAGCCTCCCGCCTTCCAGGAAGGCAGTGACACTTACCCCGACCGCAGCACCACTCTGGTGGTGATGCTCGACCGCCTGGATACCGCTGGTCCCTGGGCTCTGAGCGGCCCTGGCATTCCCGGCCAGCGGCGCCTGGGCGTGGGGCAGGGCGGCGAGGCGCTGATGACGCGGCTCGCCGCCAATCGTGCCCGCTTTCCCCGCGGGCTTGACGCCATCCTCACCTGCGGCACCCGGCTCGCCGCCGTGCCCCGCAGCACCCGTATCACCCGTTCTGCTTCCGAGGAGGTCGACACATGTATGTCGCCGTGAAGGGGGGCGAGCAGGCCATCGCCAATGCCCACCGCTGGCTGGCCGATCGCCGCCGTGGCCCGCGCGAGACTCAGGAGCTCGCCGTTTCCCAGGTCGAGGGGCAGCTGCGCCTGGCCGTCTCCCGGGTGATGGCCGAGGCCTCGCTCTACGATCCCGAGCTTGCCGCCCTGGCCATCAAGCAGGCCAGTGGCGACATGGTCGAGGCGGTCTTCCTGTTGCGCGCCTACCGCACCACGCTGCCGCGCCTGGCCGAGACGTTGCCGCTGGACACCGCCGCGATGCGCATCGAACGGCGCATCAGTGCCACCTACAAGGACATCCCGGGGGGCCAGGTGCTGGGCCCGACCTATGACTACACCCACCGCCTGCTCGACTTCCTGCAGCTGGCCAACGCCGAGGTGGCGCCGCCGACGGCGGCCGAGGAGACCCTGGCCGACTGCCCCCAGGTGCTGGAACTGCTCGACGCCGAGGGGCTGATCGAGCGCGAGGAGGATGATGGCGCCGAGCCCTACGACATCACCCGCGATCCCCCCGACTTCCCGGTGGACCGCGCCACCCGCCTGCAGATGCTCGCCCGGGGCGACGAAGGCTACCTGCTGGCACTGGGCTACTCCACCCAGCGCGGCTACGGCCGCAACCACCCCTTCGCCGGCGAAATCCGCCTGGGCACCTTGGAGGTGGAGATCGCGGTCGAGGAGGGCGATGCGCCGCTGTGCATCGGCGAGATCGAGATCAGCGAGTGCCAGATGATCAACCAGTTCGGCGGCTCGCGGGAGACCGCGCCCCAGTTTACCCGTGGCTACGGCCTAGCCTTCGGCCACAACGAACGCAAGACCATGGCCATGGCGCTGGTCGACCGGGCCCTGCGTGCCGAGGAGCTGGGCGAGACGGCCACCGGCCCCGCCCAGCAGGCGGAGTTCGTGCTCGCCCACGCCGACAGCGTCGAGGCGGCGGGCTTCGTCTCTCACCTCAAGCTGCCGCACTACGTCGACTTCCAGTCGGAGCTGGAGCTGCTGCGGCGACTGCGTCGCGAGCATGCTAAGCGCACCGAAGCTGCCGGCAGCGACGTTGGCACCCAAGCTGATGACGTCACCCCACGTGCCTCCCACAGCGATCTGGTCAAGGAGCAGCAAGCATGACGGCGAGCGAATGCAGCGCCAGCGGCTACAACTTCGCCTACCTGGACGAACAGACCAAGCGCATGATCCGTCGCGGCCTGCTCAAGGCGGTGGCGATTCCCGGCTATCAGGTGCCCTTCGGCGGACGCGAGATGCCGATGCCCTATGGCTGGGGCACCGGTGGCATGCAGCTGACCGCCAGCGTCCTGGGTCAGGATGACGTACTCAAGGTGATCGACCAGGGCGCCGACGACACCACCAATGCAGTCAGCATCCGCGCCTTCTTCGAGCGTGTGGCCGGTGTCACCACCACCACGGCCACCGGTGAGGCGGACGTGATCCAGACTCGCCACCGCGTCCCCGAGCAACCGCTGCGCCAGGGGCAGCTGCTGATCTTCCAGGTGCCGATCCCCGAGCCGCTCCGCTTCATCGAGCCAAGCGAAGAGGAGACCCGATTGATGCACGCCCTGGAGGAGTACGGGGTCATGCACGTCAAGCTCTACGAGGACATCGCCCGCCACGGCCATATCGCCACCACCTACGCCTATCCGGTCAAGGTGGACGGACGCTACGTCACCGACCCCTCGCCGATCCCCAAGTTCGACAACCCCAAGCTGCACATGAATGAGGCGCTGATGCTGTTCGGCGCCGGCCGCGAGAAGCGTCTCTACGCCATCCCGCCCTACACCCGAGTGGAGAGCCTGGACTTCGAGGACCACCCCTTCGAGGTCCAGCAGTGGGACGCCCCCTGTGCCATCTGCGGGGCGCGCGACACCTTCCTCGACGAGGTGATCACCGACGACCGGGGCGGGCGCATGTTCGTCTGCTCCGATACCGACTACTGCCAGTCACGCACCGAGGAGGTGGCATGAAGCGTCCCGACCTTGATCGCGCCACGCTGCTCGAAGCGCGCGGCGTCTCCCGGCTCTATGGCCCCGGCAAGGGCTGCGAGGCCATCGATATCCGCCTGCACCGCGGCGAGGTGCTGGGCATTGTCGGCGAGTCCGGCTCCGGCAAGTCGACGCTGTTGCGTCTGCTCGCCGGCATGGAGCGCCCTGATGCCGGCCAGGTGGTCTACCACTCAGCCGCCGCCCAGGGCCGCGACGGAGCGGGCCACGAGGGCGAGCTCGACCTCTACGCCATCGGCGAGGCCCGCCGTCGCGCGCTGCTGCGCATGGAGTGGGGCCTGGTGCACCAGAACCCCCGCGACGGCCTGCGCCTGGGCGTCTCGGCCGGGGCCAACATCGGCGAGCGCCTGATGGCCCTGGGCGAGCGCCACTATGGACAGCTGCGTGCCGCCGGCCAGGACTGGATGGGGCGTGTCGAGCTCGACCCGCGGCGCATCGATGATGCCCCGAAGACCTTCTCCGGCGGCATGCAGCAGCGCCTGCAGATCGCCCGCACCCTGGTCACCCGCCCCAACCTGGTGTTCATGGACGAGCCCACCGGGGGGCTGGATGTCTCCGTGCAGGCCCGGCTGCTCGACATGCTGCGCACCCTGGTCCGCGAGCTTGGCCTCTCGGTGATCCTGGTCACCCATGACCTGGCGGTGGCCCGCCTGCTGGCCCATCGCCTGATGGTGATGCGCCGTGGCCAGGTAGTGGAGACCGGCCTGACCGACCAAATCCTCGACGATCCCCAGCACGCCTACACGCAGCTGCTGGTGTCGTCGGTCCTGACCCCGTGAGGAGGCCCGCCATGACATCCCTGACGCAACCCTTTCTCAGCGTCGACGCCCTGCACAAGGCCTTCGTGCTTCACGGCCAGGGCGGCATGACCCTGGAGGTGATGCGCGACCTGTCGCTGACCCTCTCCCCGGGCGAGTGCCTGGTTCTATCCGGACCCAGCGGCATCGGCAAGAGCACGCTGCTCAAGATGCTCCACGGCAGCTACCGCGTCACCGGCGGTACGCTGCGCCTGCACTTCGAGGACGGTGACCTGTCGCTGGACACCCTGCCGGCCCACGCCTGGCACACCCTGCGTCGCGACGTGATCGGCTACGTCAGCCAGTTCCTGCGCGTGGTGCCGCGGGTGCCGGCGGTGGAGGTGGTGATGGAGCCGCTGCTGGCCCGTGGCGTGGACGAGGCCGAGGCGCGTGCGCGGGCCGAGGCGATGCTGGCCCGCCTCAACCTGCCCGAGCGGCTGTGGAGCCTGCCCCCGGGGACCTTCTCCGGCGGCGAGCAGCAGCGGGTCAATATCGCCCGCGGCTTCATCGCCGAGCATCCCCTGCTGCTGCTGGATGAGCCCACCGCCTCGCTGGATGCCGCCAACCGCGAGGTGGTGGTACAGCTGATCCAGGAAGCCAAGGCGCGCGGCGCGGCCCTGCTGGGCATCTTCCACGACGAGGACGTGCGCGATCGCGTTGCCGATCGCCTGTTGCCCCTGACGACGCATATGGGCGCGGCCATCGCACCGACAGCGGCTGACGAGGAGGTTCGCTGATGCACGCCAACCAACGGCAGGCAGATCGGCAACCAGGCGCGAGACAACCCGCGTCGGATCATCAGCCGACTATGGCAACGCTCGCTCCCGAGCCCCGCGTGCATCCGACGGCCTCCCTGAATGCGACCCGCCTGGGGAGCTGGACGGAGGTGGGTGAGCGCTGCGTGCTCAACCATGTTGAGCTGGGGGACTACAGCTATATCGAGCGTGATGGCGACCTGATGTTTACGAAGGTGGGCCGTTTCACCTCCATCGCGTCCAGCGTGAGGCTCAATCCCAGCAACCATCCGTGGTGGCGACCCACGCTGCACCACTTCACCTATCGGCCCGGCAAATTCGGGTTCACATCAGATAGTCAGGCGGTGGATCAAGATGTGTTCGCGTGGCGCGAAAATGACCGTGTCGTTGTGGGGCACGATGCCTGGATTGGCCACGGAGTGACAGTCTTGCCGGGCGTGCACATCGGCAACGGGGCGATCGTGGGGGCGGGCAGCGTGGTCACGCGAGATGTGCCGCCTTACATGATCGTGGTGGGCAACCCCGCCCGCGTCTTGCGGCCGCGCTTCGAGAATTCCGACATTCCGGAGCGCCTGGAAGCGGTGGGCTGGTGGCACTGGCCACATGAGTTGCTGCAAGCGCATCTCAAGGATTTTCAAGGGGACGCCCTGGCGTTCCTGGATGCGGTAGAAGCCATTTCAGAGGAGCGAGGCTGATGTCTCTCGACGAACAGGTACTGACCAACGCCCGGCTGGTCCTCGACGACGAGGTCCGCCGAGGCTCCCTGGTGATTCGCGACGGACGCATCGCGGCCGTGGATGGTGGCGTAACCTCCGTACCGTCCGCCGTGGACTGCGACGGCGACTACCTGACGCCGGGCATGGTCGAGCTGCACACCGACAACATGGAGAAGTACTTCCAGCCCCGCCCCAAGGTGGCCTGGCCAGGCCGTCCCGCGGCGCTGGCTCACGACGCCCAGATGGCCGCCAGCGGTATCACCACGGTGTTCGACGCGCTCTCCATCGGCGATATCGATGAGCAGAGCATGCGTGAAGGCGCCCTCAAGCAGATGGTTGCCTCGCTGCAGGCGATCATGGACGACGGCATGGCCCGCATCGACCATCGCCTCCACCTGCGCTGCGAAGTCTGTCAGCCGGCGACCCTGCAGCGCTTCGAGTCGCTGGCCGATTCGCCGCTGCTCGGCCTGGTGTCGCTGATGGATCATGCCCCGGGGCAGCGTCAATTCGTGAGCCTGGACGCCTACCGGACCTACTACCAGGGCAAGCACCGCATGAGCGATGAGGCGCTGGAGGCCTTTATCGAGAAGCAGCAGGCCAACAGCGCACGCTATAGCAGCCCCAACCGTCAGGCCATCGCCGCGGCGTGCCACCGGCGTGGCCTGGCACTCGCCAGCCACGATGACGCCACCATCGAGCACGTGGCCGAGAGCCTGGAGTACGGCACCCGGGTGGCGGAGTTCCCCACCACGCGCGAGGCGGCCGAGGCCTCCCACCGTCACGGGCTGGCGGTGATGATGGGTGCGCCCAACGTGGTCCGCGGCGGCTCTCACTCGGGCAATATCGCCGCGGCGGTGTTGGTGTCGCTGGGCGTGCTCGATGTGCTGTCTTCGGACTACTACCCGGCGGCGCTTCTCGATGCCGTGTTCCGCATCGCCGACATGGAAGCAGGCTATTCGCTGCCTCAGGCCGTGGCCACGGCCACCCGCACTCCGGCTCAGGCGGTGGGCCTGGAGGACCGCGGGCGCCTGGCCGCCGGCTTGCGGGCCGATCTGCTGCGCGTGCGAGTGGTGGACAATCATCCGCTGGTCCAGCGGGTGTGGTGCGCCGGACGGCAGGTGCACTGATGGGGTGCCTGATCTATCTGGTCGGGGCCAGCGGGGTGGGCAAGGACACGCTGCTGGCCGCCGCGCGCCAGCGCTATCCGGAGTGGCTCGTCGCCCACCGCTATGTGACCCGAGACAGTGGTGCCTCGGAGAACAGCGTCTTCCTGACACCCGAGGAGTTCATGGCCCGCCGACGCGCGGGCCTGTTCGCCCTGAGCTGGGAGGCGCATGGTCTCCACTATGGCCTGGGCATCGAGCTTGACGCCTGGCTGGCTCGTGATCGCGTGGTACTGGTCAACGGCAGCCGTCGAGCGCTGCCCTCGGCCAGAGCGCGTTTCGGCGCTGCGTTGACGCCGGTGGTCATGACCGCCTCGGACGAGGTGCTCCGCGCCCGGCTGAGACGTCGCGGGCGCGAAGATGAGGCCGAGATCGAGGACCGCCTGGCGCGTCATCGCGAGCTGCGTGATGCGCTGCCTGAGTTACCGCGCCTGGACAACGGCGGGCCACTGGATCTTACCCTGGCGGCCCTGGAACGGCTGGTCGACGGGGAGGTCATGGCGTGAAGTTTCGCTTCACCGGCACCGGCGACAGTGCCCAGGTGCCGTGTTTCGGCTGTGACTGCCCTGTCTGTGCCCGGGCGCGGGTGATCGCCAGCGCCCGGCGTGGGCCCTGCAGCGCCGAGGTCGAGGTCGACGGACATCGCTATCTGCTCGATGCCGGGCAGATGGATCTGGTCGAACGCTGTGAGCGACATCGCCCCAGTGCCATCCTGCTGACACACTACCATCCCGACCATGTGCAGGGGCTCCTGCACCTGCGCTGGGGGTGCGGCGAGTCGATCCCGGTCTACGGCCCCAAGGATCCGCAAGGGTGTGCCGACCTCTTTCGCCACCCCGGCGTGCTCGACTTCCAGGTACCCCTCAAGCCGTTCCGACCCCTGTCACTTCCGTCGCTGACGGTGACGCCGGTGCCGCTCAACCACAGCAAGCCGACGCTGGGGTATTGCCTGGACGATGGGGGAGGGCGGCTGGCCTACCTGACCGATACCTGCGGCCTGCCGGGGGCAACCGAGCGTTTCCTGCGCGAGTGGCAGCCGGACGTGGTGGTGCTGGACTGTGGCTACTCGAGTCGCGTAGCTGAGCCCCGAAACCACAATACCCCGGCGCTTGCCGTGCAGATCATCGAACGGCTGTCGGTGCCGATGGCGTACCTGACCCATATCGGTCACGAGCTTGACCAGGAGCTTAACGAGAGAGCGTGCGCCTTGCCGGCCAATGTGCGCGCGGCACACGACGGTGAGGAAGTGAATCTCTTCTGCCCGTCGATGCTCACGGGGTGATATCGGGAGTGGACGCTATGGGTCTGGGACCGAGGTCTTTGGCCACCTCGGTGTTGGCAATCTCAGGGGCAGACGGTATCGCCGCTGTCCGTGGCTGTCATGGTAGGGCGCGGGCCTTCCATCCGTTCACGGGCTCTGGTCGGCACCAGTCTGCGCAGAACCAGAGCTCGAGAGGAGAGAACGTCACTGAGTGAAGCAAGATGCACAGCATAGGCAGGTGATGAGAGCCGCGATGGAAAGGTGGGCGGGCATTGCCGCCGTCTATCGCAAGCCCCATCACGTTACCACTGCAGCGTTCAGTCCACCTGGTTAGCGCCGGGCACCCACAACACATCGCTCGCCCCGTTGTCGTTGGCCGCACGTGCGACGACAAACAGCAGGTCGGACAGGCGGTTCATGTAGCGAAGCGCCTCCAGGTGCTCGGGGGCACTCTCCACGACCTGGCTGATCAGCCTTTCGGCACGCCGCGTGATCGTGCGTGCCAGGTGCAGGTGGGCGGCTAGCGGCGTGCCGCCCGGCAGCACGAGGGAGCGCAGCGCTGCCATGTGGGCGTTGAGCCTATCGACCTCGTTTTCCAGGAAGGTCACCGCTACCGCGGAGCTCGAGCTACGCCTGGGCAAAATACGCGGAGGCCATGCGGACAATCTCGTTGGCCTGCTTCAACTCGCGGTTCTCGCGCTCCAAGGCCTTGATCCGCTCGCGTTCAGTCGTGGTCGTGCCTTCCTGACGCCCCGCATCACGTTTGGCCTGACGGACCCAGCTAGGCAGGGTCTCCTCTGTGCAGCCGATCTTGAGGGCAATGGCGCCGATAGCTGCCCATTGGGAGGGATAGTCGGTCTCGTGGTCAAAAACCATGCGGCCCGCTGACGGACCTCAGGGGCATATCGCTTGGAAGTGTTCATGGCTCCATCCTCTCAATGTTTGGAGCCTCCCAGAATCCCGGTACGGTTCATCTATCAAGCGGGTGGTCAGTCACACGGAACCCTACAGCTAACTGGAAATCAGGTTCAGACCAACACTTGAAAACCCTCATGCCTCACCAGTAAGCCGCTGGCGCCGTGCGCGCAGCACCATGCGGTAGCGCGAGCGTATCTCGTCGCGTTCCATATAGCAGCCCTGCAGCCAGCGGTGGCCGCTGGCGCCCTCGAAGGCATCGCGGGCATGCAGCAGGCGGCGGTTATCGAAGATCACCAGGTCGCCGGGTCGATAGGTGAAGCGGATGGCGAACTCGGGCTCATGCAGCATGCGCTGCAGCGTCATCAGCGCCTCATAGGCGGGCTCCACCTCCTCGAACGGCGCCTGCAGGGGCCCTCGCAGGAAGTCG
>NZ_SNZJ01000002.1 GCF_004363555.1 Halomonas ventosae | reverse complement strand
CTTTGACGAGTCGCTTGCCTTGAATGTTTCAGTGACTGGTCACCGACATCCCGACAAGCGCCCACATGAATTACCTGATCGATTGTTAAAGAGCGGCTCCGAGCTCTCATTCGAGCGGGGAGCGTCTCGCTGTTGCCGTCGTGCCCGGCTTCTGATGAAGCGGCGGTCTCGCCGGCGCCCTGCGAGGAAGGCGTATTCTACGTGATCGGCGCTGCGTGTCAACCGTGTGTGTCGATGACTTCCGAGGAAGCGATCCGGATCTCGCAAGCGAGGTGACGTCCGATAGAGCCCTCAGCGGGCCTCTGTCACGAGTGGCGAGCATTCTACCGAATGCGGCGAGTTCGTCAAGCGGGAATTTTCCAGAACTTCTCGAAAAAACCCAAATGAAAACAAGCACTTCTACCACTTTCCACCGCCTGCAACGTGTGCCCGTCGCCGGCAGCGGATGCGTACTTTACGGATTTCCCCGGGGCCGCGCAAGGCCCTCGCGAAGAAAAATGTCACGGCGTCCCGCTGGCCCGGTCGAGCAGAGAGAGGATCGAGCGGTAGGGGATCTTGCCGTGCTGGCTCAGGCCGATCTCGCAGGTGCGCGAGTTCGAGTAGCCGGCACTGCACGCCTTCACCTGCTCGGCCAGGCCGTCCAGCGCGGAGGCATTCAGCTCCGGGGTCGTGAAGCCCTTGTCCCCGGCAAAGCCGCAGCAGGTGATCTCCGCCGGCACCACCACCTCCCGGGCACAGGCTCGCGCCAGCCCGACGAACTTGTCGGCCAGTCCCATGCGGGTGCTCGAGCAGGTGACGTGCACGGCGACCCGCTCGTCCAGGGGCGTGACCGTGAGCCGGGGCAGCAGGTGGTCATGGGCGAAGGCGACCGGCTCCAGCATCTCGAGCCGCTCATCCAGGTGCTCCCGCATCTGCAGGGTGCAGGGACTGGTGTCACAGAGCACGGGGTAGCGCCCGTTCTGGCTCGCCACCAGCAGCTCGCGGTTGAGCTCACGCGCCTTGTGATTGGCCTCCTCGTACTGCCCCTTGGACTTGAAGGCCATGCCACAGCACAGGTGGCCGATCATCTCCGGCAGGATCACCTCGAAGCCGGCCTTGTCTAGCAGCGCCAGGGTGATCTCCATCACCGAGCGTGCCTCGGCTGCATCGTCATGGTCCGCCCCGAAGATGCGGGTGGCACAGGAGGGCAGGTAGACCACCTTGTCCCTGGAGGAATCGCCCGACGGCGCATGGTCCAGCACCCGGACAGGCGCCGACCGGGGCAGGGCCGGACTCCACTGGGGCAGGCGGTCACCGCTCAGCCGACGCGCTCCGGTACTCATCTTTTCCATCAAGTTGACGCCCAGCACGGCGCGCGCCGCTCCCGCCGCGGCCAGGCCGCCCCGCGCCGCACGGGTCGCCCCGGAGAAGTGTCGGCCGATGCGCCTGGCCAGGGCGGCCTTGTCCAGCGACCGGTCGCGACGCAACTGACGCACCATTTCACCGGTATCGATGCCCACCGGACACTGGGTGGCGCAGAGCCCCGTGGCCGCGCAGGTGTCGATGCCCTGATAGACATAGGCCTCCTCGAGTTGCGTCATTCGAGCCCTGTCGGCGTCGGTGACCCGGTTGCCCAACGCCTCGAGCCTCGCCAGCTCGCGACGGATGACGATGCGCTGGCGTGGCGTCAGCGTCAGGTCGGTCGAGGGGCAGACCGCCTCGCAGAAAC
Organism: Halomonas ventosae; assembly: GCF_004363555.1. Lineage (GTDB taxonomy): Bacteria > Pseudomonadota > Gammaproteobacteria > Pseudomonadales > Halomonadaceae > Halomonas > Halomonas ventosae. Next base: position 285,967 of record NZ_SNZJ01000002.1, on the reverse strand, counting down.
CGCATTCGATGCACTTGTCGACGATGGCGTCGGCGGCCGGCAGGGGCTTGAGGTTCTCCAGGTGCAGCGTCGGGTTGCGGCTGAGGATCACCTCCGGATTGAGCAGATTGCCGGGGTCGAAGAGCGCCTTGATCTCCCACATCAGCGCATAGGCCCCGGGCCCCCACTCCAGTTCCACATAGGGCGCCATGTTGCGTCCGGTACCGTGTTCGGCCTTCAGCGAACCGCCGTACTCCACGCCGACCAGCTGCGCCACCTCGTCCATCAGCGCCTGGTAGCGCTCCACCTCGCCGGGTTTCTCGAAGCCCTGGGGAAAGACGAAGTGCAGGTTCCCTTCCAGGGCATGCCCGAAGAGGATCGCCTCCGCGTAGCCGTGGCGGTGGAAGATGTCGGTCAGCGCCAGCACTCCCTCGTCGAGGCGCTCGATGGGAAAGGCCACGTCCTCGATGATCACCGTGGTGCCGGTCTCGCGCACCGCCCCCACGGCCGGGAAGAGCCCCTTGCGGATCTTCCAGTAGAGGGCATAGGTAGCGGCGTCGCGGGTGAAGGTGACCGGCTCCAGGGTCTGGATGCCCTCGAGGGTCGCCTGAACCGCCCGCATGCGCGCCTCAAGCTCGGCCTCGTCATTGCCGCGCACGTCGACCAGCAGCGCCGCCGCCCCCTCGGGTAGCGTCCTCAGCACCGCGGGCATGCCAGGCTGGTCCTGCACCGAGCGCAGCGCGGCCCGGTCCATCAGCTCCACGGCGGAGACCGGCGCCTGCTTGAGGGCGATGGTCGCGCGGCAGGTCGTGCCCATGTCGGGGAAGAAGGCCAGGGCCGCGGCCTTCAGGGGCTCGTCGACCACGGTGTCGTAGGTGATGGTGCTGATGAACCCCAGGGTGCCCTCGGAGCCGATCATCAGGTGCTTGAGGATCTCGATGCCATCGCTGAAGTCGACCAGGCTGTTGAGGGCGTAGCCGGTGGTGTTCTTGAGCCGGTACTTGTGGCGGATCTTCTCGGCCAGGGCCGCGTTGCCTTGCGTCTCGGCCGCGAGGCGCTCGAGACCGGCCAGCAGCTCGCCATGGGAGGCCCGGAAGGCGGCGACGCTCGCGGCGTCGGCGGTGTCGAGCAGGCTGCCGTCGGCCAGGATCACCCGGATGTCACGCACCGTGCGATAGCTGTTCTGAGCGGTGCCACAGCACATCCCCGAGGCATTGTTGGCGGCGATACCGCCGACCATGCAGCTGGCGATGGAGGCCGGGTCGGGGCCGATCTTGCGCCCGTAGGGGGCCAGCAGCTGGTTGGCCCTGGCCCCGATCACCCCGGGCTGCAGGCGTATCGCCCGGCCCTCGTCGAGGATCGCGTGGTCCCGCCAGCCGCGACCCAGTTGGATCAGCACCGAGTCGGTGACCGCCTGCCCGGAGAGCGAGGTGCCGGCGGCGCGGAAGGTCACCGGCAGCTCACGCTCCCGGCACTCCGCCAGGGTGTGCTGCAGCTCCGCCTCGCTCTCCGGGCGGACCACCAGCTGCGGAATCAGCCGATAGAAGCTCGCATCGGTGCCGTAGGCCAGGGTACGCAGCGGGTCGTCGATCAGGCGCTCGGCGGGGATCACCGACGAGAGCGCTGCCTTCAACTCGCGCCAGCCGTCCGCGGCCATCATGTTGCCTCCGGCGTGGCGCCGGCATGGCGCACGATGACCACCAGTTCGCGGGGGCCATGCACGCCGTAGGCCAGGGTCTGCTCGATATCGGCGGTCTTGCTGGGCCCGGAGATCAGCAGGGCGTTGGTGGGCATGCCATCGGCCCAGCCGTGGGCCTCGACGACATCGAAGAAGGTATCCTCGAGGGTCTCGGCATCGAGCACCGCGACATGGATCGGCGGCACCAGGCTGATCAGGCGCGGCTCGTCCGGCGTCGGCCAGAGCCACAGGCTGCCGGTCTCGGCGATGGCGCCACGGGTGGAGGTCAGGCCGGCATCGACGCTCTCGAACTGCTCGCGCTGCCAGGCCTCGATATCGCGGTCGACGTCGACCAGCTCCACCTCGGCATCGGCCAGGGCGCGCCGCGCCTCGGCGGCCACCGGGTGCTCCTTGCCCAGCGCCAGGCGCCGCACGCCCTTGTCGGCCAGCACCCTGGCCAGCGTCTCGGTCCAGCTATCCCGGGGGGAATGGATCACCTCGCCGTGCACCGAGGCGATCCAGCGCTCGAAGCGTGCCAGGCGCTCTTCCTGGCTCCAGCCTCTATGGGTCACCACGGCGAAGTCGCTCTCGGGGGCGCTCAGGGGGCCATCGAGGCGCTCGCGCAGGCGCTTGAGAATGGCGTCGCGGGCACGCATCAGCGCTCCTCCTCATGGCTTTTGCTGTTCGGCTGATGGCTCTTGTTCGCCTGGTGGCGCTTGACCAGCGCATGCAGGGTGGTGCCCGCCGGCTTGGGCGCGGTGCGGTAGTCGGTCCAGGGTCCCAGCTTCGCGGGCATCAGCGCCTTGAGCTTGCCGGCCACCGAGGTGCCGGCACGCCAGGCGGAAGGATGGGTCGCCAGCCACTGGAAGCCCTTCCAGGCGGCAACCTCCTTGCGGGTGCGCTTGACGCCGGCGCCGGGCACATTGCCGCGCCCCTCGCCCACCGATTCGCGGCGCAGGCGCACCAGCAGGTCGGGAATCGGGATCTTCACCGGGCACACCTCGCCACAGGCGCCGCACAGGCTCGAGGCGGTGGGCAGGTCCTTCGTCTCGTCCAGGCCCATCAGGTGGGGCGAAAGGATGCTGCCGATGGGCCCCGGGTAGGTGGTGCCGTAGGTGTGGCCGCCCACCCGGGTGTAGACGGGGCAGTGGTTCATGCAGGCGCCGCAGCGGATGCAGCGCAGGGTATCGAGCAGCTCGTCGTCCTGGTAGATGCGGGAGCGACCGCTGTCCACCAGTACCAGGTGCACCTCCTTCGGCCCGTCATGCTCGCCCTCCTTGCGCGGCGAGCTGATCATGTTGAAGTAGGTGGTGACGTGCTGGCCGGTGGCGGAACGGGTCAGCAGGGCGTAGAGGGGCGGCACGTCGCGCAGGTGCTCGACGACCTTCTCGATACCGGTCACGGCCACGTGTACCGGCGGCACCGTGGTGGTCATGCGGCCGTTGCCCTCGTTTTCCACCAGGCAGAGCGTGCCGGTCTCGGCCACCGCGAAGTTGACCCCGGAGACCCCCACGTCGGCGGCCATGAAGCGCTCGCGCAGCTGCTGCCGGGCCGCCGCGGTCATGTAGTCGACGTCGCGGGTGCGCTCGGTGCCGGTCTTGTCGTGCATGATCTCGGAGATCTCATCGGTGTTCAGATGGATCGCCGGCATGATGATGTGCGAGGGAGTCTGCTCGTTGAGCTGCACCAGGTACTCGCCGAGGTCGGACTCCAGGGCTTCGATCCCCGCCTCCTCCAGGTGAGCGTTGAGGTGCATCTCCTCGGAGACCATCGACTTGCCCTTGATCACCGACCTGGCGTCGTGGGACTCGCAGATCTCGCGGACGATGCGACACGCCTGCTCGCCATCCTCGGCCCAGTGCACCTTGATACCGTTGGCCTCGCAGTTGGCCTCCAGCTGCTCGAGCAGGTCGGGCAGCTTCGCCAGTGCCCGCAGGCGGATGTTGGCGCCCAGCTCGCGCAGGGTCTCCAGCTCCCAGTCGCCGAAGCTGTCGCGGCGCTTGGTCATCAGGCCATCCATCGCCTTGCGGAAGTTGGCGCGGATCTGCGGGTTGCCCAGGGCATCGTGGGCCTGGCGGTGGAACTCGCGGGGGCTGTAGGTCTGGACACCCGGGGTCTGGATAGCGCTCATGAGGTCCTCCGCCACAGGTAGCTGGCGATGTGCTCGCCATTGACCGGCGACTTCTGCTGCTCGAAGCGTCCGCCGATGTTCATCATGCAGCCGCAGTCGGAGGTCACGAAGCGCTGGGCGCCGGCCTCCGCGATGGCGGTGGTCTTGTCCTCCACCATGGCGGCGGAGACCTCGGGATGGCGCACGGCGAAGGTGCCGCCGAAGCCGCAGCACTCGGCGGCGCGCGCCTGCTCCACCAGCTCGACCTGGCCGAGCTGCGCCAGCAGGGCCGGGCCGGTCTCGGCCAGCCCCATCTCGCGCCGGGCACTGCAGGAGGTATGCATGGCCACCTTCTCCGGTTCGCCGCGATCCTCGAGCTTCAGGTGACAGACATGGACCAGGAACTCGGTCAGCTCATGGACCCGCCCGGCCACCTCGCTCGCCCGCTCCTCGAGATCGGTGCCGGCGAAGAGCTGGGGGTAGTGGGTGCGCATCATGCCGCCGCAGGAGCCGGAGGGCACCACGATCGGCCAGGGCTCGGGGAAGAGGCCGAGCTGGGCCGCCGCCACTGCCCGGGCCTCCTGCTGGTAGCCAGAGGTGTAGGCCGGCTGCCCGCAGCAGGTCTGATCCTCGGGAAAGAGCACCTCGATGCCCTCCCGCTCGAGCAGGCGGATACCGTCCAGCCCGGCTTCCGGGTAGAAGAGGTCGACGAGGCAGGTCCCGAAGAAGTAGACCTTCTCCGGCTTCGGCGGATAGAGCTTGACTGGCGTCATGGGCAGGATCCTGGACAGCGCAGGGCACGGCAGCGTTGCGCTGAAGTCGCTGATTCGGGCTACGGTAAATTGGTAAAACCAATTGACACGGAAACGTTGCCGCACATTAGGAGGCAGAGCCTGCAGTGTCAAACGCACGACGCCCGCTTCCCAGCCTCGCCCGCCTATACTTTAGTCTATCGTCTTCAACGCTTTTTCCAACACCCTGATGTAACAGGAGAAATTCTGGCTGCCTGACGCAGGGACAGCAAGCCGTTGACGCGGTGTTTGGTAATACCAATTTGATGGCGATACCATGCCGACTTTCACCACGTGTTCCGGAGCCACCACCATGGCCTATCAGCCCGTCCGGCAGCCTCGCCTCGCCGACGTCATCACCGAGCGCCTCGAGGCGCTGATCCTCGAGGGCAGCCTGAAGCCCGGCCAGCGCCTGCCGCCGGAGCGCGAACTGGCCGAGCGCTTCGGCGTCTCGCGACCCTCGCTGCGCGAGGCCATCCAGAAGCTGTCGGCCCGCGGCCTGCTGACCAGCCGCCAGGGGGGCGGCACCTTCATCAGCGAGGAACTCAACAGCGGCTACAGCGACCCGCTTCTGGAGATGCTCTCCCGCCACGGGGAGTTCCACCTCGACCTGCTCGAGTTCCGCGACGCCATGGAGGGCATCTCCGCCTACTATGCGGCCCTGCGCTCCACGCCCACCGACAAGGCACTGCTGATCAAGCGCTTCGAGGAGCTCGAGGCCTGCTTCAAGGGGCGTGACCCGGCGCTCGAGGCACGCGCCGACGCGGCCTTCCACATGGCCATCGCCGAATCGGCCCACAACGTGCTGCTGCTGCATACCATCCGCGGCATCTTCCACCTGCTGGAGAAGAGCATCGTCGACAACCTGGCCCACCTGTTCGAGAAGCCCGAGTCACGCCCCCTGCTGATGCAGCAGCACCGCGCCCTGCTCGATGCCATCCTCGAGGGCCGGGCCGAGGACGCCCGCACCCGCGCCCATGAGCACCTGGTCTTCGTGGAAGAGGGGCTGCTCGAGGTCGAGCGCGCCGAGACCCGGGCCCAGCGTGCCCTGCGCCGCGCCCAGGTCATGCCCGCGACCTCGCGCTGAGGCCATGCCGATGATGTCCCGCCGCCGGGTCCGCCAGCTGCTCTGGCTGCTGATGCCCCTCGGGCTGGTGCTCGCCATGTGGCAGGCCGCCCTGCTGGCCCGTGACCAGGCCCTGCAGGGGCTGCGCCAGGACGCCGAGAACGAGCTGCGCCTCTCGGCGGCGAGCCTGGTCGGCCACCTCTCTCGCCACGACTACCTGCCCGACCTGCTCGCCTCGCGGGAGATGGTCAGGCGTTTCCTGGCCTCCCCGGAGAGCCAGGACCCCATGCCGCTCAACCGGCTGCTCGACCGCTTCCGGGCCACCGCCGGCGTCTCCGACATCTACCTCATCGACCGCCACGGCGACACCCTGGCCGCCAGCAACTGGCACCGCCCCAACACCTTCATCGGCCAGAACTACGCCTTCCGCAGCTACTTCCAGGAGGCCATCGCCGGCCACGCCGGGCGCTTCTATGGCCTGGGCGTGCAGTCCCGTGAGCGCGGCTACTACTTCTCGGCCCCGGTGTGGCTGGACGACACCGCACCGGATGCCAGCCCCGATGGCGTCATGGTGGTGAAGGTGCTGCTCGACACCCTGGAGGCGAGCTGGGCGGAGCAGGATGCCGAGCTGCTGGTCACCGACGAGGACGACATCATCTTCATGGCCAGCCGCCCGGAGCTGCGCATGCGGGCCCTGCAGCCGCTCTCCGAGGACGAGCGCGAGGCGCTGCTGGACACCCGGCGCTACGCCGATGAGCCCCTGGCCCCCGCCGGCATCGAGATCACCGACACCCCGGGCGAGCACAGCCAGCGCGTCGGCTTCCGGCGGGGCCCGCTGGCCGGGGACGACTACCTGGGCCTGTCGCGCCCCATGCCGGCGTTCGGCTGGGAGCTGCATATCCTCAAGTCGCTGGCCCCGGTGATCCAGGCCCAGTGGCTCGCCGCCCTGCTCGCCGGCGGCCTCTACGGCGTGGTGGTCCTGGCCGGTGGCATCGGCTGGCAGCGCCTGCGACTGCGCCGCGAGCGCGAGCAGTTCGCCGACCGCGAACGGCGCACCCTGGCCCGTGCCCGCGACGAGCTGGAGCTCAACGTGCAGCGACGCACCCGCGACCTGGTCGAGACCAACCGGCGCCTCTCCGGCGAGATCGAGGAGCGCCGCCGCGCCGAGGAACGTCTGCGCCAGACCCGCGACGAGCTGGTCCAGGCCGCCAAGCTCGCCGTGCTTGGCCAGCTCGCCGCCGGCATCAACCACGAGCTCAACCAGCCGCTGGCGGCGATCCGCGCCTATGCCGAGAATGCGTCCGAGTTCCTGGCCCGCAGCCGCACCGAGGCGGCAAGCGGCAATCTGGCGCAGATCATCGAACTCACCGAGCGCATGGCCGAGATCAGTGCCCAGCTGCGCCAGTTCTCGCGCAAGAGCGGCGACAGGCCCACCAGCGTCTCGGTCGCGGCCTGCTTCGGCTACGCCCTGCGGCTCTTCCAGTCGCGGCTGCGCGATGCCGGGGTCAGCGTCGAACGCGACTGGCCCGCGCAGGAGGCCTGGGTGCGCGCCGACCTGGTGCGCCTGGAGCAGGTGCTGGTCAACCTGATCGGCAACGCCCTGCAGGCCATAGCCCGGACCGAGGCGCCGCGACTGCTGCTGGGCATCGAACCCGAGGGCGAGGAGGTGCGGATCCGCGTCATCGACAACGGCCCCGGCATCGCCGAGGCGCACCTGGGGCGGATCTTCGAGCCCTTCTTCACCACCAAGTCGCCGGGCAGCGGCCTGGGGCTGGGACTGTCGATCTCGGCGCGCATCATCGACGACCTGGGCGGCCGGCTGACCGCGGACAACCCCCCTGGCGGCGGCGCCCGCTTCACCATTACCCTGCCCCGCGACCCCGGTCCCGAGGCGACCGGCGACACCAGGCCCGAGGAGCACGACATCCATGCATGAGCCGGCGACCCTTCCGGTGATGATCATCGACGACGAGGCGCACCTGCGCATCACCGCCGGCCAGACCCTGGAACTGGCGGGGTACGAGCCCCAGGCCTTCGAGAGCGCCGAGGCCGCCCTGGCGGCCCTGACGCCGGACTTCCCCGGGGTGATCGTCAGCGACATCCGCATGCCCGGCATGGACGGCATGGCCCTGCTGCGCGAGGTGCGCGGCCGCGACCCCGACCTGCCGGTGATCCTGATCACCGGCCATGGCGACATCTCCACCGCCGTGGAGGCGATGCGCGAGGGCGCCTGGGACTTCCTGGAGAAGCCCTTCGCCGGCGAGCGCCTGGTGGAGATGGTCCGTCGCGGCATCGACAAGCGTCGCCTGAGCCTCGAGAACCGCGCGCTCAAGGCCGAGCTCGAGGCCCAGCAGTCGGCGCCGGGCCCGCGCCTGGTGGGGCGCACCCCGGCCATCCAGCGCCTCGCCTCCATGGTCCAGCGCATCAGCCAGGTGGAGACCGACGTGCTGCTGTTCGGCGAGACCGGGGCCGGCAAGGACCTGGTGGCACGAGCGATCCACGAGCGCAGCCGCCGCGGCGGCCACCCCTTCGTGGCCATCAACTGCGGCGCCGTCCCCGAGAGCATCATCGAGTCGGAGCTGTTCGGCCACGAGAAGGGGGCCTTCACCGGGGCCGTGGAGCGGCGCATCGGCAAGTTCGAGCATGCCCAGGGCGGCACGGTGTTCCTCGACGAGATCGAGTCGATGCCGCTGTCGCTGCAGGTCAAGCTGCTGCGGGTGCTGCAGGAGCGCTCCATCGAGCGCCTCGGGGCCAACGTGCCGGTCCCCCTGGACCTGCGCGTGATCGCCGCCACCAAGGTCGACCTCAAGGCCGCGGCCGAGGCGGGACGCTTCCGCGAGGACCTCTACTACCGGCTCGAGGTGGTCACCCTGCCGATTCCCCCGCTGCGCGAGCGGCGCGAGGACATCCCGCTGCTGTTCCAGCACTTCGCCGTGGTCGCCGCCAACCGCAGCGGCCTGGAGGCGCCGCCACTGGATGCCGCCGGCATCTCGGCGCTGCTCGCCCACGACTGGCCAGGCAACGTGCGCGAGTTGCGCAACCTGGCCGAGCGCTATGTGCTGCTCGGCGCCACCTGCGACTATCGCCTGGATGCCCTGCTCGAGGGGGTGGGCAGCGACAGCGGCGACCTGGCCCTGCCCCAGCAGGTGGAACTGTTCGAGAAGAGCCTGATCGACCAGGCCCTGGCCCGCCACCGCGGCCGCGTCTCCGAGGCCTGCGAGCAGCTCGGCCTGCCGCGCAAGACCCTCTACGACAAGCTCAGGAAGTACGGCCTCAAGGCCGAGGACTACCGCCAGAGCGAGGCGCCCTGACGGAGCAACTCGCGCAGCGCCCCCCAGGGGGGCAGCCAGGGGGCCAGGCTGGCCGTCGCCATCAGCATCACCAGGGAGTTGCCCGGCTGGCGATAGTCGAACAGCTTGAGCGCCGTACCGAAGGAGCGCTTGATGCGCGTACCCTCCAGGTCGACGCTGTAGAGCTCATCGAGCAGCAGGTGGATCAGCGTCCCCAGCACCAGCGCCAGCCCCTGGGCCCAGGCCATCCAGGCCTCCTGCAGGAGCCACTGGTAGCTGGCCACCGTGGTCGCCAGCCCGCACAGCAGCGATGCCAGCAGCGAATGCCAGATACCCCGATGCACCGAGAAGCGCCGGAACACGCCACTCAGCACATAGCGCACGCCGACATAGAGGCCGCCACAGGCGACGATGAGCCTGCCCGGGCCGAGCCACCCCTGCAGCAGCAGGGCGCCCACCACCACCGACAGCACGGCAAGCAGGGTGAAGATCAGGCGGATCGCATGGGAGTTGTCGGCATCGACATCCGGCAGGATCCCGCCGAAAGCGGTCAGGATGGCCAGGGAAGCGGCGTCGGTGGCGGACAGCGGGGTGGCCTGCCAGGCGCCCAGACCTAGCAGCGAGCCACCGGCCACGGCGACGCCGAGGTGGGTGCGAAAATCGGCCATGTGCAGAGACTCGAAAATACTGGATGAAAACCCAGATTATGCGCAGCATGGCCAGAAAAAACAATCAGTTGCCAATTGGCAACAGGCTCAGCCGGCCAGGTACTCGTCCTTCAGCCTGACGTAGTTGCCGGCGGTATAGGGGAAGAAGGCCCGCTCGGTCTCCTTGAGCGGGCGCAGCGCCTTGGCCGGGTTGCCGGCGTAGACGTGGCCGCTCTCCAGGCGCTTGCCCGGCGTCACCACGGCACCGGCGGCGATGATCACCTCGTCCTCGACCACCGCACCATCCATGACGATGGCCCCCATGCCCACCAGGATGCGGTTGCCAAGGGTGCACCCGTGGAGGATCGCCTTGTGGCCGATGGTCACCTCCTCGCCGATGGTCAGCGGGAAGCCCTCGGGGTTGAAGTCGCTGGCATGGGTGATGTGCAGCACGCTGCCGTCCTGCACGCTGGTGCGCGCGCCGATGCGGATGCGGTGCATGTCGCCGCGGATCACCGCCATGGGCCACACCGAGCAGTCGTCGCCCAGCACCACGTCACCCAGCACCATGCAGGCCGGGTCGATATAGACCCGCGCGCCCAGCTGCGGCGTCCGTCCCTTCCAGGGCCGCAGGCTCGTTGCCTCGCTCATTGCTCACCTCGTCTCAGATCAGTCCGGCCAACAATACTACCAGCGTCAGCGGGATCGACACCCAGCGTACCAGGGCCCGCCAGGCACGAAAGCCGTTGGGGCCGGCATCCAGCGCCCGCAGGGTGGTCTCCTCGGGCATCACCCAGGCGGCGAAGATGGCGATCAAGAGCCCGCCCAGCGGCAGGAAGATCTCCGGGGGAATGGTGCTGACCAGCTCGAAGGGGTTCATGCCGAACAGCACCCGGGTCTCGGCCAGGCTCGAGAAGGAGAGCACCGAGAGCATCCCCAGCCCCCAGACCGCCAGGCCCACCACGGCCGCCGCCGGCCCCCGCCCGAGGCCCCAGCCCTGCAGGGTGGCGACCATGGGCTCGGCCAGGTTGATCGAGGAGGTCCAGGTGGCCAGCAGCAGCAACAGGAAGAACAGCGAGAGCCACAGCGGCCCCCCGGGCAGCTCGGCGAAGGCCACCGGCAGGGTGACGAACATCAGCCCCGGGCCCTCGCCGGGATCCATGCCCTGGGCAAACACCACCGAGAAGATCGCGATGCCGGCCAGCAGGGCCACCGTCACGTCGAGCACTGCCACCGAGGCGGCGGCCCTAGGCAGGCTCTGGTGGTCGGGCATGTAGGCGCCATAGGCCATCAGCGCACAGGCGCCCACCGCCAGGGTGAAGAAGGCATGGCCCATGGCCTGCAGCATCACCATGGGCGTCACCGCCGAGAGGTCGGGCAGGAACAGCCAGGCCAGTGCCGGACCGAAGCCCTCGGTGGTGGCCGCGTAGCCCGCCAGCACCAGCAGCAGCAGGTAGAGCAGCGGCATCAGCAGGTTGTTGAGCTTCTCCAGCCCCTTGGCCACCCCGGCGGCGACCACCAGCATGGTCATCACCAGGAAGAGGGTATGGTTGAAGGTCATGCGCCCGGGATCGGCGAGGAAGGCGTCGAAGCCGGCGCCGATCTCCGCCGCGCTGCGCCCCACGAAGTCGCCGTTGACCGCGGCGACCAGGAATTCGATGGACCATCCCGAGACCACCGAGTAGAAGGAGAGGATGCAGAACACCGTGAAGGCGCCGAACAGGCCCAGCCAGCGCCAGTGGCGACTCGCCCCGGCCTGGCCGGCCAGGTGGCCCAGCGACTGCATGGGGCTGCGGCGCCCGGCGCGGCCGATCAGGATCTCGGCCATCATCACCGGCAGCCCCAGCAGCAGCACGAAGGCCACGTAGAGCAGCAGGAAGGCGGCGCCGCCGTTCTCCCCGGTGATGTAGGGGAAGCGCCAGATGTTGCCCAGCCCCACCGCCGCCCCGGTCACTGCCAGGATGAAGGCACGCCGGGTGCTCCAGCGCTCCAGCGTCTCGTTCATGGGTCCACTCCGCGAGCCTGAAAAGGGCGCAAGCCTAGCACATTGAAACCCGCCGCGGCCGCCCGCATCTAAGAGCCGTCCTCCCCCACTCCCGACCCGAGGTGTGCATGTCCCGCAATCCGCTGCTCGAACCCCACGAACTGCCCCCCTTCGATGCCATCCGGCCCGAGCACGTGGTGCCGGCCATCGAGGAGCTGCTGGCGGAAAACCGCACGGCCATCGAGGAACTCGTGGCGCGCGCCGACACGGCCGCCCCGAGCTGGGAGAGCCTGGCCGCCCCGCTGGAGGCGCTCAACGACCGCCTGGCGCGGGCCTGGTCGCCTGTCTCGCACCTCAACGGCACCATGAACAACCCCGAGCTGCGCGAGGCCTACCAGGCCTGCCTGGGCAAGCTCTCCGACTACAGTACCTGGATCGGCCAGCACGAGGGGCTCTTCCGGGCCTGGCAGGCGCTGCGTGACGGCCCCGCCTGGGAGACCCTCGACGAGGGCCAGCGGCGCACCGTGGAGAACGCGCTGCGCGACTTCCGCCTGGCCGGCGTGGACCTGCCCGCCGAGAAGAAGCGGCGCTACGGCGAGATCAAGTCGCGGCTCTCCGAGCTCTCCAACACCTTCTCCAACCAGCTGCTGGACGCCACCCAGGCCTGGCACCTCGACCTCGCCGACGAGGCCCGCCTCGCCGGCCTGCCCGAGAGCGCCCTGGCCAGCCTGCGAGCCAATGCCGAGGCCAAGGGGCTGGCCGGCTACCGCATCACCCTGGACTTCCCCAGCTTCTTCCCGGTGATGACCTACGCCGAGGACCGCGAGCTGCGTCGCGAGGTCTACACCGCCTTCGTCACCCGCGCCTCCGACCAGGGCCCCAACGCCGGCGAGTACGACAACGCCCCGGTGATGGAGGAGATCCTCGCGCTGCGCCACGAGCTGGCCGAGCTGCTGGGCTTCAGCGACTACGCCGACTACTCCCTCTCCACCAAGATGGCCGAGTCACCCGATCAGGTGGTGACCTTCCTCGAGGACCTCGCCGCGCGCGCCGTCCCCCAGGCCCGCGAGGAGTACGCCGAGCTCGCGTCCTATGCCCGCGACGAGCTGGGCATGGAGGCCCTGGCGCCCTGGGACGTGGGCTTCGCCAGCGAGAAGCTGCGCGAGGCGCGCTACGCCATCTCCGATGAGCAGCTGCGCCCCTACTTCCCCGCCCCGCAGGTGGTCGACGGCCTCTTCCGGGTGGTCGAGCGCCTCTACGGCGTCACCTTCGCCGAGGACGAGACGGCCCCGCGCTACCATCCCGACGTGCGCTACTTCCGCATTCTCGAGCACGGCGCCCCCATCGCCGGCTTCTATCTCGACCTCTATGCCCGCGAGGGCAAGCGCGGCGGCGCCTGGATGGACGAGTGCCGGGTCCGCCGCCTCGAGGGCGACGCGGTGCAGCTGCCGGTGGCCTACCTGACCTGCAACTTCACCCGCCCGGTGGGAGACGCCCCGGCGCTGCTGACCCACGACGAGGTCACCACCCTCTTCCACGAGTTCGGCCACGGCCTGCACCACATGCTGACCCGCCAGACCGTCGCCGACATCTCGGGGATCAACGGCGTGGCCTGGGACGCGGTGGAGCTGCCCAGCCAGTTCATGGAGAACTTCTGCTGGGAGCGCGAGGGGCTCGACCTGATCGCCGGCCACGTGGAGACCGGCGAGCCGCTGCCCGAGGCGCTCTTCGAGCGGCTGCTGTCGGCCAAGAACTTCCAGTCCGCCATGGGCATGGTGCGCCAGCTGGAGTTCTCGCTGTTCGACTTCCGCCTGCACCGCGAGCTCGCGGCGCCGAGCGCCGCCGACATCCAGGCGCTGCTCGACGCGGTGCGCGACGCCGTCGCCGTGGTCCCGCGGGCCGACTTCAACCGTTTCCAGAACGGCTTCGGCCACATCTTCGCCGGGGGCTATGCGGCGGGCTACTACAGCTACAAGTGGGCCGAGGTGCTCTCCGCGGACGCCTGGAGCGCCTTCGAGGAAGCCGGTATCTTCGACCCCGAGACCGGTCGGCGCTTCCGTACCGAGATCCTCGAACGCGGCGGCTCACGCGATGCCGCCGAGCTGTTCCGCGCCTTCCGCGGCCGCGAGCCCAGCGTCGAGCCCCTGCTGCGCCACAGCGGCATCCGTGCCGCCTGAGAAGGATTTGCCGCCGGGACGACCCGGCGGCCCATCGTGGAGATGACATGACCGTAACCAAACGCTTTATCGCCGGGGCCATCTGCCCGCGCTGCGCCGAGATGGACCGCATCCGCAGCTGGGAGCAGAACGGCATCCGCTATCGCGACTGCGTCAGCTGTGACTTCTTCGAGCAGCTGCCCATCGAGGACGAGGCCCTGCCGGAGCTCGAGACCCGGGTCAATCGCGAGCGCGAGGAGCAGGCGCGCAGCGACCTGCAGACCGTGAAGATCCTCGACCCGAAAGGGCACTGACGCCCATGGGCCAGGGAGCGGCCACCGTCCTGCTGCCGCAGCGCCGTCTGCTCGAGTTGCTCGGGCTCGCGGCCGCGGCGGCGCTGCTGGTGGCGCGACTCGACCTGGCCACCCTGGCCGCCGGCCTGGGCCTCTTCCTGTGGGGCATGACCCACCTGGAAGAGGCCATCAAGCGCCTCTCCGGCGGCACCCTGGACCGCTGGTTGCATGCCGCCACCCGCCGCACCTCGCGGGCCATCGCCGTGGGCGCCCTGGCGACCGCGCTGGTCCAGTCCAGCTCGCTGGTGACCCTGCTGGCCATGTCCTTCGTCGGCGCCGGCCTGGTGGCCCTGCCCGCCGCCATCGCCCTGCTCTTCGGCGCCAATCTCGGCACCACCACCGGCGCCTGGCTGATCGCCGGCTTCGGCCTCAAGGCCGACCTCGCCCAATATGCGATGCCGCTGCTGGCCCTGGGGCTGCTGGGCTCGCGGCTGCTGCAGGGCAGTCGCGCCGGCATCGCCGGCCTGCTGCTCGGCGTGGGCCTGCTGCTGCTGGGCATCGACTTCATGAAGCTGGGCTTCGAGACCTGGCAGGATGGTCTCTCCCTGGATGGCCTGGCCGGCGAGCATCTCTGGCACTGGCCGCTGCTGGTGCTCTTCGGCGTCATGGCCACCGTGGTCATGCAGTCCAGCCACGCCACCCTGCTGATCACCCTCACCGCGCTGGCCTCCGGCCAGCTGCCCTACCTGCCGGCCCTGGCCATCGCCATCGGCGCCAACGTCGGCACCACCGTGACCGCGGTGATCGGGGCCTTCGGCGCCAGCACAGCCGGTCGACGGTTGGCCGGGGCCCACGTGATCTTCAACCTGGTCACGGCGGCCGTGGCCCTGGTCCTGCTGCTGCCGCTGGCGGGGCTGGTGGACCGGCTCGCCGCGCTGATGGGCCTGGCGGCCAGCGCCTGGCCGCTCAAGCTGGCGCTCTTCCATACCCTCTTCAACGGCCTGGGGATCCTGCTGATGCTGCCCTGGATCCCGCGGCTGGCCGGCGGCCTGGAGCGGCTCCTCCCCGAGCCGGCAAGGCTCCCCCCGGCCCAGGCGCGCTACCTGGAGACCAACGCCCTGCAACATGCCGACACGGCCCTGGCAGCCATCGAGCAGGAGTGCCGGCGACTCGACCGGCGCACCTACCACCTGCTCGCTTCGGCCATCCTGGTGCCCAGCGCCGAGGCGATCGGCCACCCGCCCGACCGGGCCGTGATCGCGGCGCCCATCGTCCCCGAGGAGTGGCCGCTGGTGAACGTGCGCTACCACGAGCAGATCAAGCCGCTGATGGCGGAGATCCTCGACTTCTACTCGCGCATCGACACGCCCCTCACCGAGGCTCAGGAGGCCCGCCTGGAGGCCCTCTATGCCCGCACCCTGCGCCTGGTCGAGGCCGTCCGCTTCGGCGAGGTGCTGCAGCGCAGCCTGCTGCGCCATGCCGCACCGGCGAGCCCCCTGCGCGAGGCCCACGACGACCTGCGCATGGCCCTCGCCGAGGGACTGAATCGCCTGGCCAACGACCCCGGTGCCCGCGACATCGAGGCGCCCCTGGAGGAGGTCCGTCGCCACTGGCAGCACGAGCTGGCCGAACGGTTGCGACAGCACCGCCTGGATCCCTGGCTCGCCTCCTCGCTGATGAACGACCTCCACCAGGCCAGCCGGCTGACGGCGGCCCTGACCTCGCCCGACGACGCCTGAACGAGGCGACCAGGCCCCATAGCTGTGTGGAAATCCGCACACCGCTCCCTCCGTGCCGTGCGGAATCCCGGCCCCACCCCGCCAGCGCCGCTTCGACAAAGGTCGAACGACTCACTCATAACACACTGATCTATCAGTGATTCCAATATCCAGGCATGCCGATTGCCCTGATATGGGCGTTGATGCCACCCCGGCCTGGCTCACGGCAGGTCCCGCCACCGGTGACCATACTGGGAAACGGCATGCAGCCCCGGGCAAGACGGCCCGGGCAGATGACAAGAGCACAACCGCACACAGGAGACACGCCATGCGCAACGCAACCTCACGGATCCTCGCCGGCACCCTGGCCGGCTCCCTGCTGGTCGCCGCCTCGGCCTCGGCCCAGTCGGACCGCAGCGACTGGCCCGAGAGCTTCACCGTGGGCACCGCCAGCCAGGGCGGCACCTACTTCGTCTACGGCTCCGGCTGGGCGAACCTGATCGCCGACGAGCTGGGCATCTCGGGCGGCGGCGAGGTCACCGGCGGCCCGACCCAGAACATGGCGCTGGTCCATGGTGGCGACGTTGCCCTGGGCCTGACCACCATGGGTCCGGCCGCCGAGGCCCTGGCCGGCGAGAGCCCGCTCGCCCCGGGCGTGCCCATGGACAACGTCTGCGCCCTCTTCCCGATGTACGAGACGCCCTTCTCGATCACCGCGCTGGAGGACAGCGGCATCGAGTCGATCGCCGATATCCCGGAGGGTGCCCGCATCGGCTTCGGCCCGGCGGCCTCCACCTCCGACACCTACTTCCCGGCCATGCTCGAGACCCTGGGCGTGGAGTTCGACCGCCGCAACGGTGGCTGGTCCGACCTCGGCGGCCAGCTGCAGGACGGCCTGATCGACGTCATCGCCTTCGCCGCCGGCATCCCGATTCCCGCCGTCAGCCAGCTCGAGGTGCAGACCGACGTGAACATCATCGAGTTCACCGAGGAGGAACAGCAGACGGTACTCGAGAACTTCCCGGTCTCCGAGTTCCAGATCCCGGCCAGCACCTACGAGACCCTCGAGGAGGATGCCCGCGCCGTCTCCATGTGGAACTTCACCATCGCCGGCTGTGACCTGCCGGAGGACTTCGTCTACGAGGTCACCAAGCTGAGCCTGGAGAACAACGACCGCATGCGCGACGTCCACCGCAGCGCCGCGACCAGCATCCCGGAGAACATCAAGTACAACAAGGTACTGCCCTTCCACCCGGGTGCCGTGCGCTGGTACGAGGAGAACGGCTACGAGATCCCGGAAGACCTGAAGCTGTAAGCCGTTGATCTGACCGACCGCCCCGTACCGCGCCACGCCAAGGCGGTGCGGGGCAGTTCCCGTGCTCCTCCGCCATCCCCCCAAGGGTGTCCCCATGTCCCATACCCCAGAATCCCGTGACGACGCGTCAAGCGACGACGTCGTCGAGTCCGTCAACGCCGAGGGCGTCGACGAGGCCGCCGTGGAGTCCAACCGGCGGCTCTATACCGGCTGGCAGTGGCTGCTCTTCGGCGCCCTGGCCATCGCCTACTCCGGCTTCCACCTGATCTCCCTGAACGTCTATCCGCTGGAGACCTGGTCGTTTCGCATCGTGCACATCGCCGGCGCCCTGGTTCTCGGCTACGGCCTCTATGCCGGCACCCGCTTCGCCGACGAGGACGAGCACCGCTCTGCCACCTGGCTCGCCTGGGTGAGCTACGCCATGCTCGTGCCCGCCCTCTACGCCCTGGTGCGAGTGGTGATGATCTACCAGGAGATGAGCGGCGGCGCCATGCGCATCGCCCCGGAGATCGAGGCCTGGCACTTCGGCTATCCGCTGATACTGGCCACCGCGGCCGGCATCCTGCTCTCCTGGAGCTATCGCCAGTTCCGCGACCGCCTCTCGCCGGCCGACCTGGTGCTGATGGTCTGCGCCCTGGCCGTGGCCGGCTACCTGCTGGTGATGTTCAACAGCCCGCTGCGCGCCTCCACCGGCACCTCCTTCGCGCCCATGGGCATCTCCTACGCGGCCATCGCCGGTTCGCTGCTGATCCTCGAGCTGACGCGCCGCGTCGCCGGCCTGGCCCTGGTGGTGATCTCCGCCATCTTCCTGGTCTACGTCTTCGCCGGCCCCTACCTGCCGGGCTTCCTCGGCTATCCCGGGCTCTCGGTGGGCCGCTTCTTCAGCCAGGTCTACACCGACGCCGGCATCCTCGGGCCGACCACCGCCGTCTCCTCGACCTACATCATCCTGTTCATCATCTTCGCCGCCTTCCTGCAGGCCTCGAAGGTGGGCGACTACTTCGTCAACTTCGCCTTCGCCGCGGCCGGGCGCGCCCGTGGCGGCCCCGCCAAGGTGTCGATCTTCGCGTCGGGCCTGATGGGCATGATCAATGGCACCAGCGCCGGCAACGTGGTCTCCACCGGCTCGCTGACCATCCCGCTGATGATGAAGGTGGGCTACCCGGGGCGCAGCGCCGGGGCCATCGAGGCCGCCGCCTCCACCGGCGGGCAGATCATGCCGCCGATCATGGGCGCGGGGGCCTTCATCATGGCCGAGATCACCGGCATCCCCTACACCGAGATCGCCGTGGCGGCGCTGATCCCCGCCATCCTCTACTTCGCCTCGATCTACTTCATGGTGGACTTCGAGGCGGCCCGCAAGGGCATGCGCGGCATGCGCAAGGACGAGATCCCGCTGTTCTCCAAGCTGATCAAGCAGGTCTACCTCTTCGCGCCGATCATCATCCTCATCGCCGCGCTGTTCATGGGCTACTCGGTGATCCGCGCCGGCACCCTGGCCACCGCCTCGGCCGCCGTGGTGAGCTGGTTCTCGCCTCACAAGATGGGAATACCCGCCATCCTCAGGGCCCTGCAGCTGGCCGGCACCATGGCCATCCAGATCATCGCCGTGTGCGCCTGCGCCGGCCTGATCGTCGGCGTGATCTCGTTGACCGGGGTCGGCGCACGCTTCTCCTCGCTGCTGCTCGGCCTGGCCGGCGTCAGCCAGCTGCTGGCGCTGTTCTTCGCCATGTGCATCTCGATCCTGCTGGGCATGGGCATGCCGACGACCGCCGCCTACGCGGTGGCCGCCTCGGTGGTCGCGCCGGGCCTGATCAACATCGGCATCCAGCCGCTGGTGGCGCACTTCTTCGTGTTCTACTTCGCGGTGGTCTCGGCCATCACCCCGCCGGTGGCGCTGGCCTCCTATGCGGCGGCGGGCATCTCGGGCGACAACGCCATGGGCACCTCGGTGGCCTCGTTCAAGATCGGCCTGGCGGCCTTCATCGTGCCCTTCATGTTCTTCTACAGCCCGGCGATGCTGATGGAGGGCAGCGCGCTGCAGATCCTGCGCGTGGGCGTGACCGCCACCCTGGGCATCGTGCTGCTGGCGGCCACCGTCCAGGCCTGGTTCTTCGGGCCGGTCAAGGCCTGGCAGCGCCTGGTGATGCTGCTCGGCGCGCTGTGCATGATCTACGGCGGCATCTATTCCGACATCGCGGGCCTTGCCATCGGCGCGCTGATGTTCCTGATGCAGCGCGGCCGCCACGGCGGCGGGGGCAAGGCCGTCGCCGCCGGCTGACCATGAGCCCCCTGAAACGCAACGGGCCCCGCCAATGGCGGGGCCCGTTGCGTTGCGCCGTGGCAGGGTCAGCCGGGCTGCGCTCAGCCGGTGATGTTGTCGAGGATGCGCAGGCAGGGGGTCGCCTGGTTGAGTGTATAGAAGTGAAGGCCCGGGGCCCCGCCGTCGAGCAGCCGCTGGCAGAGCCGCGACACCACCTCCTCGCCGAAGGCGCCGATGGCCTCGCTGTCATCGCCATAGCTCTCGAGCTGCTTGCGGATCCAGCGCGGGATCTCGGCGCCGCAGGCGTCCGAGAAGCGCGCCAGCTTGGTGTAGTTGGTGATGGGCATGATGCCGGGCACGATCGGGGCCTCGACGCCCAGGGCACGCGCGCGATCGACGAAGTGGAAGTAGGACTCGGCGCTGAAGAAGTACTGGGTGATGGCGATGTCGGCGCCGGCCTTCATCTTGCGGGCGAAGTTGGCCAGGTCCTGTTCGAGGTTCGCCGCCTGGGGATGGGACTCCGGGTAGGCGGCCACGGCGATCTCGAAGTGGTCGCCGGTCTCCTCGCGGATGAACTCGACCAGCTCGTTGGCGTAGCGCAGCTGGCCGATGCCGCCCCCGCCCATGCCGGAGGGCATGTCGCCGCGCAGGGCCACCAGGCTGTCGATGCCCTCCTCCCGGTAGCGCGCGAGCAGCTCGCGCAGCGCGCCCTTGTCGCTGCCGATGCAGGAGAGGTGCGGCGCGGTGGTGAAGCCCGACTCGCGCACCATCCGCACGGTGTTCAGGGTGCGGTCCTGGGTGGAGCCGCCGGCACCGTAGGTGACCGAGAAGAAGCGCGGCGCGCGGCTGGCCAGGGCGTCGCGGACGCCGACCAGCTTCTCCCGCCCGGCGTCGGTGCTGGGCGGGAAGAACTCGAAGCTGATCCCCAGCGGGTGTTCCTGCATGCTCATCGGCTTACCTCATGAAAATGATGCATATTGCGGCTATTCTGACGGCTGGCCTGGCTGCCGACCAATGAAAGATACGCGAGGCTGCATCAATCCTGTTCATGCAGAGGCGGTCCCAGGGCCGCCATGACCCAGGGAAGGACATGACCACGATCGACCCCGGCACCCTGATGGGCCCGCTCTGGACCCTGCTCGCCTATATCGGCCTGGGCTGGCTGGCCGCCCGCCGGCTGGCGGTGGACCCGCGCCCCGTCGCCACCCTGCTGATCTACCTCGTCGCCCCGCTGACCTTCTTCCGCGGCCTGGTCCAGGGCGGGCCCACGCCCGGCTACCTGCTGCTCACCGCGGCGCTGTTCGCGCTGGCCAGCCTGGTCGCCGTGGTCGTCCATCAACTGGCGAGGCGCGGCTTCGCCCCCCAGGAGAGCGCCCTGCTGGCCTTCTCCTCCGGCACCGGCAACACCGGCTACTTCGGCCTGCCGGTGGCCCTGGTGCTGCTGCCGCCACAGGGAGTGACGCTCTACCTCTTCTGCGTGCTGGGGGTGACCCTCTACGAGTTCACGGTGGGCTTCTACTTGAGCGCCCGGGGGCAGTTCTCGGTGCGCCAGAGCCTGGCCAAGATCGTCCGGCTGCCGCTGATCTACGCCTTCCTCGCCGCCCTGCTGGTGAGCGGCCTGGAGCTCGGGGTGCCGGACGCGGTGATGCAGGGGCTGGCCACCTTCCCGGCGACCTACACCCTGCTCGGCATGATGATCATCGGCATGACCCTGGGACGGGTCAGCGTGCGGGAGTTCGACCTGCGCTTCATCGGCGCCTGCGTGGCGATCCGCTATGGCCTCTGGCCGCTGCTGTCGCTGGCCGCGGTGCTGGGCCTGCAGGCCCTCTTCCCGCTGTCGGGGGAACTGGCCCTGGCGCTGCTGCTGATCGGCGTGGTGCCCATGGCCGCCAACGTGGTGGTGGTGGCCATGGAGCTCGGCATCGCCCCGGAGAAAGGCGCCCTGGCGGTGCTGATCACCACCCTCGCCGCGCCGCTGCTGATCCCGCTCTATCTGATGCTGATGATGCGGCTCACCGGGCTCTCGTGATCAGTAGCGATAGGCGTCCGGCTTGTAGGGGCCGTCGACGGCGACGCCGGTGTAGTCGGCCTGCTCCTCGGTCATGCGGGTGACCACCCCGCCGAAGCCCTGCACCATGTAGCGTGCCACCTCCTCGTCGAGGTGGCGCGGCAGCACCGTCACGCCGAGGGCATCCCGCCGATCGCCCTCGGGCAGCTCGGCGAAGCGGCCATCGAAGAGGTGGATCTGCGCCAGCACCTGGTTGGCGAAGGAGCCATCCATCACCCGGGAGGGGTGGCCGGTGGCGTTGCCCAGGTTCACCAGGCGGCCCTCGGAGAGCAGGATCAGGTAGTCGCGGCTGTCGGGATCGAACTTCCCCGGCTTGCTGTCACGGTAGATCTGGTGCACCTGGGGCTTCACCTCCTCCCAGTGCCAGTGGCGACGCATGTAGGCGGTATCGATCTCGCTGTCGAAGTGGCCGATGTTGCAGACCACCGCGCCGGGCTTGAGCGCCTGGAGCATGGCGGCGTCGCAGGCATGGATATTACCGGTGGCGGTCACCACCAGGTCGACTCGCGAGAGCAGGTCGCGATCGATGCTCTCCAGGCCGCGGTTGATGCCCTCCCGGTAGGGCGAGACCACCTCATAACCGTCCATGCAGGCCTGCATGGCGCAGATCGGGTCGATCTCCACGATGCGCACGATCATGCCCTCCTGGCGCAGCGAGGCGGCCGAGCCCTTGCCCACGTCGCCGTACCCCACCACCAGCGCCTGCTTGCCGGCCAGCAGGTGGTCGGTGGCGCGCTTGATGGCGTCGTTGAGCGAGTGACGGCAGCCATACTTGTTGTCGTTCTTCGACTTGGTGACGGCATCGTTGACGTTGATCGCCGGCACCTTCAGCTGGCCGTCGCGCAGCATCTCCTGCAGGCGATGCACCCCGGTGGTGGTCTCTTCACTGATGCCGTGGATGGCATCCAGCAGCTCGGGGCGCTTCTCGTGGAGCAGCGCCGTCAGGTCGCCGCCATCATCCAGCACCAGGTTGGGGGTCCAGCCATCGGGGCCCTCCACGGTCTGCTCGATGCACCACCAGAACTCCTCCTCGCTCTCGCCCTTCCAGGCGAACACCGGGATGCCGGCGGCGGCGATGGCGGCCGCGGCGTGGTCCTGGGTGGAGAAGATGTTGCAGGACGACCAGCGCACCGTGGCCCCCAGGTCCACCAGGGTCTCGATCAGCACCGCGGTCTGGATGGTCATGTGGATGCAGCCGGCGATACGCGCGCCGGCCAGGGGCTGCTCGCCGCGGTACTTGTCGCGGATCGTCATCAGCGCCGGCATCTCGGTCTCGGCGATGCGGATCTCGCGACGTCCCCAGTCGGCGAGGGAGAGATCGGCGACCTTGCAGTCGGTGGCCACGGGGGCGGAAACGGCGGGGTGGTTCATCGAGCGACACCTCTTCGGGACGAAACGCGTGACCCCACTATAGGCAGTGAGCCCAACCCCGGACAACCAACGCAGGCGCACGCCTAGAAGCCGTCGATGTCGGCCTCGCCCAGCCGCCGCGCCAGGGCCCGCACCTCGGGATGGGCGAAGAAGTCGACCAGCGTCGTGGCGCGACCGGCGCCCACCCCGGGCAACGTCCTCCAGTCGCGACGACCATGGCCGCTCAGGGTCGCCCAGTCCGCCGGCAGGGCGGCCTCGACGCCGGGCGGCGCCCCCAGCGCCTGCAGCCAACGGGCAAACGCCGAGGCCCGCGCCGCCTCGAAGGTGGCCATCAGAGCGCCGGCGCGAACCTCGCCGATGCCGCGGGCGCGGCGCAACGCCCGCTCGTCCAGCGACAGCCAGTCCAGCAGCCCCTTGACCAGCCCCGCCTCGACCAGGGCCTGCCAGGTACCCGGCCCCACGCCGGGCAGGTCGAGCCCCTGCGGCCCACCCAGCCAGGCCAGGCGCTCGAGGAACTGCGCCCGGCAGCCAGACCGCGGCCGGAGGCAGCTCAGCTCGTGGTAGTCCGCCGCCGCGGGTGGGGCAATGTCCGGACGCTCGACGGCTCGCCAGGCCACGCGCTCCAGCCGGGGGATCGTCAGGCCGGCCAGGGCGATCACCACCTGGTCGCCGGGGCGGATATCGAGCGCCCGCCAGCGCTCAAGCGAGCCCAGGCCGACCCGGCGGATCGTCCGGCCCTCCAGCGCGACGGGATGCAGGTGCAGCAGCGGGGTGATGCGCCCGGTACGGCCGATGCGAAACTCGACGCCGCGCACCTCGGCGAGCGCCTCACGGGGCGGGTGCTTCCAGGCCGCGGCCCAGCCCGGTGGCTCGGCCCGCCACGCCGTGCCGGGCGGGCGATTACCCTGTCGCAACACCACCCCGTCGGTGGCGAAGGGCAGCGGGCCGCGGTACCAGCGCTCTCGCCAGCGAGCCACCTCGGCCAGGGTCGCCACCGGCCGTGTCAGGGCGGCGGCCTCATCGAAGCCCAGGCGCTCGAGCGCCTCGAGCCGCTCCTCCATCGCCGCCGGGCCATCCGGCCAGTCCCAGATGAAGAGGCCGACGCGCCGCGCCGCCTCGGTCGCCAGCGCATCGCGGGCCAGCAGCCCGATCACCTCGCTACGTGCACCGACGGTTCCCTCCTTGGCCTGGACATGGTCCACCAGGCGCAGGTGGAGCTCGCCCTGCAGGGTCGCATCGATCGCCTCCGGCAACCGCACGGGGATCGCCGGGATGCGGCGTGCCGCCGCCGTCCAGTCCTGGCCATGGCGCCCGTCCCCGCGGCTCACCGCCCGCACCAGGCGCCCCCGCTCGTAGGCCAGGGTCACCGCCACGCCATCCACCTTGGGCTGCACCCAGACATCGTCGCGGCGCGCCAGCCAGCGGCGCACCGCGGCTTCGCCCTCGAGCTTGGCGAGCCCGGTCTGGACCACGGGATGGGGCACCGGGCCGGCCGGACGCGCGTCGTCGTGCGCGCCACCCGCGTCCACCCCGGGGAAGCAGCGCTGCCAGGCCGCGAGCCGGGCCCGGGCCTGGTCATAGACGCCATCGGAGACCGGTGACGCGCCGCGGCGGTAGTAGGCGTCATCCCACCCGGCCAGCCGCTCGGCCAGGGCGGTGAGCTCGCGCTCAGCGCGCTCGTTGCTCCAGTCGGGACAGGCCATGGCCGGGGTCGGGAGGAGCGCGATGGAGAGGGCCAGCAGCCAGCCGGCGAGTGAGCGGGACATCAGGGCAGCTCCCTCGAAAGGTCTGCCCTGACCATAGCAACGGGCCCCGCCTGGCGCTGCCAGCGGGGCCCGTCATCGCCTGTAGGCGATCTCCTACAGCCCGGCGGCCTGGCGCAGGGCGTGGGCGCGGTCGGTCTTCTCCCAGGGGAAGGCCGTGAAGGTCTCGATATGCTCCTGACCCTGGGTGTCGGTCCAGGCGTAGCTGGTCTCGAAGGGCTCGCGACCGAAGTGGCCATAGGCCGCGGTCAGCTGGTACATGGGATGCAGCAGGTCGAGCATGCGGGTGATGGCGTTGGGCCGCAGGTCGAAGTGCTCGCGTACCAGCTCGATGATCCGTGCGTCGTCCACCCGGCCGGTACCGAAGGTGTTGACCGCGACCGAGGTGGGCTCGGCCACGCCGATGGCGTAGGAGACCTGGATCTCGCACTTGTCGGCGAGCCCCGCGGCGACCAGGTTCTTGGCGACGTAGCGGCCGGCATAGGCGGCGCTTCGGTCGACCTTGGAGGGGTCCTTGCCGGAGAAGGCGCCGCCGCCATGGCGGGCGGTGCCGCCATAGGTATCGACGATGATCTTGCGCCCGGTCAGGCCGCAGTCGCCCACCGGGCCGCCGATCACGAACTTGCCGGTGGGGTTGATATGGTACTTGGTGGTCGCGGTCAGCCACTCGGCGGGGATCACCTGCTCGATGATCTCGCGGCGCACCATCTTGCGCAGCTCCTCCTGGTCGATCTCCGGGTCGTGCTGGGTGGAGAGCACCACGGCATCCACGGCGCAGGGCTTGCCCAGCTCGTCGTAGCGGAAGGTCAGCTGGCTCTTGGCGTCCGGGCGCAGCCAGGGCAGCAGCCCGTGCTTGCGCAGCTCGGCCTGACGCTCCACCAGCCGGTGCGCGTAGTGGATCGGCGCCGGCATGTAGGAGTCGGTCTCGTTGGTGGCGTAGCCGAACATCAGGCCCTGGTCGCCGGCGCCCTGGTCCTCGGGCGTGTTGCGGTCGACCCCCTGGGCGATGTCCACGCTCTGCTTGCCGATCAGGTTGAGCACGCCACAGGTCTCGCCGTCGAAGCCGACGTCAGAGGAGGTGTAGCCGATGCCGGTGATCACCTCGCGCACCAGCGCCTCGAGGTCAACCCAGGCCGAGGTGGTGATCTCGCCGGCGACGATGGCCACGCCGGTCTTGACCAGAGTCTCGCAGGCCACCCTGGCGTTCTTGTCGCGGGCGATGATGGCGTCGAGCACCGCATCGGAGATCTGGTCGGCGATCTTGTCCGGATGCCCTTCGGACACGGACTCGGAGGTGAACAGGGAGTATTCGCTCATGGCGTCCTCGGCCCTCTTGGTATCGGCAATAGGCAGTCGCGAAGTCTACACGCTGCGGCTCTCCCGGGCATCCGCGATTTGAGTCAGGGCGGCAAGTCGGCGACAATGAGCGCCCGAATTCGACCGCGCCGCCCCGTCCCGCGGCGTCACCCAGCCAGAAGCCACGTCCGGCCACTCCCCCTGGCCCGACCGTGTCGTGGCCTCCATTCTGCCGCAGGCGAGGAGCTTCCCATGCCGTCCCGTTTCGAACTGGCCAATGCCATACGTGCCCTCTCCATGGATGCCGTCCAGAAGGCCAACTCCGGCCACCCCGGCGCGCCCATGGGCATGGCCGACATCGCCGAGGTGCTGTGGAACGACTATCTCGTCCACAATCCGGCCGACCCCCACTGGCCCGACCGCGACCGCTTCGTGCTCTCCAACGGCCACGGCTCCATGCTGCTCTACTCCCTGCTGCACCTGACCGGCTACGAGCTCGGCCTCGAGGAGCTGCAGAACTTCCGCCAGCTGCACGCCAAGACCGCCGGCCACCCGGAATACGGCTATGCGCCGGGCGTCGAGACCACCACCGGCCCGCTGGGCCAGGGGCTGGCCAACGCGGTGGGCATGGCGCTGGCCGAGCGCACCCTGGCGGCCCAGTTCAACCGCCCCGGCCACACCGTCGTCGACCACCACACCTGGTGCTTCGTCGGCGACGGCTGCCTGATGGAGGGCATCTCCCACGAGGTCGCCTCGCTGGCGGGCACCCAGCAGCTCGGCAAGCTGATCACATTCTATGACGACAACGGCATCTCCATCGACGGCGAGGTCGAGGGCTGGTTCACCGACGACACCGCCAAGCGCTTCGAGGCCTATGGCTGGCACGTGGTGCCCAATGTCGACGGCCACAAGCCCGAGGAGATCAAGGCCGCCATCGAGCTGGCCAAGAGCCACGACGACAGGCCCAGCCTGATCATCTGCAAGACCATCATCGGCTTCGGGGCGCCCAACAAGCAGGGCAAGGAAGAGTGCCACGGCGCCGCGCTCGGCGACGAGGAAGTGGCCGCCGCCCGCAAGCAGCTCGACTGGCCCCACGCGCCCTTCCATGTGCCCGAGGAGATCTACCGCGGCTGGGATGCCACCGAGGCCGGCCAGGCCCGCCAGGACGCCTGGCAGGAGCGCCTCGCGCGCTATGCCGAGGCCTTCCCCGAGGAGGCCAGGGAGCTCCAGCGCCGCCTCAAGGGCGAGCTGCCGATGGCGCTGACCAGCGAGGCGATGGTCGAGGAGGCCCAGGCCAGGGGCGACAGCGTCGCCAGCCGCAAGGCGTCGCTCGCCTGCCTCGACGAGCTCGGCCCCCAGCTGCCGGAGCTGCTCGGCGGCAGCGCCGACCTGGCCCCCTCCAACCTCACCTTCTGGAAGGGTGCCCAGGCGATCAGCCCCGACGCGCCCGGCGGCAACTACCTGCACTACGGCGTGCGCGAGTTCGGCATGGCCGCCATGATGAACGGCATCGCCCTGCACGGCGGCTTCGTGCCCTACGGCGCCACCTTCCTGATCTTCTCGGAATACATGCGCAATGCCGTGCGCATGGCGGCGCTGATGGGCACGCAGGTCATCCATGTGTTCACCCATGACTCCATCGGCCTGGGCGAGGACGGCCCGACCCACCAGCCGATCGAGCAGCTGACCACCCTGCGCTCCACCCCCAACCTGGCCACCTGGCGCCCCTGCGACACGGTGGAGACCGCCGCGGCCTGGAATGCCGCCATCAAGCGCCGCTCCGGCCCCACGGCCCTGGTCTTCTCTCGCCAGGAACTGCCCCACCAGGCACGCAGCAAGCAGCAGCTGGCCGATATCCAGCGCGGCGGATACGTATTGAAGGAAAGCGTCCTCAAGGACGAGGCGGTAACGCCTGACCTTATCCTGATCGCCACCGGCTCCGAGGTCGGCCTGGCCATGGACGCCGCCGCCAGGCTCGAGGAGCAGGGGCGCGCCGTGCGCGTGGTCTCCATGCCCTCCACCGACACCTTCGACCGCCAGGACGCCGAGTACCGCGAGCGGGTGCTGCCCGCCGCCGTCACCGCACGCCTGGCCGTCGAGGCCGGCCATCGCGACTTCTGGTACAAGTACGTGGGCCTGAACGGGGCCATCGTCGGCATGACCACCTTCGGCGAGTCCGCCCCGGCCGGTGACCTGTTCAAGCACTTCGGTTTCACCGTGGAGCACGTGGTCGCCGAGGCGTCGGCCCTGCTGGGCTGAGCCCGTCAGGCGTCTCCGCGTTCCGAACGCAAGCGGGCCCGGCAGATGCCGGGCCCGCTTGCGTTGGTGGACATGATCGCCTCAGGCGAGGGTCACCTCGGGGGACAGGTAGACGTCCTGGATGGCGTTGAGCAGTTCGATGCCCTCGGCCGTGGGCTTCTGGAAGGCCTTGCGCCCGGAGATCAGCCCCATGCCACCGGCACGCTTGTTGATCACCGCGGTGCGCACCGCCTCGGCGAGGTCGGAGGCGCCCTTGGAGCCACCGCCGGAGTTGATCAGCCCGGCACGCCCCAGGTAGCAGTTGGCCACCTGGTAGCGCGCCAGGTCGATGGGGTTATCCGAGGTCAGCTCGTCGTAGACCTTGGCATGGGTATGGCCGAAGCCGATGTCACGATAGCCGCCGTTGGTCTCGGGCAGCTTCTGCTTGACGATATCGGCCTTGAGGGTGGCCGCCAGGTGGTTGGCCTGGCCGGTCAGGTCGGCGGCCACATGGTAGTTGGTGCCATCCGTCTTGAAGTCCGGGTTGCGCAGGTAGGCCCAGAGCACCGTGACCATGCCCAGTTCATGGGCGCGCTCGAAGGCCTCGCTGATCTCCATGATCTGGCGACGGCTCTCGTGGGAGCCGAAGTAGATGGTCGCCCCCACGGCCACGCAGCCCATCTCGAAGGCCTGCTCGACCTGGGCGAACAGCGTCTGGTCGTAGATCGCCGGGTAGCTCAGCGTCTCGTTGTGGTTGAGCTTGAGGATCATCGGGATCCGGTGGGCATAGCGGCGCGCCACGCTGGCCAGGCCGCCGAGGGTCGAGGCCACGGCGTTGCAGCCGCCCTCGATGGCCAGCTCGACGATGTTGGCCGGGTCGAAGTAGCGCGGGTTCGGCGCGAAGGAGGCCCCCGCCGAGTGCTCGATGCCCTGGTCCACCGGCAGGATGCTGAGATAGCCGGTGCCGGCCAGGCGGCCGTGGTCGAACAGCGCCTGCATGTTGCGCAGCACGTTGGGGCGACGGTCGCTCTGGGCCATCACCCGGTCGACGAAGTCCGGGCCGGGCGGGTGGATCGTCTCGGCGGGCACGCCGCGGCAGACGTGTCCCAGCAGGGTGTCGGCCTCGCTGCCGAGCAGCTTGGTGATATCGTTCATGTCGTTCCTCTCCTTGGTACCGGTGAATACGCTCTTCCCAGCGTAGGGGAAAACCGTACCGAGAGGAGGCCGCGCATGCAACGGCAGCGCCCGCGTCCGGCAGGCGCTCCCGGGTCAGCGCCCGCTCAGGCCGCCTTGACCTCGAGCCGATGGGCGGGGGACGCCACTCGAGCTGACATCGCCCCGGTAATCTGCACAATAGGAGCACTTCGACGCTTTCCAAGGGGCTCGGATGCGCCGGCCCCTGCTCACGAACGCTCTTCACGTAAGGACATCCCATGCCGGTATTACGCGGCTTTCTCTGGCTGCTGGGCTTCCTGCTGCTCGGCGAGGTCCTGGTGACGCTCACCGGGCTGCCGGTCTCCGCCGGCGTGGTCGGCATGCTGCTGCTGACGGCCTGGCTGCTGCTCCACGGCGGCGGCTTCGACGACATCGCCGCCGCGGCCCAGCCGCTGATCGCCGTGCTGGCGATGCTGATCATGCCGGGGGTGGTGGGCGTCTTCTTCCTCGTCGACGAGCTCGCCGGCCAGTGGACGGCGATCCTCGCGGCGCTGGTCGGTGGCACCCTGCTAAGCGTGTTCACCACCCTGTGGCTGATGCGCCGGCTGATGGGGGAGAGAGACGACGACGCCAGGGACACTGGCCATGGCTGAGCTGCTCGACCACCTGCTGGCCACCCCGATCCTGGCCATCGCCCTGACGCTGGCCGCCAATGTCGCCGGCATTCGGCTGCTCAGGGCCCTCGGCGCCCCCGCCTGGTGCCCGCCGATCCTGGTCGCCTCGCTGCTGCTGGCCGGCGTGCTGGCCCTGCTCTCCATCGACTACGCGGACTATCGCCGGGGGGCGGCCTGGCTGATGCTGCTGCTGGGCCCGGCCACGGTGGCCCTGGGGTTGCCGCTGCACCAGCAGATGCCGCAGATCCGCCTGCTGTGGCGGCCGCTGCTGGCCTGCCTGCCGCTGGCGGCGCTGCTCGCCGCCGCCTATGCGGTGGGCATCGCCTGGCTGTTCGGCGCCCCACCCGAGACGCTCGCCTCCCTGGCGCCCAAGTCGGTCACGGCCCCCATCGCCATCGGCATCACCGAACAGCTCGGCGGCTCGGTCTCGCTGATGATGGGGGGCCTGCTGATCACCGGGGTGGTGGCCATCGGCGCCGTCGGCCTGGGCGCGCGCCTGCTGGGGATCCGCGACGAGCGCATCATCGGCTTCGCCCTGGGCCTCAATGGCCACGCCCTGGGCACGGTGCGCGCCTTCGAGATCGGCCCCGTCGCCGGCGCCTTCGCCTCGCTGGGCATGAGCCTGTGCGGCATCGTCAGCGCCCTGCTGCTGCCGCTCGCCTGGCGACTGGTGGGCCCCTAGAGCAGACGATCGGGGCGCAGATGCGCTAGAATCGCCGCTTCGTGTTTCCCGGTCCCGGAGTCCCTGTCACCCCCATGGCCCTTCGCATCGCCATCAATGGTTACGGTCGCATCGGCCAGTGCGTGCTGCGCGCCCTCGTCGAGGCAGAGGCGTCGCGCCACGCCTCGCACGACGAGCCGCGCCTGGAGATCGTGGCGATCAACGAGCTCTCGGATCTCGCCACCATCGCCTACCTGACCCGCTACGACACCACCCATGGCCGCTTCCCGGGCAGCGTGGAAGTGAAGGGCGAGCGCCTGGTGGTGAACGGCCGGGCCATCCGGGTGCTCTGCGAGCCCGATCCGGCGAAGCTGCCCTGGCGCGAGCTCGGCATCGACCTGGTGCTGGAGTGTTCCGGCAGCTTTCGCGACCGGGCCACCGCCGAGCGCCACCTCGCCTCCGGCGCCGGGCGGCTGCTGTTCTCCCAGCCCGCGGAGAGCGACGTCGATGCCACCATCGTCAGCGGCATCAACGACCATACCCTGGCCGCGCACCACCGCATCGTCTCCGCGGCCTCCTGCACCACCAACTGCCTGGTGCCGGTGCTCACCGTGCTCGACGAGGCGCTTCAGATCGAGCACGGCGTGACCACCACCATCCACTCGGCGATGAACGACCAGCCGGTGATCGACGCCTACCACCAGACCGACCTGCGCCTGACCCGCTCGGCGATGCACTCCATCGTGCCGGTGGACACCGGGCTGGCCCGCGGCATCAATCGCCTGATGCCCCACCTGGCCGGTCGCTTCGAGTGCCTGCACGTGCGGGTGCCGACCATCAATGTCTCGACCATGGACCTGTCGATCTGCGTGCGCCGCGACACCACGGCCGAGGCGGTCAACGCCCTGCTGGCCGAGGCGAGCCGTGGCCGCCTCGCCGGACGGCTCGGCTACACCGAGGAGCCGGTGGCCTCGGTCGACTTCAACCACGATCCGCGCTCCGGTATCGTGGACGCCACCCAGACCCGGGTGGCCGGTGGCCGCCTGGTCAAGCTGCTGTGCTGGTTCGACAACGAGTGGGGCTTCGCCAACCGCATGCTCGATGTCGCCCGGCGCCTGGCCGCCCTGCCCCCGGCACCGCCCGGCACTCCTGACAGATGATCTCCCTTCGGCTTTCCCCAGACGAGGAACCTGCTTCCATGAACGTGCGCAAGATGACCGACCTCGACCTCAACGGCCAGCGGCTGCTGATCCGCGAGGACCTGAACGTGCCCGTCAAGCACGGCAAGGTGACCAGCGACGCCCGCCTGCGGGCCAGCCTGCCGACCATCCAGGCCGCCCTGGACGGCGGCGCCCGGGTGA
This sequence comes from Halomonas ventosae, assembly GCF_004363555.1. Taxonomy (GTDB): domain Bacteria; phylum Pseudomonadota; class Gammaproteobacteria; order Pseudomonadales; family Halomonadaceae; genus Halomonas; species Halomonas ventosae. The sequence continues at coordinate 254,090 of NZ_SNZJ01000002.1, read as the reverse complement.
TGCTGATGAGCCACCTGGGCCGCCCCACCGAGGGCGAGCCGGCCGAGGAGTTCTCGCTGGCGCCGGTGGCCGAGCACCTGGGCGAGCTGCTGGGTCGCCCGGTGCGCCTGGTTAAGGACTACCTGGGCGGCGCGGTCGAGGTCGCCGACGGCGAGGTGGTGCTGCTGGAGAACGTGCGCTTCAACCCGGGCGAGAAGAAGGACGACGAGGCGCTCGCCCGGCAGTATGCCGCGCTCTGCGACGTCTTCGTGATGGACGCCTTCGGCACCGCCCACCGCGCCCAGGCCTCCACCCATGGCGTAGCGCGCTTCGCCCCCACCGCCTGCGCCGGCCCGCTGCTGGCGGCCGAGCTCGACGCCCTGGAAAAGGCGCTTGCCACTCCGGCGCGCCCCATGGTCGCGGTGGTCGGCGGCTCCAAGGTCTCCACCAAGCTCGAGGTGCTCAACGCCCTCTCCGAGAAGTGCGACCAGCTGATCGTCGGCGGCGGCATCGCCAACACCTTCATCGCCGCGGCCGGCTACAACGTGGGCAAGTCACTGCACGAGGCCGAGCTGATCGGCCAGGCCCGGGCGCTGATGGAGCGGGTCGAGATCCCGCTGCCCACCGACGTGGTGGTGGCCACCGAGTTCTCCGAGTCGGCCGAGGCCGTGGTCAAGCCGGTCGACCAGGTGACCGACGACGAGATGATCCTCGACATCGGCCCGGAGACCGCCGGCCGCCTGGGCGGCCTGCTCAAGGATGCCGGCACCATCCTGTGGAATGGCCCGGTGGGCGTGTTCGAGATCGACCAGTTCGGCAAGGGCACCGAGGCGCTGTCGCTGGCCATCGCCGAGAGCAACGGCTTCTCCATCGCCGGCGGCGGCGACACCCTGGCGGCCATCGACAAGTACGCCATCGAGGACCGCGTCTCCTACATCTCCACCGGTGGCGGCGCCTTCCTCGAGTACGTGGAAGGCAAGACCCTGCCGGCGGTGAAGGCCCTGGAAGACGCCGCCGCCCGCTGAGGCACCCGCACCCTCGAACGCCACTATCCGGCGTGGCCACCGCGGCCACGCCGTCATGACTTCCTCATACAGAACAGGTGAACCCATGGCTCTGATCACCATGCGCCAGCTGCTGGACCACGCCGCCGAGCATGGCTACGGCGTGCCGGCCTTCAACGTCAACAACCTCGAGCAGATGCGCGCCATCATGGAGGCCGCCGACGAGACCGACTCCCCGGTGATCGTCCAGGCCTCCGCCGGTGCCCGCAAGTATGCCGGCGCCCCCTTCCTGCGCCACCTCATCCTGGCCGCCGTCGAGGAGTTCCCGCACATCCCGGTGGTCATGCACCAGGACCACGGCACCAGCCCCGCCGTCTGCCAGCGCTCCATCCAGCTCGGCTTCTCCTCGGTGATGATGGACGGCTCCCTGGGCGAGGACGGCAAGACGCCGATGGACTACGACTACAATGTCGACGTCACCCGCCGCACCGTGGAGATGGCCCATGCCTGCGGCGTCTCGGTGGAGGGCGAGCTGGGCTGCCTGGGCAGCCTGGAGACCGGCATGGCCGGCGAGGAGGACGGCATCGGCGCCGAGGGCAAGCTGGACCACGACCAGCTGCTCACCGACCCGGAAGAGGCCGCCGACTTCGTCAAGGCCACCGGCGTGGATGCCCTGGCCATCGCCATCGGCACCAGCCACGGCGCCTACAAGTTCACCAAGCCGCCCACCGGCGATACCCTCTCCATCCAGCGCATCAAGGAGATCCACGCCCGTATCCCAGAGACCCACCTGGTGATGCACGGCTCCTCCTCGGTGCCCCAGGAGTGGCTGGCGGTGATCAACGAGTTCGGTGGCGCCATCCCCGAGACCTATGGCGTGCCGGTCGAAGAGATCGTCGAGGGCATCAAGCACGGCGTGCGCAAGGTCAACGTCGACACCGACCTGCGCCTGGCCTCCACCGGGGCGGTGCGCCGCTTCCTGGCCGAGAACCCCGCCGAGTTCGACCCGCGCAAGTTCCTCAAGGCCTCCACGGCCGCCATGAAGGCGATCTGCAAGGCGCGTTACGAGGCCTTCGGCACCGCCGGCAACGCGAGCAAGATCACGCCGATCAACCTCGAGGAGATGTTCCTGCGCTACGAGCGCGGCGAGCTCGCCCCCAGGGTGAAGTGATCAAGGCGCGTTGATCCACAGGGGCGGCCGCGGGCCGCCCCTGTCGTTTCCGGCGCATGCCAACCTCAGCGGAGGCGGCCGACCACGTCCAGGCCCTCGCCACTCGGCCTGGCCACGACGATCTCGCCGGATCCGACGCCACCGCCCACCAGGGCAGTGATGTTGACCTGGTGGGTGACCAGCACCAGCGTGCCCTCGCCATCCCAGTCGCGAATCATGGCGCGTGCGGCGCGGGTGCGATCGTCGGCCTCGCCACGGTCGCGGAAGAAGGAGTCCAGCGCCGGGGTGGGAATGACCTCGCCGAGCCCCAGCAGCTCGGCGGTCTCCAGGCAACGACACCAGCGGCTGGAGCGCACCGCCGCCACCTCGATACCCTTCTCGCGAAACCGCTCGCCGATCCGGCTCGCCTGCTCACGTCCTTCTGCGGAAAGGTTGCGCTGGGTGGTGCAGTCGTCGAGCACGAAACCCGCCGGGTCGCCGATGCCGGGGGCCAGGGCATGGCGCATCAGCGCCACATGCCCGCCGCCGGCCAGCGCGGCCCAGGCCGCCGCCTCGTCCTGCCGTGCCTGAGCGTCGGCCTGACGGGGAGAAGCCAGGCCCATGATGGCTGGCAACAGAAGGGCCAGCACCAGCAAGGCCTGCCGCGATGGCATCGGAAGGCGTCGCATCTCGTTGACCTCGCAAGCTGAGCACAGGGGACAGGCCCCCTCGTGCGTTCAGCCTAGCCTACATCACCCGGCCAGAGCGGTCTGGCCAACCGGCCGGACAGGCACTGGCCTAGTAACGCGCCCGGAAGTGCCATTCGTCGCGACCGACCTCGTTGCGGATCGCCGCGACGATGTCGGGATCGAGGGCGGGATCATCCGGGGCATACACACCGCAGCCAGCCAAGGCGCGACGAGGGCTGACCGTGTCGCTCAGCCGAGCGTAGACCACCCGCACGCAGCAGGGCATCCGCTCGCTGCTGTCGGCCACGCCTAACTTGAGGCCGGTGAGCCGGGACACATGACTCTTGAAGCTGGGAAACAGGATGGTCTGGGTGATCTCGTGGCCGTTTAGCGACTCATGATCGACGAGAAAAAGGCGATCGGTCAGCAACAAAGCCACTCCACGGTAACGATTGTGGCAGGAGCGTCCACCGGCCAGGGACGGCATGCGCTCGGTGCGCTGGTAAAGCACGGCGTCGCCGCGCCGCTCGAGGCAGACCAGGGTACACAGCACGCGTCCGGGCTGGGACATTGACAGGTAATACTCATGATAGCAGCCAAGATAGCGTGACATGCCCAGCCGCCCATTCTCGAGAAGCGTGGCGGGAATTCCCGGAGAGGACGCTTGCCGCGAGGGGCCACCCAGCGTCTCGGGACGCAGCCGGACCAATGGCTGAAAGTCATCGTGGGGCAAGAGGATCTCGTGGACCTCGACTCCGAAGAAGTCGCAGATGCGACGCATGGTGCTGTCGGCAGGCTTGTAACGACCGCTCAGGTAACGATTGAACTGGGCCCGGTTTATGTCTAGTCGGCGACAAACCTCGGCGATGGAGCGGTAATAGCTGCACAGCAGCCGCAGATTGGCCGCGAAGTCGTGATGCATATCGATGTCCCCGCCCATGACACCCGAAGACTGGTGCAGTCTGATGCACCTTGTGCGAAGAATGGTGCGCCAGGCTGCAACAGGGCGTCAAATTCCATCCCGCTCGCAAGGTGATTAAATCGGACACACGACTCGCAAGCGCAATCCCAACAACACAAGAGCGGAGACAATTCATGTTGAATTTCCTTAACGACCTGCTGTGGGGCAAGGTCCTGCTCGTGCTGCTGATCGCGGTCGGCGTCGGCTTCACGGTGGCCTCTCGCTTCGTTCAGTTCCGCTACTTCGGCCGCATGTTCCAGATCCTCGGCGCCAGCCAGGCCTTCAGGCGCGACAAGCACGGCCACCTCAGCTCCTTCCAGGCACTGGTGCTCTCGGTGGCCGGGCGCGTCGGGGGTGGCAACATCGCCGGCGTGGCCGTAGCCATCACCCTCGGCGGCCCAGGGGCGGTGTTCTGGATGTGGATGGTCGGCCTGATGGGCATGGCGACCAGCTTCCTCGAGTGCACCCTGGCACAGACCTACAAGGAGGCCGAAGCGGACGGCACCTACCGCGGTGGACCTGCCTACTATATCCGCAAAGGGCTGGGTAGCCGCTGGTCCTGGCTGGCGGGGCTCTACTCGATTCTGCTGCTGGTCACCTTCGGCTTCGGGTTCACCGCCCTGCAGTCCTATGCGGTAGCGACCTCCTTCGGCGACGCCTTCGGCGTGCCGGTGCTCTACAGCGGCCTCGCCCTGGCCATGCTGGTAGGGCTGATCATCTTCGGTGGCATCAAGCGCATCGCACGCATTTCCGAAGTGCTGGTCCCCTTCATGGCCGGTGGCTATATCCTGATCGCGCTGCTCGTTCTGATCATGAATATCAGCGAGCTTCCTGCGGTGATCACGCTGATCGTGAAGAGCGCCTTCGGCCTGGAACCGGCCATCGGCGGCGGCATTGGAGCAGCGATCATGATGGGCGTGAAGCGCGGCCTGTTCTCCAACGAGGCAGGGCTTGGCAGCGCCCCGAACGTGGCGGCGGTGGCCTATGTGCCGCACCCCGCCAACCAGGGCATCGTGCAGGCCTTCTCGGTATTCATCGACACCGTGATCATCTGCTCGGCTACGGCCTTCATGATTCTGCTCAGCGGCGTCTACGATCCGGCCTCGACCAATGAGGTCGCAGGCATTGCCCTGACGCAGGCGTCGATGGCCGATCACGTCGGAGAATGGGGACGCACCTTCGTCAGCCTGGCACTGCTGCTGTTCGCCTTCAGCACCATCCTCTACAACTACTACCTGGGCGAAAACAGCCTCAACTTCTTCAGCCGAGACAACCATACCCTGTTCAACGCCTTCCGCGTCGCCATCGTGCTGCTGGTATGCTGGGGCGCGACCACCGATCTGGGCACCGTGTTCGGCTTTGCCGACGTGACCATGGGCCTGCTGGCGGTGGCCAACCTGATCGCCCTGATCATGCTGTTCAAGCCGGGCCTGCGCATCCTCAGGGACTTCGACGGCCAGATCCGCGACGGCATCAAGCAGCCGATCTTCGATGCCACCCAGCACCCCGACATGGACCTGGATCCCAAGGCCTGGGAGATCGAGCCGGAAGACCTCGAGCGCATGCATGACGTCCTCGGCAACGCACCGGCCCGCGCCCGGCAGTGACCCGCCTCACCCGCTTGCCCGACACCCAAGGCAAGCCCACGGCCCCGCCCGAGCGGGAGGGGCCTGTCCTCTTCCTTCCAGCCAGGACCCCCACCATGCCCCGCCTGCTGATAATGCACACCGGCGGCACCATCGGCATGCAGCCCTCCCCCCGAGGCTATGTGCCGGCGGCCGGCTTTTCCGGGCGCCTGGCCAGGCACCTGAATGGCCAGGCCCCGGATGCCCTGCCCGCCTACCGACTCATCGAACTGGCGCCGCTGATCGACAGCGCCGATATCGCCCCGGCCGACTGGAACCGCATCGTCGCGGCGCTGGCCGAGCATTGGCACGAATACGACGCCTTCATCGTGCTGCACGGCACCGACACCCTGGCCTACACCGCCTCGGCGCTGTCATTCATGCTCGGCCCCCTCGACAAGCCCGTGGTGCTCACCGGCGCACAGATTCCGCTCGGCGAACCGCGCAGCGATGCCGTCAACAACCTCACCACCGCCCTACTGGTGGCAGCCGACCCCGCCGTCCCCCGGGAAGTCAGCATTGTCTTCCACGACCGGCTGTTACGCGGCAACCGGGCGCGCAAGGTACGCAGCCAGGGGTTCGATGCCTTCGACTCCCCGGATGCTCCGTGGCTTGGCGAGGCCGGCATCCACCTGAGCCTGCATCCCCATCGGGCCCTGCCGCCCGGCACCCCGGACTTCACGCAGCGTCACTTCGCCTCGGGCGCGGTAGCCATGCTGCCCGTGCACCCTGGGCTGTCGAAATCGCTGCTGGATGCAATGCTGGCAGAGCCGGCGCTCAAGGGGCTGGTGCTGCTGACCTATGGCGTGGGCAACCCCCCAGGCCTGGGGGGCGCGCTGATCGACCGGCTGACGCGGGCCGCCCAGTCAGGCATCGCGATACTCAATGTCAGCCAGTGCCTGCAGGGCCGAGTGGTGCAGGGCACCTATGCCACCGGCGCGGCGCTGCATGTCGCGGGCGTGATCGCCGGCCAGGACCTGACCCCGGAGGCAGCGCTGACCAAGCTTCAGGTGCTGATCGCCGATGGCCTGCAGGGCGAGGAGCTGCGGTCGGCCCTGGCCACCCCGCTGCGCGGGGAGATGGCTGCGCAGTGACCTGACCGATTGCCCCCGGGAGTTCACCACTTGCAGCCCCTCGCCGGGCCTACCTAGAGTGAAGGCGAAGCGTCACCATGGAGAGAGACGACATGAAACCTGCTTGGCAACTGCTCGGGATCGCCACCTTGCTCCTCCTGCTGCTTGGCAGCCAGTCGAGCCTGGCGGAGGACGGCGCCAACGGCAACGACGCCGCCTCGGTGGAAGGACAACGTGCCAGTGAAGCCGACCCCGACCTGCAGAGCGCCCCCGACCCCGCCGACCAGGCACGGGTGGAGACCCGCGAGCAGTCCCCCTACGGGCGCTACCTGACCGATGCCGACGGCATGAGCCTCTATCTGTTCGCCAACGATCAGCCAGGGGCCGACAACAGCACCTGCGACCAGACCTGTGCCATCGCCTGGCCGCCCTACGCCACCCAGGAAGAGCCCCAGGCCGGCGAACACCTGGATGCCGACCTGCTGGGTACCATCGAGCGCGAGGATGGCAGCCGCCAGGTGACCTATGACGGCTGGCCGCTCTACTACTTCTCCGGCGACAAGGCTGCCGGCGATGCCCTCGGCCAGGATGTCATCCACCTGGGCGCCGCCTGGTACCTGCTGTCGCCCGACGGAGCGCGCATCGAGGCGGGGGAGCGCGCCGAGGCATCGCCCTAGCCCGCCCGGGGGGCGGCGCTATCGCCCGAACCGACGCAGCGCCCGCCGGCCATGGCCGGGACGGGCCCGGTGCAGGGCCTCGCGGCCGGCGCGGCGGCCCACCACCCGGACGACCCCGACCAGCACACCGGTGGCTGCCCCCCATAGCAGGGCCTGGCGCCAGCCCACCTCCGGCTCGTCGGGATTCGCCGGAGGGGCGTCGCCGACCTCGTGCCGATAGGCCTTGTCGGCGGCCCTGCGGGCCATCACGCCGGCGGCCACCGCCGCGGCGGAGCCGACCAGGGACCAGAGGGTATCCTGCTTCATCGTTACCTCGCTTGCCGAGACATGGTCCTGCCGCAGGAGGCGGCGTCGGCCGCCTCCTGCGGCCCTCGCTTCATGCTAGCCGACCCCGCGCCGGAAGACTTCCCCCGCTCGGCGGAGCCGCACGAAAAAAACCGCCCCGGTCAACGGGGCGGCAACGCCTCTTCGCTCTGAAGACTGCCATCACGAAATTGCGCGAGCCACCCGGGGTGGCTCGCAATGAGCCTTACCAGGTGGACGCCTCGTCGTCTTCACCTTCCTCAGGCTCATCCCACTCTTCCTCTTCCTCCTCGTACTCCTGGCCGGCGCCGTCATCGGAGCCAGAGGTTTCCCACTCCGGCTTCTCCTGCTCCTCGTTCTCGTACTCGGTGCTGGTGCCGCTCGTGCCGGCATTGTCACCGGAGGAACCCATGGCTTCACCGGAACCGCTGGACTCTTCCTGCTCCGTGGTGGTGGTGGGCTCGTACTCCTCGTCACCGGCGCCGAAGGCCAGCGGGCTGGCGATCAGGCCGAAGGACACACCGAGGATGCCGAGCTTCTTGAGAGATTCCCTGGACATCATGTTCACACCTCCATCGCATCGTGGACTGGCGAGATAGGAAAGCCGCTTGGCTTTGCGTCCCGGCCGGTGACGCCCCTGTGGTGCAAGCGGTTCATGCCGGCCGTCACTCACCCAGAAGAGTGCACCCGTCGGGCCAGGATGCCGGGCAATGAAATATAATTTTTTAATTTCAGATACTTAACACAGACCCTCATGCCAGCGCATGCGGCCCCTCCAGGGCCTATCGGTGGCGAGATCTGGCACATGGTCCCCGGCCGCACACCCACCGGAAGGCGCTCGTCCCCTGCCCGGGAGGGGCATAACGCGCTACGCTCCTCTCGACCACCCCGCCGCAAGGAGCCCTCATGGACAGCGCGCTGCTCTCGCCACGCCCGACGGCAAGGGACACGACCGCCAGGACCGGGAGGCGAACCCCATGATCCCGATGCTGGACGACCTCTCCCTCGGCATGGCCTTCGCGCTGTTCGGCGGCTGCGCCCTGGTGATCGGTGTCGTGGGGACCCGGCTGACCGGGATCGTCGACGACCTGGCGGATCGCACCGGCCTCGGCGAGGCCATCGCCGGCGCGGTGCTGCTGGGCATGGCCACTTCCCTCTCGGGCATGGTGGTGTCGGTCTCGGCGGCACTGGCCGACCGCCCGACCCTGGCGATGAGCAACGCCCTGGGCGGCATCGCCGTGCAGACGCTGTTCCTTACCATCGCCGACATCACCCACCGGCGCGCCAACCTGGAACACGCCGCCGCCTCGCTCGGCAACCTGATGCAGGCAGGCCTGCTGCTGTGCCTGCTGTCGCTGGTACTGGTCGGGCGCTTCGCCCCCGAATGGACCCTGTGGCAGGTACACCCCATCACCCCGCTGCTGCTGATCGGTTACCTGTTCGGCCTGCGCCTGGTGGACCGCAGCCGCGACAACCCCATGTGGCGCCCCGCCCAGACCCGCGAGACCGAGCCCGACGTGCCCGACGAGCAGGCCATGAGGCGCTCGGCGACACGGCTGTGGCTCTCCTTCGCGGCCCTGGCGGCGATGCTCGGCATCAGCGGCTGGCTGCTGGAGCGAAGTGCCGCGGTGATCGCCGACCAGACCGGCCTGGGCCAGTCGGTGGTGGGGGCGCTGATGACGGCGGTGGTGACCTCGCTGCCGGAGCTGGTCACCTCGGTGGCGGCGGTGCGGCGGGGCGCCCTGACCCTGGCCGTGGCGGGCATCATCGGCGGCAACGCCTTCGACACCCTGTTCGTCGCAGCCTCGGACATCGCCTACCGGGGCGGTTCGGTCTACCACGCCATTCCCGACACGGTCGCACTGTGGGTCGCGCTATCCATGCTGATGACCGGCATCCTGTTGGTCGGGATGATCCATCGCGAACGGCAGGGGCCGGCACGTATCGGCTTCGAGAGCGTCGGCATCATCGCCTGCTACCTCGCAGGAGCGCTCACCCTGTTGCTGGCCCCTTGACGTCGAGCCCCGACAGCAGATTCTGACGACCATGGCCGCCGCAACGCACCCTCGTGACCGGGAACGTCACCGCCGACCGGCCAGCCTGTGATCGCTGCGACGACGCTGTGACCTCGCGTCGAGCCATGCGAACAGGTAACCGCGCGGCGCATCGACCCCGGTGACGACATAGCGAAGCGTGTAGGGATTATGGAGTGTCGCTTGCAGTATCGGCTTCACCCAGTGCACACCGCAGAACAGCAGCTCGTCGCCGCCCTCGAGCGGAAAATCCCTGTCTGGCAACATGATCGACCGGCCTTCCCGGCGAACGGCGAGCGCTTCGCACGGCAGCGCATCAGGGAAGGCGCGGGCATCGCGGCACAGCGCACCAAGCGTAATCATGCCGTCGCTGTCGAGATATCGGGTCACGGCCGGGGCCTCCCCCGGAATCAGCCTCACCGACCACAGGTGGGGAGGTTCCGCGCCCACGGTCGCCTGCAGACGGGCCACCACGGCTTCCGTCCGGGACGGCTCGCGCTCCGCGAGCCAGTCGATCAGCTCCTGGACCAGGGGCGAGATCAGCAGCTTCAGGATACGACGCGCCGTGGTCAGGCTGGGCTGCAGGACCAGGTCAGCCCGCGCGGCATCGAACGCGACCTGGTTCTCATGGCTGTTCTGGCGGACGATGCGAAACACCGCCGGATTGAGCTCCGTCACGGACAACAGCGTACTGAGATTGTCGGCATCGCAATCCGTCGCGACGACGATCCCGGCCGCATCGTCAATCCCCGCGGTCACCAGGGCCGCATGATCGGCGTGCGCCCGGACCAGAACCGTATCCTCTCCGTCCCCCTGGGCGTCCACGTCGGGATCGATGATACGCAAGCCGACGCCATGGGCGCCGAGATAGCGATGAACCCAGTACCCCATTCGTCCGTATCCGCACAGAATCCAGTTGCCCCGCGGGGCCTTCAAGGGGGCCCCGAGTGCGACGCCCCGTGCGCCCACGAACCAGGCATTGAGATTGTGCAGTTCGGGGCGTGCTATCGCCCAGTAGAGGAGCTGGGCGAAGATCTCGAACGGGTCGACGACCGTGACATTGTCCAGCGCCCGCAGATTGGCCTCATGGCGGGCAGAGGTCGAACGACAGACGACCCGAAGCCCCGGGTTGAGGTGCCGTGCCATCACCGCGATCTTGAGGTTGACGTCGTTATTGTTGGTCAGCGCCACCAGCGCCTGGCAAGCAGGGTGCTCTACCCCCGCGGCCAACAGGTGTTTCGGCGCGCTGGCATCGGCGTGAAGTCCCGGCATCGGCACCGTGTAGTCACGCACCCCCAGCGCCTTGATGCGTTCCGGGTCGGCATCGAGGATCACCGCCCGCATGCGGTGGTCACTCAGGCCCCGGGCGAGCAGGCTGCCGGCATCACCGAAGCCACAGAGAATGACGAAGGGCTCCGCGTTGCGTTCGACCTTGCGGGCGAAACGAAAGCCATCCATGGCCTGGATGAAGTAGGGATTCTGGACCAGATGGATCAGGGAGCCGATCGCATAGAACCACGCAATGACGCCGGTATAGAGGCAGAGGATCGTCCACAGTCGCTGCTCCTCGCTGAAGCCGTTCGGCAATTCACCGAAGCCGGTGGTGGTCGCCGTATAGGTGAAGAAATAGAAGGCATGGAAGAGGTTCATGCGGGTCGCCTCACCATCGACGACCTGGCCCGGCATCAAGGCCATGCCGATGATGCCCACCGAATAGACGAACAGCAGAGCGAACAGCGGCCGACGCATATAGCGCAGGACGATCATTGCCACGCGGTCGAGATCGGAGGTCGGCGTCACGCGTTCATCCCCCTGTGCCTGTGCCGGACCCCGGCTGCGACTGAACCGACCCGCACACCCTGCTAGCGCCGGGCAAGCAGCGTATCGCCGACCAGGATCACCGTCGCAACGATGTTCGCGACCAGCGCGCCTGTGGCGATCGAGACGATATCGGCCATGTCGTCAGGTGCCGTTGCGTCTCCGCCACCGGGCTCCGCGACGATCCAGACGACGCGCGCGGTGATCAGCAGGAAGCCGGCCACCAGTCCGGATGCCAACAGCAATGCCCCGGTCTGGGAGCGATCCCCCAGCTTGAGGCCGATGGCGACCAGGTTGACGATGATGGTCAAGGTGAGAATCCACACATTGTGATGGGCGGCCGTCTCGATACTACCCAGAACGAACGCGGCATTCAGGCTCAGAGTGAGAATGATGAAAAAACCGAATACGACGCGTTCGAGATTCATGGGCCTGCTCCTGGCCGGGACGCGCCGTCAGTATAGGCATGAGCCCCGGTGGCCGCGAATGCTGCCAGGGAGCGCCGATCACCGCCACGCTGGCATGGAGCGGTGACGCCAGCAGCGTCCCGACATTCAAGAACACTGTTCACAAAATAGGGAAACTGGGCTTTAATATTGGGCAGGAAGACCCGACATCTGTAACAATGAGCTTATAACGTTCTGATTCATCGTGAGGCCCGGTGATGGCACGCCCCCTCTGCCTGCTCTTCGATTGTGACGGCACCCTGGTCGACAGCGAGCCGCTGCTCGCCGACGAGATGTCGTCCTGCCTGACCGACGCTGGCCTGCCCTTCCAGGCCAGCGACTACATGGGAGAGTTCCGCGGGGCCCGTTTTCGCCACATCGTCGCCGAACTGGAGCGCCGCCACGGCAGTGTGGACCCGGCGCGGCTCGACACCCTCGAGAGCCGCATGCGCGCCAACCTCAACCGGCGCCTGGCCAGCGAACTGATCGCGATCGCGGGCGCCACCGAGGCCCTGGCCGCCCTCGCCGGCCATCCCATGGGGGTCGTCTCCAACGGCCCGGAGAACAAGATCCGCACCTCGCTTGCGGCCACCGGGCTCGCCGAGGTGTTCGGCAATCGCCTGTTCAGCGCCTACACGGCCAACTGCTGGAAGCCCGACCCCTGCCTGTTCCGCCATGCCGCCAGCCTGATGGGCTTCGCGCCCGAGGAGTGCGTGGTCATCGACGATGCCCTGGTGGGCGTCAGGGGCGCCCTGGCGGCCGGCATGACGGTGATCCACCTCAACCGCTTTCCCGACGTCGAGGAGACGCCGGCCGGCGCCATCATGATCAGCAACATGTTCCAGCTGCCCACGGTGATCGGCCACCTGGAGACTGGGCGTGCCCTGGCCGCCCACGCCTGATATCCACACCCCCTTCCCGACAGACCGCCTGTGGACAGGTTCTTCCACGGATGCAGCCACCCGACGGCGGGGCTATCATCGCCCGGACACTCTCGAACGCGAGGAGCTCCACATGGCAACCCTGAAGGACCAGCTCGGCGGGCTGGTCTACTCCACCGAACATGGCGATACCTGCCCGGAGTGCCGCCGGCCCCTGGCCGAGTGCGCGTGTGCCGAGCAGGCCGAAAAGGCCCGCCTGGCCGAACTGGACGGCATCGTGCGCATCCGCCGCGAGACCAGCGGCCGCAAGGGCAAGGGCGTGACCACCCTCGAGGGTATCCCGCTGCCCGAGGCCGAGCTCAAGGCCCTGGCCAAGGCGCTCAAGAAGCGCTGCGGCACCGGCGGGGCGGTCAAGGAGGGCGTCGTCGAGATCCAGGGCGACCACCGCGAGCTGCTCAAGGGCGAGCTCGAGAAGCGCGGCTACCGGGTCAGGCTGGCCGGCGGCTGAGGCCCCGGGGTGCCCCCCTTCCAGCATCCCGCACAGGGCGCCCAGGGTCTCGGCCGGGGCCTGGACCTTGAGCGCATAGAGGTCATCGGCCCGGGTACGGCCGAGATTGAGACAGGCGATGGGCTGGCCCTCCCGGGCCGCCGCCCGGGCGAAGCGGAAGCCCGAGAAGACCATCAGCGAGGAGCCCACCACCAGCAGCGCATCGCTCTGGGCCTGCAGGGCGAAGGCGGCCTCCACGGTGGCGCGCGGCACGCTGTCGCCGAAGAACACCACGTCGGGCTTGTAGATACCGTCGCCGCAGCGCGTGCACCCGGGCACCCGGAACCCCGAGAAGTCGGCCTCCAGGTCGGCGTCGCCGTCCGGAGCCGCCCGGGCCCCGGCCTCCAGCCAGCGGGGGTTGCGGGCGGCCAGTTCGGCATGCAGGTCATGGCGCATGCGCCGGGCACCGCAGCCCATGCAGCGCACCATGTCGGCGCGGCCGTGCAGGTCGATCACCCGCCGCGAGCCGGCCCGCTGGTGCAGGCCATCGACGTTCTGGGTGATCACGCCGTTCACGTGGCCCAACGCCTCGAGGCGCGCCAGGGCCTCGTGGGCTGCATTGGGCCTGGCCTCCTGCAGGGCACGAAAACCCACCAGGGCCCGTGCCCAGTAGCGCTGGCGCGCCGCATGGCTGGCCATGAACACCTGGTGCTGCATCGGCGGCGGGCGCTTCCAGTCGCCGCGGTCGTCGCGATAGTCGGGGATGCCGCTGGCGGTGCTGATGCCGGCGCCGGTGAGCACCGCCAGGCGCGGGTACCGCGCAACGAAGGCGGCGAGCGCCTCGAGGTCATGGGCCGGTGTCGCTGTCGTCGCCTGTCTCACGCCTGCCTCCTCATGCCCCATCGCTCGCCCCTCGCCTGCCACGCCGAAAGAGCATGGCCCCGCGAGGGGGAGGTTGTCTAGAATGGGCGCTCCCCCTCAGGGCAAGGAATCCCGATGGCCTGGCTGGAATACCTGCTCCCGCTGATCTTCCTGTTCCCGCTGGCGGCCACCGCGGTGATCGTGGTGGCGCTGCGCAACCTGCACGATGCCCGGGTACGCTCGCCCTTCGACGCCCACCCGCTGCGCGAGCCGGGCCAGGCCCTGCGCGACCGCCTCGACCGCGCCTTCGCCGGGCTCTTCCTCGACGGCGCCCTGGGCCCCATCGTCACCCTGGCGCCGCTGGTCTACGGCATGGGCCGCATGCTCTTCTCCAGCGAACAGGACTGGATCGAGTGGGCGCTCTACGGCGCGCTCTGCACCCTGCTGGCGCTGGTGTTCTGCTTCCTGCTGATCCGCGACTTCCAGCGCATCCGCCGGCTGAAGCTGGGACTGGCCTGCGAGCTCGCCGTGGGCCAGGAGCTCGAGCGGCTGATCCGCCCCGAGGTTCACCCCTACTACGTCTTCCACGACGTGCCCGGCGATGGCTATACCATCGACCATGTGGCGGTCACCCCCCACGGCATCTTCGTGGTCGAGACCCGCGCCCGCACCCCCGCCATCACCCCCGGCGGCCGCGAGGTCAACCTGGTCGCCGTGGAGTCGGACCGCCTGCGCTTCCCGGGCTGGAGCGAGCGACGGCCGCTGCGCAAGACCCGCCAGGCCACGCGCTGGCTGACCGGCTGGCTCGAGCACCAGGTCGGCGGCCCGGTGCCGGTCAAGGGCGTGCTGGCCCTGCCCGGCTGGGAGATCGACGCCAGCCAGGCGCCGGACGACCTGCTGGTGGTGGGTGGCGGCGACCTGGCCCGGCGGCTCACCGCGACCCGGCTGGGCGAGGTCGACGACGCCACCCACGACGCCGTGATCACGGCCCTGCGCCATCGTGCCAGCCTGCTGGAGCTGCCGCCCCTGGAGGGCCCCTCGGTTTGATCAGTCGAAGGTGGCGATGCGCACCCGGGTCGCGCAGCGGCCGCGATCCTGGCGCACCAGGCTCTCGGCCGCCGGGAATGCCGCCAGGCGAGCGGCATCGATGCCAATGCGCACCTCGGTGAGCAGGCGATTGCCGCGCCCGCGGCACTCCAGGCGCAGTGCACGCCCCGTGTCCTCGCCGAAGGCCGCCTCGAAGGCATTGATCAGCGCATTGCGCCCCACCTCGCCGCCCTGGTTGAGGGTCACGAAGGCCGCGAAGGCACTGGCGTTGACCCTCTCCAGCAGTGCCACCGAGGCAGAGAAGTACCCCGCCTCGGGCAGCGCCAGGCAGGCGGCGTGCTTGGCATACTGGTAGCGGTCCAGGCAGCTGGCACGCCCCGGCATGGCGGCGTCCAGCGCCTCCCCCAGCGCCGCCGGCAGGTCGAGGGGCGGATGGGCGCGGCAGAAGCTGCCGTCGGGCCGCGGCGTCTCGAGGAAACAGCCCTCGCGCCACCAGCGGCGCCGGTCGACGCCACGCGCGGCGAAGCGCTCGGGCAGCGAGGGCCAGAGGCCATGCAGCACGAAGCCCCGCTCGGCCCCCTCGCGCAGGTCCGGCTCACGGCACTCCCGGGGCGGGCGCGAGCGGCTCGCGCAGAAGCCGGGGTGCCAGGTCAGCGCCAGGGTGTAGTGGTCGAAGCCCTCGCCCGGCAGCCCCTCGAGGGGTTCCTGTGCCAGCGCGAGGCTGGCCAGCAGGGCCGCCGCCAGGCCCAGCAGCGGCCGGCACCAGGCGCGCATGCTCAATCCCCCCGCAGCCGGCCGCCCATCTCCTGGGCGAGGTCAACGGCATAGTGGTCGGTCATGCCGCCGATGAAGTCGAGCATCCGCCGGTAGCTGTCGTAGAGGCTCCAGGAGGGGCGCGGCGTGTTCTCGCCGATCAGCGCCAGCACGCGCTGGTGCTTGAAGGTGGAGCGCCCATGGTGGTGCAACTCGTGGGCCGCCCCGATAAAGGCCTCGAGCAAGATGCCGAGAGTGGTATAGGCCCCGATCTCCAGCTTGGCCTTGCGCTCGTTCTGGAAGATCCGCTCCCGAGCCAGCTGCTTGGCCGCCTTCACGCCCCAGCCCAGGTCCGGATGGCAGAGTTCCAGCAGGTCATCCTTGAGGCGCCCGCCCAGCAGCTCGGCCTCGTGCTGCACGAACACCGCCCCCACGTCGTTCACCGCCCGCTCCATGGCCGCCCCGCGCAGCGCGGCGATGCGCCGCCTCTGGGAGACTCCGTGGCGCTGCATGGCGGCATAGTCGGTCGGCTCGCCGCCGGCGATCTGGATCAGGATCCCGGCCACCTCCTCGTAGCGCAGGATGCCCATCTCCAGGCCATCCTCCAGGTCAAGCAGCGCGTAGCAGATGTCGTCGGCGGCCTCCACCAGCCAGGCCAGCGGGTGGCGGCACCAGCGCCCCTCGCCGCGGGGCAGCAGGCCCAGCCGCTCGGCCACCTCGGCCAGCAGCTCGCGCTCGCTCTGGTAGCAGCCGAACTTGCCGGCCGCCCCGCCGTGCTCCACGGTCCAGGGGTACTTGAGCAGGGTGCCGAGCGTCGCCGTGGTCAGGCGCATGCCGCCGCGGAACTGGTTGTACTCCACCTGGGTGACGATGCGAAAGCCCTGGGCATTGCCCTCGTAGGTGAGCAGGTCCTGGCGCTCGGGGGCCGAGAGCCCCTCCAGCAGGCCGCTGCCATCGGCCGCGGCCCGGGCGAACCAGTCGCGGATGGCGTACTCGCCGGCATGGCCGAAGGGCGGGTTGCCGATGTCGTGGCCCAGGCAGGCGGCCTGGACGATCACCCCCAGGTCCGCCGGGGTGATCCAGTCGGGCAGGCGGCCGCTGAGCCGCTCGCCGACGATCATGCCCAGCGAGCGTCCCACGCAGCCCACCTCCAGGGAGTGGGTCAGGCGGGTGTGGATATGGTCGTTGTCGGTCAGCGGGTGGACCTGGGTCTTGCGCCCCAGTCGCCGGAAGGAACCGGCGAAGACGATGCGGTCGTGATCCTTGTGGAAGGGGCTGCGGCCGATCTCGTCGCGGCCCCCGCCGGGGCGCTCGCCGCGCCGGTCGTGCAGGCGCCCCGGGTCGAGCAGCCGCTCCCAGCTCATCTGCGTCATGGGCGTTCTCTCCTTGGATGGCCCATTCTGGCAGCCCCGGACGCCGTCGCCCAGCCCGGACGGCCTAGGCGAGGCGCCCCCTGACCAGCCAGGAGTAGACCAGGCCGGCGACGATCAGGGTGACGGCGAAGAGGTAGATGCCCACCGAGATGCCGCTGCTCCACAGGATGCTCCACTCCCCGCCCGAGATCGCCATGGCGCGGCGCAGGTTGAACTCCATCTGTCCGCCCAGCAGCAGGCCCAGCACCACCGGCACCGTGGGGATCTCCAGCTTGCGCAGCGCATAGCCCAGCACCCCGAAGCCCAGCATCATGTAGAGGTCGAAGGCGCTGTTGTTGAGCGAGTAGACGCCGACGAAGGCCACCATCACCACCATCGGCATCAGGAACCAGCCCGGCGCCAGCAGCACCCTGGCAAACAGGCTCACCAGCGGCACGTTGAGCACCAGCAGCACGAAGTTGCCGATCACCAGCGCCGCCACCAGCCCCCACACCATCTCCGGCTGCTGTTCGAAGAGCAGCGGCCCCGGGGTGATGTTCATCGACAGCAGCAGCGCCAGCAGGATCGCCGTGGTGCCGCTGCCGGGGATGCCCAGCGACAGCATGGGAATCAGCGCCCCGCCGGCGGCGGCGTTGTTGCCCGCCTCGGGCGCCGCCACGCCGCGCGGATCCCCCTCGCCGAAGCGACCGCCACGCCCGACCCAGCGCTTCTCGAGCATGTAGGCGAGGAAGCTGCCCAGCGCCGCACCCGCCCCGGGCAGCACCCCGGCCACGAAGCCGATCAGCGAGCCGCGGGCGATGGTCGGCGCGCAGTGGCCGGCGGAGCGCACGCCGGGCATCGCCGAGCCAAGCTTCAGGGTCGGGCGGCTGGTGCCGCGAATGTCCTCCAGGTAGATCAGGCACTCCGAGATGGCGAACAGCCCCACCAGGGCCACGATGAAGTCGATGCCGTCGTAGAGCTCGTAGAGCCCGAAGGTATAGCGCGGCACCCCGCTCACCGCATCGATGCCGACGCTGCCCAGCAGCAGCCCCAGGAAGGCCGCGATGAAGCTCTTGACCAGGCTGCCGCCGGTGACCCCGCCGATGGTGGCGAAGGCCAGCACGAACAGCGCGAAGTACTCCGCCGGGCCGAAGCGGATGGCAAACTGGACCAGCAGGGGGGCGAACAGCGCCAGCCCCAGGGTGGCCACCGCGGCGCCGACGAAGGAGGCCACCGCGGAGAGTCCCAGCGCCTCGCCGCCCCGCCCCTGCAGTGCCATGGGATAGCCGTCCAGAGTGGTCATCATGGCCGGCTCGTCGCCGGGGATATTGAGCACGATGGAACTGATGCGTCCGCCATACATGCAGCCGTAGTAGACGCTGACCAGCAGGATCAGCGCCCCCGTGGCCGGCAGGCCGAAGTTGAAGGAGAGCGGGATCATCAGCGCCACGCCGTTGACCGGCCCCAGGCCGGGCAGCGCGCCGATCAGGGTGCCGATGACACAGCCGATGAAGGCGAGGAAGAGGTTCTGGGGCTCCAGGGCCACGGCAAAGCCCTGGGCGAGGAAGGCGAGGATATCCATGTCGCGGCGTTACCAGTCCAGGCCCGGCATGTCGGGAAGCGGAATACCGAGGGCGAATTCGAAGAGCGCGTAGAGGGCCAGGGCGAGCACGGCGCCGCTGACCAGGGCGGCCTTCCAGGCCACCCCGAACAGGCGAACCAGCAGCACCACCGCCACCAGGGAGGCCGGCAGGAAGCCGAGCGGCTTGACCAGGCCGGCAAAGCTCGCCAGCACCAGCAGGGTCAGCCCTTGGCGCAGCAGGGCGGCGCGACCCGGCCAGCGCTGGTTGACGCCGGGACGCAGGATCAGCAGCAGCGACAGCCCCGCCAGGGGCAGGCTGATCAGGCGCGGGTATTCGCCCGGCCCGATGGGCTGCATGAAGCCCGACTCCAGGTCGTGGGAGAGCCACCAGCCCCCCACCGCCAGCACCAGCAACAGGGCCCCGGCGATGCGGTCGCCGATGACGCCGGGCACTCGCCCGGCGTCCTCCTGCAGGGGATCACTCACTGGATGACCCCGATCTCCCGGGAAATGGCCTCCACCTCGTCGATGGAGTCGCGGACGAAGGCATCGAACTCGTCACCGCCGCGCCACAGGGGGACCAGGCCGTTCTGCTGGGCGACCTCCTTCCACTCGTCGCTGTCGTAGAGCGCCTGGAGGTCCTCCACCAGGGCGGCGTAGTCCGCGTCGGAGACCTCGCCGCCGGTATAGAAGCCTCGCCAGTTGTAACCGGCCACGTCATAGCCCTGGGAGGCGGCGGTGGGAAGCTCGGCGAAGGGCTCGGGCAGCGGCTCCTCGGAGAGCACCCCCAGCACGCGCACGTCGCCCGACTCGATGAAGCCGGCGATCTCCCCCAGGTCGGTGGAGACCACATCCACATGGCCGCCCATCATCTGGGTCACGGCGGGGCCGCCCCCATCGAACTGCACCCAGCGCAGGCTGCCGATCTGGTCATCCGGCATGCCGGCGGCCTTGGCCAGCATCAGCGCCCGGATGTGGTCCCAGCCGCCGGCCCCGCTGGAGCCCGCGACAGCCAGGGCCCCCGGATCCTCGACCATGGTCTCGAGCAGTTGCTCGAGGCTCTGGTACTCACTCTCGTCGTCGACCAGGATGACGCCCACGTCGGTGCCGAGCATGGCCAGCCAGCGCATGGTGTCGGCGCCGCCGGGATACTTGCCCTGGGCGATCTGGGTGACCCCCACGGTGCTGGTGGCGACGATCAGGTCGCTGTCATCGGCACGGTTACTCTCGACGTTGGCGAAGGCCACGGCGCCCACCCCGCCCGGCATGTTGGTGACCTGCACCGGCCCGTCCGTCAGCTCGAGGTCGAGCAGCAGCTTGCCTACCGAGCGGCAGGTGAAGTCCCAGCCTCCGCCGGGATCCGCCGGGGCGATGCACTCGCTGATGGGCAGGGCATGGGCCGGCATACCGGCAACCAGGCCGAGGCCGAGCAGGGCAGAGGCGGCAAGTCTCCGGGTGGCGTGCTTCTTGGTTGGCATCTGGTTGATCCTCCTGTTGTTGTTATAGCGACTGTCTTCTATCGCGACGGTTGTCATGGCCACGCGCCCCACCGGGCCCGGGACCCTCTGCAGGGTAGGTTCAAATCACGCCCTGCGCCTCCAGGGCCTTCAACTCGCCATCATCGAGGCCGAGCTCCACCAGGACCTCGCGGGTGTGCTCGCCGAGACGCGGCACGGGATGGTGCACCGCCGCCGGGGCCTCCTGCATCTTCACCGGGAAGCCGGTCACGGGAATCCGCCCGAGCTCGCCCTGGTCGAGCTCGATCCGCATCTGCTGTGCCTGGACCTGGGGGTCCGCAAAGGTCTCGCGCAGGTCGTGGACGCGTCCGCAGGGCACGCCGGCCCGGTTGAGATGGTCGATCCAGGCGTCGACGCTGCGCGTCTCGGTCACCGCCGTCAGGCACTCGCGCAGCGCCTCCCGGTTGGCCATGCGCCGGGCATTGTCGGCAAAGCGCTCGTCGTCCAGCAGGTGCAGCATCTCCAGGGCCCTGAGCAGGCGCTCCACCATGGCGTCGTTGCTGGGGGCTATGGCCACCTCGCCATCGCTGGCCCGGAAGAGACCGTAGGGATAGAGCATCGGGTGGTCATTGCCGGTGCGCGCGGGCACCCGGTCGGTGGCGAAGTACTCCGCGGCCAGGTACCCCATCATGCCGATCAGGCCATTGGTCAGGGCGGTCTCGACGATATCCCCCTGACCGCTGCGCTCCCGGCGGACCAGGGCGGCACAGATGCCGAAGGCCAGGTTCTGGCTGGCCACCATGTCGCTGATCGGCGGGGCCGCCCGCATGGGCTCGCCGTCGCCCGGGCCATTGACGCCCATGAAACCGCTCATGGCCTGGGCGATGAAGTCATAGGCCGGGCGGTCGCGATAGGGGCCGGTGGAGCCGAAGCCGTTGATGCGCCCGACCACCAGCCGCGGGTAGTGTGCCCGAAGGGTCTCGTCATCGAGGCCCATCTTGGCCAGCACGCCGGGCCGGAAGTTCTCCACCAGCACATCGGCCTCCTCGAGCAACCGGCGGAGCACCGCCCTGCCCGCCTCCTGGCGCAGGTCCAGCGTCATGGAGCGCTTGTTACGGTTGAACTGGGCGAAGTACCAGCTGAAGCCGTTGACCATGTTGCCCTGGCCGCGCACGACGTCGCCGCGTCCCGGGGATTCCAGCTTGATCACCTCGGCCCCATGGTCGCCCAGGATCTGGGTGCAGAAGGGGCCGGAGATCACCCGGGTCAGGTCGATGACACGAATCCCCGCGAGGGACCCGGCGGCGGGAGATGGGTGGTCGGACATCCTCAGCCTCTTGCGGTGGGAACGGCGGAGCAGTCACCCAGGGCCAGGCGCGGCCCGGCCCTGGAGACCTGGGCGGGGAGCGGCCGCCCCATCAGGCGGGTGGCCAGCCGGCTGGCCTCGATCAGGCCCTCGAGGTCGATGCCGGTCTCGATACCCATCTCGTCGAGCAGGTAGACCAGGTCCTCGCTGGCGATGTTGCCCGACGCCCCCGGGGCGAAGGGACAGCCGCCGAGCCCGCCAATGGAACTCTCGTAGCGGTCGACGCCCAGCCAGAGCCCCTGCATGACGTTGGCCAGGCCGATGCCGCGGGTATTGTGGAAGTGCAGGGTCGGCGCCAGCGAGGGGACGACCTCGTGCAGGTGACGGACCCGGTCGGTGACCAGCGGCGGGGTGGCCATGCCGGTGGTATCGCCCAGCGACAGCCGGGTCGCGCCAAGGTCGGCGAAGTGGCGGGCGATACGCCCCACCGCGCGGACGTCGACCTCCCCCTCGAAGGGACAGCCGAAGGCGGTGGCGATGGCGCCGCGGACCTCGATGCCGCTGCCCTCGAGGCGGCGGGCGACCTGCTCGAAGGCCGCCAGGGAGTCCTCGATGCGGCAGTTGACGTTCTTGGCGTTGTGGGTCGCGGAGGCCGAGACGAACAGCACGACCGAGTCGACCCCTGCCTCCATGGCGCGCTCGGCGCCCCGCAGGTTGGGGACCAGGGCGGAGAGGTGCAGATCCGGGATGCCGCGCACGGCCGACACCAGCTCGGCGGCGTCGGCCAGCGCCGGCACGGCCCGCGGGCTGACGAAGGAGGTCAGCTCGAACTGCGTGACGCCCGCCGCCGCCAGTGCCCTGACCAGCCCCGCCTTGTCCGCGGTGGGGAGCAGGAGGGGCTCGTTCTGCAGGCCGTCGCGCGGGCCCACCTCGGTGACCTGGACATGGCTCGGAAGGGCATCTGGCGCGGCGAGCATGGGGCGTCCTGCTGAATGATGGGTTGCTTATGCATCGACGCTACGGCAGCGCCGTCACGCCCAACAATTCGCCTTTCGTCCTAGGCAGGCACGGCTCGCTCACCCGCCGCCAGCAAGCCGCTATTTCTTCACGTGATGCGGCGGCTTGGCGGCTTGGCGGCTTGGCGGCTTGGCGGCTTGGCGGCTTGGCGGCTTGGCGGCTTGGCAAAAATCCTACTCCCCGTCGGCCAGCGCCGGCAGCAGCGTCTTCAGCTTTCTCGTCAAGGTATTACGACCCCAGCCCAGCAGTTCGGCGGCCTCGCCCTTGCGCCCCCCGGTGTGCTTGAGCGCCGTCTCGATCAGGATGCGTTCGAAGTCCGGCACGGCCTCCTCCAGCAGGTGGGTGTGGCCGGCGGCCAGGGCCCGGTCGGCCCAGTCGCGGAAGGCGGTGCGCCAGTCGCCGGCATTGCCCTGGGTGGCCCCGGGCTCGCGCAGCTCCTGCGGCAGGTCCTCGACGAGCACCTCGCGGCCGGAGGCCATCACCGTCAGCCAGCGACAGGTGTTCTCCAGCTGGCGGACGTTGCCCGGCCAGGGCAGGCGGGTGATATGCGCCTCGGCCTCGGGGGTCAGCACCTTGACGTCGGTGGCGAGCTCCTTGGCCGCCTCGGCCAGGAAGTGGCGCGCCAGCCGCGGGATGTCCTCGCGACGCTCGGACAGCCGGGGCAAGTGCACGCGGATCACGTTGAGGCGGTGAAAGAGGTCCTCGCGGAAGCGACCGTCCTCCACCAGGGTCTCCAGGTTCTGGTGGGTGGCGGCGATGATCCGCACGTCCACCTTCACCGAAGTGTGGCCCCCCACGCGGTAGAACTCGCCGTCGGCCAGCACCCGCAGCAGGCGGGTCTGGGTCTCGGCGGGCATGTCGCCGATCTCGTCGAGGAAGAGGGTGCCGCCGTCGGCCTGCTCGAAGCGCCCCTGGCGCTGGGCGGTGGCGCCGGTAAAGGCGCCCTTCTCGTGGCCGAACAGCTCCGACTCGATCAGGTCCTTGGGGATCGCCGCCATGTTCAGGGCGATGAAAGGTTTGCCGGCCCGCGGGCTGTGCTGGTGCAGCGCCCGCGCCACCCGCTCCTTGCCGGTCCCCGACTCGCCGTTGATCAGCACCGTGATGTGCGAGTGCGACAGCCGGCCGATGGCGCGGAACACCTCCTGCATGGCCGGGGCCTCGCCGATGATCTCGGCATCCAGCCCCTCGGGCACGCTGACCGGCCGCTTGCGCTCGCGGGCGTGGGCCACGGCGCGGCGCACCAGGGCCAGGGCCTCGTCGACGTCGAAGGGCTTGGGCAGGTACTCGAAGGCGCCGCCCTGATAGGAGGCCACGGCGCTGTCGAGGTCGGAATGGGCCGTCATCACGATCACCGGCAGCTCCGGATGGACCTCGCGCACCTTGGCCATCAGATCCAGGCCGTCGATACCCGGCATGCGGATATCGGTGACCAGCACGTCCGGCGGTGCCTCGAGCAGTCGCTCCAGGGCACGGTCGGCCCGGTCGAGGGTCTCGACCTCGAGGTCGGGCTGGGCCAGGGCACGCTCCAGCACCCAGCGAATGGCGCGATCGTCATCGACGACCACCACGCGTGCGACATCAGTCATGGTGCTTCTCCAGCGGAATCAGCAGTCGGAATTGGGTATGGCCGGGCTCGGAGTCGCACTCGATCAGCCCCTGGTGCTGGTGCAGGATCGACTGGGCGATGGAGAGCCCCAGGCCGCTGCCCTCGGCGCGGCCGGAGACCATGGGATAGAAGAGGGTCTCGCGCAGCGACTCGGGAATGCCCGGGCCGTTGTCGATGATCGCCACCTCGCAGACCAGCCGGTGGCGCTCGGCGCCCAGGGTGAACTGGCGGCGGGCACGGGTGCGCAGGGTAAGCCGCGGCGAGGCGACACCGGCCTCGGTCATCGCCTCCATCGCATTGCGCGCCACGTTGAGCACGGCCTGGATCAGCTGGGACTCGTCGCCGGAGAGGTCCGGCAGGCTGGGATCGTAGTCGCGCTCGATCCACACCCCTGGCTGCTCGACGATCAGCAGCGAGCGGACCCGCTCCAGCACCTTGTGGATATTGAGGGGCTCGTGGCGAATCATCCGGTTGGGTCCCAGCATGGAGTCGACCAGGTCGCGCAGCCGGTCGACCTCCTCGATGATGATCCGGGTGAACTCCTTCAGCCCGGGGTCGTCGAGGTCGCGCTCCAGCAGCTGGGCCGCGCCGCGGATGCCGCCCAGCGGGTTCTTGACCTCGTGGGCCAGCCCCCGGGCGAGGACCTTGATGGTCTCCTGACGGGTCTGCAGCGCCTCCTCCCGGGAGATGCGCAGCAGCCGGTCGCGGGGCTCCACTTCCAGCAGCAGCTCGTCGGCGGAGAGCGGCGAGACGGTGTAGTCGACGGTCAGCACCTCGCCGGTGACCAGGGTCAGGCGCGCCTCGCGCTGGGTGAAGGGGTGGAACTCGTCACGGGCCTTGGCCAGCAGCTCGCCGATCTCCTCACCGCCGTCCACCAGGGAGGACAGGGGCAACCCCTTGAGGCGACTCAGGCTGATCGCCAGCAGCGCCTCGGCGGCGGGATTCATCCAGCGCAGCCGCAGCTCGCCATCGAGCAGCAGCACCGCCGTGGTGAGGTGTTCCATCAAGCGTTGGTACATGGAGAAATCCTGACCGGTCCAAGGGTGGCCTCCCTCGGGAGACACTTTCCGGAAGTACTGCAAGAAGCGCGCCACCCCATGGGGCACGGCATGGCGCCGTATCAGGGCAGGGGCGCACCGTCATTGTGCACCACTTTAGTGCAGGGAAGCGCCGAGCGCCCATTGCCGTGCCGCAGGAGCACGTCGAGCAGGAGGGTCAGCGCCCCACCGGAGGCGGGAAGACGGGTAGCGGATGGCGATGGGGCGGGGTCGCCGGCCACTCCCGTGGGTCATCGGGGTGGCGTGAGCTATCGTCGTCGCGCAATCCCTCCAGGTGATCGAAGGCGCTGCCCTCGCTCACCCGGTCGGCATGTTCGAAGGCATCGAGGCGACCCTCGTCGCGGGGCGGGGGCTCGCGACAGGGCCAGTGGGTGCCGTCCGGACACAGCGGCCGATGTGGCCGGCGATGGGGAAGCTAATTGTTGGCCGGATTGTTGGGGTTCTGGGGCAGGTTGACGCTGGCCCGCTGCACGTAGAGGGTCACCGGCGAGGTGCGGTGGCGCACCGCACCGCTGGCATCCAGCAGTTCGGCCTGCAGCACGTGCTCGCCGCGGTTCAGGCCGTTGAGCATGAAGGTATCGGTGTGCATGGCCGTCTGGCTGACCTGGCCGTCCACCAGCAGCCGCACCCGATGGTCCTCGCGCAGGTCCGGCTGGATGCCCAGTGTCACCTGGACGTTGCCGGCGGCCCCGGTGGGCAGCGTCTCCTCCTGGCGGGGCGAGAGGATGCCAAAGCTGTCGTAGGGCATGAAGGGCTGCCCCGGCCCGGCGGCTGTCCCGCCGCCACTGCCGCTGCCACCCCCGTCGACCACGGCCGGCGCACCCGCCGCGCGGGTCTCGTCGCGACCGGGCACCACGGTCAGCGGCTTGAGGTCGACCTTCTCGCCGCCGCGCTCCGGATTATCGGTGAACACCACATTGCCCTGGGCGTCGGTGGTGCGATAGATGGTCTCTGCCTGGGCCGCGAGGCTGACCGAGAGCCCCAGCGCCAGGATCACGAATGCCTTGTTCATGCCTACCCCCTACGTCGTCGCCGCCGCCCGACGGCAACGGCCATGAGAGATTGCATCATCTCTTTCTTGGATAGTGTACGAAAGAAAGGGGTTCCGCCATGGCGGAACCCCTTCTTCGCTCAACGCGGGTGGCGGCGAGCCACGCCGGACCACTCGGCCCGGGCGCTCCGCCGCCGGCGATCAGCAGCTGTAGTACATGTCGAACTCGATCGGGTGCGTGGTCATGCGGATGCGCTCCACGTCTTCGCTGAGCAGCTCGATGTAGGCATCGATCATCTCGTCGGTGAACACCCCGCCCTCGGTGAGGAAGGCGCGATCGGCATCCAGCGCCTCCAGGGCCTGGTCGAGACTGTGGGCCACGGTCGGCACGGCCTTGCCCTCTTCCGGCGGCAGGTCGTAGAGGTTCTTGTCCATGGGGTCGCCGGGGTGGATCTTGTTCTTGATGCCGTCGATGCCGGCCATCAGCATCGCCGCGAAGGCCAGGTAGGGGTTGGCGGTCGGATCCGGGAAGCGGGTCTCGACGCGCTTGCCCTTGGGGCTAGCGGTGTAGGGGATGCGCAGCGAAGCGGAGCGGTTGCGGGCGCTGTAGGCCAGCATCACCGGCGCCTCGAAGCCTGGCACCAGGCGCTTGTAGGAGTTGGTAGAAGCATTGGTGAAGGCGTTCAGCGCGCGGGCGTGCTTGATGATGCCGCCGATGTAGTAGAGCGCCATCTCGGAGAGGCCCGCATACTCGTCGCCGGCGAACTGGTTGACGCCCTCCTTCCAGAAGGACTGGTGGACGTGCATGCCGCTGCCGTTGTCGCCGACCAGCGGCTTGGGCATGAAGGTGGCCGTCTTGCCGTAGGCGTGAGCCACGTTGTGGATCACGTACTTCATCTCCTGAACCTCGTCGGCCTTCTTCACGAGGGTGTTGAACTTGACGCCGATCTCGTTCTGGCCGGCGTTGGCCACCTCGTGGTGGTGCACCTCGACGGACTGGCCGATGGCCTCCAGGGTGTTGCACATGGCGCCACGGATGTCGTGGAAGCTGTCCACCGGCGGGACGGGAAAGTAGCCGCCCTTGACCCGCGGACGGTGGGCCAGGTTGCCACCCTCGACGGGACGGTCGGTCGCCCAGGCGCCCTCCTCGGAGGTGATCTTGTACATGGAGCCCTCGATGTCGGACTTCCAGTGCACCTCGTCGAAGATGAAGAACTCGGGCTCCGGGCCGAAGAAGGCGGTGTCGCCCAGCCCGGAGGACTGCAGGTAGGCCTCGGCGCGCTTGGCGATGGAGCGCGGGTCACGCTCGTAGCCCTGCATGGTGGCCGGCTCGATGATGTCGCAGCGCAGCACCAGGGTGGCGTCCTCGGTGAAGGGGTCGAGGAAGGCGGTGCCGTCCTCCGGTCGCAGGATCATGTCCGACTCGTTGATGCCCTTCCAGCCAGAGATGGAGGAACCGTCGAACATCTGGCCGTTCTCGAAAAATTCCTCGTCGACGTCACGGGCCGGGATGGTGACGTGCTGCTCCTTGCCGCGGGTGTCGGTGAAGCGCAGATCGACCCACTTCACGTCATGTTCTTCAATCAGGGCGAGAGTCTTGGCAGACATGATGTCCTCCACTGTGAGCTAGGCTCGAAAGGTTGGGCTGAGGTAATGCAATGGCGCTGGCGATCCCAGCACGTGTTGTAGCATGCCGCGGCAGCGCTGCCCACGACCGCCATGCACGA
The DNA here is from genome assembly GCF_004363555.1 of Halomonas ventosae. Classification (GTDB taxonomy): domain Bacteria; phylum Pseudomonadota; class Gammaproteobacteria; order Pseudomonadales; family Halomonadaceae; genus Halomonas; species Halomonas ventosae. The sequence goes on along the minus strand of NZ_SNZJ01000002.1, from coordinate 226,207 downwards.
ACATGGCACTACCCAGAACAATGCAGGCAGCGTGCCAACCTTGCACCGCTTTCTTCCACGCACCTCATATCCCATTGATTAAACGTGCCTTTCAAGCCCGTCTTCCGAACCCTATCCTGCACCAGTCATCCCATGGTGCCCGCGGAACCGGGAAGCCAGCCAGCTGGGCCGCACCATATAGGTGCACTAAAAGCCCCTCACGCACCATGCTGGAGCGCCTTGCCGGCCCCTTGCCCGCTGATGGCGCACCTCATCCCCGAGGCGGCCGGAGGGTCATGATTCGCGCACAGAAATATCAGTCCGCCGCCTAATTGATACGCTTCACAACCAAAAACTACACTCACTTACATGCATGGCGGCGCCGGCCGGCGATGGTGCGGGTTCCGGACATGGCGCCATGTCAGCCCGACCCGCGCACGACCTACCACTGGAGCCGGCACGAGCATGATCGTCTGCAGCATCCTCCTCGATGCCCGCTCCGCGGGTGCCGGTCTCCCCCGCCGCCTGGCAGCCCTTCGCCCGCTGCGCCAACGGCGCGACCTGCACCTGGAAGTGGTGCTCGCCGACGATACCGAGGACCCGCGTCTGCTGCGCCTGGTGAGCGGGCATGACGTGCGCATCGTGGCCACCGAGGGCACCCCGCTGGGGGATCGCCTCAACACGGCCGTGGCCCACTGCCAGGGGCAGGCGCTGCTGTTCCCGGCCCGGGGTCGCGCCATCCCCGCCGGCTGGCTCGCGAAGGCGCTGGAGGACATCGAGAAGCACAGCCGGGATGCCGTGGTGCTGACCACCTCGAGCACCAGCCGGCTGGTGCAACTCTGGCAACGCCTGCGCCACCGCACGCCCGCGGACACCCTCTGCGTGTCGCGGGCCTGGTTCGAGCGCATCGGCGGCTGCGACCCGGCACTCGACGCCGAGGCCCTGCCCGACCTGATCGAGCGCCTGCGTGCCTGCCAGGCCAGGATCACCGCCGTGGTGGCCTGAGCCCGGACGACGCGCCGGCCTAGCGACGCCCCCAAGCCACTGATATCCCGTGGCACCGCAAGATTCCCGGCGACAACGCTGGTAGCCGTCATCGCCCTGCCCCTATAATGCGGCCCCAATTTTGTCAGCAGGATCCCGTCGTGATCGAGAATCTTCGCAACATCGCCATCATCGCTCACGTCGACCACGGCAAGACCACCCTGGTCGACAAACTGCTCAGCCAGTCCGGCACGCTCGACCGCAAGGCCGAGGGGCAGGAGCGCATCATGGACTCCAATGACCAGGAGAAGGAGCGCGGCATCACCATCCTGGCCAAGAACACGGCGATCCGCTGGCAGGCCCCCGACGGCCAGTACTACCACATCAACATCGTCGACACGCCGGGACACGCCGACTTCGGCGGCGAGGTCGAGCGCGTCATGTCCATGGTCGACTCCGTGCTGCTGCTGGTGGACGCGGTCGACGGCCCCATGCCACAGACCCGCTTCGTCACCCAGAAGGCCTTCGACCAGGGGCTCAAGCCCATCGTGGTGGTCAACAAGATCGACCGTCCCGGCGCCCGCCCCGACTGGGTCATCGACCAGATCTTCGACCTGTTCGACAACCTCGGCGCCAGCGACGACCAGCTCGACTTCCCGATCATCTACTGCTCGGCGCTCAACGGCATCGCCGGGCCGGATCCGGATGAGCTGGCCGAGGACATGACCCCCATGTTCCAGTCCATCGTCGACATCGTCGAGCCGCCCAAGGTCGAGCTCGATGGCCCCTTCCAGATGCAGATCTCCGCGCTGGACTACAACAGCTATGTCGGCGTCATCGGCCTGGGCCGCATCACCCGCGGCTCGGTGAAGCCCAACCAGCAGGTCACCGTCATCACCAAGGAAGGCAACACCCGCAAGGGCAAGATCGGCCAGGTGATGACCCACATGGGCCTGGAGCGCGTGCAGACCGACGAGGCCACCGCCGGCGACATCGTCTGCATCACCGGCATCGACAACCTGGCGATCTCCGACACCCTGTGCGACCCGGCCGCCGTCGAGGCGCTGCCGGCGCTCTCCGTGGACGAGCCCACCGTCTCGATGAGCTTCCAGGTCAACGACTCGCCCTTCGCCGGCAAGGACGGCAAGTTCGTCACCAGCCGCAACATCAAGGACCGGCTCGAGCAGGAGCTGATCCACAACGTGGCGCTGCGCGTCGAGCAGGGCGAGACCCCGGAGAAGTTCAAGGTCTCCGGCCGCGGCGAGCTGCACCTCTCGGTGCTGATCGAGACCATGCGCCGCGAGGGCTTCGAGCTCGCCGTGGGGCGTCCCGAGGTGATCATCCGCGAGATCGACGGGGAGAAGCAGGAGCCCTACGAGGAAGTGATCATCGACTGCGAGGAGCAGCACCAGGGCGCCATCATGGAGGAACTCGGCTATCGCAAGGGCGAGCTGATCAACATGAACCCGGACGGCAAGGGCCGCGTGCGCCTGGACTTCATGATCCCCGCCCGCGGGCTGATCGGCTTCCGTGGCCAGTTCCTGACCCTGACCTCCGGCACCGGCATCCTCACCAGCCGCTTCGACCACTACGGCCCGCTCAAGCCCGATGCCTCCATCGAGCGCCGCAACGGCGTGCTGGTCTCCATGGTCTCCGGCAAGGCGCTGGCCTATGCCCTCTATGCCCTGCAGGAGCGTGGCAAGCTGATCATCGACCACGGCACCGAGGTATACGAGGGCATGCTGATCGGCATCAACAACCGGGCCAATGACATGGTGGTCAACCCCACCAAGGGCAAGAAGCTCGACAACATGCGCGCCTCGGGCAACGACGAGAACATCGTGCTCACGCCGCCGGTGAAGTTCAGCCTCGAGCAGGCCATCGAGTTCCTCGATGACGACGAGCTGGTCGAGATCACCCCGCACCACATCCGCCTGCGCAAGAAGCACCTGACCGAGAACGAGCGCAAGCGCGCCGGCAAGAAGTAAGGCCCGCTTGCCATGCCGCTCCCAGAGCCCGCCATCCGGCGGGCTCTGTCGTTTCGGTCCGCGGCGTGCTGCCGTTCCCGGTCCCGGCGGCTATGCTGGAGGCTGGATTCCCCCAAGGAGGAGCCCCGACATGCACAAGCACGTGGAGTGGGGCGACCCCGGCCGCGACAGCGTGCTGGAACACTTCGCCAGACACCCCGAGCAGCTCGTCGAGCCGCGGCCCGGCGACATCCTCTCGGCCCGCTACGAGGGCGTCATCGTCAGGGTGAAGGTGGAGGCCTGGGTCGACGGGACCAGCATCGGCGAGGTGGCGGCGCTGATCGCCGCCGACAACGGCCGACGCATGAAGTCCCACGGCAAGCTCGCTCTCGGCGACACGGTACGCCTGCCGGATGCCTGCCGCGCCCTGGAGCCCGAACCCCGCGCTCCGGAGGACGACGGGGAGTGATTGCGCGCGCCGATACCATCCCCGTCGCCAACGGCCCCTAAACGCAGGTCTACTAGCCAGGAAGGGGCCTTGTGCCGCAAAGTTGGGGCGACAGGCCCACAAGGCCCACCAAGGCAATCCTGGATCCCCATGAGCACGCACAACGTCTGGACCCACAAGGGCACCTTCCTGCTGGCCGCCGTCGGCTCGGCCGTCGGGCTCGGCAACCTCTGGCGCTTCCCCTACCTGACCGGCGAGAACGGCGGTGGGGCCTTCATCCTGGTCTATGCCCTGACCATCTTCGCGGTGGGCATTCCCATCCTGATCGCCGAGATCATGCTGGGGCGCAACAGCCGCCGCAGCCCGATCATGGGCATGCGCTTCCTGACCCAGACCCACCACACCTCGCGGGCCTGGGAATCGATCGGCTGGCTGGGGGCGGTCTCGGCCTTCCTGATCCTGAGCTTCTACTCGGTGATCGCCGGCTGGGCGATCCACTACACCGGGCTGATGTTCACCGGCAGCATGGTCGACGTGGATGCCGCCGGCGTGGGAGAGAGCTTCGATGCCCTGCTCGCCTCGCCCGGGCTGCTGACGCTCTATCACACCCTGTTCATCGCCGCCTCGGCGCTGATCGTCGGCCTCGGGATCCACAAGGGGATCGAGGCGGGGCTGCGGGTACTGATGCCCTCGCTGTTCGTGATCCTGCTGGTGGTACTGGGCTACGGCGCCATCATCGGCGACTTCGGTGCCGCGGCCGGCTTCCTGTTCACCTTCAACCTCGCCGACCTCAGCCTGGAGGGGTGGCTGCAGGCCATGGGCCAGTCGTTCTTCACCCTGAGCCTGGGCATGGGTGCAATCATGGCCTACGGCGCCTACATGCCCGGCGAGGCCTCGCTGACCCGCACCGCCTTCTCCATCGCCGTGGTCGACACCGCGGTGGCCATGGTCGCCGGCCTGGCGATCTTCTCGCTGGTCTTCGGCGCCGGGCTCGACCCCGGCGAGGGGCCGGGGCTGATGTTCGTCACCCTGCCGCTGGCCTTCGCCGAGATGCCCGGCGGGGCGCTGGTCGGCGGGGCCTTCTTCATCCTGGTGCTGGGCGCGGCGATCAGCTCCTCTATCTCGCTGATCGAGCCAGTGGCGGCCTTCCTGGTCGAGCGCTTCGACCTGACCCGGCCCCAGGCCGTGGCGGTCATGGTCATCGCCAGCTGGGCGCTGGGGCTGCTCACCGTGCTCAGCTTCAATCTGTGGTCCGAGGGCACCCTCTTCCACGCGCTCTTCGGGCGCAGCGCCTTCGACTTCATCGAGCTGCTGACCAACATCTTCATGCCGCTGGGGGGCCTTCTGATCGCGCTCTTCGCGGGCTGGGCGCTGACCCACAGCGAGGTGATGAAGGAGATGCGCACCAACGAGCGCTGGTTCCGCATCTGGCGCTTCTTGGTGCGCTTCGTGGCCCCCGCGGCGGTCGCCTTCGTCTTCCTGCGCAGCATCCCGCAGGTGGAGGGCTATCTGATACCGGCCATCGGCGCGGTGGTGATCGTCGGCGCCTTCGCCGCCGGCCGCACCTTCCTGGCCGATGACAGCCAGGAGCTGTAAGAACAACAACCGACGGAAACCGACATGGCAGCCATCATCGACGTCCAGCACGTCCACAAGGCCTTCGGTGGCCTCAGAGTCATCAACGACTGCTCGATCCAGGTGGAGCAGGGCTCGATCACCGGCCTGATCGGCCCCAACGGGGCCGGCAAGTCGACGCTGTTCAACATCATCGCCGGGGCCCTGCCGCTGGACAGTGGCCGGATCCTGCTCGACGGCGAGGAGATCACCAACCGTCCCGCCAACGAGCTGTTCCACAAGGGACTGTTGCGCACCTTCCAGATCGCCCACGAGTTCTCCCACATGACCGCCCTGGAGAACCTGATGATGGTGCCTCCGGCCCAGGCCGGCGAGAGCCTGTTCAACGCCTGGCTCAAGCCCTCCCTGGTGACGATGCAGGAGGCCGAGGTGCGTCGCCGCGCCCTGGAGGTGATCGACTTCATCGGCCTGCACCACGTGCGCAACGAGCTGGCCGGCAACCTCTCCGGCGGCCAGAAGAAGCTCCTGGAGCTCGGTCGCACCATGATGACCGACGCCCGGGTGGTGCTGCTCGACGAGATAGCCGCCGGGGTCAACCGCACCCTGCTCGGTGACCTGGTGACCAACATCGAGCGGCTCAACCGCGAGATGGGCTACACCTTCCTGGTCATCGAGCACGACATGGACATGATCGCCCGCCTCTGCGACCCGGTGATCGTGCTGGCCCAGGGCAGCGTGATGGTCGAGGGCTCGATCGAGGAGATCCAGAACGACCCCCAGGTCATCGAGGCCTACTTCGGCGCCGCGTCCTGACGGGAGAGCCACCGCCCGCGGGCAGGCACCCGGCCAGCGCATTCCAGCGCTTTCCAACAACGAGAACGAACGCAGAGAACGTCTGACAATGCCATTACTCGACGCACGCGACGTGCATGGTGGCTACGGGGGCATGAACATCCTCAACGGGGTGGACATGGCCATCGAGGCCGACGAGATCGGCGTGATCGTCGGCCCCAACGGCGCCGGCAAGTCCACCATGCTCAAGGCCATCTTCGGCCTGCTCCACGTCAGCCAGGGCGAGATCCTGCTGCGTGGCGAGCCGATCCACAACCTGCCGCCCAACAAGCTGGTGCAGAAGGGCATGGGCTTCGTCCCCCAGGAGAAGAACGTCTTCCCGAGCCTCACGGTGAAGGAGAACCTGGAGATGGGGGCCTTCCTCAAGCCCGGCAACGTCAAGCGCATGCTCAAGCAGGTCTACGACTTCTTCCCGCCGCTCCATGACAAGCGCCACCAGCCCGCCGGCGAGCTCTCCGGCGGCCAGCGCCAGATGGTGGCCATGGGACGGGCGCTGATGGCCGAGCCCAGCCTGCTGCTCCTCGACGAGCCCACCGCCGGCCTCTCGCCGCTCTACATGAACGAGATCTTCGAGCAGGTGAAGCTGGTCAACTCGGCCGGCGTGGGCATCCTGATGGTCGAGCAGAACGCCAAGCAGGCCCTGGCCATCGCCGACCGGGGCTTCGTGCTGGCCGCCGGCCAGAACCGTTTCACCGATTCCGGCGCCGCCCTGCTGGCAGACCCGGAAGTCGCCAAGAGCTTCCTGGGCGGCTAGCCCAGAAGGCCAGAGAAGGTGGGAGTGTACCGACGTGAATGAACTGGTCTTCTTTATCAACAACGTGGTGATCGCCGGCAGCGTGACCGGCTCGATCTACGCCATCGGCGCGGTGGGCGTGACGCTGATCTTCAGTATCATGCGCTTCGCCCACTTCGCCCATGGCGACATGATGACCTTCGGCGCCTTCATGGTGCTGCTGCTGACCACCGCCTTCCCCGGCGCCGGGGCCGCCTTCGGCGTGCCCTCCGCGCTGGTCCTGCTGCCGCTGGCCATGGCGCTCACCGCCCTGCTCGCGGTGGGCATCGACAGGGCCTTCTACAAGCCGCTGCGCGCCCACGGGGTCAAACCGATCGTGCTGGTGATCGGCTCGCTGGGGGTCACCCTGATGCTCCAGGGCCTGATCCGCCTGTTTGCCGGCACCAGCGGCCAGAGCCTCTACATCGACGACCGCAAGGAGATCTTCCGCCTCGCCCTGCCCTTCGAGGGCGTGCGGGCCCCGGTGGTGATCACCGAGCCGCAGCTCTACCTCTTCGTCATCACCCTGGTCGCGGTCGTCGGCCTGCACCTCTTCCTCAGCCGCTCGCGGCTGGGCAAGGCGATGCGCGCCATGTCCGACAACCCCGACCTGGCCCAGGCCTCGGGCATCAACACCAACACCATCGTCGCCGTGACCTGGGTGATCGCCGGGGGACTCGCCGCCATCGCCGGCACCCTGCTGTCGCTGGACGTGACCTTCAAGCCCGACCTCAGCTTCTTCCTGCTGCTGCCGATCTTCGCCGCCGCCATCGTCGGCGGCGTGGGCCACCCCTACGGCGCCGTGGCCGGCGGCTTCGTGGTCGGCTTCGCCGAGACCCTGGCGGTATTCAACTGGAGCGTGCTGCTGCGCCCCTTCCGCGAAAGCCTGCCGGAGTGGCTGACCCAGGCCGGCAACCTGGCCTTCGTCGGCACCGAGTACAAGATCGTGGTGCCCTTCTTCATCCTGGTCGTCATCCTGGTGTGGCGCCCCACCGGCATCTTCAAGGGCAAGGTGATCTGATGGATACCAAACGCGCCGATACCGTCGCCGCGCCGGGCCGTTTCCCGCTGCGCGAACTCCTCCTCTTCGCCGCCGTGCTGGTGGCCGTGCTGGGCGTCTACGCCGTCATGGGCCCGGCCTACAGCACCCGCATGCTGGTGGAGGCCGCCTGCTACGCCATCCTGGCCCTGGGCCTGACCATCCAGTGGGGCTATGCCGGCCAGTTCAACGCCGGGGTGATGGGCTTCGTGGCCCTGGGCGGCTTCTGCGCCATGTTCTTCAGCATCCCGGTCAACGAGGCCTTCTGGGGCAGCGAGCTGCCCGGCGAGCTCGGCCAAGTGCTGCTCTACATGGTCGCCGCCGCCCTGGTGGTGTTCGGCGCCACCCGGCTCGACCGGCTCGGTGTGCCGAAAACGCTGCGCACCGTCATCACCGTGATGCTCGCGGTGGTGCTCTACCTGGTGGTGATCAACGCCCTGCGCGGGGTGACCGACCAGATCGAGTCCCGTGCCGGTTTCATCGGCGGCCTTGGGCTGCCGGTCGGCGTCGGCTGGATCGTGGGCGGGGTGCTGGCCGGCGGGGTCGGCTACTTCATCGGCCGGGTCTGCCTGGGGCTGCGCAGCGACTACCTGGCCATCGCCACCCTGGGCATCGCCGAGATCATCAAGGCCTTCCTCAAGAACTCCGACTGGCTGACCCGCGGCACCGCCACCGTGTCGCCGCTGCCCTGGCCGGTGCCGGGCCCGGCCGAGGTCGGCTTCACCCTGGCCCGGGCCCTCTACCTCTCGGTCACCGCGGTGATGATCGCGGCGATCTTCTTCCTGCTGAGCCGTGCCTACCATGCCCCCTGGGGGCGGATGATCCGCGCCATCCGCGACAACGAGATCTCCGCCGCCGCCATGGGCAAGGACATCAACAGGCGCCGCCTGGAGATCTTCGTGCTGGGCTGCATCCTGATGGGCATCGGCGGGGCGGTCCTGGCCAGCTTCAACAGCATGTTCGACCCCCAGGGCTACCTGCCCCTCAACCACACCTTCCTGGTGCTGGTGATGGTCATCCTGGGCGGACCCGGCAACAACCTGGGCACCATCTTCGGCGCCGTGGCGGTCTACATCATCTGGATCATGTCCGAGCCGCTGGCGCTGTTCCTGATGGAGCTGGCCGTTGCCTTCGGCGAGGGCGCCTTCGGCTGGGAGGCCCCCACCAACCTGGATAGCCGGGCCCTGCAGGCGCGAGTGTTCGTGATCGGGCTGCTGATCACCCTGGTGCTGCGCTACGCGCCCAAGGGGCTGCTGCCGGAGAAGGTCCGCCACCACGGGTGACTCTGGCGGCAAGCTGCAGGCACCACAACCTGCAGCATGCCCCAATGAAAGGCCCCGGCGGTTACCCGCCGGGGCCTCGTGCTGACCGGGCTTGGCAGCCCGGGGGAGGATGCTACTCGAGCTCGCCGACCTGCACGAACTCGCCGCCCTCGACGGTCATCTCGACCACGATGCCCGGCACGTCGCCGGCCTCATTGAACTCATGGCGACCGGAGGCCCCCTCGTAGTTGATCTCCTCACCGGCGGCGATCAGCTCCACCGCCTTCTCCCACTCACCTGGCAGGATCTCCTCGCCGGGGGCCGTGGCGACGCTGCGCAGCGCCTCGGAGAGCCCCTCGCGCTCGGCGTTGCCGTTCTGCTCGATGGCCAGCGCCAGCAGGAAGGCGGCATCGTAGGCCTGGGCCGCGAACACCGCATCGGGGTCGACGTCGGCCGCCTCGGCCGCCTCGGCGAAGAGCGCGGTACCGGGCAGGTCCGGGCTGCCCGGCCGGGTCGCGATCATGCCCTCGAGGACATCGGCGCCCACGGCATCCACCAGGCTGTTGCCGACCATGCCGTCGGCCCCCACGTACTGGGTGAACATGCCGCTCTCGTAGGCCTGGCGCAGCACCGTCTGGCCGGAGGTATCGGCATAGGCCAGCACCACTAGCGTCGGCACGCCGCTGGACGACAGGGTGCCGAGCTCGGAACGGTAGTCGGCGCGGTTGTCCTCGTGAGCCAGGTTCGCGGCCACCGTGCCACCTTCGGCCTCGAAGGTCTCGGTGAAGGCGTCGGAGAGGCCCTGGCCATAATCGTTGTTGACGTAGGTGACCGCCACCTCGTCGATGCCCTTCTCGAGCAGCAGCTTGGCCAGCATCTCGCCCTGGAAGGCGTCCGAAGGCACGGTGCGGAACACCAGGTCGTTGTCGTCCAGCTCGCTGACCGCCGGCGCCGTGGAGGCCGGCGAGACCATCACCACCCCGCCGGGAATGGCCGCGTTGTTGGCCGCCGCGATGGTGGCGCCGGTGCACAGGGCACCCACGATGGCCGTGACCTGCTCGGTGTTGACCATGCGGTCGGCCGCGTTGGAGGCCGCCGAGGCATCGGAGCAGGTGGTGTCACCGGTGGGCATCTCGATCATCTGGCCGCCGAGGAGCCCCCCCTGCTCGTTGATCTGGTTCACCGCCAGCTGGGCGCCATCGAAGATCGGCGGGGTCAGGCTCTCGATCCCGCCGGTGAAGCCACCCAGGAAACCGATCTTGACCTCGGCCTGGGCCATGCCCGAAAGGGCCACGGTGGAGGCGGCGACTGCCATCGCCAGTACGCGCTTTTTCATGATTGTTCGTCTCGCTCAGGTTGCTCGGGTAACACACCTTCACAATCTGGAACCCTTGCCCGCAGAACACAAGTCCGCCTCGCCAACGCTCACCGAGACGACGCCTATACTGACAGGCGTCCATCGACCCTGGAGGCACACCATGACCCACCCGCTTCACGCCACCCTGACCCTGGCCGCCACCCTTGGCCTTACCACCGGCAGCGCCTTCGCCTTCGAGCCCGCCGGCCAGGACGTCACCTATGACGTCGGCGGCGAGGCCTTCGAGGGCTACCTCGCCACCGCCGAGGGCGAGACCCGCGGCACCGTGCTGGTCATCCACGACTGGGACGGCCTCGACGACTACGAGCGAGAACGTGCCGACATGCTCGCCGAGCAGGGCTATGACGCCTTCGCCGTCGACCTCTACGGCCAGGGCAATCGCCCGGCGGAGATCGAGGCCAGGAAGGCCGAGACCGCGCGGCTCTACGAGGACCGAGAGCGCATGCGCAGCCTGACCCTGGCCGGCCTGGCCGAGGCCCGCAACCAGGGGGCCGCCCAACCCGCCGTGGTGATGGGCTACTGCTTCGGCGGCGCCGTGGTGCTGGAACTCGCCCGCTCCGGCGAGGCGCAGGACGTGGCCGGCTACGCCACCTTCCATGGCGGCCTGGCGACCCCCGAGGGCCAGTCGTACGACGCCGATACCGCCCCGATCCTGGTCGCCCACGGCGGCGCCGACCAGTCGATCTCGCTGGACGACGTCGCCACCCTCGGCAAGGAACTCGAGGCCGCCGGCGTCACCTACGAGATCCAGGTCTACTCCGGCGCCCCCCACGCCTTCACCGTCTTCGGCAGCGAACGCTACCAGCAGCGCGCCGACGAGAAGTCCTGGGCGGCCTTCCAGGACCTGCTCGACGAGGTGCTCTAACGCCTGGCGGCAGCGCCGGCGAGGATCCGGTGCTGCCGCGCCCCGCCGCCTGCTACAGTGATCGTGACCAGCCCCCGCGTCATGAGGTCACCATGCATATCACTCCTCTTTCCGGCAGCCGCAGCGAGATCGGCGAGGCCCACGGCCGCGCCCATGCCGGGCTGATCACCCACAGCCTCGAGGTCTACGACCGGCTGTTCCAGGACTTCGTGGGCCTGGACTGGGCCGGGGCGCGCCAGACGGCCAGCCGCTTCCTGCCGATGATCGAGCGCGGCTTCCCCGCCATCCTCGAGGAGATGGAGGGCATCGCCCGCGGGGCCGGGCTCGACTTCGAGGACATCCTCACCCTCAACTGCCGCAGCGAGATCTCGCTGACCCAGGCCAGCGGCGGCTGCTCCGCCTTTGCCCTGAACCGCGACGGCACCCAGTGGCTGGCCCAGAACTGGGACTGGCGCACCGACCAGTTGCACAACGTGGTGGCGCTGGAGATCAGCGGCCTCGACGCCCCCGTCCTGATCAGCATCGGCGAGGCCGGCATGGTGGCCAAGATCGGCATGAACGAGCACGGCATCGGGGTCTGCCTCAACGCCATCCGCTCGCAGACCTGCGGCGAGGGTCTGCCCATCCACGTCGCCCTGCGCAAGATCCTCGAGAGCCCCGACATGGACGGTGCCGTGGCCGTGGCCAGTCGCGACCGGGTCTGCTCGCCCGCCCACTTCCTGATCGCCAGTGCCGATGGCCAGGCGGCTGGTCTGGAGGTCCACCCCGGCGAACCCGGCCGACTGGCCCCCGAGGGCGGCCTGGTCACCCACACCAACCACCTCTATGCCCGCGCCGCGACCTGCCAGGTCGAGGACTTCCCGCGCCCCGACTCCCGCCCCCGCCTGGCGCGGCTGGATCGCCTGCTGCGCGAGCGGCTGCCCGCCGAGGGCGAGATCGGCGAGGGCGAGCTGTTCGCCGTCCTGAGCGACCATGACAACGCGCCGCTCTCCCTCTGCCGACACTTCAACCCCGACCAGCCCCCCGAGGAGCGCATGGAGACGCTGTTCTCGGTGGTGATGAACCTCACCCAGCGTCGCCTGACGCTGCGTCACGGCAAGCCCTGCGAGAGCGACGAGAGCCTGACGGTGAAGTTCGGTAGCGAGTGATGGCACGCCGCACCTGATACAGATCAAATGCGAAATCAATGCAAACGATAAGGATTGTCACTAGGCAGGGAGGGTGATAGCGTCATTCATGCGATTGATTATCATCACCAGGAAGGACGCCCCCATGAAGAAGCTGCTGTTCGCCGCCCTCTGCACCGGCCTGCTGGCCTCCACCGCCCAGGCCGAGGAACGCCCCGACCACTTCGAGGGCGAGGCCGCCGACACCCTGGCCGAGGCCGTGACCCAGTTCTCGGAGACCAACCGCCAGCTGGCCGAGCTGCTCGCCCAGGACGAGCTGAGCAACGCCGACCTCGGCACCATCCATGAGCTCACCTACACCCTGGAGAACGCCATGGCGAAGATCGACGAGGAGCTCGACACCATGGCCGTGGACCTTGAAGAGGTGCACCTGGGCTCCGAGAGCGTCGACCGCGAGCGCGTGCGCACCCACGGTGAGGCCTACCTCGAGGCCGCCCGGACCCTGGTCGAGTAGCCCCGCCCCCGCCTGCCCTCGCCGGGCGGGCACTCACCCTGCCAGCGCCTCCTCCACCAGGCCGCGCGCCTCGGCCGTCATCGGCAGCCCCAGCGCCAGCTCATGGGCCCGCGGTGACATCTTCTTCCAGGTCATCTGCACGATGCGGATCAGGTGGTCGTGGTCGATCTGCTTCGAGAAGTCGCCGAAGTAGTTCTCCAGGAACACCAGGCAGGCACAGTCCTCCACCGCCTGGGCGCCCGGGTCACGACCCAGGCCCTGCTTGCGGATCATCCGCGCCACCCGCTCGGCCTGCTCGGCGGTGTAGCCCGCCTCCTGCATCAGCCGGGCGGTGGTCTCGCCGGCCCGCTGGCCCTGGTCACGCCGCCAGGTGAGATAGCCCACTCGGCCCTCGGGGTAATCCGTGCGCGGCACCTGCCAGCGCTGCAGGTGCTGGCCGCGCACCGCGAGGCGCATCAGCTCGTCAGGATGTTCGTGCAGCCGCTCCAGCCAGGCACTCATGCGTCCGGCATGCCACAGCTCCTGGGGCACCGGCTCGCCATCCACCTCCACACGGCGCGGGTCCTCCGCGTGCAGGGCATCCAGGGCGGCGAGGGTCTGGTCAAGGGGGGAAAGGGGCATGGGTCTGGCCTCCGTGCTGAACAAGCGGGCCGGCCCGGCGATATCGCGCCACCGGGCCGGAACATCAGCCTGTTCTGACGCAAAACCCCAGACAGGTCAATCCTGTGGATCGTTGCCCTGAGCGGAGGGCGCCATTCCCCAGCCGGCCGGGATGTCGGCGCCCTCGAGGCCCTCGAAGCGGTCGGTGACGTAGGCGCCGTGACACGCCACGCAGGACTCGGTCATGCGCCCGTACAACGCTACCTGCCGGGCGGTGTCCCGGGCCTGGCCGGCTTCGGCCAGGGACGCCGAGAGCTCGTGCAGGGTCGCATCCATCTGCAGGAACGCCTGCGGCACGGCAGCCTTCAGGTCCTGGCGGTCCTCATCGGTCAACGACTGCTCGAGGATGAAGCTGTCGTGGATTGCCTGCCCCTTCTGCGCCACCACGGCGTGTCGGCCCTGCAGCATGGCGCTGTAGATCTCCTGCATCGCCTGCTCGATCTGCAGCATCTCCTTCTGCAGCAGGCCCTGCAGCTTGGGCGTCAGCTCGGACCGGACGGGGTCCGCCGCCAGGCTGGCCGTACTGGCCCCCAGCGTGACCAGGGTGCCCAGGACGAGGGCGCCTCGCCGGCCACAAGCAGGGGTCAACGATCGGCTAGCTAGGAGGAATAGCATGGCGGGTCTCCTCTATGGGCTTGCACCCTGAAAAGCGTAGTCGCCACCCGTAGGAGCCGCCTTGAGGCAGGTCAGTCCCGTCCCGGTCAGTCAGCCCCTGTCGCCACATAGCAGGCCGCTGCGCCGGATCTCCCCCATCCGCCCGTCGCCGATCCCCGCGATCCGGGTGAGCTCACTGGCCACCCGCCACGGCCGGCCGGCGATGATGTCCGCGGCGCGCGCCGGTCCTACGTGGGGCAGCTCTGCCAGGCGAGTGGCGTCGCTGTCGTTCAGGTCGATGCAGTTCGCCAGCCGCTGGGTCGCCACCAGCTCGCCGCTGCCGGCCTGGGTCGTGACCAGCGCCGCGCCGTTCAGTGTCAGATAGACCGGCGCATGGTCCGAGACCCGATCGCGCGCCGCCTGGTGGGCCAGGGGCAGCAGCTCAGGAAAACGCAGGATGCCCTGGTCGTCGGGGGCCAGCCGCCCGGCGTCGTACCAGAGGTTGTCATAGAGGCTGGCGTACTGGCCCGCCGTGGTCGCCAGGGTCGAGCGACCCTCGGTGATCGCGGGCCTGGCACCCCGCTCGCGAAGCGCTCGCCAGGCCGGATGGTCGGGCGGCAGGTTGAAGTCCCCCGCCAGCAAACGCGGCGCCCCCGGATGGACCTCGCCCAGCCACTGCCAGTAGTCGGCCAGCGCCTCGATCTCCGGCAGGCGGTCGCCCACGCTGTCGCCATAGACCACGTGCACGGTGGCCAGGGTGAAGGCCTTGCCGCTCTCCACGTCGCGGAAGCGCGCCGAGTAGGGCTCGCGCGAGAAGACATCGCCATGGTCGATGAACACCACGGCGCCATCCTCATAGGCCACCTCGCGCTCCCGCCACAGGAAGCCATAGTGCTCCTCGTAGGAGCTGCGCCCCAGGGCGTGGCTGGCCATGGAGGACCATGCCTCACCGGAGAGCGCCTCCAGCTCGCCCTCCAGTGCCTCGAGCGCCGCCGGGTCCATCAGTTCCTGCACCGCCAGCAGGTCGAAGTGGTTGGCCACATGAGCCACCTGCGGCATGGCCTTGTCGTTGTTCCAGCCCAGGTGCTTGATGTTCCAGCTGCCAACGATCACGTCGGCCTGGGCGAACAGGGGGAGCAGGGCCAGCAGCCCTGCGAGCCGGATACGGGGCATCCTTCCTCCGCGCAAAAGGCCGCCATCCTGGCGGCCTCGACCCGGATAATCAATCTCTTATCGAGAACTGGAGGGGGATGTCAGCGAAAGGAGATAAACAGCGCGAAGGCGGCAATGACCAGCAGGAACAGCGTCAGGCCGATGCGACGCGCCGGGATCCTCGAGTCGCCGAGCTGCAGGCGCTCGGGTGCCCGGGGATCGACGCGCCCGCGCAGCGTGCGGCCCTCGGGAAAGTCCGCCAGGCAGGCCTCGGCCGCCTCGCGGCTCGTAAAGGTGGGCGCGCCGTCGAAGCGGCCGTTGTCGGAGCGTACTTCCCGCCCCGCCACCCGATAGCGGACGTGCACCCGGGCCAGGTAGCGGCGTTCCTGGTCGGGCCCCTCGCGGTTCTGCACCCGGGACCCGAGCTCGACCAGCTCAGCCCCGGTCACGGTAGCCGCCACCTCCTGCCAGCGGCTGACGTGGCGGCGCTGCCAGACGCTTCGTGCAGAGAAGGCCGCACCCACCAGGGCGGCGATGGCGATCAGCAGGGGAATGTCGGGCATGTTCAGGCGCCCATCCTGTCGGCACCCGCCATGAAAGGGGTGCCGTGGCACAGGCAGTGGGGATCGGCGTCGTGGATATCGCGCGCGCCGTAACGCGCCAGGCGCCGCAGGTCCTGAAAATGGGCGATGGTGGGCATGGAAGGTCTCCCTGGCCTCGGTGAATGATGCCCGTCCTGAATATTCCCCCAGGGCATCAAGGTAAGCCAGCCCTGGCATGACGCTTCGACGCCATCACGGCTCGGATGGCGGCTTGCACCCCGCGTGGACCAGCGTTGGCGGCCGATAGGCCTCATCTTCCTGCCAGCGGCGCCACACCGAGGAGTCCACACTGACACCCACCGCCCGGTTGCCTTCCGCATCCCGGGCATAGTGCCGATGGTGTCTGCCATCGCCATCCCGATCCCACAGGGCACGGTAGCGGCGATAGAGGCCTGCCATGAACTCCGCGTAGGAGTCTCTCGGCGGCGCGCGATGGGCGTCGGCCGGGAGCTCGGCCCAATGCAGCGAGAGTCCCGCCATTGCGGCCTTGTCGCACATCCACCCATAGGCCAGGCTGGCCAGCGGATCGAAGCCACCGTCCTCCATCCGGTAGCCACCGCCCACGTTGGCATGGGCACCGATGAACCAGCGTTGCTCTACCTCGTCCTGGCTGGGCTTTTTCTCGCCCCCGACATGGGTCCAGAGGGCGGCATCGTAGGCCTTGCGGTGCTCATCCAGGGCCATCGCCTGGTAGGCCCGCTTCACGATCGACGACAGCTCGGTATCATGCCAGTCGAAGCGGCCATGTTCCGAGAAGTGGGTCCCGGGAATGCCCAGGGCCCCCACGGTATCCCATACCCCGATGAAGTCGATCTCGATCTCGCGGCTATAGCGCTCGCGGAACCTGCAGCAGGCCCTATCCCTGGGCGACAGCGTCTTGTCGCGGTAGAGGGCTTCGGCCTCCTTTACCAGGCCAGGCGTCGCGATGCGCAGCAGCCCGCACTTGCGGATCATCCCCACCAGGCTGCGCGCCGTATAGGCACCGCGGCTGAAGCCGAAGACGAAGACCTGGCCCCCATCAACGTAGTTGCGAACCAGCCAGTCATAGCCATGCTGCAGGTTACGGCTCAACCCCAGCCCGAATGCCCCGCCGACCAGGCGCTCCCACTGCCGCGTACCGACGCCCGGCTCGTAGTAGAAGCGCTGCCTGACGCCCTGGGCGTCGCGGTCATGGAGGTCCCGCGCCAGCCGATAGATATTGGTGCGGTCCTGGGGGTCGTTCCAGGTGCCGTCGAACAGCAGGATGAGGCGCTGCACGGGTTGTGACATCGGACGCACTCCTCTTCACGTCACGGCGTTTCACAGACCTTCGCTGCAGAGCCCCTTCTGACGACCCCACCCTCACCGGGTCGACCACCCGCAAGGCAGAGCCAGCTCAGGCGCTGACCTTCACGAAGGCCGACGTGGCCCTGAACTGCCCTGCGGCCTGGTCGAGCACGCCGAGCTTGCGCTGACGCTCTGCATCATCCGTCCCGCCCAGTTCGGCATGCAGCCGCTCTATCTCATGGACCTCGGCGAGCTGGGCGCCGAGCTCGGCGGCTTGCGCATTGCCGATCAGGTCGCCTATCGCCTCCTCCATGTGCTGGGAGTGGGTCAACAGCTCCTGACACTTTCCGTGAGGATAGTGCCCTTGCTTCAGCTCAGCGCTGGCTTCCTCGATGGTTGCCGCGATGGCCTCCAGAAACTCGGCCACCACCTGCTTGCGAGCCTGCCTCGCCTGGGACAGCTCCTCGCGAAGACTGAACAGCTTCTGCCCCACCGACAGAATGGTATCGATAATGGTCATCATGACTCGCCCCTTCGTTCTCGAACCGCAGCGGCGAAAGCCCCCGCGCGGCCCAGGCCAGGGCCTCCCTGCCATCGCATCAACGAGCCTTCAATGGCGTAAGCTTAGGTAACCCACCCCGGTCCCGCCATCGACACGCCGCCAACCGCGGTCGCCTCCCCTCACCCCGCCGGGGCCGCCTTGGCCTCGGCATCCAGCCGCTGGGCGGTTCTATCCACCCGCCGCAGCCAGGCAAGCAGCACCGCGCCCAGCGCCACGAAGCCGCCCGCCAGCCACAGCCCGGTGTCGTAGTGGCCGGTGGCCTCGGCGAGCATGCCGGTCAGCGCCGGGGCAATGATCTGTGCCGCGCCGTAGGCGAGTGTCATGCGCCCCATCAGCCGTGCCGGGCTCTGCGGGTAGAGCCGGCCGGCCATGGTCAGAACCAGGCTCACGCAGCCCAGGAAGGTGCCGCCGTAGAGCACCGCACTCGTCAGCACGCCGGCGAGGCTATCGGTCAGCGCCGGCAGCACGATGCCCACCACCTGCAAGGCCATGGCGCAGATCAGCGCGCCCAGGTAGCCGATGCGCCGGGCGATCAGGTCCCACAGCATCACCGCGGGGGCGGCGGCCAGCCCCACCAACGCGAAGGTCCAGTTGCCGGCGCCAGCCAGCAGCGGCTCCCGCTCGACGATGGCGACGATGAAGGTGGCGCTGATCACGTAGCCGTAGCCGGCGCAGAAGTAGGCGGCCAGCATCAGCCGCATAAAGGTGCGCGAAGGCGGGGAAGCCTGCTGATGACGGCTGCCACCGCCACCCTCGACCGGCTTTGCGGGTCGCGGCAGCCAGCGCCAGGCGGGCACCAGCAATGCCACGGCCAGGGCGGCGAAGCCCCACCACTGGGCCTGCCACTCCAGGGCGAGCCACCGCATCAGCTCCACCGCCAGGGCGGCCAGAAGGATGCCCAGCCCCAGGCCGGCGAAGTGGATGCCCAGTTCGCCGCGATGACGGTGCTGGATCAGCCAGTGCAGGATCAGCCCCGAGGCGAGCAGCATCGCCCCACTGCTCGAGAAGCCGGCCACGAAGCGCATGCCCGCCCACAGCCAGAAGCTGTCGGCCAGCGCCATGCCGGCGGTGGAGAGCACCGCCAGCAGCAGGGTGAGGCGATAAAGGGTGTCCTTGAGCCGGATGCTGTGGATCGAGGCCGCGACCAGCGCCCCCAGCATGTAGCCGGCGTAGTTGAGGGCGGCCAGCCAGCCGCCCTGGGCATCGCTCAGCCAGGTCTGCTGCTGCATCACCGGCAGCAGCGGCGTGTAGGCGAAGCGCGCCACGCCCACGCACAGCAGTTGGCTGAACAGCCCGGCCAGCAGCACCCGGTAGCGCGGAGAGAGAGGAGTGGATTGGGCCATGCCTGGCGCTCCGTCAGTCCCTGTCAGGGTGGATTTTCCTGCCATGGAGGGCCAGTTCGGCAGGGTAACGGCCTACCATACCGCACGCCCCCGGCTCTGACCGGGGGCGTGCGACCAAAAGGCAACGGCCAGGGCCCGATGTGAAACGCTCAGCGGCCCCTGACGGCAGGGGACGCCATGCGTGCCAACACATCCTCCTCGCCTGACCGCCGGTGCCAGGGCCTCATCACCATCTTGAGCCGGCGGGTCATCCCCGCGCCTGCGGGGACCGGCAGGGCAGCGACCTCGACCAGATCGGCGCCAACGGGTCATCCCCGCGCCTGCGGGGACCGGGTCGAGACGCCGACCGGCATGTGCCAGGCGGACGGGTCATCCCCGCGCCTGCGGGGACCGGTAGCCGAAGATGGCGTTGAGCCAGGAGCGTGACGGGTCATCCCCGCGCCTGCGGGGACCGGCGGGCCCCGCGGGGCACCGTCTACATCTACGACGGGTCATCCCCGCGCCTGCGGGGACCGGACCACGTCGGCAATCACGCCGTCCTCGGTCTTCGGGTCATCCCCGCGCCTGCGGGGACCGGAGCACCATCGCCAGTTCGTGGCCGTCGATGTCCGGGTCATCCCCGCGCCTGCGGGGACCGGTTCTACCCTGGGCATCTGGCGGTGCTTTCGACCGGGTCATCCCCGCGCCTGCGGGGACCGGTAGTTCCCTTGTCGTGTCGATCCACTGCATCCCGGGTCATCCCCGCGCCTGCGGGGACCGGACATAGTTCTGCCTGTGCGCGGCCAATATCTGCGGGTCATCCCCGCGCCTGCGGGGACCGGGACGGCGAGGCCGAAGACCGCAACACCACCACCGGGGCATCCCCGCGCCTGCGGGGACCGGACCAGGCGCGCGACGGCGCCCTGCAGCCGGCGCGGATCATCCCCGCGCCTGCGGGGACCGGGCGGCCCGCAAAATCGCAATCCACCGGCGGCGCGGATCATCCCCGCGCCTGCGGGGACCGGTCTGAGGAGAGACCCTATGTGGTTCCGCAACCGGATCATCCCCGCGCCTGCGGGGACCGGAAGGTCAGGGCCGGGCGGCCTGGATGACCTGGCGGATCATCCCCGCGCCTGCGGGGACCGGCTTGCCGGTAACTGCGAAGTCAAGTCCCGTTCCGGATCATCCCCGCGCCTGCGGGGACCGGGCCCGGGGCGTCGCCGCCTGGATGGCCGACGGCGGATCATCCCCGCGCCTGCGGGGACCGGTCTCGTTGCTGAGGCCGTCGACGATCTCGTTGCGGATCATCCCCGCGCCTGCGGGGACCGGCTGGCCGATCGTGGCGCCCCTGACCTCACCGCCGGATCATCCCCGCGCCTGCGGGGACCGGCGTGTCGCTTATGAAGTCGATAGCGGGTCTAGCGGATCATCCCCGCGCCTGCGGGGACCGGCTCAGCCGCTTGCCCTGGGCGGGATTGTCGATCGGATCATCCCCGCGCCTGCGGGGACCGGGCCCACGAGAACAACACCCGCGCCTATACCGACGGATCATCCCCGCGCCTGCGGGGACCGGCTGGAGCAGGCCAGGCGGACAGTGGTTCGCTCCGGATCATCCCCGCGCCTGCGGGGACCGGGCCTACCGCCGCGCCGCGCAGTTCCGCCTCGGCGGATCATCCCCGCGCCTGCGGGGACCGGTTCGTCATCTTCTCGACTCCTGCGTCTAGGGACGGATCATCCCCGCGCCTGCGGGGACCGGGACACAATGCGACGGCTCGCCTTGTCGGCCTGCGGATCATCCCCGCGCCTGCGGGGACCGGGTCACCGGGTCCAATCCCAGCAGTTCAGCGGCCGGATCATCCCCGCGCCTGCGGGGACCGGTTCGACACGTCCATTTTGATGCGCACACCTACCGGATCATCCCCGCGCCTGCGGGGACCGGACGCGCAAGAAAAGCAAGCGCTGGTTCAGCGACGGATCATCCCCGCGCCTGCGGGGACCGGATGCCCACCTCCTGTCAGTAGTGACCGAGCCGCGGATCATCCCCGCGCCTGCGGGGACCGGGTCGTTATAGCCTTCTTGGGGGCGTTTGTTATCGGATCATCCCCGCGCCTGCGGGGACCGGCCCGGGATCGCCAGGATGCTCGCGGGCCTGGGCGGATCATCCCCGCGCCTGCGGGGACCGGCTCGGCAATGGCTATTCGGTCAGTTCGGCCAGCGGATCATCCCCGCGCCTGCGGGGACCGGACGCTAGCCCCCGACGCCACCCGCATCGGGGGCGGATCATCCCCGCGCCTGCGGGGACCGGACTAATTGTAGACACCTGTTTACAAAGAAGAAAACCGCCAGCGGAATTTCCACCGGCGATTTTGCTTGCTTTTCAACCAGACTAGATTGTTAAAGATCTCTATAAATCAATCAGTTGGTCGAGACGGCAGAAAACGCACCAGCCGTAAACCATCATGATCGATCGGCTCGCGGCGGTTATCGCCATACGTTTGGAATTCGAAGCCGGACTCATGGTTGCTGGCCCAGGCCATGGCGACACTGCCCTCCTCAGCCAGTGCACTGATCTGCTCCCAGATCGTTTCTCGTACACGCTTGGAGACATCGCCCACATAAACACCGGCGCGAATCTCAAGCAGCCAGACGGCGAGTCGGCCGCGCAGGCGCGGCGGCACCGCTTCGGTCACCACCACCAGCATTGCCATATCACTTGCTCCGATGTCCCTGGTCGCCGACGGATTCAGGCTCGGGAATGGCCGGCGGCATGGCCTCTGGGGCTGGGGGCGGCGGTTCAATCTCACCGGCAGCCAGCACCTCCTCGATCATCGGGATCAGTCGCTGCAACAGCTTGGTCTGCTTAAAGGCGTCGCGGCAGGCAATACGCACCTCGCGCTCGGGCGAGATCGGATTGCGCGCCGCTACCCGAAAGGCGGCCGGCACCACCGTCTCGAACTTCACGATATCGGCGATATCGTAGACGAAGCTCTGCGGCTTGCCGGTATGCAGGAAACCGATGGCCGGCGCGTACCCCGCCGCCAGAATCGCCGCTTCGGTGATGCCGTAGAGACAGGCGGTGGCGGCGGAAAGGCACTGATTGGCCACATCGGAGGCGCTCCACTGGCTGGGGTCGTAGCGACGCCCCTGCCACTTCACGCCGTATTGCCTGGCGAGCAGCTGATAGGTCTTGCGCACCCTGGCGCCCTCCATGCCGCGCAGCTGTTCCACGCTGCGCCGAGAGGGCGGCGGCTCCCCGAAGCGAAGCTCGAACATCTTGCGCACGACCTTCAGCCGCAGCGAGTCATCCAGCGCCAGCTGCGCCTGGTAGAGCAGCTTGTCGGAGCGCGCCCCGCCGGGCTGACCCGCGCTGTAGAGGCGAACCCCGGCATCGCCCACCCAGATCAGCAGGGTGCCGACGACCGAGGCCAGCTTGACGGCGGCGTGGGAGATCCGCGTGCCCGGTTCCAGCAACAGGCAGGCGACCGAGCCCACCGGGATATGCATGCGCTCCCCGTTGACCTCGTCGATGACGACGAAGGCACCATCGCGCACATCGATCTGCCCCATGCCGACGAAGATCATCGACATGCGGTCCTTCTCGGGAATCGGCTTGAGCGGTATGAATCCCATCCCGGCCTCCCTGCCCGCAAGGTGGTGCTATGGACGCCGCAACAGCAGCAGGCCACAGCCGAACGCCTTGGCGCGCCCCACGCCCTGCGCCAGGGTCTCGACCAGCCGCCCCGGCTCGACGACCTCCAGCAGCCCTTCGTAGTCGACGCTGGAAAATCGGATTGGGCGGCCCTTGTCTTTCGACAGGGCGTGCTGGCGATAGGCCCCCACTTCCGGGGCCACCGGCAGGCGGAAGCCCCAGGCACCGGCACGCTCCTCGAGCCAGCCTCGAGCGGCGGCATCCATCGCGTCGGCGCACGCCTGACTCTTCCTGTCTCCGCCCGACTCGAAGGGATACTTGGCGGCCATCAGGACATCGGCGCGCTGCCCACGCTGGCCCGTCACCGACTTCGCTATCGTGGGGTTGGCTCGCAACCGGAAGGCGAGCCTATCCCCGGCCTCCAGCACCGGTGCAAACGGCTTGCACTGCGCCTCGAGCAGTCCGGCAATCGGTTGCGGTTCGCGGTCCGACAGCACATAGAACAGCGGCAGTCCTTTTGGCACTCCGTCTTCGCCGGACTCCTCCATTTCTTGACGATACAGGAAGGGGCGAGCGCCCTGATGATCCGGAAACAGCCGCCAGAGCAGCTGATGGGCGGCGTAGGCCCTGCCATCCATGATGTCGAACAGGACGCCTCGAGAGAGGCCGTTCAGGTCGACACGCACACGAGAAAGGTACATTAGCGCTCCTCCCCTGCCCGGACCATGCGGCGATATTCGGTGCGCGGACCAAACTGCCAACGCCGGCGATGGAGTGGGTCATCCCAGGCTTCGCTGGACTCCACGCCGCGACCATTGCCGTCCAGACGTTCCGCATCACCTTCCCAGGCGTAGAGCGAATTATCCGGCAGCCTCAACGCCCGGTGCTCCTCTTCGGTGGTTCTTCCACACAGCGGCGGAAAGTCGGTGTCCAGAGCGTCTCGCAGACAGGCGACGGTCTTGCGACGGGGTGCAAGCGGCGCCCCCGGCGGGCACGCCTTGCGCCCCAGGTAGAGCGGGAAGTAGGGCGACTCGAGCGCCCGTTCCAGCGCCTCGAGCGCCAGCTCCGCCCGGGGCATCAGCCAGACGGCGACCGTCCACAGGCCATCGCAGCGGTAGTCCCGGCTGGAAAGGATGGTGTTGATAACCTTTTTTGGGGCATTCAATTCGTCTCGTCGTGTGCGATAGGTCACCCTGGACTGCGAGGCCGGGACCTGTACCGTGTGGTAGTCGCGCAGCAGGCTGCCGGGTGAACGCTGCTTGATGGCGATGCCGAGGCTGTCACGCAGCCGGCGCTGCCCCTCGTCGTCATCGCGGCGTACCCCCAGCGCCGCGCCGAGCAGTCCAATGATGGCGCTGCGCCGCGGGTAGGTGGCGGTCGGGCGCGACTCGCCCACCGCGGCCTCGCCCCAGCTGGCGAGCGGCGCGTAGAGCCTAAAGATCAGATACTCCGTCATGAGCTCTCCTTACTGCTCGCTGGACAGGAAGTCGATCAGCTCAGACAGGCTGCCCTTGAGCACCCTACCGGACAGCTGCGGCTCCGGATAATCGGGGTCGGCCGCCACGATAAAGCGCTTATCGGCACCGGGGCCATAGGCGGCGTCGAAGGCCTGCGCCTGACGCTCCAGGCGCGCGATGGCATCCAGTGCCTGATCCTGCCCGGCCACGGGACGCAGGAAGGCTGCCGAGAGTGAGCGCGGCTGCTGTCCGCCCGTCTCGGCCAGCGCATAGCTGGCGTGGGCGCGGGAGCCGAAGCTGTTCTGCTTGCCCTTGGGCGAGGTCTTCACGGCGGCCTCCACCAGGGCCGCGATGGCCCGATCGGCCAGCGCCACGTCACCGTCCAGATTCTCGATCAGCTGTCGGCGATCGATACATACGTAGCCGTAGAACAGGCCCGCGCCAAACCCGGCCTCGCCGACGTGCGCCGCGCCGCGATGCTCGTCACCGCTGTTCAGATCGTCCACTGCCGTGAAGTAGTCGTCCTCCACTTCTGCGGCATGCACGGTGATGGCATGGGCGACCTGGCAGGCGGCCTCGACGTTATACGCGGGCGAGGCCGCGAGCATGCGGCCGAACAGCGCGATATCCACGGCCGACGGCTTGTGGCGCAGCAGCTTGAGGTCTTCCTTCTCCGGCGCGCGTTGCTCGTCGGCCAACTTCTCCACCAGGGCGTCGACCGCAGCCTGCTCCTCGGGGCCGACATGCACCAGCTGACTGGTTTCCAGCTCGCCCTTGGACACGTCGCCGAAGACCTTGGCGATCTCCGTGGCCCACGCCTTGGCATCCTTCTCCTTCACGCCCTTTTCCTGCAGGCGCGTGGCGGCCTGGACGCCCACCTGTTTGGTACGCATGCCGCGATGCTGACCCACGGCTTCTTCAAACAGTGCTGAGGTGCGCCAGGTGCGCTTGAGGCTCTGCGACGAGACGCGCAGGCGCTTGGCGCCGCCCATGATGGCGGTCTTGGGCCGGCCCAGGTCATCACGGTTGAGGTTGGCCGGCGGATAGGCGGTGAGCAGATGCAGCTGAATGAAGTGGCTCATGGAATTGGCTCCCTGTCGTGGTTGACGGATCACGGGGTGTCTGTCCGGTAGCCGGCGGCGGCACCGAAGTAGTCGTTGGCCCAGATGAAACCGAGACGCTGTGTCGGCTTGGGTGACACTCCACCCTGGTACTCCCGCCACCACAGCGCGATGTCGCCGGCCAGATGAACGACGCTGACGCCGCGCTTGTCGATCAGCGCGAGAGCACGGCGCAAGCGCTGAACCAGCTCCTCCGGCGTGCGCGACGTCATCAGCTGCTGAAAGCGCAGCTCGCTCATGCACGGCTTGCCGGTTTCACGCTTCTGCTGACCTAGCGCGGCCCCCAGCGGCATCCCGGGACGCTCCTCGCGCAGCTCGGCCACCACCAGGGCGATGCAGGACCAAGCCTGCAGCCGCCGATTGCGCCGCCATTCGGGCTGGTCCACAGTGTCCGGAAGCTGATGCCAGAGGTGGCGAAACGCTTCCGTAAGCATCGCCGCCTCGGTGGTGTCGCAGCGCCTCAGCGTTGCCCGCAGGCCCTTGGGCCAGGGCGGAAGGGACATATGAGCCTTGAGCGTCTCTGCCGGCAGCGTCAGGCGCTGCCACCAGCGCCGCAGGGCCTCGGCTTCCCCGCGCTCGATGGCATGGAGCCGCTCCGGCACGCGCGATGACGCCTCGGCTTCCGGGGCAAGTTGCACTTCACTCACGATACGCTCTCCTCGGTGGCGGCCGGCGCGGCGGTCAGGCGAAAGCCGCCGGTCTCGGCAAATTCACGAATGGCCTTGCTGCCCTTGCTGCCCTTGCTGCGTCCAGCCAGGAAGCCCTGCAGCTGTCGCCACGCCGCGGTGGCACGCTTGAGGTCCACCGCCTCCAGCGCCCCGCTCAGCGCCTGCTCCTCGAACAGCGCCATGGCCTCGCGCCTGAGCGTGCGATACCAGCGCTCGGCCACCTCGGAAGGCAAGCACGGGGGGCCGTCAGCCGCGGCGAGAGTTTCCTGGAAGCCCTGCAGGACCCCAAAGAAGGCGCCCTGCGTCGCGTCATAGAACGCCAGGTCGAGATGGCTCATATCGCCCTTGGCCTCGGCGGGTCGATCGAACCAGGCCTGCTTGATCTGGGTGCGCACCATCCAGGCGATCTGCCTGGCCAGATCGGTGTAGTGCTGGACCCAGGCACGCAGCTGCTCCTGCTGTGCGGGCGGAACGGCCACCAGCGGCATCTCGACGCCGAACCAGCCGCGGGGCTTCATGTTGTCCATGTCGTAGCCGAAGGCCCACAGCCGAGCATGCTTCAGCAGTGCCGCGATTTCTTCCCCGGCCCGGCGCTCCTCATCGACGGCCTGTACCTTGCGGGAGACGTAGTCCTGAACAGCCAGGGCGGGCAGCGCACCGCTGCCATCGGCGTCCTGCAGCACCAGGTTGGACCAGTGCTGATACCCCAGGCCGCCGGGCTGGCCCTTGGTGGACAGCGGCGGCTCATTGGGCTTCTTGGGATCCCGACGGTAGGGCGTCAGCGGATGCAGCCAGGGGCCGTCATAGTTGATCCCCTGCTTCCTGGCGCGGATACGACCCACGGAACGCGCGGTGTCGCGGCCACAGAGATCACAGACACACGATTCGTCCTCGAAGAGCAGCCGGAAACGACGCGGCATCGACCAGTAGGGGTGCAGCGGATGCATGTTCTCGGGCAGAGCCTCGGTGCCCTTCCTGTCACTGACGCGGGTCGGCGCCATCCACGGGAAAAGGCTGTCATCATCGGCGCGCGGAGGCTGCCATGATTGCCCGGAGCGAGCGAGCGCCCTGGGCGTCACGACGTTCCTCCAGAGCCGAGACCATAGGCTGGCGTCGGTCGACTCCGGCAACACCAGCGTGGTCAGCGGTCCGCCGCCGCGCAGGCCGACGCGAATGCCCGCCCCACCGGCCGGGGCATTGATCTGCATGGTAAACAGGGCAAGCGCCGCACAGTCTTCGCACATCGCCTTGACCCGCCCGCGCTTCACGAAGAAATCGGTGTTGTTCTTGATGCCGTTCGCGCCCGGCGCGTCGATCAGCAGGCCGCTGACCGTGGCCTCCTTGACGTCCTCGAGCGGATCGAGGTCCTGCATGAAGCGCGGTCCTTCGCCGTCAAGCTCGAAGGCAGCGACGAAGGGCGAAAAGGCGGCATCGAGCTCACCGACGCCGGGCGGCTCGAGAAAGCGATCCAACCAGGCGCCTTGATCCTCCGGCGGCAGCGCCGTCTGCAGCAGGCCGATCAGGAACTGGTAGGCCGCGCCCTGGAAGTCGGCCCGCGGCAGGGCGAGATCGATGATCTCGGGATCGGCCATCACGTTGGGAGGCCGGTGGACGATGGCACCGTCCCTGGTACGAAAAGGCAGCCACGGCTCATTAAGCAGATTCACATCCATCTCCCTGATTGTCCGTTGTCATGGAGAACCTCACCCCCCACTGGGCGTCATAGGCGCAGCCGGGATCGGCCTCGACCAGCCAGGGGCGGGTGAAGTGCAGCGCCTTGTGGCGCCCCTGCAGGACCTTCCAGCGGTCCTGGTCGCCGGCCGACAGGTCCGCCAGCTTCTCCGCCTGGCTCTGGCGCAGCTTTACCTGGCTGAGCATGGCCGCATGGCGCTCGCCTTCGGCCCACAGCACCGGCTCGCCGTCGATGTCACGCTTCAGCAACACAACGTTCACTGTGGGCTCGTCGACCAGCCGAGTGCCTATCTCCCGCTCCTCCTGCCATTGGTCGATCTCCGGCTGACGAAGGTAGCCCTGCTCGAGCGACAGGGCGTTGAAGTGGGCCATGGAAACGGCCACGCCCTGCATGCCGCGCTGCTCCCACCTGGCCTCCTGGAGATCATCCGGCACCAGCTCGGCGATGTTGCCGTAGACGCTCTCGATCAGCTCGCGCGCCTCCCCGGGCATGCGGATCGCACCAAGTTCACGAAGCGTGCGCTGGGTCAGCCACAGCAGGGACGTATCGCGGTAGACCGCCTGAGTGCCCGGCAGGACACGCTTCAGCCACTGGGCATCCGGCGCATCGCTCCATTCGGGGGCCAGGACGCTGAGCACCGGGGCGCGGCGCGAGCCACGGACGTGACGCTGCAGGCGCCCGGCGCGCTGAATCAGCAAGTCGATGGGCGCCAGATCGCTGATCATGAGATCCACGTCGCAGTCGAGCGATTCCTGGAAGACCTGGGTACTGATCAGTACCTGGCCGCGACGCCGGTCGGGGGTAGAGGCCTTGCCCAGCCGCTCGAGGACGTCCGATTCGATGAGCTGGCGATCCACCATCGCGAAGCGGCTATGAAAAAGCAGGCAGCGCTCGGGATCGGGGTGACGTTGGCGAAGCTGCTCAAAGGCGCGAATGGCGTCGTCCACGGTGTTGCGCACCCAGGCGACGCACTCCCCCGCCTCGACCGCCGCCATCACGGTCTCGAGCGCGTCCTCCTCAGCGGCCAGCCAGTCGATGCCCACCTCGCGGGCTACCTCAGGCCGGGTGGCCAACGGGGTCTCGTGCTCCAGCTCCTCACCCACTTGAGTCAACAGCGGGAACGCCTCTTCCTGAAGCTTGGCCGACGCCTGTCCCAGCCCTTGTCGCCATGCCATGGCCAGAGCCTCGCGCATGGCAAGCGGCATGGTGGCCGTCAGCAGAATGGCGCTGCCGCCCTGGCGGGCGTGATGGGTCAGCAGCTGATGGAGCAGGGTCTGCATGTAGTGATCGTAGGCATGCACCTCATCGACGATCAGCACCTTGCGTGCCAGGCCATAGAGGCGCAGCGACTGATGCCGAAAGGGCAGCAGCCCCATCAGCGCCTGATCGATGGTGCCGACGCCCACGTCGGCCAGCAGCGATTTCTTGCGCGAATCGGCCAGCCAGCGATTGCAACGCGTGGTGGCCGTCATGTCGTCGGTGGCGTAGTCCCGATCTTCCGGCTGCGCCGCCGCCACGGCCTGCATGAAGGCGTCGTTCAGCTCCCGGGCACCGTGGGCCAACACGCAGGAGGGCCGTGAGGCCTCGGTATAGAAGCGGTGATGCAGTCGGCCGAGACGCTCGTACATGGCGTTGGAGGTCGCCATGGTCGGCAAGGCGAAATAGAGCCCCTCGCCCTGACCGGCCGCCAGCAGACGCTGGGCGAGGATACAGGCCGCCTCGGTCTTGCCTGCCCCCGTCACGTCCTCGAGGACAAAGAGCTGCGGACCGTCGCCGATGGACAGGCGCTCGGCCTCCCGCTGCAGCGGGGTCGGCGTGATCGCCTGCCCGCCGAACCAGCTGGCAAGCCCGGCATAGGGCACAGGCTCGGGTGGCTGTGCAAAGCCGCTATCCTGCAGCGCCTGGTCGGCCCGTTCACGTGCGATCGGCCAGTAGTCGGCCAGCGGCATGGCCTCCTGGCAGTAGGCGAAGTGGTCACGATTGGAACCCAGCCAGTCGCTGAGCGTCGCCCAGCCTGCAATCGTCCAGCTCACGGCCAGGAAGGCGTCTCGCCACTGTGGCGATGTCAGCCGGTCGAGCGGCCAATCGAGGTCGATCACCTTCGCCCAGTCGGCGACGAAATGGCGTGCGGCCTTGCTATCGGCAGCGAAATCATCCTCACCGAAGAACTGATCCACACACAGATTTCCGGCCTCTACCGGCTGGCCATGGTGACCGAACATCGGGGCCAGCAAGGCGCGCAGCGACTCCGCCAGCTGCCGGCGCTCACGGCGCGGCGGCAGCGCGACGGAGTCTTTCAGCGTGCCGTCCTGCCACCACTCGATCCAGCAGGACTGCCACACCAGCGCTCCCAGTCGATCATGGCGTTCGGTGTAGGCGAGACGCTCGATGGGCGGCACAAGGTCGACGCCTTCCGGCTGGGCCAGCCCCTGAAAGGCACGCGCGAACTTGCCAAGGTCATGCAACCCGAGCAGGAAAACGAGAAGTCGGCGAAGCGCGTCAGGGGGGATATTCAACTGCTGGGAAAGTCGCTGCGCCAAGGGCCGTTCAGGGGCGAGTAGAGTCCAGCCGACGGCGGCCACATCCAGGCTGTGATAGGGCAGTAGGTGGCAGCTATCGCCCTCACCCACCGCTTTCGCCTTGCCCCAGTAGAGGTGATACAACATCCCTGTCTCTCACATTATTTCGTCGCCATCTCCATACAAGCATCCTTAATCATTCCCTGCCACCCTGAAGATCCACCCACGACACTGATCAAGCCGGCCTTGATTCAGGACATCTATATACCCTCACCGATTATTACTGCGCGAGACATCATCAACGCAGGCATCCCGCCACTGGGCTCCTTTGGCATGCAATCGACTGAACCAGATCAATGCATTCTGGCATGATGGCCCTTCTCCACCTCCCCACCGCCTGAGAGAATCGCCATGTCGACAGTGTTTGACAGCCTAATGGAAGTAGCCTCACCGAAGATCGGCCTGGGCTGCATGAACCTCTCCCACGGCTACGGCAGCCCGCTTCCCGAGAGCGAGGCGCTGCATGCCCTGGAGGCGGCCTTCGACATGGGCTACCGCCACTTCGATACCGCCACCCTCTACGGCGCCACGGCCAACGAGAGGCTGGTGGGCAAGGCCCTGGCGGGCAAACGCCACGAGATCCTGCTGGCCAGCAAGTGCGGCATGGCCATGAACCCCGAGCTCGGCCGCAAGGTGATCGATGGGCGCCCCGAGACGCTCTATCGCCAGTGCGAGGCGAGCCTCGCGCGGCTGGGCACCGACCACCTGGACCTCTACTACCTGCACCGCTGGGACAAGGGCGTGCCCATCGAGGAGAGCGTCGGCGCGCTGGCCCGACTGGTGGCGCAGGGCAAGGTGCGGGCCATCGGGCTCTCCGAGGTCTCGGCGGCCACCCTGCGCCGGGCACGCAACGAGCATCCCATTGCGGCAGTGCAATCCGAGTACTCGCTGTGGACCCGCAACCCGGAGATCGGCCTGATCGAGGCCTGCCGCGAGGCCGATACGGCCCTGGTGGCCTTCAGCCCCCTGGGGCGCGGCTTCCTGGCGGGTGCCGTCAGCGACCCTTCGCGCCTCGAGGAGAGCGACCTGCGCCGCGGCATGCCGCGCTTCAGCGCCGAGAACCATCCCCGCAACCTGCGCCTGCTGGCGGAGTTCACGGCGCTGGCGGAGGAGCTGGGCATTACACCAAGCCAGCTGGCCCTGGCCTGGCTGCGAGCCCGGGGCGACGACATCCTGCCGATCCCCGGCTCGCGCGATATCGATCACATGCGCGAGAACCTGGCGGCGGAGCACCTGCCGCTGGCACCGGAGAATGTGGCCCGGCTGGATGCCATGCTGACCCCGCACCAGGTGGCGGGGGCCCGCTACGGCGAGGCCCAGCAGGCGGAGGTCGACACCGAGGAGTTCGGCGAGTCAGATACAGGAACCCCCGCCTAGCTGCGTAAACCCACCGTGAGGCCTCGACGGGCAGGTAGGATGGGGGGCCCTGGCGTCGCCTGGCTATGGCGAGGTACCGGAGGCGAGTGAGCGGCGGGTATCGAGATGGCGAGCCTGGCGGGCAAGCGCCTCGGTGGTGCCATCGAACAGGTGCCGCTGGGCGTGCTGGGTCAGGGCATAGGCGTCCTTCACGCCCTGCCGGGCGCGCTCGTCGCACGGTTGCTCGGGGCCCGGAGCTGACGGTGGCTGCCAGCCGAAACAGCGCTGCCGGCTCGGGTCGAGCAGCGAGAACTCCACCGCATGGTCGTCCATGACCCAGCCCAGGGTCCCCGCCTGATGGTATTCGGCGAGCTGGGGCGCGGCCGGGTCGAGCAGCGAGTGACCCATGGCGCCGGGAAGGGGCAGGTCCAGCAGGTCGGCCAGGGTCGGTGCGATATCGCGTTGATGGCCGGTGCGCGAGGGACGGCCGGGCTCGACGATGCCCGGCGCATAGAGGAGGAACGGCAGCCGGGAGCGCTCGAGGATCGAGCCCTCCACCCGTGAGGTATGGTCGGACACCAGCACGATCAGCCAGGGATGCTGCCAGTCGCGGGACTCGATGGCCTCGACGAAGTCGCCGACCGCCTCGTCGGCCATGTGCAGGGTGTTGCGGATCCCCGCGGCACGTGAGTCGCTGTCGATCAGCGGGGTCATGCCGGACGGCACCTGGGTGTCGTGGGTGGTGTTGGTGTTGATGCCGACCAGCATGGGCTCGCGCATGTCCCCCATGCGCTCCAGGACGAAGCGATAGAGGTCCCGGTCGTAGACGCCCCAGTAGTTCTCGGGCCACTGGCGCTGCTCGATGTCCTCCTTGCCGAGGCTCTCCCGGAAGCCCAGCGCCTGAGCGAAGGCGCCGGTGCCACTGGTGTTCTCGTGGGACCCCTGGAAGAAGGCGGTCTGCCAGCCGGCCTTGGCAAGGCGCTCAGGCAGGCAGTCGTAGTCGTGGCGGGCCAGGTCGGTCTGGGCGATGGTCTGGCCTGGCGGGTTCTGGTAGCTGCAGAACAGGCTGAACATCCCCTCGGTGGTGCGCCGGCCGCCGGCGATGAGATCCTTGCTGTGCAGTGAGCGCTCGGCCAGGGCGTCGAAGCGCGGCGTCACCGGGCGGCCGTCGTCGAGGGGCGCCATGAAGACGCTGGCCCAGCTCTCCAGCAGCACGAAGGCCACGTTCATCCGGCGGGGCTCGCCGTTCGCCAGGGCCGCATCGGGATAGAGCCGATCCACCCGCGAACGAGCCTCGTCGTCACGCATCCAGCCGAGCGGCACGGGCTCCAGCGCGTACTTCTGGCCACGCTGCAGGCCGTGCAGCGCCGCGTAGGCACCGTTGAGGGCGGCGGTGGCGGCCTCGGGGTTGCCCAGCCTCAGGGCGTCGTCGGGGCTCTGGGGCACGCCGCTCACGCCGCCTCGCACGATCGGCACCGTGGCGATGATCACCGCCAGCATGGCCAGCTCGGGCGCGAAGCGCACCCTGAGGCGAGCCTCGGCGACGGGAACCCGCGCGATGGCGACCAGCAGGATGAAGATGCCCAGCAGGTAGGGCCAGTGCGCGATGAGCATGCCCCCCAGGCTGCCGGCGGAGTTGGCGAGCTCCGCCGCCTCGTAGCCGACATGGCGTCCGGTTTCCTGCCAGTAGAGCCAGTCGCCCAGCTGGGCAAACAGCAGGATGACCCCGGCGGGCACCAGCCAGCCGCGACGGGGCAGTCGTTTCAGCAGGCGGGAGGCCGGCCACAGCACCAGGGTGGTGAGGCCGGCCAGCAGGGCCGAGATGGCCAGGTCGAAGCGCAGCCCCCACCACCAGGCGGTGGGCCAGAGCCCTTCGGGCGTCATCACGGCATCCGACACCAGGCGAAGGCCCCCGGTGATCAGGGTGAGGACCACGAGGAAGCGCAGCCAGGTGAGGAAGAGGCCGGGGCGTGGGCGTCGGGCGGGTGGTATCACGATGTCTGTCCGATGTTACGTTCATGAAATGCAAGGCGTCGATTCTAGCATGCCGCCCTGCGGCCATGATGCCCGGACAGGGCCCGGTGGCGCGCAGTCACCCTGGTGCCCCGCTGGTCCGGCGCCCCTACTCCTCGCGCGCCGCCCTCCTGCGCGCCCGCCGCATCTCGCCCAGACGCGAGAGCGCGCGGCGCAGCGGTCGCCACAGCCGGCTGAGCAGCCACAGCACGGGCAGGCCGATCACCAGCCAGGGGGTGAGGAAGACTACCACCAGGATCACCTGGCCCACCGACTCGAAGAACAGCGACACGCTGCGGTCCAGCGCCCGCCACAGCGGCGCGAGAACGCCGTGCTGGCGGGGCTCCACCCAGCGCTGCTGCTGGAAGTCGGCCGAGATCGCCACCGTGTCGGTGACCCGGGCGAGGTGGCGCTGCTGGCCCTGCATGGACTCGATCTCGCCCTGCACCCTCGCGAGCTCACGCTCGACCTGCAGCAGGTCCTGGATGCGCCGCTCACTGAAGCCCCGCCCCTCCTGGGCGAGCTCCTTGAGGCGCTCGCGCAGCACCACCTGCTGGGCCAGCCGTGCCTCGGTGTCGATCACCTGCTGGGTGCGGTCGTGGCGGGTGACCTCCACACCGCTGAGCGCCGGCGACTTGGCCACCAGACGCACCGGCTCGGCGCTCTCCACCTGGTCGCGGGCCACGCGCATGGCCAGGTAACCGCTGGCCAGGCCATGCCGCGGCGTCTGCAGGCGCCCCTGCTCCACCTGGCAGTGCTCACTCGCCACGCAGGCCTCGTGGGTCTCCCGGTAGGCGGCCACCAAGGCCTCGGCCTCGTCGAACTGCAGGTTGTAGCCGCGGCGCTCCTCGATGCGGGTGTCGGGTGCCTCGCCCGCCCCGTCGGCCGGTCGGGCAGCGCCGGCGACATCGGCCTGGCGCACCATGGCCTCGCCGGAGAAGCGGCCCTCCGGCGGGGTCGGCCGCGGTGGCGCGTTGTCGAGAGCGGGCCCGTCGCAGCCGGCGAGGCCGAGGGTGGCGGCCAGCAGCAGGAACGGCAGGAGAAGGCGATAAGGACGGGGCAGGTCTGGCATGGCAGGCGGTCATCCGTGACGAATCGGGAACCTCAAGCGTAGCACCCCCGGCCTCCCGCAGACGCGGCCCCCGCCCCTTGGTATTCTCGATGGCTATATCCATAGCCAAGTTCGAGGAATTGCCATGTGGGATGAGCGCTACGACACCGATGACTACGTCTACGGCACCGAGCCCAACGACTTCCTGCGCGAGCAGGTAGGGCTGATCGGCGAGCCGCCGCGGGAGGTGCTGTGCCTGGCCGATGGCGAGGGGCGCAACGGCGTCTACCTGGCCAAGCTCGGCCATCGGGTGCTCTCTGTGGATGCCTCAGCGGTCGGCCTGCGCAAGGCGGACCGCCTGGCCGAGCGGGAGGGCGTGCCCCTGGAGACCCTGGTCGCCGACCTCACCGAGCACACCTTCGACGCCGAGGCCTTCGACGCGGTGGTGTCGATCTTCTGCCATGTGCCCGAGGCGGGCCGCCCGCACCTCCACCGCCAGGTGGCGCACACCCTGAAGCCCGGCGGGATCCTGATCCTGGAGGCCTATACCCCGGCCCAGGTGCCGCGGGATACCGGCGGACCCGACACCCCGGACCGCACCCCCACGGCCGCGGAGCTGGAGGCGGCCTTCGCCGACTTCGAGATCCTCTCGAGCCGCGAGTTCGACCGCCAGGTGGTCGAGGGCCGCGGCCATACCGGCCTCGGCGCCGTGGTGCAGTTCATCGCCCGCAAGCGCTGAGCGCCCAACACGCGACGGGCGCGTTCTGGCGAGGCCCGGCCGGCATCGAAATCCTGGTGCGGCGAGTCACTCCCGCGTGCCCGGCAGTAGCGCCTCGCTGGGCTGGCTCAGCAGGCGCTTGAGTAGTGGCGACTCGAAGCGCCGGCGGATGGTGATGGCGTAGAACTCCTCGAACACCCCGGGCAGGGCGCCGAAGTCGCTCAGGCTCCCGACGCGCAGCTCGTCGCGCACCACCACCGGCGGCATCACCGCCAGGTGGCCGGTGTCGCGGGCCAGCAGGCGCATCAGGGCCATGTCGTCCACCTCGGCGATGATCGTCGGCGACAGCCGGTGGAGATCGCAGAGCCGGTCGAAGGCCTGGCGCACGCTGCTCTCCGGCCCGGGCACGATCAGGCCGCGGCCGGCGAGCCCCTCGGGGAAGGGCGCCAGCGGGCCCAGGCGCGTCGCCCCGATGATGCTCACCGGCTGGCGCGCCAGGCGCTGGGAGCGCCAGGGGTGCTGGTCGTCGCCGCGCACCGACTGGTTGGCCAGCACCACGTCCAGGCGGTGGGCCGAGAGACGCCGCAGCAGGTCGTCGAGCCCGCCGCTCTGCAGGCTCAGTTCCAGGTCCTCGCGGTCGAGCAGCGGGCGCAGGAACTCCTCCTGGAAGTTGCGCGACAGCGTCGCCACCGCCCCCACCCGGATCACCTCGCGATGGGCGTGGCCGCCCTCGGCGAACAGCGCGGTGAGCTCCTCCCCCTGGCGGAAGATGGCGTCGGCGTGGTCGAACGCCAGACGCCCCGCCTCGGTGAGGCGCAGCTTGCGCCCCTCGCGCAGGAACAGCTTCTGCCCCAGGCGCTCCTCCAGCTGGCGGATCTGGTGGGAGAGCGCCGACTGCGAGACATGCAGCGCCTCGGCGGTCCGGGTCAGGTGCCCCGACTTGGCGACCTGCCAGAAGTGATAGAGGTGGTGGTAGTTGAGCTTCATGGCCGCGCTCCGGGCGGTGGCGAGACTCGTTCTTTTTAAACGAACGATACCTTCTAGATAAACCATTTTTTTGCAACAAGGCTCCGGCGGCATAGTACGGGCATCCCCTCTCCCACAGGAGCCCTACCATGACGACCCTGCTCGATGCGGTGATCCATGCGTCGCTGGCGGTGTGGCTGGCGCTGCCGGTCGCGCTGCTGTTGCTCGCCGGCTGGGCCAGCCGCCTGACCACCCCCGCCCGCCAGCGGCGTGGCTGGCGCCTCGGCCAGGCGCTGATGGCCGGCAGCTTCCTCGCCAGCGCGCTGATCGGCCTCCTGTTGGTGGCCGATGCCGCCGGCCTTGCCACCGGCCTGCCGGCGGTCGCCGCGCCCCTGGGCCTCTACCCCGACGGCCTGGCGGTGTGGATGGCGCTGCTGATCAGCTTCCTTGGCGTGGTGCTGCTGCGCTTCGCCGACGGCTACCTGGAGGGCGATCGCGGGCGCGACCGCTTCCTGCCCTGGTGCCTGGTGGTGCTGGCCAGCGTGCTGCTGCTGGTGTTCACCCACCACCTGCTGGTGATGCTGGTGGCCTGGGTCGGCGTCAGCCTGGCCCTCCACCACCTGCTGACCCTCTACCCGGAGCGCCGCGAGGCGCGCCGCGCCGCCTGGCAGAAGTTCGCCGTCAGCCGCCTGGGCGACCTCGCCCTGCTGGCCGCGGTGGGCCTGCTCTTCCACCACTACGGCAGCTTCGAGCTGCCGGTGCTGCTGGCCGCCGCCGAGGCCTCGACCGGCGAGGGGTGGGCGCTGCCGGCGGCCTCCGTGGCCCTGGCACTGGCCGCGCTGTGCAAGTGCGCCCAGCTGCCGCTGCACGGCTGGCTGATGAAGGTGATGGAGGCCCCCACCCCGGTCTCGGCGCTGCTCCACGCCGGGGTGATCAACCTCGGCGGCTACGTCTGGCTGCGCCTCTACCCGCTGTTCGACGGCCTCACCCTTGGCCACCTGCTGCTGGTCGCCATCGGCGGCACCACCGCCATCGTCGCGGTGCTGACCATGCTCACCCAGGCCTCGGTCAAGCACGCCCTGGCCTGGTCCACCTGCGCCCAGATGGGCTTCATGCTGCTGGAGATCGGCCTGGGCGCCTACACCCTGGCGCTGGTGCACCTGCTCGCCCACTCCCTCTACAAGGCCCACTCCTTCCTCGCCTGCGGACGCACGGTGCGCGCGGCGCGCTGCTCGCGGCTGCCGCTGGCCCCGCTGTCCGAGCGCCTGGCGACGGCCGGCCTCGCCGCCACAGTGGCGGGGGCCGTGCTGCTGGCCTGGCCCGCCCTGGTCAGCCACAACCCGCTGCTCGGCGTACTGCTGACCCTGGCGGTGGGCGGGGCGCTGCTGGGCCTGCCGGCGGGACTGGGCCGCACCCGGCGCCTCGCCCTCGCGGCCC
Source organism: Halomonas ventosae (assembly GCF_004363555.1). Classification (GTDB taxonomy): domain Bacteria; phylum Pseudomonadota; class Gammaproteobacteria; order Pseudomonadales; family Halomonadaceae; genus Halomonas; species Halomonas ventosae. The sequence goes on along the minus strand of NZ_SNZJ01000002.1, from coordinate 188,579 downwards.
TGGCGCTGGCCCTGGTGCCGCTCTATGCGCTGCTCCACGCCCTGGTGGCGCCGGCCCTGCCGCGGGCCACCGACCCGCTGACCCTGGCCGCCGGCCTGCTCGGCGCCGCGCTGCTGCTGGCGCTGGTCGGCCTGGCCCTGGCGGTCACGCTGTGGCCCCGGCACCCCGCGGTGGCGCGCTGGCGGATCCACTTCCGCCAGGGCCTCTACGCCCACCTGCCGCTGGAGCGCGCCATCGACCGCCTGATGCGCCACCGCCTGCCCGAACCCACCCGGCTTACCCGCCCGTCCCGGACCGTCACCGCCAGAGGAGAGGTGTCATGACCGCCGTCGCCGCTACCGCCGCCCCGCGCGTCGCCGCCGAGCACCACCGGGCGCTGGCCCGCGCCGCCGAGCGCATCGCCCCCACCTGGCCGCTCGACCGCTGGATCGCGGTCAACCCCTGGTGGGGGCTGCGCGACCTGCCCATCGAGCAGGCCGAGGCGCTGCTCGCCCGGCGCGGCGGGGGCCGCCTGACCCTCGCCCCCGAGGCCTATCGCCAGGCCTGGGAGAGCGGGCGCATCCGCCACGAGGAGCTGCGCGAGGCGATTACCCTGTGCGGCTCGCCGCTGGACGAGGCCGCCCTGCTGGCGAAGCTGGCACGCCCCGAGGTCGCGCTGCGGCCACTGGCGAGCGCCTGGGAACTGGCCGGCGAGGACACCGCCCCGACGACCGACAACGCCTTCGAGGCGGTGGCGGAGTGCTGCGCCGGCTACTTCGACCACCACCAGCAGCGCTGGGAGGGCGCACGGGACGAGACTCTCTACGCCTGGTGGCACGCCCAATGCCGCCACGACCGGCGCCTGAGCGCCGCCCGGCGTCGGCGGGTGGCCACGCTGCCTGACGACGCCTCGGCCGCCCGCGAGCGACTCGTCGACGAGCTCGCGCTGCCACCGGAGGCGCTGGAGGCGCTGGCCCACGCCCTGCTGCTGCGGGTCAATGGCTGGGCCTCCTGGTGCCAGGGGCTGGCCTGGCACACCCCCCATGCCGCCGCCCACGCCGGCATCGATCAGCTGCTGGTGATCCTGCTGGCATGGGAGTGGCTGGGGCTGGCCGAGCTGGAGGCGCCGCGGCGTGCTCGCTGGGCGACACAGTGGGAGGCGGCGCCGGCGCCTGCCGATCGCGACCACGAGGCCCTGTGGTGCTGGCAGGCCGCCCTGGAGCTCGGGTACCAGCGCCGCCTGGCGGCGACCCTGGCCACGCCTACCGCACCGCACCCGGCACCCAGCGTGCAGGCGGCCTTCTGCATCGACGTGCGCTCCGAGCCGCTGCGGCGCCACCTGGAGGCCGCCTGGGAGGAGGTCGCCACCCAGGGCGTGGCGGGCTTCTTCGGCATGCCCATCACCCACTCGAGCGCCGGGCCGGAGCGCGACCTGCCGCGCCTGCCCGGCCTTCTCGTGCCACGCTACCGTACCGCCGAGGCGCCACCGCTGGCCCCGCTGCACCGCCGCCGCCACCGCCGGGAGGCCAGCCGCCAGGGGGTCCGCCACGCCAAGTACCATGCGCTCTCCACCTTCACCCTGGTGGAGACCACCGGCCTCGCCTGGGCCTGGAAGCTGATCCGGGACAGCCGCCGGCGCCCCACCGCCTCGCCCGCGCCGACGCCCCTGGAGGGCCCCTTCCACGCCGTCGGCGGCGAGCCGCTGACCACGGCGGAAAGGGTCGAGCTCGCCCGGGGGCTGCTCGATGCCCTGGCACCGGGCGGCGAGGCCGCCCCGCTGCTGATGCTGGTGGGTCACGACTCGGCGAGCGACAACAACCCGCACCACGCCGGCCTCACCTGCGGCGCCTGCGGCGGCCAGGGCGGCGGGCTCAATGCCTGCCTGGCCGCGCGGCTGCTCAACGACCCCGAGGTGCGCCATGGCCTGGCCGCCCGCGGTGCCGGCCTGCCGGAGGGCACCCATGTGCTCGCCGCCACCCACTGCACCCTCACCGACCGCGTCACCCTGCACGACACCGACGCGGTGCCGGCGGCGCTCACCCCCCTGCTCGAGCGCTTCGAACAGGCGCTGGAAGAGGCTGGGCAGGCTAACCGCGAGGCCCGCGCGGCGGCGCTGGACGTCGCCGCCGAGGACGACACGGCACGCCTGGCCGCCCTGGCCCGGCGCGGTGGCGACTGGTCCCAGCCGCGCCCGGAGTGGGGGCTGGCCAACAACGCCGCCCTGCTGCTGGCCCCGCGGGAAGCGAGCCGCGGCCGCGACCTCGAGGGGCGGGTATTCCTCCACGAGTACCACCCCGAGCGCGACCCCGACGGCGCCACCCTGGAGGCGCTGATGAGCGCCCCCATGCTGGTGGCGAACTGGATCAACCTGCAGTACTACGCCTCCGTGGTCGACCCCGAGCGCCACGGGGCAGGCAACAAGCTGCTGCACTCGGTGGTGGGGGGCCATCTGGGGGTGATCGAGGGCAACTCGCCCCAGCTGCGCATCGGCCTGCCGTGGCAGTCGCTGCACGACGGCAACGCCTGGCGCCACGAGCCGCTGCGCCTGACGGTGGTGGTGGACGCGCCCCGGGAGCGCATCGAGGGGGTGCTGGCCCGCCAGCCCGACGTCGCCCGGCTGGTGGAGCACCGCTGGCTGTGGCTCTGCCGCCTCACCGAGGCGGGGCTTGAGCGCTACACGCCGGACGGTTGGCAGGGCATCCCATGAGGCCACTCGCTGCAACAGGCCAACGCCGCGGGGCTGTACCACACGCCACGGCTCAGGATGGCTGGGGCGTGGCCTCGACCCGAATCCTCTCGAGGAAGGCCAGCAGCTCGGGCATCTCGGCGTCGATGTGCCGGCTGAGGTCGTGATCGCCGGGCAGCAGGCGCAACTCGGCCGGAGTATTGCCGCGGCTGGCATGGAGCCGTTCGGCATCGCTTGGCGGGATCACCGTGTCGTCACGGCCGTGCACCAGCAGCACCGGGCAGCGCACCCTGGGCAGGGTGGTCACGGGCGCGATGGTGTCGAAGCGGTGGCCGATCACGTGTTCCACATAGCGCAGCACGTACCAGCCCAGCGGGACGAACGGCAGCCGCTTACCGGCCAGCCAGCGACGCATCATCCCGTCCGGGTGGGCGAAAGCCGAGAGGCTGACCACGGCGGCGATGTCGTCGCGTCGCGAGGCTGCCAGCAGCACCACCGCGGCCCCCACCGAATGGCCGAGCAGCGCCACCGGCGCATCGGCCATGCCCGGGCGGGCACGCAGCCAGGCCAGGGCGGCCTCGGTGTCCTCGGCGAAGCGCGGCATGGAGGAGAAGCTGTCGGCGTCGCTCTCGCCATGGTTGCGTGCATCGAACAGCAGCACGTTCCAGCCCGCCGCCTGCAGCGGCCTGGCGAGCGGCAGCATCAGCTCGCGGTTGGCGCCCCAGCCGTGGGTGATCACCACCGTGCCACGACCCTGGCCGGGCAGCCACCAGCCCGCCAGCCGCCTGCCCCGTCGGGTGGGGATGGTCACCTTCTCCCCGGCCACGCCGTGCTCGTCCAGGGAGCACGCGATCGGCACCCGCGGCGCGGCCAGGCTGACCCTAAGCCGCCGATGGAAGAGGTGCAGCAGCAGCGCCAGCCCCGCCGGCAGCAGGCCCCACCAGAGCCAAGCCGGCTCCGCGGTCATCGCCTAGCCGCCGCCATTGAGCCACCAGGTGGCGGCGTTGAGGTAGGCAGCGAAGCTGACCCAGGCCAGGTAGGGCGCGAGCAGCCAGGCGGCGAGGCGCGAGACCGCGGCGAAGCGGCGGATGGTGAGCACGATCAGCCCCCACAGCAGCAGCAGGTCGAGCAGCGCCAGGCCCATCCAGTGCAGGCCGAAGAACAGGATCGACCAGAGCGCGTTGGCGGCGAGCTGGGCGACGAAGGGCCAGAGGGTGTGCCGGCGCATCGCCGGCGACGCCGCCAGCGTCGCCCGCCAGGCAGCCAGCGCCATCAGCAGGTAGAGCGTGCTCCAGGCGATGGGAAAGGCCAGGTTCGGCGGGGTGAGCGGCGGCTTGGCCAGCCCCGCGTACCACTCGCCGGGCGGGGTGGCGATGCCGCTCAGCGCGGTCAGCACGACCAGGGCCAGCCAGCCGAGTAGCACCAGCAGGGAGCGGGTGGGGGTCATGGTGCCTCCTGAAGGAGAAGTAAAAGGCCGCACCCCATGGGGCGCGGCCATCACTGTTGGCAGCTTACCGAGCACGGCTCAGTCGTCAAGCGCCGCCATGAAGGCGTCGGGCACCTCCCGCTCGACCCACAGCGGGTTGCTCCAGGCGGTGTCGCCATCCTGGTCGTCGACCTCCAGGGCGACCCAGCCCTCGAGCCCCTCGTCCAGCGCCAGGGCCAGCTCGGCCTGGCGGCCGTCGAGGGCGACGCGCTCCAGCACCTCGCCGCCGGGGCCGATCAGGCGGGCCTCGGCCAGGCCGTCCACGGCCTCCACGTCCAGCGTCCAGCTGAAGGCCTCGCCCTCGGTCAGGCGCAGCGTATCACCGAACAGGCCGTTGCGCGGATAGAGCAACGGCCCCTGGGTGGCGTAGCCGTGGCCGTTCTTGAGCGCCCGGGCGAAGGCGCGCGGCGTCAGCTCGCCGGGCACCCGGGCCATCATGCGGATACGGCCGGTGAGGTCGTTCCAGGCATCATGGGTGTCGGTGCCGGCGGTGAAGTAGACGCGCGTGCCCTGGTCCCAGAGATTGTGGGCCGTGGCGCGGGTCGGCGCGTTGTCGACCTCGGCGTTGAGCTCGAGCAGGTCGAAGCCCGCCGTGAAGCCGCCGGGCACACTGTCACCGGCCAGGTTGCGCAGGTAGCCGTAGTCGTTGAACGGGTGGTTCAGGGGGATCACCTCGGCGTTGAGGCGCCGCGCATCGGCGAGGACCTCCTGCACGCTGTCGGTTCCCGGATCCACCTCGAGCTCGCCACCCAGGTCGATGGGGAAGGGGTTGATGTGACCCCAGGAGGGCGAGACCTCGACGGAGGGGATGAAGGGGACCCCGCGCCGTTCGGAGAGCTCGAGGAACTCCGCGTGGTTGACCGTGGAGTCGTGGTCGCTGATGAAGGTCAGGTCGAGGTCGGTGGCCAGTTGGGCGCGCACCACCATCTCCGGCGGCGTGGTGCCCTCCAGGATGTTGGCGTGGTGGTGCAGGTCACCGCCGTACCAATCCTGGTCGTTGGGTTCGGCGAGCCGTTCGATCTCCAGGCTTTCCTCCACGGTCTCGCCGGACGTCAGGCTCACCGCGAGCTCCTGCTGCTCGGCGGTGAAGCCCGCGCCGGCGTCGACACTCAGCCGGTAGTCGCCCGGCGCCAGCTCGAGCTCGGCCTGTCCCACCGGTTCCAGCTCGGTGAAGAAGGTCTGCTTGCCGAGGAACTCCACCGGCGGCTGCTGGCCCTCGAGGATCACCAGGCGGGCATCGCGCGGCTCGCCGGAATCGGCGTCGCGCACGTCCAGGCTCAGGCTACCCGGGCCCTGCAGGCCCTCGAAGTCGATGACCTGCTCGCCGTCCGCGCCGACCTTTAGGGTCACGGGCTCGCTGTTGGCATGCCCCAGGGCCGTGGCATAGGCAGCGTATTCGCCCTCGGGCAGCGCGATGTCGAACTCGCCCTCCTCGGCCAGCGTCCAAGCGTAGGGGTGACCCGCCTTCTCGATCATCACCAGGCCATCCGGCGGCGCCTCGCCCTGGTCATTGCGCAGGCTGCCGGCGACCCGACCGGTGGCCTCGCCACGACGCTCGGCCTCGGCGGCCACCACCGGCGCCAGGTCGCCGTCCGGCACCACCTGCAGCCAGCCCTCGAAGGTGCGCGAATCGCCGGGTGCCAGGTCATGCTCGAGGTACATGTCCTGGCCTTCGTAGTTGACGCGGTCGAAGTAGGGCGCGTGCAGGGCGAACACCCAGTCGCGGTCGTAGGCCACCATGCGGTCGCTGAGCGCCCCCTCGGCGGTGGTCTCCTTGGCGTCGCCCAGGCCCGGCACGCCGAACAGGTAGCCGGTGTCCGGCCACAGGGTGAAGCCGGAGCGGATGGCGTCCAGCGCCTCGTCGCCGGCGTTCTCGAGCTCGGTCTGGAGGTGGATGCGGTCGCTGCCGGCCTCCAGGGTGTAGGTGGTGGTCACCCAGGCATCGGCCCAGTTGCGGCGGATGCGCACCACGGCGCGCTCGGCGGAATCCTCGACGACCTCCACCTCCTTGCCGTCGTTGGGCCAGGCGGACCAGTTGTCGGGAATGAAGTCAGCGAAGGCGATACGGTCGAGATCGACTTCACCCTCCTTGACGGCGGCCAGGTCCACCAGGGTGCCACGCGGTACGCCCCAGGGCGGCCGCGACTCCACGGCGATGGCGAAGGCCAGCCGGTCGTTGGCGATGGTCAGGTCCTCGTCGGCCAGGGCCTCGCCGTCGGGAATGGCGGTGGCGCCACGGGTGACGCTCACCTCGGCGTGGGCGCTGGAGGCACCGACCAGAAGGCCGGCCAGCAGCAGGCGGCTGAGTCGCTGGGTCATCGGAGATCTCCCTTGCATTGCAATTTGTAATCAAAACGTGACCTTAACAGCATGATTTATTTTGACTGATCATTCAAATAAACACCCATCGCCCCTGCGCAACACCTGGCCAAGGGGAGCCGGATGGCGGCTATAGTAAGGGGGTCTTGCCACCCGACTGCCGGAGCCCGCCATGTCCCCCCGCTTGCGCCAGCCGTTAGCCGCCCTCTGCCTGCTGTGCCTGGCCGGCGCCGCGCTCGCCCAGTCCGGCGAGGTGGAATTCCGCGCCTACGAGAATGCCCTGGCCCGGGGCGCCCAGCATGCCGACCGCTGGCAGGCCGGCTGGACCACCGTCTATGCCGGCAGCCTGGCGTTCAGCGCCTGGCAGGCAAGCGAGGCGAGTGACGACGAGGAGCGCTTTGACGGCCGGGTGGGCGTGGTGAAGTCGGCGCTGGCGCTGGGCGGCATGCTGCTCGACCGCCAGCCCCATCCCGCCGCCTACCGGGCGCTCCAGACGGGCGAGGCGAGCGACATCGAAGGCGCCCGACGACTGCTGCAGGCGGTGGCCGAGGAGGAGCGCCGGCGGCGCAGCTGGGAGGCACGGCTGGGGTCGCTCGCCGTGAACACCGCGGCGGGGCTGGTGATCGGCGTGGGCGACGACCGCCCCGACGACGGCGCCCTCAACTTCGCCACCGGCATGCTGGTCAGCGAGCTGCAGCTGCGCACCCAGCCGGGGCAAGCCATGGCGGCAATGAACCGCTTCCAGCCGGCGGCGGTGTCGTTCGGCGACGTGCACCTGGAGGGGGAGTATGCCTGGCTGGTGGGGCCGAACCAGCTGGGGGTGGCGCTGCGCTACTGATGAGCAGAGGAGAGCACCCGGCGTCGCATCTCGCGGTGGCCAGCGCCCGTATTGTTATGTTATAACCTCCGCCAGTTTTCCGGAGGCTCCCCCATGGCACACCATCGACACCGGCATCGCCCGGAAGGGCCCTGCCACTTCTCGCTGATGTCGCTCTCCGCGACCCGCCGCCTGTTGCTGGTCGCGGCCCCGCTCGCCGCCCTGTGGCTGACGGTCTCCTGGGCCGCGGGATGGTGGTCCTGATGTCGCGCCTGCAACTGCACGACCTGCAGCTGGCCCGCGGCGGCCAGACGGTCCTCGAGCACCTGGACGGCCGCTTCATGGATGGCGCCATCACCGCCCTGATCGGCGCCAACGGCGCCGGCAAGAGCACGCTGATCTCGGCGATCATGGGCATGCTGGCCCCGGTGGCCGGCCGCGTGGAGTGCCGGGTCCCCCGTGAGCGCTGCGCCTGGCTCCCCCAGCAGCTGGCGCTGGACCTCACCTTCCCGATGAGCGTGGAAGAGCTGATCATGACCGGCACCTGGCCGAGCCATGGGGCCCTGAAGGGCTACTGTGCCGCCCACTACCGCCGCGGGCGCGAGATCATGGCCCGACTGGGCATCTCGCACCTGGCCCACCGGCCGCTGGGCGAGCTCTCCGGCGGCCAGCGCCAGCGCGCCCTGCTGGGCCGCACCCTGATGCAGGAGGCCGAGCTGCTGCTGCTCGACGAGCCCTTCGCCAACGTCGACATCGAGACGGTGGACGTGCTGATGGAGGTGCTGCGCGACATGGCCCGACAAGGCGCCACCATCATCGTGGTGATCCACGACATGGAGCAGCTTGCCCGCCTGGCCGACGACGTGCTGCTGCTGTCCGGCGGCCATGGCCGCTGGGTCAGCCCGGATGCCCTGCTCGATCATCATGGCGGTGTGGCGCCCCGGGCGCCGCGCCTGCCCCTGACCTTTCCGGATGCTTCCCATGCTGGCACTGCTTGACGCCTGGCTGCTGGTGCCCCTCGAGTACGGGTTCATGCAGCGCGCCCTGGTGGCCGGCCTGGCGCTGTCGCTGGCCGCCCCGCCGCTGGGGGTCTTCCTGATGCTGCGCGGCATGAGCCTGATCGGCGACGCCATGGCCCACGCCATCCTGCCCGGGGTGGCACTGGGCTTCCTGGCCGCCGGCTTCTCGCTGCCGATCATGAGCCTGGGCGGCATCCTCTCGGGGCTGCTGGTGGCGGTGCTCGCCGGCAGCGTGTCGCAGATGACCGGCCACCGCGAGGACTCGGCCATGGCCAGCTTCTTCCTGATCTCGCTGGCCGCCGGGGTGATGCTGGTGTCGCTGGGCGGCAGCAGCGTGGACCTCACCCATGTGCTGTTCGGCTCGATCCTGGCCGTGGACTCCACCGCCCTGGTGCTGATCGCCGGCATCAGCAGCCTGATCGTGGTGGTCCTGGCGGTGATCTTCCGCGCCCTGGTGGTGGAGTGCCTGGACCCGCTGTTCCTGCGCGGCCAGGGGGTGCGCGGCGGCGTGGTGCACGGCATCTTCCTGGGACTGGTGGTGCTCAACCTCACCGCCGGCTTCCAGACCCTGGGCACCCTGATGGCGGTGGGCCTGATGATGCTGCCGGCGACCACGGCGCGCTTCTGGAGCCAGCGCCTGGAGGGGCTGATCGCCATCGCCATCGGCATCGCCCTGGTGGCCAGCACCGGCGGGCTGCTGCTCTCCTATCACCTCAGCCTACCGTCGGGGCCGGCGATCATCCTGCTGGCAGGCAGCGGCTACGTGCTCTCCGCACTGTTCGGCCGCCACCATAGCCTCACCGCCCGCTGGCGCCGCCATGCCGCGCCGCTGGGCACCCCCGAACACGACTGACACAGCACCCCTGACACAACCATCGAGGAAGCCTGCCATGCGTCTTTCCCACCCCGTTGCCCTGCTCGCCGGGGTCTCCACCCTGCTGGCGTTGCCCGCCGCCCTGGCCGCCGAGCGGGTCCAGGTGGTCACCAGCTTCAGCATCCTCGCCGACATGATCGAGAACGTCGGCGGCGAGCATGTCCAGGTGACCGCCCTGGTGGGGCCGGACAGCGATGCCCATGTCTACTCGCCGCGCCCCACCGACGCCCGCGCCCTGGCCGAGGCCGACCTCGTGGTCTTCAACGGTCTGCAGTTCGAGGGCTGGATGGAACGGCTGATCGACGCCAGCGACTTCACCGGCCCCCTGGTGGTGGCCACCGACGGCATCGAGGCGAGGATCGCCACCGCCGAGGATGACGGCCATGACGACCACGAGGACAATGCGCATGATCACGGGCATGAAGCGCATGGCGATGAGGGCAACGAGGCCCATAACGGCCATAACCATGGCCCCATCGACCCCCACGCCTGGCAGGACCTGGGGATGGGCCAGGTCTACGTGGCCAATATCCTCGAGGGCCTGATCGAGGCCGACCCGGATAACAGTGCGGCCTACGGGGCCGGCGCCGAGCGCTACCTCAAGGAGGTCGCCGCCGTCGATCGCGAACTTCGCGAACTGCTCGGCGAGATTCCCGCCGGCACCAGCGTGATCACCGGCCACGACTCCTTCGGCCACTTCGCCCGCGCCTATGGCCTGACGTTCCTCTCTCCCCAGGGGCTCTCCACCGAGGCCGAGCCCAGCGCGGCCAACATGGCCCGGCTGATCGACGTGATCCGCGAGGAGAACGTCCAGGCGCTGTTCCACGAGAACATGACCAGCCCGGCGATGATCGACCAGCTGGCCGAGGAGACCGGCCTGCCGGTGGCCGGCACCCTCTATGCCGACGCCCTGGCAAGCGACGGCGAGGCCAGCAGCTGGCTCGGCATGATGCGCCACAACGCCCGTACCCTGCACGATGCCCTGGCCGAGCCGGGCCATGATGACCATGGCAATGACGACCACGAGCATGACGATGACCACGGGCACAGTCACTGAGCGACAGGCTCATGACGCGACCAGCGCCACCTTCGGGTGGCGCTGTTTTCATATGGACACCGATTTTGTGGGACCATCGAAGCCTCTACCGCCAGGAAGGCCGCCATGCTCGAGTTCCGCCAGGTCCACAAGGCCTATGCCACGCCCCAGGGGCCCCTCGAGGTGCTGGCTGGGGTCGACCTGACCCTGGACGCCGGCGAGAGCCTGGCACTGATGGGCGAGTCGGGCAGCGGCAAGTCGACCCTGCTCCACCTGGCCGCGGGGCTCGACCTGCCCGACCGCGGCGAGGTCAGGGTGGCCGGCCGGGCCATTTCGTCGCTCGGCGAGGCGGGCCGGGCCCGGCTGCGTCGCGAGACCCTGGGGCTGGTGTTCCAGCAGTTCCACCTGGTGCCGAGCCTCTCGGTGCTCGACAACCTGCGCCTGCAGGCGCGCCTCGCCGGACGCGAGGATAGCTCCTGGACGGCGGAGCTCCTCGAGCGGCTGGGCCTGGCCGGGCTGGCGAGGCGCTACCCGGAACAGCTCTCCGGCGGCCAGCAGCAGCGCCTGGCCATCGGCCGCGCCCTGGCGCCGCGCCCGGCCCTGCTGCTCGCCGACGAGCCCACCGGCAACCTGGATGAAGGCACCGCCGACGAGGTGCTGGACCTGCTGCTGGCCCTGGTCCGCGATACCGGCTGCGCGCTGCTGATGGTCACCCACAGCCCACGCGTGGCCGCCCCGCTGGACCGCCGCCTGCACCTCACCCATGGCCGACTGACGAGACCCGAGGCGGGGCAGGACGCATGCCCCTGATACTCACCGCCCTGCTGACCCTGCTCTCCCACTATCGCCGCCACCCCGGCCAGCTCGCCATGCTGCTGCTCGGCCTGTGGGTGGCCGGCGCGCTGTGGAGCGGCGTGCAGGCGATCAACGCCTCGGCCCGCGACAGCTACGACCGGGCCGAGGCACTCTTCACCACCGGCCTGGACCGCCTGGAGCGCCGCGATGGCGAGCCCCTGGACCGTGCGGACTTCGTGAGCCTGCGCCGCGCCGGCCTGCCGGTCTCGCCGCTGCTGGAGGGCCAGGTGGTCACACAAGAGGGCGAGCGGCTGACGGTGATCGGCATCGACCCGCTGACCCTGCCCGGCGACAGCGCCTTCGCCTCGGCGGGCAGCCGCGGCGAGCTGACGGCCTTCTTCACGCCGCCCTGGCAGACCCGGCTGGCCCCGGATACCGCCCCGCGGCTGGGGCTCGCGCGGCGGGCGGCCCCGGGCGCCGAGCCCACGCTGGCCGATGGACGGCGGCTGCCGCCACTGGTCCTCGCCCCGGCGCTGCCGCCGGATACCCTGGTGGTGGACATCGCCGTCGCGGCCCGGCTGCTGGAACGTGGCAACGCGGTGAGCCGGCTGGTGACCGCGGCCGGCGCGCTGGAGACGGCCCCCGAGGGGTACCGGCTGGGCCGCGCCGACACCCTGGTCGACCCCGGCGAGCTCACCGCGAGCTTCCATCTCAACCTCACCGCCATGGCGCTGCTGGCATTGATCGTCGGGCTCTTCATCGTCCAGTCGGCGCTGGGGCTGGCGCTGGAGCAGCGCCTGGGGCTGCTGCGCACCCTGCGCGCCCTGGGCGTGCCGGGCCGCACCCTGGTCGCCCTGCTGGCGCTGGAACTCGCGCTGCTGGGCGTCATCGGCGCCCTGGCCGGCATCGCCAGCGGCGTGTGGCTGGCCCGGGCCCTGCTGCCGGACGTGGCGGCCACGCTGCAGAGCCTCTACGGCGCCGCGGTGGGCACCGAGCTGCGCCTGCCCTGGCACTACTGGCTGGGCGGGCTCGGCGTGACCCTGAGCGGGCTCTTCGTTGCCGGCAGCGGCATCCTGTGGCGGGCGGCTCGGCTCGGCGTGCTGGGGCTCGGCCAGGCCCAGGCGTGGCGCGCGGGCTTCCAGCGCCAGCTGCGTGGCCAGGCCATCGCCGGCACCCTGGCCGCCCTGCTGGCCCTGGCGATGTGGGCCTGGCTGGCCACGCAGCCCGCCGGCGAGGGGCTCCTCGCCGGTTTCGTGCTGGTGGGGGCGATGATGCTGGCCTGCGCCCTCTGGCTGTCGCCGCTGCTGGCGGCCGGGCTTTCCGGCCTGGGCCGGCTCGCCCGGCACCGTCCCCTGACCCAGTGGGCGCTGGCCGACCTGCAGCTCCAGCTGCCGCGGCTGTCGCTGGCCATGATGGCGCTGCTGATCGCGCTCTCCGCCAACCTGGGGGTGGGCAGCATGGTCGGCGGCTTTCGCCTGACCTTCCTCGACTGGCTCGACCAGCGGCTGACCGCCGACCTCTACCTGCGCCCGCCGGCCGGACAGTTCGACGCGGTGCAGGCCTGGCTGGTCGCCCGCGACGAGGTCGCCGAGCTGCTGCCCACCGCCGACGCCGAGTCGACCCTGCTCGAGGTGCAGGCCGGGGACGACCCTCGGGGCCTCGCGGTGCCGATGACGCTGTTCGGCATCACCCCGGGCGCCCGGCTCACCCCGACCTGGCCACTGCTCGAGACCCGGGCCGGGCGGGAGGCGGCCTGGCGCGCCCTCGAGGAGGGCGAGGCCTTCATCAACGAGCAGCTGGCCCTCGGCCAGGGCATCGGCCCCGGGGACCGGCTGGTGCTGCGCTCGCCGGGCGGCCAACAGCGGGTGACGGTGGCCGCCATCTACCCCGACTACGGCAACCCCCGCGGCGAGGTGCTGCTGGCCACGGCCGCGCTGCGGGAGCGCTTCGCCGCCGCGCCGGGGTCGCTGGGCATCGTGCTCGCCGACACGGGCCCGCCGGGGGAGCGCCAGGCCGAGGCGCTCTCTCCAGCCCTCACCCGGGCGCTCGACGCCCGCTTCGGGCTGGGCCGCGACGCACTGCGCGACCAGCGCGATGTCAAGGCGCTCTCCACCGAGATCTTCGAGCGCACCTTCGCCATCACCCGGGCCCTCAACGCCCTGACCCTGGCCGTGGCGGCCCTGGCCCTGCTCGCCAGCCTGCTGGCCCAGGCTCGGGAGCGCCGCCGCCGGCTGGCGCCGCTCTGGGCGCTGGGCGTGACCCGGGGGCGCCTGGCCGCCATCCAGCTGGCCCAGCTGGGCGGGGCGGCACTGGTGACGGGGCTCGCCGCCGTGCCGCTGGGTATCGCCATCACCGTCTGCCTGGTGGCGGTGATCAACGTGGCCGCCTTCGGCTGGCGCCTGCCGCTGCATGTCTTCCCCGGCGAGATCGGGCTGACCCTGGCCACCGCCCTGGGGGTGGCCCTGCTGGCGGCCGCCCTCCCGGCCCTGACCCTGTGGCGCACGCCGCCCCGCACCCTGCTGGCCGAGGAGGAGGCGTCATGAAGGGCTGGCCGACCTGGCTGGGGGTCGCCCTGCTGGCTACCGTACTGGCGACAGGGCTGGCGGGCTGCGAGGACGAGGCGCCCCCTGTCCCCTCCCAGGGCTTCGCGGGGCTGGGCGCCGAGGCCGGGGGATTCCGCCAAGCCGCCCCAGGCACCCGCCTGCGCTTTCCCGAGGACCACGGCCCCCATCCCGACTATCGCCTGGAGTGGTGGTACCTGACCGCCAACCTGGAAGATGCCAGCGGCGAGCCACTCGGCGTGCAGTGGACCCTGTTCCGCCAGGCCCAGCTGCCTCCCGCCGAGCGCCCCGAGACGGCCGGCCCCTGGGCCGCCGACCAGCTGTGGATGGCCCATATGGCCGTCTCCCGGGGCGATACCCACCGGGTGGCCGAACGCTTCGCCCGGGGCGGCTCCCGGGAAAGCGACCCCGGGCGGGACCAGGCGGGCGTCACCGCGGCCCCCTTCCACGCCTGGCTCGACGACTGGACGCTGACCAGCCGCGTCGGGGAAAGCGACCGGGATGCCCTGTCACAGCTTGAACTGGTCGCCACGGCCGAGCATGACGGCGCTCCCTTCGGCTACCGGCTGTTGCTGGACGCCGAGGGGCCCCTGGTGCGCCATGGAGAGAATGGCTTCAGCCAGAAGTCCGCCGACGGCCAGGGCTCGATCTACGTCAGCCAGCCCTTCTACCGGGTCAGCGGCGAGGTGACCCTGGACGGTGAATCCCGGCGGGTGACGGGCCGCGCCTGGCTCGACCGCGAGTGGAGCAGCCAGCTGCTCGGCCCCGACCAGGCGGGCTGGGACTGGTTCTCGCTGCACCTGGCCGATGGCCACCGGCTGATGGCCTTCCGCCTGCGCGGCGGCGGCGAGGACGGGGGCGACTACCTCTCGGGCAGCTGGATCACCCCCGAGGGCGAGACCACCCCCCTCGATGACGACAGCCTCGCCCTCGAGCCCCTGGCCACCTCGACCGTGGCCGGCCGGACGCTGCCTACCCGCTGGCGGCTGCGGCTTCCGGACCAGGGCCTCGACCTCACGGTCGAGGCGCCCCATGCCGATCGCTGGATGGCCACCACGGTGAGCTACTGGGAGGGCGCGGTGAGGGTGACCGACCACGCCAGTGGCGCGCCGCGAGGGCGGGGCTATCTCGAGATGACCGGCTACTGAGCCGATGACGACCGGGAGGACCGCCATGCCGCTGCTGGATGCCATCACCGCCTTCGTCCGTGTTGCCGAGCTGGGCAGCTATACCCGGGCCGCGGAGGCCCTGGAGCTGTCGCGGACCCGGGTGTCGCGGCTGGTCATGCAGCTGGAGGCCCACCTCGAGGTTCGCCTGATCCAGCGCACCACTCGGCGCCTGCACCTGACCGAGGCGGGCGAGCGCTACCTGGCGCGGGCCCAGGGCATCCTGCAGGCGCTGCAGGAGGCCGAGGCCGAGGTCGGCGCGGGCCACCTCGAGGTGCGGGGCCGCCTGCGGCTCAACGGCCCGATGAGCTTCGGCACTCGCCACCTGGCGCCCCAGGTCACCCGCTTCATGGTCGAGCACCCCGACCTGGAGGTGCGCCTCGACCTCAACGACCGTCGCGTGGACCTGCTCGAGGAGGGCTATGACCTGGCGATCCGCATCGGGGAACTGCCGGACTCGAGCCTGGTGGCCCGCCGCCTGACGCGCTGCCGGCTGCTGCTGTGCGCCTCGCCCGGCTACCTCGCCGCACACGGCCAGCCCGAGAGCCTCGAGGCGCTGGCCGGGCACCGCTGCCTGCGCTATCGCAACGGCGGCGGCACCGAGTGGCAGCTGGGGGGCCGGCGCCTGGCCGTGCAGGGGCCGCTGGACAGCAACAATGGCGATGTCCTGACCCAGGCCGCCGAGGCCGGGCTCGGCATCGTGCATCAGCCAAGCTTCCTGGTCGCCGAGAGCATCCGCCGCGGGCGGCTGGTCCCGATCCTCACCGATGAGGCGCCGGTGACGCTGGGCATCCACGGCGTGTTTCCGGCTCGCCGCCACCTGCCGGCCAAGATCGAGCGCTTCCTCGACTTCCTGGCCGCGGCCTGGGGAGACCCACCGACCTGGGAGCGGGAGCTTTAATTGTCGCTATTTACGCAACAATGATTTTCATGCAGGCCAGATTATCTCCTGACGGGTCGCGGGTAGAGTGAACCCCATCGACATACCCCACCCCCTCGACGGAGATTGACACCATGACCCCCCAGCCCCTTGCCGCGAACCGCCCCGAGTCCCTGCAGCCCCACGCCATCGCCCTGCTGCGCCTCGCGCTCGGCGTCATGACCCTGGCCCACGGCCTGATGAAGGTCTTCCTCTTCACCGTGCCCGGCACCGTGGGCTACTTCGAGTCGCTGGGCCTACCCGGCGTGCTGGCCTACCTGACCATCCTCGCCGAGGTGGGCGGCGGCATGGCACTGATCCTTGGCCTCTTCACCCGCTGGGTAAGCCTGGCCCTGGTCCCGGTGCTGCTCGGCGCCGCCTGGGTCCACCTGGGCAACGGCTGGGTCTTCTCCAGCGAGGGCGGCGGCTGGGAGTTCCCGGTATTCTGGGCCATCGCCCTGCTGGTCCAGGCCGGCCTGGGCAGCGGCAGCCTGACTCTTAACCGCCGCTTCGCCTAACCCATCATCCACCTCGACCGCGCCGGCCCCTCGGGGCCGGCGCCCGTCCACCGGAGGAGAGCCGAGATGCTGCCCAGCCTGTTCATTTCCCATGGTTCGCCGATGCTGGCCCTGACCCCCGGGCCGGCCCACGACTTCCTGCGCCGGCTGGGTCATGAGAGGCAACCCAAGGCCATCCTGGTGGTCTCGGCCCACTGGGCCAGCCGCCAGCTGCTGGTCAGCACCAGCGAGCGTCCCGAGACCCTCCACGACTTCAGCGGCTTCCCCCGGGCGCTCTTCGAGTGCCAGTACCCCGCCCCGGGCGACCCGGCGCTGGCGATGCGCCTGGCCCGCGAACTCAACGCCGTGCCCACCGAGCGTGGCCTGGACCACGGCGCCTGGGTGCCGCTGTCGCTGATGTATCCCGAGGCCGAGATCCCGGTGGTCTCGCTGTCGCTGCCGGTGGGATGGTCCAACGCCGAGCTGGTGGCCCTGGGCGAGAAGCTGGCCGCACTGCGCGAGGAGGGCATCCTGGTGGTCGGCTCGGGCAGCCTGACCCACAACCTGGCGGAAATGCAGGCCCTGGCGGCGCCGACGCCGGCCTGGGTCGGCGAGTTCGTCGACTGGGTCCATGCCCGGCTAGAAGCGGATGACCGCGAGGCGCTGCTGGCCTGGAAACGCGCCCCCCAGGCCCGCAAGAACCATCCCACCGCGGAACACTTCCAGCCGCTGCTGGTGGCCATGGGGGCCGGCGGGCCGGGCAAGCGGCTGCACCACAGCGTGGAGCATGGTGTGCTGGCCATGGACCTCTATGCCTTCGCCTGAGGAGCGGGGCGCCCGGGAAAGGGCCAGGCCAGAGCGCAAGAGGCCGCCCCGTGGGGCGGCCTCGTCGTGTCACTCATCGCGGCAGGATCAGGCGTCGGGGATCTCCAGCGCCTGCTGCACGGCCGACCAGCCCGGCTCGCCGTCGCGCGTGGTGACCCCTTCCAGGAAGGCCTTCACCTTGGCCGGGTTGGCGCGGATCCAGTCCAGCGCCACCGCCTCGGGCTCGCGCTCCTCGTAGCTGAAGCCGCGGATCATCGCGCTCTGGTCATCGGCGGTGAAGCTGAGCTGGTCGAGCAGCCGCGTGGCATTGGGGGCGGCCTCGGCAAAGTCGCTGGTCACCAGGGTACGCACGTCGCTGCGCCCGCCGTCGGGGCCCCACATGTCCTGGGTGTCGGTCAGGTACTCGACGTCATACTCGATATTCATCCAGTGGGGCGTCCAGCCGGCGAAGACGATCCACTCCTCGCGGTTGATGGCCGCGTCCACCGCGCTGAGCATGCCCGGCGTGGAGGTCTCGGAGAGGTTCCAGTCACCCAGGCCATAGGTGTCGTTCTCCACCGCCTCGTTGAGGGTGTCGCTCATGCCCGAGCCGACCTCGATGGAGTAGACGGTGCGACCGAGCTTCTCGGCGATCTCCTCGTCGGCCAGGTCCTCGGCAGAGGTCACGCCGGCGTCATAGACATAGGTCGGCACCGCGAAGCCCAGGCGTGCGCCCTCGACGTTGTTGCCGAGGTCGACGATCAGGCCCTTCTCCATGGTGGCGTCGAACATCGACTGCTGGGCGGGCAGCCAGGCGGCGAGGAAGGCATCCAGCTCGCGCTGGGTGAGGGCCTCGTAGGTGATGGTGGAGCCGAGCTCCTGCTGGCGGGTCTGGTAGCCCAGGGCATCCAGCAGCTGGGCGGCCAGGGCGGTCTTGACGGTCACGCCGGGCCAGGCGGGCACGGAGAAGCGCACCTGCTCGGGCTCCTCGGCCAGGGCAACGGAGCTCCAGGCCAGCGGAGCGGCCAGCAGGGCACCGGCCAGGGCCAGGGTCACGGGACGGTTCAGCGCTTTCATCGGGTCTCCTTGGCAGGTCATGCCATGAACGAACATGGCCAAGACCTTATCCCCCAGCGCCGTTTAAGGCAAAGGCCGCCCCGCTGGCAGCACGGAGAGGGGTCAGTCGCCCATCTGGCCGAGACGGTCGGCCTGCACGACCTCGATCCAGTAGCCGTCGGCGTCCTTGACGAAGACCACGTCCTTCATCTTGCCCTGGTCGCCGCGCTTGACGAAGGTGACGTCGTTGGCGTCGAACCAGGCCTGGGCGGCCTCGAGGTCCGGCACGCTGAAGCAGATATGCCCGAAGCCCTGGGGCTCGGCATTGCCGTCGTGGTAGGCGAAGTCCTGCTGCTCCTCGGTGCCCCAGTTGTGGGTCAGCTCGAGCACCCCGCGCTGGCTGAAGGTCCAGACGGTGCGCTCGCCGGTCTCCTCCGGGACGCGCTCGCCGGGTTCCGGCCGCGCCAGGAAGTAGAGCGAGAACTGCATCTCCTCGAAGTCGAGCCGACGCAGTACTCGCATGCCGAAGACCCGGGTATAGAAGGCCAGCGCCTTCTCCGGGTCCTTGACCCGCAGCATGGTGTGGTTGAGGCGAAAGCCCTCGCTATCCGCGGTGGGCGCCTGGACGCCGGGGTGCTGCTCTCCCTGGAAGCTCATGGGGACTCCTTCTCGCAAGGGTGGATGGTCGATGAGTCAAGAACTTGAGGGCGGCCGGCACGCTTTTCCACCCCCTCGGGTGGAGCCCACCCGGCACCAGGGGCCGCCACTCTCTTTATAAGTCATATACATATGTTGCATTCGCCGCCGCACCGTCGATCGCCACAAGCGAGAAACGCGCTTGATATGGGCGAACCACCTTCTACACTAGTTGTACATCCATGACCCCTCACGAGGCAGCCCCATGTCCATCCCGGCCTATCAACTGGGTGACCATGTCACCCTGAAGCAGATCGCCAATGCCGTCGCCCATGGCCTCACGCCGATCGTCGAGGTCGAGTCGATGGATGGCATCTACACGGTGCGTTTCCACCACGCCAACGACGTCTCGGAGCTCTCCGACAGCCAGGGCCTTACTCGCACCTTCCTCGGCACCGGCGAGATCCGCGACCTGCTCGGCGGCATCGGCCTGACCCATGGCGTGCTGACCTGGGGCGACCAGTGCGGCGACGAGATGATCGGCGTGCCGGGCCACGCCCTCTCGCCGGACGAGATGCTCGCCAGCGGCACGCGCATCGCCTTTCGCTGATGCAAGCCAAGGGGTAGGCTGACGGCATGACCGCCCGAGAGTGACCCGGAGATGCCCGCGACCCCTGCCCTGCCCCGTCCTGCGACCGGCCGTGTCCTGCCGATGGCCAGCATCCGCATGCTGGTCATGCTGCTGCTGGCCGTCCTGCTGGCAGGCTGCGCGGGGCGCGAGCTCGCCACTCGCGACGCGCCGGGGGAGCTCTCCATCGACCGGGCGCTGATCCTCGCCGAGGCCAGGCGCGCTTTGGGCACCCCCTATCGCCTGGGCGGCACCACCGAGCGCGGCATGGACTGCTCCGGGCTGGTGCAGCGGGCCTACTCACGGGCCGGCATACGCGTGCCCCGCACCTCCCGGCAGCAGTTCGAGGCCCTGCCGCGGGTTGACGAGGCGCGCCCCGGCGACCTGCTGTTCTTCGCCACCGCGGGGGGGCGCAAGGCAAGCCACGTGGGCATCTACCTGGGCGACGGCGAGATGATCCACGCCCCGGGGCGGGGTCGCCGGGTCACCACCACCACCCTGGCGCTGGACTACTGGCAGGAGCGCTTCCTGGGTGCCGCCGCGCCCGCGCCCTGACGCCACGGCCGAACCGCCCCACCAGGCCTGCCTCCTCCTGTCAGCGCCCGGGGCGCAACTAATAACATATGTGTATAAAAAATTATTTTATGCAAACATTTACGTCATAAGGGGTCGAAGCACTAGGATGAAGGGTCGTGATTCACGCCCGGAGAGAGCCCATGTCCCGCGTCCCCCGCCTGCTGGCCCCGCTGGTGGCCCTGCTGATCGCCGCCGGCCCGGCCCAGGCCGATGACCCCACCCGCCTCGAGGTGGGTTACATGCCGATCCTGCCGGTCGCCCAGCTGTTCGTGATGGAGGGCGAGGGCTGGACGTCCGATGCCGGCCTCGAACTCGAGCTGACCCGCTTCTCCAGCGGCCCAGCCATGGTCCAGGCATTGGCCTCCGGCGAGCTCGACGTCATGTACTTCGGCATCGGGCCGGCCATGGTCGCCCGCGCCAATGGCGTGCCGATCAAGGTGCTGGCGGCGAGCATCCGCGAGCAGATCGGCCTGGTTGCCCGCGGCGAGCTGGCCGATACCTTCGCCCGCGTCGCGGATCCGGCCGAGGCCATCGCCCGCTTCACCGAGGAGCAGGGCCGCAAGCCGCAGATCGCCACCTTCCCCCGCGGCTCGGTACCCGACACCGTGCTGCGCTACTGGCTGGTCGAACAGCTGGCCGTGGGCGAGGAGGCCGTGGATATCGTCGCCATGGGCGCCGACCGGGTCCAGCAGGCGCTGCTGGCCGGGGCGGTGGATGCCGCCTCGATCCTCGAGCCGATCCTCACCACCGTACAGGAGCGCGACGACAGCGCCCGGGTCGTGGCCCGGGCCGACGAGATGCTGCCGGGCCAGCCCGGGGCCGTGCTGGCGGCCCGCGAGAGCGCGCTGGCGGACCATCCGGAGGCGATGCGTGCGCTGATGGCCCTGCACCTGCGCGCCACCGAGGTACTGGTCGAGGAACCCGAGCGGGCCGCGCCCCACGTCCGCGAGTTCGTCGGCAAGCGCCTGATCGGGCTCGATACCGTGGAGGCAGCCCTGCGCTCTCCCTCTTCGAACTACCTCGCCGACCCCCATGCCATCCTTGAGGCCACCCGCACCATGCATGACTTCCAGGCCGCCCAGGGCACGCTCAGGAAGCGCGTCGACCTGGACGCGCTGTTCGACACCGACCTCTACGATGCGGTGGCCGAGGAGCAGGCAGGATCATGACACCGGTCCTGTCGCGCCATCGCCGCAGCCTGCTCGGCGCCTTGGGCTTGGCCGCCTTCCTGCTGTTCTGGGAACTGGCCCTGCGCAGCGGCCTGCTGCCCGGCAGCCTGGTGCCGCTGCCCTCGACGATTCCCGGCGTCCTGGCCGCCGAGATCGCCGACGGCATCTGGCTCGAAGTGGTAACGGCGAGTCTCGCCCACTACAGCGTGGGGCTGCTACTGGGCTCGCTGCTGGGCATCACCGTGGGGGTGTCGGCGGCGCTGCTACCGGCCGTCGACGCCCTG
Organism: Halomonas ventosae; assembly: GCF_004363555.1. Classification (GTDB taxonomy): domain Bacteria; phylum Pseudomonadota; class Gammaproteobacteria; order Pseudomonadales; family Halomonadaceae; genus Halomonas; species Halomonas ventosae. Next base: position 167,272 of record NZ_SNZJ01000002.1, on the reverse strand, counting down.
CACGCCTGGCTGGCCCGGCTGCTGCGCCCCATTCCGCCGCTAGCTTGGATCCCCTTTGCCATCATCTGGTTCGGCATCAACCCCTCGGCGGCGGCCTTCATCATCAGCATCGGTGTGTTCTGGATCAACTACTTCGCCAGCTACAGCGCGGTGCGCTCGGTGGACCCGGGCTATGACGAGGTCGCCCGGGCCTTCGGCCAGGGCGGCTTCCTGGCGCGGCTGGCCAAGGTGAGCCTGCCGGCGGCGGCCCCGGGCATCCTCGGCGGGCTGCGCGCTGGCCTGGGCCAGGGCTGGATGACGGTGGTGGCCGCCGAGCTGTTCGGTATCCCGGGCATCGGCCAGCGCATGATGGAGGCCTCCAGCCTGCTCGCCACCGACATCGTGGTGGTCTACATGCTGACCATCGCCGGACTCTATGCCGCCTTCGACTTCTTGTTCATGACCCTGCAGCGCCGACTGCTCAGGTGGCAGCCATGACCGCCTCCCAGACGACCCTGCCCCCGGTGCTGAGCGCGCGCGGCATCCGGCTGGGCTTCGGCGGCACGCCGGTGCTCGCCGGCGTCGACCTCGACCTCCACCCCCGGGAGTTCGTCGCCGTGGTGGGCGCCTCGGGGGTCGGCAAGTCGACCCTGCTGCGCGCCCTGGCCGGCCTGCTCGCCCCCCAGGAGGGCACGGTCGAGATTCCCGAGGGCAGGGCCCGCGACACCCGGGCCTGGTCGATGGTCTTCCAGGCGCCGCGCCTCTTCCCCTGGCGTCGCGTGCGTGCCAACGTGGAACTGGGCCTGGAGGGGCTGGCCCTCTCACGGGCCGAGCGACGACGGCGGGCCCTGGAGCCCCTGGCGCTGGTGGGGCTGGAGGAGCTCGCCGAGCGCTGGCCGCATACACTCTCGGGTGGCCAGCAGCAGCGGGTGGGCATCGCCCGGGCCCTGGCCGTGCGCCCGCGGGTGCTGTTCATGGACGAGCCCTTCTCGGCGCTGGACGCCATCACCCGGCGCCGCCTCCAGCAGGAGCTGGTCGACCTGCGCCGGCGTACCGAGGCCGCCATCGTCTTCGTCACCCACGACATCGAGGAGGCCGTGCTGCTCGCCGACCGGGTGATGGTGCTGGGCGGCCAGGCAGCAGGCCAGCCGGCGGGGGTGGTGGAGACCCTGGACATCCCGCTGCCGCTGGACGACCGCCGCGACCACCCGGGCTTCGCCGACTGCCTGCAGGCCGTGGAGCGCCATATCGGCGCCGCCCACTGACGCGTCTTTCCCTCACCATCGAGACCCCGGAGGTCACATGGCCACGCTACGCGTCCTGCTGCACGCTCCCACCGCCGAGGCCCTCGCCCGGGCCCGCCGCAACGCCCACAACCTGAGCAAGGCCCGGCCCGATGCCGAGGTGCTGATAGTGGCCAACGCGGGGGCGGTGGCCGCGGCCCTGGCGACCCCCGACGAGACCGACCCCCTGCTGCGACTGTGCCGCAATTCCCTGGCCGGCCAGGGGCTCGAAAACCCCCGGGGACTGGCCGAGGTGGAGGCGGCGGTGGTCACCCTGGCCGAGCGGCAGGCCGAGGGCTGGGCCTATATCCGCGCCTGACCCGGCGGGGACGACGCCTCTGTTGCTGCCTTAAGCGGGCGTTAAGTTGCAAGGGCCAGAGTATCGGTGAAACGTCATGGAGACGCCCCGATGCGATGCTCAGACCCCCTGCCCTCCCCCACGCCTTGCCGGCAGCCGCCGATGGGCCTGTGCCCGTCACCGCTGGCCTGGCGCGAGGCCCACCACTGGCGTGAGCGACGCCGCCTGGAACAGCTCGTGCGCCGCCGCTTCGCTGCCGAGCACGGTGCCCGCATCAGCCACTTCCTGCCGCGCCTGTTCGGGCTCTGGCAGGCCGACACTTCCGTGGCGGCGGTGGGCATGCGCGCCGCCACCGGGGGGCCGCTGTTCCAGGAGCACTACCTGGACGACAGCGCCGAGGCCTTCCTCTCCCGCCGCCTCGGCCGAGCGACGTCCCGCGACGAAATCGCCGAGATCGGCAACCTGGCGAGCCGGCGGCCGGGCCTGCAGCGTCCGCTCTACCTCCACCTGGTGGAGCAGCTGGCGGCGGAGGGCATCGCCTGGCTGCTATTCACCGCCACGCCCGAGGTCCACAACGGCATCCGCCGGCTGGGGCTCCAGCTCCACCCCCTTATGCCCGCCGACCCGGCCCGCCTGGGGGCCGGCCAGGCCGAGTGGGGGCGCTACTACGACCGCCACCCCTGGGTGATGGCCGGCGACCTGCGCCGGGCCCATCGGGACCTCATCGACCGCGGCCTGCTGCCGCTGGCACAGCCCGCGGAGGTGACCGATGACCGGCTCGCCTGAGGCCCTCCTCGCGCGGCTGGCCCGCCACGCCGCCGACGGCCCCGGGCGCCCGGCCCTGGACGACGGCCACCGCCGAGTCACCTTCGCCGCGCTGCCAGCTGAGGTCGAGGCCCGACGGCAACGCCTGGCCGCGGCCGGCGCAGAGCGGGTCGCCCTGGCCCTGGACAACGGCATCGACTGGGCGCTGTGGGACCTGGCGCTGCTGCGGGACGGACGGGTCGCGGTGCCGGTGCCCGCCTTCTTCAGCGACGCCCAGCGCCGCCACCTGGTGGCAAGCGCCGGCCTGGACGCCTGGATCGGCCCCGGCGCCGAGGCGCTCGGCTTCTCGGCCAAGCGGGACCCGGCCATCGCCACCCGGCGGGTGGCCTCGCCTCCGGTGCTGCATGCCGGCACCACCCGCATCACCTTCACCTCCGGGACCAGCGGCACCCCCCAGGGCGTCTGCCTCGACAGCCTCGCCCCGCTGACGGTGGCCGAGAGCCTCGCCACGGTGGTCGAACCGCTCGGTATCGAACGCCACCTGGCGATGCTGCCGCTGGCCACCCTGCTCGAGAACATCGGCGGCCTCTACGTCCCGCTGTGGCTGGGCGCCACCGCCTGCCTGCCGGCGGCCGCCGAGCTGGGCTGGCAGGGGGCGAGCGGCTTCGACCCTCGCCGGGCCCTGGCGGCCATCGAGGCCTTCCGCCCCCACAGCCTGATCCTGGTGCCCCAGCTGCTCCAGGCCCTGGTAACGGCGAGCCCCGAGGCCCCGGAGAGCTTGCGCTTCGTCGCCGTGGGCGGCGCCCGGGTGGCTGCCACGCTGCTCGAGAGTGCATGGGCCGGCGGCTGGCCGGTCTTCGAGGGCTACGGGCTCTCGGAGTGCGCCTCGGTGGTGTGCCTCAACCGGCCCGGCGAGCCCGCCCGTGGCGTGGGCCGGCCGCTGCCCCATGCCCGGGTCCGCCTGGCCACCGACGGCGAGGTGCAGGTCCGGGGGGCGACCATGCTCGGCTACCTGGGCGAACCAGCCGCCGGCGACTGGTACCCCAGCGGCGACCTGGGCCACTGGGCCGGCGAGGCCCTGGCGCTCGACGGCCGCCGCCGCGAAGTCTTCATCACCGCCTACGGCCGCAACGTCGACCCCCAGTGGGTGGAGGGCGAGCTCTGCGCCCGGCCGGCCATCGCCCAGGCACTGGTTCATGGCGAGGCGCTGTCCGCCAACCGGGCACTGATCGTGCCCGCCTCGTCCGACCTCGACGATGCCCGACTGGCCGCCGCGGTGGCCGAGGCCAATGCCGACCTGCCCGACTATGCCCGGGTTCAGGAGTGGCGCCGCTGCGCGCCCTTCACCCCGCAGAACCACCAGCTGACGGCCAACGGCCGCCTGCGACGCGACGCCATCCATGGCCGCTACCGCGACTGGCTCCTCGCCAGCCGGCCCCATCCCGCGCAAGGAGTGACCCCATGACCCCCTACCAGCACCTCCAGGCCGCCACCCGCGCCGAGCGCGACTGGCTGCTTTCCACGCCGCTGCTGACCCGCGCCCTGGCCGGCGAGGTGAGCCACCGCGAGTACCTGGCCTTTCTCGGCCAGGCCTATCACCACGTGCGCTTCACGGTGCCGCTGATGATGGCCTGCGGCGCCCGCCTGCCGGACCGGCTGGGCTGGCTGCGCGACGCCCTGGTGGAGTACATCGAGGAGGAGCATGGTCACGAGCAGTGGATCCTCGATGACATCCGCGCCGCCGCCGGCGACCCCGAGGCGGCCGCCGCACGGCCGGCGGACCCCGCCACCCGGCTGATGGTGGCGGCGGTGCGCGACGAGATCACCCACGGCAACCCGGTGGCCTTCTTCGGCATGGTCCAGGTACTCGAGGGCACCAGCACGGCGCTGGCCACCCAGGCCGCCGAGCGGATGCAGGCGAGCCTCGGCCTGCCCGACGAGGCGGTGCGCTACCTGACCTCCCACGGCAGCCTGGACATCGGCCATCTGGCCTTCTTCGAGGGACTGGTGAACCGGCTGGAGGCCGACGACCTGGCGGCGGTGATCGACACCGCGAAGACGGTCTATCGCCTCTACGGCGCCATGTTCCGCGGCGTCGAGGCCCGCTGTGCCGGTGGCAGCGCCACCCGGGAGCTCTCCGATGCGCTGGCCTGACGGCTGGTCTCGCGGCCCCACCCTGCCGGAGGGGGGCTGGCCCGCACAGCGGATCCTGCTGACCGGCGCCAGCGGCGGCATCGGCCAGGCCCTGGTGGACGAGTTCGCCGCCGCGGGCGCGACACTGCTGGTCACGGGGCGTCGCAACGAGGCCCTCGAGGCCCTCGTCGCCCGCCACCCGGGCCAGGTGACGGCCCTGGCCGCCGACCTGACCCGCCCCGGGGACCGAGCCGCGCTGGCCGAGGCCGCCGCCGCGGCAGGCTGCAACATGCTGGTCAATGCCGCCGGGGTGAACCGGGTGGGGCTGTTCGAGTCCTGCAGCGACGAGGAACTCGAGCGCCTGGTCACTCTCAACCTCACCGCCACCCTGCAGCTGACCCGGGCACTGATGCCGATGCTGCTGGCGACACGGCATGGCTGGGTGGTCAACATGGGCTCGACCTTCGGCACCATCGGCTACCCCGGCCAGGTCGGCTACTGCGCGACCAAGTTTGCCCTGCGCGGCTTCAGCCAGGCCCTGCGCCGGGAGCTCGCCGATACCCGCGTGCGAGTGCTGCACGTCGCCCCCCGGGCCACCCGCACCGCCATGAATGCCCCCGAGGTGGAGGCAATGAACCAGGCGCTCGGCAACGCCATGGACACCCCCGCCCGGGTCGCCTCGTCGGTGCGCCGCGCCATCGAGCGTGGCCGCGAGGAGACCCAGCTGGGCCGCCCGGAGCGGCTCTTTACCCGGCTCAACAGCCTGCTACCGAGGCTGGTCGACCGGGCCCTGGCACGCCAGCTGCCCATCATCCGCCGCTTCGTCGCCACCCCCGGCGACGCCGCCCCCCACGACACGCCCTGACGCTTCCCGACAAGAGGAATCCCGCCATGACACGACACCACAGCAAGAAGCCGACCAGGCGAGGTCGCCTTGCCGCGGCCCTGCTGGCCACCGCCCTGGTCTGCCTGCCGGCAACCGGGCTGCTGGCCATGGAGGCCGGGATCGCCGAGCCGCTCGCCCGGCTGCAGCAGCGCTGGGCCGAGATCCGCTACGAACTGCCCGAGAAACAGCAGGCGGATGCCTATGCCGCCCTGGCCGCCGAGGCCGACCGGCTGGTCGAGGCCCACCCCGATGCGGCCGAGCTGCACCTCTGGGCCGGCATCGTGCGCTCCACCCAGGCCGGCGCCAGCGGGGGACTGGGTGCCCTGAAGCTGGTCAAGCAGGCCCGTGCCGAGCTGGAGACCGCCCTGGCGCTCGACCCCCTGGCCCTGGACGGCTCGGCCTACACCAGCCTCGGCGCCCTCTACTACCAGGTTCCCGGCTGGCCGGTGGCCTTCGGCGACGACGACAAGGCGGAGTGGCATCTGCAGCGGGCCCTCTCGATCAACCCCGACGGGCTCGACAGTCTCTACTTCTGGGGCGACTATCTGCACGAGCAGGGCCGCGACGGCGAGGCGCGCCAGGCCCTGGAGAAGGCGCTGCAGGCACCGCCCCGCCCCGGCCGGGAGCTCGCCGATGCCGGGCGCCGCGAGGAGGTGCGCCGCCTGCTGGCCCAACTGAAGGAGTGACCCGCCCCCCATGCGCATCCTGCTGGTAGAGGACGACCCCAGCCTGGCGGCGGGCATCCGCCTGGCGCTCAAGCCCGAGCACTACACCGTGGACCTGCTGGCCGATGGCCGGCAGGCCCTGGCTGCCCTCAAGGGCAACGAGCCCTTCGATGCGGTGATCCTCGACCTCGGCCTCCCCGGGCTCGACGGCATGCGGGTGCTGGAGGCGACACGCCGCCGCGGCAACCGCGTGCCGGTGCTGGTGCTGACCGCCCGGGACGGCATCGACGACCGCATCGCCGGCCTGGACGCCGGCGCCGACGACTACCTGGTCAAGCCCTTCCAGGTCGCGGAGCTCAAGGCCCGGCTGAGGGCCCTGCTGCGCCGCAGCCAGGGGCAGGCCAGCAGCGTGCTGGAGGCCCGCGGCATCCGCCTCGATCCCGCCACCCACAGCGTCAGCTTTCGCGGCGAGCCGGTGTCGCTCTCGCGACGCGAGTTCACCCTGCTCCAGGAGTTCCTCGCCCATCCGGGCCGGGTGTTCACCCGCGACACCCTGACCCGGCTGGTCTACGGCTGGGACGAGGAGGTGGAGAGCAATGCCATCGAGGTGCACGTGCACCACCTGCGCCGCAAGTTCTTCCCCGAGCTGATCCGCACCCTGCGCGGCATCGGCTATGTGCTGGACAGCCCCGTGCCGGACGGAAGAGGCTGATGTCGATCCGTCGACGCACCCTCGGCGTGGTGCTGCTGGTCTTCGGCCTGAGCATGCTGGTGATCGGCCTGACCAGCTACCGCGACGCCGCCCACGAGGTGGAGGAGCTGTTCGATGCCAACCTGGCCCAGAACGCCCGGCTGCTGGAGGGGCTGATGCGCGCCCCGCTGGCCGCCGAGCAGCGCGAGGCGCTGCTGGCCAGCCTGGAGGCCTCCCTGCAGCGCGCCGAGCAGGCCGACCAGCGCATCGCCGGCCACCGCTACGAGAGCAAGCTCGCCTTCCAGCTGTGGGAGGGCGACCGGCTGCTGCTGCGCTCGGCCAGCGCGCCGCAGAAGCCGCTGACCGCGCTCAGGGAGGGCTACGAGGACACCCGCCTGGAGGATCATGACTGGCGGGTCTATGCGCTGAGCACGCCCGGCGAGGGGCGGCGCGTGATGGTGGGCGAGCGCGAGGACGTGCGCGGGGAGCTGGTGACCCTGATCGCCCTGCGCACCCTGATGCCCGACCTGCTGGGACTCCCAGTGCTGGCCCTGCTGCTGTGGTGGGCAATCGGCTGGGGGCTGAGGCCGCTGTCGCGGATGGCCGAGCAGATCCGCCGACGCGACCCCCACACCCTGCAGCCCTTGATCCTCCACCCGCTGCCGCGGGAGCTGGAGACCATCGCCGGCGCCCTGAACCGCCTGCTCGAGCGCATCCGTGCGCTGCGGGTCCGCGAGAAGCGCTTCATCGCCGACGCCGCCCACGAGTTGCGCACGCCGCTGGCGGTGCTCGACCTGCATGCCCAGAACGCGCTGGCCGCGGAGGACCCGGCGGACCGCCGCGAGGCGCTGGACAAGCTGCGTGACGGCGTGGCTCGGAGTACTCGCCTGGTCACCCAGCTGCTCGCCCTGGCCCGCCTGGACCCGGAGGAGGAGACACCGCTGGCCGGCCAGCCCGCCGACCTGCTGGCCGAGGTGCGCGAGGCGCTGGCCAAGCTCTCGCCCCTGGCCGCCGAACGCGGCATCGAGCTGCAGCTGGAGGCCGACGAGGGCGCCGACTGGGCGCTCGCGGTCGAACCCGGGACCCTCGACACCCTGATCCAGAACCTGGCCGGCAATGCCCTGCAGCACTCCCCCGAGGGCGGCACCGTCACCGTCGGGCTGGCGGCCGGAACCGACGCCCTGACCCTGACGATCGACGACCAGGGCCCCGGCATCCCACCGGCGCAACGCCCCCAGGTCCTCGAGCGCTTCCACCGAGCCGGCCCGGGGGCCGGCGCCGGCCTGGGGCTCTCCATCGTCGACCGGCTGCTGCAGCGCCACAGCGGCCATCTGCGGTTCGACGAGGCCCCGGGCGGCGGGCTCAGGGTGGAGGTCGTGCTGCCGCGCACGCACCCTTCGGGCTGACCGCCCCCCGCCAGGCGGCGTCAGTCCTGCCGGCCCCCCACCGCCGCTGCCACCCTCTCGACCGGGATGGGACCTCACTCCCGCCCCGGCGCGTCCCGGCTGGCCAGGTCGGGGCGAGTCTCGTACTCCACGTCATGGTCGCGCAGGTAGTCGCGAATCAGCTGTCGCACCACCTGGGAGGGGGTCAGGTCCTGGGCCGCACAGAGCTGCTCGAAGGCCCGCTTCTTGTGCGGGTCGATCAGCAGGGTCAGGCGTGCCGTCTTCTTCTCCATCGTGATTCTCCGAAAACATTATCATCAAATGTTAATTCTCGCCGTCACCCGAGGCAATGGCGGGGGCCCATTTGTCGACAATACTAACGGCATGTTAATGTCATTCACATAAACAACCGGATCACCGCCCAGAGTGGATGCGGCCAGCGGCCCATCCCGGCGGCGGGAGACCCCGCAACAAGGAGCCCCCGCGCAATGGCACGCCACCGACCGTCCCCGCGACTTCCCGGCATCGCCACCGGCCTTCGCGCGGCCTGGCGAGACGGCTATGGGCTGGACGACCTGCGCCGCGACGTGCTGGCCGGCCTGACCATCGGCACCGTGGCCGTGCCGCTCTCCATGGCCCTGGCCATCGCCACGGGCGTGCCTCCGCAGCACGGGCTCTACACGGCGATCGTTGCCGGCGCCATCATCGCGCTGACCGGCGGCTCGCGCTTCAATGTCTCGGGGCCGACGGCGGCCTTCGTCGTCATCCTCTTCCCCATCGTCCAGCAGTACGGCTTGGGCGGCCTGCTGATCGCCTCGATGATGGCCGGCCTGATCCTGGTGGCGCTGGGCCTCACCGGCATGGGGCGCCTCATCCAGTACGTGCCCTATCCGGTGGTGCTCGGCTTCACGGCGGGGATCGCGGTGGTGATCGCGGTCCTCCAGGTGCCCGACTTTCTGGGACTCGAGGTCGGCCAGCTGGGCGAGCACTTCGTCGAGAACCTGGGACGGATCGCCGTCTCGCTGCCGAGCCTGGAGCCGCTGGAGCTGGGGATAGGGGCCTTCACCCTGGGCATCATGCTGCTCTGGCCACGCCTGCATCTGCCGATTCCGGCGCCCCTGGTCGGGCTGGTGGTCGGCGCGCTGGCGGCCTATGCGGTCAACCACGGGATCGGGGACCCGAGCACGGGGAACCTGGTGGAGACCATCGCCTCGCGCTTCACCTGGGAGGCGCAGGGCGAGACGGGCAGCGGCATTCCCCCCATCGCGCCGAGCTTCGTGGCGCCCTGGCGACTGCCCGGCGCGGATGGCGAGCCGCTGGTGGTGGATTTCGCCCTGTTTCGTGCCCTGCTGGGTCCCGCCTTCGCCATCGCCATGCTGGGGGCGATCGAGTCGCTGCTCTGCGCGGTGGTCTCCGACGGCTTGACCCGGACCCGGCACGACCCCAACGCCGAGCTGATCGGCCAGGGGCTGGGCAATATCGTCGCGCCGCTGTTCGGCGGCATCACCGCCACGGCCGCCATTGCCCGGACCGCCACCAACATCCGCAGCGGTGCCCGTTCGCCGATCGCGGCGGTGGTGCATGCGCTGGTGGTGCTGCTGGCGGTGGTGGCCCTGGCGGGCCTGCTGGGGCTGGTACCGATGGCCGCGCTGGCGGCGCTGCTGTTCATCGTCGCCTGGAACATGAGCGAGGCCCGCCACCTCCTGCACACCCTGCGCTCGGCCCCGGCGGGGGACGTGGCCATCCTGGTGACCTGCTTCGTCCTGACCGTGCTCTTCGACATGGTGCTGGCGGTGGCGGTGGGCATGGGGCTGGCCGCCGCGCTGTTCATCCGGCGCATGTCGCTGCTGACCCAGACCCAGCGCGTCGACAACGGGTCCCATGCCAGCCTCGACTCGCTGCCCGGCGAGGTCGCCCTCTACGACATCAATGGGCCGCTGTTCTTCGGCGCCGCGGAGAAGGCGCTCGTCTCGCTGCACCTGGTGGACCCGAAGGTGCGGGTCGTCATCCTCGACATGCATGACGTGCCGAGCATGGATGGCACCGCCATCGTGGCCCTCAAGACCCTGATCGACGAGATGCACCACCAGGGGGTCGCCCTGGTGCTGGTCGGCCTGCCGGCACGGATCCTCGTCACGCTGCGCCGCGCGGGGATCCGCCGCACGGCCGGACGGCTGACCTGGTGCCGGGAGCTGATGCATGCCCGGAAGGTGGCCCTGCGCTGGCTCGACGGGCGCAAATCGGATACGAGTGCGGCCCGTGACTGAGCCCATCGGCAGCGGCCCCGGCGCGCCCTGTGGATATCGGGTTCGCCGGGTTCGGGGTTCTCCTCGTCCCGCTGCTCAGGCCATGCGCTTCAATGTCCTGTCGTGTAGCCAGAGCTGATGGGCCAGTACGGCAACCACGTGTCCGGCGATCAGCAGCCACAGCAGGTTGGCCGTCACCTCATGGGTCTCCTCGGTGGCATCCTCCAGCCACTCGATCTCCGCTCCCGGCGAGATCAGTGGCAGGCCGAAGAACTCCACGCCGTGCCCGCTGCCCATGGCCGCCAGCAGACCGGTGGCGGGGATCAGCACCATCATGCCGTAGAGCGCCCAATGCCCCAGGCGGGAAGCCACTTTCCAGTGTTCGGGAGCCTCCAGGCGCCCACGGTTGACCCGGCGCCAAGCCAGCCGGAAGACCAGCAGGCCCAGCAGCAGCAGCCCGACGCTCTTGTGCAGCGCCATCGCCTCACGCTCGCTCATGCCGACGAGCTCCGCCAGCCACTCCGTGCCCAGCATCAGGATCAGCAGCGTGGCCATGCTCCAGTGAATGGCCCGCGAGACGGCCCCGTAACGGTGATCGGAATCCAGCCAGTTCATGTCGTCCTCCTCCTCGGTCGATGGACGACAACCGTTTTACGCCAGTGCGGCTTTCAGCAGCCTTAACGCCGCGTTCATGCGGCATTCATCCTCGCGCCCCTCGAGCACGCCGCCGATGGCCAGCGTCCAGGCGCCCAGCCAGCGCCAGCGGTGAAGAAGGGTTGCGAGCATGCGAAGGTCACGGTCCTGCACGGGCCGACGCGAAATCGCGACGATCAGCCCGTCGGGCGGGGGAAAGCTGCCGACACCGTCACACTCTGGTCATGTAACCTTAAGCACTCCTTAAGGAAGGGACGCCACAGTCATGTGTGTCTGTCGATACCGCCACAACTCGAGGCAACACCATGACCCGGAGCGCGACGATAGTACTCGATACCACGCCCGCCACCGAGAGCCGTGCCATCCTGCCGCTGATGCTCGCAGCCCTGGCGCTACTGGCGCTGGGCGTGCTGGCCGCCGGCTGGGAGCCCATCGAGCTGCCGCTGGGACTGGCTGCCATGGGCCTGGCAGCCCTGGCCCTGCTACGCCCCGATCGCTGGCGGCAGGAGGAAGCCCGCGAGAGCCTCGACAGCCTGCTGCTGGCCAGCCTGATTACCTTGGTAGGCCTGCATCTGCTGGCCTGAGACCGACCAGTACCGTGTCACGGTAGACGGCCCGCGCGGGAAAGCGCCCCGACAGGACACGGCATACCATGGCCATACGGCCAGGCAGCAAGATACTCCAGTGACACCGGATCGCCGCCTCATCCGGGTGACGGTGGCGGCAGTGGCGGCACGCGGTGGAACGCCTCTGGACTTCGCTCTCGAACGCAACACTACAGGCACACCCATGAAGCCACTGCATAGATTGTTGGCGAGCCGTCTGATCAAGCTTGCTGCCAACCTGCTCAAGCTTGCGTGTTACGCCTTTCATTTCGCCTTTCCCGACAAGCGTTTTACCCTACCGACCCGCGACGGCCCCTGGATTCGTAGCCGGCACCCGGCCGCCATTCCCCGGATCCTCTGGCAGACCAACTTCACCGACCGCGTGACCCTGCCGGTCTACCTGAACTACCTGTTCAACCGTTGCATGGCACCCGGCTTCGAGTATCGCTTCATGATCACCGAAGCTCGAGCCGACTTCATCAGGCAGCACTATTCCGAACAAACCTTCAGGAACTACTCGCGACTGCGAATCGGTGCGGCCCAGGCAGACTTCTGGCGTGTCCTGGTACTGCAGGCTCATGGCGGTGTCTATCTGGATATCGACGCCCACCTGACCTGGCCGTTAGGCCGCCTGCTCGGGCCCGACCGATCGTCACTGTTCATCCGCACCAAGCGCGACACCCTCAACAACTTTTTCATCGCCAGTGCCCCGAACAGCCCGCACCTGAAGGCGGTCATCCAGGCGATCGGCACCAATATCGAGGAAAATACGATCAAGGGCGTCTTCGACATGACAGGCCCCGGCGTCTTCAACCGGGTGCTGGATGTCCACCGCCTGGACACGGTGCTCTATCGCTACGCCTGTATCCAGGGCAGCTTCACCAACGAGCACTTCCAATACCTCGACAAGCCACAGGGTAAATGGAACCAGGAGCAGAAACACTCGGCCGTGGTCGGAGAGGATATCGCTTGACCCCGTTGGCTTTACAGGGCCATGGCCGGCGTGGATAGTGGAACGCCTGACGACAGGGGCGCCGTGGCGACATCGCCACGGCTGAGACGCACCCTCGGAACCTGACCCGGATAATGCCGGCGTAGGGAGTCGTGCGGCCCCGGCCCTGCCGCCGCACCTCCCGCGCCGGGGAGGCCTCATGCTAGCCATCGATCCCGCCGCGCACCTGGCCCGAGTGCGCGAGACCAGCCCGCTGGTCCACAACATCACCAACCATGTGGCCATGAACAGCATGGCCAACGTGCTGCTCGCCATCGGCGCCTCGCCGGCCATGGTCCACGCCCGAGAGGAGGCCGCCGAGTTCACCGCGCTGGCCGGCGCCCTGACGATCAACATCGGCACCCTCTCGCCCCACTGGGTCGAGGCCATGGAGGCCTCCGCCCTGGCCGCCGGGGAGACGGGGCGGCCCTGGGTGCTGGACCCGGTGGCGGTGGGCGCCACGCGCTATCGCCGCGAGACCGGCGCGCGACTGCTGGCGCTCGCCCCGGACGTGGTCCGTGGCAACGCCTCGGAGATCATCGCCCTGGCGGGGCAGGCCGGCGGCGGACGCGGCGTGGACAGCACCGACCCGGCCGAAGCGGCCCGCGACGCCGCCACCCGGCTGGCCCGCCAGACGGATGGGGTGGTCGCGGTGACCGGCGAGGTGGACCTGGTCACCGATGGCCGGCGCCTCGCCCGCCTCGAGGGCGGCCACCCGCTGATGCCGCGGGTCACCACCCTCGGCTGCGCGCTGACCGGTGTCGTGGCGGCCTTCCTGGCCGGCGCCGAGGACCCCTTCGAGGCGACGGTGGCGGCGCTGGCCTGCTACGCCGTGGCCGGGGAACTGGCCGGCGAGGCGGCGGTTGGCCCCGGCAGCTTCGCGGTGGCCTTCCTCGATGCCCTCTATCACCTGGATGGCGAGGCGCTGGCCGCACGGGCCCGCCTGGAGGTGGACCATGCGCCTTGACCTCTCCCTGTATCTCGTCACCGACCGCGGACTCTGCGCTGCGGATGGTCTGGTGGAGACCGTGATGGCGGCGGTGCGCGGCGGGGTGACGGTGGTGCAGCTGCGCGACAAGCACGCCTCTGATGCCGAGATGGTCGACCAGGCGCGCCACCTCAAGGCCGCGTTGTCCGGCAGCGGCGTGCCGCTGATCATCAATGACCGTCTGGAGGTGGCGCTCGCCGCCGGCGCCGACGGCCTGCACATCGGCCAGGACGACGGCGACGTGGCCCGGGCCCGCGCGGCGCTCGGCCCGGAGGCGATCCTCGGGCTCTCGGTCCAGACCCATGACCAGCTCGCCCGCCTCGACCCCAAGGCGCTGGACTACCTGGGGCTGGGCCCGGTGTTCGCCACCCCCAGCAAGCACGACCATGCCACACCGCTGGGCTTCGAGGGGCTGGCCGCCCTGGTGGCCGCCAGCCCCCTGCCCAGCGTGGCCATCGGCGGCCTCAAGGCCGAGCACGTGGCCGCGACACGCCAGGCCGGCGCCGAGGGGCTGGCGGTGATCTCGGCGATCTGCGGCACCCTCGACCCCGAGGCCGCCGCGCGGGCCTTCCTCTCCCGGGACTGATGCGTCAGGAGGTCGGCCGGCGCTTCAGGGTGGTGCGCCGCTCGTGGTAGGCGATCGCCAGGCCGCTGCCGATGATCAGGGCGCTGCCGACGAACACCCAGAGGTCCGGCATCTCGCCCCAGAACCACCAGCCCAGCAGCACCGCCCAGAGCATGGCGGTGTAGTCGAAGGGAGCGGCGATGGCCGCGGGGGCATGGCGGAAGGCCATGGTGATGAAGGCCGTGGCGCCCACCCCGAAGAGGCCCGATCCCGCGAAGGCCAGCCAGTGCCAGGGGTGGGGCGTCTGCCACACCCAAGGCAGCGCCATGGCGGTCACCACGAAGGGCACCAGGGTCATGTAGAAGACCATCGCCCAGAGGTGCTCGGTGCCGCCCCAGCGCCGTGCGGTGATCATCATCAGCGCATAGAAGATCGCCGCCCCGATCAGCGCCAGGGCGCCGGGGTCGAAGGCCTCTCCGCCGGGACGCACCACGATCAGCACCCCGGCGAAGCCCACCAGCGAGGCCGCCAGCACCGGTCCCTCGATGCGCTCGCCCAGCAGCGGCACCGAGAGCAGGGTGACGAACAGCGGCGCCACGAAGGCGATGGCGGTGGCCTCGGCCAGCGGCAGCAGGGTCAGGCCCAGCACGAAGCAGAACATGGTGCCGGTGTAGATCAGCCCGCGCAGCAGGTGGATTCCGGGGCGACGCGTGCGCAGCTTGCGCAGGCCGCCGCCGAAGTGGGCCAGCGCCGCGATCAGCGGCAGCGAGACCAGGGTACGGAAGAAGATGATCTGCAGCGGCGAGTGCACCTCGCCCAGCCACTTGGCGATGGCGTCGCCGATGGCCAGGCAGAGCACGCCCAGGCACATGAAGCCGATGCCCTTGAACGACGGTGACATGCCGACTGCCCTCCCCTGGCCGAGACCCAAAAAGCCACCCCGCCGGCCTGGGGCCGGCGGGGTGGGTGGAGATCACTACGCTAGTCGGTGACGTGCCGGAGGGCAAGCCCTCAGAGGCTGGCCTGGACCACCATGCACTCCATGCCCTGGGCCACCAGGCGACGGCAGGCGGTATGGGCCTGGCCCTCGTTCATGTCCACCAGGCGTGCACGATAGACGCCGGCCTTGTCGGCATCGGCCACCGCGACCCGGGCATCGGCCAGCTCACTGGCCAGCTGGTCGGCGGCGCGGGAGGCCAGGGTGCGGGCATGGACGGCATCGCTGAAGGCCCCGACCTGAACGCCCCAGCCCCCTCGCCGCACGGAGACGTCCGGGCCGGGATCCGCCGATGCAGAGGTGCTGGCCATCAGCTCGCGGATCGGGTCGTCGGCCGAGCCCTGCGCCAGGCTCGCCGTCGTGGTTTCGGCCGGTGTCTCGACGGTGGCGACCCGCGAAGCCACCGCCGGCCGCGGGGCCTCCACGGTGGCCGTCGGCGTCTCCACCGGGGCCGGCGGGAAGGCCGAGGCCTCGGGCGGCGAGGCGGCGCCGGGAGAAGGTGCGCCGAGGCTGGCCAGGCGGACCCGATCGCCGACCGGCTGGCCCGGCGCCTGGGGCTCACCCGGCATCAGCCGGCCACCGGAGATATCGGCACTGGCCAGCCAGCCGCGGCCATCGGCCAGCGAGGCACGCACGAAGCCACGATCCAGCAGGTCGGCGGTGTGCGCATCTCGCGAGGCGGCGGTGAAGCCCCCCATCACCACGGTGAGCAGGCGACGGCCGTCACGCACCGCCGAGGTGGCGACGTTGAAGCCCGAGGCGCGGATGAAGCCGGTCTTGAGGCCGTCGGCACCGGGATACTTATTGAGCAGGCGGTTGTGCCCCGTGATGGTCTTGCCCTTCCAGCTGAAGCTCGACCGCGAGAAGTAGGGGTAGTACTGGGGAAAGTCGAGCATCAGGTGCCGGGAGAGCACCACCATGTCACGTGCTGTGGTAACCTGGCCGGCATCGGGCAGGCCGTTGGGATTACGGAAGACGGTGTCCTGCATGCCCAGGTCGCGCGCCTTCTCGGTCATCATGCGGGCAAAGTGCGTCTCGCTGCCGCCCAGGGCCTCGGCCACCACCACGGCCACATCGTTGGCCGACTTGATAACCAGCGCCTCGATGGCCTTCTCGACGGGAATCGTCGAGCCGGCCTTCACATAGAGCTTGGAGGCCGGCTTGGAGGCGGCATAGGAGGAGACCGGTAGCGGCTGGCTCAGGCTCAGCCTGCCCTCCTCCAGGGCCTCGAACATCAGGTAGAGTGTCATCATCTTGGTGAGCGAGGCCGGATAGCGCAGCTTGTCGGCATTCTCGGCGTAGAGGATCTCCTGGCTATCGGCATCGATGACGATACCGGCATAGCGGGGATTGGCCTGAACGGCCGTGGTCGCCAGCAGCAGGCAGGCCAGCAGCACGAAGATGCCCCCTCTCCGGCGCCGGTTGATTATTGTGATAGGCACCATGTCGCGTTCCCTCGAGGTTTGTTACCGATACACCTAGCCATTATGGCCGTCTATGACGCGCTGTACAGGGCAGGGGCCGGACTTTCCGCCGATTTTTCGCCATATTACCTCGTCCCGTCCCCTCGCCCCGGCGGTGACCCTCCCGTTCGATTGCGCGAATCTATCGTAACCATACGGTAAATCAGGTTACTCGATGGGCAAGGCTCCCCTAGTCTGGCAGGCATGAACCGCCCACGGCATGGAGCCTCGCCATGAAGAAGACCGCCACCTTCGCCGTCGTGCACTTCTGCGTGGCCTTCGGCGTGACCTACCTGATCACCGGCAGCTGGGTACTCGGCGGCATGATCGCGCTGCTCGAACCCGCCGCCAACACCGTCGCCTACTTCTTCCACGAGAAGGCCTGGGAGGCCGTTCAGCGGCGTCGGGCCCGCCTTGCCGCCTGATCCGCGACCTTGCACCCGGTCACCCCCCCGCCACTAGCCGCTGCCCGCCGAGCCACACCAGGCGCAGCGCCAGCAGCGTCAAGGCCCACTTGAAGAGGGTGTCGAAGCGGTGCTCAGAGAGGCGATGCAGCAGGCGCAGGCCCAGCCAGGTGCCGATAAAGCCCGCCGCCACCATCACCAGCATCAGCGGCAGCCAGTCCCGGAAGACGAAGCCGGCCACGCCGAACACGAAGGCCTTGGTCAGGTGCTGCAGCAGCATGCAGGCGGAGAAGGTGGCCACCTTGGCCAGCCGACCGGACTGGCTCTGCTTGATGAAGGCGGCCACCATGGGGCCGCTGGCGCCCACCAGGCTGGAGAGCAGGGTGGTGACGGCGCCGGCGACCAGCACGCCTCCCCGCCCCAGCGCCCGTTTCGGCAGCCCCGGCCCCCAGCAGGTGAAGAGCACGAAGGCGGCGATGCAGAGCTCCAGCACCCCGGCCGGCAGGCGCACCAGCAGCCAGGCGGCGGCCAGCGCCCCCAGCACCACGCCGGGCAGGAAGGCGGCGAGCATGGCGAGGTCGACATGGCGCCAGGTCAGCGCCGTGCGGCCGACGTTGGAGCCGAACTGCACCATGCCGTGGACAGGGATCAGCGCCGCCGCCGGCATCACCTGGGCCAGCGCCATGATCATCAGCACCCCACCCCCGACGCCCACCGCGGCGGTGAAGGCCGAGGTGAACACCGACAGCAGCACCAGCACCAGGTTGATGCCGCCCGACAGCGGCGACAGGCTCTCCAGCAGCATCGACGTCTCCAGGGTCACGAGAGGGGGCCACTATACCCGAGCCCGCCCCTGCTGGCCCGGGAGAGCCGGGCCGCCCCTCAGCCGTCGCCAAGCTGCCGCTTCCAGCGCTCCTCGATGGTATCGAGCTGCGCCGGGCCGAAGTGCGCCTGCGGGTGCCCCCCGTAGTGGGCCCACAGCTGGTTGCCGAAGTCGTAGTGCCACCACTCGCTGGGCAGGTTGCTGAAGCCCGCGCCGCGCATGGCATGGTAGAGCACCCGGCGGTAGCCCCGGGCCGGGGATCCGGGGCGTCGAGACGCTCCAGTCAGTCGCTGTAGGAGGCCGCAGACGGGTACGGCTCAGGCTGGTTCGCCCCCGGCGGCGGAGTCCATCGGCAACCGCGCGATCAACGCGCTCACCCCAACGGTCACGCTCGCCACGGTGTGCTCGTCGTAGAGGCGCCCCTTGCGCTTCTTCAGGCCCTGCTCGTAGAGCCTGACATGCTCGGTGGGCGCCACGCCGGCATTGGCCAGGCAGTGATGGGCACAGTGCATCTGGCAGCCGTCGATGGCCACGATGGGCCGCCCGGAGCGGGCGGTGCGCACCAGGCCGGGCACGCCACCGCCCACCCCGGCGATGCAGGACATCTCCGCCTCGCCGCCATGGTCAAGGCGCAGGGCGACCTGGTTGGCGAGCTGGGCCACGTCGGAGCAGCCCGAACAGGAGTAGACCAGGGGACGGGGGGTATTGCGGGGTCGGGACATGGGGCCTCCCAGGAATGGCGACACAGGGGTCAGTCGTCGCTCAGCATGAAATCGCGCAGCTTCTGCTCGTCGAGCACCACCAGGCGCTGGCGGTCGATGTTGATGACCCCCTCCTCGCGCAGCCTGGCCAGCAGGCGCGACAGGGTCTCCGGGGTCATGGCCAGCTGGGCGGCCAGCCAGCGCTTGGGAATGGTCAGCCGTACCACCCGGGGGCCCCTGGCGCGCCCCGCCGGCAGCTGGCGCAGGATGTAGCTGACCAGGCGTGCCATGGCGTCGGCCTGGGTCAGCAGCGCCATGTCCTCGAGGCGCTCGGTGAGCTCCAGGGCCAGGCGGCTCATGAACTCTGCCCGGCAGGCCGGCTGGCGGTCCATGATCTCGCGACAGCGCGCCGCGGGGATGGTCAGCACATGGGTGCGGCGCAGGGCCTCGGCGGAGTAGAGGTAGACCCCGGCGCTGGACACCATGCTCAGCTCGCCCAGGGTGCCGCCGCGCTCCACGCAGCGGATGGTCGCCAGGCGACCGTCGCCGGCGCTGCGCACCAGGCGCACCGCCCCGCTGATCACCACGTAGAGCCACTCGGCCGGGGCATCCTGGCGGAACAGCCACTCGCGGGTCTTGAGGGTGCGTACCTCGGTGTCTTCCAGCAGGGCCTCGAGCTGGTCGTCGTCGAGGTCGCCCAGCCAGGGCACCCCGCGCACCAGCTCGCGCAGCTGTCGGGGCCGGAACAGCAGCTCAGTCGAGGAACTGGGTACCGGGGCAGTATCCGTAGACATGGCCTTCCTCCACAGGGGTATCGGCATCGATGATCAGGTAGCCATGGGCCTGGCTGGCGGCCCCAAGCATGTGAGAGCCCTG
Organism: Halomonas ventosae; assembly: GCF_004363555.1. GTDB lineage: Bacteria > Pseudomonadota > Gammaproteobacteria > Pseudomonadales > Halomonadaceae > Halomonas > Halomonas ventosae. The sequence goes on along the minus strand of NZ_SNZJ01000002.1, from coordinate 147,874 downwards.
CCCGCCGGCCAGGCGTGCCACGGGGGCGCCGCCGGTCCAGTCCAGCACCACCCGCAGCAGCTCTCGCCGGCCCTTCGGCGCCCGACGGGAGAAGCCGGCGGTGACCGGGAAGCGCTGCAACGCGGGCGGGGTGCGCCCCTGGCGCCCCTGCACGAAGGGCAGTGCCAGCCACTGCCAGCCTACCAGCGAGGCCACCGGGTTGCCGGGCAGGCCGATCAGCGGGGTGCCGTCGCGCAGCGAGGGGCCGAGCCAGCCGAGGGCGAAGGGCTTGCCGGGCTTGATCGCCACGCCATGGAAGGCAACGCCACCCAGGCGCTCCAGCACCGGACGCACATGGTCCTCCTCCCCCACCGAGACCCCACCCGTACACACTACCAGATCGGCCTGTTCGCCCGCCCGGGCAAGACATTGACCCAGGTCAGCTGCGGTGTCGGCAACCACGCCCAGATCGAGGATCTCGCAGCCCTGCTGGGCGAGCAGGGCACGCAGCATGGCGCCGTTGCTGTTGTAGACCTGGCCGGGCACCCAGGCCTGGCCGGGCTCGATCAGCTCGTCACCGGTGCTGACCAGAGCCACGCGGACCCGCCGGCGCACCGTTACGGCATCGATGCCCTGGCTGGCCAGCAGGGCGATGGCCGCGGCGTTCAGCCGGGTGCCCGCGACCAGCACCACGTCACCGGCGCGGCTCTCCTCGCCGCGGCGGCGGATATTGGCGCCCTCGGCCAGTTCCCCCGCGACATGCACCCGCCCCGCGGCGTCCAGGCTCACCCGCTCCTGGGGCACCACGGCATCGGCGCCCAGCGGCAACGGGGCGCCGGTGAAGATGCGCGCACACCCCCCTTCGGGCAGCCTGAGCACGCCGGCACCGGCCGGTACGCGCAGCATCACCGGCAGGCCGGCCGGGCTCGCGGCGAGTTCACCGCGACGCAGGGCATAGCCGTCCATGGCGCTGTTGTCGACCCCGGGCAGGTCGAGGGCGGCCCGGGCATCCTCGGCCAGCACCCGGCCGGCGGCATCGGCCAGGGCGACCCGCTCGCGGCCGGCCACCGCCACGCCGGACGCCATCATCAGGGCGCGGGCATCGAAGAGGTCCAGCAGGCCGGGCGTGACGACCTCCGCGCAGCCGCAGTTCATGCCCCGGCCCCTTCCGCCATCTCCTCGTCGGCGTTCTCCTGCCGGGAGGCACAGCAGCTCGCCTCGGGCAGCACCATGGCGACGAAGTTGCAGGGCCGGGTGCGGGCATCGAGCTGGGCGGCCAGGATGCCGTCCCAGGCGGTGGCGCACGCCTTGGGCGAGCCCGGCATGGCGAACACCAGGGTGCGGTCGATCAGCCCGGCCACCGCCCGGGACTGAATGGTGGAGGTGCCGATGGTCTCCAGCGAGAGCTGGCGGAACAGCTCGCCGTAGCCGTCGACCGCCTTGTCGAACAGCGGCGAGAGCGCCTCGGGGGTGGTATCGCGGGCGGTGAAGCCGGTGCCGCCGTTGACCAGGATCACCTGGATGTCCTCGCGCACCACCCAGGCCGAGACCACTGCGCGGATGCGGTAGACGTCGTCGGGTACGATGCGCCGCTCCACCAGGGCGTGGCCGGCCTCGGTGAGGCGCTCGGCGAGCAGGTCGCCGCTGCCATCCTCGTCGAAGCCGCGGGTGTCGGAGACGGTGAGCACGGCGATGCCCAGCGGGGCGAAGGGAGTATTGGCATGAACGTGGGCCATGGGGTCCTCCTCGCCGCCCGCGGCGCGAGCGGCGTCATGAAAAGGAGAGTCGGATACGTCGAGGGGGCCAGGCCGGCCCCCTTTCATGTGTCTACTTCATGTGGCTACTGCATCAGGGCACTGGCGCTGTCGTCGTCGAGCGCGATGCCCTCGACCCCGATCTCGGCCTCCAGCGCCAGCAGGTAGTGGCGGAGGGCCCGGCGGGTGGCCTGCTCGCGCAGGCTGTGGCGGACGTGTTCGGCGACCTGCTCGTAGGGCAGCTCGCGACCCTCGACGCGCTGATCGATGGTGACGACGTGCCAGCCGTAGCGCGAGGCCAGCGGGCGATCGTGGAGCCCCTCGGGCAGGTGCTGCAGGGCACGGTCCAGCTCGGCCACGGTCTGGCCGGGGGCCAGCCAGCCCAGCGCGCCGCCCTCCTCCTTCGAGGGGCAGGCGGAGTGGCGCTGGGCGAACTCGGTGAAGCGCTCGGGCACTGCCTGCAGCTCACGGATCAGCTTCTCGCCCAGGCGATAGCCGGCGTCGCGGGCCGGGGCGTCGTCGGGCGCCGCGGCCAGCAGCACGTGGCGCACCTGCAGCCGCGTCGGCTCGCTGAAACGCTCGGGATGGGCGGCGTGGAAGCGGCGGCAGTCCGCCTCGGCGGGCTCGGGTACCTCCAGCTCCCGCTCCAGCAGCTCGGCAATGGCGGCATCCGCCTCATCGACCGCCTCGCCGGCGGCCTCGGCCACGCACAGGGCCGCCGCCCGCTGGCGCAGCAGCTCGCGCACCACCAGGGCGCGGGCCGCCTTGAGCTGGGCCGTGCCGGCGCTGTCCGCCGGATGGTACTGCATCTCCTCGGCGATGGCGGCCTCCGCGATGGTGGCCTCGCCGACCCGGATGGGCGGGGGCGTGGCGGCGCCCCCCGGGATCATCTCGATATCGATCTTCTGCATGGTGATAACTCCTCAGCCCCGCTTGCGAACGATCTGGTAGCGGCGGGTGACGTAGCCGAAGGGCACGCTCCAGACGTGCACCAGGCGGGTGAAGGGAAACAGCAGGATGATGGTCAGGCCGAGGAAGACATGCACCTTGTAGATCCAGGAGACCTCGGCCATGTAGTCGGCCGCCCCGCCGCTGAAGAAGACGATGGACTGGGCCCAGCCCGCCAGGGTCAGCATCATCGCGCCGTCCAGGTGGCCCAGCGAGAAGAACACGGTGATCACGCCCAAGCCGGCCTGCAAGACGATCAAGCCGAGGATAGCGGTATCCATCATGCTCGACGAAGCCTTGACACGCGGGTTGGTCAGGCGACGGTAGAGCAGCATGGCACCGCCGGCCAAGCACAGCACCCCGGCGATACCGCCGATGACGATCGCCAGCACCTGCTTGGTTCCGGCGCTCAGGAAGGGCGCATAGACCCAGTGCGGCGTCAGCATGCCGAACAGGTGGCCGAAGAAGATCACGATGATGCCGATATGGAAGAGGTTGCTGGCCAGGCGCATGTTCTTCGACGAGAGCATCTGGCTGGAGCCGGTCTTCCAGGTGTACTGGCCATGGTCGAAACGCAGCAGGCTGCCGACCAGGAACACCGTGCCGGCCAGATACGGGTAGTAGCCATAGATCAGGTGTTGCAGGTATTCGCTAAACATGACGGTTCTCCTTTAGCGATCGGTCACGGCGCGGTCGGTCGACCCGCTGCTGGGCATGATCCTGACGGGGTCGCTGGGCACGGCCTGCTTGCGCTCGGCGAGCCGACGGCCCTCGGCGGACTGCAGGGCGCAGTCCTCGTCCGAGGCGGCACTGAAACGCACCGCTTCCTCCTCCCACACCTCGTCCAGCGCTTCCGGGGTGTCATCGGGCGCCTCCTCCTTCACCGTCTCGCGGTGGGCGTCGACGTCCCCTTCGGCGCCGATCAGCGCCAGCAGCGCCAGCGGCACCAGGGCATGGTCGGCGTCGCGCTCCTCCAGTCGGGCGGCGAGCAGCGCCAGGATATGGCGAATCTCGCCCAGCCAGCGGCCGATGTCGGCCTCCGGGCGGGTCGAGAGGTACTCCAGGAACAGCGGCAGGTAGTCGGGCAGTTCACGGGCATCGAGCTCGAAGCCTGCGGCGCTGTATTCGGCCATCAGGTCGACCATCGCCTGGCCGCGATCGCGGGACTCGCCGTGGACGTGCTCGAAGAGCAGCAGCGAGGTGCTGCGCCCCCTGTCGAACAGCGCCACGTACTCGGCCTGCAGCTCCATCAGGTCGGCCTCCAGCAGGCGCTGGCACCAGTCCATCAGGCGGGTGCGCAGCGCCGCCTCCCAGCGGCGCTCGGCGTCGAGGAGCTCGATCATCTCCGGCGCGGCGGCCTGGAGCTCCGCGGAGGGGTAGTCGAGCAGCCGGGCCAGCACGCGCAGGCTCAGCATGTCCGGCTCCGCCACGGGGTGTTGCATTGCGGCCTCAGCCATGACGCACCTCCTCGCTCCGGGTCTTGTCCTGTGCAGCGGGGTCGAAGGTCTCGACCGGCTGGACCAGGGTGGTGGTGGTCTTGCGTCCACCGAACAGGCTCTGACTGCTGTCACCGTGGCAGCCGTCACCGAAGGTGAAGCCGCAGCCGCCGCGTTCCGGGAAGGCCTCGGTGGCCATCTCGCGGTGGCTGGTGGGGATCACGAAGCGATCCTCGTAGTTGGCGATGGCCAGGTAGCGGTACATGGATTCCACCTGGGCCTCGGTAAGCCCCACGCTCTCCAGCACCTCGGTCTCGGCCTTGCCCTCGACGTGCTTGCCGCGCATGTAGAGGCGCATCGCCATCAGGCGCTTGAGCGCCAGCACCACGGGCTCCTCCTCGCCGGCGGTGAGCATGTTGGCCAGGTACTTCACCGGGATGCGCAGCGACTCGATCTTCGGCATCACGCCGTCGAACTCGACGTTGCCGGCCTCGGCGGCGGACTGGATCGGCGACAGCGGCGGCACGTACCAGACCATCGGCAGGGTGCGATACTCCGGGTGCAGCGGCAGCGCCAGTCCCCAGTCCATGGCCAGCTTGTAGACCGGCGAGGCCTGGGCGGCGGCGATCACGTTGTCGGTGATGCCGTCCTTCTTCGCCTGGGCGATCACCTCCGGGTCGTTGGGATCCAGGAAGATCTCGCACTGGCGATGGTAGAGGTCACGCTCGTCTGGCGAGCTCGCCACTTCCTCGATGCGGTCGGCATCGTAGAGCAGCACGCCGAGGTAGCGGATCCGGCCCACGCAGGTCTCTGAGCAGACGGTCGGCTGCCCGGCCTCGATGCGCGGATAGCAGAAGATGCACTTCTCGGACTTCCCGGTCTTCCAGTTGTAGTAGATCTTCTTGTAGGGGCAGCCGGAGATGCACATCCGCCAGCCGCGGCACTTGTCCTGGTCGATCAGGACGATGCCGTCCTCCTCGCGCTTGTAGATCGCGCCGGAGGGGCACGACGCCACGCAGGTCGGGTTCAGGCAGTGCTCGCACAGCCTCGGCAGGTACATCATGAAGGTGTTCTCGAACTGGCCGTAGATGTCGGCCTGGATCTTCTCGAAGTTCGCGTCCTTGCGTCGCTTGGCGAACTCCGTGCCGAGGATCTCCTCCCAGTTCGGGCCCCACTCGATCTTGTTCAGGCGCTCGCCGGAGATCAGCGAACGCGGCCGCGCGGTGGGCTGGTGCTCGCCCTGCTTGGCGGTGTGCAGGTGCTGGTAGTCGAAGGTGAACGGCTCGTAGTAGTCGTCGATCTCCGGCAGGTCGGGATTGGCGAAGATGTTCGCCAGCACCCGCCACTTGCCGCCGATGCGCGGCTCGATGCGGCCGTCCTTGCGGCGCAGCCAGCCGCCCTTCCACTTGTGCTGGTTCTCCCACTCCTTGGGATAGCCGATGCCGGGCTTGGTCTCGACGTTGTTGAACCAGGCGTACTCGACGCCCTCGCGGCTGGTCCAGACGTTCTTGCAGGTCACCGAGCAGGTGTGGCAGCCGATGCACTTGTCGAGGTTGAGGACCATGCCTACCTGGGAACGAATCTTCATTTCACGGCCTCCTGCTCGTAGTCATTGCCTTCGCCATCCAGCCAGTCGATATTCTTCATCTTGCGCACGATGACGAACTCGTCGCGGTTGGAGCCGACGGTGCCGTAGTAGTTGAAGCTGTAGGACAGCTGGGCGTAGCCGCCGATCATGTGGGTCGGCTTGGGGCACACGCGGGTCACCGAGTTGTGGATGCCGCCCCGGGTGCCGGTGATCTCGGAGCCCGGCATGTTCAGGATCCGCTCCTGGGCGTGGTACATCATCGCCATGCCGTTCTTGACCCGCTGGCTGACCACCGCGCGGGCCGCGATGGCGCCGTTGGCGTTGTACAGCTCGATCCAGTCGTTGTCCTCGACGCCGATGGACCTGGCATCATCCTCGGACATCCAGACGATCGGGCCGCCCCGCGACAGGGTCTGCATCAGCAGGTTGTCGCTGTAGGTGGAGTGGATGCCCCACTTCTGGTGCGGGGTGATCCAGTTCAGAGCGATCTCCGGGTTGCCGTTGCCCTTGGTCTCGGCCAGGCTGACCGCCGCCTTGGTGTCGATGGGCGGACGGTAGACCAGCAGGCTCTCGCCGAAGGCGCGCATCCAGGGGTGGTCCTGGTAGAACTGCTGGCGGCCGCTGACGGTGCGCCACGGGATCAGCTCGTGGACGTTGGTGTAGCCGGCGTTGTAGGAGACGTGCTCGTCCTCGAGGCCGGACCAGGTCGGGCTGGAGATGATCTTGCGCGGCTGGGCGACGATGTCGCGGAAGCGGATCTTCTCCTCCTCCTTGGGATGCGCCAGGTGGGTATGGTCCCGCCCGGTGATCTTGGAGAGCGCGCCCCAGGCCTTGACGGCCACCTGGCCGTTGGTCTCCGGCGCCAGGGTCAGGATCATCTCGGCCGCGTCCACCGCGCTGTCGATCTGCGGGCGCCCCTTGTGGGGCCCGTCCAGCTTGCGGTGGTTGAGCTTGCCGAGCAGGTCCACCTCCTTCTCGGTGTTCCAGCTGATGCCCTTGCCGCCGTTGCCGATGCTCTCCAGCAGCGGGCCGATGGAGGTGAAGCGCTCGTAGGTCTCGGGGTAGTTGCGCTTGACCTCGATCAGCGCCGGCATGGTCTTGCCGGGGATCGGCTCGCACTCGCCCTTCTTCCAGTCCCTGACCTCGACCTGGGCCAGCTCGGCGGGGGAGTCGTGCTGGTGCGGCAGGGTGACCAGGTCGGTCTCCTCGCCCAGGTGCCCCACGCAGACCTTCGAGAAGGCCTTGGCGATGCCCTTGTAGATGTCCCAGTCGCTGCGCGACTCCCAGGCCGGGTCCGTCGCCGCGGTGAGCGGGTGGATGAAGGGATGCATGTCGGAGGTGTTGAGGTCGTCCTTCTCGTACCAGGTCGCCGTGGGCAGCACGACGTCCGAGTAGAGGCAGGTGGTGGACATGCGGAAGTCCAGGGTCACCAGCAGGTCGAGCTTGCCCTCGGGCGCCTCGTCATGCCACTTGACCTCCTCGGGCTTCTGGCCGCCGAACTCGCCCAGGTCCTTGCCCTGGATGCCGTGGCGGGTGCCCAGCAGGTACTTGAGCATGTACTCGTGGCCCTTGCCGGAGCTGCCCAGCAGGTTGGAGCGCCAGATGAACATGTTGCGCGGGAAGTTCTGGGGGTTGTCCGGATCCTCCGCGGCGAAGGCGAGCTTGCCGCTCTTCAGCTGGTCCACGGCGTAGTCGGCGGTGGAGAGGCCCGCGGCCTTGGCGGCCTCGGCCAGGCGCAGCGGGTTGGTGCCAAGCTGGGGCGCGGAGGGTAGCCAGCCCATGCGCTCTGATCGCACGTTGAAGTCGATCAGGCTGCCGGGGTAGTCCTCGGCCTTGGCCAGCGGCGAGAGGATCTCCTTGATCTCCAGCTTCTCGTAGCGCCACTGGGAGGAGTGGTTGTAGAAGAAGGAGGTGGAGTTCATGTGGCGCGGCGGGCGCTGCCAGTCGAGGCCGAAGGCCAGCGGGGTCCAGCCGGTCTGCGGGCGCAGCTTCTCCTGGCCCACGTAGTGGGACCAGCCGCCGCCGCTCTGGCCGATGCAGCCGCACATGACCAGCATGTTGATCAGGCCGCGGTAGTTCATGTCCATGTGGTACCAGTGGTTCATGCCGGCACCGACGATGATCATGCTGCGCCCCTGGGTCTTGTCGGCGTTGTCGGCGAACTCGCGGGCGATGCGGGTGGCCTGCTCGGCCGGCACGCCGGTGATCTTCTCCTGCCAGGCCGGGGTGTAGGGCTTGACCTGGTCGTAGGAGGTGGCGCCGTCGTCCTCGCCGAAGCCGCGGTCGATGCCGTAGTTGGCGCACATCAGGTCGAACACGGTCACCGCCAGCACGTCCGAGCCATCGGCCCGCTTGAGGCGCTTGGCGGGCAGGCTGTGGAACAGCAGCTCGTCGCTGGCGCCGCCGCTCTTGACGTGGTCGAAGTGCTCGTGGGCGATGCCACCGAAGTAGGGGAAGGCGACCTTCGCCACCTCGTCATGCTTGTCGGCCAGGGTCAGCAGCGGCTTGATCTCGGTGCCTTCGGCATCCAGCGGCTCGAGGTTCCACTTGCCCACCTCGTCGCCGGTCTCGCCCCAGCGGAAGCCGATGGAGCCGCGCGGCACCACCAGCTGGTCACGGGTCTCGTCCCAGGCGACGGTTTTCCACTCAGGGTTGTTGGCCTGGTCCAGGCTCGCCTCGAAGTCGCTGGCGCGCATCTGGCGGCCCGGCGCATAGCTGCCGTCCTCGCGGGCTTCGAGCTCGACCAGGAAGGGCATGTCGCTGTAGCGCCTCACGTAGTCGGTGAAGTAGGCGCTGGGCTTGTCGAGGTGGAACTCCTTGAGGATGACGTGCCCCATGGCCATGGCCAGGGCGGCATCGGTGCCCTGCGTGGCGGAGAGCCACTCGTCGGTGAGCTTGGAGACCTCGGCGTAGTCCGGGGTGACCGAGACGGTCTTGGTGCCCTTGTAGCGCACCTCGGTGAAGAAGTGGGCATCCGGGGTACGGGTCTGCGGGACGTTGGAGCCCCAGGCGATGATGTAGCCGGAGTTGTACCAGTCGGCGGACTCGGGCACGTCGGTCTGCTCGCCCCAGGTCATCGGCGAGGCCGGCGGCAGGTCGCAGTACCAGTCATAGAAGCTCATGCAGACGCCGCCGATCAGCGACAGGTAGCGGCTGCCCGCGGCATAGCTGACCATGGACATGGCAGGGATCGGCGAGAAGCCGATGATGCGGTCCGGGCCGAACTGCTTGGCGGTGTAGACGTTGGAGGCGGCGATCAGCTCGTTGAGCTCGTCCCAGTCGGCGCGCACGAAGCCGCCCATGCCGCGGGCACGCTTGTACTGCTTGGCCCGGGCCGGGTCCTCGACGATGGAGGCCCAGGCGTCCACCGGGTCGCGCTTCGCCTCGAGGGCCTCGCGCCACAGCTTGAGCAGCGGCTTCCTGATCAGCGGGTGCTTGAGGCGATTGGCGCTGTAGATGTACCAGGAGTAGCTGGCGCCACGCGGGCAGCCCCGCGGCTCGTGGTTGGGCAGGTCGGGCCGGGTGCGCGGGTAGTCGGTCTGCTGGGTCTCCCAGGTGACCAGGCCATTCTTGACGTAGATCTTCCAGCTGCACGAACCGGTGCAGTTCACCCCGTGGGTGGACCGCACCACCTTGTCGTGCTGCCAGCGCTGCCGGTAGCCGTTCTCCCACTCGCGGGACTCCTGGCGCACCTCGCCGTGCTCGTTGGCGAAGGGTTCGCGGGCCTTGCGGAAGAAGTTCAGCCGATCGATGAAGTGACTCATGGTCGCTCTCCAGGCTCCTGAAAAGATGCGTGGCCACCCCGGGCCACTCGGACTGCCGCTCCCTCGCAGGGCTCAGGCAGCTTCCATGGGGGGAATTCTGGGGGATTGGCAGGCGGAATACTGCCCGGTTACCTCCATATACATGCCCCCTACCTCCAAGGGGATAGGCGGCGGTGAAGGAAGGGTTAGACGGAGCATTCAGCGGGCACGCCCCCGGCCTCGCGCATGGTCGGCGAGCATCACCAGCATGCACGCCACCAGGGCGGCATAGAGGAACATGAAGCCTGCGGTGCCTACCCCGAGCCACTCGCCGCCCAGCACGAAGACCGGCGGCAGCAGGGCGGCGAAGAGCCCGCCCAGGGTCAGCGCCAGTCCGCCCACCAGGGCCATGTCGCCGCCATGATCGCGGTGGATCAGCCGCATCAGGCTGCCCTGCCCCATGCCCATGGCGACGCCCATGGCCACCAGCAGCCCCATGAAGCCCCACAGCGGAGCCGCATAGTGCAGCGTCAGTTCGCCATGCACGCCCTCGATGCGCATCGAGAAGGGGGGATAGGAGAGCAGGAAGAGGCAGGCCAGCACGAAGGCGCTGACCCACCAGCGCAGGCTGCGGAAGTCGCGCCAATCGGCCAGCGCGCCGCCGATCACCTGGCCCGCCCCGACGGCGAGCGTGAAGGGCAGGGCCCAGAGGGCCGCGGCCTGCAGCGAGAGGCCATAGCGCACCGCCAGGTGGCCGGGCAGCCACAGCGCCAGGGCCACGAAGGCGCCGAAGAAGAAGCTGTAGGTGATCGCCAACCGCCACAGCTGCCAGTCGGCGAGGAGGCAGGCGAAGCGGACGACGCGCGTCCTTGGCGAAACCCGCGCCGGCGGCGCCTCGTCCTCCTCCGTCTCGCCCACGGGCGCAGGCGCATCGGCGTCATCGGCGAACAACCACAGCAGCGCCGCCACCAGCAGCACCGGCAGCAGGTAGAGCAGCGGTGCCATGCGCCAGCCGTAGGCCTGGCTGACCAGCGGCAGCAGCAGGTAGCTCAGCCCCGCCCCCAGCATGCCGGCCCCGTAGAGGCCCAGCGCCAGGCCGGCATGCCGCGGTGGCCCCAGTTCCGCCACATAGACCAGGCCGGCGGCCAGTGCCCCGGCGCCCAGCCCCAGCCCCAGGCCGGCCAGCAGGAACTCCAGGTAGTGATGCGCCTGGCTCACCCACCACAGGAAGGGACAGGTCAGCAGCAGGCAGCCGAGCATCACCCGACGCCCGCCGAGGCGACGGGCCAACAGCGCCATGGGCAGGCTGGCCAGGGCCCCGGCGAGCATCGGCATGGCCAGCAGCACCGCGAAGCCGACGCTGCCCAGGGCCAGGTCCCGGCGTAGCTCCACGCCGAGCACGGCGAACAGGGTCCAGCAGGCGAAGACCAGGGCGAAGGCCAGCGGCGAGAGCACGACCACCACCAGCGAGCGATAGCCCGGGGGCGCCGATTCGCCATCGACCGGCACATCGCGGGGCTCGTTCTTGAGGACATCGGGGTCGCGGGACATGGGCCGGGGCTCGAGAGGTATGGCTGAATTCTCGGAAGCCCCGGGGGCCGGGTCAAAAGGGCAAGGGAGGTACACCTTTGAGGGAGCAACCACTACCCACTAGGGTATAGTGGCACCCTGAATCCATACACGTGTGACGCGTGCGGAGGGCCCTGCCGCCGATGAAACTGCTGCAACGCTCCCTGGTGGCCCGCATCAGCGCCTCGCTGCTGGCGATCAGCGCCCTGGCACTGGTCAGCATCGTGGTGACCATGGTGGTGGCCAACGGCAGCCGCGGCGATGCCGCCGCCATCAACGTGGCCGGCTCGCTGCGCATGAACACCTACCAGATCGTCGCGGCCCTGCAGCGCTACGAACGCCAGCCCGAGGCGGCGCAGCGCGAACGGGTCCAGGCACTGGCCGAGCGCTTCCGAGAGCGCCTGGCCAGCCCCCGGCTGACCCAGGCCCTGCCCGAGGCCGAGGACCACCCCCTGCGGGAGCAGTACCGGCTGCTGCAGGCGCGCTGGGACGAGGCGCTGGCGCCCCAGGTGACCCGCTCCATTGCCGGCGGCGGCCTGGAGGTCGACGCCCTGCGCCAGACCCTGGACGGCCTGGTGGGCGACATCGATCAGCTGGTCACCCGGCTGGAGAAGAACAGCGAGGCCAAGATCCACCTGCTCAGCGTGCTGCAGATCCTCTTCCTGGTACTCACAGCCGTGGTGGTGGCAATCGCCCTCTACGACATCCGCCACAACCTGGTGGCCCCGCTGCACCAGCTGGTGGTACTCGCCCGGGAGGCCGGCCGCCGCAACTTCCACTATCGCACCCGGCTCAAGGGCAGCGACGAGCTGGCCCTGCTGGGGCGGACCCTGGATACCATGTCCGGCGAGCTTGCCACCAGCTACGCCGAGCTGGAGGCGCGCGTCTCACGCAAGAAGCAGGAGCTCGAGCGCAGCAACCGGGTCATGCAGGTGCTCCACGACGGCAGCCGGGCCCTCTATGGCGGCGGCAACGACCTCTGCACCAGCGCCGCTCCGATGCTGCGCCGCATCGAGGAACTGCTCGAGATCGGCCCGATCCGGCTCTCGCTGCATGACCCCTTCGACGACCGCGAGGTGCCGATCCTCGCGACCCATTCGCGCAGCCGCCCGACCTACTGCCGCGACCACGACTGCCACGCCTGCCTGCTCGACCCGGAGCCCCTGGAGCTCTCGGAGCACGGCGATGCGGAGTGCCTGCTGCTCCCGGTGAGCGTCGGCGCGACCCTGCTCGGCACCCTGGAGGTCTGGTATGCCGAGGGAAGCGAACTCACCGACAGCACCCGCCGGCTGCTCAATGCCCTCACCGACCAGCTGGCCACGGCGGTCTACCTTCAGCGGCGCATCGAGGAGCAGCAGCAGGTGACGCTGATGAACGAGCGCACCATCATCGCCCGGGAGCTCCACGACTCCCTGGCCCAGTCGCTCTCCTACCTCAAGATGCAGGTCGCCAGGCTCGAGCGCATGCAGGCCCGGGAGATGCCCCGCGAGGCCCAGACCGCGGTCTTCGGCGAGCTGCGCACCGGGCTCGACAGTGCCTATCGTCAGCTGCGCGAGCTGCTCACCACCTTCCGCCTCAAGCTAGAGGGCCCCGGCCTGCAGAGCGCCATGCGCCAGACCACCGAGGAGTTCGCCGAGCGGCTGGGCTTCAAGGTCGAGCTGTTCTTCGACGTGCCGCCCCACCTGCTCAATCCCAACGAGGAGATCCATGTGCTGCAGGTGGTCCGCGAGGCGCTGGCCAACATCCACAAGCATGCCCAGGCCCACTGGGCGGCGGTCACGGTGCGCTTCCAGCAGGCCCGGCTGCATGTCATGGTCGAGGATGACGGCATCGGCCTGCCGGCGGACGGCTCGCCGCCCATGCACTACGGCCTGGTGATCATGCGCGACCGTGCCGATACCCTGGGCGGCGAGTTCGAGGTACGCAACCGCCAGGCCGGCGGCACCCTGGTCGAGCTCGCTTTCTCTCCCCAGACCGCGCGGCTGATCGCCCAGCAGCCGGCCAGCGGGCCCGAGACCACCGCCTTTCAACACGGACACAGGGACTAGCCAGGATGACCCGGACCGATCACGACACCCCTGCCACGATCCTGCTCATCGACGACCATCCGCTGCTGCGCCGCGGCGTGGCGCAGCTGCTCGAGCTGGAAGACGACCTGGACCTGGCCGGCGAGGCGGGCGAACCGGAGGTCGGACTCCGGCTCGCCGGCGAACTCGACCCCGACATGATCCTGCTCGACCTCAACATGCCCGGCATGGACGGCATCGCCACCCTGAAGGCGCTGCGCGAACAGGGCTATGCCGGACGCATCGTGATGTTCACCGTCTCGGATCACGAGGAGGACGTGGTCGCCGCCCTGCGCAGCGGCGCCGACGGCTACCTGCTCAAGGACATGGACCCCGACGAGATGGTGCGCCAGCTGCGCCAGGCGGCCCTGGGGCGCATGGTGATCAGCGAGAGCCTCACCGCCCTGCTGGCCGAGGCCCTGCGCAGTCAGCGCAACCAGCCGTCGGCCCCGGATATCCACAGCCTGACCCAGCGCGAGCGCGAGATCCTGCGCGAGCTGGCCGCCGGCCTCTCCAACAAGCTGATCGCCCGCAAGCTCGACATCACCGAAGGCACGGTGAAGGTGCACGTCAAGCACCTGCTCAAGAAGCTCAACCTGCGTTCGCGGGTGGAGGCCGCGGTATGGGCCGTCCAGGAGGGTGTGGACAAGTAGATCCTGTGTGGATACCTCCAAAGACTCCCGAGGCGTCCGCCGCCGCTCCCACCACCCCGTCCGCCACAATTAAATCCTTAAAGATCAATGAACTATAGCCGGATACCTCCTACCTCCCTGGAGGTATCCTGCGGATCTTCCGGCATTTTCCCCCCGTTTCGCCGCTTCTCGACGAGGCGTATCTTTCGCGGCAAAGCCCAAGGCCTTGATATCGGTCAACCGTGACCGCGGGCCGGGGGCCCACGCAAGCGCTCTGAGGGGAAATGCCATGACCAGAAAGAATGCCGACATCGAACACTGGGATGTCGAGAACGAGGAGTTCTGGGAGAAGGAGGGCAAGAAGGTTGCCAGCCGCAACCTCTGGATCTCCATTCCCAGCCTGCTGATGGGCTTCGCCGTCTGGCTGATGTGGGGCATGATCACCACCCAGATGCGCAACCTCGGCTTCCCGTTCACGGTGGACCAGCTGTTCACCCTGACCGCCATTGCCGGCCTCGCCGGCGCCACCCTGCGCATCCCGGCCTCGTTCATGATCCGCATCGCCGGCGGGCGCAACACCATCTTCCTGACCACCGCCCTGCTGATGGTACCCGCCCTGGGCACCGGCATCGCGCTGATGAACCCGGGCACGCCCTTCTGGGTGTTCCAGGCGCTGGCGCTGCTCTCCGGCATCGGCGGCGGCAACTTCGCCAACTCGATGAGCAACATCTCCAGCTTCTTCCCCAAGAAGCAGCAGGGCTACGCCCTGGGCATGAACGCCGGCCTCGGCAACTTCGGCGTCACCACCATGCAGATCCTGATCCCGCTGGTGATGACCGTGGGCATCTTCGGCGCGCTGGGCGGCGATGCCATGGAGCTGCAGAAGGCCAGCGGCACCCTGATCGGGCGCATCGAGGCGGGCACCGATACCTGGATCCAGAACGCCGGCTTCATCTGGCTGGTGTTCCTGATCCCGCTGGCCTTCGCCGGCTGGTTCGGCATGAACAACATTCGTGCCATCACGCCCAATCCCGGCTCGCCCGTGCAGGCCTTCGGCAAGATCCTGGGCCTCTATGCGGTGGGCATCCTGACCTCGATCATCGGCGTGGTGGCGCTGGGCTGGCTCAACATGTGGCTCGCCCTGCCGCTGACCATCGTGCTGACCCTGTTCCTGCTGCGCCTGATCCCGGGTGATATCAAACCGAACATCCAGAAGCAGTTCGCGATCTTCTCCAACAAGCACACCTGGGCGATGACGGTGCTCTACATCGCCACCTTCGGCTCCTTCATCGGCTTCTCCGCGGCGCTGCCGCTCTCCATCAGCGTCATCTTCGGCAACATGATGGAGGTGGCCGCCGACGGCAGCGTCTCTCGCATCGCCAACCCGGATGCCCCCAGCGCCCTCACCTGGGCCTGGATGGGTCCCTTCGTCGGCGCGCTGATCCGCCCGGTGGGCGGCTGGATCTCCGACAAGGTGGGCGGTGCCATCGTCACCCAGGCGATCTCCGTGGTGATGGTCCTGGCCTCCGCCGCCGTGGGCTACGTGATGATGCTGGCCTACAACGCCACCGATCCCAACCAGTACTTCTGGATGTTCCTGCTGCTGTTCATCGTGCTGTTCGCCGCCAGCGGCATCGGCAACGGCTCCACCTTCCGCAGTATCGGCTTCATCTTCGATCTGCAGCAGAAGGGCCCGGTGCTGGGCTGGACATCCGCCGTGGCGGCCTACGGCGCCTTCATCGCCCCGCGGGTGATGGGCGAGCAGATCAAGGCCGGCACCCCGGAGATGGCCATGTACGGCTTCGCGGTCTTCTACGCCATCTGCCTGGTCGTCAACTGGTGGTTCTACCTGCGCAAGAACGCCTACGTGAAGAACCCCTGATCCATCAAGCCGGTAGCGCCCGGGAAGACCTCGGGCGCCCCTACCCGAGATATCGAGATCCGCCATGAAGATCATGCTTGCCTACGATGGTTCGCGGAATGCCAGGCTGGCCCTGGAACAGACCATGCAGATGTTCCACAACAACGCGCCTACCCTGGTGCTGGTCGGGGTCGCCGAGAATCCGCGGGATGCCACGGATGCCAACGAGGACCTTTTCCAGGAGGAGTATCGGGAGCTCAAGGCGCAGTTGCAGGAGGGCGTCGAGATCGCGGTGAAGGGGGGCTTCGATGCGGAACTCCTGATCGCCGAAGGCGATGCCCGCAAGCTGCTGCTCCAGGCCACGCACAAGGAGAAGCCCGACCTGCTGGTGATTGCCCGTCACAGCCACCAGCCCGATCCCAGCTTCATCGCCAAGTCGCTGAATGCCCTCTTTGATGAATTCGACTACATGACCTTCGGCAGCGTCAGCTCCTTCCTGACCCGCCGGGCCGAGTGCCCCTTGCTGATTCTCCCCACCGGGGATTCGGCAGCACAGGAATAAACGACCATGAAAGTCTCCTCCGTCTTCAAGGTGAAGAGCCCCGAGATCCGGGCCCTGCACCTGACCTGGATCGCCTTCTTCATCACCTTCTACGTCTGGTTCAACATGGCGCCGCTGGCCTCGAGCATGCTCAAGAGCGTCGACTGGCTGACCCCGGACGACCTCAAGCTGTTCGCCATCTGCAACGTGGCCCTGACCATTCCGGCCCGCATCATCGTCGGCATGGCCTTGGATCGCTTCGGCCCGCGGCGGGTGTTCTCGGTACTGATGGTCACCATGTCGGTACCGGCGCTGGCCTTCGCCTTCGGCGATACCATGACCCAGCTGCTGGTCTCGCGACTGGTGCTCAGCTCCATCGGCGCCAGCTTCGTGGTCGGGATCCACATGACCGCGCTGTGGTTCAAGCCCAGGGACATCGGCTTCGCCGAGGGCTTCTATGCCGGCTGGGGCAACTTCGGCTCCGCGGCCGCCGCCATGTCGCTGCCGACCATCGCCATCACCATGTACGGGGGCGCCGACGGCTGGCGCTGGGCCATCGCCCAGAGCGCCATCGTGATGGCCGCCTACGGCGTCTACTACTGGTTCGCCATCACCGATGGCCCGGACGCCAAGGCCCACCGCAAGCCGCGCAAGGCCGCCGCCATGGAGGTCAGCAGCTGGGCCGACATGATCAAGCTGATCCTCTGGACCATCCCGCTGGTCGGCGTGCTGGGCATCCTGGTGTGGCGCATCCAGAACATGGGCTACCTCTCCACCACCGGTGCCGTCATCGCCTACCTGGCGATCGTGGCGGTGGTCATCTACCAGATCGTGCAGATCCTGCGCGTCAACGTGCCGATCCTCAAGCAGGGGGTCCCCGAGGACGACAAGTATCCCTTCAGCAGCGTGGCGGCGCTGAACAGTACCTACTTCGCCAACTTCGGCGCCGAGCTGGCAGTGGTCTCCATGCTGCCGATGTTCTTCGAGGAGACCTGGGGGCTGAACGCGGCCACCGCCGGCCTGATCGCGGCCTCCTTCGCCTTCGTCAACCTGGTGGCACGCCCCATGGGCGGGCTGGTCTCCGACCGCATGGGCAACCGACGCTTCGTGATGCTCAGCTACATGTTCGGCATCGGCATCGGCTTCGTGCTGATGGCCATGCTCGACGCCAGCTGGCCGCTGATCGTGGCCATCGCCATCACCATCTTCACCTCCTTCTTCGTGCAGGGGGCGGAGGGCGCCACCTTCGGCATCATCCCGTCGATCAAGCGCCGCATCACCGGCCAGATCTCCGGCATGGCCGGCGCCTACGGCAACGTGGGGGCGGTGGTCTACCTGACCCTCTTCACCTTCGTCACGCCGACCCAGTTCTTCTACATCATTGCCACCGGGGCCTTCCTCAGCTGGCTGATCTGCCTCATCTGGCTGAAGGAGCCCGAGGGCGCCTTCGACGAGGAGTATCACGTCTCCTCGGTGGATCGCATGATCGAGCAGCAGGCGGCGCTGAAGGCCGGACAGGCCGCTCGCTGAAGCCCACACCCAACCCGGGCGGCAAGACAGCCGCCCGGGCCACCCGAAAGCCGCAGGAAGTCAGGAGGGGAGACGCACTATGGCCTCGCAACGCTTCAAGCAGTATTCGGTACTGATCGCCAACACCTTCGCCTTCACCATGTGCTTCATGGTGTGGACGATGTTCGGCGAGATCGGCGTGCCGATTGCCGAGCAGCTCGACCTCAACGGCACCCAGTTCGGCATCCTCACGGCGGTGCCCATCCTCACCGGCGCCCTGTCGCGGCTGCCGCTGGGCTCGCTGACCGACCGTTACGGCGGCCGGCCGGTGTTCTTCATCATCCTGCTGTTCATCGTCCCGGCCATCTGGCTGGTGCAGTTCGCCACCGAATACTGGCAGCTGCTGGTGCTGGGCGCCTTCGTCGGCCTGGCCGGCGGCTCCTTCTCGGTAGGCATCACCTATACCGCCAAGTGGTTCGAGAAGGATCGCCAGGGCCTGGCCATGGGCATCTTCGGCGCCGGCAATGCCGGCGCCGCGGTGACCAAGTTCATCGCTCCCACGGTGATCGTGGTGCTGGGCTGGCAGGCCGTGCCCAACATCTACGCGGGCATCATGCTGGTCACCGCGGTGCTGTTCTGGTTCTTCACCTACTCCAACCCGGCCCACCGCAGCGCCAGCAGCGTCTCGCTGCGCGACCAGCTCAAGGTGCTCAACGACCCCAAGGTGTGGAAGTACTGCCAGTACTACTCCGTGGTATTCGGCGGCTATGTCGGCGTCTCCCTGTGGCTGACCCGCTACTACATGGGCGAGTACGGTCTGGGCATCCAGGTCGCGGCGCTGATCGCCACCATCTTCGTGCTGCCCTCCGGGGTGATCCGCGCCTTCGGCGGCTGGCTCTCCGACCGCTTCGGCGCCCACACCGTCACCTGGGCCTGCATGTGGGCCAGCCTGGTCGCCCTCTTCATCATGTCCTACCCCGAGACCCAGTACCGCGTGGCCGGCGCCGGCGGCGAAGGGGTGGTGGAGTTCGGCTTCGGCATCCCGGTATGGCTGTTCACCTCCGCGCTGTTCGTGGTCGGCATCGCCTGGGGCATCGGCAAGGCCTCGGTGTTCAAGTACCTCTCCAACGAGTACCACGAGAATCTGGGCCTCGTCTCCGGGATCGTCGGCCTGGCCGGCGGGGTGGGAGGCTTCCTGCTGCCGATCATGTTCGGCGCCCTGGTGGATATCACCGGCGTGGCCACCACCGTGTGGATGCTCTGCTTCGGCGTGACCCTGGTCTCGATCATCTGGATGTGGTGGACCGAGCGCCGCGCGCCGATGCTCACCCGTGACGAAAAGCACCCGGGCAAGCCGGTCGAGACTTGATCCAGGCCAGGAAAATCTGCCGCGCCTCGCGCTATAGTGGTATCTGAAATACATCAATTGGCCGGAACCCCGCTACGGGCCCCGGCCGGCTACCGGATACGAGGTGTCCCCATGTCCCACACCCTGGCCCACGACGATTCCATCAACCCCGAGAAGGCCGCCCGAGGCCGCGGAGCGGCCATCGTCGTCTACATGCTCTTCCTGGGCAGCGTGCTCGCCGTGGTCACTGCGCCCATCGGCGTGCTGGTCGCCCACCTCAAGCGCCGTCGCGCCGAGCCCTGGGTGCAGAGCCACCTGCAGTTCCAGATCCGCACCTTCTGGCTGGGCATGCTGGGGGGTGGGCTCTTCGTCACCACCTGGCAGCTGCTGGGGCTGGTGGGTGCCCCTGCCGTGGCCCCCTGGGCGCTGGGCTATATCTATTTCACCGCCTGCCTGATCTGGATGGTGGCGCGCTGCGGCGTGGGCATCAGCCGCCTGACCTCCAACCAGCCGGTGGCCAACCCGCGCAGCCTGGCCTTCGGCAGCGCCCGGGTGACCCTGGCGGACAGATGAAGGAGCGGGCGCTTCCCAACCCCGGCTGGGGGCCGCTCTCGGCACTGCCCGGCAACCCGCTGATGTGGGTGCTGATCCTCAGCGAGATGCTGGTCTTCAGCGCCTTCTTCGCCCTCTATGCCGCGGAACGGGTGGCGGCGACGGCCCTCTTCGACGCCTCCCAGCAGGAGCTCGACCCGCTGATGGGCGGGCTCAACACCCTGGTGCTGCTGACCAGCGGACTCTGCGTGGCGCTGGCCGTGGAGGCCGTGAGCGGCGAACGGATCCGCCGGGCTCGCCAGTGGCTGGGCGCCGCCATGGCGCTGGGGGTGCTGTTCGGGGTGATCAAGGGGGTCGAGTATGCCGGCAAGTTCGCCGCCGGCATCACCCCGGAGACCAACGCCTTCTTCGGCTTCTACTACGGACTCACCGCCTTCCACTTCGCCCATGTGCTGTTCGGCCTGGCGCTGCTGGCGCTGGTGACCTGGCGCACCTCCACCGAGAACGTGGAGACCGCCGCCGCCTTCTGGCACATGGTCGACCTGATCTGGATCCTGCTCTACCCGCTGCTCTATCTGCTGAGGTGACCATGACCGCCCTGCCCGGCACCCGCCGCCTGCTCATTACCTGGGCCACGCTGATGGCCCTGACGCTGCTCTCGATGGTCTCGGCGCAGCTGGACCAGGACAGCTGGCAGGCACTGCCGCTGTGGTCGGCAGGTCTGGTGGTCGCCGCCACCGGCTTCAAGGCCCAGCGGCTGCTGATGGTCTACCTCAACCTGCGCGCCGCCACGCCGGCCTGGAAGGGCACCTTCGTGGGCCTGGTGGTGCTGACGCTGGCGCTGATCGCCGGCGGCTACCTGGCGGCACGGCTGACCAGCTGACGCCGACTCCGGCCGCCTCCCCTCCCGAGGTTCGAAGGCGAGAGTCCCCCCGGCCTGCTTGGCAGGCCGCGGGATAGCGTCGCCGCTTGCCGTGACTCCCGACCAGCGAGAACGTGCCCCGCGCCGGGATGCCTGTTATAAGTGAAAGTGCAGGCGGCAAGCATCCTGCCATCCGGCAAGTGACTCACGCGAACGTGGCTGCTGCGTTGGCTCAAGAGCGTCGCTCGGTGACGAACAGCGTATGGCTTCCCAACACCCCGTGGCACCCGGCCGCATCGTGGCCATCGGCGGCGCCGAGGACAGGACCTCCGATCTCGAGATCCTGCGACAGGTCTTTGCCCTGGCCCCCGAGGGTCATGACGAGGTCGCCGTCATCGCCACCGCGAGCGGCATTCCCGACGAGGTGCTGCCCGACTACGAGGCGGCCTTCTCTCGCCTGGGCGCCAGCCGCGTCCATCTGCTGGGGATCCGGGACCGCCAGCAGGCGGCCGAGGATGACACCGTTCGCCTGATCGAACAGAGCGGCGTCATCTTCTTCACCGGCGGTGATCAGCTGCGCCTGACCAATGTCCTGGGGGGATCCCCGGTGCTGAGTGCCATCCGCGAACGCCTCGACAGCGGCGCAGTGGTGGCCGGGACCAGTGCCGGTGCGGCGGCCATGCCGGGCACCATGATCTACAACGGCGCCGCCGCCGATGCCCTGCGCAAGGGCGCCGTCAACATGACCTTCGGCCTCGGCTTCGTCGATGGCCTCATCATCGACAGCCACTTCCTCGAGCGCGGGCGCTTCACGCGCCTGATGGAGGTCGGCGCGAGCAATCCCGAGCACCTCGGGGTGGGCCTGGGCGAGGATGCCGGCGTGATCATCCACCCCAACGGCATCCTCGAGGCCATCGGGCCGGGCCATGTCATCCTCATCGACAGCCGGGACCTGGCGAGCTCGAACATCGCCGACCTCTCCATGGGCGAACCGGTGGCCGTCGAGCACATGATCCTCCATGCGATGGTCAGCGGCCACGGGTTCGACATCGAGGCGTGGCGCTATCTCGTCCCCCACGAACTCGGCGCCATTCTCGCGGAGCGTCGATGAACATTCTCGAGCACCGGGCACTGCGCGGCCCGAACTACTACAGCCGCTACCCGGCGATCTTCATGCGCCTGGACATCGGCGACCTCGAGGAGAAGCCAAGCGATCTCGTCCCCGGTATCGTCGAGCGGCTTACCGCCCTGCTGCCGACCCTGCAGGAGCACCGCTGCTCGGTGGGCCGGCCCGGCGGCTTCCTGGAGCGACTGGAGCGTGGCACCTGGGCCGGCCATGTCGTCGAGCATGTGGCGATCGAGCTGCAGAACCGGATCGGCTTCTCGGTGGGCTACGGCAAGACCGTCGACAGCTACGAGCGCGGTATCTACAACGTCGTCTACCGCTACCGTGACGAGGCCTGCGGCCTGGCGGCCGGGATCGAGGCCGTCGATCTCGTCGAGCGACTTTTCGCCGGCGAGGCGATCGACATGCCGGCGATCATCGACCGCCTCAAGCAGGTGCGCGACGCCCACATGCTGGGGCCCTCCACCGCCTCGATCATTGCGGCCGCCGAGCGTCGTGGCATTCCCCACATCCGCCTGAGCGAGGAAAACAGCTACATCCAGCTGGGTCACGGCCACCGCCAGCAGCGGATCCAGGCGACGGTGACCGGCCATACGGACCTGATCGGCTACGGCATCGCCGGCGACAAGGCCTGGACGAAGCAGGTGCTCGGCGATGCCGGCATTCCGGTTCCCGAGGGCCGTGTCTGCGACTGCCTCGATGACGCCCTCGAGGCCGCGCACGCCATCGGCTACCCCGTCGCGGTGAAGCCGCTGATCGGCAACCATGGCCGCGGCGTGAGCACCAACGTCGACGATGACAAGGCCCTGCGCGAGGCCTTCGGCATCGCCTCCCGCCACAACCCCTCGGTGATCGTCGAGCAGTACATCGAGGGCGAGGACCATCGCCTGCTGGTCATCGACAGCAAGCTGGTGGCCACGGCCAGGCGCCGCCCGGCACATGTGATCGGCGATGGCGTCGCCACCCTGCAGGCCCTGGTCGACAGGGAGAACCGGGACCCGCGTCGCGGCGTCGGCCACGAGAACCTGCTCACCCAGATCCAGCTCGACGAGCAGTCGCTGAGGCTGATCGGCCAGCAGGACCTGAGCCTGCAGAGCGTCATCCCGGCCGGCGTGCTCGTCTACCTGAAGCCCACGGCAAATCTCAGCACCGGCGGCACGGCCACGGACGTGACCGACGACGTCCACCCGGAAGTACGCTACGCGGCGGAGCGGATCGCGCGGCTGGTCGGGCTCGACATCATCGGCATCGACCTGCTGACCGAGACCCTGACCCGGCCCCTGGAGGAGCAGGCCGCCGCGGTGGTCGAGGTCAATGCCGGGCCCGGCTTTCGCATGCACCTGTCGCCCACTCACGGCGAGGGACGCGATGTCGGCCAGCCTGTGATCGACATGCTGTTCCCGGACAGCGAGACCGACGCCCGCCTTCCCATCGTGGCGGTGACCGGGACCAACGGCAAGACGACCACGGTACGCCTGCTCTCGCACCTGCTCCGCCAGGCGGGACGCAACGTCGGCATGGCCTGTACCGGCGCCATCGAGATCGACAACCATGTCATCATGCGCGGCGACTACAGTGGCCCTCAGGCGGCGGCCATCGTGCTGCGCGAACCCACGGTCGAATACGCCGTGCTCGAAGTGGCCCGTGGCGGCATCATGCGCCGCGGCCTCGGGTTCGACGAGTGCGACGTGGGGGTGCTGCTCAACATCGCCAGCGACCACCTGGGGGAGCATGACATCCACACCCTCGACGAGCTGGCACGCTGCAAGACCGTGGTCATCGATGCCGTGCGCCAGGGCGGGACGGCCGTGCTCAATGCCGATGACCCGCGGGTGATGGCCGGCCGGGAGTGGGCGCGGGGCGATGTCACCTTCTTCACCCTGGACCCGGAGGCTGCCTCCATCCGCCAGCATGTCCGCGATCACGGGGTGGCCTTCACGGTCCACCAGGAACGCATCGTGATGCGTCAGGGCCAGGTCGAGGCCGAGGTGATCCCGGTGGTGGACGTGCCGATCACCTTCGAGGGCCATGCCCGCTTCAATGTCGCCAATGCCCTGGCCGCCAGCGCGGCCGCCTATGCCCTGGGGCTCTCCATCGCCGATATCCAGATGGGCCTGCAGACCTTCCACCCCACCCCCGGACAGAATCCCGGACGCACCAACCTCATCGACGCCAACGGCATGAAGGTGCTGATCGACTACGGGCACAACGTGCCGGCGCTCGAGGCCTTGAGCGAACTGGTCGGCTGCATTCCGGCCCGACGACGCATCAGCGTGGCCAGCGCCCCGGGGAATCGCCGTGACGAGGACCTCGTCAGCCTAGGCACCCTGCTCGCCCGGATGCACGACGTCGTCGTCATCTACGAGACCGACGCCCGCGGTCGCGCCGTCGGTGAAGCCGCCGGCCTGCTGCGCGACGGTGCCGAAGCGATGGGGGGCTGCCGGGTCGAGATCGTCCTGGAGGAGCACCAGGCCGTCGATCGGGCCTTCGACGAGGCCTGCGAAGGTGACCTGCTGGTGCTGCTGATCGACGATGTCGAGGGCGCCATCGAGCGCCTGAAGGGTCGTCGCTTCTCGCCGCCGGCGGCGACTGACCCCAGCGGTGAGTCACCATGATGCCCCTGGATGAGCGGGACGCCCCCCTGCTGACCCTGCTGCGCGTCGGTGGCATCTTCGCGCCACAACCCCTCGAGGCGACCGACCTGCTGATCGCCGACGGCCGGATCGCCGCGCTGGGGCGAGATCTCGCCGTGCCGGAAGGTTGGCCCGTGCGCCTGGTGGAGGCTCGCGACCTCGTCGCCGTTCCCGCCTTCATCGACCAGCATGTGCATGTGACCGGTGGCGGCGGCGAAGGCGGCTGCGGCACCCGCTGCCCGGAGATCACCGCCCGGGAGATCGCCGCCATGGGCATCGGCACCGTGGTGGGGGTGCTGGGCACCGACGGCATCAGCCGTTCCCCGGCGGACCTGCTGGCCAAGGTCCGGGGACTCAGGGCCGAGGGCATCGCGGCCTACATGTACACGGGGTCGTATCGCGTGCCGCCACCGACCCTCACCGGCGACCTGCAGCGCGACCTGGCCTGGATCCCCGAGGTCATCGGCCTGGGCGAACTGGCGATCTCGGACCACCGCTCCAGCCAGCCCCGCCAGGACGAGATCGCGCGGCTGGTCAGCGAGGTGCGCGTCGGTGCCATGCTGGCCGGCAAGCTCGGCATCTGCCACTTCCATGTCGGGGACGGCCAACGGGGGCTCGAGCCGCTGCGCCGGCTGCTCGCGGAGACCGAGATTCCCGCCGAGCAGCTGATCCCCACCCACGTCAACCGCCACCGCGTGCTGCTAGAGGAGGCCGCCGACTATGCGCTGGCCTTTGCCGCCAGCGTGGATGTGACCGCCTTCGAGGACCCCGGCGAGGAGGGCCTCTCCGGCTTCGATGCCGTCTCCCGGCTGCTCGCGCGCGGCGTGCCGGTCGAGCACATCACCATGAGCTCGGACTGCAACGGCAGCCTGCCCGAGTTCGATGCTCAGGGTAACTACATCGGCATGCGGGTGGCGCGCAACACCGCCCTGATCGCGGACTGGCAGCGCCTGGTGCGCGAGGAGGTGCTGCCACTCGACCAGGCCCTGGGCCTGATCTCGGGAAACGTGGCGCGGGTGCTGGGACTCGATGGCCAGAAGGGTCGCCTGGCCGAAGGTTTCGACGCCGACGTGACCCTGCTCGACGACGATCTCCAGCCGCAGCAGACCTTCGTGGCAGGGAATCGCGTCCATTCCAGGGACGACTCGCCGTAGCGCCGCGGGCGCCTCAGTCCCGAGCGCCCCTCGGCGGCGGCGTCGCCCTTGCCCAGCCTTCCAGGGCGCGACCCAGGCGCATCAGGGCATAGACCAGGAACGGCGTCAGCAGCATCAGGCCGATGCCCCAGTCGCGGTTGTTGATCAACCATACCAGCGGCAACACCACCGCCACGGCGACCAGGCACCAGGCCGCCACGGCAAGGATCAGTCGGGTTTGAACGGTCATGGTGCGCTCCTCGGCGATGGTTCGACGGACAATAGGCTCAGGTGGCGATGATCTGGCGGTAGATGCCCGGCAGGGCCAGCGACAGGTGCTCCGGGCGCTGCACGATGGCGTAGCCGCCGCGACCGAACAGGTGGGGGATATACTGCCCCGCCTCGCGGTCGATGGTCACCCCGAACACCCGCACCTCCTGGCGCCGCGCCTCGAGCACCGCCTTGCGGGTGTCCTCGATGCCGTAGCGCCCCTCGTAGTAGTCGTTGTCGTTGGGCTTGCCGTCGGTGAGCATCAGCAGCAGCCGATGCCGGTTGGGGCGCTCGCTCAACTGCCTGGTCAGGTGACGAATGGCGGGCCCCATGCGGGTATAAGAGCCAGGCTTGAGCGCCGAGATGCGCCGCGACACCCGCTCCCCCATGGGCTCGTCGAACTCCTTCAGGGTGTTGACCCACACCTTGTGGCGGCGCTGGGAGGTGAAGCTGTGGATCGAGTAGTCGTCGCCACAGCCGGCCAGGCCATGGCCAAGCACCAGCAGCGCCTCCTTGGCCACATCGAGTACGCGGCGGTCCTGCAGCCAGGCCTCGGTGGAGAGCGAGACATCCACCAGGATCGATACCGCCAGGTCACGGGCCTGGGTGCGGCTGGCCAGGTAGAGGCGGTCGCTGGCCTCGCCGGTGGCGGCCAGGTCGCAGCGTGAGCGGATCACCGCGTCCATGTCGAGCTCGCTGCCATCCAGCTGGCCGCGCAGGATCTCGCGCCGCGGGCGCAGCGCCTCGAACTCGCGACGCACCCGGCGGATGCGACGGCGGGTCGCCTCGTCGGGCTCCCACGCCTCTCCCTCCTCGCTCTGCATGTCGCTGAGTACCACGCAGTGGTCGGGTAGGTAGGCCTGCTTGCGGTGGTTCCATTCGGGATAGAGGTGCCTTCCCTTGAGACGGCCGCCAGCGACCTCGTCGGGGGCCAGGTCGAGGTCAAGCTTGAGCCGGGAGGCCGCCTTCTTGCGGTTGGAGCTGAGCACGATCTCGTCCATCTGGTCGGCCGCCTGGCGCGCCTCGTCCTCCTCCTCGTCCTCCACGTGGCGATTGAGGTTCACCATCTCCGCCCAGGAGAGCATCTTCTCCATGTTGTTGAGCATCAGCGGGTCGTCACGGTCGGCCTGGTCCTGCTCGCGGCGGTCGGCCTTGCGCTTGCCGTGGTCATCGTCGGGCGAGGCGGCGGCGCTGGCCAGTTCCTCGTCGTCGTCCACGCTCTGCTCGCGAGCGCCGTCGCGGGTGCCCAGGGTGACCGCCTGGCCCCACAGCGGCACCGGCAGCGGCGGGCGGTAGCCGCGCGGCGCGCGGAACTCCTCCAGCGGGAAGTCCGGCTCACGGATGGCGCGCTGCATGGCCAGGGCCCAGCCTTCCTCGGGGTCGGGAGCACCCAGCTCGGCGCATATTGCAGCCTCCAGTGCCGCCTCCATGGGCGGCAGGCGCCTGCGCTGTGGGCGGATGGCCAGCAGCTCGCCACAAAGGCGCACGTAGCGATCCGTCAGCCCGGGGAAGCGCGCCAGGGCGGCACGGGCGGTACGACGCGCCTCGCGCAGGCGCGCCAGGTCAGCCTGCAGGGGATCCGCGGGATACGTCAGTGGCCGTGCCTCGGCCAGGTAGGCGGTCAGCCACAGGTAGAGGTCGCGATTGAGGGCGGCCTCGGGGAAGAGCGCCAGGCGCGGCGGCAGCAGCAGGTTCTCCTCGTCGCGACGGGCCTGGTCGAGGGCCTCCTCGTCGAGCCCCAGCCGCTGGCGCAGGCTTAGCCGGTGGGCGGAACCGCGACGGGCGATGGCGGCCACCTCGACCCCGGCCTCGCCGCCGCCGGCACGGAAGAAGACGCCGAGCATGGGACGCAGGCTCTCGAGGCTGACCGCCGCCTCGGGATGGTCCGGATAGCTCGCCGCGCCGGAGGCCCAGCGGTGCCAGAAGCGGCCGACGGTCTCCTCGACCTCAAGAAAGTCCAGCATGTATGCGCTCCTGGATGGTAATGGTGGCTATTGCGGGAGCAGTCGGTTCGACGCCTCGAATTGCACGGCGATGTTTACCCTCCACCCTTCGCGGTGCGAGCACCGCTCCCACATGTGAAGAGAGCCTGCCGCCTTGCCGTCGTTCAGCCAAAGGTGGCGTGAATGGCTTCCATGAGCCCCTCCTGGACGTCCGCATCGTCGGAGAGCGGCTCCACCAGGGTGGCGCGGGCGGCAGCGAGGATCGGCATGCCGGCCTGGATCAGGGTCGCGCAGTAGACCAGCAGGCGCGTGGAGACGCCCTCCTCCAGGTCCTGGCCCTTCATGTCGCGCAGGCTGGCCGCCAGGTTGACGAGTGCCGCACAGCGCTCCGGCGCGAGGCCGCTCTCGCGGGCGACGATGTCACGCTCCACCTGGGGGGGCGGGAAGTCGAAGGACATCGCCACGAAGCGCTGGCGGGTGCTCGGTTTCAGGGACTTGAGGATGTGCTGGTAGCCGGGGTTGTAGGAGACCACCAGCATGAAGTCTTCCGGCGCCTCGAGCAGCTCGCCGGTGCGCTCCAGCGGCAGCAGCCGCCGGTCGTCGGTCAGGGGGTGCATCACCACGGTGACGTCCTTGCGGGCTTCCACCACCTCGTCGAGATAGCAGATGCCGCCCTCACGCACGGCGCGCGTCAGGGGGCCGTCGACCCAGCGGGTCTCGCCGCCCTGCAGCAGGTAGCGCCCGGTGAGGTCGGCGGCGGTCAGATCATCGTGGCAGGAGACGGTGAACAGCGGCTTGCCGAGCTTGGCCGCCATGTGGCTGACGAAGCGGGTCTTGCCACAGCCGGTCGGCCCCTTGAGCAGCAGCGGCAGGCGCTGCTGGAACGCCTGCTCGAACATGGCGCACTCGTTGCCGACGCTCTGGTAGTAGGGAATCTCTTGCTCGCTGGCGTTGGCGGCCACGGGGGAAAGGGGCATGGGGTCACTCCCGTCAGGGTGAACGAAAGAGGGCCCCGAGCGGGGCCCTCGGGTGTCAGGCGCGCTCGGGGCCTGCGGTCAGCTGGGTGCCACCGGCCGGCACCTGCTCGCGGGCCGGGCCGAAGAAGGCGTAGATCAGCATCACCGCCCCCACGGCCACCGCGATACCGGCGCCCAGGCGCATCATGTAGAAGAGGCCGAGCTGGTCCTGCACCTCCATGTAGTTCATGCCCAGCACGCGCTGCAGGTGGGTCTGGACGACACCGGCGAAGGTCAGCGTGAAGGTCATGAAGCACATGGCACCGGTCATGACCCAGAAGCCCCACATGTTCAGCACCTGATTGTAGGGCTGGACGCGGCGCAGCTGCGGCATGGCGAAGGTGATGACGCCGAGGATCAGCATCACGTAGGCCCCGTAGAAGGCCAGGTGGCCGTGGGCGGCGGTGACCTGGGTACCATGGCTGTAGTAGTTGATCCAGTGCAGGGTGTGCATGAAGCCCCACACGCCGGCGCCGAAGAAGGCCACGGTCGGGCACCCCAGGGCCCACAGCATGGCGGCCTTGTTGGGGTGGTTACGGCTGCCCTTCCAGAACATGGTGAAGGCGAACACCACCATGGCGAAGAAGGGGATCACCTCCAGGGTGGAGAAGATGCTGCCGATGGGCTGCCAGTAGCTCGGCGCGCCGATCCAGTAGTAGTGGTGGCCGGTGCCCAGCAGGCCCGAGAAGAGCGACAGGCCGACGATGATGTAGAGCCACTTCTCGATCACCTCGCGGTCGACGCCGGTCATCTTGATCAGCAGGTAGCCCAGCAGCGCCGCCATGATCAGCTCCCAGACCCCCTCGACCCAGAGGTGCACCACCCACCACCAGTAGAGCTTGTCCACGGCGAGGTTGGTGGGGTTGTAGAAGGCGAACAGCCAGAACACCGCGGCCAGCCACAGGCCCAGCATCAGCACCAGGTTGATGGCGGTTCGGCGGCCCTTGAGCAGGGTCATGCTGGTGTTGAACAGGAACATCAGGAAGGAGATGGTGATCAGCACCTTGACCCAGAACGGCTGCTCCAGGAACTCGCGCCCCTCGTGGATCCCGAACTGGTAGCCGACCAGCGCCGCGGCCCCGGCGAAGGCGAAGATCGCCAGCTGGATGTAGGCGATGGTGGGGCTGTGGATCTCCTGCTCGGCCTCTTCCGGCATCAGGTAGTAGGTGCAGCCCATGAAGCCGAGCAGCAGCCAGACGATCAGCAGGTTGGTATGGCTGACGCGCATGATGTTGAAGGGCATCAGCTCGGCCATGAAGTTGGGCCAGGCATAGACGGTGGCGGCCAGCAGCCCGAAGACGACCTGCAGCGCGAAGAGCGCCATGGCCACCATGAAGAATGGCAGCGCCACCTTCTGGGTTTCGTATTTCATCGGTATCGTTCTCCTTGATTTATCCGCGATCCGGCGATCCGGCGTTCAGGCGGCTCAGCCGGCGGGATGCGGCGGCCAGTCCTGGTCGTCGATACCGTCGGTCCACTCCAGGAAGTCGATCAGCGCCTGCATCTCCTCCTCGCTGAAGTCGTAGGCCGGCATCTGGCGGCGCCCCTCGGCCCCCAGCGGCTGGGCCCGGATCCAGGCGGCGAGACCCGCGCGGGCCGCCTCCGGGTTCTGGTGTCCTCCGTAGCGCTCCCAGACGTTGCCCAGCTCCGGCGCGAAGTAGGCGCCCTCGCCCATGATGCTGTGGCAGTTGATGCACATGTTCTTTTCCCACACTTCCTTGCCGTGCTTGACGGACTCGGTGAGCCCCTCGCTGTCGGTGGACGTGTTGACCATGTACCAGTGGCTGTGAGCCGTCAGTGCGGCAAACAGCAGAAAGAAGAACAGCGACCCGCCGTAGAAGATGTTGCGGGCCGCCGACTTGGTGAGACCGTCGGCCATGGACCATACCCCCTTGCTCGTGTGGCAGTGCCGCCGCCCTTTGCGGCATGCAGCCCTGCGCCCCTTTTAAGATGTATCGCAGATACATGTTAAGCGTAGCAGCAGAGCACGGGGTGGGGCTTTGACGCCGGTCAATTTCCGGGGAAGGAAGGTGGGCGACAGCCGAACGGGGTGCCGCCCGGGAGGGGCTCAGTGACCGAGGATCTGGCCGAGGAACAGCTGGGTGCGCTCGGACTTCGGGTGGTTGAAGAAGGTCTCGGGAGGCGCCTCTTCGATGATCTGTCCCTGGTCCATGAAGATCACCCGGTCGGCCACGGTCTTGGCGAAGCCCATCTCGTGGGTCACGCAGAGCATGGTCATGCCGTCGCGGGCCAGCTCGACCATGACATCGAGCACCTCCTTGATCATCTCGGGGTCCAGCGCCGAGGTCGGCTCGTCGAAGAGCATCACCTCCGGCTGCATGCACAGCGCCCGGGCGATGGCCACCCGCTGCTGCTGGCCACCGGAGAGCTGGCCCGGGTACTTTCGGGCCTGGTCGGCGATCTGCACCCGCTCGAGGATCTCCATCGCCGTGCGCTCGGCCTCGGCGCGCGGCTTCTTCTGCACCCAGGTCTGGGAGATGCAGCAGTTATCCAGCACGCTCAGGTGGGGAAAGAGGTTGAAGTGCTGGAACACCATGCCGACATTGCGGCGGATCTGCTCGATGCGCTTCACGTCGCGGGTCATGGGCATGCCATTGACCACGATGCGCCCCTCCTGGTGTTCCTCGAGGTGGTTGATGCAGCGGATCAGGGTCGACTTGCCCGAGCCCGAGGGGCCGCAGATGACGATGCGCTCGCCCCGCGCCACCGTCAGGTCGATGTCGCGCAGCACATGGAAGTCGCCGTACCACTTGTTGAGCCCGGCGATCTCGATCATCGGCGAGTCGGCGCGGGCGGCGTTTGCCTGGTTCATGAGAGAGTCCCGTTCGTGGTTGTCAGTTGCGGTGGCCGGTGTGCAGGCGCCGTTCGATGTACTGGCTGTAGCGCGACATGCTGAAGCAGAACACCCAGAACACCAGGGCCGCGAAGACATAGCCCTCGGTGGCGAACCCCAGCCAGTCGCTGTCGGTCAGCCCTGCGCGGATGATCGCCAGCAGGTCGAAGAGCCCGATGATCAGCACCAGGGAGGTGTCCTTGAACAGCGCGATGAAGGTGTTGACGATGCCGGGGATGACCAGCTTGAGCGCCTGGGG
The DNA here is from genome assembly GCF_004363555.1 of Halomonas ventosae. Classification (GTDB taxonomy): domain Bacteria; phylum Pseudomonadota; class Gammaproteobacteria; order Pseudomonadales; family Halomonadaceae; genus Halomonas; species Halomonas ventosae. Next base: position 116,252 of record NZ_SNZJ01000002.1, on the reverse strand, counting down.
CAGCACGATCAGCGCCATGCGCTGCCAGTAGCCCATGCCCAGCGCCTTGGCGGCCTCTTCCTGCCCGCCGGGAATGGCCTGGAGCCCCCCGCGCACCACCTCGGCCATGTAGGCGCTCCAGAACAGCATGATGCCCACCAGGGCGCGCAGCAGCTTGTCGAACTCCACCTGGGTCGGCACGAAGAGCGGCAGCATCACCGAGGCCATGAACAGCACGGTGATCAGCGGCACGCCGCGCCAGAACTCGATGAACACCACGCAGAAGCCACGCACCAGCGGCATCTGCGAACGGCGTCCCAGTGCCAGCACCACGCCGATGGGCAGCGAGCCGACGATCCCCACGGTGGCGATGGTCAGGGTCAGCATCAGCCCGCCCCAGTCGCGGGTCGGTACGTGTTCGAGGCCGAAGCTACCGCCCACCAGCAGGAAGAAGGCCACCACGGGGAAGCCCACCAGCGCGAACAGCCCCACCCAGCGCTTGGCGGGCAGGCGCGGGATGGCCAGCCAGGCCACCAGCGCGGCCATCAGCAGGAAGACCAGGTCCACCCGCCAGCGCTCGGCCGCGGGGTAGAAGCCATAGACGAGGGATTCGAAGCGGGCGCTGATGAAGACCCAGCAGGCCCCCTCGCCGCTGCACGCCTCCCGGGAGTCGCCGAGCCAGTCGGCCTGGAATACCGCCCACTGCAGCGCCGGCCACAGCAGCCAGGCCAGCAGGGCGGCGGTGACCAGGGTCACCGCCCCGTTGAGCGGCGTATTGAAGAGATTGGCCCTCAGCCAGCCCATCGCCCCCCGGCGCATGTCGGGTGCTCGGCGCTCGGGAATCATCTCGGTTCGGGTCGAGGTCGCTTCCATGTCACCGCTCCTTGAGCAGGGTGCGCGCGTTGTAGAGGTTCATCAGCGCGGACACCACCAGGTTGATCAGCAGGTAGACGGCCATGGTCATGGCGACGATCTCGATGGCCTGCCCGGTCTGGTTCAGCGCCGTGCCGGAGAACACCGCCACCAGGTCCGGGTAGCCGATCGCCGTGGCCAGCGAGGAGTTCTTGATCAGGTTGAGGTGCTGGCTGGTCAGCTGCGGCACGATCACCCGCATCGCCTGGGGAATCACCACCTTGCGCAGGATGATGCCGGCGGGCAGGCTCAGCGCCTTGGCCGCCTCCACCTGCCCCTGGGGCACCGACTGGATGCCCGAGCGCACGATCTCGGCGATGAAGGAGGCGGTGTAGATGGAGAGCGCAAGCCACAGCGCCATCAGCTCGGGCAGGATCGTCACGCCGCCCTGGAAGTTGAAGCCCTTGAGCGCCGGGATGGACCACTCCAGGGGCATGCCGGTGGCAAGGAAGGTGGCGAGCGGCAGGCCGACCAGCAGCAGGGCGCCCAGCTTGAACACCGGCAGCGGCCGGCCGGTTTCTGCCTGGCGGCGCCTCGCGAAGCGCACCAGCCACCAGGTGGCGACCACCGCCACCAGCAGCGCCCAGGGGGTGGCGGCGAAGCCCGGAAGCGCCTGGGGGTCGGGCAGGACCACGCCGCGCACGTTGAGGAAGATCGCCTCGAACAGCGAGTGGCTGTTGCGCGGGCTGGGCAGGGCCTGCAGCACGGCGAAGTACCAGAACAGGATCTGCACCAGCAGCGGGATGTTGCGGAAGATCTCCACGTAGGCGCTGGCCAGCCGGGCCAGCAGCCAGTTGGGCGACAGCCGGGCGATGCCCACGGCGAAGCCGATCAGGGTCGCCGCCACGATGCCCATGGCGGAGACCAGCAGGGTATTGAGCAGCCCCACCACGAAAGTGCGGGCATAGGTGCTGTCGCCGGAGTACTCGATCAGCGTCTGGGGAATGGAGAAGCCGGCACGCTCCTGGAGGAAGCCGAAGCCGGTGGTGATCCCCCGGGCCTCGAGGTTGGCCAGGGTGTTGGACACCACCATGGCGATGAATGCCCCCAGCGCCAGCAGCAGGATGCCCTGCACCAGCAGGGCGCGGAATGTGGGGTCACGCCACAGCGGCCCCCGCTCCCGTGAGGAAGAACGCAGCATAACGAGCCTCGCAGACGTACCCGAAACGGCACCACGCATGTCGCCATGCGTGGTGCCCGGTCATTGGACGTTCAGGATGGGTCAGCGGATAGGCGGTGCGTAGAGGATGCCGCCCTCATTCCACAGCGCGTTCACGCCACGGCTGATCTGCATGGGGGAGTCCTCACCCACGGTGCTGGCGAACACCTCGCCGTAGTTGCCGACATGGCTGATCAGGTTGTAGGCCCAATCGTTATCGAGGCCCAGCTGCTCGCCGTAGTCGCCATCCACGCCCAGCAGGCGGGCCACTTGGGGATTGGGCGGATCGGCCTTCATCTCGTCGACGTTGTCGCTGTTCACCCCGAGCTCTTCGGCATTGACCATGGCGAAGATCGACCACTGGACGATGTCCAGCCACTGGTCATCGCCCTGGCGCACCACGGGCCCGAGCGGCTCCTTGGAGATCAGCGTCTCGAGGATCTCGACGCTGTCCGGCTCCGGCAGCTGCAGGCGCAGGGCGCTGAGCTGGGAAGTGTCGGAGGTCAGGATGTCGCAGCGGCCGCTGGCGAAGCCCTGGGCGGTCTGGTCGGGGGTGTCGAAGGTGACGGTCTGGATCTCGATGCCGCGGGAGGGGAAGTAGTCGGCCAGGTTGAGCTCGTGGGTGGTGCCGGACTGGATGCAGATCGAGGCGCCGTCGAACTGGTCGGGGCCCTCGATGCCCAGGTCCTTGGCGACCATGAAGCCCTGGCCATCGTAGAAGGTGGTGGCGGTGAAGTTCAGGCCCAGCGAGTTGTCGCGGGTCGCGGTCCAGGTGGTGTTGCGCGAGAGGACGTCGATCTCGCCGGACTGCAGGGCGGTGAATCGCTCCTTGGCGGTCAGCGGCGTGAAGGAGACCGCCTCGGGATCATCGAAGATGGCGGCGGCGATACCGCGGCAGGTCTCCACGTCCAGCCCTTGCCAGGTGCCATCCTGATCGGGCGAGGAGAAGCCCGAGAGGCCGACGTTGACGCCACAGCGCAGTTCGCCCCGCTCCTGCACCTCGTCCAGGGTGGCCGCCGAGGCGGACGAGACCATGCCGACGCAGAGGGCAGCGGCGGAAAGGGAGAGCAGTGTCTTGTTGTTGTACCGCATGAAAAGACTCCAGGGTCTGATATGTCGAGTGTTGCTGATGCAGCAGACTCGAAACTAGCAGACCTCGGAGCCTCGTCGCCAGCCGGCGATTAAACGCTTGTCCCAGCGGCCCCGGGGCCGCCGGGGTCAGGAGTCGGTGATGTCCTCGATCCAGGTCAGGGCCGCAACGCCGCTGGGCAGGCCCAGGGTGGGGATGGCCAGCATGGCCACCTGCTTGAGGGCCGCGGCGGATTCGCCCTCCTCCAGGCCGCGACGCACATGGGAGTGCACGGCGCCCTCGGAGCGCGCGCCCACGGCCAGCGCCAGCTTGACCAGGCGCCGTGTGCGCGCGTCCAGCGGGCCGGACTCGGCACAGGCCCGACCCAGCTCGGAATAGGCCTCCCAGATTTCGGGATACTGCTCGGCCACCTGGCCGGCGCCGGCGGGAAGTTCCTGTTTCGACATGAGATCGTCCTTCTGAAGAAGAGTGGCGGGGACAGTATAGGCCAGCACGGCCGCCCCCTGCGTCACGCCAACCAGGAGAGTGGGCTGTGGCGGATCGCCGCGCCCAGCATGTAGGCGAAGGTGGCCACCGCGGCCAGGGCGGCGACGGCCCTCGTCCGCGGCGTCCTGCCACGCTTGATCGCCACCGTGCCAAGGCCGATGTAGGCCAGCAGGGCGATCAGCTTGGCCGCCAGCCAGGGGTGCTGATGGGGCCAGGCGGAGAGCATCACCATCAGCACCACGCCCAGCACCAGCAGGGTGGTATCGATAAGGTGGGGCGCCACCCTCACCCAGCGTGCCTTGAGGACCGCCGCCTCGCGCACCGACCACCAGGCCCTCAGCATGAAGAAGAGGATGCTCAGGGTGGCGGCGGTGACGTGCAGGTGCTTGATCAGGACATAGTGTTCGATCATGGTGCGCTCCCCAGGCCGCGGCTAGCCGTCCTTGCTGTCGGCCCGGGCCGACAGCAGCGGCCCCGTATAGTGGACGAGGAAGATGCCGTAGGCCAGACACCAGAAGATGATGCCCAGGTTGTAGGTCCAGTGGGTGATCTGCGGAAAGAGCGCCAGCACCGGCGAGCGCAGCAGGGCCGCGGCCACCATCAGCCCCAGGGCCACCCCGATGCCCGGCAGGGTACGGATGGGGCGTGCGGTGTGGCCCAGCGAGACCCGCGACATCATTGCCAGCATCATGGTGCCCATGCCACCGATGGTCAGGGCGTGTACCGCCAGCTCGGCCCGGAAGGTCCCCAGCACCGCCAGGGCCCACATCGCCAGGCCCACGGGGATGAAGGCGTAGCTCAGGTGCAGTCCCCACAGCAGCGGCTCGCGCCAGCTGTAAAGGCCTCCCCAGCGCGACAGCCGCACGGCGTTGGCCAGGGCGGCCAGGCCCATCAGGGCCGCCAGCAGGGCGTCGGGGATCGCCACGCCGAGCATCACCAGCAACTGGCCCATCACCACCGCCATGACGCTGCCGAGGCTCACATACTCCAGCGCCGGGATCGGCGGCTTGCGGGTCAGGCCCAGGCGGTTGGCGGTGAACATGGCGATCACCCGGCCGCCCACCACCACCATCAGCAGGGTGAACAGCAGCACCGCCAGGTAGGCGGCCTGGCGGATCAGCTCGGCGTCGCCGGTCAATACCCCCAGGTGCATGGCCAGGTTGGCCAGCGTCAGCAGCGCCAGGGCCGGCAGGAAGACCAGGTTGCGCCAGCGCTTCGCGGCGATCACCAGCCGGGCCATGACCCCCGCCACCACCGGCAGGAACGCCAGGTCGGCCAGCACCGGTAGCCAGGGCGGCAGGCCCAGGGGAAAGGCCATCAGCAGCCGCCCGGCCAGCCAGACCCCGACCAGCGCCAGCAGGGGGCCACCCTTGAGGCTGGGCAGGCCGGTCCAGTTCTGCACCGCGGTGAGCAGGAAGCCCGCCACCACGGCGGCGGCGAAGCCGAAGAGCATCTCGTGCTGGTGCCAGAACATCAGCCCACCGAAGGGACGCAGCAGGATGTCGCCGTGCCAGAAGGCGAGCCACACCCCCATCGAGAGCACGCTGAACAGCGCCGCCAGCAGGAAGAAGGGGCGAAAGGCCAGGCGCGCCACCGGCAGGCGCGACAGCGTGGAGGAGCGGACGGAAGAGGAGGAGGTCGATTGCATGGCGCCATACCCGACTAAAACGCTTGGTTATGGCCATTGTGCCCCACTCCCGGCGCGCCTTCCATGACAGGCATCAAGAATACTTCTTATGAGAAAGGCCGTTCATTCCTGTCGCGAGCGAAGAGAGGCTGGCCGCCGCCGGAGCGGAGCAACCGGAGTTGACTGGCGGCTCAATGAGGATTTGACCGGGCCGGCGTTCCGGTACCGCCGGCGGCCAGGATCCCTAGGTTCGTTCCCGACGAACCAACGCACTTCCCACTTCCATGTGGGTCGTCGAGCGCAGCAAGGAATGACGGCTTTTCGACTCAGTGGCTGGTGCCTTCCTCGTACCGCGTCTTGTTCCAGACGTTGTACTTGCCGGAGGGCTTGCTCATGGGAATGCGCTTCTCCTCCTCCAGGGTATCGCCGTCATAGACGATCACCGCGCCGTCCTGCTCCCAGAGGCTGAGCAGCAGCTTCTCGCCATAGCGGTCGAACTCCACGTGGGCGGCGGTCTTGCCGGGCTCGGGAATCAGCGTCTCGACGATCTCCAGGCTCGCCTTGTCGATGACATGGACCCGGTCGCGGTTGGGGCCGAAGAAGACATCCGCCCAGACATAGGGCGAGTTGGCGTGGCTGCGCATGAAGAAGCCAGGGCCGTCGGTCTCGAGGGTCTTGATCACCGTCCAGTCGGTCATGTCGATGATCGACACCGCCGCCCGGGTGAGGTGGGGCGTCGCCATCACCCGGCGCCCCTCGTGCTCCCAGGTGATGCCCGAGCCCAGGTGAGGCATCCCCTCCAGGGGCAGGTCGGCCACCTTCTCGCCGCTGTCGAGGTTCACCACCATGCCGCCCTGGCCGTCACTCTCCCCACCTCGGGAGGCGCCGATGACGTGCTCGTAGTCGAGATCGAAGAAGAAGTCGTCCAGGTAGTCGGGCACCGGGATGCGCCGCACCTGGAAGTTGGGCGTGTCATGCCCGCGGCGCTGCTCGAGCGGCGTGGCCATATGGCCGGTGGAGACCACCGGCTCGGTGGGCAGCGGCCAGGGGATCTCCCACACCTCCTGCAGGTCCTTGAGGGCGGCGATGAAGCTGCCTCGCGGCGGCGCGGCGTAGACGGCGCTGACCCGGGAGCTCTCGCCCTCCTCGCCCACCGCCGGGTAGACCTTCATCAGGTCGAGGTTGTGGGCATCGAACAGCACCAGGCTGTGGGGCAGATAGTTGGCGGCCATCACGTAGCGGCCGTCGGCGGAGACGGCGATGTTGCGCATGTTGATGCCGGCGCGCACCTCGGCCACCACCTCCATGTTGTAGATGTCGTACTTGGTGATCCAGCCGTCCCGGGAGCCGAAGAAGACGTGGCGCCCGTCGGGGGTGTACTTGGGCCCACCGTGCAGGGCGTAGCGGGTCTCGAAGCGGTGGATCCGCTCGAAGGTGTCGCCGTCCAGCAGGCTGGCGTGGTGGTCGCCGGTCTCCACCACGATGAAGAGGTTGAGCGGGTCGGCGTCGAAGCGCGGCACATCCGGCAAGGTTCCATCCGGATGGGTGACCTCGTGGCTGGCGAGGATCTCGTCGCGCCCCCAGATGGGTTCGACCTCGGGCTCCCGGTAGATCCACTCGGCCAGGGAGCGAATCTGATCGTCATCGAGCTGCTCGCCGAAGCCCGGCATCTGGCTGGCCGCTCGCCCATCGCGGATCACCGCCTCGGCGGCGGCAGGCTTGAGCCGCGAGAGGTTGCCCGGCAGCAGCGCCGGGCCGATACCGCCCAGGCGCTCCTCGCCATGGCAGGAGGCGCACTGGGCCTGGTAGAGCGCGCGGGTATCGTCGGCACCGGCCGGGGCCATGGCCGTGACCAGCAGCGCGGCGGCCAGGGGCGGCAGGAACAACCGGAGGGAGACGACGCATTTCACAGGGCAATCCGCTCCCGCACCAGTTCCAGGGTCTCGCCCTCGGCGAAGGTCGACTCCCTGGGGGCCGGCTGGGCCAGGGTGCCGGCCAGGCGCACCACCTCGCCCACCACGATCAGGGTGGGCGGCTTGAGCCCCTCCCGGGCGATGGTCTCGACCAGCTCGCCCAGGCAGGTGATCACCTGGCGCTGCTCGGGGGTGGTGCCCCGCTCCACCAGGGCCACCGGATGGTCCGCGGGCAGGCCGTGGTCCTGCAGCTTGCGGCTGATCAGCTCGGCGTTGGCCAGCCCCATGTAGAAGACCGCCGTATGATGGGGCACCGCCAGGGAGGTCCAGTCCAGGGCCAGGTCGCCGTCGCCCTTGCAGTGCCCGGTGACGAAGGTGACGCTCTGGGCGTGGTCGCGATGGGTCAGCGGGAAACCGCCATAGGCGGCACACCCCTGGGCGGAGGTGATCCCCGGCACCACCCGGAAATGGATGCCGTGCGCGATCAGCACCTCGGCCTCCTCGCCCCCCCGGCCGAAGATGTAGGGGTCGCCGCCCTTGAGCCGCACGACCCGCTTGCCCTCCCCGGCCAGGCGCACCAGCAGGGCGTTGGTCTCCTCCTGGGTCAGGGCATGGCATCGCGAGGCCTTGCCCACGTAGAAGCGCCGGGCGCGGGGGCTCGCCAGGGCCAGCACCTCGCGGGAGACCAGGCGGTCGAAGACCAGACAGTCGGCCTGCTCGAGCAGCGACAGGGCGCGCAGGGTCAGAAGCCCCGGGTCACCGGGCCCGGCACCGACGATGGCCACCTCGCCGGGCGCCAGGGGCGACTCGGCGAGATCATAGGAAACGCGACGTGACGGCATGGCGATACTCCTCGCAAGCCTCAGGTGATTTCGACGGCCTGGATGGCCTCATAGGGTGGAGAGACATAGGGGGCAGAGATACGGCGCTCATCGGCGCCCTCGACCCCGATCTCGCGGTTGGTCAGGTAGCAGCCGGGATCCTCTTCCCAGGGGTCACCGGAGACCTTCCAGGCCCGCACCCGGGTGTTGCCGTTGCAGATCGGCAGGAAGTGGCACTCGCCGCAGCGTCCCTTGAGCGGCCGCGGCCGCTGGCGGAAACCGACCATCAGCGGGTCGGTGGTATCGCGCCAGATCTCCGAGAAGGGCCGCTCGCGGACACTGCCCAGGTCGTGGTCCCACCAGAAGGTGTCCGGGTGGACGTGGCCCAGGTTGTCGATGTTGGCGATATGCTCGCCGGAGGCGTTCCCCCCCCAGTTGAGCAGGCGCTGCTCCAGGGCCTCGGCCTGCTCGGGGAAGTGCTCCCGGGCCCACATCAGCAGGAAGGGACCGTCGGCGTCGTTGTTGCCGGTGACGTACTCGCGCTCCACGCCGCGCTCGAGCTCCTCGCGGCAGTGGTCGAAGAGCCGGGTCATGGCGTCGCGGGTCATGCGGTACCAGGCGTCCTGCTTGCTGTGACGCCGGCCGCGGCCGCCGTAGTTGAGGTGCGAGAGGTAGAACTTGTCGACGTCGTGCTCGTCGAGCAGCGCCAGGATGTCGCCGAGCTGCTCGTAATTCTCGCGGGTCAGGGTGAAGCGCAGCCCGACCTTGATGCCGCGCTCCTTGCACAGCTTCACCGCGTGCATCGACTCGCGAAAGGCGCCCTGGCGCTGGCGGATGACGTCGTGGGTGGCCTCCAGGCCATCGATGCTGATGCCCACGTAGTCGTAACCCACGTCGGCGATCTCGTCGATATTCTCCTCGGTGATCAAGGTGCCGTTGGTGGAGAGCCCGGTGTAGATCCCCAATTCCCGGGAGCGACGCGACAGCTCGAAGATGTCGGGGCGCATCAGCGGCTCCCCGCCGGAGAGGATCAGCGCCGGCACCCGGAAGGCAGCGAGGTCGTCAAGGACGGCGTGGGCTTCGGCGGTGGAGAGCTCGCCGGCGAAGTCGATGTCCGCCGAGGTGGTGTAGCAGTGCTTGCAGGTCAGGTTGCAGCGGCGGATCAGGTTCCAGATCACCACCGGGCCGGGCGGCTTGCGTGCCGGCCCTATGGTTTCATGACCCAGGGGGGCCGGTTCCATCAGGCTCTTGATATAGCGGGTGACGCGGAACATGGCGTTCTCCTGCCTTGGTTACGCTTGCCCGGCGCGGCGCGACAGGCGCAGCCCGGTCTTCTTGAGAATGCGCGAGCTGTAGAGGATGCGATGGTCGCGGCACGCCTCGCCCAGGCGCTCGCGCAGCACCGCGGCCTGGCGCTCGACCTCCTCCCGGCTGTGGCCGTGGAGCATGGCGAACAGGTTGTAGGGCCAGTGGGGCAGGTGGCGCGGGCGGCGATAGCAGTGGCTGACGCCCTCGATGGCGGCCACCTCGCGGCCCAGGCGCTCGACCTCGGCGTCGTCCACGTCCCACACCGTCATGCCGTTGGCCACGTAGCCGAGACGGTAGTGGTTGGGTACCGCCGCGACCCGGCGGATCACCCCGCGCTCCTGCATCGCCCGCATGCGCTCGAGCACCTCGGCGCCGTCGAGGCCCACCTCGCGCCCCACCGCCCCCCAGGGGTCAGGGACCAGCGGCAGGCCGGCCTGGGTGGCCAGCACGATGGCGCGGTCGGCGGCGTCGAGTCCCCGGGTGTCGCGCTCCGGCAACTCGCCACCCGGGGCCGGCCTAGACGGGCAGGTGGAGACGGACATGGAACTCCTCCTCCTTGGGCATGTTGTAGACCGGCAGGCCGGTGGCCGCCTCGATGCCGGCGATGGCCGCGTCGATGGCCTCGGGCGTCTCGGTGGCCAGCACGAACCACATGTTGAGCGCGTGCTCGCGGCGATAGTTGTGGGCCACCTCGGGGAAGGCGTTGACCACCTGAGTGACCCGCTCATAGTCGGCCTCGGGCACCGCCAGCGCCGCCAGTGTCAGGCCACCGCCCAGCCGTTCGGCGTGGTACATGGGCCCGAAACGGCTCAGCACCCCGCCCTCGCGCAGGCGCTCCAGCCGATACAGCAGGTCGCCCTCGGCGATGCCCAGCGTCTCGGCCACCGCCGCATAGGGGCGTGGCTCCAGGGGCAGGCCCTCCTGCAGGCAGTTGATCAGGCGACGATCGACGGCGTCGAGGTCTTCCAGGGTCATGCCGCCCCCTCCCGCACGTAGCGACCGCCGCACTGGCGGTAGGCGTGGGTGCTGAACAGCACCCGGTGCTCCAGCTCGCCCAGGTCCAGGCGCTCGACGATGGCGGCGAGTTCCCCCAGCACCCGCTCGCGGCGGGCACCGTGGATCATGCAGAAGAGGTTGTAGGGCCAGTCGGGCAGGCGCCGCGGGCGGCGGTAGCAGAGCGTCACCGCGGTCTCCCGGGCGAGCCGGCGCCCGACCAGGGCGACCCGCTCGTCCGGCACGTCCCACACCACCATGGCATTGGCCTGGATCCCCAGGCGGCGATGGCGCACCACCAGCCCCAGGCGCTTGATCATGCCGTCCGCCTGCCAGCGGCGCACGCAGGCCATCACCTCTTCCTCGGCCATGCCGGCCTGCTCGGCCAGGGCCTGCCAGGGCCTCGGGGTGAGTGGCAGCCCCTGCTCCAGCAGGGCGCGCAGGCGACGGTGGGCATCCGGCTCGCCCGGCGCGCGGGCGGTATCGAGGGACAGCGGGGTCGCGGTGCTCATGTGCGCTCCAGTTCGGCCCAGGGAATGGGGAAGGAGAGGTCGATATGGAAGCCCTCCAGCATCGGCAGGCGCAGGATCGGTAATCCCAGGCGTGACTCAAGGGTCTCGAGCCGCGCCTCGAGCTCGGGCTCGTCCGGCGCGGTCATCACGAACCAGAGGTTGTAGTCGTGTTCACGGGCATAGTTGTGGTTGACGCCGGGGGCGGCGTTGATGAGCTCTGCGAAGGCATCGCGCTCGGCCTCGGGCACGGCCACGGCGGCGAGCAGGCTGGCGCCGGCCCGGGCGTGGTCGAAGACCGGCCCCACCCGGCTCAGCACGCCCCGGGCCTGCAGGCATTCCAGGCGCGCGATCACCTCGGCCTCCGAGGTGCCCAGGCGCTCGGCCACGGTGTGGAAGGGGCGGGTGCAGACCGGCAGGCCACGCTGGTAGCTGTCGATCAGGCGGCGATCCAGGGTATCGAGGTCTCGGGCTTGGTTCTTCGGGGCTTGGCAATGCATCGGCACAGCTCACTTGCGGCGGGTGGCGGCGGGCTTGCGCCCGCCGCCGGTTCCCGATCAGTAGATGTCTTTCTGGGTGTTGATCACGTTGAACTTGCCGGTCGGCGTGACCAGGCGCTCATCCTTGATCACGTGCTTCAGCTCGCGGGTCTCGTCATCCACGATCACCAGGGCGGAAGTCTCGTCCATGGTGTTCCAGACGGAGAACCACACCTCGTCACCGGCCTGGTTGTACTCCGGCTGCACCACGCGCTTCACGCCCTCGCCCACGTCGGCCCACTCGGCGATCGGCAGCACCTCGTAGCCGGCCTCCAGGTCGTTGACATCGAAGACCGCCACGCTCTGGCTGGGCCCTTCGCCCGGGTTGAGGGCGGTGTCGACGTAGAGGTTGTCGGACTCCGGGTGGGTCTTGATGAACAACGAGCCGCCGCCCTGGCCTTCCAGGGTGCGTACCACCTGCCAGGCGTTGTCGGGATGCCCCTCCGGGTCGGTGCCGATCAGCTGGATGGTGTTGTCGCCCAGGTGGCTGGTGGCCCACACCGGCCCGAACTCGGGATCGACGAAGTTGGCGCCGCGGCCCGGGTGCGGGATCTTGCCCACGTCGACGATCGCCTCGAGCTCACGCTCCTGGGCATCGATCACCACGATCTGGTTGGACTCGTTGGCCGCGGTGAGGAAGTAGCGGCCCGAGGCGTCCCAGCCGCCGTCGTGCAGGAAGCGGGAGGTATCGATCTCCACCATGGAGAGGGCATCCAGGTTCTCGTAGTTCACCAGCTGGACCTTGCCGGTCTCCTTGACGTTGACGATGAACTCGGGGTGCTGGTGGGAGGCGACGATGGCCGCCACGCGGGGCTCAGGGTGGTACTCCTGGGTGTCCACGGTCATGCCGCGGGTGCTGACGATCTTCTTCGGCTCCAGGGTCTCGCCGTCCATGATCACGTACTGCGGCGGCCAGTAGGCGCCGGCGATCGCCAGGTCGTCCTCGTAGCCCTCGAACTTGGAGGTCTCGACGGAGCGTGCCTCCATGCCGATCTTGATGGTGGCGACGATGCTCGGGTCTTCCATCCACAGGTCGATCATGTCGACCTTGGCGTCGCGGCCGATGACGAACAGGTAGCGGCCGGAGGCAGACATGCGCGAGATGTGCACCGCATAGCCGGTGTCGAGAATCTTGACGATCTCCTTGGACGCACCGTCGATCAGCGCGATCTGGCCGGCGTCCCGCAGGGTGACCGAGAAGAGGTTCTCGATGTCCAGGTCGTTCATCTGCTCGGTGGGGCGGTCCTCCGGTGCGACCTTCACCTCCCAGGTCTCCATCATCTCCGGCATGCCGAACTCCGGCGGCACCGGCGGCTCGTGCATGACGTACTTGGCCATCAGCTCGACCTCGTCATCGGTGAGGTCGCCGGAGGTGCCCCAGTTGGGCATGCCGGCCGCGGAGCCGTAGGTGATGAAGGCCTTGAGGTACTCCAGGCCGCGCTCCTGGGTGATATCGGTGGTCAGCGGCTTGCCGGTGGCCCCCTTGCGCAGCACGCCGTGGCAGCCGGCGCAGCGCTGGAAGTAGATCTCCTTGGCCTTCTCGAACTCGGCCTCGGTCAGGTCCGGCGCACCGGGAGACGTGACCACCTTGGCGGACTTCGGGTCCATGGCCGACGGCGCGCCCTGGTAGGCGCTCTTGGACTCATCGACACCCTTGTGGCCATCCTGAGCCTGGGCCGCACTGATCCCCAGGGCGACGGTGGTCACCGCCACCGCCAGGGGCTTGAGATACCAGTCTTTCTTCATCATCGTTCCACCTCTGTCATGATCCTTGAATGCGCTGTCGCCAGGTCATGGGCGAGTCATTGTTGTCGTTCGCCGGATGGCCACCCGAAGCTGTACGGCCGATGACCTTCCTGCGCCAGAGATTGGCCCATTAACGCGTATAATTCATGCATCTTTAACGGCTCCCACGCCGCTTTCCCCGGCAAGGTTGACCTGTGTCAAAGGGGCTCCGGCCTACCTCCAAAGAGACATTGCGAGCCCGGAGGGATCATGCTTCATGGGCCCTGCAGGGCGACGCTTTGACCCCCGTCAAGGCACGCCCGGCCGCCAGCGGTGACACTGCCTCCAGCCACGACACCGGGCCCGCCCGAGGAGATGCCATGCCCCTTTCCGTCCCCCGCCGTCTGCTGATGGCGCTCTGCTGGCTGCCGGTGGCCGCCCTGGCCGATGGTTCGCTCTCCGACGAGCGGGAGCAGGAGCTCGAGACCCTGCTCTACCAGGACTGCGGCTCCTGCCATGGCATGACCCTGCGCGGCGGCCTCGGCCCGGCGCTTCCCGAGTCGCGCATGAACGCCTACAGCCGCGACGGGCTGGCCGCGCTGATCCTCAACGGCGTCGCCGGCACCGCCATGCCCGGCTGGGCAGGCCTGCTCACCGAGGAGGAGGCGCGCTGGCTCGCCGACCACCTGCAGAACGACAACCCCCTGGAAGAGTGACCCTGCCATGCCCTTGATGCCTGCCCCCCTTCGCAAGCCCCTCGCCGCCGTCTCGCTGCTCGCCCTGCTGGCCGGCTGCCAGGCCACCCCGAATACCGAGCTGCGCGGCACCGGCGACCTCGGCGTGGTGGTGGAGCGCGCCACCGGTAGCCTGGCGGTGGTGGATACCAGCGAGCGCCGCATCCTCGAGCGGGTGGAGGGACTGGGCGACCTCTCCCACGCCTCGGTGAAGTTCTCCCGCGATGCCCGCTACGCCTTTGTCTTCGGCCGCGACGGCGGGCTGAGCCGGGTCGACCTGCTCACCGGCGAGATCACCCACCGGGTGATGCAGTCCGGCAACAGCATCGGTGGCGCCATCTCCCAGGATGGCGCCCTGGTGGCGGTGGCCAACTACGAGCCGGGCGGCGTGAAGATCTTCGATAGCGAGACCCTGGAGGAGGTGGCGGAGATTCCGGCGACCTACCGGGACGAGGACGGCCAGGAACAGCGCTCCAAGGTGGTGGGCCTGGTGGATGCCCCCGGCAACCGCTTCGTCTACAGCCTGTTCGAGGCCGGCGAGATCCATATGGTGGACATGAGCGGGGGCGCCCCCGAGGTGACGCGCTTCACCGATATCGGCGAGGCACCCTACGACGCCCTGATCGGCCCCAACGGGCGCTACTACATCGCCGGGCTGTTCGGGGAGGACGGCCTGGCACTGCTCGACCTCTGGCATCCGGAGGCGGGGGTGCAGCGCATCCTGCCCGACTACGGCCGCGGCGAGGAGCGCCTGCCGGTCTACAAGATGCCCCACCTGGAGGGCTGGGCGATGGCCGGCGACGAGGCCTGGCTGCCGGCGGTAGGCCGCCACGAGGTGCTCCTCGCCGATAGTGACGACTGGTCACTGGTGGAGCGCATTGCCGTCCACGGCCAGCCGATCTTCGTGATGTCCCGCCCCGACGAGCGCCAGGTATGGGTCAACTTCGCCCATCCCGACAACAATGTGGTGCAGGTGATCGACACCGAGTCCCGCGAGATCGTTGCCACTCTGGAACCGGGTGAGGCGGTGCTGCACATGGAGTTCACCCCCCGGGGCGAGCAGGTATGGATCTCGGCCCGGGACAGCGACCGGTTGGTGGTCTACGACACCCGCACCCTGGAGGAGGTCGCCCGGCTCGAGAGCGAGTCGCCCAGCGGCATCTTCTTTACCGACCGGGCGCACCGTATCGGGTTGTAAGAGAGGGGGCCCGGCCCCTCTACGACCTGTCACTGACGCCCTCGCTGATACGAGTCCTTAGTGACTAGCGCCGCACGTGCAGAGGCACCTCGGAGTAGCCGCCGGCGGGGTAGCGGGCGCGTATCGCGGGACGGCTCGGGAGCGGGGCGATATCGACGGTGGCGTCGAGCAGCGCGTCCATGAAGTCCCTGAGCTCCATGCGCGCCAGGGGCGCCCCGGGGCAGACGTGGATGCCGGCCCCGTACAGCAGGTTGTCCTTTGGGTCGCGGTCCAGGCGCACCTCGTCGGGGTCGCCGAACACCGCCTCGTCGCGGTTGGCCGAGCCCCACAGGAGCGTCAGGCGCTCGCCGGCCTCGAGGCGACGGCCGCCGATCTCCACCGGGCGGGTGGCGACGCGCCGGTTGGACATCAGCGGGGCATCGAGGCGCAGGATCTCGTCGATGGCCGCCGGCAGCAAGCCATGGTCGGCGCGCAGGCGAGCCTGGAGCTCGGGATGGGCCGCCAGGTAGCGCATCAGGATGCCGATGCTCGCCGAGATGGTGCCTAGCTCCCCCACCGTCCAGTTGCGCAGGATGCTGACGATCTCCTCGTCGGTCAGTGC
Organism: Halomonas ventosae; assembly: GCF_004363555.1. Lineage (GTDB taxonomy): Bacteria > Pseudomonadota > Gammaproteobacteria > Pseudomonadales > Halomonadaceae > Halomonas > Halomonas ventosae. The sequence goes on along the minus strand of NZ_SNZJ01000002.1, from coordinate 100,658 downwards.
GCGCCCCTCCACCGTCTCGTTCATGATCCGCGTGGTGACGTCGTCCGGGGCGGCGTCGCCGGCCTCGCGGCGGCTTTCCAGCAGCTCGCGGATCACCCCGTCGAATTCGAGCGCCAGCTCGCCCAGTGCCTCGCGGTCGCCCGCCAGGGTGGCGGCCTGCTGGCGCCTCACCCAGGCACGCAGCGGCTCGTGCAGGCGGGTCGGCCAGCCCATGAAGGCGCACTGGATCTCCAGGGCGAAGTCCTGGCCCATCTCGGTCATCGCCTCCACCTCGCCGTCGGCGGGCAGGCGGTCCACCACGGCCTCGGCGATGGCCTGGCAGGTCGGGGCGAACTCGGCCATGGCCTCGGGGCCGAAATAGGGCTCGATGAGGCGCCGAAAGCGGGTGTGCTCGGGCGGGTCCATGGCGTTGGGCACCGAGAGGTGACGGCTCGCCGCGTTGCTGAAGGTCTCGTGGTCCTCGAGCACGCGCATCACGTCCGCGTGACGGAAGAGCGACCACTGCAGGTAGTCGCTGAAGGCCACCGGGCAGCGGCGGCGCATCGCGTCGTAGGCGGCGACCTGGTCGGCCTGGACGGTCTCGGACCGGGGGTCCCAATCGGAGTGGCGGGGCTCGCTCATCATGCCTCCTTGTCGGCGCGAGGCGTCGGACTCGCCGCCCGGCGCCTCGCCGTGTCGATCATGCGTCGGGTGGGAGGCCATCCGACCACACCTCGACCAAAGGCGCATTGATGCATGTCAGCCACTTCATTCACAGGGACGCGACTTGAGGCCCAGGCGGCGGGCCAGGCGGTGCAGGTTGCCGGGATCCAGCGCCAGGTCCCGGGCGGCGGCCGCCCAGTTGCCGCCCTGAGCGGCCAGGGCATCACGGATCAGCCGCCGCTGGAAGGCCTCGGTGGCCTCCCGCAGGCCGCCGCCGGCTTCTGCCTCACCGCCGACGATGCCGCGTGCCGCCGGGGTGTCGGCCGTCGCGGGGGCGTCACCGCGCGGCAGCTGGAGGTGGCGCGGCTCGATGCGCAGTACCGCCGCCCGCTGGCCCGGCACGGTGAGCGCCTCCTGCTCGCCGAGGGCCCGCAGGGCGGCACGGGCCAGCACGTGCTCCAGCTCGCGCACGTTGCCGGGCCAGTGCCAGCCAAGCAGGGCCGCCTGGGCCTCGGGAGCGAAACGCAAGTTGGCCACCCCGAGGCGCACCCGGTTGTCCTCCAGGAAGTGGCCGGCGAGCAGCGGGATATCCTCGGGGCGCTCGCGAAGCGGCGGCACCTCCAGCGGGAAGACGCCGAGGCGGTGATAGAGGTCCTCCCGGAAGCGGCCTGCCCCGACCTCGGCGGCCAGGTCGCGGTTGGTCACGGCGATCACCCGGACATCCACCCGCCGCGCCTGCTCGCTGCCCAGCGGCTGGATCTCCCCCTCCTGCAGCACCCGCAGCAGCTTGGGCTGCAGGGCCAGCGGCAGCTCGCCCACCTCGTCGAGCATCAGGGTACCGCCATCGGCCATCTCGAAGTGCCCGCGGTGATCCTTCACCGCCCCGGAGAAGGCACCGCGCCGATGGCCGAACAGGGCACTCTCGATCAGGCTCTCGGGCAGGGCGGCACAGTTGACCTGCACCAGGGGGCCGCCGCGCCGGGGGGACCGCCGATGCAGCTCGCGGGCCACCCGCTCCTTGCCCACCCCGGTCTCGCCGTGCAGCAGCACGTTCATCCCGGTGGGCGCCACCAGGTCAACGGCCGTCATCAGCCGCTGCATGGCCGGGCTGCTCCACTGCTGCAGCCCGCTGCCGGACGCCTCGCCGCCCAGTACCTCGCTGAGCCGCGAGCGGGTCTCCGCCAGGCGCTCCGCGAGGCGCAGGCAGACGGCCAGCAGCTCCGCGGCGGCCAGCAGCTCCGCCTCCTCCAGGTCCCGCAGCGCCCCGGAGGAGAGGGCGTCCAGGGTCAGCAGGCCGATCAGTCGCCCCTCGTCACGCAGGGCCACCCCCAGGCAGTCGTGCACCTGGCTGAGGTCCTCGTCGAGCAGGCCGTCGAAGGGGTCCGGGAGGTCGCTGTCCGGCGGGAAGCGGCACACGCCGGGATGGGCGGCGATGGCGGCGAGTCGGGGGTGCTGTACCGGCTCGAAGCGTCGTCCGCGGACCTCGCCGGGCAGGCCCAGCACGGCCACCGGCTGCAGGGCGCCGTCTTCCATCACCATCAGGGTGGCGGCATCCAGAGGATAGCGGCCCACCAGGGCCTGGAGCAGGGCATCCCACTCGTCGGCCAGGGAGGCGTCCGGCGCCCGCTCAGTCAGGCAACCCAGCAGTTCGCGCAAGGCGCGCAGGAAGTCGGTCATGGCACTGTGTTTTCGACAACAGGTGTCAGCATGACAACAGAGATCGTGTCACTTTGCCACTATCGCCCGGCCTGGAGTGCCGTGCCAACGCCGGGGACGCGTTGGCGATGGAGGCCGTCATGCTGCGCTGCGACATCTTGCCCGTCGCCAGGGTGGCACGACTCTTGCTGACTGGGAGGGGCCAAACCAAGAACATCCCCCCGACAGAAGGATTCCCATGCTGACGACAGAGCAGGAGCAGTTGATCGCGGCCACCGCCCCCGTGGTGGCCGAGCATCTCGATGCCATCACCCAGCGCTTCTACCCGCTGATGTTCGAGCGCTATCCGCAGGTGAAGCCGCTCTTCAACCAGGCCCACCAGCAGGACGGCGGCCAGCCGAGGGCCCTGGCCGGTGCCGTGCTGGCCTATGTGGGGCTGCGCCAGGATCCCCAGCAGGCACGCGGTGTGCTGGCCACCGTGGTCAGCAAGCACGTCTCCCTGGGCATCCAGCCCGACCAGTATCCCATCGTCGGCGAGTGCCTGATGGCCGCCATCGGCGAGGTGCTGGGCGAGGCGGTGACCCCCGAGGTCGCCGCGGCCTGGAGCAGCCTCTACGAGGAGCTCGCCGGCCTGCTCATCGAACTGGAAGACCATCGCTACCGGGAGTTCGAGCAGCAACCCGGCGGCTGGCGCGGCACGCGCCGCTTCCGTATCGCCGAGACCCGCCAGGAGAGCGCGGTGATCCGCTCCTTCGTGCTGGAACCCGAGGACGGCGGCCCGGTGGCCGATCACCAGCCGGGCCAGTTCATCGGCGTCAGGCTGACCATCGACGGCGAGCCGGTCTATCGGCACTACAGCCTCTCGGACGTGCCGAACGGCGACCACTACCGGATCTCGGTGAAGCGCGAGCCACAGGGGCGTGCCAGCCGCCACCTGCACGATGCCATGGATGTCGGCGACACCCTGGAGCTGCTGCCGCCCGCCGGCGACCTGACCCTGGAAGAGGGTGACGAGCCCCTGCTGCTGGCCAGCGGAGGCGTCGGCCAGACCCCGATGCTGCCCATGGCCCGCCATGCCCTGGCCCAGGGGCGCCGAGTGGTCTACCTGCACGCCGCCCTGGACGCCGAGCATCACGCCTTCCGCGACGAGGTCGCGGCCCTGGCCGAGGCTCACCCGGAGCGGCTCCGGGCCGTGAGCATCCACGAGCGCGGCGACGATGCCGACCATACCGGCCGGATCGACCGCGAGCTGCTCGCCCGCCTGGTTCCCGAAGGGGCCCGCTGCTACTTCGTGGGCCCCCAGGGCTTCATGACCGCCGTGGACCGGGCGCTCGCCGAACTGGGCGTGCCCGGCGAGCGTCGCCACTACGAGCACTTCGGCCCCTCGCGCCCCCTCGACGCCGCCTGAGACCCGCCCACCTGCCACACCCACGACGCCCCGGCATGGCCGGGGCGTCGTCGTGCTGCCTAGGTGCTGGAAATGGGTCTCAGCTGCCGCGCGCCAGCAGCATCGCCTTGATATGGCCGATGGCGCGCATCGGGTTGAGCCCCTTGGGGCAGACCCAGGTGCAGTTGGCGATCTGTCGGCAGCGGAACACGCTGAAGGGGTCGTCGAGCTCGGCCAGTCGCTCGTCGGTGGCGGTGTCCCGGCTGTCGATCAGGAAGCGGTAGGCCTGGATGAGCCCGGCCGGGCCGATGTACCTGTCGGGGTTCCACCACCAGGAGGGGCAGGCCGAGCTGCAGCAGGCGCAGAGGATGCATTCGTAGAGGCCATCGAGCTTCTCGCGGTCAGCCGGGCTCTGGCGGCGCTCGGTGGCGGTGGGCGGCTCATCGTTGATCAGCCAGGGGCGGATCTTCTCGAACTGGCGAAAGAACAGCGTCTGGTCGACGACCAGGTCGCGGATCACCGGCATGCCGGGAAGCGGACGCAGGGTCAGGGTATCGCCGAGTTCCAGCACCTCCTCCACCGGCGTGATGCAGGCCAGGCCGTTCCTGCCGTTGATGTTCATGCCATCGGAGCCGCACACCCCCTCGCGGCAGGAGCGCCGAAAGGCCAGGGTGGCATCGCGCTGCTTCAGGTGCTCGAGCACATCGAGCACCATCGTCCTGCGGAAACGCTCATCCACCTCCAGCGTCTCGAGGCGTGGCCGGTCATCCTCATCGGGATGGTAGCGATAGAGCCGTACCTTGATCATGGTCGCTCTCCCGGCGATACATCGAATTCACTCTTTCGGGGTCACTCCCGCCAGTAGTCATTGGCCGCGGCGACGGTCTGGAAGTGGGTGGCGATGACGTGGGAGGCCGCGATCAGGCTGTCGGGATCCTCGGCATACTCGGGACGCTGCGCCTTGCGCACCTCGGCGTCCGGCTGGGTGGTGCCCACCCCCTTCTGGGAGAGTTTCACCGCCAGGGCGAAGCCCTCCTGGGGCGTCTCGGTGATCAGGCTAGGCAGCCATACATCGCCGGACTCCATGGCTTCATGGTCATCGGCCAGGGCGGCACTGCCCAGCAGCAGCGAGGCCGCCAGCATCAGGGCGCCTGAGACCTTGCCTGGCGAAAGTGATATTCGATGATGCGTCGACATGATGGCCTCCTGCGTTGGCAAGCGCGAGCCCCATGGGCCCGCCATTAACAAGCATAAAATATACTTCTTTAAAGCTAGCCAAGGTCGCCGCGGCGTCAAGGCGGGGCGGCGAGACGCCACCGACCTGAGGTCTACTTCAGCCCAAGCCGCCTGGCCAGCTTGTGCAGGTTGCTGGGGTCCAGCTCCAGGCGCCGGGCCGCCGCCGCCCAGCGGCCGTCGCAGGCGGTGAGGGCCTCGCGGATCGCCCGCCGCTGCGCCCCCTCCACGCACTCGCGCAGGCTCGATGCACCGCCCTCATCGGCGGGCTCCGACGCTTGCGATGCGCGGCTCCCTCCCCCCTCGGGGACGGGCAGGTCGAGCCAGGCCGGCACCAGGGTGATGATCTCGTCGCGCCGCGCGCCGTGGCTCAGGGCCTTGATCGCCGCGCGGCTGATCACGTGCTCCAGCTCGCGCACGTTGCCCGGCCAGGCGTAGGCCAGCAGCGCCTCCTCGGCCGCGGGGGAGAGGCGCAGGCTGCGCACGCCGAGCCGGGTACGGTTGATCTCCAGGAAGTGGCCGGCCAGCACCAGCACGTCGCTGCCCCGCTCGCGCAGCGGCGGGATGACCACCGGGTAGACCGACAGGCGGTGGTAGAGGTCGGCGCGGAAGCTGCCCTCGCGTACCGCCTCGGCCAGCTGCCGGTTGGTGGCGGCGATGATGCGCACGTCGACACGCCGCGGGACATCCTCGCCCAGGCGCTGCACCTCGCCCTCCTGCAGGGCGCGCAGCAGCTTGGCCTGGACCGGCAGCGACAGCTCGCCCACCTCGTCGAGCAGCAGGGTGCCGCCGTCGGCGGCCTCGAAGCGCCCGGCGCGCTCGGCGGTGGCGCCGGAGAAGGCCCCCTTCACATGGCCGAACAGCTCGCTCTCGGCCAGCGACTCGGGCAGGGCGGCGCAGTTGACCTGCACCAGCGGCGCGGCGTGGCGGGCGGAGCGACGGTGGAGGCGGCGGGCAAAGAGCTCCTTGCCGACGCCGGTCTCGCCGCTGAGCAGCACCGGCAGGTCCGAGGCGGCCACCACGTCGAGCTCGCGCAGCAGGCGGTTCAAGACGGCACTGTGACCGAGGATATCCCGCACTTCAGGGGCTGCCAGCGGCAGGCCGCTCTCCTGCCGGGCCATGCGCAGGGCGCGCAGGTCACGCTCCAGGCGGCTGACCCGCACCGCGGCCTCGACCAGCAGCGCATAGCGTTCCAGGGCCGCCCGGTCGGCGGCGTCGAAGGTCCCCGCCTCCAGCGCATCCAGGGTCAGTGCCCCCCAGGGCTCGCCCTCCACGTGCAGGCTGATGCCCATGCAGTCGTGGACATGCAGCGGCTGGCCGGGCTGCTGTTCCACCAGGCCATCGTAGGGGTCGGGCAGGCTGGCATCGGGCGGGAAGAGGGTGGTCCGCCGACTGGCCAGGATGGTGGCGAGGCGTGGATGCTGGGCCACCTCGAAGCGACGCCCCAGCGCCTCACGCACCAGGCCGTCCACGGCCAGTGGCACCAGGGTGCCTTCCTCCAGGCGCAGCAGGCAGACGGCGCCGCAGCGAAAGCCCTCGCGCAGGGTGCGCACCAGGCGCTGCAGGCGCACCGCGCTGGGCAGGTCGGCGACCAGGTCCGCCAGCAGGGTCTCGTCGAGCATGGTGATATTCACCTTGAAGGGTTCACTCTACCCTATTCGATTCGGGTGCTTTTCACCATCCTGGCCTCGATACCCTATAAAACAGGCAGTTGGAAACTGGCACGCCGCTTGCTTCATGCAGGTCGTCACCTACCTGACCAAGGAGCTCCTGCCATGAGCCTGATCGAACAGACCGTCGGCCGTACCGCCCTGACCCTGCCCGGCGCCACCCGGGTGTTCCGCGACCACAATATCGACTTCTGCTGCGGCGGCCGCATCAGCCTGCGCGAGGCCGCCGAGCGCGTCGGACTGGCCCCCGAGGCGCTGGTGGACGCACTCGAGGGGCTGCCCGCCGGCGAAAGCGACGAGCGCGACTGGCAGTCGGCCAGCAACGACGAGCTGATCGACCATATCCTGACCCGCTACCACGACGTCCACCGCCAGCAGCTGCCCGAACTGGTGCGCATGGCGCGCCGCGTCGAGCAGGTCCACGGCGAGCGAGACACCTGCCCCAACGGCCTGGCCGACCTGCTCACCACGATCTACCAGGAGATGGAGAGCCACATGCAGAAGGAGGAGCAGATCCTCTTCCCGATGCTTCGCCGGGGCATGGGCGCCCAGGCCCAGGGGCCCATCGCGGTGATGCGCCACGAGCACGACGACCACGGCGAACACCTCGAACAGCTGGCGGCGCTGACCGACGACATCACCCCGCCCAAGGGCGCCTGCACCACCTGGCGTGCCCTCTACACCGGGCTGCATGAGTTCCGTGACGACCTGATGCAGCACATCCACCTGGAGAACAACCTGCTCTTCGAGCGCGCCGGCTGAACCCGGGCGGCGCCCAGCCGCGACGCACCGCGACCCGGCGGTGCGTCAAGGAGGCCACCATGAAAGCCATCATTCTCGAACGCCTGCACGCCGACCACCATCGCTATGCGGCGCTGCTCTGCATCCTCGACCGCCAGCTGCATATCGCCGCCTGCGACGAGCTCCCCGACTACCGACTGCTGGCCAGGCTCTGCCACTACCTGACCCATCAGCCCGAGGAGTGGCACCACCCGGTGGAGGATGCCCTCTTTGCCCGCCTGGCCGGCTGCCACGCACAGAGCGCCGAGCTGCTCGCGGTGCTCTCCGAGGAGCACCGGCGGATCACCCGCGATGGAAACGAGCTCGAGGCGACCTTCCGTCGCCAGGCGGATGAGATGCCGGAGGATGAGCTCGACCCCGGCCGACTCAACCTGGCTCGCGCCTTCAGCGAGCTCTATCACCATCACCTGCACAGCGAGAACCGCCACGTCTATCCGCTCATCAAGCGCTGTATCCCCGCCGCCGAGCTGGATGAGATGTCGCCCCGCATCCCGCTGGCGAGCCCCGCCGAAGGCAGCCCCGGCTTCCAGACGCTCTACCGGCAGATCGCCGATAACCACACCGGCCTGCGTCTGGGCCACAGTGAGCAGGCCGACTTCTGCCCGCTCTGCGACGCCAGGCCGGCGGCCGCGTCCTGACCCGACAATCCGCCGGTTCCACGGTATCGGCCCCCATGAACATCCGCCCATGGGGGCTCCCTGCATTCGCCTAGTCGCAACGGGTGCCGCGGTCGTAATGGAAGGTCATGAAGACGATGCCCGGGGTCATCACCAGCCGCCAAGCCAGCTCCACCTCGTCATCGAACTGCTCGTCGAAGGTGCGAACCGTGTCGATCAGGGTCTCGAGCCAGAGGTCATAGAGCGCCGGGGCGATGTCCAGGTGGGCGCGGCCGTGGCTGACCGCCACCTGCTGCAGGTAGTAGTCGGCATGGCTCGACGCGTAGAACGCCAGCAGGTGATAGAAGGCCTTCTTGAGCATGGCCCGCTGGCGCGCCATGTCGGTATGGCGAAACTTCACCGCGACCTCCGGGGACGCCGCAATAAAGCGCTCGTAGAAGGCCTCGAAGAACGCCTGTCCCTCGACCTCCCGGCTCAGCACTCGCACGTAACTGGCATCGAACAGGCGTTCAATGTCCATGACCACCCCACCCGATGAGCAGGCCTGACCCAAGACTAGGCCAGATGCTCGCGCCAGGCCTCGCCGGCTGTCGTCCGCATGGCCCGGGCATGACCTGCATCACGCCCGACGCGAATGCCGCCTCGCCATGACGCCAGTCAAGGGCCCGGCAGGGATGGTCGACTAGCATGGTCGGGTTTTCATCGAGAGGAGTCTCGCCATGGAGCTCGTCTGCCCCGCCGGCAACCTGCCCGCCCTGAAGCGTGCCGTGGACGAGGGCGCCGATGCCGTCTACTTCGGCTTCCAGAACACCACCAACGCCCGCCAGTTCGCCGGCCTCAACTTCACCGACAGGCGCGCCCGGGAGGGCATCGACTACGCCCATGCCCGCGGCAAGCGGGTGTTCTGCGCCATCAATACCTACCCGCAGCCCGACGGCTGGGCGATGTGGACCCGCGCCGTTGACCAGGCCGCGGATCTTGGCGTCGACGCCCTGATCATGGCCGACATGGGGCTGCTCGACTACGCCGCCCGCCGCCATCCGGACCTCGCCCGCCACCTCTCGGTGCAGGGCTCGGCGACGAGCCACGAGGCGCTGCGCTTCTACCACGAGCAGTTCGGCATAAGGCGCGCCGTGCTGCCCCGCGTGCTCTCCATCACCCAGGTGCGAGACCTGGCGAAGCAGAGCCCGGTGGAGCTCGAGGTATTCGCCTTCGGCAGCCTCTGCATCATGGCCGAGGGGCGCTGCTATCTCTCCTCGTACCTGACCGGTGAATCCCCCAACACCCGCGGCGTCTGCTCGCCGGCGGCCCATGTGCGCTGGGAGGAGACCCCTCGGGGCCTGGAGTCACGCCTCAACGGCGTGCTGATCGACCGCTACGCCGAGGGCGAGCGCGCCGGCTACCCCACCCTGTGCAAGGGCCGCTTCGAGGTGGGGGGCGAGACCTACCACGCCATCGAGGAGCCCACCAGTCTCAACACCCTGGAGCTGCTCCCGGAGCTCAAGGAGCTGGGCATCAGTGCGGTGAAGATCGAGGGCCGACAGCGCAGCCCCGCCTACGTGTCGAAGGTCGCCGGCATCTGGCGCAAGGCGCTGGATCGTGTCGATCGGGCCCCCGAGCACTTCCACCCGGACCCCGCCTGGATGGCCGGTCTCGGCGAGCTCTCCGAGGGCGCCACCACCACCCTGGGTGCCTACGAGCGCCGCTGGAAATAGCGTCACCTCACAGGAGCCACCATGCCGACTTCCTCCTCTCCCTCGTCTTCCCTGCAGCTCGCCCTGGGCCCGGTGCTCTTCTACTGGACCCGCGAGCACTATGCCGACTTCTACCGCGAGGCTGCCGACTGGCCCGTGGAGACCGTCGCCCTGGGCGAGACGGTCTGCTCCCGGCGTCGCGACATGAAGCTCGACGACTGGCTGGGCATCGGCCGCGAACTGGCCCAGAGCGGCAAGCGCGTCGTGCTGGCCAGCCAGACCCTGATCGAATCCGAGGCCGACCTGCGCGACCTGCGCAAGCTGTGCGACAACGGCGAATTCACCGTCGAGGCCAACGACCAGAGTGCGGTGCAACGCCTCTCGGCGGCCGGCCTGCCCTTCGTCGCCGGTGCGGCGCTGAACCTCTACAACCCCGCCACCCTGGCGGTGCTGGCCCGCGCCGGCATGCAGGGCTGGCAGGCCCCGGTGGAAATGTCGCGGAGTGACCTCGCCCGGCTGCTGGCCGACTGCCGCGAACAGGGGCTCGAGCAGCCCTGCGAGGTGTTCGCCTACGGCCACCTGCCGCTGGCCTGGTCGTCGCGCTGCTTCACCGCGCGCCGCCACCAGAAGCCCAAGGACCGCTGCCGGTTTGTCTGCCAGAAATATCCCCAGGGCCTGGCGCTGCGTTCACAGGAGTCGAGGGAGGTCTTCACCCTCAACGGCATCCAGACCCTCTCCGGCGCCTGCCAGGACCTACGCCACGAGGTGGGCGACATGGCCGGGATGGGCGTCGGGATCGCCCGGCTGAGCCCGCGGCCCGAAGGCATGGCCGAGGTGGTCGGGGCCTTCGATGCGGCCCGCCGCGGCGAGCTTCCCGCCCCCGACCCGCTGGCGCTGGTGGACGCCGAGGTCTGCGACGGCTACTGGCACGGACGGCCCGGCATGGACAACACCCGCGGGGTGGCCACGCCATGATCGGGCCGCTCCTGCGCCTGGAGCCGGCCGAGGGCGCCGACATCCGCCTCCCGGTGGCGAGCCTGACCGCATCGAGCACGCTGGACTTCCCGGGCCGGCGCGCCGCCGTGATCCATCTCCAGGGCTGTCCCCTGCAGTGCGGCTACTGCGAGGTGAGCGAGATGGCCAGCCCCCGCCGCGGCGAGCCCGGCGAGTGGGAGGCGATGCGCGCCTTCCTGGAGGCCCGGCCCGACGGGCTGGATGCGGTGGTGTTCAGCGGCGGCGAGCCCACCCTGCATGCCGACCTCCCCCGCGCCCTCGAGCAGGCACGCGAGATGGGATTGGCCGTGGGGCTGCATACCGCCGGCCCCTACCCGGATCGCCTGGCCGCCCTGCTGCCGCGGCTCGACTGGGTGGCCCTGGACGTCAAGGGGCGCGGGCGGGACTTCGCCCTGGAGGACCTGGAGCGCCTGGCCATGACGCTGGCCGACTGCGGCGTGCGCCTCTATGCCATTCAGGTGGCCCGCGTGGAGCGCTGCCGCGACCCCGACTACTGCCTGCCGGTGGCCGGCGCCCCGCCGCGGGAGGCCCTGGAGGCGCTGGTGCGCCGTCTACGACCCCACTTCGAGCGGCTCGAACTGCGTCATTGAACGGGCCGAGGCCGACGATCAGGGAACTCCTCGCCTCCCATCGCTGCCCACTATGGGGCGAGCCGTCACCCGAGGCCTCGGGGATGGAACAGTCGGCTCGGACACACTGACAGCCCACGCAGCAAGGAGCGATGCATGGAGATCGTCATCGAGAACGTCAGCATGGCCGATGAGGAATTTCACCAGCTCATCAGCGGTGAGACCGGCGATGCCCTTCGACAGACGGCCAAGAACTACCTGGGGAGCCAGGGCCACACCGAGAACGAACTGGCCCGGCTCAAGGCGGCCGGTGGCGCGGAGTATGAAGCGTTGCGCCAGGCCATGACCGACCACGCCATCAAGGTGGTCAGCCTGCCCCCGACCGACTGGCACATCCGCATGGATATCGACTTCGACGGCGGCAAGAAGGCCTAGGCGAGGGCGGCCCTCGCCACGGGGCCGTCAATGACGGACCCCCGGGGCTGCCGAGGCAGCCCCGGGGGCCGGCCGGGATAGCGAGACCCGGCTAGCCGCACTTGGACCAGCCGCACCCGGAGTAGCAGGTGGGGCAGCCGTCCATCATGATCAGCTCGCCATTGCACTCGGGGCAGTGGCCCACCACGGTGGGGCCGTCGCCCCTGGCGTGGGAGGCCTCCTGGGCCTTGCGTTCGGCCTGCTCGATCTCCTCGGGGGTAGGCGGCTGCCAGGGATGGCCGCTGGCCAGGCGCTGGGCATAGCGGCTGACCAGCTCCTCCACCGGCACCTGGTTGCCGTCCTGGTCGAGGAAGCCGCGACGGTAGAGGATCTGCTGGATCGACCAGGCGATGGCCGCGACCTCGGAGTCATGGAACATCGGCTTGCCCCAGCGATTCATGCCACAGCGAACCAGGCCCTTGTCCCAGGCCACCTTGCGCAGGTCGGCCACCGCCTGGGTGACGTAGCCGCCGCGGGCGGCCAGCGACAGGCTGCGCATGGTGGCGGTGATCCACTGGTGCTCGCTGGAGAGCTGGCCGGAGGGGAAGAAGAACTCCACCGGGCGCTCGATCACCACCCGCTTGCCGTTGAGCACGCCCTCCACCGGCATGAACGACACCAGCAGGTAGACCTTCTTGCGCCCCTCGGCGCCGACGTAGGAGATCTTCTCCGACACGGCCTCCAGGGTGCCCTCGGGGCGCGAGGGAATGCGCACCGTGAGCGGGTTCTCCTCGGCCAGGGGCGGCTCCTCCACCGCCTTCTTGACGCTGTAGGACACGATCTTGGAATTGATCTCGACGGCCATCAGGGGGCTCCTCCGGAAAGTTTGTGATTGACGCTGGGCATCAGACAGATCGGCTTACCACTTGCCATAGGTGCCTTCCTTCAGCGCGTCGTAGAGGTTCGCCGCGTTGTGCTCCTCGCCGTCGTAGATGACCTTCTCGTCGCCGGAAAGCTCGACGGTCTCGCCGTTCTCCAGTTCGAAGACGTAGGTGGTGTTCTTGAGGTCGTCCTCGCGCACCAGCACGCCCTGGAAGGCCTCCGGGTTGAAGCGGAAGGTGGTGCAGCCCTTGAGCTTGCTGGCGTAGGCGTCGAGGTAGAGGTCCTTGAACTCCTCGAAGGGGAACTCGGTGGGGACGTTCACCGTCTTGGAAATGGCCGAGTCGACCCACACCTGGGCCGCCGCCTGCACCGCCACGTGCTGCTTGGGGCTCACCGCGTCGGCGGTGATGAAGTAGTCGGGCAGGTCGCTCTCCACGGCGTCCGCGGCGATGAAGTGGCGGTAGGCCGCCAGCTCGAAGGAGACCACCTCGACCTGCTCCTTGGTCTTCTTGCCCGACTGGATGACGTTGCGGAAGTAGCGGTGCGAGAAGGAGGGCTCGATGCCGTTGGAGGCGTTGTTGCCCAGCGACAGCGAGATGGTGCCGGTGGGCGCGATGGAGCTGTGGTGGGTGAAGCGCGCGCCGTGCTCGGCGAGCTGCGCCACCAGCTCCGGCTCCACCTCGGCGACCTTCTGCATGTAGCGGCTGTAGCGGGCGTGCAGGATGCGGCCGGGGACCTTGTCGCCCACCTCGTAGCCGTCCTGCTTGAGCTCGGGACGCTCGCGCATCATCCGCGGGGTGATCTCGTAGTCCTCGGCGAGGGCCGGGGCCATGCCCTTCTCGCGGGAGAGCTCGAGGGCCTGCTTCCAGCCCTCCAGGGCCAGATTGCGGCTCACCTCCTCGGTGAAGGCCAGCGACTCCGGGGAGCCGTAGGGGATCTTGAGCATGGTAAGGGTGGAGCCCAGACCCAGGAAGCCCATGCCGTGGCGGCGCTTGGCCTCGATCTCGCGGCGCTGGCCCGGCAGCGGCAGGGCGCTGATCTCCACCACGTTGTCGAGCATGCGGGTGAAGATCGCCACCACCTGGCGGTAGCGCTCCCAGTCGAAGCGCGGCTTCTTGCCGAAGGGATCGATGACAAAGCGGGTCAGGTTCACCGAGCCCAGCAGGCAGGCGCCCTCCGGGGGCAGCGGCTGCTCGCCGCAGGGGTTGGTGGCGCGGATCTCCTCGCAGAACCAGTTGTTGTTCATGCGGTTGACCTGGTCGATCAGGATGAAGCCCGGCTCGGCGAAGTCGTAGGTCGAGGCCATGATGGTGTCCCACAGCTCGCGGGCCTTGATCACCTCGACGATGCGACAGGCCACGCGCCCCTCGGCGTCGACGGTATAGCCCTCCTCGATCACCGGCCAGTCGCGGTAGATGAGCTGGCTCTCCTCGACGTCGTCCTTCTCGCCCTCGTGGAGCGGGAAGGCCAGCGGCCAGTCGGTATCCTGCTTCACCGCCTCCATGAACTCGTCGGTGATCAGCAGGCTGAGATTGAACTGGCGCAGGCGGCCCGCCTCGCGCTTGGCCTCGATGAACTGGCGCACGTCGGGGTGGCCGACGTCGAAGGTACCCATCTGGGCGCCGCGACGCCCGCCCGCCGAGGCCACCGTGAAGCACATCTTGTCGTAGATATCCATGAACGCCAGCGGGCCGTTGGTGCCGGCGCCGGCGCCGAACACGAAGGCGCCCTTGTGGCGCAGGGTGGAGAATTCGTAGCCGATGCCGCAGCCCGCCTTGAGGGTCATGCCGGCATCCACCACCGAGTCGAGGATGTCGTGCATGGAGTCACGGATAGTGCGCGAGACGGTGCAGTTGATCAGGCTCACCGCCGGCTTGTAGGCCTCGGCGCCGGCATTGGACATGATCCGCCCGGCCGGGATGGCCCCGTTCTCCAGCGCCCAGCGGAACCGGGGCAGCCACTCCTCGGCCTTGTCGTCCTCCACGGCCGCCAGGGCCCGTGCCACGCGATCCCAGGTGGCGGTGACGTCCTTGTCCACGGGGTGGCCGTGACGGTCCTTGAGGCGGTACTTGGCATCCCAGATGTCGCGGGAGGGCAACTGCAGGGGCACCTCGTTGGAGGTCTTGACGGCCTTGGCGGATGTGCTCATGCGGGGGTCTCCAGAGCGGTGTCGTCGTTGTCGATGTAACGCTTTCGGTCTTCGGATGCCGCGGGCGGCAGGTCAGTGATCGCGGGCCGCGAGGCGCTCCAGACGGTGGAGCCATTCGCCTAGGCGGCCCTGGGCCAGGCCCTCCTCGCGTCCGTCGAGGAGGTTCTTGACCATCAGGCCCAGCTCGGTGTCGCCCTCGATCAGCAGGCGACGCTGGAAGAACAGGCTGTCGGGATCCTCGCGCCGGGTGGCGAGGCATAAAAACTCGCGCCAGCCGCCGCGGATGGTGGCCTCGCCCGGCTCGCGGCAGAGCACCAGGCGCTGCGCCTCGAGGCTCAGTGTCAGCGTCACGCCGAGGTCCTCGATGGCCAGGCTGATCCGGCGCCCCTCCAGGGCATCGAACTCGCCCTCCGCGAGCGGCTCGGCGAAGGTGCGGTTGAGCACCGGCTCCACCAGCCGCTTCTTGGCGGCCAGCGGCACGCAGGGGTCCAGGGTGCGGATCAGACGGCTCGGCACGGGCGGGCGCGGGAGCGACAGTGACGGTAGGGGCAGGGACATGGAGGTTCTCCTGATGACGTCGACGCGGCTGGGCCGCCGAACCGCTCATCCTAGGGGCCATCTAAACCGCCTGCACTGACGTGCGTCAAGCCGTCGCCGGCACCGTGGATCACACCGGGCCAGTACCATATATAGACCACTAGCCGGACTCAAGCACAAGATGTGCAAAAAATGTCACTACGTCGCCCAGGGCGTCGCCGCGCCGGTGATGCGGCGGGCGCGCAGCTTGCGCAGAGGCCGACATGGCGGGCCGGCACGGGAGTCGCTCGACCATCCGCCGGCGCGACTTCGTTGAATCACCATCTATGAAGTAATTCTAATGCATCAAACTGGTGCATAACTTTTCGCGATTTTGAAGGGATTTCGGCTCAATACTATGTCTAATCCCCGCATGGCCCATGCAGTTGCTGCATAATGGTGCATTGCCTTATAGTGCTGCCGACCCGTTTTCGACCGCACAGGAATCTTCCCATGCCCTACGTCCACGACACCCTCGAGGCCCTACGCAGGAGCAGCCCGGCCCAGACCGAGTTCTACCAGGCCGCCGAGGAGGTACTGGAGTGCCTGCGTCCGCTCTTCGAGCGCAGCCCCCACTACCTCGACCACGGCATCATCGAGCGCATCGTCGAGCCGGAGCGCCAGATCATGTTCCGCGTCTGCTGGACCGACGACGCCGGCAAGGTGCAGGTCAACAAGGGCTACCGCGTCCAGTTCAACTCCGCCCTCGGCCCCTACAAGGGTGGGCTGCGTTTCCACCCCAGCGTCACCTCGGGCACCATCAAGTTCCTGGGCTTCGAGCAGATCTTCAAGAATGCCCTGACCGGGCTGCCCATCGGCGGCGGCAAGGGCGGGTCGGACTTCGAGCCCAAGGGCCGGTCGGACGGCGAGATCATGCGCTTCTGCCAGGCCTTCATGAGCGAACTCTATCGCCACATCGGCCCGACCACCGACGTGCCGGCCGGCGACATCGGCGTGGGGGCCCGCGAGATCGGTTACCTGTACGGCCAGTACAAGCGCCTGACCGGCCGCTACGAGGGTGTGCTGACCGGCAAGAGCCTCAACTGGGGCGGCTCCATCGGGCGCAAGGAGGCCACCGGCTACGGTGCCGTCTACTTCGCCGAGAACATGCTCGAGGCCCGCGGCGAGACCCTGGAGGGCAAGACCTGCCTGGTCTCCGGTGCCGGCAATGTGGCCATCTACACCATCGAGAAGCTCTACGAGCTGGGCGCAATTCCCGTCACCTGCTCGGACTCCCGGGGCACCCTCCATCACGCCGACGGCATCGACCTGGACCTGCTCAAGGAGCTCAAGGAGGTCCAGCGCGTCTCGCTGGAGGCCTACCTGGAAAAGCATCCCGAGGCGCGCTACCTGCCGGCCGGCGACTACCCGGCGGACGGCCATGCGGTCTGGCGCATCGAGGGCGACGTGGCCTTCCCCTGCGCCACCCAGAACGAGCTGACCGAGGCCGATGCCGAGGCCCTGCTGGGCAATGGCGTGACCTGCATCAGCGAGGGGGCCAACATGCCCTCCACCGCCGCGGCCGTGGACCGCTTCCTGGCCGCGAAGGTCGCCTACGGGCCCGGCAAGGCGGCCAATGCCGGCGGGGTTGCCACCAGCCAGCTGGAGATGGCCCAGAACAGCAGCATGGAGCAGTGGCCGCTGGAGAAGGTCGACGCCAGGCTCAAGGAGATCATGGCCAATATCCACCGCCAGTGCGCCGAGACCGCCGAGGAGTTCGACGACCCCACCAACCTGGTGCTGGGCGCCAACATCGCCGGCTTCCGCAAGGTGGCCGATGCCATGCTCGAGCAGGGGGTCGTCTGAGCCCGCGGCCGCTCGATTCACTACAACGCGACACGGCGCCCCGCGGGGCGCCGTGTCGCGTCGGTTGCTAGACAGGACTCAGACGGTGCGCGAGTAGCGCCCCGGGCCGTGGCTCAGGTAGGCGTCGAAGGCCATGGCGGCGTTGCGCATCATCAGCCGCCCGGCCGGCAGCACCGCGATGCTCCCCTCATCGATCGCCAGCAGGCCGTCGTCCGCCATCTCCTCCAGCTCGGCGAGGGCGTCGGCGAAATAGTCGCGAAAGGCGATGTCGTGCTCCGCCTCGATCGCGGCAAAGTCGATGCGGCCATGGCACATCAGGGCGTTGATCACATCGCGTCGCAGCAGGTCATCGGCGTTCAGGCGGTAACCGCGCATCACCGGCAGCCGTCCCGCCTCGAGGCGCGCCTGGTACCGGGCCGTCTCCTTGACGTTCTGGCTGTAGCTGTCGCCCACCTTGCCGATGGCGGTATTCCCCAGGCCGATCAGGTCGCAGTCGGCATGGGTCGAGTAGCCCTGGAAGTTGCGCTGCAGGGTGCCGTTCTCCTTCGCCAGCGAGAGCTCGTCCTCGGGCAGGGCGAAATGGTCCATGCCGATATAGACATAGCCGGCCTCGGTGAGGCGGCGGATGGTCAGCTCCAGCAGCTCGATCTTGCGCTCCGGTGGCGGCATGTCCTCGGGGCGGATCAGGCGCTGGGCCTTGAACAGCTCCGGCAGGTGGGCATAGCTGTAGGCGGCGATGCGGTCCGGGCTCAGGGCGATGATCTTGTCCAGGGTGGCATCGAAGCTCGCCACGGTCTGCAGCGGCAGGCCGTAGATCAGGTCGACGCTCACCGACTGGAAACCGGCCTCGCGGGCCGCGGCCACCAGCTCCACCACCTGGGCCTCGCTCTGGATGCGGTTGACCGCCTCCTGGACCCGAGTGTCGAAGTCCTGCACGCCGAAGCTCAGGCGGTTGAAGCCCAGGGCATGGAGCTCGTGGATCTGCTCGGGGGTGACGGTACGGGGATCCACCTCCAGGGAGAACTCCCGCGCCTCGGGCTCGGCGAAGTGGAAGGCATCATCCAGCGCGGCCATCAGCTCGCCGAGCTGGTCGTTGCTCAGGTAGGTGGGGGTGCCACCGCCCAGATGCAGCTGGGTCATGCGCCGCGAGTCGTCGAACAGCGCTCCCTGTAGCGCGACCTCGCGCTTGAGCCAGGCGAGGTACTCCGCGGCGCGCTCGCGATTATGGGTGATGATCTTGTTGCAGGCGCAGTAGTAGCAGAGGCTCTCGCAGAACGGGATGTGCACGTAGGCCGACAGCGGCTTGGGCGTCGCGGCCCGGTTGCTGCGCTCGGCGGCGGCACGATAGTCGTCCTCGGCGAAGGCCGCCTGGAACTGCGGCGCCGTGGGATAGGAGGTATAGCGCGGCCCCGGGCGGTCGTACTTCTCGACCAGGGGGCGGATGAACGGCAGGGTGTCTTGCATGATCGAATCGAGCCTCTGGAACCGTTAGGCGGCGGCCGCGGCCACCACCGCATGGGCGAATTATGCCAGCCATGACCGGGCGCGTCGGTACCCTTCAAGGGGTAGCTGACCCAGATCAAGGCGAGGTAGAAGGCACCGCCGCGGCAGCAGCCCGCCGCCGCCAGTGCACCAGGCGCCAGGCCACCAGCAGCCAGGCCAGGCTCCAGGCAGCGGCGGCGCCCCACAGCACCGGCAGGCCGGCCAGGGGCAGCGCGAGTCGCAGCCCCGCCGCCAGGGTGAAGAGCAGGGCCAGGGGCGCCAGCCAACGCTCCTCCCCGGGGCGCCCCCTGGCCCTCAGGATCGTCTGGCGCAGCATGATGCCGCTGGCCAGGGTGCCGAGCGCCCCCACGGTGATCGCGTGCAGCCCGCCCGCCAGCGAGCCCCCCGCTAGGAGGTCGGCCGCCACCAGCAGGGCTCCCGCCCCCAGCCAGGCATAGCCGATCAGCAGGCCAAGCAGGTCCGGCCGATCGCGGAGCGTCCAGGGCGACCAGCGCCAGAGCCGCACCAGGACCAGTGCCCCGGCCAGCGCCAGCAGTGCCCCGGCCAGCGCCAGCAGCGCCCCGGCCAGCGGCCACAGCGGCGGCCAGATCGCCAGCAGCCCCGCCGCGCCCAGCAGGCCGATCAAAGCCGCCTCGAGCCGTGGCTGGACACCGGCCCCGGCCACCCGGTCGCGCGCCATCAGGTGCCCGTTCACCGCCGGGGCGATCACCCGGCCGCCCATGAAGGCCATCAGCAGCAGCAGCCAGAGCACCCCCTGGTGGAGAAGGGGCGAGAGCAGCCCGGGGAAGGCCGGGCGCGCCGCCAGGCTGGCCACCGCCAGCATGCAGAGCAGCCCGAGCAGCGGCGAGAGCAGGCGGTTGCGCCACTTCTTGGCCGCCAGGAAGCGCGGCACCAGCCGGGCGGCCAGCAACAGGGCGAAGGCGGCATCCGCCAGCAACACGGGCCAGGCCGGGTAGCCCGCCAGACCACCGAGCCGCCCGACCAGCCACAGCCCCGCCAGGAGCGCCAGCCGGCGGGGCGGCAGCGGCCCCAGCAGGTAACCCGCGATCACCGCCAGGGCGAAGCCGAACAGCAACTCCCGGCCATGCGCTGAGGGTGTTGCCAAGCCCGGTAGCCAGGGCAGCCAACCGAATATCGCCGCCAGCGACAGCGGCACCGCCAGGGCCGCGTGCAGGGCGGCGAGGGGAAAGAACAGCGCCCAGGCGGGGCGCCGGTCGGTGCGGCGAGTGCCACCGGCTTGACATGGATCACTGGCAAGGAACCATAACATGCATATAAATTACATCTTACGGGTGACCACGCCAATCGCCCACCACGCGACCGAATGCCGCGGTCGCGAATCAAACCTAACAGGCATGATGTTAGGGTAATTGGTTTTCTCACTACGCCTTGCGAGGCGTCCGACGCGCCGGGACTCCCATGCACCTGACCCGCTTCACCGACTATTCGCTGCGCGTGCTGATCTACCTGGCCGTCAAGGGCGAGCAGCGCTCGACCATCACCGAGATCGCCGAGCGCTTCGATATCTCCCGCAACCACCTGATGAAGGTCGTGCAGGACCTCAACCACCGAGGCTACATCACCTCCATCCGTGGCAAGAACGGCGGCCTGCTGCTCAAGCGTGCCCCGGAGACGATCCCGCTGGGCGAGCTGGTTCGAGACACCGAGCGTGACCTGCACCTGGTGGAGTGCTTCGGCGACGATAACGAGTGCATCATCACCCCCGCCTGCCGGCTCAAGCCGATCCTGGCCGAGGCCCTCGCCGCCTTCCTCGCCGTGCTCGACCACTACACTCTGGCCGACCTGCTCGGCCCGCAGCGCCCCAGGCTGGTACGGCTGCTGCAACTCGACGATACCCCCGCCACGCCCGAGCCCCCCTGACCCCTGCATTAGCACCCTCTTTTACCTTTTGCGCCGCCGGGTCTAGGCTGAACATGACGCACGTCAAGCCTCGCCCGGGCGACGGCTGGCATCATGACCTCGATCGCCCGATGGGGCCCTGCCCGACTCGGGCTTTTTCAAGCACTTAAAGATGCATTTCGGAGGTATGTTATGAAGTCACTGCTCGTAGCCGCCCTGCTGGGCGGGGCCTTCCTGGCCATGGACGCCCAGGCCGCCGGTGACCCGGAGGCCGGCAAGGGCAAGGTCGCCGCCTGCGCCGCCTGCCACGGTACCGACGGCATGGGCACCGCACCGATCTATCCCAACCTGGCCGGCCAGTCCGCCGCCTACCTCGAGAGCGCCATGAAGGCGTACCGCGAGGGCCAGCGCGGCGGCGGCATGTCCGCGATCATGGCGCCCCAGGCCCAGGGGCTCTCGGATGAGGACATCGCCGACATCTCCGCCTACTACGCCAGTCTCGAGCCCTGATCCCCGGCCGGCCCTCGGGCCGGCCTCCCCCTGATGGGTGGCGGCCGGGAGGCCGCGCTGCACCGCCCAGGCTCACGCCCGCAAGGACCTCGCCATGCCTGCACGACCCCCTCGGCCAGCCGGCCTTGCCGGCCTGCTGCTCGGCCTGCTGCTTCTGCAGATCACCCCGGCCCTCCACGCCCTGGAGCTGGAGCAGGTCCGGGAGGGCTTCCCCGCCGCCGAGCGACTGGAACCGGCGGAGTCCCAGTGGCCGGTGAGCGAGGTGCACGCCGGTGACGAGCTGCTCGGCTACGCCTTCGAGAGCGTCGACATCGCGCCGATCCCGGCCTACTCGGGCAAGCCGGTCAACCTCCTGGTGGGCATCGACCGGGAAGGGAAGATCGTCCAGGCCGACCTCCTCGGCCACGAGGAGCCCATCATGCTGGTGGGCATCCCCGAGTCGAAGCTCGAGGGCTTCGCCGACGACCATGTCACCGCCCACGTCAACGACCGCATGAAGGTCGGCGACAACCTCGACGCCATCTCCGGGGCCACGGTCACCGTGATCGTGGTCAGCGACACCATCATGCGCGCCGCCCGCCAGGTGGCCGCCGAGCAGGGGCTGATCCCCGACCCCTCCGCTGCCCCGGCGGCGACGGTCCGCGAGGAGGTCTTCGAGCCCGCCGACTGGACGACGCTCACCGGCGACGGCACCATCCGCCGCCTGCACCTGACCCATGGCGAGGTGGACGAGACCTTCGTGGGCACTCCGGCCGAGGACTACCTGCATACGCCGCAGCCGGCGGAGCGCACCTTCATCGAGCTCTTCTACAGCTACCTGAACCCGCCTACCGCCGGGCGCAACCTGCTGGGCGACACCGGCTACGAGCAGCTGATGGCCGAGCTCGACGAGGGCGAGCACGCCATCGCGGTGATGGGCCACGGCGACTACTCCTTCAAGGGCTCGGGCTACGTGCGCGGGGGCATCTTCGATCGCATCGAGCTCTCCCAGAACGGCAACACGGTGAGCTTTCACGACCGCGACCATATCCGCCTGGGCAACCTCGGCATCGAGGGCGCCCCGGACTTCGACGAGCGTGACATCTTCATCATCCGCGACGCGGCCGCCTTCGACCCCGGCCAGCCGTGGCAGCTGGAGCTGCTGGTGCGCCGCGCCTCCGGCCCCCTGGACACCGAGTTCAGCCGCTTCAGCGCCGACTATAGCGTGCCCGAGGCCTATATCGACCGTCCCGAGCCGCCCAAGGAGGTGCCGATCTGGGTCGAGGTGTGGAAGGACAAGGCGTTCCAGATCGCCGTGCTGGCCGCCGGCCTGATCGTACTCACCGGCATCATGCTGTTCCAGGACGTGCTGGCCCGCCACCCAAGGATCCTGCGCCCGCTGCGCCTGGGCTTTTTGCTCTACACCCTGGTGTTCATCGGCTGGTACTCCCTGGCACAGCTCTCGGTGGTCAACATCCTGACCTTCACCAACTCGCTGATCAGCGGCTTCAGCTGGAGCTCCTTCCTGATCGACCCGATGATGTTCATCCTCTGGTCCTTCGTGGCGGTGAGCCTGCTGCTGTGGGGCCGCGGCGTGTTCTGCGGCTGGCTGTGCCCCTTCGGCGCCCTCCAGGACCTGGTCAACAAGGCCGCCCGCAAGCTCGGCGTGAAGCAGTATGAGCCGCCCTTCGGCCTCCATGAGCGGCTCTGGGCGCTGAAGTACATCATCCTGCTGGCGCTCTTCGCCCTCTCGCTGCACTCGCTGGGCACCGCCGAGCGCTACGCCGAGGTGGAGCCCTTCAAGACCGCCATCACCCTGCGCTTCCAGCGCGACTGGGGCTTCCTGCTCTACGCCCTGGTGCTGGTGGCGATCTCCGCCGTCAACCACAAGTTCTACTGCCGCTACGTCTGCCCGCTGGGCGCAGGCCTTGCGATCCCCGCCCGCCTGCGCCTGTTCGACTGGCTGAAGCGGCACCGCGGCAGCTGCGGTACCCCGTGCCAGATCTGCGCCAACGAATGCGAAGTGGCCGCCATCCACCCGGATGGCCGCATCAATGCCAACGAGTGCCACTACTGTCTCGACTGCCAGATCACCTACCACGACGACCAGCGCTGTCCGCCGGTGATCAAGCGTCGCAAGCGCTACGAGAAGGCGGCCCGCCTGGCCGCGGGACAGGGCGGCGTCGAGACCCACGACCCCGGCAGCGCCGGACAACGCAAGCTGCAGCGAATCCCGACCCATCAGGAGGAGTGAATCCATGAGTGACAAGAAGAAGACGATCGAGAACCTCGGCCGCCGCCACTTCCTGCGCAACAGCGCGGTGACCGGCGTCGCCGGGGCCGGCCTGGCCGGTGGCTTCGGCGCCGGCACCCTGCTCGGCGGCAGCAGCAAGGCCCAGGCCGCCAGCGAAGGCAGCATCGAGGTCGCCCCGGGAGAGCTCGACGAGTACTACGGCTTCTGGAGCGGCGGCCAGTCCGGCGAGGTGCGCGTGGTGGGCATCCCCTCCATGCGCGAGCTGATGCGCATCCCGGTGTTCAACCAGGAGGGGGCCACCGGCTGGGGCATCACCAACGAGTCAAGGCGCATCCTCGGCGACTCGGTCAAGTTTCTCAACGGTGATTCCCACCATCCGCACATCTCGATGACCGATGGCAGCTACGACGGCAAGTACCTGTTCATCAACGACAAGGCCAATACCCGGGTGGCGCGTATCCGTCTCGACATCATGAAGACGGACAAGATCACCACCATCCCCAACGTCCAGGCGATCCACGGCCTGCGCCTGCAGAAGGTGCCGCACACCCAGTACGTGTTCGCCAACGCCGAGTTCCCCATCCCCCATCACGACGATGACATCGTCAATGACGGCCGCGGCATGGAGAACCCTGAGGGCTACTACACCATGTTCAACGGCATCGACGCCGAGAGCATGGACGTGGCCTGGCAGGTGATCGTCGACGGCAACCTCGACAACACCGATGCCGACTACACCGGGCGCTTCGTGGCCTCGACCTGCTACAACTCCGAGAAGGGCATGACCCTGGCCGACACCATGCGCGCCGAGCGTGACTGGGTGGTGGTGTTCGACGTCGAGGCGATCGAGGCCGCCGTGGAAGCCGGCGAATTCAAGACCCTGGGCGACAGCGAGGTGCCGGTGCTCGACGGCCGCAAGGGCTCGGCGCTGACCCGCTACATCCCGGTGCCCAAGAACCCCCACGGCCTCAATACCTCGCCGGACGGCAAGTACTTCATCGCCAACGGCAAGCTCTCGCCGACCTGCTCGATCATCGCCATCGACAAGCTCCCCGAGCTGTTCGACGACGCCATCGAGCCGCGCGACACCGTGGTCGGCGAGCCGGAGCTGGGCCTGGGGCCGCTACACACCACCTTCGACGGCCGCGGCAACGCCTACACCACGCTGTTCATCGACAGCCAGATCGCCAAGTGGAACATCGAGGACGCCATCCGCGCCTACAACGGCGAGGAGGTCAACTACCTGCGCCAGAAGCTCGACGTCCACTACCAGCCGGGGCACAACCACGCCAGCCTCACCGAGACCAAGGACGCCGACGGCAAGTGGCTGGTGGTGCTCTCCAAGTTCTCCAAGGACCGCTTCCTGCCGGTGGGCCCGCTGCGCCCGGAGAACGACCAGCTGATCGATATCTCCGGCGAGGAGATGAAGCTGGTCCACGACGGCCCCGCCTTCGCCGAGCCCCACGACTGTATCCTGGCACGCGCCGACCAGATCAACCCCAGGAAGGTCTGGGCCCGCGACGACCCCTTCTTCGCCGAGACCGTGGCCATGGCCAAGGAGGATGGCGTCACCCTGGAGACCGACAACAAGATCGTGCGCGACGGTAACCAGGTGCGCGTCTACATGACCTCGGTGGCACCGCAGTTCGGGATCACCGAGTTCAAGGTCAAGCAGGGCGACGAGGTCACCGTGGTGATCACCAACCTCGACCAGGTCGAGGACGTCACCCACGGCTTCACCATGACCAACCATGGCGCCGTCATGGAGATCAGTCCCCAGCAGACTGCCAGCGTCACCTTCACCGCCGACAGGCCCGGGGTGCACTGGTACTACTGCCAGTGGTTCTGCCATGCCATGCATATGGAGATGACCGGCCGCATGCTGGTCGAGAAGGCCTGATAGCACCCATCGGGGCCGGGCAGACGCCCGGCCCCGCTTCTTTCCTGGAGAGACGCATGACCCGACGACAGCCTCGCGTCGTCCCCCGACCGTTGCTTACCGCCTGGCTGCTCGTGTGGCTGCCGGGCGGTCTGCTGGCCGCCGACTTCACGGCCAGCCCCGGCGAGCCGCTGCAACCGCTGATCGAGCGGGCCGCGAGCGGCGACCGCCTGATATTGCCCGAAGGCCGCTATCCCGGCCCGCTGGTCATCGACCGCACCCTGACCCTCTCGGGCGAGCCCGGCGCGGTGATCGACGGCGGCGGCGCGGGCCACGCCGTGGTGCTCGACGCCCCGAACATCGTGATCGAGGGCGTGACCGTCGAGAACTGGGGCGCCAACCTCACCGAGATGGACGCCGGCCTCTTCGTCGAGGAGAGCGCCAGCGGCAGCGTGATCCGCGACTCACGCCTCGAAGGTCCCGGCTTCGGTATCTGGCTCGACGCCGTCAGCGACGTTCGGGTACTCGACAACGTGATCCGCGGCGACGCTGCCGTGCGCTCCCAGGATCGCGGCAACGGCGTGCACCTGTTCAACTCCCGCAACGTGCGGGTGGAGGGCAACGATATCCGTCACACCCGCGACGGCATCTACATCGACACCACCAGCCAGAGCCTGCTGCGCGGCAACCATATGCAGGCGCTGCGCTATGGCGTGCACTACATGTACGCCTACGACAACCGCGTGGAGGCGAACACCACCCGCGATACCCGCACCGGCTACGCGCTGATGCAGTCCAAGCGCCTCGAGGTGATCGGCAACCGCTCGGAGGGTGATCGCAACTACGGCATCCTGATGAACAACATCACCGGCTCGACGCTGCGCGGCAATCACGTCACCGGGGCCCACCAGCGCCGCGACGCCCAGGGCAAGGGCCTGGTCAGCGGGGCAGAGGGCAAGGCGCTGTTCGTCTACAACGCCCAGTACAACCGCTTCGAGGCCAACCGCTTCGCCGAGAGCGATATCGGCATCCACCTCACCGCCGGCTCCGAGGACAACGAGCTGGTGGGCAACGCCTTCGTCGACAACCGCCAGCAGGTGATGTACGTGGCCACCCGGGCCCAGGAGTGGTCCGAGGCCGGGCGGGGCAACTACTGGAGCGACTACCTGGGCTGGGACCTGGATGGTGACGGTGTGGGCGACACCCCCTACGAGCCCAACGATGCCATGGATCGCCTGCTGTGGCGCTACCCGGTGGCGCGGCTGCTGATTCACAGCCCGGCGGTGCTGGCGCTGCGCTGGGTACAGCGCCAGTTTCCGGTATTCCGCCCCCAGGGGGTCAAGGACAGCCATCCGCTGATGAACGAACCCGACCTGGATGCATCCGACTCGAATGGATCCGCCTTCCATACACCCGAAAGGGGAGACGTCAGCGCATGACCGCGGTAATCGATTTCCAGGGCGTCACCCGCCGCGACGGCAGCCTGGTGCGACTCGACGCCCTCGACCTGCAGGTGGACGAGGGTGAGGTACTGGCCCTGCTGGGCCACAACGGTGCCGGCAAGACCACCACCATGCACCTGATCCTCGGGCTGCTCTCGCCCAGCGAAGGACAAGTGTCGGTCCTCGGCGGCGCCCCCGACGGCGCCCACGCCGAGACGCTGCGCCGCCGCCTGGGCTACCTGCCCGAGAATGTCAGCTTCTACGAGCAGTTGAGCGGCCGGGAGGTGCTCGACTACTTCGCCCGCCTCAAGCGGGTCGACCGCGGCCAGGTGGGCGAACTGCTGGATCGGGTCGGCCTCGGCCATGCCGCCCATCGCCGGGTGAAGACCTACTCCAAGGGCATGCGCCAGCGCCTCGGGCTGGCCCAGGCGCTGCTCGGCGACCCGCGCCTGCTGCTGCTCGACGAGCCCACCACCGGCCTCGACCCGGCCGCCACCCGCGACTTCTACGACACGGTGCGCGGCCTGCGCGAGCGCGGCTGCACGGTGCTGCTCTCCTCCCACGTGCTGCCCGGGGTGGAGCCCTATATCGACCGCGCGCTGATCCTCGGCGGCGGCCGGCGCCTGGCGCTGGGCAGCCTGGCGGAGCTGCGCGAGGAGGCCGCCCTGCCGATCACCGTGCGCGCCCGGGGCCATGGCAGCGAGGGCGACCTCGCCGCGCGCCTGGCCGGCTGGGACGACCCGCGCATCGCGGCCAACCCCGTCAACGGCCACGAGGTCACGCTGACGGTACCGCCGGACGCCAAGCTCGCGGTATTGCGCCGACTCACCGACACCTCCGGCGTCGAGGACATCGAGCTGCTGCCGCCGACCCTGGAGCACCTCTACACCCACTTCTCCGCCGGACTCTCGCCCGCGCAACGAGGAGACGCCGAATGAACGCCATCCTGACCATCGCCGGCAAGGAGTTCCGCGACGGCCTGCGCAACCGCTGGGTACTGGCCATCGCCCTCGTGCTGGCCTTTCTCGCCGTGGGCATCGCCTGGTTCGGCGCCGCCGCCAGCGGCGGCCTGGGTTTCACGTCGCTTGCCACCACCGTGGTCAGCCTGGCGACGCTGGCGGTCTTCCTGATCCCGCTGATCGCCCTGCTGCTGGCCTATGATGCCGTGGTCGGCGAGCAGGAGGCGGGCACCCTGCTGCTGCTGCTCACCTACCCCATCAGCCGCACCCAGCTGCTGCTCGGCAAGTTCCTCGGCCACGGCCTGATCCTGGCCGCCGCCACGGCGCTGGGCTTCTCCGTCGCCGGGGTGGTGATCGCGCTGGGTGCCGAGGGCGTGGCGCTGACCGAGCTGGCCGCCGGCATGGGTCTGCTGATCGGCAGCAGCATCCTGCTCGGCTGGGTGTTCATCGCCTTCGCCTACCTGATCAGCGTGTGGGTCACCGAGAAGGCCCGCGCCGCCGGCCTGGCGTTGGTGGTGTGGTTCCTGTTCGTGCTGGTCTTCGACCTGGGGCTGCTGGCGCTGCTGGTCAGCGTCGAGCAGGGCGGCGACTGGCTGCCCTGGCTGCTGCTGCTCAACCCCACCGAGTGCTTCCGCCTGATCAACCTGGCCGGCTTCGAGGCCGCCCGCAGCTACACCGGCCTCACCTCCATCGCCGAGGGCGGCGCTTTCCGGCCCGCCGTGGTCACCGCCATCCTGGTGGCCTGGATCCTGGTGCCCCTGGGCCTGGCGCTGCTGCGCTTCCGGCGCCGCGCCGCCTGAGTCCGCTGCCGACCCTCTTCACCGCTCCCGTAGAGAGACCCCGATGAAAAAACTGCTTCTGCCGCTGCTCCTGATCGTCGCCCTGCTGCTCGCGGCCTGCGGCGACGCCGAGCCCGAGGCGCTGGCCGCCGCCCAGCCCATCGAGGCCGGCGACAGCTGCCATGTCTGCGGCATGCTGATCGGCGAGCACCCCGGCCCCAAGGGCGAGGCCTTCATGGAGGCACAGGGCGAGGCGCTGAAGTTCTGCTCCACCATGGACCTCTTCGCCTTCCTCAGGCAGCCCGAGAACGAGACCCAGGTCTCCCACGCCTATGTGCATGACGTGGCCGCCGCTTCCTGGGCCACCCCCGATGACGAGGCCTTCGTGCTGGCCAGCGAGGCGATCTACGTGGTGGGCCACGACCGGCGCGGCGCCATGGGCCACACCCTCGCCTCGTTCGGCGACGAGGCCGACGCCAAAGCCTTCCGCGAGGCGCACGGCGGTGAGCTGGTGGGCTTCGATGAGATCGACCTCGACCTGCTGGGGCGCCTGGGCCGCGGCGAGCTGGGTGGCGATGTCGACCAGGGCATGGGCGACATGTCCGGCCACGACTGACGCGCGCGGGCGCCCGGGGCAGGACAGCCCCTGGCCTCCGTGCTAGCCTCGGCGCATCGCCGCCCCAGGAAGCCCCACGTCATGCCCCGCCTCTCCCGTCTCGCCCCGCTTCTGCTGCTGCCGCTCTGCCTGGCCCTGGCCGGGACGGCGTCGGCCACCGACTACAACACCGGCGACGTCCGGGCCCATGGCGGCTGGCACTCCCTGGTGCTGTCGCTGGGCGAGGAGCGCCACTTCCGCGCCATCGACCAGCAGAGCTACAGCGACGCCATCTTCAGCGTCAACGCCAGCGCCGGGGCCTGCGACGTGCCGTGGCTGGAGCTGCGTGTGGCGCTCGCCGAGAACCAGGCCGAGAGCGCCACGGTGAACCGCGTGCCCGCCGACCTGCGCGTCGATCAGGCGACCATCCACAGCGGCAGCGCCGCCTTCGTCACCGAGCGCGGCGACGATGGCTTCTACGTGCGCTTCGCGCTCCCTGACCTGGAGCTGCTGCTCGAGGAGATGGCCGAGGGGGAACTGCTGCGCCTGCGCATGATGCGCGGCCCCGACGACCCCTGGTTCATGGTCTTCGGCCTGGCGGGCGCCGGCGAGGCGATCGAACGCCTGCGTCGTCTGTGCGACGAGGCCGGGCGCTGAGGGGACCGCGCAGGGTTCGCAAAGATCGAGAGGAGGAGAAGGCGTGGCCGTGCTGCTGTTCCACCTGCGCAACGTGCCCGAGGAGGAGGCCGAGGAGGTTCGCCGGCTGCTCGACGAGCACGGCCTGGACACCTTCGAGACCCGGGCGGGCTTCTGGGGGCTCGGCGTGGCCGCGATCTGGCTGCGTAACCCGCACGAGCTGGCGCGGGCTCGTGAGCTGATCGACGCCTACCAGCAGGCGCTCGGCGAGCGCATGCGGCGCGAGCATGATGCCCTCGCCGAGCGCGGCGAGGCCCCCACCCTGTGGCGGCGGCTGGCGCGCCAGCCGATCCGCACGCTGCTGCTCGCCCTGCTCGCCGCCGCCGTGCTCGCCCTCTCGCTGCTGCCCTTTCTGTGGCTGGCCGGCTGATGCCGCCTCAGGCGCGTGGCCGGCGACTCTCGTCGCGCAGCGCCGCCAGCGCAGGCCCCAGGTCCGCCGCCAGCGCGGCCACCGCCGGCCGCGCATGGAAGTAGCCCTGCTGGCGGGTAATGCCGGCCCTCGCCAGCCACAGGGCCTCCTCCCGGGTCTCCACGCCTTCGGCGATCAGCAGGATGTCGAGCTCGTCGGCCAGTCGCTTAACGGCCTTGAGCAGGACCTGGCGGCGACGGTCACCGTCGCAGCCCATGATCAGTTCGCGGTCGACCTTGAGGCGGTCGGGGGTGAGGTCGGTAAGCAGGTCCAGGTTGGCATAGCCGTTGCCGAAGTCGTCCAGCGCCGTGGCGAAGCCCATGGCGCGATAGGCCTCGATGATGCTGCGCAGGTGCTGGCGATCCCTGACCCGTTCGGTCTCGGTGATCTCGAAGACGATGCGCTCGGTGGGCCAGCCGACCCGCGCCGAGACGTCCAGGGTCGCCTGGATGCAGGCCTCGGGCTCGTAGACCGCATTGGGCAGGAAGTTGATCGAGAGGTTCTCGCGCATGCCCAGCGCACTGGCCATCTCGATGGCCCGCACCCGGCACGCCTGGTCGAAGCGGTAGAGCAGGTCATCGGTAACCTGGGACAGCACACTCCAGGCCGACTCGCCCGCCGGCCCCCGCACCAGCGCCTCGTAGGTGGTGATCCTCGCCGTCTCCACGTCGACGATCGGCTGGAAGGCCATGGTGAAGGCGAAGGGCAGCTCCCCTTCGCAGCGGCCGCAGTGCCCCGCGACGCGCGCACAGCTCGACATCGGTGACTCCTTGTCAGTGTTCGTCGGTCTCTAACCCGGCAACCGGTGCGGGGCGCTGTCGGCCTGGCCGAGGGCAGGCAACGACGCGCCCACTATCCCAAGCGCGAGGGAGTGACGCAATCGCCGGGCCGTACATGGCCCGTTGCCATCGGGCAGTTCACGCCGCGCCGGCAAGGGTGTAGGGTCATCGCCAGACCCCACGAGGAACACCAGCCCTTGAACGCCCCGACACGCTACAGCGATGCCCAGATCGCCGCCGCCCTGGAGGCCTGCGCGCGGGAGCCGGTGCACATTCCGGGAGCCATCCAGCCGGCAGGGGGCCTGGTCAGCCTCGATGGCACCATGCGCCAGGTCCGGCAGGTCAGCGCCAACCTCGAGGAAATCCTCGGGATAGGCGTCGCCGAGGCCCTGTGCCACTCGCCTCGGGAGCTCCTCGGCGAGCGCCTGCTCGACCGGCTGCAGCGGGAGCTCGCCGACCGGGAGCGGCTGCCGGCGGCACTCACCACCCGCATCAGGGTGAAGGGGCGTGAGCGCCACCTGCACGTGGTCGCCTATCGCAGCGGCTCGCGGCTGGTGGTCGAGCTCGAGCCTCTCGCCCGGCCCGATGAACGGCGCCTGCTGGCGCTGGTCAACGAATGGCTGGTCCAGGTAGGCGAGATCGATGACGAGGAGCGACTGCTCCAGGCCCTGACCCGCATGGTCCAGCGACTCACCGGCCACGAGCGGGTGATGGTCTACCGCTTCGACGAGCAGTGGAACGGCCGGGTGGTCGCCGAGCACCGCCTGCCCCCGGCCGAGAGCTTCCTGGGACACCACTTCCCGGCCAGCGACATTCCCGCCCAGGTCCGCCGGCTCTATGACATCAACCGGGTGCGCAGCATCCCCGATGCCGCCGCGGCACCCATCCCCCTGGTGCCCGCTACGGACCCGCACGACCCCGCCCCGCTGGACCTCTCGCGGGGCTCGCTGCGCGCCGTCTCGCCCATCCACCAGGAGTACCTGCGCAACATGGGGGTGGGCGCCTCCCTCTCCATCGCCATGCATGACGAGGGACGGCTGTGGGGCCTGCTGGCCTGCCATGGCCTGGGCCCCACTTCCCTGTCGGCGGCGGACCGGGATGCCGCACGCGCCCTGGTGCAGATCGCCCTGCCGCGACTGATGCTGATACGCGCCCGTGCCGAGGCCCGACTGCTGCAGAGCATCCACGACAGCCGCGACCTGCTGGCCGGGGAGCGCGGACAGCTGGTCGACCCCGGCGAGATGGTCAAGCGCCACGGCCAGCAGTGGCTCGACCTGCTGCGTGCCGCCGGCGTGGCGCTGGTCCAGGGGGACCGGGTCCACGGGGTCGGACGGCGGCCGGAGGACCGTCGGCTCGAGGCCATGGCCGCGTGGCTCGGCCACCACCAGCGCCATGATATGCCCTGGGCCACCCAGGCGCTGGGGGATACACCGCTGGCCGAGTGGCAGCAGGATGACCTCTGCGGCCTGCTCGCCGCCCCGCTGCCCACCGATGAGCGTCGGCCCGCCTGGTTGATGCTGTTCCGGCACGAGCAGCGCGAGGCGCGCCGCTGGGCCGGCAAGCCCGAGGACGTGCCCATGGAGCGGGACGGCCGGCTGATCATGACCCCGCGCCGCTCCTTCGCCCAGTGGCAGGAGGAGGTGGCGGGGCGCAGTCGTGCCTGGGGGGCCATGGAGCGCCGCGCCGCCGGCGACCTCGCCGAGGACCTCGCCGTGCTGGCCTCCGGCCACCAGATCCACCGGCTGAACGTGCAGTTGAGCCGAGTCAACGAGCAGCTGCAGTCGCTGGCCTTCAGCGACAGCCTGACCGGCAGCTGGAACCGCTACCGCATGGAGCAGGCCATCGATGCGGCCCTGAACGCCGCCGAGCGCTACGGCCACCCCTGCGCGGTGCTGCTGTTCGACGTGGACCACTTCAAGCAGTTCAACGACACCCACGGCCATGAGGCCGGGGATCGGGTGCTGGTCGAGATCACCCGGGCCCTGCAGACCACCCTGCGTGACAGCGACATCCTGGGACGCTGGGGCGGTGAGGAGTTCATGGTGCTGGCCAGCCACTGCGACGGACAGGGAGCGCTCCCCCTGGCAGAGCGCCTGCGCCGGTGCGTGGAGGAGGTCGAGCTTGGTGAGCTGGGCCGGGTGACCATCAGCATCGGCGTGGCCGGCTGGCACCCCGGGGATACCCGCAAGCGGCTGGTCGCGCGGGCCGACGAGGCGATGTACCGGGCCAAGCAGAACGGGCGCAACCGCGTGGAGCAGGCAGCGGAGAGCGCCGCCCAGGCGTGAGGCGCCGGCCATGAACGAGCCTGCCCCCGCCGGTAAACCGGCGGGGGCAGGACTCGGGAGCCATCGGGCGTCGACGACGCCCGGGGCGGTGGGTCACTGGCGAGCGCGGGTCACTGACGAATGAGGTAGTCGAAGGCGCCCAGAGCGGCCTTGGACCCCTCGCCCATGGCGATGACGATCTGCTTGTAGGGCACGGTGGTCACGTCGCCGGCGGCGAAGATGCCGGGCACCGAGGTCATGCCGTGGGCATCGACCACGATCTCGCCGCGCTCGGAGAGCTCGATGGGCGAGTCCTGGAGCCATTCGGTGTTGGGCACCAGGCCGATCTGCACGAAGACACCTTCGAGTTCGACCTGGCGGATCTCGCCGCTGGCGCGCTCCTCATAGGTGAGGCCATTGACCCGCGTGCCGTCGCCGTTCACCTCGGTGGTGCGGGCGCCGAGGATGATCTCCACGTTGGGCAGGCTGCGCAGCTTCTTCTGCAGCACGGCGTCGGCGCGCATCTCGTCCATGAACTCGATCAGGGTGACGTGGCCGATGATACCGGCCAGGTCGATGGCCGCCTCGACGCCGGAGTTGCCGCCGCCGATCACCGCCACGCGCTTGCCCTTGAACAGCGGGCCGTCGCAGTGGGGGCAGTATGCCACCCCCTTGTTGCGGTACTCGGCCTCGCCGGGCACGCCCATCTCGCGCCAGCGGGCGCCGGTGGCGAGCACCAGGGTCCGGCTCCTGAGGCTGGCGCCGGATTCGAACTGTACCTCGTGCTCCTCCCCCGGCTGGCCGGGCACCAGCTTGACCGCACGCTGCAGGTTCATGATGTCGACCTCATACTCCTTGACGTGCTCCTCCAGCGCCGCGGCCAGCTTGGGGCCCTCGGTGTGGGGCACGGAGATGAGGTTCTCGATCCCCATGGTGTCGAGCACCTGGCCGCCGAAGCGCTCGGCGGCCACCCCGGTGCGGATGCCCTTGCGGGCGGCATAGACCGCTGCCGCGGCGCCGGCCGGACCGCCGCCGATCATCAGGGTGTCGAAGGTCGGCTTCTCGCTGAGCCTGGCGGCCTCGCGCTCGGCGGCGCCGGTGTCCACCTTGGCGAGTATCTGTTCCAGGCTCATGCGGCCCTGGTCGAAGGGCTCGCCGTTGAGGTAGATGCTCGGCACCGACATCACCTGGCGCTCCTCCACCTCGTCCTTGAACAGCGCCCCATCGATGGCGACGTGGTGGACGCCCGGGTTGAGGATCGCCATCAGGTTGAGCGCCTGGACGACGTCCGGGCAGTTCTGGCAGGAGAGCGAGAAGTAGGTCTCGAAGTTGAGCTCGCCCTCGAGGCCCTTGATCTGCTCGACCACCTCAGCCGAGGCCTTGGGCGGATGGCCACCCACCTGCAGCAGCGCCAGCACCAGGGAGGTGAACTCGTGGCCCATGGGCAGGCCGGCGAACACCACGCCGGTCTCCTCGCCGGGGCGATTGAGCGCGAAGGAGGGGCGGCGCGCGTCCTGGCCATCGAGCTTGAGGGTGATCTTGTCGGTCAGGCCGACGATGTCGGTCAGCAGACCGTGCAGTTCCTTCGACTTGGCGCCGTCATCGAGGGACGCGACGATCTCGAAGGGCTGGGTGACCTTTTCCAGATAGGCTTGGAGCTGGCTTTTCAGATTGTCGTCCAACATGACAGCGGCATTCCTTCATGTTCGGGTGTCGGGGTGGAGGCATGAGGGGGCCGGGACGTCCCGCGCGGGGAGGCCCAGTTCGCTCATGCTTCCGGAATCAGGGCCCGGGCAGGGGATACCCGGGCGGGGCAGGCGAGGCCGTTAGGGGCCTCGCCGGCGGGGGGCAGATCGCTTAGATCTTGCCGACCAGGTCCAGGGACGGAGAGAGGGTCTCTTCGCCTTCTTCCCACTTGGCCGGGCAGACTTCGTTCGGGTTGGCGCGCACGTACTGGGCGGCCTTGACCTTGCGCAGCAGCTCCTCGGCGTTGCGGCCGATGTTGCCGGCATTCAGCTCGATGATCTGGATCTTGCCATCGGGGTCGACCACGAAGGTGCCACGCTCGGCGATGCCGTCTTCCTCGATCAGCACCTCGAAGTTGCGCGAAATGGCGTGGGTCGGGTCGGCCAGCATCGGGTACTGCAGCTTGTTGATGGTCTCGGAGCTGTCGTGCCACGCCTTGTGGGTGAAGTGGGTGTCGGTGGAGACGCTGTAGATCTCGACGCCCAGCTTCTTGAACTCCTCGTAGTTGTCTGCCAGATCACCCAGCTCGGTGGGGCAGACGAAGGTGAAGTCGGCCGGATAGAAGAAGAAGATGTTCCACTGACCCTTCAGGCTCTCCTCGGTGACGTCGATGAACTCGCCATTGTGGTAGGCAGTGGCCTTGAACGGCTTGACTTCGGTGTTCAGCAGCGACATTCGGTAGTGCTCCTTTCGACTTTCGTTGAATGGGTGACGGCGATACGAGGCGCATGGTAGCCCGTATCTCCTGATAGCGTAAATTGAATGGCGTCATGGAGCTGATAATTCAACCCTATGGCCCACGGGACGGGCATCAACCTATGTCCACCGCCTCGCCCTGGCGGTCGAAGGCCAGGAACTGGGAGATGTTGCCCATCTTGAGCGACTCCACCATGCGGTTGAGGTGCTGCTCGGCCTGGGCCTGGGCGTTCTCGCCGGCCAGCGCCGCCACGAAGACGATGTCCCAGTCGACGCCGGTCTCCCGGGATTCCGCCACCAGCGCGGCCATGTCGGAGAGCTCCTCGGGGGCCTTGTCGACGCAGACCACCGGCGTCAGCACGCCGCCCTCGCCCTGCTCGAAGCGACGCCGCTGCTCCTCGCTGGGATGGTCCGGCAGCTCGGCGCGGGTGAAGACGAACAGCAGGCGCTGCGGCTCTGGCTGGGCACGCGCCTCGTCCAGCAGGTCGGCATAACAGGAAATGGCCACGGGGACTCCTCCAGTTCGGGATGGTATCGTGGCAGGCAGCGTAACGGGCCCGCTCCGCTTCGGGAAGGGGGTTTCGCGGCCCATGCGACCCAGATCACGTTCCGGAGCGCCGATGAGCCCCCCGACCCCACCGCTGGCCCGTCAGCTGCGCGACGCCACCCGCGACGCCCACCGCTCCCTGGACCATCACCCCGCGCTGCAGTGCCTGCTCGCCCCCACGCTGACCCGGGAGGCCTACGGTGCTTCGCTGCTGGCCCTCTATCCCGCCCATGCGGCACTGGAGAGCCGCGTCTGCCGCGAGATCTCCCGGCTCGGGCTGCGACTCCGGGTACCACGGCGGCTGCCGCGCCTCGCCGATGACCTCGGCACCCTCGGCCTGACACCGGAAGCGCTCGCCTACGAGGCCGGGGTAAGCCCGGCCTCCCCCGCCACCCTGGCGGGAGAGCTCTACGTGCTGGAGGGATCCCGCCTGGGCGGCCGGGTGATTGCCGACCGGCTGCGCCGGACCCTGGGCCCCGGGGTACCCCACGCCTTCTTCTCCCTGGCCATGGTCCCCGGGGAGTGGTCGCGGCGCCTGGCCGAGCTCGAGGCGCTCTGCCCACCCGGGCAGAGGGAGGCCGCCGTGGCGGGCGCCTGCGAGGCCTTCGCCCGCTTCCACCATCAGCTGGACCTCCGCTTCCGGGCGTAGCCGGCGTTCAGCGGGAGGTCATCGCCTGGCGCAGGCGCAGCTCCAGGCGCCGCTCATAGAGCCCCTTGGTCACCAGGGTGCCCAGCACCAGCCCGCCCCCGACCAGGGCGATCGGTGCCGGGGTCTCGCCCAGCAGCCACCAGGCCCAGAGGGTGCCGACCACCACCTCCAGCAGCAGCAGCAGGCCGACCTCGGCGGCGGGCAGGTAGAGGGGCCCGCGCTGCAGCAGGGTCACCCCCGCCGGCACGATGAACAGGCACAGCAGGACCACCAGCAGCCAGCGATCGATGGGCGGCATGTCGATCCCACCACCGCCCAGTTGCAGCGCCAGGGCAGCGCCACCGCCCACGATGAGGCCGTTGAACACCAGCATCGGGCTCATGTCCACGCCGGGGCGCCGACGGCAGAGCGTGAAGTTGAGCGCCAGGGTGGTGGCGGCCATCAGGGCGAAGGCATTGCCCACCCAGGAGCCGGCCCCGGTGTCGTCGATCACGATCATCCCGATGCCCAGCATGCAGAGCCCGATCGCCAGCCAGGTGCGGCGCGGCAGCCGCTCGGCGAGGATCGCGCGGGACAGCAGGGCGGCAATCAGCGGCGCCCCCGCGAGGATCAGCAGGACATTGCCCGCCTTGGTGTACTGGTTGCCCAGCACGAAGCCGCAGGTCGTCAGGCTGAAGAGCAGCGCCACAGCGATGCCGGTGCCGCCGCAGCGCCGGTAGGCGGCCAGGGTGCCGCGGCCGTAGCGCGCCACGGCGATCACCAGAAAGCCCAGCGCCGAGAGGAGCCCCCGCCACATCAGGATCTCGGCGTCCGGCAGGGCCGCCAGCTTGATCAGCAGCGCATCCGGCGACATGATCAACGCCCCGCCCCCGGTCAGCAGCAGGCCCTGCTGGCGGTGGGAGAGACCGGCGCCCGACCGCCACACCATCACGGCCGTGCCTCCCTCACGCTTTCCTCTCCTCCAGGACGCGGATGACTTCCGGCACCGTCAGGCCCTGATCATCGATCCCCGCAAAAAGTGCCTCCACCGCCTCGGCGACGCTGCGACCGGCCCCCAGTTCGTCGGTCATGGCATGGTAGTAGCCCAGGTCCTTGCTGGCATTGGCCACGCTGAAGCGAAAGCCGGACGCATCGCCCTCGGCAATGAAGGGCCGCAGGCGGTCGAAGACCACTCCGCCACCGCCGCCCTTGCCCACCACCTCGAGGAAGGCCGTATCGTCGATGCCCGCCCGGCGCGACGCCGCGGCCGCCTCGGCCAGCACCGCCGAGAAGCCCAGCGAGACGAAGTTGTGCACAAGCTTCAGGGTATGCCCGGCCCCCACCTCGCCGGCATGGGTGATGTTCTCGGCAAAGCTCTCGAGCAGCGGCCGCATCTCGGCGAACAGCGCCGAAGGGGCCCCCACGATCAGGTTCAGGCGCCCCTCCTCCGCCTCCCGCGGCGTCCGGGTCATGGCGGCATCCATGAAGTGGCCGCCGGCTTCCACCACCCGCGCGGCGACCCGGGTCGTGGAGCTGGGCAGCGCCGTGGAGCAGTCGATCACCACGCCCCCCGGCGCCAGCCCCTCCAGCACCCCACCGGGTTCGAAGAGCACCGCCTCGACCTGGGGCGAGCCGGTCACGCAGAGCAGCACCGCATCCGCGGCCTCTGCCACCTCGCGCCCCGTGCTCGCCAGCTGTGCCCCCGCCTGCACCAGGTCATCCACCGGCTGGTTGCCGGGATGCTCCAGGAGCGTCAGTGGATAACCGCCCCGAAGGATGTTGCGGGCGATGCCGTGGCCCATCAGGCCGGCCCCGACCAGGCCGATACGCGGTGTCTGTGTCATGCTTGCCTCCCTGCTCATCCGTGGTGGTGCGTCTTCTCGCCCTAACATTCTCGGACCGTCTCGAATCACGAACGCCCTCACCCTCTGCGGTTCGGCGGCACCAGGCCGTGGCGCTGCATCCGCCGATAGACGGTGGGGCGCGACACGCCCAGCCGCCGGGCCACCTGGCTGATGTTCCATCGGGCCTGCTGCAACAGCTCATGGAGGGCCTGCCCATCGTCGTCCACCGCCTCGTCGTCCCCCTGTGCCAGGGTGAGCGGTGCGGGAGGCGCATCGACCAGGCACTCCTCCGGAAGGTCATGAACGGTGATCTCGTCCCCTTCGACTGTGGCCAGGGCGAAGCCCAGGGCATTCTTCAGCTGCCGGATGTTACCGGGCCAGCCATAGGCCAGCAGGGCACTCATGGCATCGGCGCGCAGGCGGGTGGCCTGCTCGCGCTCGGCGACCAGCGCCTCGTAGACGCTGCGGATCACGAAGTGCCGGTCGGCTCGCTCCCGCAGCGCCGGCAGGCGCAGCTGGGCACCGTTGAGCCGGTAGTAGAGGTCCTCCCGAAAGTCGCCGTCGCCGATCATCCGGCTCATGTCACGGTGGGTGGCGGTGATCACCCGGATGTCGACCTTCACCGGCGTATCAGCGCCGAGGGGCATCACCTCGCGCTCCGCCAGCACCCGCAACAGCCGCGACTGCAGCGGCAACGGCATGTCGCCGATCTCGTCCAGGAAGAGGGTGCCGCCGTCGGCCTGCTGGATCAGCCCGCGCATGCCCTGGCGGCGACCGCCGGTGAAGGCGCCCGGCAGGTAGCCGAAGAGCTCGCTCTCGATCAGCGACTCGGGAATGGCCGCGCAGTTCACCGCGATGAACGGGCCGCTCGCCCGCGAGCCGCTGTCATGCAGGGCCCGCGCCAGCACCTCCTTGCCGGTGCCGGTCTCCCCGGTGATCAGCACGCTCACCTCCTCGTTGCGCAGGCGCCGCGCCAGCTTGAGCACCCGATGCATGGCCGGGTCGTCCGAGGCGAGCCGGTCGAGTGCCGGCACCGGCGTCGGCGATGCCGGCAGGTCGCGCACGGCGACACGCCGCCCTCGCGGCTCGATGAGGGTGACGAAGCAGATGGCATCACTGGCCCGGGCGCGGAAGGCCCGAACCTGGTCGCCGCCGGCCGAGAGGATGCCCAGGAAATCGCTGATCTCGCCGTCGAACAGCTGGGTGATCGAGGGCATGCGGTCCGGGGACCAGGAAGGCCAGCGGCGCAGGTGCTCGTCGATCAGGGCGCGCCCGCTGCCGTTGGCGGCGATGAGGGTGCCGTCCTCCTCGATGGCGATCAGCCCCCGGCCGTTGAGGTGAACGAATTCGCGCGCCGTGTCATAGCGCAGGATCAGGCAGTCCCCGTAGCGGTGCATGAAGTAGGCATCCTCGATCATCCGCGCGTAGAGCGTCACCAGCGAGAGGCCGAAATTCTGGCTTTCGTGGGATCGCGGCGACTCCAGGGCCGAGATATCGAGGACGGCGATCACGTTGCCCTGGGGGTCGGTGATCGGCGCCGCCGTGCAGGTCAGGTTGATATGGGTCGCGTCGAAGTGCTCGCCGTGATGACAGGTGATGGCCAGTGTGTCGTGGATGCAGGTGCCGACGGCACAGGTCCCCGCATAGCGCTCGTCCCAGTCGGCCCCGAGATAGAGGCCCGCCTTGCGCAGCGCCCGGTCCCGGTGGCGCTGGCCACGGAACTCCACGGTGATGCCGCGATGGTCGGTAAGCAGCAGCACATAGCCCAGCCGGGCCACCTGGGCATGGAGCTGGTCGACCCCGGCACGGGCCACGTGCAGCAGGTCGTCCACCGACTCCTGGTGGTCGCGCAGTGCCTGCTGGGTCAGCACCCGCACCGGGCGCGGTCGGCTGGGGTCGAGGCGGTATTCAGCGACGCAGCGTGCCCAGGAGCGACGGATCACCTCGCGGCAGGCACCGAGTCCCGTCTCACGGCCTTCGCTGAGCTGGATCAGCGTATCGATATGCTGGCGTTGTTCGGTTTGCAGGCTCATGTCTGCCTCCCGGGGTCCCGCTTAGCCAGGCAGGAAGGGGCGACGGGACCGTTGTTGTTGTCTGGCAGGCCAGCCTCCCAGCCTATGCCGCCCCGGCGGAGAGTCAATCGACAAGGCCTTCGCCCTTGGTCGGGCATTACAGCTGTAACGTCCTGGCCGTCATGGCCGTGACAGGTGGCACGCCATCCGCCGGCCCCGGACACCGATGCCCGACGGGCCCTGGCCCTGCCCAGAGAACTCAATTTCCCTGTTTTTCAATGCATTGAAAACCATGCCGGCCATCGCGTCCCGCGCCTGGCATGAATGCTGCCTCAGTCAGGGGGCACACCCCATGACGAGCAGTGGAGAACAATGATGACAACACGCACGCCGACCCAAGATGTCACCCAATGGCTGGAGCAGTTCGAGGCCGCCCTGCACGAGAGAGACCGCCAGCAGGTCGTGGACCTGTTCGGCGAGGAGTGCTACTGGCGTGACCTGGTCACCTTCACCTGGAACCTCAAGACGCTGGAGGGCAAGGAGGAGATCCAGTCCATGCTGGAGGCCACCCTGGACGAGACACGCCCCACGAACTGGCGCCTGGACGGCAAGGCCAACGAGGCCGACGGCGTGATCGAGGCCTGGATCACCTTCGAGACGGCGGTAGCCAGCGGCAAGGGGCTGCTGCGCTTGAAGGACGGCCGGTGCTGGACGCTGCTGACCACCATGCAGGGGCTCAAGGACCATCCCGAGCCCAGCCGGGAACGCCGCCCCAAGGGCGCCCAGCACGGCGCCAGCAAGTCACGCGAGACCTGGCTGGAGGCACGCCAGCGCGAGCAGCAGGAGCTGGGCTACACGCGCCAGCCCTACTGCGTGATCATCGGCGGCGGCCAGGGCGGCATCGCGCTCGCCGCACGCCTGCGCCAGCTGGACGTCCCCACCATCGTGGTGGAGAAGAACCCGCGCCCCGGCGACTCCTGGCGCAACCGCTACAAGTCGCTCTGCCTGCATGACCCGGTCTGGTACGACCACCTGCCCTACATTCCCTTCCCCGAGAACTGGCCGGTCTTCGCGCCCAAGGACAAGCTGGGCGACTGGCTGGAGATGTACACCCAGGTGATGGAGCTCAACTACTGGGGCGCCACCGAATGCGAGAGCGCCCGCTACGACGAGACCAGGGGGGAGTGGATCGTCGAAGTCAACCGCGACGGCGAGCGGGTCACGCTGCGGCCGCAGCAGCTGGTGCTGGCCACCGGCATGTCGGGCATGCCCAATGTTCCCCACTTCCCGGGCGCCGAGCGCTTCGAGGGCGAGCAGCAGCACTCCAGCCAGCACCCCGGGCCGGACGCCTATCGCGGCAAGAAGGTGGTCGTGGTGGGTGCCAACAACTCCGCCCATGACATCTGCGCGGCGCTCTGGGAGAACGAGGCCGACGTCACCATGCTGCAGCGCTCCTCGACCCATATCGTGAAGTCCGACTCACTGATGG
This sequence comes from Halomonas ventosae, assembly GCF_004363555.1. GTDB lineage: Bacteria > Pseudomonadota > Gammaproteobacteria > Pseudomonadales > Halomonadaceae > Halomonas > Halomonas ventosae. The sequence goes on along the minus strand of NZ_SNZJ01000002.1, from coordinate 58,678 downwards.
ACGTGGTGCTCGGCCCGCTCTACTCCGAGGAGGCCGTGCGCAGCGGCATCACCCACGACACGGCCGACCTGATCTTCGCCTCGATCCCCTACAAGGTGCTGCCCGACATCCAGAAGCCAGCCTTCGACGAGATCCGCGAGCGGGACGCCGAGTTCTACCAGCGGCTGGAGGAGGCCGGCTTCCTGCTGGACTTCGGTTCCGACGACTCCGGCCTCTTCCTCAAGTACCTGCGGCGGGGGTCGGGCTACTACATCGACGTGGGCGCCAGCGACCTGGTCGCCAACGGCGAGATCAAGCTGCGCAGTGGCGTCGGCATCGAGTGCATCAACCCGCGCTCGGTGACCCTCACCGACGGCACCGAGCTACCCGCGGACCTCATCGTCTACGCCACCGGCTACGGCTCCATGAACGGCTGGGCGGCACGCATCATCTCCCAGGAGGTGGCCGACAAGGTCGGCAAGTGCTGGGGCCTGGGCTCCGACACCCCGAAGGATCCGGGGCCCTGGGAAGGCGAGCTGCGCAACATGTGGAAGCCCACCCAGCAGGAGGCGCTGTGGTTCCACGGCGGCAACCTCCACCAGTCGCGCCACTACTCCCGGTACCTGGCACTGCAGCTCAAGGCGCGCCAGGAGGGCATCCCGACACCGGTCTACGGCCTGCAGGAGGTCCACCACCTCGCCTGATCCCCCGCAGCGGTCCGGCACGCCGAGCGTGTCGGGCCAGCACCTTCACGCTTCAAGGGAGCATCCCCTATGCAACTCAATGGCAAGACGGCATTGGTCACCGGCGGTGGCCGCGGCATCGGACAGGGAGTCGCCCTGGCCCTGGCACAGGCCGGGGCAGACGTGGCGGTCGCTGACCTGGATATCGACATCGCCAGGGAAACGGCCAGCAAGGTCGAGGCACTGGGCCGGCAAAGCCTGGCCTTGAAGGTCGACGTGGCGGAGCCCGACTCGATCAACCAGCTGGTCGATGACGTGGCAGCCGCCTTCGGCCACCTCGATATCGCCGTCAACAACGCAGGGATCATCAGCATCAAGTCGGTCGCCGAACTCTCGGCCGATGACTGGGACCGGATCATGGCGGTCAACGCCAGGGGAGTCTTCCTCTGCACCCAGGCGGAACTGCGCGTGATGCGCCCGAGACGCTTCGGCCGAATCATCAACGTGGCATCGATCGCCGGCAAGGTGGGCTTCCCGGACCTGTCCCACTACTCGGCATCGAAGTTTGCCGTCATCGGCTTCACCAATGCCGTCGCCAAGGAGGTCGCGACGGAGGGGGTGACCGTGAACGCGCTCTGCCCGGGCATCGTCGGCACCGGGATGTGGCGAGGCGAGGAGGGACTATCGGGGCGCTGGCGCCAGGAGGGCGAGAGCGAGGAGGCCTCCTGGGAGCGCCACCAGAAGACGCTGCTCCCCCAGGGCGTGGCCCAGACCCCGGAGGACATGGGCCAGCTGGCCGTCTATCTGGCCTGTGCGGAACATGTGACGGGGCAGGCCATTGCCGTCGATGGTGGCTTTTCGCTCTGAAAGACCGAGGGCGGCGCGGTCAATACTCCACCACCACGTCGCCCAGGGGCTTGCTGCAGCAGGAGAGGATATAGCCGTCCGCCACGTCCTCGTCGGTGATGCCGCCGTTGTGCTCCATGTCGACCTGGCCCGATGCCAGCGGGACCCGGCAGGTCCCGCAGATCCCCATGCCGCAGGCCTTGGGAATGTGCAGACCCAGCTTGGCCGCCGCGGTATGCACCGTGTCGCCCGGCTGGATGCGCACGCTCTTTCCGGACTGGCGGAACTCGACGCTGATCATGTCGGCGACGTCGAGTTCCTCGGCCTCCGCCTCTGCCTGCTCGACATGTTCCAGGACCTCCTCCTGCACCTCGACCGGCGTGGCCCCGAAGGACTCCTCATGGTAGCGGCTCATGTCGAAGCCCTGGGCCCGGAGCAGCTGCTTGATGGCCAGCATGTAGGGCGTGGGGCCGCAGCAGAAGATCTCGCGGTCCATGAAGTCCGGCGCCATCAGCTCGAGCATCGGCAGGCCGAGGTAGCCGCGAAAGCCAGCCCAGGCGTCGCCCAGTTCATCGCTGCGCTCGCACACGATATGCAGCCTGAACTCGGGAATCCGCGAGAAGATGTGCTCGAGCTCGCGGTGGAAGATGATGTCCCGCGGCGTCCGTGCGCTATGCACGAACTGCAGATCCACCGCCGCGTTGGTATCGAAGAACCAGCGTGCCATGGACATCAGCGGCGTGATCCCCACCCCGCCGGAGAGCATCAGCACCTTCTCGGCAGGGTAGTCGATGACGTTGAAGTTGCCTGCCGGCCCGTGCACCGCCAGCTCGTCGTTGACCCCCAGGTTGTCGTGCAGCCAGTTGGAGACCATCCCCCCCGGGATACGCTTGACGGTGATCGAGAAGCTGTAGGGCACGGAGGGGGAGCTGGAGATGGTGTAGGAGCGCATCACCTGCTGGCCATCGATCTCCAGCTCCAGGGTCACGAACTGTCCCGGCTTGAAGAAGAACATCACCGGCTGTTCGGCCATGAAGCAGAAGGTGCGGGTATCCCAGGTCTCCTGGATCACCTTGACGCAGCGCACCAGGTGGCGGCCGTTGGTCCAGGTCTGGGTCGTGACGGGATTGAGAAAGCTCATTGTCATTGTCGAGTCGCCCGGGCTGCAGCATGAAGGCCTCCGACCGCGGTACCACCGCCTGCCGTTGAGCGCATTCTGCGCAGCCTGAGGGGCCGTGACTTGCCTGCCAGCGACACGAACATGCCCGTGGCCTCCCGCCTCCCCTCCCACCATGGCCCGTCGCGTCGCTGCCGCGTCATCGCGCGTCGCGGCCAGACAACTGCCCCCCGGGCCGCTGATCCACACTCGCCGCAATCCGCCACCATCATCGTCCGTGAGCGGCCATCCACAGCACCCCGGTTTTTCCCGAACAACCCCGAGGCCGCCCGAGCGGCCCAGCTAGAGGACGTATCGTCATGGACCCCATGTCTCCCGCTCGCCTGGATGACCCCCTGGCACCGGCACGCGAAGCCACCGTCGAGATGCTGCTGCACCGCCGGCGGAACTTCTCGCTGCCCCAGCCCTTCTACAACGATGCCCGGCTGTTCGCACTGGACATGCAGGAGATCTTCGAGAAGGAGTGGCTGTTCGCCGGGATGACCTGCGAGATTCCCGCCAAGGGCAACTTCATGACCCTCGAGGTGGGCGACAACCCGGTGATCATCGTGCGGGGCGATAAGGGCGAGATCCATGCCTTCCACAACGTCTGCCGGCATCGCGGCTCCCGGCTCTGCGTCAGCGACAAGGGCAAGGTCGCCAAGCTGGTCTGCCCCTACCACCAGTGGACCTACGAGCTGGACGGCCGGCTGCTGTTCGCCGGCAGCGACATGGGCACGGCCTTCGACCTCGCCGCCTACGGCCTCAAGCCCGTCAAGGTGCGCAGCGCCGGCGGCTACCTCTTCGTCAGCCTGGCCGAGGAGCCGCCGGCCATCGACGACTTCCTCGAGCGCCTGGAGCACTACCTCGCCCCCTACGACATGGAGAACGTCAAGGTCGCGGTGGAGTCCAGCATCGTCGAGCAGGCCAACTGGAAGCTGGTGATCGAGAACAACCGCGAGTGCTACCACTGCAACGGCGCCCATCCGGAGCTGCTCAACTCGCTGCAGGAGTTCGACGACAGCGACGACCCGCGCGCCACGCCGTCCTACCGGGCGCTGGTGGAGCGCAAGCAGCAGCAGTGGGAGGCGATGGGCGTGCCCTGGCGGCTCAGCCGCCTGGGCAAGCGCAACCGCCTGACCCGCACCCCGCTGCTGGAGGGCACGGTGTCGATGACCATCGATGGCCGGCCGGCATGCCGCAAGCTGATGGGCCGGCTCGAGAGCCCCGACATGGGCTCGCTGCGCATCCTGCACCTGCCCAACTCCTGGAACCACTTCATGGGCGACCATGCCGTGGTGTTCCGGGTGATGCCGCTGGGACCCCAGCAGACGGTGGTGACCACCAAGTGGCTGGTCCACAAGGACGCCGTGGAGGGAGTCGATTACGACCCGACCCAGCTGCGCCGCGTGTGGGACGCCACCAACGAGCAGGACCGCCGCCTGGCGGAGGAGAACCAGCGCGGGATCAACTCCCGGGGCTACGAGCCCGGCCCCTACTCGGAGACCTACGAGTTCGGGGTGATCGACTTCATCGACTGGTACAGCGAGAGCCTGCTGGAGAACCTCGGCCATACCGCCCCGCACCTGAAGGTGGTGGAGGGCTAAGACCGCCCCTCGGTGCCTCGCACCGGCATGTCCGCATGACACGGCCCCCGGTGATCACCACCGGGGGCCGTGTCGTTGGCGGCCATGCGCCCAGGTCAGGGGCTGACAGGCGCCGTCGGGTCAGCGAACAAGCGGCAGGAGATGGGTCTCCAGCGCCCGGCGAACCGAGGGCAGCAGGATCTCGCGCTTGCCCTCGAGCTCGCCGACCAGCTCGGCAACCGACTCGGCAAGCCCCGGTACGCCCCCCTCGAGCGCGCAGCGCCGGGCCAGCCGGGCGCTGCTCTCGGGACAGGCGCCTTCCGGGATACGGATGCCCAGTGCCACCAGGCGATCGCGGAAATCATCGCCATCGATCAGCTCGACGATCATCATTCGTCGCCCTCCTCCGTCTCAGTCGTTCTCCGCCAGTGCCGCCTCGGTACGCCCCAGGCGACAGGCCGCATACTTGAACTCGGGGATCTTGCCGTAGGGGTCGAGCGCCGGGTTGGTCAGGATGTTGGCCGCCGCCTCCACGTAGCAGAAGGGCACGAACACCATCCCCTCGGCCATCAGCGGGTCGACCCGCGTCTTCAGGGTGATGGCGCCCCGCCGAGTGGTGATGGTGATCGGCTCCCCCGGCGCCATGCGCAGGCGCACCAGCTCGGCCGGCGCGAGGCTCGCCACCGCCTCGGGCTCGAGGTCGTCGAGCACCCGGCTGCGACGGGTCATGGAGCCGGTGTGCCAGTGCTCCAGCTGGCGCCCGGTGATCAGCACCGTGGGGTAGTCGCCGTCGATGGGCTCGTCCGGCGGCAGCGGGCGGGTCGGGGTGAACTTCGCCCGCCCGCTGGCGGTGGGGAAGGCATCACTGAACACCACGTCGGCCCCGGGGGCGTCATCGGCGGGACAGGGATAGATCACCGAGCTCTCGCGCTCCAGGCGCTCCCAGGAGATATGGTCCAGCGACGCCATGCCCTGCTTCATCTCGGCGAACACCTCGCGGGGGTGGGTATAGTCCCAGCCGAGGCCCAGGCGGTTGGCCATCTGCTGGATGATCCACCAGTCGGGCTTGGCCTCGCCGGGCAGCGGCACGGCGGCGCGGCCCAATTGCACCTGGCGGTTGGTGTTGGTGACGCTGCCGTCCTTCTCCGGCCAGCTCGATGCCGGCAGGATGACGTCGGCGAACTGGGCCGTCTCGGTGACGAAGAGATCCTGCACCACCAGGTGCTCGAGCCTGGCCAGGGCCGCCCGGGCATGGTCGAGGTCCGGGTCGGACATCGCCGGGTTCTCGCCGAGGATGTACATCCCCCTGATGGTCCCGGCGGCGATGGCGTCCATGATCTCCACCACGGTGAGCCCCGGTTTTTCCTCGAGCGGGGTGTTCCACAGCTCCTCGAAGGCGGCACGCACCTGGGCGTCGCTCACCGGCTGGTAGTCGGGCAGCACCATGGGGATCATGCCGGCGTCGGAGGCGCCCTGGACGTTGTTCTGGCCGCGCAGCGGGTGCAGGCCGGTGCCGGGGCGGCCAGTTTGGCCGCAGGCCAGCGCCAGCGAGATCAGGCAGCGGGCGTTGTCGGTGCCGTGGACGTGCTGAGAGATACCCATGCCCCAGAAGATCATCGCCTTGTCGGCGGTCGCGTAGAGCCGGGCGAGCTCGCGGATCTGCTCGGGGGCGACGCCACAGGCCGGCGACATCGCCTCCGGGGTCAGCTCGCGCACATGGGCCTTGAGCGCCTCGAAGCCCTCGGTGTGGGCGTCGATGTAGGCCTGGTCGAAGAGCCCCTCGCTGACGATGACGTTGAGCATGGCGTTGTAGAGCGAGACGTCGCCGCCGGGGGTGAAGCGCACGCTGCGGTGGGCATAGGCGTCCAGCGCCTGGCCACGGGGGTCGAGGATGATCAGCTTGGTGCCGTTGCGCGCCGCCTGCTTGAAGTAGGTGGCCGCCACCGGGTGGTTGATCGCCGGGTTGCAGCCGGTGAGGATCACCACCTCGGCCTCGAGGGCCTGCATGAACGACGCCGTCACCGCCCCCGAGCCGATGCACTCCATCAGTGCCGCCACGGAGCTTGCGTGACAGAGCCGGGTGCAGTGGTCGACATGGTTGCTGCCGAAGCCGGTGCGCACCAGCTTCTGGAACAGCCAGGCCTCCTCGTTGGAGCACTTGGCGCTGCCGAAGCCGGCCAGGGCGTCGGGGCCGTGGGCCGCCTTGAGCTCGCCGAGCCCCTTGGCGGCGACATCCAGCGCCTCCTCCCAGCTCGCCTCGCGGAAATGGGTCAGCGGGTCGAGGGGGTCGAAGTCGGGATCGAGCCCCTTGGGCACGCCCGGCCGGCGGATCAGCGGCCGGGTGATCCGCGTAGGGTGGTTGGGGTAGTCGAAGCCGAAGCGCCCCTTGACGCACAGCCGGTTCTGGTTCGACGGCCCGTCGCGGCCCTCGACGAAGAGGATCTTCTCGTCCTTGATATGGTAGGTGAGCTGGCAGCCCACCCCGCAGTAGGGACAGACCGAATCCACGGTGCGATCGGCCACCTTCGAGTCGCCGCGCCCCTGCGCGTCGACCAGGGTCGCCGGCATCAGTGCCCCGGTGGGACAGGCCTGGACGCATTCGCCGCAGGCCACGCAGGTGCTCTCGCCCATGGGGTCGTCGAAGTCGAAGACGATCTTGGCGGCGGCGCCGCGATGGGCCAGGCCGATGACGTCGTTGCCCTGCACCTCGCGACAGGCCCTCACACAGAGGTTGCACTCGATGCAGGCATCGAGGTTGACGTTCATCGCCGAATGGGTGGCGTCATGGCCTCCGGCATGGGGAAGCGCGGCGGAGCGTTCGGCGACATGGTGCACCGTGGGGGCGGGGCGCTCGGCCCGCGCCGGCAGCCGCTCGCGCACCGCGCTGGCGTCGATGGCGAGCTTGTCGGCCATGGCCCAGAAGTGGCTCGAGCGGTCGGGGCCGTCGTCGCGCTCGGGCTGGTCGGCGACCAGCAGCTCCATCACACCCTCGCGGGACACCCGCGCCCGCTCGGAGGTGGCGCTCTTCACCACCATGCCGGGGGTCGCCTCGCGCAGGCAGCTCGCCGCCAGCACCCGCTCGCCCTCGATCTCCACCATGCAGGCGCGGCAGTTGCCGTCACTGCGGTAGCCGGGGGCGTCCTTGAAGCAGAGGTGGGGGATGGTCTCGCCGGCGCGCCTGGCCACCTGCCAGAGGGTCTCCCCGGGAAAGGCGCTGACCTCGGCGCCATCCAGGGTCAGGGTAAAGGTCTCTTGTGCCATCATCAGTCTCCCTACCCTTTCACGATCACGTTCTGGCCGGCGAGCTCGCCGCGGAAGTCCCGCAGCAGCCCCAGCACCGGATTGGGCGCCGCCTGGCCCAGGCCACAGATGGAGGCATCCATCATCACCTGGGACAAGTGCTCGAGCTCCTCGACGCGCCACTCGTCGCGCTCGAGCAGGGTCAGCATCTTCTCGGTGCCGACCCGGCACGGCGTGCACTGGCCGCAGGACTCGTCGGCGAAGAAGGCCAGCAGGTTGGTGGCCACCGCTTTCAGATCGTCCTGGTCGGAGAGCACGATGATCGCCGCCGAGCCGATGAAGCAGCCCGCCTCCTGAAGGGTGTCGAAGTCCAGCGGAATATCGGCCTTGCTCGCCGGCAGGATCCCCCCGGAGGCGCCCCCCGGCAGGTAGCCGGCCAGGCGATGTCCCTCGGCCATGCCACCGCCATACTCCTCGACCAGCTCGTTCAGGGTGATGCCGGCGGGGGCCAGGTGGACCCCGGGGCACCGCACCCGCCCGGAAAGCGAGAAGCTCCTCAGCCCCTGGCGACCGTGGCGGCCGTGCCCGGCGAACCAGTCGGCGCCCTTCTCGTGGATCAGCGGGATCCAGTAGACGGTCTCGACGTTGTTGACCAGGGTCGGCTGGCCGAAGAGCCCCTTCTGGGCGACGAGGGGCGGGCGATGGCGCGGCTTGCCTGGCTTGCCCTCCAGCGACTCGATCATCGCCGACTCCTCGCCACAGATGTAGGCCCCGGCCCCCCGACGCAGCACGATATAGCCCGGCTCGACCAACCCCGCGGCCTCGAGCTCGGCGATGGCCGCGTGCAGCACCCGGTGCAGGCCGGGGTACTCGTCACGCAGGTAGACATATAGCGCGCAGGCCTCCACCGCCCAGGCGCTGACCAGGGCCCCCTCGAGGAAGCGGTGCGGCGAGCGCTCCAGGTAGTAGCGGTCCTTGAAGGTGCCGGGCTCGCCCTCGTCGGCGTTGATCGCGCAGTAGCGCGGCCCCGGCTCCTGGCGCACGGAGCGCCACTTCTTGAAGGTGGGGAAGCCGGCGCCGCCCAGCCCGCGCAGGTTGGCCCGTTCGAGCGTCTCCATCAGCGCCTCGACCGTGACGCGTCCCTCGCGGCAGTCGGGGAGCAGCCGGTAGCCGCCCGCGGCGCGATAGTCCGCCAGGCGCTGCCAGACGATTGCCTCGGGGTGGAAGTGGCCGGTATCCACCACCGCCTCCACGCCCTCGGCGGTGGCGAACAGCACATGGTGGTGCCCCACCTCGACGACCGGCGCCGTCTCGCAGCGGCCCATGCAGGGCGCCCGCACCACCCGCACCGCCTGCGGGTCGACGCCGGCCTCGAGTTGCGCCTTGAGCGTCGCCGCGCCGGCCAGCTGGCAGGAGAGCGAATCGCAGACCCGCACCGTCACCTCCGGCGGCGGCGCCTGGTCGTCGTGCACCACGTCGAAGTGGGCGTAGAAGGTCGCCGTCTCGTAGACCGCCGCCATGGGCAGGTTCATGTAGGCGGCCAGTGCCCGCAGCGCCACCAGCGACAGATGGCCCTGGGCATCCTGGATGGCGTGCAGGTGCTCGATCAGCAGGTCGCGGCGCCGCAGCCCGGGGTCGCGGCGCTCGTCGCCGAGCAACTGGCGCAGGGAGGCAAGGGCGACGGGGGGCAGGTCACGGCCACGGGGCCTGCCGCGGAAGCGGCGCTTGGGGGTGACGGTCTCGACGGTCATGGCGGGCTCGTTGTAATGCTTGTGAGGTGGCGCGATATCGACAGCTTGCTGCCCATTGACGGGCGACGACGGCCATCATCGGCATGGTGTCACCCGCCCGGGATCAGGACAATGGCCGGGCGCCGGGCCGGTGAGCGAATGGATACGCGGAGGTCGCTCTCAGCACGTCTCGCCGTCGGCTGTCTCCTCAATGACAGCATAGGCCACCATCTCGACGAGCATCTCCTCCCGGGCGAAACCCGAGACGATGATCGCCGCGCGATTGGGATAGGGCGCGCTGACGGTCTCGGCATAGAGGCGATTGACCGTGGCCAGGTCCTCGCGACGCGTCACGTAGATCAGCACCTGGGTCAGGCTGGCCATGCCACCCCCGGCACAGGCCAGGGTGTGGCGCAGGTTGTCCAGGGTCTGGCGGGTCTGGGCCTCGATCCCGCCGTCGACGACGGCCCCATCGGCGCCGATGGGGATCTGGGCGGTGAAGAGGATGCCATTACCGATGACGGCCCACTCCAGCGGGGCCTTGGCGGCATAGAGGTCGGTGGCAACGGGTTGGATCATGGAAGCGTCTCGTGAGGAGATAGGGGTCAGTCGTTGTCGTGGTCGCCGGCACCGGCGCCACCCCGGGAGGCGTCGCTGGACTCCACCAGGATGCGGTGCGCCAGGGTCTTGAGGCGCGCCCAGATGGCATCGTCCACCTCGATGCCCTCCTTGAGGGCCTGCTGTCGGCAGGCCAGCAGTTCGGACTCGGGATGATGGGCCAGCAGGTCGAGGTCCTGGTCGGCGCCCAGGGAGGGCAGCAGCTCCACATGGTTGGCCATCACCAGGGTGATGCCGTCGTTGGGCTCGTTCTCCTCGGGCACGTCGCGTACCGAGTAGACGCGCACCTCCGGCGTGGCATGCCCCGCGCGAAAGCCCACCACCTGTTCGGTGAGGGGCACCTGGGCATTGCGCCAGAAGGCGGTGATGTTCATGCCGCGCCCGGCCAGCCGCGAGAGGTAGCCCATGATCAGCTGGCGGTTGTGGCAGCGGCGGATCTTGACCACCGAGAGACCGCGGGCCCGTGCCTTGGCGAAGCCGAGTTCGGTGGCCAGGCTGATGCTTCGCAGCACGCTGTGGCCCTGGCCGTCGAGCACCGCCAGGTCACCGTCCTGGTAGATCAGCCGCGGCCGCGCCTCGGGATCCTCCTCGAGCAGGTAGTCCAGGCCCCGGTTGAGCTGCTCGACGCCGTGCAGGCCGTGACACTGCATCCAGGCGACCATGTCGGCGGCATCGGCGGCATCGCCGTCCTCGAAGCCGATCCCGCTGAACGCCTTGCGGCACAGGCCCTGTAGCTCGTTGTAGGAGACGTTCATTGTGCTGTCACTCCCGAACGCCCGTGTAAAGCGCCGGCTTCCCTCTCGCGGGCGGGCTCGAGGGGGAAGCTCCAGTCGTCGAAGTCGGCGAGGTCCTGCGGCTCGGCATTGAGCTCCTCAACCAGCGGCGCGCCCTGGAAGAGGGTGATCCGCACCCAGCGGTCCGACTTGGGATCGAAGCGACTGGCGCCGAAGAAAGCGAGCTTGGTGCGCAGCAGGTGCATCGGCTTCATGTCGCGATGCCAGAGGTTGGCGTGGATATCGCCGTAGGGTTCCCTGACCAGCGTCTGGATGCGGCGCACCACCTCCTTGTGGCGGGGGTGCTCGAGCAGGAATTCGACCACCGTGGCCCGCGGCTGACCCTCAAGGAAGTCACACAGCGCCTGGTGGGTGCGCGCCACGCGCGGGCCGATGGCAATGGGCATCTCCTTCTCGGCGCCGGGCTCGGCATGGCGCACCCCCAGCCTCGGCTCCTCCTTCTCGGCGGAGCGATACCAGAACCAGTAGGCGCCCTCACGGCTCTCGTAGTCATGGGTAAGCGCCCAGCCATAGTGGGTCTCGACCAGCTGGCGCAGGCGCATCAGCGGCATGTCGGGCTCCAGGTCGAGGTTCTCCGCCACCCCCATCCGGTCCTCCAGGGCGTCGACCTGGTCAGGATAGAGCTCGATCAGCAGGGTGTTGATCAGCTCCTGGGCCTCCAGCGGCAGGGTGCGGGCGCTCCACTCGACCAGCTGCTGCCAGATATCGGCCTCCAGCGGCACGCTGGCAAGCCAGGTCAGCACGTCGGGCAATGCGGCCACCGTGGCCGCATTGCGTTCGGCCTGATCGGCATCCTCGGTGACGGTCTCGTCGAGGTGCTGCATGGCACGCCGGATCAGCGCGATCAGGCGCTCGCGCTCGGCCTCCTCCGGCGCCTGGCGCAGGGCCAGGGTCAGGGCCGTCTCGCGCTGGGTGACCCACTGGGCAATCAGCTGGGGATGGTTGATCAGGAAGGGCGCCATGCCCAGCCCGGTGGAGTTGCCGATGCCCAGGTAGCGCCGCAGCTCACTGGCAAGGGGACAGGCGGTGTCCGGTGAGCGGCGGGCCGCCAGGTGCTCCACCTGCTCGATGGAGAAGTGCCGCAGCAGGTAGACGCCGGCCATCTGCGCCGAGAAGGGGCGCCGGAAGTCGGGGTTGTCCAGCAGGCGGGCGAAGTCGGCGATGCCGAACTTGCCGTTGCCGTAGACCGCCGTGGTCCGGTAGAGGTAGCCAACCCGGGTCAGCCAGGCGGGATCGGGCTGCTCGCCACGGGCCAGGGCTTCCACGAAGTGGGCGAAGTTGCGCAGGCTCTTGTTGGCCCGCGACAGCACCAGCACCCTGGGGTGCTGACGCCCCGCCTCCTGCAGGGGCACGTTGGCGGCCATCTGCGCCAGCAGGCTGTCATCGACCTCACCCTCCACCAGGCCGAAGGTCACGTCCCATGCCTCGGCGATGACCCGGTCGGAGCGGCGTGCGTCGTCCAGCGGCTGGGCGAACATCACCCCGTGGTAGCGACCGTGGGGCGTCTGCAGCCGGTAGATGGCCGTGCCATGGCCGTTGGCATCCAGGTCGAAGCGCACCCGGCTGACCTGCCAGCGCTGGCGGGCCATCTGGCGCACCAGGCTGCGCACGAAGCTCAGCCGGGTGGCATGCAGGCTGCCTAGCCGCTCGAGCCGCATCACCTCATCGGCGGGACGCAGGCCAAGGGGGGCCGCCGAGACGAGTTCCGCGCTAGTCATTGACGATCACCTTGGGCCGGGTGGTGAGGCCCTGCTGGCGAGCCATGGCGTAGGCCGCCTGGGGGCCGGTCCACAGCGACGGCAGCAGGATCAGGGAGACGGGGATCGCGGTGATCACGATGAACTGCTGCAGCACGCCGATCTGCCCCGCGCCCATGTAGAGCAGGATGCCCGCCATCAGCGCCATGGCCACGCCCCAGAAGATGCGCACGCCGGTATGGGGCTGGTCATGCCCGGTGCAGACCACGGCGATGGCGTAACTCATGGAGTCGCCAGTGGTGGCCACGAAGATGGTGGTCAGCAGCAGGATGGCGAGCGCCATCAGGGTGCCGCCCGGCAGGGCCTGGGCCACGGTGAGCGTCGCCACGTCGAACTGGAAGTTGTTGAGCGCCTCCGTGAGGTCGATCGCGCCCGTCAGCTGGAAGTGGATCCCCGAGCCGCCGAGCAGGGTGAACCAGACGGTGGTAGCGATGGGGGCCATCACCGCCACGGCGAGGATCATCTGGCGGATGGTCCGTCCCCGCGAGATGCGCGCCACGAAGATGGCCATCAGCGGGCCATAGCCGATGAACCAGGCAAAGAAGAACACCGTCCACCACTGCATCCACCAGGCGGGGGCGGTCTCCGAGGTCATGGTGGCCATGGCCAGGAAGGAGCTCACGTACTCGCCGAAGCCCTGCAGGTAGGCGTTGGTGAGGAACAGGGTAGGACCGAACAGGAAGATGATGATGGCGATGGCCAGCGCCAGGAAGACATTGAAGCGGCTGAGCAGCTGGATGCCCCGGTTGATGCCGGTGGCGGCCGAGGTGACGTAGACCGCCCCCAGCACCACCAGGATCACCAGCTGGGTCCCGTAGCCCTCGGCGACGCCGAGCAGCTCGTGCAGGCCGAAGCTGACCTGGGTGGCCAGGAAGCCGATCGGGCCGACGGTGCCCGCCACCACGGCGATCACGCAGCAGGCATCGACCACGCCGCCGATCCAGCCCCGCAGCAGGCGCTCGCCGAATATCGGATAGAGCAGCGTGCGCGGCTGCAGCGGCAACCCCTTGTCGTAGTGCCAGTGGGCCAGCACCACGGCAGTCAGCGAGCCCAGCACGGCCCAGGCCAGGAAGCCCCAGTGCATGAACGACTGCGCCAGCGCCCCGGCCACCGCCTCCACGCTGCCGGCCTCGGTGTCGAAGGCCGGCGGCGTGACCACGAAGTGATAGACCGGCTCACCGGCGGCGAAGAAGACGCCACCGCCGGCCAGCAGGGTGCACATGATGATCGACAGCCACTTGAAGGTGCTCAGCTCGGGGGTGTCGAGGTTGCCCACCTTGGCGCTGGCGGCCGGGGACACGGCGAGTCCCATGGCGATGAAGAAGGTCAGCAGCAGCAACAGCTGGAAGTAGGAGCCGAGCATGGCGGCGGTCCAGGCGAAGCCGGCGCTGATGCTGCTGGCCACGGCCTCGATGTCATACAGCGACAGCGCCACGAACAGCACGATGAAGCCGCCGCTCAGGGCCAGCACGACGGGATCGCCCAGGGGTTGGCGACGCGGTTCGGCGCGGGACGCCGGGGGTTGGGATCGGGAGCTCATGAGGGGTGCCTCGTTGTGTCGTTGTTGTAATGGGATGGCTGGCGTGGGGCGCGTCAGGGCGAGAGGGGAACGGCGGCGCGTTCGAGCAGGGCCACCCAGTTGCGGCCCATGATGCGTTCGACCTCGGCCTCGTCGAAGCCGCGCTGGCGCAGCCCGTCGACCAGGTTGGGGAAGTCCCGGCTGTCGCGCAGCCAGGGCAGCGGGCGCGGCCAGCCGGCGTTGCTGGCGCTGCCCTCGCCGTAGTCCATCTCCTTGGACCAGCGTCCGTTGCGCATCCATTCCAGCACCGAGACGGGCTGCGCCTGGCAGAGGTCGGTGCCCAGGCCCACATGGTCGATGCCCATGAGGTCGACGGTCCGCGCGATCATCTCGCAGTAGGCCTCCAGGGTGCAGTCCGGGCCATCCTTGAGGTGGAAGGGGTAGGCCGAGAAGCCCAGCAGGCCATCGCACTCGGCGATCGCGGCGAGCACGCGGTTGGACTTGTTGCGCTTGGCCGGGTGGAAGAACTCGGGATTGGCATGGGAGATGATCACCGGGCGCTCGGAGAGTTCGATGGCCTCCAGGGTGGAGCGCTCGGCACTGTGGGACATGTCGATGACCATGCCGACCCGGTTCATCTCGCGAATCACCTGCCGGCCGAAGCGGGTGATGCCGCTGTCCTCGCTCTCGTAGCAGCCACAGGCCAGCAGGCTCTGGTTATTGTAGGTCAGCTGCATGATCAATAGGCCCAGCCGGCGCATCACCGCCACCATGTCGATGTCGTCCTCGATCGGCGAGCAGTTCTGGGCACCGAGGAAGACGCCCACCTTGCCGGCGGCGCGGGCACGCTCGATGTCGCCCGGCTCGCGCACCGGCATGATCAGGTCGTGATGCTGCTCGAAACGGCGGTTCCACTCGCCGAGCCGCGACAGGGTCTCGCGGGTGTTCTCGTGATAGACCAGTGTCGCATGCACGGCGTCGAGGCCGCCCTCGCGCATCTGCTGGAAGATCTCCCTTGACCAGTTCGAGTACTGCAGGCCATCGACGGTCAGCATTTGCTTGGACATGGAGCGCTCCTCAGGCCTTGACGTAGCAGGTCTTGACCACGGTGTAGAACTCGCGGGCATAGCGACCCTGCTCGCGGGGACCGAAGCTCGAGTCCTTGCGGCCCCCGAACGGCACGTGGTAGTCGGTGCCGGCGGTGGCCAGGTTGACCATCACGCAGCCGGTCTCGGCGCGGGCCTTGAAGGCACTGGCGAGTTTCAGGGAATCGGTGATGATCCCGGCGGTCAGGCCGAAATTGGTGTCGTTGAGGGTCTCGATGGCCTCCTCGACATCCGCCACCTTGATCACGCAGGCGATGGGCCCGAAGACCTCCTCGCGGTTGATCGCCATGTCGTTGGTGGTGTCAGTGAACAGGGTCGGCGCCATGTAGTAGCCCGGGGTCTCGCGTTCGAGGCGCTCGCCCCCGTAGGCCAGCATGGCGCCCTGCTCGCGGGCCCGCTCGATCCAGGCCAGGTTGGATTCGAGCTGGCGGGCATCCGCCACCGGGCCGATCTGCACGCCCTGTGCCAGGGCATGGCCCACCGTCGCCCGATCCAGCCGGGCGATGAGCTTCTCGACGAAGGCGTCGTGGACCGCCTCGGTGACGATCAGCCGCGAGGAGGCC
Organism: Halomonas ventosae; assembly: GCF_004363555.1. GTDB lineage: Bacteria > Pseudomonadota > Gammaproteobacteria > Pseudomonadales > Halomonadaceae > Halomonas > Halomonas ventosae. The sequence continues at coordinate 43,101 of NZ_SNZJ01000002.1, read as the reverse complement.
GTGCACTTCTGTCCGGTGCCGGAGTAGGCGCCGGCGAAGGCCGCCTCCACGGCCAGGTCGAGGTCGGCATCATCGGCCACGATCAGCGCATTCTTGGAGCCCATCTCCAGCTGGCACTTCACCAGGTTGCCGGCGGTGGCGGCCGCCACGCGTCGGCCCACCTCCAGCGAGCCGGTGAAGCTCAGGGCCTGGATGTCGGGGCTCGAGATCAGGGCATCGCCGACGCTGCCGCCGGGGCCCATCAGCAGGTTGAAGGTGCCGGGCGGCAGCGACTGGCGGCTGATGATCTCGGTCAGCGCCCAGGCACTGGCCGGCACCAGATTGGCCGGCTTGAACACCACCGCGTTGCCGAAGGCCAGCGCCGGGGCGATCTTCCATACCGCCGTGGCCATGGGGAAGTTCCAGGGGCTGATCACGCCCACCACGCCGACCGGCTCGCGGCGGGTTTCCACCTCGACACCGGGGCGCACCGAGTCCACCCGCTCGTCGAGCTGGCGCAGCACCTCGGCGGCGTAGTAGTGGAAGAACTGTGCCGAGCGGTAGACCTCGCCCACCCCCTCGGCCAGTGGCTTGCCCTCCTCGCGGGAGAGCAGGTGGCCCAGCTCGTCCTTGCGGGCGACCAGCTCGTCGCCGATCGCCATGAGAGCCGCATAGCGCTGCTCCAGGCCACTCCTGGCCCACTCGCGCTGGCCCTGCCGGGCCGCGTCGATGGCCTCGCCGACCTGGGCGACGCTGGCCTGGGCGTAGTGGCCGATCAGGTCATTGGTGTCCGAGGGGTTGTGGTTGGCGATGGCGCTCTCGCCCTCGCGCCACTGGCCGGCGATGAAAAGCGGATGGGACTGGGACATGGGATACCTCCTGGATAGCGTTGACGCCATCCTAGGAGAGTGGCCAAGATAAGGATAATCAATAAATCCGATAAAATGATCAGGACCTCTTACCATGCTCCCCGAGCTGAAGCTCCAGCCGCTGCGCTGCGTGCTGGCCATCGCCGACCAGGGCGGCTTCCATGCCGCGGCCAGGCACCTGCATCGCAGCCAGCCGGCGATCTCCATGGCGGTGCGCGACCTCGAGGAGCGCCTCGGCCAGCCGCTCTTCGAGAAGGGCAACGGCAAGGCCGCGCTGACGCCCTTCGGGCAATGGTGCCTGCCGCGCTTTCGCGAACTGGTGGCCCACCACGACCGGGTCAGCCGCGATGCCCTGGCCATGGCCAGCCACCAGGCCGGTCGCGTGGATATCGCCACGGTGCCCTCGGTGGCCAGCCGCCTGATGCCCGGCATACTGGCGAGCTTCGTGATCGACTACCCGGGCATCGAGATCAACCTGCAGGATGGCCACTCCGAGCTGGTGAGCCAGAGGGTGCTGGCCGGCGAGGTGGAGCTGGGCATCACCAGCCTCTGGCAAGCCGAGGAGGGGCTCGACTTCATCCCGCTGCTGCACGACGAGATCGGCGTGGTGTGCCGGGACGACCATCCCCTGGCCGGACGCGACCCCCTGCACTGGCGCGAGCTGGCCGGACACGCCCTGATCCGCAACGGCACCTCGCGGCTGCTCGAGGGCTCACCCGCGGCCGAACTGCTCGAGCACAGTGCCCTGTACATCTCCAACATGATCTCGCTGACCGCCATGCTGGAGGCGGGCATCGGCATCACGACCCTGCCGCGCCTGGCGTTCCAGGAGGAGCATGCCCGGCTGCGCTTCGTGCCGCTGGCGGAGCCCCGACTGGAGCGCCGGATCGGGCTGATCTGCCGGGCCGGCGTCAGCCTGTCACCGGCGGCAGCGGCCATGCAGCGACACGTGATGGCCTACCTGGCAGAAGGGGGCAGCTGAGGGAGGGCGACGGGACGGCCACGGTCGAGCGCTGGCTCGACCGTGGCCGCCTGCGTAGGTGCCGCTCAGGCGGCGACGCTGCCGTGGGGGGCGATATCCCGAAATGGCTCGCCGCACCGCCTTCAAGGTGCGGCGTTGGCCAACTCGGGTTCCTCTCCTGACTTACGCGGCCACGCTGCCATGGGGGTCGATGACGAATTTCTTCGCGGCACCGCCGTCGAAATCGGCGTAGCCCTTCGGGGCATCGTCCAGGGTGATCATCTGGACATTGACCGCATCGGCAATATCCACCTTGCCGAAGAGGATCGCCTGCATCAGCGGCCGGTGGTACTTCATCACCGGGCACTGGCCGGTATGGAAGCTATGCGACTTGGCCCAGCCCAGGCCGAAGCGCATGCTCAGGGCTCCCTGCTTGGCGGCGTCGTCGGCCGCGCCGGGGTCCTCGGTCACGTAGAGGCCGGGGATGCCGATCTGGCCGCCGGCCCGGGTCAGCGACATGGCAGAGTTGAGCACGGTGGCGGGGGCCTCCTTGCCGTGGTTGCAGCCACAGGCATGGGCCTCGAAGCCTACGCAGTCGACGAAGGCATCGACCTCGCGCTCACCGAGGATCGCCTCGATCCGGTCGGCCATGTCGCCCTCCTGGGTCAGGTCGAGGGTCTCGCAGCCGAAGCTGCGGGCCTGGGCCAGGCGCTCCTCGATCATGTCACCCACGATCACGCAGGCGGCCCCCAGCAGCTGGGCGGAGACCGCCGCCGCCAGGCCCACCGGGCCGGCACCGGCAATGTAGACCGTGCTGCCCGGCCCGACGCCCGCGGTCACACAGCCATGGAAACCGGTGGGGAAGATGTCGGAGAGCAGGGTCAGGTCACGGATCTTCTCCATGGCCTGGTCGGCATCCGGGAACTTCAGCAGGTTGAAGTCCGCATAGGGCACCATGACGTACTCGGTCTGGCCGCCGACCCAGCCGCCCATGTCGACGTAGCCGTAGGCCGCCCCCGGGCGTGCCGGATTGACGTTGAGACAGATCCCGGTCCGGCCCTCCTTGCAGTTGCGGCAGCGCCCGCAGGCGATATTGAACGGCACGGATACCAGGTCACCCGGTTTGATGAACTCGACGTCGCGGCCGGCCTCGATGACCAGGCCGGTGATCTCGTGGCCCAGCACCAGGCCGGAGGGCGCGGTGGTGCGCCCGCGCACCATGTGCTGGTCGCTGCCGCAGATGTTGGTGGTGACGACCTTCAGGATCACGCCGTGGTCGCACTTGCGATTGCCGAGGGCGAGTTCCGGATAGGCGATGGATTCGACGGCGACGTTACCCGGGCCCTTGTAGACGACTCCGCGGTTGGCTGCACTCATGGCTGGCTCCTCGATGTTGTTGTAACGGACGGCGTTGTGGCGTGGCGGAGGCTTCCGCTGCTCCAGCCTAGGCCCTCCAGAGCGGTCCATTTTCTCCATAGAGGCACTCGCATGCCTGTTCGAGACATCGTCGCTGGCTGATGAGCCGACAGGCAGCTGCAGGTCGCTTTCAGGACACTGCTGCCCACCCCCTGACCCAACAATGCTCGGACCCGCGGGTAGCGACACTCCCGAGGGCTCCCCATCGCCGTTTCCAGAAGCGGCGTCCAACAACAACAGCGAGATCCCTCGATGCGCGACAACGACGATGCCCTTGTCCTGTCCCCGGGACAGGACAACACACAGATACTGGGGCTGGACTTCCACAACCCCGTCTTTCCCCTCTCCGCCTTGGCTATCCTGGCCTTCATCCTCTATGCCCTGGTCTACCCCGATGCCGCCAACACCCAGTTGACGGCCGCCCGGGGCTGGTCCATCGAGCACTTCGACTGGCTGTTCATGATCGCCGGCAACCTCTTCGTGCTGCTCTGCCTGGCGCTGATCGTGCTGCCGGTGGGGCGCATCCGGCTGGGCGGCGACCAGGCGAGACCCGAGTACTCGACGATCTCCTGGTTCGCCATGCTGTTTGCCGCCGGCATGGGCATCGGCCTGATGTTCTGGAGCGTGGCCGAGCCGGTGGCCTACTACACCGACTGGTACGGCACGCCGCTGAACGCCTCCGCCGGCACCCCGGAAGGGGCTCGTGCCGCCATGGGCGCCACCATGTTCCACTGGGGCCTGCACCCCTGGGCCATCTACGCCGTGGTGGGCCTCTCCCTGGCCTTCTTCGCCTACAACCGCGGTCTGCCCCTGACCCTGCGCTCCGCCTTCACCCCGCTGCTGGGTGACCGGGCACGTGGCTGGGCCGGCCACCTGATCGACATCACCGCGGTGCTGGCGACCATCTTCGGCCTGGCCACCTCCCTGGGTTTCGGGGCCTCCCAGGCCGCCGGCGGTCTCAACTACCTGTTCGACGTGCCCAACACCCTCGGCACCCAGATCGCCATCATCGTCGGCGTCACGGTGGTCGCGCTGTTCTCGGTATGGCGGGGCATCGACGGGGGCGTGAAGCTGTTCTCCAACATCAACATGGTGATCGCCTTCGCCCTGCTGGCCTTCGTGGTGATCACCGGCTCCACCCTGCTGTTCCTGAACGGGCTGTGGGACACCACCCTGGCCTATGTCAGCCATGTCGTGCCGCTCTCCAACTGGATCGGCCGCGACGACACCACCTGGTACCACGGCTGGACGGTGTTCTACTGGGCCTGGTGGATCTCCTGGTCGCCCTTCGTCGGCATGTTCATCGCCCGGGTCTCACGCGGGCGCACGGTCCGCGAGTTCCTGACCGCCGTACTGGTGGTACCGACCCTGGTCACCATCGTCTGGATGAGCGCCTTCGGCGGCACCGCCCTGGCCCAGTCCGCGGCCGGGGTCGGCGAGCTGGCCAATGGCATCAGTGACGTCTCCCTGGCGATGTTCCAGATGCTCGAGCAGCTGCCGTTGACCACCCTGACCTCCAGCCTGGCGATCCTGCTGGTGCTGATCTTCTTCGTCACCTCGTCGGACTCCGGCTCGCTGGTGATCGACAGCATCACCGCCGGCGGCAAGACCGATGCCCCGCGCAGCCAGCGGGTCTTCTGGGCCACCCTGGAAGGGGTGATCGCCGGGATCCTGCTCTACGGCGGCGGCGACGCCGCACTCGGCGCCCTGCAGGCCGGCGCCGTGGCCACCGGGCTGCCCTTCACCCTGATCCTTCTGATGATGGCGTTCAGCCTGGTCAAGGGGCTGCACGAGGAGCAGCGCCGCCCCGGGCTCCTCCCGACTGCTTGACCCTGCCCTTCCCTTGAAGCGACGACCCCGGCACCCGCCGGGGTTCTTGTCGTTGACTGCCGCATCTCATGGCAGAAGCGGCCCTGGGCTCGACCTCGCGGGGTCAAGCAGGCATGGTTATCCTCTCGGTATCCACCGGGACATCGGGTGAATACCGCTGTGACACCCACCGACCCAGCGTTCATGGCCACCCACGCCAAGGAGGAACACCCCCATGACGACCCGTTTCGCAAGACGCCTGTGCCTGACCACCCTGCTGTCGCTGATGGCCCTGGCTTCTCACGCCGTCGCCCAGCAGGCCTCCCCTGGGAGCCCCGGTGCCGATGTCGAGACCGAACAGTTCCGGGACTGGGAGGTGATCTGCCCGCCCGAGGGCAGCCAGGGGGCTTGCACCATGAGCCAGCTGGTCACCAATCCGGACAGCAATGACCCCCTGATGCGGGTGATCGTGGGCTACCCCCCGGAGCTCGAGGGACGCCCGGCGATGACCTTCCTGCTGCCGCTGGGCGTGCGCCTCGCCCCTGGCCTGCAGCTGAGCGTGGGCGGCGGCGAGCCGGCCCAGTTCCCCTACCAGGTCTGCCTGGAGCAGAGCTGCCGCGCCGACCTGCCCCTCGAGCCCTCGATGCTCCAGGCGCTGCGCGGCGGCAGCAGCGCGACCCTCAGCCTGATCGGGCCGCGCGGCAACCGCATGGACCTGGACATCTCCCTGATGGGCTTCACCGACGCCAGCCAGCGCATCGCGCCCTGACGGTCGAACCTGCCCCGCAAGCACGACAGCCCCGGCACCTGGCCGGGGCTGTCGTCGTCTGGCCGGCCGCATGATCAGCGGGTCAGGACGCCCTCTTCGCGCAGCAGCTTGAGGATCGCCTCGGCGCCCTGCTCCGGCGTGGCGTCGGCAAGCACCTGTCCCCCCCCGCCTTCGGCCTTGGCCGCCGCGGCCTTGAAGCGCTCCCGCGCCGAGGCGGCCTTGACGATCTTGAGCCGCTTGGGCCGCTTGCGGGCCGGGACCATCTGCCACTCGGCCAGCGCAGGGTCCTCGACCACCGGGGCCTCGGCGACCTCCAGCCGCCCACGCCGCGCCGGTCCAAAGGCGCTCTGGCGAGCTGCCGGGGCCGCTGCGTCCACGGTAAGGATGGCCGGCAGGCGGACCCTGAGGCGACGCCGCTGACCGCGGGGCAGCGCCTGCAACAGGGTGGCGATGCCGTCCTCGACCCCTTCCACCGCCGCCAGACCATTGACCAGGGGCCAGCCGAGGCGCTCGGCCAGCAGGTAGGGCAGCAGGCCGGAGCCCTCGCCCTGCTCGGCCCGCTCCCCGGCAATCACCAGCTGCGGTGCGGCCGCCTCGAGGCGCTCGGCCAGGGCCGGCAGCACGTCGGCACCCGGCGCCTGCTCGATCAGCGTCAGCGCCTCGAAGCCCATGCCAAGGTAGTCGCGCAGGGCCGCCTCGCTGGCCTCGTCGAGGACGCCGGCATGCAGCAGGCTGACCTTGGCCCCCGGGGCCGAGCACGCCAGCTCCACGCCGCGAGCGTCCCGGTCGGCACGCCGGCGACGGCCGGTCAACGGGTGGCGACCGACGGAGACCAGCACGGTTACCGCCAGGGCCGGGGCCATACTCTTCTCAGGCTGCATCACGCTTCTCCTCCCTTGCCTGCTCCACCAGGGCCACCAGCGCCTCGAGCACCGGGGCCGAATCGCCGATCACCGCCAGGTCGGCGCGCTTGATCATGTCGCAGCCGGAATCCATGTTGATGGCCACGACCTTGTCGCAGCCCTGGATGCCCTGCAGGTGCTGGATGGCCCCCGAAATGCCCACGGCCAGATAGACCCGGGCCGTGACCCAAGTGCCGGTGGCGCCGACCTGGCGGTCGCGGGCCATGTGGCCGTCGTCCACCGCCACACGGGAGGCCCCTTCCGTCGCCCCCAGCATCCTGGCGGCGTGGTGGAAGCCGTCCCAGTCCTTGACGCCATTGCCCCCAGACAGGATGAACTCTGCCTCGGCCAGGGCCACCCCGGCGGGGTCCACCGCCACCTGCCCCAGGTCCTCGACACGCGACAGGAGCGCGGGCAGCTCGCTGCCGAGCGCCAGCGGCTCGGCGGCGTGACGGGTCTCGTCCACCGGCTCGGCACACTCGGCCAGCGCCAGGGCGACGCGCGGCAGGGGGCGCAGGATATCCAGGCTCTCCGCCGCGCCCCGGGCGGTACAGCGCCATCCCAGCGGACTCCCGGCGTCGGCCTCCAGTTGCCAGACACCGGTCGCCGGCCGCTCCCCCAGCCGGGCGGCCAGGCGCCGCCCCAGGTCGGCACCCCCCAGGGGGGAGTCGGGCAGCAGCCAGTGGCGCGGCGCCCACTCCCGCTCCACGGCGGAGAGCGCCGCCAGGCGCGCCTCGGGGGCGAAGCCGGCATAGGCATCGTCCTCCAGGTGCAGGACCCGATCGATGCCTGCCTCGCCGAAGGCCTGCTCTTTCATCTCGCCGCCCCCCTCGCCCTTGTGCTGCCCAAATATCACGGCCAGCACGGCGCCGGGCCGTTCGGGGTCGGCATCGGCCAGGCGCCGCGCCAGGCCCAGCAGGTCCTTGTCATGGCCGGAGAGGCGCCCGCCGGCCATGTCCGGCACCACGGCGACCAGGAAGGCGGGCTCGGGAATCTCGACACGGCGGCGATCATCCTTGACCGCCTGGCGGGTCCCCCCCGGGGCCTCGCCGCCCTGCTGGGCGCCGCTGCGATCGATACGCCTGACGCCATTGGGGCCGATGAAGCCGACGGCGTGGGGGTTCCTGCGCACCACCCCCTGGGGGCCCAGCCACTCGCTGGCGGCCCCGCGGCCCCCGATGTCGCCAAGGGCGGCCAGCACACTGGCGTGCTCGGGGTGCAGGCGGTTGCGGGCGACCCACTCGCGGCGTGGGTCGCGACGACGAATCTCGGTCATCAGACCTCCTCCTCCAGCACGGGTTGGCGGGATGGCGGTGTCGCCTTGGCGGCAGGACGCGCCACCAGGGCATCGGCCACCAGCTCGGCGATATCGCGCACCTCGGCACCGGCATCGACGACGCCTTCCAGCATGGCGGTGCACTGCGGACAGCCCACCGCCACCAGCGAGGCGCCGGTCGCCTCGACATCGTTCATGCGCATGTCGGGGATGCGCCGCTTGCCGGGAATATCGGTGATCGGGGCGCCACCGCCGCCACCGCAGCAGCGCGAGCGAAAGCCGGAGCGCTCCATCTCGGCAACCTGGATGCCCAGGGCGCGCAGGACGTTGCGCGGCGCCTCGAATTCGCCGTTGTAGCGGCCCAGATAACAGGGGTCGTGATAGGTCACGCTGCCGCCCTTCCAGGGGCGGAAGGCCAGGCGCCCCGACTCGTAGAGCTCGGCGATGAAGGTGCTGTGGTGATAGACGCGGTAGTGGCCGCCGAGCTCGCCATACTCGTTGCCCAGCACATGGAAGCTGTGCGGGTCGCAAGTGACGATATGCTGGAACCGATACTTGGCCAGGGTGGCGATATTGCGCCTGGCCAGGCTCTGGAAGGTGGCCTCGTCGCCCAGGCGCCTGGCCACGTCACCGCTGTCGCGCTCCTCGTTGCCGAGTACCGCGAAATCCACCTCTGCCGCACGCAGCACCTTGACCAGCGCACGAAGCGTGCGCTGGTTGCGCATGTCGTAGGCGCCATCACCCAGCCACAGCAGCACGTCGACCTGCTGCAGGTCCGCCATCAGCGGCAGGTCGAGGTCGGCGGCCCAGTGCATGCGTGCGCCGGGGTCGAAGCCGCCGGGATTGTCGGTGGCGATGAGGTTATCGAGGACCTCGGGGGCCTTGTTGGGCGTCTCGCCGCGCTCCAGGGTCAGGAAGCGGCGCATGTCGACGATGGCGTCGACGTGCTCGATCATCATCGGGCACTCCTCCACGCAGGCCCGGCAGGTGGTGCAGGACCACAGGGTCTCGGCATCCACCAGCGCCTGGCCCTTCTGCGCCACGATGGGGCCATGGGGGCTACCCTGATGCTCGCCGATAGGCTTGCCGGGGTAGGGGGAGCCGGCGTAGGCCGCATCCGTGCCGCCGGCCATGCCCACCACCATGTCCTGGATCAGCTTCTTGGGATTGAGCGGCTGGCCGGCAGCGAAGGCCGGACAGACCGCCTCGCAGCGCCCGCACTGCACGCAGGCATCGAAGCCGAGCAGCTGGTTCCAGGTGAAGTCGGCGGGCGTCTCGACGCCCAGCCTGGCATCGTGGTCCTCCAGGTCCAGCGCCTTGAGCCCGGTGGAGCGGTTGCCCTCACCGAAGCGCTCGGCGCGGCGATGGAAGGCCAGGTGCAGGGCACCGGCGAAGGCGTGCTTCATGGGCCCGCCCCAGGTCATGCCGACGACCATCTCGGCCAGGCCCCAGACCACCACGGCAGTCAGCGCCAGGGCCAGTAGCCAACTGCCGAGGACGGCGGGCAGGATACCCATCGTGGGCAGGGTGACCAGGAAGACGCCGAGCGAGAAGGCCATCAGGCTCTTCGGCAGGCGCATCCAGGGTCCCCTGGAGAGCCGGGCGGGCGGGTTGCGCCGGCGCCGGGCCACGAACAGGCTGCCCGCGAACATGGTGGCGCAGGCCGCCAGCAGCAGCCCGCCCAGGACTGGATTGGCGAACCCCAGGCCGTGCACCAGGATCATCAGCACGGCGGCGGCCACGAAGCCACCCGCGGTGGCCACGTGGGTGTTGGACATCACCTTGTCGCGCCCCACCACATGGTGCAGGTCCACCAGGTAGCGACGCGGCAGGGCCGCCAGGCCCTTTAACAGCGGCACGGCGGAGGGCCGCCCCTGGCGCCAGAGGCGAACACGCCGCCAGGCGCCGGCCACCGCCACGCCCAGGGCGGCGATGATCAGTATCGGTAGCAGGGTCTCGAGCATCTCGCTCACCTCATCGACAAGCTGGAAGCGGGAAGCCGGAAGCTGAAAGGAAGGGCGAAAAACGCGTCTTCGACTTCCAGCTTCGAGCCTTGGGCTTAGGGTTAGGGTTAGGGTTAGGGGTCAGAAGTCCTTGCAGATCCGCAGGGCGTCATAGATGGCCGCATGGGTATTGCGCGGCGCCGTGCAGTCGCCCAGGCGGAACAGCAGGAAGCCGTCGCCTTCTTCGCTCAGGCAGGGCTGGGGCTTTATGGCGTAGAGCGCCTCCAGGTCCAGCTGGCCCCTGTTGCGGGACTGCGCCTTGAGGGCGTAGTAGAGGGCCTCGTCGGGACGCACGCCGTTCTCCACCACCACCTGGTCGACTACCCGCTCCTCCAGGGCGCCGGTGTACTCGTTCTCGAGCACCGCCACCAGGGAGTCGCCCTCGCGATAGACCTTGTGCAGCGCGAGGTCTGAGGTCATGACCACCTCCTTCTCGTAGAGGCTGCGGTAGTAGGTCGGGAAGGTGGTGCCGCCCACCGCCGCGCCCGGCTTGATGTCGTCGGTGACGATCTCCACCTTGGCGCCCTTGTCAGCGAGATAGTCCGCCGCCGAGACGCCGGAGAACTCGCAGATGGCATCAAAGATCAGCACGTTCCTGCCCGGGGCGACCTTGCCGGAGAGCACGTCCCAGGTGCTGACCACCAGGCTCTCCGCGGGGTCCTCCGCGTAGCCCCACTCGGGCACCTGGCTGAGGAAGGGCTGGCCGCCGGTGGCCAGCACCACGATATCCGGGCGCAGGTCGAGCAGGGTTGCCTCGTCGGCCCGGGTGCCCAGGCGAAGGTCGACCTTGAGCCGCGCCAGTTCCAGCTGGTACCAGCGGGTGATGCCGGCGATCTGGTCGCGCTGCGGGGCCTGGGCGGCGATGGTGATCTGCCCGCCCAGCGCCTCGGCGGCCTCGAAGAGGGTGACGTCGTGGCCGCGCTCGGCGGCGACGCGGGCCGCCTCCATGCCGCCGGGGCCACCGCCCACCACCACGACCTTGCGCCGGGGCCCCTCGGACTTCTCGATGATATGCGGCAGGCCCAGGTACTCCCGGGACGTTGCGGCGTTCTGGATGCACAGCACGTCTAGCCCCTGGTACTGGCGGTCGATGCAGTAGTTGGCGCCCACGCACTGCTTGATCTGGTCGATCTGCCCCATCTTGATCTTGGCGATCAGGTGCGGGTCGGCGATATGCGCCCGGGTCATCCCCACCAGGTCCACATGGCCGCCCTCGAGGATGCGTTGGGCCTGGTTGGGATCCTTGATGTTCTGGGCGTGGATCACCGGCACGCCGACCACTTCCTTGATGCCCGCCGCCAGGTGCAGGAAGGGCTCCGGCGGGTAGGACATGTTGGGAATGACGTTGGCGAGCGAGTTGTGGGTGTCGCAGCCCGAGCCCACCACGCCGAAGAAGTCGACCTGGCCGGTGGCATCGTAGTAGGCGGCGATCTGTTTCATGTCCTCGTGGGAGAGGCCGTCGGGGTGGAACTCGTCGCCGCAGATACGCATGCCCACCACGAAGTCGTCGCCCACCTCGGCGCGCACCGCCTTGAGCACCTCCATGCCGAAGCGCATGCGGTTCTCGAAGCTGCCGCCCCAGTCATCCTCGCGCTTGTTGACCCGCGGGCTCCAGAACTGGTCGATCAGGTGCTGGTGCACGGCGGAGAGCTCGACCCCGTCGAGCCCCCCCTCCTTGGCCCGGCGCGCGGCCTGGACGAAATCGCCGACGATGCGCCAGATCTCCTCCTCCTCGATGGTCTTGCAGGTGGAGCGGTGCACCGGCTCGCGGATGCCGGAGGGCGACAGCAGCGTGGTCCAGTCGAAGCCATCCCAGCGCGAGCGGCGCCCCATGTGGGTGATCTGGATCATGATCTTGCCGCCGTGCCGGTGGACGGCATCCGCCAGGTTCTGGAAGTGCGGGATGATGCGGTCGGTGGCGAGATTGACCGAGCTCCACCAGCCCTGCGGGCTGTCGATGGAGACCACCGAGGAGCCGCCGCAGATGGCGAGGCCGCAGCCGCCCTTGGCCTTCTCCTCGTAGTACCTGACGTAGCGCTCGGTGGTCATGCCCCCGTCGGTGGCATGCACCTCGGCGTGGGCGGTGCTGACCACCCGGTTGCGGATGGTCAGGTTGCCGATCTGGATCGGCTGGAAGAGTGCGTCGAATGCCATGGTGGTGACTCCTCAGCCCCGGAGGGTGTCGAGCGGACGGGTGACGAAGCGGCCCACGTCGCAGCCTTCCTCGGCCGCACTCTGGACCTGCTCGGCGACGGTGCGCAGAGCGCTGCCGCGGGCGGCGAGGATCTGGTCCATGGCCCCGGCGAACCAGCCGGTGAACATGTACTCCACCTTGCGCCCCACCTTGCCCAGCTGGTAGACGAAGGCGCTGTGCTCCAGGCGCACCCGGCAGGTGCCGGCGTCGAGATCGATGGCCTCGACGATGAAGCGCCCCCAGCCGCGCTGGGAGAGGCGCGTCATGTAGTGCTCGAAGACGTCCACCCCCTCGAGGCCATGGCACTCGGCCTCCTTCTCGCACCAGTGCCAGGCACTCTTGTAGCCGGCGTGATAGAGGATCTCGGCGTACTTCTCGGCGCCCAGGGCCTCCTCCACGGCCAGATGGTTGTTGATGAAGAAGTGCCGCGGCACGTAGAGCATCGGCAGGGCGTCGGTGGTCCAGACGCCGGTCTCGGCGTCCACCTCGATGGGCAGCTCGGGGGCCATCTGAGTCACGGTCGTATTCCTCGAAATCGTTGTTCTAGTCAGTCAGTTGGCAGGGGGCTTTCGGGGCCCCTATCGCGCAGAGGTGTTGCCCGGCACTCAGGCGCCCCAGACGTCCTTCAGTACACGTACCCAGTTCTCGCCCATGATCTTGCGCACCTGGGGCTCGCTGAAGCCGCGGCGCGAGAGCGCCTCGGTCAGGTTGGGAAACTCGCCGATGGTGCGGATGCCCTCGGGGTTGATGATCTCGCCGAAGCGGGTCAGGCGACGGGCGTAGCCCTTGTCGTGGGTCAGCCACTCGAAGAAGTCCTGGCCATGGCCCTGGGTGAAGTCGGTGCCGATGCCGATGGCGTCCTCGCCGACGATGTTCATCACGTACTCGATGGCCTCGACGTAGTCGTCGACGGTGGCGTCGACGCCGGCGCGCAGGAAGGGGGTGAACATGGTCACGCCGACGAAGCCGCCCCGCTCGGCGATGAACTTCAGCTCGGCGTCGGACTTGTTGCGCGGGTGCTCCTTGAGGCCGGAGGGCAGGCAGTGGGAGTAGCAGACCGGCTTCTCGGAGGCCTCGATGACCTCCCGGGAGGTGGTCTCGCCGACGTGGGAGAGGTCGCACATGATGCCGACGCGATTCATCTCGGCGACGATCTCGCGGCCGAAGCCGGAAAGGCCGCCATCACGCTCATAGCAGCCGGTGCCCACCAGGTTCTGGGTGTTGTAGCACATCTGCACGATGCCCACGCCCAGCTGCTTGAAGACCTCCACGTAGCCGATCTGGTCCTCGAAGGCGTGGGCGTTCTGGAAGCCGTAGAGGATGCCGGTCCTGCCCTCCTCCTTGGCCCGGGTGATGTCGGCGGTGGTGCGCACGGGGCGGACCAGGTCGCGGCACTCGGCCATCAGCGCATTGGACCGGACGATGTTGTCGACGGTGGCCTGGAATCCCTCCCAGACGGACACCGTGCAGTTGGCTGCCGTCAGCCCGCCGCGCCGCATGTCCTCGAACAGCTCGCGGTTCCACTTGGCGATGATCAGGCCATCGATGACGATGGCGTCGTCGTGCAGCTCTCTTGGGGTCATGTATGCCACTCCGGGGATGTGTTCGACTCGACGGCAGCATAGCGCCGGCCAACCCCGGCTCGGCGCCTGGAAGCGACGACGAGAATTCCAAAAACGTCATGACTGTCGCGCCTGCGACGCACGACGACACCCTGCCGGCCCGTAACGGGCCGGCAGGGTGATCGGTTCGGCAGGAGGGCGGTAAGGCAGTGGTCAGGAGCGCAGCAGGACGCTGGCGTAGGTCGGCTCGCCGCGGGCCTGATCGAGGGCCATGATGGCCGAGGAGACAGGCTCGGTCGGACAGGCCTCGAAGGCCAGCAGCTCCAGGTTGGTCCCCGCCTGCTCGCAGGGGGGTGGCACCGGCAGCCGGACCGGGCTCGCGCCCAGTCGTTCGTCGCGGGGCGGCTGGCCGAAGAACTCCCGGTAGCACTTCGAGAAATGCGGCGTGGAGACGAAGCCGCAGGCGGAGGCCACCTCGATGATCGAGATGGAGGTCTGCTTGAGCAGCTGCCGGGCGCGGGTCAGCCGCAGCTTGAGGTAGTAGCGCGACGGCGAGCAGTGCAGGTATTTCTGGAAGAGCCGCTCGAGCTGGCGACGCGACACGTCGACATAGGCCGCCAGTTCCTCGAGCCCGATGGGCTCCTCGAGGTTGGCCTCCATCAGCGCCACGATCTCCAGCAGCTTGGGCTGGGTGGTACCCAGGATATGCTTGAGCGGCACGCGCTGCTGGTCCTGCTCCCCGCGCACGCGGTCACAGATGAACATCTCGGAGATCCCTGCCGCGAGCTCGCGGCCATGATCCCGCCCGATCAGGGTGAGCATCATGTCCAGGGGGGCGGTGCCCCCCGAGGCCGTGGCCCTCTCGCGGTCGATGGAGAACAGCCGTGTCGTCAGCAGGGCGCGGGGAAAGGACTCCTGCATGGCGGCCAGGCACTCCCAGTGGACACTCGTCTCGTAGCCATCCAGCAGCCCCGCCTTGGCCAGCGCCCAGCTGCCGGTGCAGATTCCCCCCAGTCGACGGGAGAGGCGTGCCTGCCCCTGCAACCAGGTGACATGCTCGCGCTGCACCGCGCGCGCCGGCCCCACGCCGCCACAGACCACCACCATGTCCAGCGCCAGCGGCACCGTGGTCGCCGCATCCGGGGTGACCTTGAGGCCATCGCTGGCGGAGATCGGCTCGCCATCGAGGCTCAGGGTGAACCAGCGATAGAGCTCCCGGCCGGCCAGCTGGTTGGCCATGCGCAACGGCTCGATGGCCGAGGCCAGCGAGAAGAGGGTGAAGTTTTCCAGCAGCAGGAAGCCGATGGCCTGGGGAGCAGCCGGCTTCTGTGGTGCCTGGGAGGGGGTCGTCATGGCGAGACTCCTCTACGGGGTCATACACGGGTTGTTGTTATAACCGTCTCCGCACGCCCGCCGGTGTCTGGCTGTCGCGATCAGGCAAGTCCGTCGCACAAGGTACCGCAAGGCGTCGTGATCTGGCATGACACCATTGTCTATCGACCGCCGTGACGCCAGTCGCTGACGACCATGGTGTCGTTCCCAGGGTGGCAGGATGTCGCTCCCGGACAAGGCGGGGGCCTCACGCCGTCGTCACCCGCCCTTGCGAACCTGCTTGCGCGCGTACATGGCGGTGTCGGAACGCTGCAGGACCTGCCGGCTGTCCCGCTCGTCCCGCTCGGTGGTGATCACGCCGACGCTGGCCCCGCCATAGGCGATGGCATCGTCGCCGGCCTGGAAGGTGCCCTGGGTCAGGCGCTCCAGCTGGCGCTTGAGGGCGTCACGCTGCCGGGCAGGGTCACGGCCCGCGGCGGGGCACAGCCAGACGAACTCGTCGCCCCCGTAGCGGGCGATGACATCGCCCTCCCCGCGGCCCGCGTCGAGGGCCGCGGCGATCTGGATCAGGAAGCGGTCGCCGGCGTCATGCCCGAAGCGGTCGTTGATCTCCTTGAAGCCGTCCAGGTCGATGAAGGCCACGTGCAGCACCGTCGATCGCGCCGCAGCCTCGCCGAGCAGCCTGTCCAGCGACTGGATCAGCGCACGACGGTTGGGAATGCCCGTCAGGGGGTCGGTGAGGGCATGCTGGCTGAGCTGCTGGTTCTCGTTGACGAGGATGTCGAGCAGCTTCTCGCTCTCGATGTAGCGGGCAATGAGGTCGGAGAAGAGCGCGATGTAGTGCCGGGTGCTGTCCGATACCTCCACCCGCCTTTCGCTGGCGGCGCAGAGCGTGCCGAACAGCATGCCGTTGACCAGCCGCACCGGCTCGCTCAGGTAGGTGCAGATGCCGAGCTCGCGTGCCGCCTGCGAGTCTCCCCAGCAGCCGGCCACATCGGCGGTGAAGCCGCGCCCCTCGGCGATGGCGCGTCGGCACAGGGTGTCCGCCCAGGGCACCGTCAGACCTTCCGGGATCTGCAGCTGACGGGTGTTGCGGGCATGGAGCACCGTCTGCAGGCCCCGGCGTTCATCGATCACGGTGAAGTAGGTGGACTCCAGCCCGGTGACGTCCTCGAGCAGGTCCAGCAGGGGCCGCACGACGGCTTCCAGGCGGCGAGGGTCGGCGGCCGTGTCGGCAAGCCGCTCCAGCAGCGCAGCGGGAATCTGTCGTGATGTCGTCATGGCCATGGGGTTCTACCGGTCGAGACGTGAATGGCGGCGAGGCGAAGGGTAGGGAGTGCCGCTAGCCCGGTGCCTGGCGGCGCATGGCCCGGGCCCAGGCAGCGGCAAAGTCGGTGGCCGGGAGTGGCCGGCCGTAATGGTAGCCCTGGGCCTGCTCGCAGCCCATGTCAGCCAGGGCCTCGGCCTGCTGCGGGGTCTCGACGCCCTCGGCGACCGTCTTCATCCCCAGGGTCCGGGCCATGGCGATGATGGTCTGGATGATGGCCCGGTCATGGCGGCTCTCGAGCATGTCCCGAACGAAGGAGATGTCGATCTTCAGCGCATCGGCCGAGAAGCGGCGCAGGTAGGAGAGCGACGAGTAGCCGGTGCCGAAGTCGTCGATGGCCAGGGCATAGCCGGCCTGGCGCAGCGCATGGGTGATGCCGACGGCCTGCTCGGGGTCGCGCATGAAGTCGCTCTCGGTGAGCTCCAGGCCGATGGCCGAGGCCGGCACGCCCCGGGTCAGGGTCGCGATATGCTCGGCCAGCTGGGGATCCGCGAACTGCTGGGCCGAGACATTGAGGGAAAGCCGGCCGGGCAGGGCCATGCCTTCGCGCCGCCAGGCGGCCAGCTGCCGGGAGGCCGCCTGCAGCACCCAGTCACCCAGCGGGCGGATCAGACCACGCTCCTCCGCCAGGGGGATGAACTCCCCCGGGCTGACCCAGCCCCAGACCGCATCGTGCCAACGGCACAGTGCCTCGGCGCCCACCAGCTCGCCGGTGCGGAGGTCGACCTGGGGCTGGAAGTGGAGCTCGAGCCGCTGGCCACTGATGGCCGCACTCAGCCGCTCCGTCATCTGCTGGCGGCGCTGGAGGGCCCTGGTCATCGATTCGTCGAAGGGGCAGGTCCCGCCATCCTGCTGCTTGGCGTGATAGAGCGCGATGCTGGCGGACTTGAACAGCTCGACGGGGGTGACGGCGTCCCGCGGGTATTGTGCCGACCCGATGCTGAGCTCGAGCACGAAGCTGCGATGCCCGAGCTCGATGGGTTTGCTCACGGCGGCCCGCAGCCGCCGCACGCTCTGCTCGAGGGCAGTGGCCTGTGCCCTGGGCACCAGCACCGCGAACTCGTCGCCGGAGAGCCGCGCCAGTACCTCGGCCGGCTCCAGGGCACGCGCCAGACGTCCGGCCGTGGTCGACAGCAGCTGGTCACCGATCTGGTGGCCGTGGAGGTCGTTGATCTCCTTGAAGCGGCGGATGTCGAGCAGCAGCAGCAGGAGCGGATGCTGTCCCTTCTCGGCCTCCTGCCTGAGGCGCATGAGCTCTTCCATGAAGCGTACCCGGTTGGGCAGGCCCGTGGTGCTGTCGGTATAGGCCAGCTGGTGCATGCGACGATGGTCACGTCGCCGCTCCAGCTCCGCCGCGGCCCCGGTGGAGAGGATGCGCAGCACCGAGGTGGCGAAGGCGTTGGCCTCCAGCGGGCGGCGATAGAGCACCATGACGACGCCGATCGGCTGGCCACTGGCGTTGTCCAGGCGACGGCCGATCCAGGCCCTGGCCACGCCGGCTCCTCCCGGCAGAAGCGCGGCACTGTCGCCCTCGACCATGACCTCCCGCTCGTCGAGGACCTGCTCGCAGGGGGTGCCCGCCAGCGCGTAGGCGTAGTTGTCGAGCCGCTGCCCGTCGGAGACCACGCTGACCATGCTCAGGGTCGCGGACGCGCGACCGCCCGGGGGATCGACATCCGGCCCGCAGGCGTCGAGCAGGGCGATGAAGCCGGCATCCGCCTCGAGGATCTCGACCAGGGTGCTGACCAGCTGATGGAAGTAGTCGTCACCGATGCGGGTGGTGACCGTCGAGGCCACCTGCATCACCGCCTCCTGGACGCGCTGCGCCTCATGCTGCTCGGTGATGTCGGTGATGAAGCCTTCCAGATGGAGGAGTTCACCGGAGGCATCGAAGACCCCCTGGCCCTGCTCCCACATCCAGCGGGTGCCGTCCCCGGCATGGTGCAGGCGATAGATCACGCGAAAGGGCTCTCTGCGTGAAACGGCGGCCTGGACCTCCTCGAACACCCGCTCACGGTCGGCGGGATGAATCAGCGCGGCATAGCTGGCAACCCGGTTGTCCTGCAGCTCCTCGGCCCGGTACCCGGTCAGCGCGTGCGCCCCCTGGCTGACGACCCTCATGGTCCAGTCGCGATCATTGAGGCAGCGATATGCCATGCCGGGCAGGTGGTTGAGCAGGGTGTCGAGGCGACGCTCGCTCTCCTTCACCGCCCGCTCGGCCCGGCTGCGGTCCAGCTCGGCGCCAGCCTGGACCGCGGCGATGCGCAGCACCTCCTTCTCCAGGCCATTGGCCTGCATGGGGGTGTTCTTGAGCACCGCGAGCAGGCCCAGCGTCGCCCCGTCCGCGGCCAGGAGCGGCAGGCCGAGATAGCTGACCGCGCCCAGCTGACACAGCAGCCCGTCGTCGGGAAAGCGGGCCTGGACGTCACTTGCGAAGAGGCAGGCCTCCTCGCCGACCACGCGCTCGCAGGGGGTGCCCGCCAGCGGATAGGCTATGTTTGGTCGCGGCCGGCCCTGTGACCAGACCGCCAGGGTGTGGACCATGGCATCCCCGGTGACCCCGGCCACCAGCACGTGGTCGACCTCCAGGATGGCCGCGAGCCGCGCCACCAGGGTGTCGTAGAAGTCGGGTGCCCCGCTCCTGCCGAGGCCCTCCGCCAGCTGGCGAAAGGCCTCTTCAGCCCCCATCCGTGACTGCATTGCCGCGCTCCCTCCTGGCCATCTCCGCATCGCTGCCCGGCCCGTGATGCCGGTCCCCTGGCGGAATTCGGCTCACAAGATGACAGGAATGGTGGGCTGGGTAAAACACGCCCCCATGCCTCGGCCGTGACCGAGGCCCAGCGTGGCAGGGAACCCTGGGGAAGTATCCTGCTACCCGGGGCCCCGGCGTCGGACATCCTCGAGGCATCAGTCCGTTTTCAGGGCCACCACTCGCAGCCGAAGGGCATTGGCGATGACGCTGACCGAGGAGAGAGACATCGCCGCGGCGGCGATGATCGGCGACAGCAGCAGGCCGGTGAAGGGGTAGAGCACGCCGGCAGCGATCGGCACCCCCGCGGCGTTGTAGACGAAGGCGAAGAAGAGGTTCTGGCGGATGTTGCGCATTGTGGCCCGCGACAGCCGGTGCGCCTCGACGATGCCGGTCAGGTCGCCGCGCAGCAGGGTCACGCCGGCGCTCTCGATGGCCACGTCGGTGCCGGTGCCCATGGCGATGCCGACGTCGGCAGTCGCCAGGGCGGGGGCATCGTTGACGCCGTCGCCGGCCATCACCACCACGCGCCCCTCGTCACGCAGGCGCTGCACCACGCGTCCCTTGTCCTCGGGGAGTACCTCGGCCTCCACCTCGTCGATGCCCAGGCGTTGTGCTACCGCCTCGGCGGAGGTACGGTTGTCGCCGGTGAGCATGACGACCCGGATGCCGTCCGCCTGCAAGGCGCGGATGGCTGCCTCGGTGGTCTCCTTGACCGGGTCGGCGATGGCCAGCAGGCCCGCCAGGCGGCCATCCACCGCGGCGAAGATCACGGTAGCACCGTCGCCGCGTAGCCGCTCGGCCTCCTCGGCCAGTTCGGTCAGGGCCACCTGCTCGCTCTCCATCAGCAGGCGATTGCCGAGGGCTATACGATGGCCGTCGATCCGTCCCGTCACGCCCCTGCCGTTGGGGGAGTCGAATTCCGTGGCCTCCGAGAGCGTCACGCCCTCCTCCCTGGCCTTCTCGACGATCGCCTGGGCCAGGGGATGTTCGCTGCCGCGCTCCAGTCCCGCGGACAGTCGCAACAGCTCTGTTTCGTCGACGCCTTCCGCCGGGCGCAGCTCGGTCATCTGAGGCTTGCCTTCGGTCAGGGTGCCGGTCTTGTCGACGACCACGGTATCGACCTTCTCCAGGCGCTCCAGCGCCTCGGCGTCGCGGATCAGCACGCCAGCCTGGGCACCGCGGCCCACGCCGACCATGATCGACATGGGAGTGGCCAGCCCCAGCGCACAGGGGCAGGCGATGATCAGCACGCTGACCGCGGCGATCAGGCCGAAGGCCATGGGCGGCGCCGGCCCCCACAGCGACCAGGCGATGAAGGCCACCACGGCCACCAGGATCACCGCCGGCACGAAGACGCCGGCCACCTTGTCGGCCAGCCCCTGGATGGGCGCCCGGCTGCGCTGCGCGCTGGCCACCATCTGCACGATCTGCGACAGCATGGTGTCGCGGCCCACCTTGTCGGCACGCATGATGAACGAGCCCTGGCCGTTGATGCTGCCACCGATCACGCTATCGCCGGCCTCCTTGCGCACCGCCAGCGGCTCGCCGGTGACCATCGACTCGTCGATGTTGGAGCGCCCCTCCAGCACCTCGCCATCCAGCGGCACCTTGTCGCCGGGGCGCACGCGCAAGCGGTCGCCGACCTGCACCCGGTCGAGGGAGACCTCCTCCTCCTGGCCGTCATCGTCGAGGCGCCGCGCCGTGGCCGGGGCCAGGTCGAGCAGCGCGCGGATCGCTCCGGAGGTCTTCTCCCGGGCACGCAGCTCCAGCACCTGCCCGAGCAGCACCAGCACCACGATCACCGCCGCCGCCTCGAAGTAGACCGCCACCGAGCCGTCGGTCTGGCGGAAGGTCTCGGGGAAGATGCCCGGCACGATCGTCGCCAGCAGGCTGTAGACCAGCGCCGCCCCGGTGCCGATGGCGATCAGGGTGAACATGTTGAGGCTGCGCCGCACGATGGAGCGCCAGCCGCGCACGAAGAAGGGCCTGCCCGCCCAGACCACCACCGGCGTGGCGAGCAGCAGCTGGATCCAGTTCGAGACCTGGGGGGCGATCAGGTGATCGAGTCGGAAGATATGCCCCCCCATCTCCAGCACCAGCACCGGCAGTGCCAGGGCCAGCCCGATCCAGAAGCGCCGCGTCATGTCCTTCAGCTCCTCGGAGGGCCCGGACTCGGCGGAGACCGTCTCGGGCTCCAGGGCCATGCCGCAGATGGGACAGTCCCCCGGCCCCTCCTGGCGGATCTCGGGGTGCATCGGGCAGGTATACATCGTGCCGGAGGGCGCCGACTCGGCCGGTGGCTTATCGTCCAGGAAGGCCTCGGGATCCGCCTCGAACTTCTTCCGGCACGTCGCGGAGCAGAAGTACCAGGTCGTGTCGGCGTGGGTGGCGCGGTGCTGGGTCGCATGGGGATCGACCTCCATGCCGCAGACCGGATCCTTGACCGTAGAGCGAGAACGGCTATCGGACATCGTTCATCCTCCCCGTCTGCCGAGTCAGGTGCCGGTGGGCCTGGCGGGCCCGGTGGATCGATGTACCGACGGTCTTGATGTCCATCTGCCAGCTCCCGGGAAGGTCAGTGGGAATGTGAATGGCCGTTATCCTCTGGCGACTTGCGCGATGACAGGAACAACCATTCGCCGAGCAGGATGAGCGCCATCCCGACGACGGCAACGACGAGCACCAGCGGGTCGGTGGTTGCCTTCACCCATACGAACCCCGCCAGGACGGCCGCGTCCAGCAATAGGGCGACGACCAGAACGGCAGCATTGGCACCGACATCGTGGCGCAGATGACGATATACCCCCCAGTGAATCGCCATATCCATGATCAGATAGAAGATGATGCCAAGCGCCGCGATACGGCTGAGATCGAAGAACGCCGTCAACAGCAGGCCGAGGACGATGGTATAGACCAGGGTATGCTTCTGGATGCTGCCCGGCATGTGGAAATGGCGATGGGGCACCAGCTTCATCTCGGTCAGCATCGCCAGCATGCGTGAGACCGCGAATACGCTGGCGATGATGCCGCCTGCCGTGGCCAGCATGGCCAGGATGACGGTGAACCAGACGGCGGCTTCCCCGAGCGCGGGCCGGGCGGCAGCTGCCAACGAGTAGTCCTTCGTCTCGATGATCTCGCTAAGCGACAGGTTGCTGGCGACGGCGAAGCCCACCAGGGCATAGATCACCACGCACAGGGCTATCGAGATCATGATCGCCCGGCCCAGATTGCGGTGGGGATCCTTGATCTCCGAGCCGCTGTTGGTGATGGTCGTGAAGCCCTTGAAGGCCAGGATCCCCAGCGCTGTGGCGCCCAGGAACCCCGACAGTGAGGCGTCGGGCGACGAGGCCGAGACCTCCATCTCCAGGGAGTCGGCGATCAGGACACCGACCACCCCGAACACGATGATGCCGCCGATCTTGATGACGCCCAGTACCGACGCAACGCCCTGGATCCACTTGTTGGCAGAGAGGTTGATCAGGAACGCGGAAATCAGCAGGGCAACGCCCAACGAAGGAACAAGCAGTGACCTGTTTTCCCCATCGAACAGCTCAAGGGTGTAGGACCCGAAGGTTCTCGCCAGGAAGCTCTGGGCGATCACCATGGAGAAATACATCAGCAACGCATGGAAAGCGGTAGGTAGCGTCGGGCCATAGGCTTTCTGCAGGTACATGCCGATGCCCCCTGCCGACGGATAGGCACGTGACATCTTGACGTAGGAATAGGCGCTGAAGGAGACGATCAGGGCGGCCGAAAGGAAAGCCAGCGGGAACAGGTTCCCCGTCATCTCGGCCATCTGTCCCGTCAGGGCGAAGATGCCTGCCCCGATCATGACACCTGTGCCCAGGGCAATCGCCCCCACCAGAGAGAGGCTTCCTTCCTCGTACTCAGGAGTTCGATCCGTGGAGTCGGTCATCCATGTCTCCTTGTCATCACAGGATGAGCTGTTTCAGGGGCATCCAGATCCCCATGGCCATCATGATCAGGTTCTCGGTCAGGGACACGAACCCCAGCGGAACATTGCTGTTGCCCCCGACACAGGCGCACTTCAGCTCGCGCTTGTCGATATACACGGCCTTGAAGACCGAGATGGCGCCCACCGTGCCGATGAACAGCGCCAGTGGGGCGGCGAGCCACGTCAGGGCGCCTGCCAGCATCAGGACGCCGGCCAGGGTCTCGGCGTAGGGGTAGACGTAGCCATAGCGGACCTGGCGCTGGGCGAGCAGGTCATAGTTGAGAAACATGGTGCTGAAGCTTTCCACATCCTGCAGTTTCTGGAGTCCCAGCAGGGTCATGGCGGTGGCGATCGCATACTCCGGCATGCGCAACGAGACGAGCGTGTCACTGGCCGCCCAGCTTACCGCCAGGCCGATCAGCAGGGAGGTCGCGAAGATGGCGATGACCGGCTGATAGGTCGTCTCCTTCTCGCCGGGCACGCTCAATCCCAGATACTCGCGAACCTCCTCATAGCCCCCCACGCGTTCCTCGCCGATGTAGACCTGGGGGGTGGTGTCGACCCCGGCCTGCTCCTGGAACTCATCGATGGCATCGCGAGAGGTGAGGGTGTGATCCTCTACCTCGTAGCCCTTGCGCTTGAGCAGGTCCACGGTCTTCAGGCCGAACGGGCAGAGATGCTCCTCCGTCTTCATGCGATAGACACGAGCCGTCTCGTGCTGTGCGGAAGACGCCGAAGTGACAGTGCTCATGGGTATCAACCTCCTTGCGGTACCAAGAGATAACTCGAACCCTGCGCTCACTTACGGATGGGGACATACTCCCTCTTATTGCTTTCAGCCTAGAACCCTTGGGTCACCCAAGGGTCAAGGCCTTTCTTGCCGAGGCCCGTCGAGAAACCCGCCGGAGCAGGTCCTCATCCTCGAGCGGCAATCGCTTCATGACGGTGGGTCACCTCCGGAAATCGATCGCCCCCGACATGCCTGACTCGTAATGGCCAGGAAGGTTGCAGGCGTATTCGAGCCGCGCCACGTCGTCGGGAGCGGTCCACACGAGCTCGGCGGTTTCACCAGGTGCGATGATCACGGCAGGCATCTCGCCGCCGTGCTCCCCCTCCGCCATGTCATGGCCGCCATGTCCCTCATGTCCGTCGCCGTGGCTGCCGTCCATCTCCTGCATCATCTCACGATGCGCCTCCTGGGCCTTGGTATCGCCGATCACGAACTCGTGCTCGATATTACCGGTGTTGGTGATCTCGAAGCGAATGGTCTCGCCCGGCGCCACCTCGAGCCCCTCGGGATCGAACCACATGTCGCCCGCCTCGAAGCGAATGGTTCGGTCGATGTCGGTCTCGCTTGTCGCTGCGTGGGAAGCATCGTGCTGCCCGGCGGCGAAGGCAGTGGTGGTCGTCAGCCCCAGGACCAGGGCCAGTAGCATCTTGCGCATGAAGGGGACCTCTCATGTCGTATCAGGGGAGACTTGGTTGTACCGCAACAACCTGAAACGAGGCTGAACTCGCCCAGGTGGCTTTTGCTCCATCGAAACACCTTGACCTTGGGGCGACCCATAGGTTGTAGGCTGATGTTCGACACCAGCCCCGCCTTCCTTGATCCAGGAAGACGATCTCTTTGCCATACGCAAGATGAGGGGAAATACCATGGTCAAGTACAAGCAGGTAATCGCCATTGCGCTGGTCGCTGGCCTGGGCATCGCCGCCAGTGGCGCCGCTTCTGCTCACGGCATGCAGCAGGGCACCCATGGGCCTGACGGCATGATGATGGGCGGCCAGGGCGGCATGGGCCCCGGCATGATGATGGGCGGCCAGAGCGGCATGGGCCCCGGCATGATGACGGGCGGCCAGGGCGGCATGGGCCCCGGCATGATGATGGGTGGCCAGGGGGGCATGGGCCCCGGCATGATGATGGGCGGCCAGGGCGGCATGGGCCCCGGCATGATGATGGGTGGCCAGGGCGGCATGATGCCCTGCCCGATGATGGCGAACATGGGCGGCATGGGCGGAATCCTCGACGAGGAGCAGCTGAGCTCCCTGCGCGAGATGCGCAAGGAGCACCGTACCGCCCACTTCGAACGCATGGGCGAGATGATGAACCTGCGTGACGACATGCTGCTGCTGATGCAGGCAGAGCGTCCGGATCCGGAGGAAGTCCAGGCCCTCCATGGTCAGATGGCCACCCTCCACGGCGAGATGATGGCGGACAAGGTGCGCATGCGTAATCGGATGCAGGACCTGCTGACCGACGAGCAGCGTGAACAGTTGAAGCAGGGCGCCCCTTCTCGCAAAAACCCGCAATGAATCTGATGCCCGTCTACTGGCGGGCACCTATCAGCCATCTCGCTCAATATTGCGTTGGGTCAAGGTGGTCAACCGGATGACTGGTACAGAATGACGCAAGGATGACGAGGGAATCACCATGACCGGCCAGGCCAGACAACCGCATCTCACCCGAGGAGGACGCCTGCTGGCGTTGCTGCTCGCGGTGCTGCTGTCGGTGACCAGCCTGGCCGGCCAGGCGGCCATGGAGAGCTGCGCCGCTGACTGCAGCACGGCAGAGGTCGAGATGTTCGATCACGCCGACCCCGAATGCGTCGGCTGCGCGGCCCTGGCGGCGACGCCCCTCGTCATGCCTGCCACCCCGGACACCCTGGCCGACACCGACGGACCGGCCACGGTCGAATTCATCGCCCCGCCCCCGCGCGAACCTCCCAGACCCTGACCGTGCAACTATCACCTCGGTGACGCTGGCCATCCGCCTGCCACCGGCTTTACCTGTGCACTTTCGTCAGGAGTCTCATCATGATGAGCACCGACTGCTTCGCCCTCATGGGCTCGATGGGCTGGATCGGCTGGCTGATGCCGCTGGCCTTCATGCTGCTGCTGGGCCTCGGCATCGCCGCCCTGGCCAAATATGTCTTCACGTCCCGTCGTTCCCAGGAGGACCGCTCATGAGCCGCTTCGCCCCCACCCTGTTCCTCTCCGCCGCCCTGATGGGCGGCGCCACCACCGCCCAGGCCGCCCTGCCGGCCGAGGCCACGCTCTACAAGAACCCGCAGTGCGGCTGCTGCGATGGCTATGCCGAACATCTCGAGGAGATGGGTATCGAGGTCACCGTCATCGACGACCGGGACCTCGGCCAGATCAAGGAAGCCTCGGGGCTGCCCTACGGACTCGGCTCCTGCCACACCATCGAGATGGGCGAGTACGTGATCGAGGGCCATGTACC
Organism: Halomonas ventosae; assembly: GCF_004363555.1. GTDB lineage: Bacteria > Pseudomonadota > Gammaproteobacteria > Pseudomonadales > Halomonadaceae > Halomonas > Halomonas ventosae. The sequence continues at coordinate 16,754 of NZ_SNZJ01000002.1, read as the reverse complement.
GCTGGCGGCGGTGGAGAAACTGTTCGAGGAACAACCGAATATCGATGGCATCGGCCTCGCCGGCATGCCCATCGGTACCCCCGGCATGCCCGGCCCCCAGCAGGCGCCTTACGAGGTCTACCAGTTCACCGACCGACAGGAGGCGGCCTTCATGACGCTCTGAGGGCCCATCCCGATCCTCCATCACGCCTTCGCCCCGGCCAGTGCCGGGGCGATTCGTTACCGAGAGATCACAGCTAGCGGTCGAAGACCACGGTGCGCCTGGCGTGCAGGAAGACGCGGCGTTCCACGTGCAGGGCCACCGCCCGGGACAGGGTGAGGCACTCGACATCGCGTCCCTTGGCCACCAGGTCCTCCGGGTAGTCGGCGTGGCTCACCGGCTCCACGCCCTGGGTGATGATCGGACCCTCGTCCAGGTCGTCGTTGATGTAGTGGGCGGTGGCGCCGACCAGCTTGACGCCCTTCTCGTAGGCCTGGTGATAGGGCCGTGCGCCCTTGAAGCCCGGCAGCAGCGAGTGGTGGATGTTGATCGCTCGCCCGCTTAGCTTCTCGCACATGTCGCTCGAGAGCACCTGCATGTAGCGCGCCAGGACCACCAGCTCGGCGCCGGTCTCCTCGATCACCGACCAGACCTGCGCCTCCTGCTCGGGCTTGGTCTCGGCCGTGATCGGGAAGTGGTGGTAGGCAATCCCGTGCCATGCGGCCAGGTTCTCCAGGTCCGGATGGTTGGAGACGATGGCGCGGATATCGATGGGCAGCTGGCCGATGCGGTAGCGATAGAGCAGGTCGTTGAGGCAGTGGTCGGCCTTGGAGACCATGATCACCACCGGCATGCGTTGCCCGGGTGGTGTGAGCTCGAAGGTCATCTCGAACTCGGCGGCGCGCGCGGCGAACTCGGCCTCGAAGCCCTCGGCGTCGAAGCCCTCGGCCTCCGGCCTGAATTCGGTGCGGATGAAGAAGCGCCCGCTGAGCCGGTCATCGAAGGAGTGCTGCTCGGTGATGTAGCAGCGGCGCTCCTTGAGGAAGCGTGTCACCACGTCCACGGTGCCCAGTCGGCTCGGGCACTGGGCCGCCAGGATCCAGCGATTGTTGTTGTCCTGCATCTCATCTTCTCCCGAAGCGGGGCCGGCAGCTGCCGGCCCCGTGGCGATCACTCCTCGACGCCGATGGCGTACTCGGCGCCGGCGTCCAGGATCCAGCGATAGAGGTAGTCGGCGAAGCTGCGGCGCAGCACCAGCTCCCAACGCTCCTCCGTGGGGCGGCGCAGGATCAGGTTGGCCTTGGCGAACACCGTGGTCACTCCCTTGCCCACCGGGAAGGCCTCCGGGTGGACGTCGTAGGGCGTCGACTTCATCAGGAGCTCCCGGGCCTTGTCGCCCGAGAGCTCGATCAGGGTCTGGCCACCGCTGGCGTTGACGATGGCGTAGTGGGCATCGCCCAGGGCCTCGCGCAACCGCTTCTCCAGGGCGAATTCCTCGCCGCCGGGCACGATCACCAGCCACTCGTCGGGGGAGAGCCACTGGATCGAGCGCTCGCCACTCTCGTCCAGGGTCAGGGTGTTGGGGCGGCCCGGCAGGCCGACCCCCAGTACCTGGCGCACCGCCTCGTCGAGGACGATGGCGCCGCCGCGCAGGATCAGGTGGCCCGCCAGGGCACGCTCGCGCAGCACCACGCGGCTCTTCTCGCCGACGCTCGGGCGACCGCTGTGTTGGTAGGACCAGGCCAGCGGGGACTCGGCCGGGACCTCGGCCTGGGGCCGGGCATCATAAAGGTTGTACCAGCTCGCGGTTTGCTCAGACATTCTGGCGCTCTCCCTTGGGATCAACAAAGATCGTGCCGACGATTTCCGCGGCGTGGGTCTTGCCGTCGGCCATGGGCAGGTAGACGGTCTCGCCCATGCGCGACTGGCCGCCCTTGACCACGGCCAGCGCAAAGCCGCTGCCCAGCGTCGGACTGTAGTAGCTGGAGGTCACGTGGCCCACCATGGGCATGGGGATGGCGTGGTCCGGATCGAAGACGATCTGGGCCCCCTCCTCCAGCACCACCTTGGGATCCTTGGGCCTGAGGCCCACCAGCTGCTTGCGGTCGGCTCGCCGGGTGTCGGAGCGCGACAGGGCCCGCTTGCCCACCCAGGAGTTGGGCTTGTCGTAGCCGACGGCCCACTGCATGCCGAGGTCCTCCGGGGTCACCGAGCCATCGGTGTCCTGGCCGGCGATGATGAACCCCTTCTCGGCGCGCAGGACATGCATCGTCTCCGTGCCGTAGGGCGTCAGGCCGTACTTCTCGCCGTGCGCGAACAGGGTCTTCCAGACGTGCATGGCGTAGTTGGCCTGGACGTTGATCTCGTAGGCGAGCTCGCCGGTGAAGGAGATGCGGAAGACCCGTGCCGGCACGTCCGCCACCCTGCCCTCGCGCCAGTCCATGAACTTGAAGCTGTCGCGGTCGAGGTCGATGTCGGTGATCTCGGCCAGCAGCTTGCGCGCCTCGGGCCCGGTCACCGTCATGGTCGCCCAGTGGTCAGTCACCGAGGTGAAGGTGACGTCCAGCTCCGGCCACTCGGTCTGGTGCCACAGCTCCAGCCACTCCATCACGCCGGCGGCGCCGCCGGTGGTGGTGGTCATCAGGAAGTGGTTCTCGGCCAGGCAGCTGGTAGTACCGTCATCCATCAGCATGCCGTCGTCCTTGCACATCAGCCCGTAGCGGGCGCGGCCGGGCGCCAGCTTGGCCCACTTGTTGGTGTAGATGCGCCCCAGGAACTCGCGGGCATCCGGGCCCTGGATGTCGATCTTGCCCAGCGTCGAGGCATCGAGGATGCCGACCTTCTCGCGCACCGCCAGGCACTCGCGGGCCACCGCCTCGTCCATGCTCTCCTTCTTGCCGTCGATGGTCCTCGGGAAGTACCAGGGACGCTTCCACTGGCCCACGTCCTCGAACTCGGCACCGTGCTCCACGTGCCACTGGTGCAGGGCGGTGTAGCGCTCGGGGTCGAACAGCTCGCGGCAGTGGCGGCCGACGATGGCACCGAAGGTGACCGGGGTGTAGTTGGGACGGAACACCGTGGTGCCCACCTCGGGGATCGACTTGCCCAGGCAGCGGGCGGCGATGGCCATGCCGTTGATGTTGCCGAGCTTGCCCTGGTCGGTGCCGAAACCCATGGCGGTGTAGCGCTTGACGTGCTCGATGGACTCGAAGCCCTCGCGGGTGGCCAGCTCGATGGCCGCCGCGGTGACGTCATTCTGCAGGTCGACGAACTGCTTGGGCGCGCGCAGGGTTGGCTTCTCGTGGGGCACCTGGTAGAGCGCACAGGCCGTGCCTTCGCGGCGGGCATCGACCTGGGGCAGCGTGATGGCCTCGGCGGACAGGCCGAGTGCGGCGAGTGCCCGGGCGGCCGCGGCGCTGCCATCGGCCAGCCCCTCGGCGAGGTCGTGGAGGCCACGGGCGCTGCCGGCGGCATGCACGCCCTTCACCAGGCTCGGCACGAAGCCGAGGATCTCGTCGTTCCAGGTCGGCCGGGCGCCGGTGTGGGAGGCCAGGTGGATCACCGGGCTGTAGCCGCCGGAGCTGGCGATGGTGTCGCAGGCCAGGGTCTCGGCCTGGCCGGTGACCGTGAAGGCCTCGGCATCGATGGTGGCGACGCGGGCGGCGCTGACGCGCTTGTCCCCCTTGGCCTCGATCACCGCCGAGCCCTCGATGATGCGGATGCCGCGGGCGCGAGCCTGCTCCACCAGCTCACCGTCCGGGTGGCGGCGGGCGTCGACGATGGCCACCACCTCGCGGCCGGCCTCATCCCAGTCCAGGGCGGCACGGTAGGCGTGGTCGTTGCTGACGGAGAGCACCAGCTTCTCGCCCGGCACCACGCCATAGCGGCGGATATAGGTCGAGACGGCGCCGGCCACCAGGTTGCCCGGCACGTCGTTGCCTGCGTAGACCAGCGGCCGCTCATGGGCGCCGGTGGCGAGCAGCACCTGGCCGGCGCGCACGCGGTGCATGCGCGAGCGGGTCGGACGATAGCCATCGACCGTGGGCGCGGTCTCGCCGAGGTGCTCGGTACACCGCTCGTGCAGGGTCACGAAGTGGTGGTCGTGGTAGCCGTTGGCGGTGGTGCGGGGCAGCAGGGTGACGTTGTCGAGCCCGGCGAGTTCGGTGACCACCTGCTCGGCCCAGCGAGCGGCGGGCTGGTGGTCGAGCAACTCACGGCTGTCGAGCAGCGAGCCGCCCATCTCCTCCTGCTCGTCGCAGAGGATCACCCGGCCCCCGCCGCGCGCCGCGGTGAGCGCCGCGGCCAGGCCCGCGGGGCCGGCGCCGACCACCAGCAGGTCGCAGTGCTGGTTGAGGTGGTCGTAGCTGTCGGGGTCACGCTCCATGGGGCTGCGGCCCAGGCCCGCGCCCTTGCGGATATATTTCTCGTAGGTCATCCACATGGAGGCCGGGGCCATGAAGGTCTTGTAGTAGAAGCCCGGCGGCATGAAGCGCCCGCCCAGCTTGCCCACCAGGCTCATGACATCGCGCTGGACGTTGGGCCAGCCGTTGGTGCTCTGTGCCGTGAGGCCATCGAAGAGCGCCTGCTGGGTGGCGCGCACGTTGGGCACCTGGGCCGCCTCGGTGCTGCCCAGCTGGACCAGCGCATTGGGCTCCTCGGCGCCGGCGGCGACGATGCCCCGCGGCCGCGAGTACTTGAAGCTGCGGTTGACGATGTCCACCCCGTTGGCCAGCAGTGCCGAGGCCAGGGTGTCGCCGGCATGGCCCTGGTAGCGCTTGCCGTTGAAGGTGAAGCTCAGGGTACGCGCGCGGTCGATGCGTCCGCCCTCGCGAAGACGATTCGGCTGTTTCAGCGACTGGCTCATGCCTTGACTCCTTCCTGGCGCTCGACCTCTTCCGCCCGGGCGGCTGCCGCTTCGGCGGGCTTGCCCTCGGGATACTCGGCGGTGAAGCGCGGCTGCTCACCCATCCGGTAGGTCTCGAGGATCTCGTAGCTCACGGTGTTGCGGGTGATGTTGAAGAACTTGCGGCAGCCCACGGCGTGCACCCACAGCTCGTGGTGGATGCCGCGCGGGTTGTCGCGGAAGAAGAGGTAGTCGCCCCACTGCTCGTCGGAGCAGGCCTCGGGGTCCGCGGGGCGGGCGATATGCGCCTGGCCCTTGGGATGGAACTCCTCTTCCTCGCGGTGCTCCTCGCAGTAGGGGCAGTAGATAAGAAACATGGGAGTGCCTCCTTAGTGGGCGACGCCGGCCGCGCCGTGCTCGTCGACCAGAGCCCCGGTGTGGAAACGGTCGATGGAGAACGGGGCCGCGATCGGGTGGGCCTGGTTCTTGGCCAGGGTCCAGGCGAACACATGGCCCGAGCCCGGGGTGGCCTTGAAGCCGCCGGTGCCCCAGCCGCAGTTGAAGAAGAGCCCCTTCACCGGCGTGGCGGAGAGGATCGGGCAGGCGTCCGGGCAGGTGTCGACGATGCCGCCCCACTGCCGGTTCATGCGCACCCGCGAGAAGATCGGGAACATCTCGACGATGGCCTGCAGGGTGTGCTCCACGGTGGGGTAGCTGCCGCGCTGGCCGTAGCCGTTGTAGCCGTCGATGCCGGCGCCGATCACCAGGTCGCCCTTGTCGGTCTGGCTGATGTAGCCGTGCACGTGGTTGGACATCACCACGGTATCGAGCACCGGCTTGAGCGGCTCGGAGACAAGCGCCTGCAGCGGGTGGGACTCCAGCGGCAGCCGGAAGCCGGCCATCTTGGCCAGCACCCCGGAGTTGCCGGCCGCCACGCAGCCCACCGTCCTGGCCTCGATGTCGCCGCGGTTGGTGTGTACCCCATAGACCCGGCCGTCGCGGATCTTGAAGCCGGTGACCTCGGTGTTCTGCAGGATGTCCACGCCCAGGGCATCGGCGGCCCGGGCGAACCCCCAGGCCACGGCGTCGTGGCGCGCCACGCCGGCCCGCGGCTGCCAGGAGGCGCCGAGGATCGGATAGCGGGCGTTCTTCGAGCAGTCCATGATCGGCACGATCTCCTGGATCTCCTCGGGGGTGAGCACCACGCTGTCGATGCCGTTCAGGCGGTTGGCGTTGACCCGGCGCTGGACGTCGCGCATGTCCTGCAGGGTGTGGGCCAGGTTCATCACGCCACGCTGGGAGAACATGACGTTGTAGTTGAGGTCCTGGGAGAGCCCCTCCCACAGCTTCATGGAGTGCTCGTAGAGCGCCGCCGCCTCGTCCCACAGATAGTTGGATCGCACGATCGTCGTATTACGGGCGGTATTGCCGCCGCCCAGCCAGCCCTTCTCCACCACGGCCACATTGGTGATGCCGTGCTCCTTGGCCAGGTAGTAGGCGGTGGCCAGGCCATGGCCGCCGCCGCCGACGATGATCACGTCGTATTGCTTCTTGGGCGTGGGGTTGCGCCACTGGCGCTCCCAGTTCTCGTGGTGGTTGAGCGCGTGCTTGGCCAGCCCGAAGCCTGAATAGCGTTGCATCTTCTTCCTCCTCGGCCGGCCCCGCGCGGCGGGGCCGATCCTTTACGGGTTCAGGCGGTAGCGGCTTCGCGTACCGCGGCCGGAGTGGACTCGCCGTAGACCGGGTGGCGCTCGCACAGCGCGGCGACCTTCTCGCGCACCTCGTCCTCGACCGCCCCCGTGCTGCGGCGCTCGGCCAGCACATCGAGGATGTCGCAGATCCAGCCCGCCAGCTCGCCGCACTCTTGCTCGTCGAACCCGCGGGAGGTCACCGCCGGGGTGCCGATGCGCAGCCCTGAGGTGACGAAGGGGCTCTGGGGGTCATTGGGCACGGCGTTCTTGTTGACGGTGATATGGGCGCGGCCCAGCGCCGCGTCGGCGTCCTTGCCGGTGACGCCCTGCTTGATCAGCGAGACCAGGAAGAGGTGGTCGTCGGTGCCGCCGGAGACGACGTCATAGCCGCGCTCCAGGAAGACCCCGGCCATGGCGCGAGCGTTGTCGACCACGCGCCGCTGGTACTGCACGAACTCCTGGCTCATGGCCTCCTTGAAGGCCACCGCCTTGGCGGCGATGACGTGCATCAGCGGGCCGCCCTGCTGGCCCGGGAAGACCGCGCCGTTGAGCTTCTTGTAGAGATCGGCATCGCCGGTGGCGGAGAGGATCAGGCCGCCCCGCGGGCCACGCAGGGTCTTGTGGGTGGTGGTGGTCACCACGTGGGCGTGGGGAATCGGGCTCGGGTAGTGGCCGGCGGCCACCAGGCCGGCCACGTGGGCCATGTCGACCATCAGCCAGGCGCCCACCTCGTCGGCGATGGCGCGGAAACGGCGCCAATCCACTACCCGGGCATAGGCCGAGAAGCCGGCGATGATCATCTTCGGCTTGTGGCTGCGCGCCAGGCGCTCGACCTCCTCGTAGTCGATCTCGCCGGTCTCCGGGTTCAGGCCATACTGCACGGCGTGGTAGTGCTTGCCGGAGAAGTTGGGCGCCGCGCCGTGGGTCAGGTGGCCGCCGTGGGCCAGGCTCATGCCCAGCACGGTGTCGCCGGGCTTGACCAGGGCCATGAAGGCCGCAGCATTGGCCTGGGCGCCGGAGTGCGGCTGGACGTTGGCGTAGTCGGCACCGAACAGATCGCAGGCGCGATCGATGGCCAGCTGCTCGACCACGTCGACGTGCTCGCAGCCGCCGTAGTAGCGCTTGCCCGGATAGCCCTCGGCGTACTTGTTGGTCAGTTGGGTGCCCTGGGCCTCCATCACGGCCCTGCTGGCGTAGTTCTCCGAGGCGATCAGCTCGACGTGGGCCTCCTGGCGGGCCACCTCGTCGGCGATGGCGGCGGCGATCTGGGAATCGAAGGCGGCGAGACCTGTCTGGTTCATGACTCACTCCTGTTGTTATCGGTGGCGGGCAGGGTGTTACTCGAATCTATCGGCAAGCTGCCGGCGGAGAAAATTTGAAATCCTTATGCGTGGATAACCGCCACGCAGCGCGTCCGGCGTACGCATCGATTAAAGACGACGGCGAGGGGAAGGGATTGAACAGATGCGACAGGATTCCTGAACGCCAGGCACACGACTTGTCGCTCGGCGAGCGGGAAGCGCCGGGCTGCGAGATGCTGGCGGAAAGCGCGAGGACACGCGAGCCCTGGGCGGTAGCCGAGTTCTCAGGGAGAAGGCCGGCCCTCGACATGCAGGAAGAAGGGGTCGACCCGGTCGCTGCCGGGCTCGCCGGCACGCTTGCGCATCTCCGACGGGGTCATGTCGAAGGCGCTGCGGAAGTGGCGCGAGAAGTGGGCCGTGTCGGCGAAACCGCAGCGCTCGCCGATCTCGGTGATGCTCTTGCCCGTGTAGTGCAGCAGCCAGAGGCCATAGCGCAGGCGCAGGTCACGGGCGAACTTCTGCGGCCCGACGCCCAGGATTTCGCGGAAGCGGCGCTCCAGATGCCGTCGGGAGGTGCCCACCCGCTCGGCCAGCGCCTCCATGGAGATGGCCTCGCCCAGGTGCTGCTCGAGCACGGCGATGGCACGACGCACCAGGCGATCCTCGATCTTGCCGAACACCACCGGCTGCGGCTGGGGATGCGTGCCGAGGCGGGCCTCGTCGAGCAGCATGATGTTCAGGCTCTTCATGGCCCACGCCTTGCCCAGGTGGCGCTCGACCAGATAGGCGGCCAGGTCCGCCGCCGCCGCGCCACCGGCACAGGTGAGCCGGTCCCCGTCGTCGATGAACAGGCGATCGGCCACCGGCTCGATGGCGGGAAAACGCTGCATCATGTCACGGTGGTGGTACCAGCTGACGCAGCAGCGCCGCCCCTTCATCAATCCTGCCTGGATCAGGGCAAAAACGCCGGTGCACAGACCTACCAGCGGCACGCCCGCCTCGGCCGCCTGGCGCAGGTAGGCCAGGGCACTGGAATCCTGCCGCTCCTTCTGCGCCTGCACGCCACCGATCACCACGATGTAGTCGAACTCGCCGGGGTCACGGAACGACAGGCAGGGCGAGATGGCGGCACCGCAGCTGGAGAGGGCCTCCTGCCCGGTACTGGTCATGAAGGTCCAGTGGCAGCGCAGCTGGCGGCTGCGATCCCCCTCGTCGGCGGCCAGGCGCAGGCAGTCGACGAAGGCGGCGAAGGGCAGCAGGGTGAAGCGGTGCAGCAGGACGAAGCCGACCGATAGTGGCTCTCCCTGGCGAAGGAGGCCCGTGGTGGCGCCTGGCGTCATGGCAAGACAATCTCCGGTCACGGAATCAACCCAGGGGGTCAGCGTATCCCGCCCTCCGCGCCAGCACCACCTGCAGCAGAATCGGTCATACCCGCCTTCCCGCTGATCTCGCATCCGCGAACCAGGGTGGCCACGCCCGTGATACTGCGGACGTGGCAAGAGCCGTCGTCAGATGGCCATCTCTCGAGGGCACTGCCGTCGGGTCACCAACGACACCCCTACATAACAGGCCGCCGAGACGACACAGCCAGTCAGGGGGCCGATCAGCCAGCCCACATCGGCGAACAGCATCATGTAGCCGCTGGTGCAGAAGCCCACCAGCATCGCGGTGAGTGCGCCCCAGGCGCTGCCCTGCCAGAAGGTGGAGATGAAGACCGGACCGATCATGCTGGCCAGCAGGGTGCCGGAGCCCAGGATGCCCAGCCAGGAGAGCATGAAGGGCGGGGCGTAGAGCATCATCAGCAGGGCCACCACGCCCAGCACCACCACGGCCGCCCTATTGATCATCAGTGCCACCCGCTCGCCGGAAACCGGGCCGAACAGCGAAAGCCGCAGGTCGTGGGAGGTCGCCGAGGCCACAGTATGCAGCAGCGAGTTGGCGGTGGACTTCATGGCGAAGATGATGAACAGGGTGATGATGCCCTGGATGGCCGGATGCATGAACTGCTCCAGGTAGACCGGCATCGCCATGTCGGGGTCGGCCAGGTCCGGCACCTGCATTCGCACGTAGAGGCCGACGATGGGAATCAGGCTCAGCAGTGCTCCCAGTATGGCCACATAGACACCCACCTTGTGCAGCTTGACGTCGGGCTTCATGGCCAGGAAGCGGATCGCCATGTAGGGCAGTACCGCGGCGAACAGGAAGGCGTAGGGCAGGACCAGGAAGACGGTAGCGATGGAGTCACCGTAGTGCGCCCCGGTGGTGGGGTTGAGCAGTTCCGGGTCGATGGCGTTGAGGGAGGACTCCCAGGTCCCGAGATCCACCGAGGTGAGAATCTGCGCCAGGATGATCACGGCCGCCAGGGCCATGCCGCAGACCATCACCGTATCGGTCCAGGCCACCGCCGCCAGGCCGCCCAGCATGGTGTAGATGATGATCACCGACACCATCAGGAAGGCGCTCTGGTTGAGCTCGATACCCAGCCAGCTCGCGCCGAGCAGGCCCACCGCCTTGATCTGGCTGGTCAGGAAGACCAGCAGCAGCAGGATGGTGATGATCCCGGCCACGCCCTGCAGCACACGGCCCATGACGCCACCGCCATGGCTTTGCGCGATATACTCGGGGATGGTGTTGCTGCCCATCTCGATCGCCCGGCGCTGCAGGAAGCGTGCGAAGTAGAGCACCGCGATCATCATCGCCGGGGCGAAGAAGAAGTTGCCCAGCACCTCGATGGCGCCGTACTGGTAGGTCACGCCTGGCGAGCCCATGAAGCCCCAGCCGCTGAAGCCCGTGGCGACGATGGTACCCGCCGCCACGAATGCCCCCAGCGACCGCCCGGCCACAAGAAATCCCCCTTCGTCGTTCTTGTTCATGTATTTTGAGGAGAGGAAGCCGAGATAGATCAGCAGGCCGAAGGTCAGGATCAGAAGCCCCCAGTTGAACATCCGATAGGCATCCATGATCATTTCCTCGCCTGGTGAGTCATTGCCTTTCTCTTCAGCTCTCTTCGGAGATAGGCAGCACCAGAGTGAATTAGCATATAGCAGGTCAATATTAGAAAGGTGGTCAATACCCAGGAATCCATCCGCATATCCTCTTGTTGTTGATTTGTCGTTATTGAAGTGAATCGCTGCTTCTTCTGAGCAGCATTTCCAAGGTATTTTCCGATCCGCAAGGGCGCCAATTTGTATGCCTTATGCCCTGATCAGACAATGAAATGGCCCCACGATGACCAATATCCCCACCGACCTGCTGAGGACCTTCGTCACGATCAAGGACCTGGGTGGCTTCACCAGCGCTGGCGAGCTGCTGGGCCGGTCGCAGCCCGCCATCAGCCTTCAGGTAAAGAAGCTGGAGGAACTTCTTGATACAAAGATATTCCTCAGGGGATCGAGCCTGGAACTCACCGAGGATGGGGAGTACCTGTACGAAGCGGCACGACGAATGCTGGAGATCAATGACCAGATCATTGCCAAGGTAAGAGGCGACAATATTTCGGGGAAGGTACGCCTTGGCATCCCCAACGACTTCGAACTGGCGTTCCTGCCCAGGGCACTGCGAAAGCTGTCGAAGGTCTACCCCAATATCATCGTCGAGGTGGACTGCGAAATCAGCAAGGTGATACTCCAGCGCTACCAGAAGGGACATTACGACATCGCCCTGGCCATGGAACGTGCCAAGGAGAACGAGGACAGGGATTCAAGGGACTACCGGCTGGAAGGCCTCGAATGGGTCTACAAGGAAGGCCACCTGGCGAGCTGCGACGATGAGCCGATCCCCCTGATCGCCTATCCGCAGGGGTGCGTCTATCGTTCGATCATGGAGGAGGCACTGCAGGCCCAGCAGCACCCCTATCGCTTCATGTACACCAGTACCAGCCTGCTCGGCATCTTCTCCGCCGTGGAGGAAGGACTCGGCATCACCGCCATGGCCAGCTCCGTCATACCGGACCATCTCAGGCATGCCGAAAGCACGGCCACCCTTCCCGCCCTGGAACGCGTCTGCATCGGTCTCTACTACAAGGAGCCCGAGCTCAACGTGGCCTCGCGCCACGTGCTGGACTTCCTGAGATCCGGGATCGCCAACCTGTGAGCGGCTGCCCGTCTCGACGCCCCGGGCGGCATCGACACGTGCAACGCAGGAAGGCCTGCCGATCGGGGTGATGACCGGCAGGCCAGGGGCCTTCAGGGCGCACGCGCCGTCACGTCATTCTCGAGCGTGCCCCTGACGGGTGACGGGTCAGGGCCGTCAGGTGCCTGAAACGCTGGGCCTCAGGTTGTCACCGGAGTTCGCCTGGACCTCGCCCTCGCTGTCGACCTCGAGCTTCACGTTGGGGTCGGGGTCATTGACCACCTTCTCGAGCTCCCTGACCGCCCGGTCCCGATTGAGGAGGCGGCGAATGGTGTTCACGATCATCAGCAGGATCACGATGGAGAAGGGGAAGGCGCCGATGATGGTCCCGGTCTGGACCGTATCGACCACCCCACTCCCCCCGAGGGTGAGCAGCACCGTGGCCACGGCACCGATGCTGAGCACCAGTACCACGCGGAACCAGGCACCCGCCCGCTTGGGCGCGGAGACGAAGTCCGCCAGGGCGTAGGTGCCGGCATCCAGGGAGGTCACGTAGTAGGTGGCCACCAGCACCGTCGCCACCACCAGCAGCAGGCTGCCCACCACCGGGATGGACTCCAGCATCGCGAAGAGGCCGCTGGCCACATCCGCATTCACCGCATCGGTGATACCGCGCCCGCTCTTGTCGTCGTAGTAGATGGCCGCGGAGCCCAGCACGCCGATCCACAGCATGACGATCAGGGAAGGAATGATGGTGACGCCGATGACGAACTCGCGCAGCGTGCGCCCCCGGGAGATGCGGGCGATGAAGCCGGCCACGAAGGGCGAGAAGGCGATCACCCAGCACCAGATGAACACCGTCCACCAGCCGTTCCAGCTCTGCTGCCAGGAGGTCAGCGGCTCGGCGGTGCTCGGCGCATCCGTCCAGAAGCTCATCGGCACGAAGTTGGCGAAGTAGGAGCCGAAGGTCTGGGTGATGTTGGAGATGATGAACAGCGTGGGCCCGAAGATGAAGGCGGCCACCACCAGCACGACGCTCAGTATGGAGTTCGTCTCGCTGATCAGGCGCATCCCCTTGCTGATGCCGAAGAACGCCGAGATCGCCGCGGCGGTACCGAGGCCAACGATGACAAACAGCCAGATGGTGGGTCCCGAGGTGACGCCGGTGAAGGACGTCAGGCCCGCAGTGAACTGCATGGCGGCAAAGGCGAAGGAGGTGGAGAGGCCCAGGATGGTGGCCATGATCGCCAGCAGTTCCACCACCACGCCGGCACCGCCGCGAGCCCAGCGCGGCAGCAGGTCCACCGTCGCCTCGCGGAAGGTCAGGGTCTTGCCCAGGTTATGGTGCGAATAGGCGAGGCACACCGCGACGACACAGTACATGGCCCAGGCGGTGAAGCCCCAGTGGAAATAGGCCCAGACGATGCCCCCGCCCGCCACGTTGCCTTCCATCGCCTCGAAGACCGGGCTCGCATCGCGCAGCATGATCGGCTCGGCCACCGACCAGAAGATCAGGCCGATGCCCTGGCCGCAGGCGAAGAGCATCGAGTACCAGGCGAAGTTGCTGTATTCGGGTTTCGCCTTGGGGCCACCCAGCCTGACCCGGTTACCCAGCTTGCTGAACGCCAGCCAGCCGCAGACCGCCACGGCGAACAGCGAATAGAGGATGAACAGCCAGGTGAAGCCTCCCGTGACGTAGGTTCTCAGGTCGAAGATGACCGAGGCGACGCCATCGGGGTTGCGCAGCACCATCGCGATCAGCGCAATGATGGCGATGGGCGGGGCAAACTGGATGACCAACCGGCCGATGGGCGGCAGGTCTCGCCCGGTGAATCGTGGGACCGTTACCGGTTCTTTGTTAGGCATCTTGATACCTCACTCTTGTTGTACTTGGCATCGTCCCTGACATCTCGGGCCCCGAGATCTCCTCGAGACATGTGGCCAGTGACTCAGTTCAAGTGCGATACGATTCCCGATATGCACTCTTCCAGAATCATCTCCCCCTTTTCGGCTGTTGCCTTGATGGGAGACGAGAGGGTGCCGGACGGCGCTACCCAGCTCGGGTCGGGAGGAAAGACATCGTAGGGAGGGAAACTCGCCGGCTCCACGTCGACGGCCTTGGACATGTCGACGAGTTCGGGATGAATCTTCAGCATGATCGAGGTTTCCAGTACCCCACCATGCTCGACGGCCCAGCCGGTGAAGCCGTCCGGGAATACCTTGGCAATCGTCTCGTCGCTGATGAAGTCCCAGTAGGAAAGCAGGTAGATCCTGATCGAGATCCCCTCCGACCGGCACTTGTTGACCAGCCTGTCGGCGGCCTCGCAAAGGTGCATGGAGTTCTCGAAGTGCCCGTTGATCAGGATGAATTCGCGATTTCCGTGATTGACATAGGCCTGCAGCACATCGAGGACGTAGTTTTCCAGCGAGGCACCCGACACGCAGGTCGTTCCCGGGAAGAAGTTGCCGCCGCCCGACTTTATCTGTGACTTGTACCCGTAGCTGATGGGTGGCGCGACCAGCATGTTGTTGCCGCGCGCCGCCACCTGTTCGCCGATATGACTTGGAATAAGTACATCCGGATTTAGCGACATATGCGGGCCATGCTGCTCGATGGCACCGACCGGAAGGATGATCTTGCAGCTGCCCTGTTCCGTAAGCTCCTTGTAGGTCATCCAGTCCAGGTTCTCTATCTTGACATTGCTCATTTCGGCTTCCCCAAGCACCAAAAGGGGAGCCTGGCTCCCCTTTTTATTCGATCGATTACTTGATGATATTGTGCTCCGGCCCGTACGGGAAGCCGGTGATGTTCTCGGCCCCATGCTCGTTGACCACCAGGATATCGTGCTCGCGGTAGCCACCGGCGCCGGGACGGCCTTCCGGCACCATGATCATCGGTTCCATGGAGACGACCATGTTGGGTTCGAGCACGGTCTCGATGTCCTCGCGCAGCTCGAGCCCGGCCTCGCGGCCATAGTAGTGGCTCAGGGTGCCGAAGGAGTGGCCGTAGCCAAAGGTGCGGTACTGGAGCAGGTCATGCCTGGCGAAGATCTCGTTGAGCTCGTGGGCGATGTCGCAGCAGCGTACCCCGGGCTTGATCAGCTCCTGGCCCCGGCGGTGGACCTCGCAGTTGGCCTCCCAGAGGCGCAGGTGCTCGTCCGAGGCGTGCTCGCAGAACAGGGTGCGTTCCAGGGCGGTGTAGTAGCCGGAGATCATCGGGAAGGTGTTGAGGCTGAGGATATCGCCGGGCTGCACGCGGCGGCTGGTCACCGGGTTGTGGGCGCCGTCGGTGTTGATGCCCGACTGGAACCACACCCAGGTGTCCATCAGCTCGCTGTTGGGGTAGGTCTTGGCAATCTCGCGCACCATGGCGGCCTGACCGGCCAGCGACACCTCGTACTCCGGCACCCCGGCCGCAATGGCGTCGCGCACGGCCACGCCGCCCACGTCGGCGATGCGGGCCCCCTGGCGAATCAGCGCGATCTCCTCGGCGGACTTGATCATGCGCATCTTCATGGTCGGCACGCCAATATCGACCAGTTCCACGTCGCCCAGGGCAGCCAGCAGCTTCTGCTGGTTCTGCAGGGTCAGGTGGTCGAACTCGACGCCGACGCGACGGCGGCCCTCGCAGAGTTGCTTGACGGCCTTGAAGAAGTTGTCCTTCTGCCAGTCGGTATAGACGATGTTGTCGCCCAGGCGATTGCGGCGGTAGGGCTGCCCCCCGTCGATGTTCGCGGTCACGGTGGTGAAGCGATCCTGGGTGACGACCAGGCCATAGTCACGGCCGAACTTGCAGTAGACGAAGTCGCTGAAGTAATTGATGTTGTGGTAGGAGGTCAGCACCACCGCATCGATATCCTGCTGCGCCATGTAGTCACGCAGGCGCGCCAGCCGGCCCTGCATTTCGCTGTCCGAGAAGGTCGGTACCACCTTTTCACCATTGGGGATCTCGATCAGTGACGGCAGTTGCATCTTGTTGTCTCCTCACTTCATTCAAGGGAATCGCTGTTCCAGCCTGGGCAGAAGCCACCTTGGTCCGCGCCGGTGCATCGCCCTTATCGGTCCGGTGAACCGCGCTCTTTTCTGCTGGTGTGAATGAATATGGCCAGCGGCATTTCCCGGCACCAATGACTAGTGCAAATGCGCCCATTGGTGCCAAAAATGTCCCATTTATTCATGGGCTTGCGCATGATTTACGCGAGACCTTATCGCGACGAGCCAGCGCGCCCTCGCTCTCGCAGGCAGCCTCTGGCCAGTTGTTCGCCTGGGGGTCGTGTGGCGAAGCCATGACGCTGCCTCGAGCGCACCGGCTGCGGCCCATGAGCTGGGCGAGTGCCAAACGAAAAAGCTGTCGAACCGCTGGCGCCATGAACTGTGAATGCCAGCGGAGCGACGGATAGTGAGGGGAAGAGGGAGAAGGGAAGGGAGAGAAAGCAGGCCGCCAGGCGAGGGGCCTCAGGCCCCGGCGACGACCCGCCGCTGGCGCCGTGCGCGCCGCACCATGCGGTAGCGCGAGCGAATCTCGTCGCGCTCCATGTAGCAGCCCTGCAGCCAGCGGTGGCCGCTTGCGCCCTCGAAGGCATCGCGGGCATGCAGCAGGCGGCGGTTATCGAAGATCACCAGGTCGCCGGGGCGATAGGTGAAGCGGATGGCGAACTCGGGCTCATGCAGCATGCGCTGCAATGTCATCAGCGCCTCATAGGCCGGCTCCACCTCCTCGAACGGGGCCTGCAGGGGACCGCGCAGGAAGTCGGCGATGCGCACCTCGAGCAGCTCGCCGCGCTCGTCGAGGCGGATCATCGGCGCATACCAGACGTAGTCGGTGGTCCTGGCGGTGTTGGCGTAGCACCAGCGCACCCGAGTCAGGG
>NZ_SNZJ01000001.1 GCF_004363555.1 Halomonas ventosae | reverse complement strand
GCCGCTTGGCCGCTTGGCCGCTTGGCCGCTTGGCCGCTTGGCCGCTTGGCCGCTTGGCCGCTTGGCCGCTTGGCCGCTTGGCCGCTTGGCCGCTTCCAGCGTTAGCGCCTCACCGGCCGTTTCTGCAGCTTGCGCTGCAGGGTGCGGCGGTGCATCCCCAGGGCGCGGGCGGTGGCGGAGATGTTGCCGTCGTGCTCCTGCAGCACCTTCTGGATGTGCTCCCAGGTGATCCGGTTGATCGACGGCGGGTTGTCGGCCACCTCGGTCTCCGGGTCGCCCTCGGCCCGCGACAGCGCCATCAGCACCTCGTCGGCATCCGCCGGCTTGCAGAGGTAGTTCACCGCGCCCAGCTTGATCGCCTCCACCGCGGTGGCGATGCTCGAGTAGCCGGTCAGCACCACCACCCGGCACTCCGGCACGATCTCCAGCAGCTCCGGCAGCAGCTTCAGGCCCGACTCGTGCTCCAGCTTGAGGTCCAGGGTGGCCAGCTGGGGCTGGTGGCGGCGCGCCAGGGAGAGGGCCTGGGTAGCGTCATGGGCCACCAGCACCTCGAAGCCCCGGCGGCTCAGGGCACGGTCGAGCACGTGGCAGAACATCTCGTCGTCGTCGATGATCAGCAGGCGTTCGGCGGTCTCTTGCATGTTGTCCTCGCAGGGGTCACGGGGTCCGGCAACCGTCGGGCGTCAGGGCTCGGGCTGGCTGCGCGGCAGGGTCACCTCGGTCAGGGTGCCGCCCTCGGGGTGATTGTACAGGCTCACGCCGCCCCCGAAGCGGTTGATGGTGGCGTGGGTCAGGAAGAGGCCGATGCCCAGCCCCTTGCTCTTGGTGGAGACGAAGGTCTCGCCCAACTGGTCGGCGATGGACATCGCCACGCCGGGGCCGTGGTCGCGGATGTCGATGATCACCTCGTCGCTGTTCCAGTCGAGCCGGATGGTGACGTCGTCCGGGTTGGCGTCGGCGGCGTTGTTGAGCAGGTTGGTCAGTGCCTGGTCGAGGGTGGCATCCACCGCCAGCCAGGGCTGGCCGCGTCGCTCGGCGACTTCCAGGTGGTGGCTGACATCGGGGCGCAGCACCAGCCAGCGCTGGACCACCCCGGCCAGCCAGACCTGGGCGTCGTGCACCTCGGGTTCGGCCATGCGCCGCCGATCGGCACTCTCCACCAGGTGACGCAGCCGCGCCTTGCAGGTATCCACCTGCTGGCGCAGCAGCTCGATGTCCCGGATCAGGGCCGGGTGGTCCCTGGCATCCTCGCGCATCTCGCTGAGCAGCACCGCCATGGTGGAGAGCGGCGTGCCCAGCTCGTGGGCGGTGCCTGCCGCCTGGGTGGCCACGGCCAGCACCTGCTCGTTGCGCAGGGCGGCCTCGCGGGTGCGCGATAGCGCCTGGTCGCGACTGCGCAGGGCGCGGGCCATCTTGTAGATGAAGAAGGTGACCAGGCCCGCCGAGAGCCCGAAGTTGAGCCACATGCCGAGCACGTGAAGGCTGAGGGTCGCCCCGCCGTGGCCCTGGGCGAATTGCGGGACCGGCTGATAGGACACCATCAGGAAGCTGTAGGCGGCCATGGAGGCGGCGGCGATCACCCAGGCGTGCCGCCAGGGGAGGGTCGCCGCGGCGATGGTCACCGGCACCAGGTAGTAGTTGATGAAGGGGTTGTGGGAGCCGCCGGTGAAGTAGAACAGCAGCGTCAGGCCCGTCACGTCGACCAGCAGGTGGAGCAGGTACTCGCCGTGGGTCACCGCCCGCGGGCGGCCCATGCGCCACCAGGTGGCGATGTTGATCGCTCCCATGGCGACGATCACCGCGATCACCGCGGGCACCTGCAGCGAGAAGCCCAGCACCTCGATGCCGATGATGATCGCGGCCAGGAAGCCGGTCCAGGTGATGCCGCGCACGATGGTCAGCCGCACCAGGTTGCGGTTGGGCGTGGAGAGCGGCAGGGGCAGGGCGGCTGGCATGGCGACTCCGTGGATTGCGTCGGTGCGATGATACCTGATCCGGGCGATGCCGTGCCCGGGCATCCCCCCTGAGGCACAGTGTCGCCCATCGGCAACGGGCGCCGACAATCGCCGGTCGATGGCGGTATATTGGGGCCTGTTGATATGACCGGTGGACCCCAGCCCGATGCTCAGACGCCTGCTCCCCCTGCTGATCCTGGCCCTCGGCGTGGCGGCCTTCCTGTGGCTGCGGGCCACCCGGCCGGAGAGTGCCAGTGTCACACCGGAGGAGCGCAGCTGGCGGGTCGAGACCCTGGTGGCCGCGCCCGGCCGCCATGCCCCGGTGCTGCCGCTCTATGGCGAGGTGACGGCCCCCGAGATGCTCACCGTCACCGCGCCGCTGGCTGGACGTATCGCCGAGCGACCGGTGCGCGAGGGGCAGCGGGTCGCCCGCGGCGAGTTGCTGGTGGCCCTGGACGAGGCCGACGTCCGTCCCCCGCTGGCCCAGGCCGAGGCCGAGGTGGCCGATCGCCGGGCCCAGCTTTCGGGCGAACGGGTGCGCCACGACAGCGACCTTGCCACCCTGGAGCGCGAGCGGGAGCTGCTCGAGACCGCCCGTCGCCAGCTCGAACGCACCCGCTCCCTGGTGGGTCGCAATCTCGCCTCCCAGTCCGACCTGGACGCGGCCCGCAATGAACTGGCCCGGGCCCGGGTGACGGTGGCGGCCCGGGAGCGCGCCATCGCCGAGCACCCCGCCCGCCTCGCTGCTCTGGAGGCCGGCCTGGCGCACGCCACGGCCGCCCTGGCCGCCGCCCGTCGCGATGCCGAGCGCAGCCGCGTGGAGGCGCCCTTCGACGGCATCGTCACGCGCATCCGGGTGGCCCCGGGCGACCAGGTGGCCCCCCGCGGTGAGCTGCTCAGCGTCTATCCCGAGGCGGGGCTGGAGCTGCGGGCGCGCATCCCCCGGCGTCACCAGGCCGAGCTGCTCGAGGCCCTGTCCCGTGGGGAGCACCTGATCGCCACCGGCGATGAGGGGGCCCGCCTGGTGCTGGAGGGGCTGGCCGGGGAGGGCGACCCGGCCGGCACCGAGGCGATCTTCCGCCTCGAGACCGGCGGGACAGCGTTGCGTCTCGGCAGCCTGCTCGCCGTGTCGCTGGCCCGCCCGGCGATCACGGACAGCCTGGCGGTGCCCTACAGCGCGCTCTACGGCAACAATGCCCTCTACGTGATGGACGAGGAGGGCCGGATGCGTCGCCTGGCGGTGACCCGTCACGGCGAGGTGCTCCGCGACGACGGGGAGCGCTGGGCGCTGGTCAGCGGCGAGGCCCTCGCCGAGGGCGATCGGGTGATCATCACCCACCTGCCCAATGCCCTCCAGGGCCTGCGGGTCGAGGTCGCCGATCCCGGTGACGAGGGGCGCCCATGAGCCGACGGCGCGGCCTGATCGGCTTCTTCGTCCACCACCGGGTCGCCGCCAACCTGGTCATGCTGATGATGCTGCTTGGCGGGGTGCTGGGCCTGTCGCGCATGAACATCCAGTTCTTCCCCACCTTCGCCCTGGACGTGGTCAGCGTACGCACGGTATGGAGCGGCGCCTCGGCGGAGGACATCGAGCAGGGCATCACCGTGCCTCTCGAGCAGCGCCTGCGCAGCCTCGATGGCCTCAAGCGGATGACCTCCACCTCGGCCCAGGGGGGCTCCAGCATCACCCTGGAGTTCAACGAGGGCAGCGACCCGATCCTGGCCCTGGACGACGTTCGCCAGCAGGTCGACGAGTTCACCAACCTGCCGGCCGACGCCGAAGTGCCGCGGGTCGCCCGGGCCGCCCGCTACGAGCCGGTGGCCCGGCTGCTGGTGCATGGCGAGGTGAGCCACGACGAACTGCGTCATCTGGCCAACCGCTTCGAGGACCAGCTGCTGCAGCGGGGCATCGACCGGGTCGAGATCAGCGGCCTGCCCGAGCAGCAGATCAGCATCGAGGTGCCCGCGGAGCGACTCCAGGGGCTGCAGCTGAGCCTCGCCCAGATCGCCGAGCGTATCGAGGGCATGTCCCTGGACCTGCCGGCGGGGCTGCTCGGCCAGCAGGACAGCACCCGTGAGCTGCGGGCCGTGGAACAGCGCCGTGACGAGCGCGCCTTCGCCGACCTGCCGGTGCTCAGCGGCGACCGGGTGCAGCTGCGGCTGGGCGACATCGCCACCATTCGCCAGGAGTCCCGCGAGCAACAGGTGACCCTGAGCCGCGACGGCCATCCGGCGGTGGAGCTCATGCTGCAGCGAAGCGAGGACGGCAACTCCCTGGCCGCCGCCGAGGTGCTGGAGAACTGGCTGGCCGAGACCCGTCCCCAGCTGCCGCCCAGCGTGTCGCTCGAGGTCCACGACCAGACCTGGCAGCTGATCGCCGACCGTATCGGGCTGCTGATCAGCAACGGCCTCGGCGGCCTGGTGCTGGTCCTGCTGCTGCTCTACTTCTTCCTGCCCGCCCGGGTGGCACTGTGGGTGGCCATCGGCATCCCCACGGCCTTCATGGCGGCCATGGCGGTGTTCTGGGGGATCGGCGGGTCGATCAACATGATGTCGCTGTTCGCGCTGATCATGGCCCTGGGGGTGATCGTCGATGACGCCATCGTGGTGGGCGAGGACGCCGACGCCCATTTCCGCATGGGAGAGCCCGCCCGTCACGCCTCCGAGGGGGCGGCCAGGCGCATGTTCTGGCCGGTAGTGGCCTCGTCGCTGACCACGGTGGCCGCCTTCATGCCGCTGCTGCTGGTGGGGGGCGTGATCGGCAACATCCTCGGCGACATCCCGGTGATCATGATCTGCGTGCTCATCGCCTCGCTGCTGGAGTGCTTCGTCGTGCTGCCCGCCCACCTGCGCAACGCCTTCGTGCCGGGCCGAACGCCGCGACACCATCCGTTGTCGCGGCCGCGCGAGCGCTTCGAGGCGGCCTTCGAGCGCTTCCGCGAGGGGCCCTTCCGGCGCTTCTCGGCACTGACCCTGCGCCACCGCGGCGCCACCCTGGCCTCGGCCGTGGCGGTGGTGCTCTTCACCCTGGGCCTGCTGGCCGGCGGGCGCCTGGCGTTCAACTTCTTCCCCACGCCCGAGCCAAACGTGCTCTACGCCAATGCCAGCTTCGTGGCGGGCACCGACAGCGCGCGCGTCGATGAGCTGCTGGCGCGCCTGCAGGCGGCCCTGGAGGAGACCGAGCAGGCCCTGGGGGGCAACCTGGTCCAGCATGCCGTGACCCGCCATGGGGCGACGCTCGCCAGCGGCCTGCAGGCGCGCAGCGGCGACAACCTCGGCTCGATGATGGTGGAGCTCACCCCCTCGGACGACCGCGACGTGCGCAATGCCGAGTTCATCCGCGCCTGGCGCTCGCGCCTCGCCGAACCGGCGGGGCTCGAGAACCTGACCATCAACGAGCGTGCCGCGGGCCCGCCGGGCAAGGACGTCAACATCCGCCTGACCGGCGAGGAGGCCGGTGCCCTCAAGGCCGCCGCCGAGTCGCTCTCCCGTTCGCTGCGCGAGTTGCCCGGCGTGCTCGACACCGAGGACGACATGCCCTGGGGCCGGGAACAGCTGATCTACCGGGTCAACGCCCGGGGGGAGGCCCTGGGGCTGACCACGGCCGATCTCGGCCGGCAGCTTCGGGACGCCTTCGATGGCCGGCTGGTGCAGATCTACCAGGACGGCGCCGACGAGATCGAGGTCAGGGTGCTGCTGCCCCGGGCGCAGCGCGAGCGGCTCGCGACCCTGTCGCGGCTCAGCGTGCGCGTCCCCGACGGGCGCTTCGTCCCGCTCGACCAGGTCATGGCCCTGGATCACCGCCAGGGCTTCGAGGCGCTGCGCCATGCCGACGGTCGCCTGGCGGTGGAGGTCACCGCCGAGCTCGACACCGAGATGACCTCCGCCGAGCGCGTGCTCGATGCGGTCTCCGCCGAGGTGCTGCCGAGCCTGGCCAGCACCCACCGCCTGCGCTACAGCTTCGAGGGGCGCGCCGCCGATCAGCGCGAGACCTTCGCCGACATGCGCACCGGGCTGATGATCGGCCTGGGGCTGATGTACGTGGTGCTGGCCTGGGTCTTCGCCTCCTGGAGCCTGCCGCTGATCGTCATGGCGATCATCCCGCTGGCGCTGGTGGGGGCCCTGCTGGGGCACTGGCTGCTGGGACTCGACCTGACCATGCTCTCGCTGTTCGGGCTCTTCGGCCTCTCGGGCATCGTGGTCAACAACGCCATCATCCTGGTGGCCTTCTATCGCCACCAGCGCCATCAGGGGCTGGCCATCGAGGCGGCACTCAACGAGGCGGTGGTGCAGCGCGTGCGCGCCGTGCTGCTCACCTCCTTGACCACCATCGGCGGCTTGTTGCCGCTGCTCTTCGAGACCTCGCTGCAGGCGCAGTTCCTGATCCCCATGGCGGTCTCCATCGCCTTCGGCCTGGCCTTCTCGACCCTGCTGGTGCTCGCGGTGATCCCGGTGCTACTCAGCTACCTGGAGCGGCTACGCGAGCGACTCGGGCGCAGCGAGGACGTGCCCACCGACCAGCAGCGGGCATGAGCCTGCCGTCCGGCGCCGCCGGGGCTAGACTGTCAGCGAGGTCTTCGCTGCGTTCACCGGGAGGTGCCTATCATGACGACGCCGCTTGCCTGTGTCCGTGAGCTCGCCCGGCGACTGGACGACCGCGCCACCGACCACGACGCGCTGCTGGAACGGGTCGGCGAGCGGCCCTTCGTGCTGCTCGGCGAGGCCTCCCACGGCACGGCCGAGTTCTATCGCCTGCGCGCGGCGATCAGCCGGCGGCTGATCGAGGAGAAGGGCTTCGAGGCGGTGCTGGTGGAGGCCGACTGGCCCGATGCCCTGCGCCTCGACCGCTACGTGCGTGGCGGGGGCGAGGATGCCCTGGACGGGGCCTTCGCGGACTTCCAGCGTTTCCCCCACTGGATGTGGTGCAACCATGAGGTGCGCGACTTCATCGCCTGGCTGCGCCGGCACAATGCCCGCCAGCCGCTGGCGACGAAGGTCGGCTTCCACGGCATGGACCTCTACAGCCTGCATCGCTCGGCCGAGGCGGTGATCGACTACCTGGCGCGGGTCGATCCCGAGCAGGCCGAGGTGGCCCGCCGGGGCTATGCCTGTCTCGACCATCGCGGCGACCCCTTCCACTACGGGCGCAACGTGGCCTTCGGCTTGAGCCCCTCCTGCGAGCGGACGGCCGTGGGCCTGCAGGTCCGGTTGAGGGAGCGGGCCCCTGACTACCTCGAGGCGGACGGTCGCCGCGCCGTCGACGCGCAGTTCTTCGCCGAGCAGAACGCCCGGGTGGTGGTCAATGCGGAGGCCTACTATCGGGCCATGTTCGGCGCCCGGGTCGATACCTGGAACCTGCGAGATAGGCACATGACCGAGACCCTCGCCGAACTGCATGACCACCTGCGCCGACAGGGGGGAGCCGGCAAGGTGGTGGTCTGGGCCCACAACTCGCACCTGGGGGACGCCCGTGCCACCGAGATGGGCTGGCGCCAGGGACAGCACAACGTCGGCCAGCTGGCGCGACAGCGCTTCGGCGACGAGCGGGTGGTGCTGGTGGGCTTCACCACCCATACCGGCCATGTCACGGCCGCCCGCGACTGGGATGGGCACGCCGAGCACCGCTGGGTGCGGCCTTCGCTTGAGGGCAGCATCGAGCGGCTCTTCCATCGGAGTGGTCTCGACCGCTTCTACCTGCCCCTCTCGCCGGCGCGGGCCGAGCCCCTCAAGGAAAGCCTTCTGGAGCGGGCGATTGGGGTGATCTACCGCCCCGAGACGGAGCGGGGCAGCCACTATTTCCATGCCTGCCTGGCCGAGCAGTTCGATGCCCTCTACCACCTAGACGAGTCCACGGCCGTCGAGCCGCTGGAACCGGGACCCGGCTGGCAGCGCGAGGCGATCCCCGACACCTATCCCTTCGGGGTCTGAGGCGCGCTGGCCGTTCGCGGCTCGGCGGGCAGCGATGGCTTCATCGGCGGGTACTCGTCGGCGGTGAGCGTCTCGCGCTCGAGCAGCAGGGCGGCGCCGGCCTCCAGGTCCTGGCGACGGGCGGCGAGGGTCGCCTGGGCCAGGGCATAGGCCTCGTCCACCAGCTCGCGCACCGCGAGGTCGATCTCCCGGGCGGTGGCCTCGGAGTAGTCATGCTGCTGGCTGATGCCGTAGACGTCGCCCAGGAAGGCCTGACGGTCCTTCTCGTAGACCACCTGGCCGGCCTCGTCCGCCATGCCGAAACGGGTCGCCATGTCGCGGGCGATCTCGGTGACCTTGGCCAGGTCGTCGGCGGCGCCGGTGGAGACCTCGTCAAAGATCAGCCGTTCGGCGGCGCGGCCGCCCATCAGCACCGCCATGCGGTATTTCAGGTCGCTGACGGTCTGCAGGAAGCGGTCCTCGGTGGGCCGCTGGATGGTGTAGCCCAGCGCGCCGACGCCGCGGGGGATGATCGAAACCTTGTGCACCGGGTCCATGCCCGGCAATGACGCGGCCACCAGGGCGTGGCCCATCTCGTGGTGGGCCACCACGGCCCGCTCGTGGTCGTTGAGCAGCCGGCTCTTCTTCTCGAGGCCGGCAACGATGCGCTCGATGGCGTTGGTGAAGTCCTCCATGGCCACCTCGTCGCTGTCCCGGCGGGTGGCCAGCAGGGCGGCCTCGTTGACCAGGTTGGCGAGGTCGGCTCCGGTGAAGCCGGGGGTCAGCGAGGCGATATGGTCCAGGTCCACGTCGGCGGCCAGCGAGCGGATCCGGCCGATATGCACCTCGAGGATCTGCCGGCGCCCCTTGCGCTCGGGACGGTCGACCAGTACCTGGCGGTCGAAGCGCCCGGCGCGCAGCAGGGCAGGGTCGAGGATCTCCGGCCGGTTGGTGGCGGCGAGCAGCACGATGCCCGTGGAGGGGTCGAAGCCGTCGAGCTCGGAGAGCAGCTGGTTGAGCGTCTGCTCCTTCTCGTCCTGGCCGCTCATGCCGCCCGGCCCCCGGGCCCGACCCAGGGCGTCCAGTTCGTCGATGAAGATGATGCAGGGTTTGGCCTTCCCGGCCTGCTCGAAGAGGTCGCGGACCCGCGCGGCGCCGACGCCGACGAACATCTCGACGAACTCCGAGCCGGAGATGGAGAAGAAGGGCACCCCGGCTTCCCCCGCCACGGCCCGGGCCAGCAGCGTCTTGCCGGTGCCCGGCGGGCCGACCAGCAGGATGCCCTTGGGGATATGGGCGCCGAGCCGGCCGTAGCGCTCGGGGTCGCGCAGGAAGGCCACCACCTCCTGAAGTTCGTTCTTGGCCTCGTCGACCCCGGCGACATCCTCGAAGGTGACCTTGGTGGAGGTCTCCACATAGACCTTGGCCTTGGACTTGCCGATGGACATCATGCCGCCGATCCCGCCACCGCCGGTCATCCGGCGGATCAGCAGCGACCAGATCGCGAACAGCAGCACCAGCGGCAGGAACCAGGAGAGCAGGATGGTCAGAAAAGGGCTCGCCGGGCGGCCGTTGAAGGTGACGTCGTGCTGTGCCAGGCGGTCGGCGAGGTCGGGTGGGACGCGGTTGGTGGTGAAGGCGGTGCGTCCGTCGGGCAGGGGGGCGGTGAAGGTGCCGGTGAGGCGGTCGTCGCCGACCTGCACCTCGGCGATCCGTCCCTCCTCCAGCAGCCGGGTGAATTCCGAGTAGGGAATGGGTTCGGTGGTCTGCCAGTCGCGATAGACGCTCTGGAAGGTCAGGAAGAGCATCACGGCGATGATCAGATAGGTCACGTTGAAACGGTGATTGGGTTCCATGCCGGGTCCTCGTCCCGTGGCCGCGGCGGAGATCGCGATGCCCGATGATGGCCTTCAGTGTAGGCGAGGCACGGCAGGCGGGATGACCCCGGGGCAACCCGGCCCTTGAACTCTTGCTTGGACCGCCGCATCTAGGAGGGAGTCGCATCGACACCATGGCACGAGAAGGAGATCCCATGAGCACCCCGACATTGCCCAATCCCGGCCTCGGGACCTTTCGCCTCAAGGGCGACACCCTGAAGCGGGTGATCCACGATGCCCTGGCGCTCGGGTTTCGTCACATCGACACCGCCCAGATGTACGACAACGAGCAGGACGTGGGCGCGGCCATCGCCGAGAGCGAGATGCCCCGGGAGGAAATCTTCCTCACCACCAAGGTGTGGCACGACCGCCTCGCGCCCGCGTCGCTCAAGGCCAGCGTCCGCGAGAGCCTGGAAAAGCTCGGCACCGACTACGTCGACCTGCTGCTGATCCACTGGCCCTCGCCGGACGATGCCGTGCCCATGGCCGATTACCTGACGGCCCTGCAAGAGGTGCAGCAGGCCGGCCAGGCACGCCACATCGGGGTTTCCAACTTCACCATCGCCCAGCTCGATCGGGCCCTGGAGATCCTCGGCCCGGAGGCGCTGCTGACCAACCAGGTCGAGGTGCACCCCTTCCTGCAGAACCACGAGGTGGTGGCGCACTGCCAGGCACGCGGCCTGACGGTGACCGGCTACATGCCGCTGGCCGTGGGCAAGGTGCTGGAAGACGACACCCTGAACGGCATCGCCGAGGCCCATGGCGTCACGCCGGCCCAGGTGGCCCTGGCCTGGACCCGGTCGCGGGGCGTGGTGTCCATCCCGTCGTCCACCCGTCGCGAGCACCTGGCGGGCAACCTGGCGGCCCTCGACCTTACCCTGGGCGAGGACGAACTCGAGGCGATCGCGGGCCTGGATCGCGGCGAGCGCATCGCCGACCCGGAATTCGCCCCGGCCTGGGACTGATCCCGGCCCTTCGAGAGGAGACGACATGGCTTCCACCGTACTGATTACCGGCGCCAACCGCGGCGTTGGGTTGGCGCTGGCGCGGCACTATCACCAGGCAGGCTGGCTGGTGATCGGCGTCTGCCGCCACGCCTCCCCCGAGCTCGCCGAGGTGGCCGGTCGGGTCCTCGACGGCATCGACGTCACCCGGGAGGCAGATGTCGCCCGCCTTGCCGAGGCGCTCGCCGACCAGCCGCTGGACCTGCTGATCAACAACGCGGGCATGCTCCAGGACGAGTCCCTGGGGGCGCTCGATTTCGATGCCATCCGGGCGCAGATGGAGATCAATGCCTATGCCCCGCTGCGGGTGACCGAGGCATTGTTGCCGTGCCTGGGCAAGGGCGCCAAGGTCGCCAACATCACCAGTCGCATGGGCTCCATCGCCGACAACGACTCCGGCGGCCGCTACGGCTATCGCGCCTCCAAGGCGGCGCTGAACGCCTTCGGCAAGTCGCTGGCGGTGGACCTGGCCCCCCGAGGCATCGCCGTGGCCCAGCTGCACCCGGGCTACGTGCAGACGCGCATGGTCGACTTCGGCGGCCTGATCACCCCGGAGGAGGCGGCCGCGGGCATCGCCGAGCGCATCGCGGCGCTCTCCTTGGCGACCAGCGGCGGCTTCTGGCACAGCAACGGCGAGTCACTGCCCTGGTAGACCGGTCTCTGGTGGGAAGAGGGCGGTCGATGGGCAGGCGTTCAGCAAGCGGTGCGATCGCCCATGGCACCTGCTTCCTTGCCTGCCATGGTCGGCTAGACTGCGGTGATGGACACCTTATGCCGGCGTTGCCGGCGGGCGGGCTGGCTGCTTTGCACCATGCTGCTGGCCGTTCCCCTTCCTGTATCGTCGGCGCCTGACCTCCCGGACGCCAGGCAAGCGCTTTCCCTTGAGCCCCTGGTCAGGGAGTTGAGTGCCTGGCTGGACGAGCGGACGGACTACCGGGAACCGCCGATACCGGGGATCCTGTTCGAGAGCCAGGCCCGGCTTCAGCAGCGCTGCTTTCCCGACTTCCCGCAGCGACTGAGCACCCTGATCAAGGGCGCCTACGCGCCTGCCGAGAAGATCATCTATCTCGATACCGAATTCGAGAGTGACGATCTCGTCGACAGGAGTTATCTGCTTCACGAGCTGGTCCACCATTTCCAGGTCCACAACCGGGCCGATACCGGTGTCCGGTCCCGCGGCATCCTCGAGGGGGAAGCCTACCGTCTGCAGCTACGCTGGCTAAGTGAAGCGGGGGTCTCGGACCCCCTGGTGACGCTGGGGATCGATGAAAAGACCCTGCTCATCATCGAACGTTGTCCCCGATAGGGGGGGGAGCACTGAACCGTGCCTGCGGTTAGTGCGGGGTGCAGAGCCACCGGCTGTCGCGGTATAATGGCGGGCTTTCGAGATCCCATTCGAGTCCTGACCAGGCACCGCATTGATGTCAAACCCCACCCTGGCCCGTGAAGTCGGGCTTCGACGCACCTTTGCGATCATCTCGCACCCCGACGCCGGCAAGACCACCATCACCGAGAAGATGCTGCTGTTCGGCAACGCCATCCAGATGGCCGGTTCGGTGAAGAGCAAGCGCAACGACCGCCACGCCACCTCCGACTGGATGAAGATGGAGCAGGAGCGCGGCATCTCGGTGACTACCTCGGTGATGCAGTTCCCCTACGGCGGGCGCATCGTCAACCTGCTCGACACGCCGGGCCACGAGGACTTCTCCGAGGACACCTACCGCACCCTGACCGCGGTGGACTCGGCGCTGATGGTGATCGACGGCGCCAAGGGCGTCGAGGCGCGGACCATCAAGCTGATGGAGGTGTGTCGCCTGCGCACCACGCCGATCCTCACCTTCATCAACAAGATGGACCGCGATGTCCGCGACCCCGTGGAGGTGATGGACGAGGTCGAAGAGGTGCTGAACATCCAGTGCGCGCCCATGACCTGGCCGATCGGCATGGGCCGTCACTTCAAGGGCGTCTATCACCTCTACAACGACGTGATCCACCTCTACACCCAGGGGCAGGGCAGCCAGATCCCCGATGACCGGCGCATCGAGGGGCTCGACAACCCCCAGGTGGACGCGGTGCTCGGCGAGGAGCAGGCCGAGGAGCTGCGCATGGAGGTGGAACTGGTGCGTGGCGCCTCCCACGAGTTCGACCATGCGGCCTACCTGCGGGGCGAGCTGTCGCCGGTCTACTTCGGGACCGCCATGGGCAACTTCGGGGTGCGCGAGATGTTGGATGGCTTCGTCGAGTATGCCCCGCCGCCCCAGCCGCGCGAGACCGACACCCGCACCGTCGAGCCGGATGACGAGCGCCTCACCGGTTTCGTCTTCAAGATCCAGGCCAACATGGATCCCAACCACCGCGACCGCATCGCCTTCCTGCGCGTCTGCTCGGGCAAGTACGAGAAGAACATGAAGATGCGCCACGTGCGCATCGGCAAGGACGTCAAGATCGCGGACGCCCTGACCTTCATGGCCTCGGACCGCTCCCAGGTGGAGGAGGCCTGGCCGGGCGACATCATCGGCCTGCACAACCACGGCACCATCCAGATCGGCGACACCTTCACCCAGGGCGAGGACATGCGCTTCACCGGCATCCCGCACTTCGCCCCGGAGCTCTTCAAGCGCGTGCGCCTCAAGGATCCGCTGAAGATGAAGGCGCTGCAGAAGGGCCTGCAGCAGCTCTCCGAGGAGGGCGCCACCCAGGTGTTCATGCCGCTCGACAACAACGACCTGATCCTCGGCGCCGTGGGCACCCTGCAGTTCGACGTGGTCGCCCACCGCCTCAAGGAGGAGTACAAGGTCGAGGCGGTCTATGAGGGCGTGAACGTCAACACCGCCCGCTGGGTCTACAGCGACGATGCCAAGAAGCTCGAGGAGTTCAGGCGCAAGGCCAGCACCAACCTGGCCATCGACGGCGGCGGCTACCTGACCTATATCGCCCCCACGCGCGTGAACCTGCAGATGACCCAGGAGCGCTGGCCGGAGATCCGCTTCCAGCCTACTCGGGAGCATTGAAGCTTTGGCTGCATGTCGCCGGATCGCTCGTGGCTGATCCGGCGGCGGGCCCTTCGAGGAGGCGCTGTGAACCCCTCCCTGGGCGCTACCGATGCCATCCCTGGCATAGGACCTCCTCTTCGGCCCGCCCCCGGCGCCCCTCGCTTCGAGCGTTTAGCAAGGCTGGTGTGCTTTCCTTGCCCCTCGCTCCTTTCGCCTTGTAGCTTCTAGTCATGCTGATCGACGCCCACTGCCATCTGGACTTCCCCGACTTCGATGCCGACCGCGAGGCGGTGGTCGAGCGTGCCAGGGCAGTGGGCGTGGCACGTTTCGTGGTGCCGGGCACCATCCGGGCCCGCTGGCCCAATGTGCTGGCGCTGGGGGAACGGGACGACGTCAGCGTCTGCCTGGGGCTTCACCCATATTTCATGGATCAGCACCGCGAGGGGGACCTGGCGGCGCTGGAGGCGGCACTGGACGAGCATCCTGACGTGGTGGCGCCCAGGCTCGTGGGAATCGGCGAGTGCGGTATCGATGCCCGCTTCGCCGAGACCCTGGATGCCCAGTGGCGGCTCTTCGATGCCCAGCTACGCCTGGCCAAGGCGCGGGAGCTGCCAGTGGTGATCCACTGTGTGCGGGCCAACGACCAGGTGGCCAAGCGCCTTCGCCAGCTGGCGCTCCCCGCCGGGGGACTGATCCATGCCTTCGCCGGTTCCCCGGAGCAGGCCAGCAAGTTCCTCGACCTGGGGTTCGTCGTCGGCCTGGGCGGCGCGGTGACCTTCGATCGGGCGAAACGCCTGCAGCGGGCGGTGGAGAGCCTGCCCGACGATGGCTATGTGCTGGAGACCGACAGTCCCGACATGCCGCTGGCGGGCCACCGAGGCGAGCGCAACGAGCCGGCACGCGTCGCCGAGGTCTGCCGGGTGGTGGCCAGGCTGCGAGGTCAGGATACCAACAGGGTAGCGACGGACAGCACCGACACTGCCCGCCGCCTGTTCAACTGCTGACTATGTCCCTTCCGCCAGGCTCTCCGGGTCGAGACGCTCGACGGAGTAGGGTAGCTTGAGCAGCTTGAGCTTCTGGCCGGCGCAGCGCAGTGGCAGGGCGGGTTCCCGGGTGCTCATCACCGCCAGCACCTCGGCCTCGCCATAGGCGTCCAGTTCGGCGCAGAGCACCTCGCCGAGGCGCCGGTCCTCGGCGTCCTCGATGGCGCTGCCGGCCTCCGGCAGCAGGCCGCCATCGAGCTGGGCACGCACCAGCCGCTTCTTGACCTGGCCGCGGAAGTGCGCGCGGGCGACCACCTCCTGGCCGGTATAGCACCCCTTCTTGAAGCTGATGCCGCCGAGTGCCTCCCAGTTGAGCATCTGTGGCAGGTAGGTGTCGCGCTGGTCGGCCTCGAGCCAGGCCAGGCCCGACTGGATGTCATGCAGCCGCCACACGGCGTTGTCAACCGGCGTGGCGTGCGCCTTCAGCCAGTTCCAGGCCTCCTCGGCCTGATCGGCAGGCAGGCAGGCCAGCAGGCGTGGCCGCGGCCCGGGATGGGCCAGCAGCTGTATCTGCTCATCGCCGGCCTGGTGCCAGGGACGGGGTGGCAGGAGGTCGAAGCGCACCTCGGCCAGCGCCGCGGCCTCGTGGCCGATCAGCCCCAGCAGGGCCAGGTCGTCGCGTTCGCGCAGTTCGACCTTGTAGAAGGGGGCGAACTTCTTCAGGTGCTCGGCCAGCGAGGCGACCAGGCTGGCGTGCATCAGCAGGCGGTAGTGGGCCGGGGCGACGCGCAGCAGCTGGGCATTGGCCAGCATCCGCCCCTTGGGCGTGCAGAAGCAGGTCAGCGGGGCGAGGTCGCCGTCGGCCAGCGAGACCTGGGCACTGGTCTGGCCCTGCAGGAAGGTCTCGGCATCGGGGCCCTCGACGTCCAGCACCCCCAGATGGGCGAGGGGCGTCATCACGCTGGCATCCAGGGCCAGCCGGGGTGCATCGGGGGTGTCGAAGGTCACCCGGTACTCGGCCTCCTGCCGACCGCCGGTGGCAGCGATCCAATCCATCATCTCCGGGCTCCTCTAGGTTCGGCGTCTGGCATGGTCATGTCCATTAGGTGCGGGCGAGGCGGCGGCATTGCAAGCGCTGCCCGGCGCTCGGGTGGCATGCTAGACTCGGGCCTTCCCTCATATTCATGCCGCGTCAGGAGCCGCCCATGGCCCATCAGTCATTGAACTTCCAGGGCGTCGAGAACGCCGACCAGGTCAATCGCATCACCACCGCCCTGATGATGCTGGACGGCGTCGACAGTGTCGAGGTCGGCCGCCACGGGGCCGAGGTGGAGGGGCGCGCCAGGCGTGAGGTGCTGATCGAGGCGGTGCAATCTCTCAATCTGGGTATCGAGGTCAAGTGATGAAGAAGACCATTGAAGTCGTCAGCGAGCGCAACCATATCTATCGCCAGCGGGTCGAACTGGACGGTTTCGACGACCTCTTCGTCGACGTGCCCGAGGCCTATGGCGGCGAAGGGAGTGCCCCGGATCCCCATGACTACTTCGACCTCTCGCTCGGCGCCTGCAAGGCGATCACCTCGCAGATGTACGCCCGGCGCAAGAAGTGGCCGCTGTCGGGCATCAGCGTCACGGTCAACCGCGACGACAGCCAGGAGCGCCACGGGACCTACCGGCTCGACGTGGTCATGACCTTCCATGGCATCGAGGATCCCGAGCAGCGGGCGCGCCTGGAGGAGATCAGCCACAAGTGCCCGATCCACCGGCTGATGACCACGTCCACCGTGGAGGTGACCACCCGCAGCGTCGAGAGCACCGCCGAGGCCTGAGCCCCGGCCCGGACTCTTCCACTCCGGGCGCCGGCCAGGCGCCCACCCCGTCACTGGAGCCACCATGAGCAAGCCCTTCCGTCTGCAGTCCAAGTTCCAGCCTGCCGGCGACCAGCCTACCGCCATCCGGGAACTGGTCAGCGGGCTGGAGTCGGGGCTGGCGCACCAGACGCTGCTCGGCGTGACCGGCTCCGGCAAGACCTTCACCATGGCCAACGTGGTCGAGAACCTGCAGCGTCCGACCATCGTCATGGCGCCCAACAAGACCCTGGCGGCGCAGCTCTACGGCGAGTTCAAGGCGTTCTTTCCGGACAACGCCGTGGAGTACTTCGTCTCCTACTACGACTACTACCAGCCCGAGGCGTACGTGCCCTCGTCGGACACCTTCATCGAGAAGGATGCCTCGATCAACGACCATATCGAGCAGATGCGCCTCTCGGCCACCAAGGCGCTGCTGGAGCGACGCGACGCCATCATCGTGGTCTCGGTGTCGGCGATCTATGGCCTGGGGGATCCCGACCAGTACCTGAAGATGCGCCTGCACTTCACCCGCGGAGAGCTGATCGACCAGCGCAAGTTCCTGCGTCGCCTGGCGGAGCTGCAGTACACGCGCAACGACATGGACTTCAAGCGTGGGACCTATCGGGTGCGCGGCGATGTCATCGACATCTTCCCGGCCGATGCCGAGGACGAGGCGGTCCGCGTCGAGCTCTTCGATGACGAGATCGACACCATCAGCCTCTTCGACCCGCTCACCGGCGAGGTGCGGGGCCGGGTGCCGCGCATGACCATCTACCCCAAGTCACACTACGTCACGCCCCGGGAGACCATCCTCGGCGCCATCGACGCGATCAAGGCAGAGCTGGTGGAGCGGCTGGACTGGCTGCGCAAGCACGACAAGCTGGTCGAGGCCCAGCGCCTGGAGCAGCGCACCCTCTATGACATCGAGATGATGCTCGAGCTTGGCTACTGCAACGGCATCGAGAACTACTCGCGCTACCTCTCCGGGCGCAACCCCGGCGAGCCGCCGCCGACCTTCTTCGACTACCTGCCCAGTGATGCCCTGCTGTTCATCGACGAGAGCCACGTCAGCGTTCCCCAGGTGGGGGGCATGTACAAGGGCGACCGCTCGCGCAAGGAGACGCTGGTGGAGTACGGTTTCCGGCTGCCCTCGGCGCTGGACAACCGGCCGATGAAGTTCGAGGAGTGGGAGCGCATCTGCCCGCAGACCATCTTCGTCTCGGCCACGCCCGGGCCCTACGAGGCCGAGCATGCCGGCCAGGTAGTGGAGCAGGTGGTGCGCCCGACCGGCCTGCTGGACCCCGAGATCGAGGTGCGCCCGGCCTCCACCCAGGTGGACGACCTGCTCTCGGAGATCCGCCTGCGCAGCGAGGTCGGCGAGCGGGTGCTGGTCACCACCCTGACCAAGCGCATGGCCGAGGACCTCACCGAGTACCTGGATGAGCACGACGTGCGGGTACGTTACCTGCACTCGGACATCGACACCGTGGAGCGGGTGGAGATCATCCGGGACCTGCGCCTGGGCAAGTTCGATGTCCTGGTGGGGATCAACCTGCTGCGCGAGGGGCTCGACATTCCCGAGGTGTCGCTGGTGGCGATCCTCGATGCCGACAAGGAGGGCTTCCTGCGCAACGAGCGCTCGCTGATCCAGACCATGGGCCGGGCGGCGCGCAACGCCCACGGCAAGGCGATCCTCTACGGCGACCGGATCACCGACTCCATGCGCCGCGCCATGGACGAGACCCAGCGTCGTCGCGACAAGCAGATCGCCCACAATAAGGCCCACGGCATCACGCCGACCACGGTGACGCGCTCGGTGGCCGACATCATGGAGGCCGCCCAGGCCCCGGGGAAGAAGAAGGGGCGCAAGGGCGAGCGCAAGGTGGCCGAGCGCGAGGCCCTCTACGACCCCGCGGAGCTGTCACCGAGCGAGCTGCTCAAGGAGATCTCGCGAACCGAGGACGGGATGCACGAGGCGGCGCAGAACCTGGAGTTCGAGGAAGCCGCCCGGCTGCGCGACCGCTTGCACGAGCTCAAGGAGCGCCAGCTGCTCCTGGGCTCCGCCTGACGGGCGCCCGCCATGCCCGAAGGCCCCGAGATCCGTCGAGCCGCCGACCGCGTGCATCACCAGCTCGCCGGCCGGCGGCTCGACGACGCCTGGTTCGCCTTTCCCGATCTGGCCGGCCAGGCACCCACGCTGATCGGGCGGCGGGTCACGGCGGTCGACAGTTGGGGCAAGGCGCTGCTGACACGCTTCGACGATGGTCGCGTGCTCTATTCTCACAACCAGCTCTACGGCGTCTGGAAGCTGCACGCCGCCGACCGCGAGCCGGACACCGGCCGCTCGCTGCGTGTCCGCCTGGTGGCTCAGGGCAGGGCGGCGAGCCTCTACAGCGCCTCGGACGTCTCGCTGTGGGAGGCGGACAGGCTCGGTGACCACCCCTTCCTGTCGCGGCTCGGCCCCGACCTGCTGACCCACGGCGTGTCGGTGGAGCAGGCCGTGCAGCGGCTTCTCGAACCGCATTTCCGGCGTCGCGGGCTGGGCGGCCTGCTGCTCGACCAGTCGCTGTTCGCCGGCATCGGCAACTATCTGCGCGCCGAGATCCTGTTCTTCGCCGGACTGCACTTCAAGGTCCGTCCGGCGGACCTGGAGGAGGGCACCCTGGCGCGCCTGGCGGCGTGCATCCTGGCCGTGACACGCCAGGCCTACGACCAGGCCGGGGTGACCAATCGGGCCGACTGGGCCGCCGCCGACCGTGCCCGGGGCGCCAGTCGACGCCACTGGCGCTTCGCCGTGTTCGAGCGCGAGGGCCTGCCGTGCCATGGCTGCGGCACGGCCATCGAGCGGGTGATGGTGGCCTCCCGGCGGCTCTATTTCTGTCCACGCTGCCAGCCTGCTGGCTGATCGGCGGGACAGATTTATACCGTTATCTATCCTGTAGCTCACTTACATCCGCTCAGACCTTCGGCCACACCAATGTCGACAGCCAAGGGGGTGGGGTATAATGCCCGCCGTTCAAGCCCCGCCGAAACGCCCTTCGAGCGCCGCCGGCGCGGGCATGCCGATAACGCCAAGGAGTCCCTTGCCCATGACCGTGATTCGCCAGGACGACCTGATCCAGAGCGTCGCCGATGCCCTGCAGTACATCTCCTACTACCACCCCAAGGACTTCATCGAGGCCATGGCGGCGGCCTATGAGCGTGAGGAGAACCCGGCGGCCAAGGACGCCATCGCCCAGATCCTGATCAACTCGCGGATGTGCGCCTTCGGCAAGCGGCCGATCTGTCAGGACACCGGCATCGTCACGGTCTTCGTGCACGTGGGCATGAACGTGCGCTTCGAGGCCGACATGAGCCTCGACGACATGATCAACGAGGGCGTGCGGCGCGCCTACCAGCTGCCCGACAACGTGCTGCGCGCCTCGGTGCTGGCCGACCCGGACGGCGCTCGCAAGAACACCGGCGACAACACCCCGGCGGTCATCCACCACAAGCTGGTGCCCGGCGACACCGTCGAGGTGCATGTGGCGGCCAAGGGGGGCGGCAGCGAGGCGAAGTCGAAGTTCGCCATGCTCAATCCCTCCGACAGCGTGGTCGACTGGGTCATGGAACAGTTGCCCAAGATGGGCGCCGGCTGGTGCCCGCCGGGCATGCTCGGCATCGGCATCGGCGGCACCGCCGAGAAGGCCATGGAGATCGCCAAGGAGGCGCTGCTCGACCCCATCGACATCCAGGAGCTCCAGGCCCGCGGCCCCGCCAATCGTGCCGAGGAGCTTCGCCTGGAGCTGTTCGACAGGGTCAACCGGAGCGGCATCGGCGCCCAGGGCCTCGGCGGCCTGACCACGGTGCTCGACATCAAGGTCAAGGAGTTCCCGACCCACGCCGCCAACAAGCCGGTGGCGATCATTCCCAACTGCGCCGCCACCCGCCATGCCCATTTCACCCTCGACGGCTCCGGTCCCGCGGCACTGCCGGTGCCGAAGCTCGAGGACTGGCCGGAGATCACCCGCGAGGCCGGCGACAACGTCAAGCGCGTCGACCTCGACAGCGTGAGCCCGGACGAGGTGCGGACCTGGCAGCCCGGCGACACCCTGCTGCTCAACGGCAAGCTGCTCACCGGTCGCGATGCCGCCCACAAGCGCATGGTCGACATGATCGCCAAGGGCGAGCCGCTCCCCGTGGACCTCAAGGGGCGCTTCATCTACTACGTGGGCCCGGTGGATCCGGTGCGCGACGAGGTGGTGGGCCCGGCCGGCCCGACCACGGCGACGCGCATGGACAAGTTCACCCGCACCATGCTGGAGGAGACCGGCCTGCTGGGCATGGTCGGCAAGGCCGAGCGGGGCGAGGCGGCCATCGAGGCGATCCGCGACAACCGGGCGGTCTACCTGATGGCCGTGGGCGGTTCCGCCTACCTGGTCGCCCAGGCGATCAAGAAGGCCCGTGTGGTGGGCTTCGAGGACCTGGGCATGGAAGCCATCTACGAGTTCGAGGTGGAGGACATGCCGGTGACCGTGGCCGTGGACAGCCAGGGTACCTCGGTCCACCAGACCGGCCCCGCCAAGTGGAAGGAGATCATCGCCGAGCGCGCCTGATCCTCGCTGACGACGACGGCCCCGCCAACTGGTGGGGCCGTCCGCGTTGGGGGTATGCTGCAGGTGAGTGCTTTCCGGACGGCACTGCCGTCCTCCCACGGAACGGGGATCCGACCATGACTTCCTGGCTGATCGGCCTGGCGATCTTCCTGACCTACCTGCTGGGCTTCGTCTCGGCGGTACTGGCCCTGATGTCCAGCCGCACCTCCCAGGGCGCCATCGCCTGGATCATCTCGCTGATCACCATGCCCTACGTGGCGGTGCCGGCCTACTGGATCTTCGGCCGGCCGCGCTTCTATGGCTATGTCTCGGCCCGCGGCGAGCGCGATACCGTGCTGCGCCGCCTGCTGGAACGCTACCGCGACCGCTTCGATCCCTACCTGCCCGAGCCTGGTGATGCGGACATTCGTGCCGTGGAGCAGCTGGCGATGATGCCGCTGACGCGCGGCAACCGGGCGGCGCTGCTGATCGACGGCGAGGCGACCTTCGACAGCCTCTTCGCCGGGATCGAGGCGGCCGAGGAGTACATCCTCATCCAGTTCTTCATCGTCCGCGACGATGCCCTGGGCGTCGAGCTCAAGCATCGCCTGCAGCGGGCCGCCGAGCGCGATGTGCGCATCTACTTCCTCTATGACGAGATCGGCAGCCGCGGGCTCGGTGACCGCTTCCTCCGCGACCTCGCCGAGGCCGGCGTGGAGGTCAGCGCCTTCCGCTCCTCCCGCGGTCTCAAGCATCGCTTCCAGCTCAACTTCCGCAACCATCGCAAGGTGCTGGTGGTCGACGGTCGGGAAGGGTGGCTGGGAGGCTTCAACGTCGGCACCGAATACCTCGGCCAGCACCCGCGCCATGGCCACTGGCGCGACACCCACCTCAAGCTCACCGGCCCCAGCGTGCTGGGCCTGCAGGAGGCCTTCTGGGAGGACTGGCACTGGGCCACCGGCGAGATGATCTCGCTGACCTGGACGCCCCGGCCGAGCGAGGAGGCCAACCAGAACGTGGTGATCGTGCCCTCCGGGCCGGCGGACCCTCAGGAGACGGCGAGCCTGCTGGTGCAGCACGCGATCCACAGTGCCCACGAGCGCTTCTGGGTCACCAGCCCCTACTTCGTGCCCGACCAGGGAGTGCAGGATGCCCTGCGACTGGCGGCGATGCGCGGGGTGGACGTGCGCATCATGATGCCGGAACGCCCCGACCACCTGCTGGTCTTCCTCTCGGCCTTCTCCTTCCTGCCCGACATGCTGCGTGCCGGGGTCAGGGTCTACCGTTACCAGCCGGGGTTCCTGCACCAGAAGGTGATGCTGATCGACGATGTCGCCGCCAGTGTCGGCACCGTCAACCTGGACAACCGCTCCTTCCGCCTCAACTTCGAGATCACCGCCGTGGTGCCCGACCGGCAGTTCGCCGCCGAGGTGCGCCTGATGCTCGAGCATGACTTCACCGACTGCCGTCGCGTGGCCCTCGAGGAGCTGACGCGTCGTCCCCTGTGGCGCAAGCTGGTGTCACGGGCGGCCTACCTGCTCTCGCCGATCCAGTGAGGCGGCTTGGGTCCCGGCCGCCGCTGGGGTACATTAGCGGGCTTCGAAGGCTCCCTGGCGGGAGTCGTCCACGCAGACATCCTGGGGAGTCCTGGTGAACCTCGAGACCAAGTGGCTGGAAGACTTCGTCGCCCTGGCCAGCACGCGCAGCTTTTCCGCCTCGGCCCGGCAGCGGCATGTCACCCAGCCGGCCTTCAGCCGGCGCATCCGCTCCCTGGAGCAGGCGGTCGGCGTGACCCTGGTCGACCGCTCGACCACCCCGGTGGACCTGACCCCCGAAGGGCAGCTGTTCCTGGTCACCGCCCGCAACATCGTCGAGCAGCTCAACGAGAGCCTCGGCCACCTGCGCGGCCTGGCCATGGCCAACGAGGCGCTGGACATCGTCGCCGCCCACTCCCTGGCGCTGAGCTTCTACCCCCAGTGGATCTCCCGCCTGCAGCAGGGGCTCGGCGAGCTGCCGACCCGCCTGGTGGCGATGAACGTGGGCGATGCCATCCATGTGCTGCGCGAGGGCAATTGCGACCTGATGCTGGCCTACTACGATCCCTACGCCAGCATGCAGCTCGATGCCGAGGTCTTTCCTTCCTTCTCCATCGGCCAGGTCAAGATGCTGCCGGTCTGCCTGCCCGACGAGCAGGGCCGGCCACGCTTCCCGCTGGAAGGCCAGGAGTCGATTCCCTACCTGGCCTACACTCAGGGCGCCTTCCTGGGGCGAAGCGTGCGCATGCTGCTCAAGAACGACCCCCTGCGCATGCGCCTGAGAACCGTCTACGAGACGGCCATGGCCGAGGGGCTCAAGGGCATGGTGATGCAGGGCATGGGCATGGCCTGGATCCCCGACTTCTGCATCCGCCAGGAACTCAAGGAAGGGCGCCTGGTGCGCGCCGGGGGCGAGCAGTGGGACGTGCCGCTGGAGATCCGCCTCTACCGCTGCTCGCTGGTGCACAAGCCGGGGGTCGAGAAGCTGTGGCGGCAGATGATGAAGCTGCCCCGCGATTTCCTCCAGGCCTGAAAAAGGTGTGATTTCCTGCTGCGCTCGATATGTCAGCCACCGGCGCTGCTCACGATCCTCATGTAGCAGGCTACACTCCGGTCGTTGCGCTGCGGCGGTGGCTGACCTACTCTTCGCTCGCTTCGGAAATCCCGGCCTTTTTAGATGGCAACTCAGGCTCGCCGACGCCTGTTCAGGGCCCGCCGAAATCGGCGGGCAGTCCCAGGAAGTCCTGGATGATGAAGAAGTGGTCCTCGAACAGCCCCTCGGGGTCGAGGTCGGCGAGGGGGACCCAGCGGGCATGGTCACCGCCGCGCACCGGCTTGAGCTGGGGCAGCTGCTGCTCGGGACGCAGGGCGAAGTAGAAGGCCTCGGCCAGGGTGCGGCCCCGCCAGCTGCGATGGGGTTCGTCGAACAGCCGCTGGCCGCGCAGCGAGCCCTTGAGCACGGCCTCGGGCACCTTGAGGCGGACCCGCTCGCGCAACTCCCTCAAGCAGGCGTCCATCAGCCGTTCATGGGGGCTGATGAAGCCGCCGGGCAGGGCGTAGAGCCCCTTGCCGGGCGCGGCCGTGCGCCTGACCAGCAGCACGTGGCCGGACTGCACCACCACGGCATTCACGGTGACGAAGATCGGCGGGTAGGGCGCCTGGGACCAGGCCTGGCGGTACTGGTCCAGCAGGTGCTGCTCCTCGACCAGCTGGCCGTAGGGCACCTCCTCCAGGAAGTCGCGTATCCGTGCCACCACCCCGGGGGGCAGGTCATGCGCGGCGTGGGTGCTGAGGTAGTCCTCCGCCGAGGAGGCGGAACGGAACAGCCGCTCGCGGATGCGGCTGGCCGAGATGCCCTCCACCAGGGGCACGCTGACCGATTCCCACTGCGGGAAGAGGGCGAGGTAGTAGCTGGACTGGCCCCGACTGGCCCCGATCAGGCCGATGCGCGGCAGCCGGGCGCGCTCGGGTGAGGCGATGTCGCGCACCTTGCGCTGGACGTCGCGCACCCAGACGTCGTTGTTGTAGAGCGCATCCAGCAGCGGCACGACCTCGAGCCGGGCATTCTCCTCCTCCTCGAAGGCGCTGCGCAGCATGCGCAGGCGCTCCTCGTAGCGCCAGGGGTTGCGCAGCGAGCGGGCCTGCCAGGCGGACCCCACCAGCACGATGACCTGGCGGGCGTGGCGCAGCGCCTCGCGGATCACCGCCAGGTGCCCCAGGTGGGGAGGCTGGAAGCGGCCGATGAACACCAGGCAATCGAAATCGGGCGGGCTGTCGTCGTCCTGTCGTGCGGTCATGGGGGCTCCTGGCAGGGAGGGGCTTGGAGGGGCGGCGCCCATTATGGTCAGCCCCGTGGGCCGCTGCAATCGGGGCGCCCTCGGCGCATCGGCTGTATTCGCGTATGCTGAAGCAAACGTCAGGGACGCGGGGAACGGGATGATCAAGGCGAGCGTGACGACCCTCAGGGAGGCGGGACTGTTCTGGGCGAGGGTGGTGCAGGGGGCCGTGAAGCTGTGGCTGGAGCGCAATGCCTTCAGCTATGCCGGCTCGCTGGCCTTCTATACGCTCTTCTCCCTGGCGCCCACCATGATCATCGCCGTCACGGTGATCGGCGTGGTGCTCGGCGAGGAGGCCGCCCATGGGCAGATCGTCGCCCAGCTGCAGGGCACCATGGGGCATGACGCCGCCGCCGCCATCGAGCAGGCGGTGGCCCAGTCGCGCATCGAGGAGTCCGGCCTGCTGCCGACCCTGCTCGGGGTGGGGGCCCTGCTGGTCGGTGCCACCACCGTCTTCGCCCAGATGCAGTTCTCGCTGAATACCCTCTGGGGCGTGACGGCGCGGCCCAGCAGCAACAGCGCGCTCAAGTTCCTCAAGAACCGCCTGCTGTCGCTGACGGTGGTGCTCGCCATCGGCTTCATCCTGCTGGTGTCGCTGGTGCTCGGGGTGGTGGTTCGGGCCATGCTGCAGGCCGCCGACGACCTGCTGCCCTTCATCGGGTTGCTGACCACCGGGGCCGAGTTCCTGGTCTCGCTCATGGTGATCGCCGCGCTCTTCGCCACCATATTCAAGGTGTTGCCGGATGTGGTGCTGCGCTGGCAGGACGTGCTGGTGGGCGCGGTGGTCACCGCCGTGCTGTTCGCCATCGGCCGCTCGGCCATCGCCGTCTACCTGGCCTACACGGCCACGGCCTCGACCTACGGCGCGGCCGGGTCGGTGGTGATGATCCTGCTGTGGGTCTACTACAGCTCGCTGATCCTGCTGTTCGGCGCCGCCTTCACCAA
Organism: Halomonas ventosae; assembly: GCF_004363555.1. GTDB lineage: Bacteria > Pseudomonadota > Gammaproteobacteria > Pseudomonadales > Halomonadaceae > Halomonas > Halomonas ventosae. Next base: position 293,651 of record NZ_SNZJ01000001.1, on the reverse strand, counting down.
GTGCCACCTGCTGGCGTCGGGCAAGGCGGTGGTGCCGCGCAATTCCGCGGTGCTGGTGCGTCACGAACTGCTGGAGGAGTGAGGGAGTAGCCGTTCGCCGCAGCTCGGGACGGAGGCCGGCGATAGCCGGCCTCCGGGATGGCATCATGCCGCGTCGGGCGCCTCAGCCGGCGGGGCGGAAGCGCTCCCGGGCCAGGGCGTCGGCCACGCTGGCGGGACTCCGGCCCTCGCGATCGGCGCGGGCGAAGATCTCGTCCAGGGTGGCCCCGATCCCCTCGATATGCGCCATGACGGCCTCGCGACGGTAGTCCTCACGACGCTGCCAGGCGATCTCGATCACCCCGCCCGCGTTGGCCACGTAGTCCGGGGTGTAGAGGATGCCGCGGGCCATCAGGCGCTCGGCGATCGCCGGAGCGGCCAGCTGGTTGTTGGCGGCACCGCAGACCACCCTGGCCTTCAGGCGGTCGACCACCGCTTCCGAGAGGGCGGCGCCCAGGGCGCAGGGCGCGAAGACGTCGACCTCGGCATCGGCGATCGCGGCCGGCGCCACGGCCTCGGCACCGAGCTCCTCGGCGAGGTGGGCCAGGGCCGCGGCATCGACGTCGGTCAGCACCAGCCGGGCGCCGGCGGCATGGATGTGGCGTGCCAGGTGGGCGCCGACGTTGCCGACCCCCTGCACCGCCACCCGCACGCCGGCGAGGTCGTCGCGGCCCAGGCCGTGGCGCACGGCGCTCTTCAGGGCGCAGTACACCCCCCAGGCCGTGAAGGGCGAGGGGTCGCCCGAGGCAGCACCGTGGCGGGGCAGGCCGCCGACGTTCTCGGTGACCTCGGCGATGCGCCGCATGTCGGCCTCGCTGCTGCCGGAGTCCTCGGCGGTGATGTAGGCACCGCCCAGGTCGTCGACCAGCCGGCCCATGGCGCGCAGCAGCCCCGGGGTCTTGTCGCGGCGCGGGTCGGCGATGATCACCGCCTTGCCGCCGCCGAGCGGCAGGTCGGCCAGCGCCGACTTGTAGGTCATGCCGCGGGAGAGGCGCAGCACGTCGGTGAGTGCCTCGGCGTCGCTGTCATAGGGGAAGATGCGCAGGCCGCCCAGGGCCGGGCCGCGGGTGGTGTCGTGGATGGCGATGATGGCGCGCAGGCCGCTCGCCTCGTCGCTGCCGAAGACGATCTGCTGGTGGTGGTCGAACTCGGGGTGGTCGAAGACCGGCATGGTGGAACTCCCTCGTGAGGATGATCATTGTGGTTGTGTCGGCCCGGGTAGGGCGAATCCTCGGCCGCGGAGGGCTTGTGGCCGTGTGGCGTCCGGAGATAGTGACAAGACTAGGGCATCGTCCCCGGGACGGGAAGGGCCGGGGGCTGGTCGCCTGCCTGGCGCGGCTGGTAGAAAGGGGCAGGTGATCGATCGTGACCGAGAGAGGAGGTGGCCATGGACAAGTGCTGCGCCAGGGCGCTGGTGACGGGCAAGGTGCAGGGGGTCTGGTATCGCCGGGCGACCCAGGAGCAGGCCCTCAGGGCCGGGATCACCGGCCATGCGACCAACCTGCCGGACGGGCGGGTCGAGGTGCTGATGTGCGGCGAGCGCGAGGCGGTCAAGCGGCTCGCCGAGTGGCTGTGGAAGGGGCCCGACGGTGCCCGCGTCACCCACGTGGAGTTCGAGGTGATCGAGACCCACGCGCCGGACGAGTTCCACGTCGGCTAGCGAACGGGCGGGACCGGCAGGGCCCGCCCGGAGCGCGTGCCCTGCCGGCGCCGTTCAGCCATCAGGCCAGGGTATCGGCGATCCAGTCGCTGACGGCCTCGCCGTCGACGCCCAGGCAGACCTCCACCAGCGGCGTGCGGGACCAGCGCGCCTCGATGAAGCCGCGCCCCTCGGGGGCGAAGATCGTCTGGCCCTCGGCGTCACCGGACGTCGCCACGGTCAGATGGCCGCGGCCCGTGGTGAAGAGCTCCGGGCGCAGTAGCCAGGCCAGGGCGCAGCTGTCGTGGGGACAGCAGCCATCGATGCCCAGGAACTCCCGGTAGAAGTCCCGGTAGAAGCCGTAGCTGCCCGCCAGCACCTTGCCGAGTGCGCCCTGGCCGGCCTCGATGCGCGCCATGTGCTCGCCGGTGAGCACGCAGCGGTGGGTGACGTCCAGTCCCACCAGGGTCAGCGGCCAGCCGGCCGTGAGGACCCTCGCGGCGGCGTCCGGGTCGTTGAACATGTTGGCCTCGGCCACCGGGGTGACGTTGCCGCCCTCGCGGATCGAGCCGCCCATGATCACCACCCGCTTGACCTTCCCGATGATCGTCGGGTCGAGCTGCAGGGCCGCGGCCAGGTTGCCCACCGGACCCACCGCCACCAGGGTGACCTCGCCGGGCCGGGCATTCAGGGTGTCGACGATGAACTGTGCTGCGCTGCGCGGGTCGGCCTTTCCCTTCACCAGCGGCAGCTCGATGTCGCCCAGGCCGTTGGCGCCATGGATATGGGCGGGCGGCGGATGGCGCGCCTTGACCAGCGGTGCCGCGGCGCCCTGGGCCACGGGAACCTCTCGCCCGGCAAGCTCGGCGAGCAGCAGGGCATTGTGGGTGGCGGTCTCCACGTCCACGTTGCCGTAGGTGGTGGTCAGCCCCAGCAGGTCGAGCTCGGGATGGCGCAGGGCGATGGCGATGGCCTGGGCGTCATCGACGCCGGGGTCGGTGTCGAAGATGATCGGATGGCTCACGGTGCCTCCTCGTCGTGGCGGTGGGGTGCGGGCGGGCCGTCGCGCAGGGCGCGTTCGACCGCCGTCGCCTCGGGAATGCTCTCGGCGGCGCCGGCGACCTGCACCCCCAGGGCGGCGGCGGTGGCGGCCCGCATCAGGCAGTCGGTCACCGGCCGTCCCTGCTGCAGGGCGGCCAGAAAGTAGCCGATGAAGGTGTCACCGGCCGCGGTGGTGTCCCGCGCGGTGACCGGCAGGGCCGGCTGGAAGTGGCGCTCGTCGCCGGACTGGTACCAGGCACCCTCGCCGCCCAGAGTCAGCACCGTCTCGCAGCCGGGCAGGCGGCGAGCGAGGCCGTCCAGCAAGGCCTCGGGCGGGGAGGTCTCATCCAGGCCGGCGAGCCAGGCGGCCTCGCCGCGGTTGACGAACAGCAGCCGGCAGTGGGCCAGGGGCAGCTCGAGCACCGCATCGCTCATCGGTGCGGGATTGAAGGCGATGTTCAGGCCCGCCTCGGCGGCGCGCTCCATCACCCGGGGCAGGGCATTGCACTCGTTCTGGGCCAGCAGCCAGTCCCCGGGGGAGGCCGTGGCGAAGTGCGCGTCGAGGTCCTGCTCCGTGGTGCCATGGTTGGCGCCCGGGAAGAGGATGATGGCGTTCTCGCCACGGTCGTCCACCTGGATGATGGCGTGGCCGCTGGGCTCGTCGACCAGGGCGATCGCCTCCACCTCCACTCCGGCACGGCCCAGCAGCTCGCGGGCCCAGGCATCCTGGTGACCCAGGCGCCCCCAGTGGCGGACCCGCCCGCCGGCACGCGCCATGGCCAGCGACTGGTTGGCTCCCTTGCCCCCCAGCCCGACCCGGTAGTCGCGGCTGGCGAGGGTCTCGCCGGGGCGCACCAGGTGGGGGACACGGTAGAAGTGGTCGAGGTTGATGGAACCGTAGTTGTGCAGCATGGCAGCCTCCTCGCTCAGCCTTCCTGCCAGCCGCGCAGGTTGTCGGCGGTGAGGGCCACGATGCGCTGGCGGGCCTCGGGGGTGATCCAGGCGTTGTGGGGCGTGACGATCAGGTTGAGCGGCTCGTCCAGGGCGTCGAGCAGCGGGTGCCCGTCGCGCGGCGGCTCCTCCGGCAGCACGTCGACGCCGAGCCCGCCCAGGCGGCCCCGGCGCAGGGCCTCGAGGGCCGCCTGCTCGTCGATGATCCCGCCCCGGGCGCAGTTGACCAGCAGGGCGTCGGGCTTGAGGCTGGCGAGCAGGGCCTCGTCGACCAGGTGGCGAGTGGCCTCGGTGAGGGGGCAGTGCAGGCTGATCACGTCCGCCTCGGGCGCCAGTTCGCGAAGTCCGGGGCGGCTGTCATGGGCCTCGTTGCCGGGGCGCGCGGCGAAGTCGACGTGCATGCCGAAGGCCTGGGCCAGGCGCGCCACCTTCGAGCCCAGCTCGCCCTGGCCGACGATCACCAGCCGCTTGCCTTCCAGCTGCAGGGTCGTGTGGCCCATCAGGCAGAAGAAGGGGCTCTGGTTCCAGCGTCCCTCCGCCACGTCGCGCTGGTAGAGGGGCAGCCGGGTGGCCAGGGCCAGCATCAGCATCAGGGTGTGCTGGGCCACGCTGGCCGTGCCGTAGGCGGTCACGTTCTTCACGGCGATGCCCAGGCGCTTGGCCGCGGCCATGTCGATGTTGTTGGTGCCGGTGGCGAGCACGCAGATCAGCCGCAGCGCGGGCAGGGCATCGAGGGTCTGGGCATCGAGCACCACCTTGTTGACGATGGCCACCTCGGCGCCGGCGAGCCGTTCGGCGGCCTGGTCGCGCGTGCTCTGGTCATGCACGTCCAGGGTGTCGAGATGCTGGCGAATCGGGGCCAGGTCGATGTCGGGACCCAGGCTGGCGGCGTCGAGGATGACGGCTTTCATGCATTTTTCCTTGTCGATGCAGGCGAGTCGGGCAACGGGCCGTGGCAGGGGTGGGCCTTGCCCGGCGCGACAGGCTATAATAGCCGGCTTTCGAGGCAGGCTTGGAATCTCCGCGGGCCGGCCCTATATCGCACCACGGTAGCGCGAGGCGGTGGATGCCCCTGCCCGTGCTTGACCCATGGGTAATGTCATTACACCGGGAGTGATCAAACCATGCCCATCTACGAATACGAGTGCAAGGCCTGCGGCCACCGCCTGGAGAAGCTCCAGAAGATCAGCGCCGAGCCGCTGAGGGACTGTCCGGCCTGCGAGGCGGCGGAGCTCAATCGCCTGGTCTCCGCGGCCGGGTTCCGGCTGGCCGGCGGCGGCTGGTACGAGACCGATTTCAAGACCGGCAGCAAGAAGAACCTGGCCGGCGGCGAGGGCGGCAAGGCCGACAAGACACCGAGCAAGGACGGGGCGGCGGCCTGAGCCGCCCGACGTTGCCTTTCACCACTTCACGCAACAGAACAGGATTTGACATGCGCAGCCATTATTGCGGCCAGCTGAACGAGACCCTGGTGGATCAGACGGTCACCCTGTGCGGCTGGGTCCACCGCCGCCGTGACCATGGGGGCGTGATCTTCCTCGACATGCGCGATCGCGACGGCATCGCCCAGGTCGTGGTCGACCCCGATACCGCCGAGGCCTTCGCCAATGCCGACCGCGCCCGCAGCGAGTATGTGCTGCGCATCGTCGGTCGCGTCAGGCTGCGTCCCGAGGGCACCCAGAACCCCAACATGCCCACCGGCCTGATCGAGGTGCTGGCCAGGGAGGTCGAGGTCCTCAACACCGCCGCCACGCCGCCCTTCCAGCTCGACGAGCATGGCAAGGTGGGCGAGGAGGTGCGCCTCAAGCACCGCTACATCGACCTGCGCCGCCCGGAGATGATCGAGAAACTGCGCCTGCGCTCGCGCATCTCCCATAGCGTGCGCGCCTTCCTCGAGGGGCAGGGCTTCCTGGACATCGAGACCCCGATCCTGACTCGCGCCACCCCCGAGGGCGCGCGCGACTACCTGGTGCCGAGCCGCACCCATCCGGGCAGCTTCTTCGCGCTGCCGCAGTCGCCGCAGCTGTTCAAGCAGCTGCTGATGGTGTCGGGCTTCGACCGCTACTACCAGATCGCCAAGTGCTTCCGGGACGAGGACCTGCGCGCCGACCGCCAGCCCGAGTTCACCCAGATCGACCTCGAGGCCTCCTTCGTCGAGGAGGAGGACATCATGTCGATCACCGAGGCGATGGTCCGCCAGCTCTTCCAGGAGGTGCTCGACGTCGAGCTGCCCGCCTTCCCGCGCATGCCCTACGCCGAGGCAATGAGCCGCTTCGGCTCCGACAAGCCGGACCTGCGCATCCCGCTGGAGCTCACCGACGTCGATGACCTGATGAAGGACGTCGACTTCAAGGTCTTCTCCGGTCCCGCCAACGCCGAGGACGGTCGCGTCGCCGCCCTCAAGGTCAAGGGCGGCGCCAGCCTGTCCCGCAAGGAGATCGACGACTACACCCGGTTCGTCGGCATCTACGGCGCCCGCGGGCTGGCCTGGATCAAGGTCAACGAGCGTGCCAAGGGGCTGGAGGGCCTTCAGTCGCCCATCGTCAAGTTCATGGAAGGCGTGGTCGAGCAGCTGCTGGACCGGGTGGGCGCCGAGGACGGCGACATCATCTTCTTCGGCGCCGACAAGGCGCGGATCGTCAACGAGGCCCTGGGGGCGCTGCGCGTGCGCCTCGGCGAGGACCTCGCCCTCTATACCGCCGAGTGGGCCCCGCTGTGGGTGGTCGACTTCCCGATGTTCGAGGAGGACGGCAGCGCCCGCCTGCAGGCCCTGCACCATCCCTTCACCGCCCCCTCCTGCGACGCCGAGACCCTCAAGGCCCACCCGGCCTCCGCGCTCTCTCGGGCCTATGACATGGTCCTCAACGGCACCGAGCTGGGCGGCGGTTCGATCCGTATCCACGACCAGGCGATGCAGCAGACCGTGCTCGAGGTGCTGGGCATCGGCGAGGAGGAGGCCCGCGAGAAGTTCGGCTTCCTGCTCGACGCCCTGCAGTACGGCGCACCGCCCCATGGCGGCCTGGCCTTCGGCCTCGACCGGCTGGTGATGCTGATGAGCGGGGCGAAGACCATCCGCGAGGTGATCGCCTTCCCGAAGACCCAGAGCGCGGCCTGCCTGCTGACCGAGGCGCCGGGCGAGGTGAGCGCCGAGCAGCTCAAGGAGCTCAACATCCGCCTGCGCCAGAAGGCCAAGGCGGAGACCGCCGGCGAGTGACGGCGACCCCGACCCGATGACATCCCACCGGCGCCCCGGGGCGCCGGTGCTGTCTTGACTTCCCGATTCGGCAAGGAGGACGCGATGGCAGGCCATAGCAAGTGGGCCAATATCAAGCACCGCAAGGCGGCCCAGGACGCCAGGCGGGGCAAGATCTTCAACAAGCTGATCCGTGAACTGAGCGTGGCGGCACGCCAGGGCGGGCCGGAGCCGGCCGACAACCCGCGACTGCGCGCCGCCATCGACAAGGCGCTGGCCAACAACATGACCAAGGAGACCCTTCAGCGGGCGGTGGACCGGGGGGCCGGCAATGCCGACGGCGACGCCATGGAGGAGTGCGTCTATGAGGGCTATGGGCCCGAGGGGGTCGCGGTGATGGTCGAGTGCCTGACCGATAACCGCAATCGGACTGTCTCCGAGGTGCGACATGCCTTCGGCAAGCATGGCGGCAACCTCGGTACCACCGGCTCGGTGGCCTTCATGTTCCACCGTCAGGGGCGCCTGCTGTTGCCCGAGGGCGTCACCGAGGAAGCCGCCATCGAGGCCACCCTGGAAGCGGAGCCCGAGGAGATCGAGGTCCGTGACGATGGTCGCCTCGAGGTGGTCACCACGCCCGACTCCTTCGGCCGGGTGAAGGATGCCCTCGTCGCGGCGGGGATCGCGCCCGAGCAGAGCGATGTGGGGCTCTATCCGGAAACCACCACGCCCATCGCCGAGGCGGAACTCGCCGGCCGGGTCCTCAAGCTGCTCGACATGCTCGAGGACCTGGACGATGTCCAGAACGTCACCACCAACGCGGAGTTCGCCGACGATGTCCTCGACCAGTTCGACTGAGCCCTGCGGATGCTGATCCTCGGCATCGACCCCGGCTCGCGGATCACCGGCTACGGGGTGCTGGACGTCACCACGACCACGCCGCGCTACGTGGCCAGCGGCTGCATCCGCATCCAGGCCGACGACCTGGCCCAACGGCTGGCCCAGGTCTATGCCGGGGTCGGCGAGCTGATCGCGGTGCATGCCCCCGGGGAGTTCGCCATCGAGCAGGTATTCATGTCGAAGAATGCCGACTCCGCCCTCAAGCTCGGCCAGGCACGCGGCACGGCCATCGTCTGCGCCGCTAACCATGGCCTGCCGGTCAGCGAGTACGGCCCTCGCCAGATCAAGCAGGCGGTGGCCGGCAGCGGTAGCGCCGACAAGGCCCAGGTCCAGCACATGGTGACGGCGATCCTCGGCCTCTCGGCTACACCCCAGGCGGATGCCGCCGACGCCCTGGCCATCGCGCTCACCCATGCCCATGCCCGCCTGGGGCTGGTGCGCGAGGGAAGCTTCGGCGGGCACCGCAGCCGTCGCAAGGGGGGCGCCTGGCGTGACTTCCGCCCGTGACGCTGTCGCCGCGAGGCGACGGTGGCGCATTGTCGAACGCTGTTCCCGCGGGCTGGCATGCGGCTCGGGCGAACAGTATAGTGGCCCGATGACGGCCCCGCGGGCCGCGATGGACTCCAACCCAAGGGACAGCGATCTTCCATGATAGGACGCCTGCGAGGCACCCTGCTCGAGAAACAGCCCCCCTGGATGGTGGTGGACGTGGCCGGTGTCGGCTACGAGCTGGAAGCCTCCATGACCACCCTGGTGGCCATGCCCGGCACCGGGGAGCCGGTATCGCTCTACACCCACCTGACCATCCGGGATGATGCCCACCTGCTCTACGGCTTCGCCCGGGAGCAGGAGCGCTCGCTCTTCCGGGCGCTGATCAAGGTCAACGGCATCGGCCCCAGGCTCGCCCTGGGCATCCTCTCCGGCATGGACGAGGAGGCCTTCGTGCGCTGCGTGATGGACGACGACGTCAAGGCGCTGACCCGGCTGCCGGGGGTGGGCAAGAAGACCGCCGAGCGGCTGATCATCGAGATGCGCGACCGCTTTCCCCACTGGGAACAGCCGGGCGAACTGGCCGTTGGCACCCAGGTGCCGACCGGCAGCGTGTCGTCCGGGGTCACGGACCCCGTCGCCGATGCCGAGGCGGCGCTGGTCAGCCTCGGCTACAAGCCCACCGAAGCGGCCCGCATGCTGGTCGGCCTCGAGGAGGCCGGCTCCACCGAGGCCATGATCAAGGCGGCCCTGACCCGCCGCCTCGCGGGGTGAACCGATGACGCCTCCACGCTTTCATTCGATGCCGGATGTCCGCCATGCTCGAGAGTGATCGCCTGATCGCCGCCGACCCCCGCGAGGGCGAGGGCGGCGTCGACCATGCCATCCGGCCGAAGCGGCTCGCCGACTACATCGGCCAGCCGCGGGTACGCGAGCAGCTCGACATCTTCATCAGCGCCGCCCGCGGCCGCGAGGAGAGCCTCGACCATACCCTGGTGTTCGGCCCGCCGGGGCTCGGCAAGACGACGCTCGCCAACATCGTCGCCGCCGAGATGGGGGTGGGGCTCAAGTCCACCTCGGGACCGGTGCTCGAGCGGGCCGGCGACCTCGCCGCCATGCTCACCAACCTGCAGCCCGGCGACGTGCTCTTCATCGACGAGATCCATCGCCTGTCGCCGGTGGTGGAGGAGATCCTCTATCCCGCCATGGAGGACTTCCAGCTCGATATCGTCATCGGCGAGGGGCCGGCGGCGCGCTCGATCAAGCTCGACCTTCCACCCTTCACGCTGGTCGGCGCCACCACCCGGGCGGGCCTTTTGACCTCGCCGTTGCGCGACCGCTTCGGCATCGTCCAGCGCCTGGAGTTCTACAGCATCGACGAGCTCACCGAGATCGTCGTGCGCTCCGCGCGGCTGCTGGGGGTCGAGAGCGACCGGGAGGGCGCCCGGGAGGTCGCGCGCCGTTCCCGCGGCACCCCGCGCATCGCCAACCGGCTGTTGCGCCGGGTGCGCGACTTCGCCGAGGTGCGTGCCCAAGGCCGCGTGGATGCCGAGATCGCCGACCTGGCGCTGAACATGCTCCACGTCGACCACCACGGCCTCGACCACATGGACCGGCGCCTGCTGCTGGCGATGATCGAGAAGTTCGACGGCGGCCCGGTGGGCATCGACTCGCTGGCCGCGGCGATCGGCGAGGAGCGCGACACCATCGAGGACGTCATCGAACCCTACCTGATCCAGCAGGGCCTGATGATGCGCACCGCCCGTGGCCGGGTGGTGACCCGTCAGGCCTGGCAACACTTCGACATGGCGCCCCACGAGCGGGCGCCCGACTAGCGGACCCCCACTCCCGTGACGACTGACCAAGACCGACGAGGATGCCCGTGAACGACTCCATGTCCATACCCCACCTGATCATGAACGCCAGCGGCGTGGTGCAGATGGTGATGCTGATCCTGGTGATCGGCTCCATCCTCTCCTGGGTGGTGATCTTCCAGCGCACCTTCGTGATGCGCCGGGCGCGCAAGGCCCATCGGGTCTTCGAGGAGCGCTTCTGGTCCGGCGTGGACCTCAACGAGCTCTATCGCGAGACGCCCGCCGAACAGGAGACGCAGGGGGCCGAGCACGTCTTTCGTGCCGGCTTCCGGGAGTTCAACCGCCTGCTGGCCAAGACCCGCAGCCCCCAGGCGATCCTCGAGGGGGTCCAGCGCAGCATGCGCGTGGCCTGGTCCCGCGAGGAGGACCGCCTCAACCTGCACCTGGTGTTCCTGGCGACGGTCGCCTCGGCCAGCCCCTACATCGGGCTGTTCGGCACCGTCTGGGGCATCATGGGCTCCTTCCAGTCGCTCTCCATGGCCCAGCAGGCGACCCTGGCCACGGTGGCTCCCTGGATCGCCGAGGCCCTGATCGCCACCGCCATGGGGCTGTTCGCGGCGATTCCCGCGGTGATCTTCTACAACCGGCTCTCCGCCGAGTCCGGACGCCTGCTGGGCAAGTACGAGGACTTCGCCGAGGAGTTCCACTCCATCCTGCACCGCAACCTGCAGGGCCGGACCGACCCCGGCGCCGAGTGAAGGAGAGGCCGTCATGCTAGGACCCTTCAATCGTGGCGGGCGCCGCAAGCCCATGGGCGAGATCAACGTCGTGCCCTTCATCGACGTCATGCTGGTGCTGCTGGTGATCTTCATGATCACCGCGCCCATGCTCACCCAGGGCGTGCAGGTCGACCTGCCCCAGGTCAGCTCCGAACCCATCGAGGAGACCGAGGATCGCGATCCGATCATCGTCTCGGTGGATCGTGACGGCCAGTACTACATTTCCCTGGGCGACGACGAGACGCCGGTCAGCCTGGACGAGGTGAGCGAGCGGGTGATCATCCTGCTGGAACGCCAGCCGGGCACCCCGGTGATGGTACGCGGCGACCGCAACGTTCCCTACGGCCAGGTGGTGACGCTGATGAGCACCCTGCAGACCGCGGGGGTGAGCAATGTCGGGCTGATCTCGGAACCGCCCCCCGGGGACAGTTGAGGAGCCCACATGGCCAGACATGACCGACGCGTGGGCTATGGCCTGCCGCTGGTGCTCGCCATCGCCCTGCACCTGGCGATCCTGGTGGCCAGCGTGATCCGCTTTCCGGAGCGGGAGACCGAGCCGCCGAGCACCAATATCGTCCAGGCGACCCTGGTCAGCACCGAGACCACCACCGACCAGGCGCAGCGCGCCGAGGAGGCCCGTGCCCGGGCGGCGGCCCGCCAGGCCGAGGAGGAGGCCGCGGCGCGTGCCGAGGAGGAGGACGCTCGCGAGGCGGAGGCCGAGGCCGTCGAGGCCGCGGAGGAAGCCGCCCGCCAGGCGGAGGAGGCCGAGCGGCAACGCCAAGCCGAAGCCGAGGCCCGGGAGGAGGCGCGCCGGGCCGCCGAGGAGGAGGCCGCACGGCGTGCCGAGCAGGCCGAGGCGGAGGCCGAACGCCGGCGCCAGGCCGAAGCGGAAGCCGAACGCCAGCGCCAGGCCGAAGCAGAGGCGGAAGCCGAACGCCAGCGCCAGGCCGAAGCAGAGGCAGAAGCCGAACGTCAGCGTCAGGCCGAAGCAGAGGCAGAAGCCGAACGTCAGCGCCAGGCCGAAGCAGAGGCGGAAGCCGAACGTCAGCGCCAGGCCGAAGCCGAGGCGGAAGCCGAACGCCAGCGTCAGGCCGAAGCCGAGGCAGAAGCCGAACGTCAGCGCCAGGCCGAAGCGGAGGCGGAAGCCGAACGCCAGCGTCAGGCGGAAGCTGAAGCAGAAGCCGAACGTCAGCGTCAGGCCGAGGCGGAGGCAGAACGCCAGCGCCAGGCCGAGGAGCAGGCCCGGCGCGCCGCCGAGGCGGCCAGCCAGGGCCTCGATCGCGCCATCGAGGGGGAGGCCGACAATGTGGCCAATGCCCGCCAGGCCAACGAGGCGGCCAACAGCTTCATCAACCTGGTGCGCCGGGCGGTGGAGCAGGCCTGGGTGATTCCGCCCAACGTGCCCGACGGGGCCAGCGCCGAGGTGTCGGTGCGGCTGGGCCCCTCGGGGGAGCTGTTCGCGGCTACCATTGGTCAGAGCAGTGGCAACAGTGCCTTCGACCGCTCCGCGGTCCAGGCCGTGGAGGCCGCCGCGCCCTTCGCCGAGCTGCGCGACTTGCCGGCCTCGGCCCAGCGCGACTACCGTCAATTCAACCTGCGATTCCGACCGGGGGATATCCGCTGATGAACATCCTGAAGACCACCTGGCTGGCCGCCCTGCTGATGCTGTTCACCAGCCTGGCCCAGGCCGCCGACCTGACCATCGAGATCACCCGTGGCAGCGATCGTGCCACGCCCATCGCGATCGTGCCTTTCGCCGACGGCGACGACATGCCCCAGGACATCGCGCAGATCGTCTCCGATGACCTGGAGCGCAGCGGCTACTTCGAGCCGCTTGAGCGTCGTGCCATGTTCGAGCGCCCCACCTCGAGCGAGGAGGTGCGCTACGGCGACTGGCGCGCCCTGGACGTTCGCTACCTGGTGGCGGGGCGGATCAGCCGCGAGGGCGATCAGTATCGCATCGAGTACGAGCTGATGGACGTCAGCGGCGAGAGCCGCATGATCGCCGAGAGCGTGACGGCCGGCCGCCAGGGGCTGCGCGACGCCGCCCACTACATCAGCGACCAGATCTTCGAGGAGATCACCGATATCCGCGGGGCCTTCTCGACCCGCATCGCCTACGTGACCTCCAGCGGCGTGGGGGACGATACCCAGTACGCTCTCCACGTGGCCGATGCCGACGGGCGCAACAGCCAGCAGATCCTCTCGTCCGACGAGCCGATCATGTCCCCCGCCTGGTCACCGGATGGCGGCAAGCTGGCCTACGTCTCCTTCGAGACCGAACGCCCGGCGATCTACATCCAGGACATCGCCTCCGGCCGGCGCGTGCGTGCCACCTCCTTCGAGGGACTCAACAGCGCCCCGACCTGGTCACCGGATGGCCGTCGCCTGGCGATGGCGCTCTCCAAGGATGGCCAGCCCGAGATCTACGTGATGGACATCGGCTCGCGGGACGTGCAGCGCGTCACCAACAACTCCAGCATCGACACCGAGCCCGCCTGGTCGCCGGATGGTCGCAGCCTGCTGTTCACCTCCGACCGCAGCGGTGGCCCGCAGATCTATCGCCTCGACCTGGGCAGCGGCGAGGAGGAGCGCCTCACCTTCACCGGCAACTACAATGCCCGGGCGCGTTTCGCCCCGGACGGCGAGGCGATCTTCCTGATCCATCGCGGCAACAACGGCTACCAGGTGGCGCGCCAGGACCTGGAAAGCGGTCGCCTGGTGGCCCTGAGCGACACCGGGCAGGCCGAATCCCCCAGTGTCGCGCCCAATGGCACCATGGTAATCTTCGCCACCCAGCAGGGCGGCAACGGCGTGCTGGGCGGGGTCTCCGCCGATGGGCGCGCCTCCTTCCGGCTGCCGGCGGCGCAGGGTGATGTCCGCGAGCCCGCGTGGTCACCGTTTCTGAACTGATCTATCCAACAAGGAGTTTCACGATGCAGCTCAAGCCCTATGCCAGAACCCTGGCCATTGCCCTGTCCCTGGCCTTCGTGGCCGGCTGTTCCAGCACGGGTGGCGGCCAGGACGGTGACCTGACAGGAGGCGCCGGCGGTACCGATCGAGGCGGTGTGTCCACGGGCGGCGCCGATGGCAGTGGCGTCAGCGGCGACCGCACCGGCCAGATGGCCGATGCCGACGGCCGTATCCCGGAGACCCGCACCATCTACTTCGAGTACGACAGCGATACCATCCGCAGCGAGTTCGAGCCGGTGCTGACCGCCCATGCCCGCTTCCTGCAGAGCAACCCCAACGCCAGCGTTGTCCTGCAGGGCCACACCGACGAGAGAGGCACTCGCGAGTACAACCTGGCGCTGGGCGAGCGCCGCGCCGGTGCCGTCGAGCGCTACCTCAACGTCCAGGGCGTGTCGCCCTCCCAGGTCGAGGTGGTCAGCTACGGCGAGGAGCGGCCCGCGGCACGTGGCCAGAACGAGCAGGCCTACGCCCAGAACCGTCGGGTGGTCTTCGCCTACTGAGCGGGCACGACACGACGAGGGAGAGAACGATGAGACACGGTCTGAAGGGACTGTGCGGCGCGGGAGCCCTGGTGCTCCCGCTGACCGTAGTGGCACCGGCCCTGGCACAACAGCCGGTGATCGAGGACCTTACCGGGCGGTCGGGGTCCGGCGGCTTCTATGACCAGGCGGCCACCCGCGAGGAGGCCGGCGGCAGCCTGGTGATCTTCAACCAGGTCCAGCAGCACCAGGAGGAGATCCGCCAGCTGCGCGGCCAGGTGGAGGAGCTGCGCCACCAGCTGGAGCAGCTGCGCCGCCAGACTCGCCAGCAATACCTGGACATCGAGGATCGCCTGATGGCGGCGGGCAGTGGCGTCGACCAGGCTGCTTCGACGGTAGACGAGGAGAGCGCCCGCCAGGTCGCCGAGACCCCCCCGCCGAGCGGCGACGACCCCGCCGTGCAGTCGGCCTACCAGACGGCCTTCTCGCACGTCCAGGCCCGGGAGTTCGGCCAGGCCATCGGGGCCTTCGAGTCCTTCGTGACCCAGCACCCGGACAGCCGCCTGACCGCCAACGCCCATTACTGGCTCGGCGAGCTCTACTCGGCCGAGGGCGATCTGGAGGCCGCCGATGCCGCCTTCCGGCGGGTCCTGCAGGACTTCCCGGAGAGCAGCAAGGTGCCCGATGCCCTCTACAAGCTGGGGCTGCTCGAGGCGCGCCGGGGGCGTCCCGAGGAGAGCCGGGCGCTGCTCGACCGCGTGCGTGAGGAGCACCCCGACAGCAGCGCCGCCGGCCTGGCCGACGACTTCCTTCGCCAGGCAGGGAATTGAGGGACAGAGGAGACGTGATGACCTGCAAGATCGACTACCAGTCCCCGGCCGACCTGCTCGAGGGCCGCATCATCCTGGTGACCGGTGCCGGCGACGGCATCGGTCGCGCCGCGGCCCTGGCCTTCGCCGGCCATGGGGCCACCGTGATCCTGCTGGGGCGCACCATCGCCAAGCTGGAGAAGGTCTACGACGAGATCGAGGCCGCCGGGGGGCCCCAGCCGGCGATCTTCCCGCTCAACTTCGAGGGGGCCACGCTCAAGGACTACCATGACATGGCCGAGACCCTCGACAAGGAGTTCGGCCGTCTCGACGGCATCCTGCACAACGCCGGCATCCTCGGCCGCATCACGCCCTTCGAGCAGTACAACCCCGAGCTCTGGGAGCAGGTGATGCAGGTCAACATCAACGGCCCGATCTGGATGACCCAGGCCCTGCTGCCGTTGCTGAAGAGCTCGCCGGACGCCTCGGTGGTGTTCACCTCCTCGAGCGTGGGGCGCCGCGGCCGGGCCTACTGGGGGGCCTACGCGGTGTCCAAGTTCGCCACCGAGGGCTTCGTCGAGGTGCTGGCCGACGAGGTCGAGCACCTGGGCACGCTGCGCGTCAACAGCCTCAACCCCGGGGCGACACGCACCGCCATGCGCAAGAGTGCCTATCCCGGGGAGAACGAGATGACGCTGCGCGCCCCGGAAGAGATCATGCCCACCTACCTGTGGCTGATGGGGCCGGACAGCCGCGGCCACAACGGCGAGCAGTTCGACGCCCAGCCGCCGAAACAGGGGTGAGGGCGGCGCCCCGGGGACGCCCGGGGCCCGCTCACCCGTCCCGCCTGGCGCCGTGCAGTGCCGCCACCAGGGCCTCGGCGGTATCGAACCACAGGTCGGCCGGCCACTCCCGGTAGTCGTCTCCCGCCTCGATATAGCCGTAGCCCACCGCCACCGCGGCCATGCCGGCGGCGCGTGCCGCCTGCATGTCACGCCGATGATCGCCGACATACCAGCACTCCGACGGTGTCGCTCTCAGGCGACGCGCGGCCTCCCTCAGGGGCTCGGGATCGGGCTTCTTGACCGGCAGGTCGTCGGCACAGAGCAGGGCGCCGGGGGCCAGCCCCAGGGCCTCGACCAGCGGCGCGGCATAGGCCCTGGGCTTGTTGGTGACGATCCCCCAGGGGCGCTGGCGAGCCTCCCAGTCGGCCAGCAGTCGATCCAGCGGGGAGAAGACCCGGCTCTCCTCGGCCACCGCCCGTCCATAGGCCTCGAGCAGGAAGGCGCGCGCCTCGCCATGGCCCTCGGCCTCCTGGGCGAGCCCCAGGGCCAGGGTCACCAGGGCGCTGCCGCCGTTGGAGACCTGGGCACGGATCACCGGGTAGGGCAGGGCGGGTAGCCCGTGGTGATGGCGCAGGGCGTTGGTGGCTCGTGCCAGGTCCGGCGCGGTGTCCATCAGGGTGCCGTCCAGGTCGAAGAGCAGGGCCCGGGGAGGCCGTGCGGCCATCACGTCGCCTCCCGGCGACAGTGCATCAGGTAGTTGACCGAGACATCGCTCGTCGACAGGGCGTAGCGACGGGTCAGTGGATGGAAGACCAGGCCGCTCTGCTCGCGCACGTCCAGCCCCGCCTCACGGCACCAGGCCGCCAGCTCCGAGGGGCGGATGAAGCGGCTGTAGTCGTGGGTGCCCCGCGGCAGCAGGCGCAGCAGGTACTCGGCGCCGAGCACCGCCAGCGCATAGGCCTTGGGGTTGCGGTTCAGGGTCGAGAAGAACACCTGGCCGCCGGGCTTGACCAGGGTGGCGCAGGCGCGCACGACCGAGCCAGGATCCGGCACGTGCTCGAGCATCTCCAGGCAGGTCACCACGTCGAACTCGCCGGGATGGGCCGCGGCCGTCTCCTCGACGCTGACGTGGCGGTAGCCGATGGCCACCCCGCTCTCCCGGGCGTGCTGGCGGGCCACGGCCAGCGGTGCCTCCCCGAGGTCGATGCCGGTGACCTCGGCGCCACGATGGGCCATGGCCTCGGCCAGGATGCCGCCGCCGCAGCCCACGTCGAGCACCCGTCGCCCGGCCAGCCCCGCCCGGGCATCGATGAAGTCCAGGCGCAGCGGGTTGATGTCGTGGAGGGGCTTGAACTCGCCCTGCGGGTCCCACCAGCGGTCGGCCAGGGCCTCGAACTTGGCAATCTCGGCCTGGTCGACGTTGTCCGCTTCCGGGTGGCTTGCACTCATCTGCTCTCTCCATGGTGTCGCCGACCTGACACTCTGGCAGGCCAGGCTCGGTCCGGTATCATGAGGTATTGTACCCGCTCCCGGGAGGGCATTCCCACGCTTTCCCCGGGGCCACATCCTCAACAGTGACAGGGACCGCACCATGATCAACAAGGCTGTTCTTCCCGTTGCCGGGTTCGGCACACGCTGTCTCCCGGCCTCCAAGGCCATCCCCAAGGAGATGATCACCATCGTCGACCGGCCGGTGATCCAGTACGTGGTCCAGGAGGCCGTCGCCGCCGGCATTCGCGACATCGTGCTGGTGACCCATGGCACCAAGAGCGCCATCGAGAACCACTTCGACAAGCACTTCGAGCTCGAGGCGAGCCTCGAGGCCAAGGGCAAGACGGAGCTGCTGGAGGAGCTGCGCTCCATCGTCCCCGCCGACGTCAACATCATCAGCGTGCGCCAGCCCGAGCCGCTGGGCCTGGGCCATGCCGTGCTCTGCGCGCGTCCGGTGGTGGGCGACGACGAGCCCTTCGCGGTGCTGCTGCCCGACGTGCTGGTCGACGACGAGGGCATCGAGCCCAACGACCTGGCCGGCATGATCGCCTCCTTCGAGGCCAGCCACCACAGCCAGCTGATGGTCGAGGAGGTGCCCCACGACATGGTCCACAAGTACGGCATCGTCGACACCGGCGGCGAGCTCCCCGGGCCCGGCGAGTCACGGCCCATCGCGGGGGTGGTGGAGAAGCCGCCCGTCGACGAGGCGCCCTCCAACCTGGCGGTGATCGGTCGCTACGTGCTGCCGGGACGGATCTTCTCGCTGCTCGCCGATACCCCGCCGGGGGCCGGCAACGAGATCCAGCTCACCGATGCCATCGAGACCCTGCGTCGCGAGGAGGGCGTGGATGCCTGGCGGATGCGCGGCAAGACCTACGACTGCGGCCACCAGCTGGGCTACCTGGAGGCAATCCTCGCCTATGGCCGCCGCCACGCCCGCTATGGCCAGGGGTTCCGCGAGCTGCTGACACGCTACGCCGGAGAGGAGTGAGGCCCATGCGGGTACTGATCCACGGTAGCGAACTGGCCGCCGCCACCGCCGCGGCGGCGCTCTCCTGGGTCGGCCACCGGGTGACCTGGCTGCCCCATGCCTCGGCCGACTGGTCCACGCTCTCCGCCAGCGGCTGGCTGACCAGCGAACCGGAGCTGATGCGACGCCTGGAGGAGGGGCTGGGTCAGGGCAGCCTGCGCCTGGTGGCCGACGAGGGGGACGCCGTCGATGGCGAGCCCTTCGACGTCTTGTGGCTCGCCGTCTCCCCGGACCAGCGCCAGGACGCGGCCGACAGCGTTGAGCGCCTGATGGCCGGGCTCTGCCCGGGGGCGGTGCTGGTCAACAACTCCACCTTCCCGGTGGGCGAGACCGAGCAGCTGGAGTCACGCCTCGACGGCTGCCGGGCGGTGGCCCTGGCCGACCTGCTCGAGGAGGGGCGCGCCTGGGAGACCTTCACGCGGCCCTCCCGCTGGCTGCTGGGCTGCGACGACGACGGCGCCGAGCGCCAGGTGCGCGAGCTGCTGCGCGCCTTCAACCGCCGCCGCGAGGTGTTCCAGCGCATGCCGCGGCGCGCCGCGGAGCTCACCAAGCTGGCCATCAACGGCATGCTCGCCACGCGCATCAGCTACATGAACGACATCGCCGGGCTGGCCGACAGCCTGGGGGTCGACGTGGAGTACGTCCGCCAGGGCATGGGCGCCGACTCGCGCATCGGCTACGAGTACCTCTATCCCGGCTGCGGCTTCGGCGGCCCCAACTTCTCCCGCGACCTGATGCGCCTGGCCGACGTCCAGTCGGCGAGCGGGCGCCACTCGGCGCTGCTCGACCAGGTCCTCGACATCAACGAGCACAAGAAGGAGACGCTGTTCCGCAAGCTCTGGGCGCACTTCCACGGCCGCCTCGAGGGGCGCCGGGTGGCGATCTGGGGGGCGGCCTTCAAGCCCGGCACCGCCCGCATCGACCAGGCGCCGGTGCTCACCCTGCTGCGCGCCCTCTGGGCCCAGGGCGTGACAGTCCGCCTGCATGACCCGGCGGCAATCCCGGCCGTGCTGGCCGAGGTCGGCGAGCACCCGCTGCTCGAGGTGTTCCGGGGGGATCCCCTGGAGGCCTGCGAGGGGGCCGATGCGCTGATGCTGGTCACCGAGTGGAAGGCCTACTGGAACCCCGACTGGCCACGGCTGGCCGAGCGGCTCGGCGAGAAGCTGCTGCTCGACGGGCGCAATATCTACGACCCCGCCCATGTCGCCGCCTGCGGCATGCACTACCGCGGGATCGGGCGTCGCGCCGATCCCTAACCGGCGCTCGTGACCCCGGTCGCCCCGATGCGGGGCGACCAACGCAAGCGGCCCCGCCAGTTGGCGGGGCCGCTTGCGTTCAGCGCCTCGGCGCCGGGTGATCAGCTGAAGTTCTGGGCGACGAAGTCCCAGTTGAGCACGCTCCAGACGTTCTCGAGGTACTTGGGACGCGCGTTGCGATAGTCGATGTAGTAGGCGTGTTCCCAGACGTCGATGGTCAGCAGCGGGGTCTGGCCATGGGCGATGGGCGTGTCGGCGTTGCTGGTGTTGACGATGTCGACACCGCCGTCGTCGGTCTTGATCAGCCAGGTCCAGCCGGAGCCGAAGTTGCCCGCGGCCTGGGCGTTGAAGGTTTCCTTGAACTTGTCGAAGGATCCGAACTTGGCATTGATGGCCTCGGCCAGCGCGCCGCTCGGCTCACCGCCACCGTTGGGCGACAGGCAGTGCCAGTAGAAGGTGTGGTTCCAGACCTGGGCCGCCTGGTTGAACAGGCCGCCGGAGGAGGACTTGATGATCTCCTCGAGGGACTTGTTGGCATCGTCGGTGCCGTCGGTCAGCTCGTTGAGCTTGTTCACGTAGGTCTGGTGGTGCTTGCCGTAGTGATACTCGAGGGTCTCGGCGGAGATGTGCGGTTCCAGCGCGTTCTTCTCGTAAGGCAGTGCGGGCAGTTCGAATGCCATCGAATCTCTCCTTGTCGTCAGCGGTCTCGGTACAGCACCCCATGGTGCGGCATCGGAACGTCGGGGTTCAAGGTCCGTCAGCTGGCGTTGACGGACCCCGTGCGTTCCGATGACAAAAAACCTTACACTATCAGGACGATGTGTCGGTGCTGTCGCGGCATCATAGCACCCGGTCCCGGGGGCGCCAATCGACCGGGCCCCGGACCCCCCGTTCCCCAGAGAAGGAGTTCGACATGGCAGAGCGCCCGGATCCCCCCCGGTACACCCGGCCGATCGTACCGGACCCGGATGCCAGCCTGTCGGCGCCACGCTGGCGGCAGCCCCCACCGCCGCGGGTGTGGCCCCTGTGGCTGCTGGTGCTGCTGCTCCTCGCCGCCGGTGCCGCCCTGGCCTGGGCCGGCTGGCAGGAGCGCATCCGGCTGCAGGCCGAACTCGCCCGGGTCAGCGGCGAGCTCTCCAACGTGCATGCGCGCTTCGACGCGGAAGCGGGTCGGGGGGAGGCCCTCACCACCCTGCAGGAGCGCCTGGACGAGCTGGCCAACCTGGAGGCGGAGGTCGACGCGGTCATCGACCAGCGCCTGGCCACGCTCGAGAGCCGTCAGCAGGAGCGCCTGGCGCCCCTCGAGGAGGCGGTGGCCTCCCTCGAGGACAGTCTCGACGCCCTTGGCGAGGAGAGCGAAGCCCGGGACGATACCCTGGCCGCGACCCTGGCCGCGACGCGCAGCTCCCTGGATGCCCTGGAGAGGGCGGGCGAGGAGGGGCGAGCCGCCTTGCGCGAGCGGCTGGCCGCGCTCGACGATGCCCGGGAGACGGAGGTCGAGCGCCGCGAGACCCTGGCCACGGCGCTGGAGGAGCTGGAGGGGCGCCTCGCCGACCAGCGCGACATGCAGCAGTCGCGCCTGGCTGCCATGGAGGAGGGGCTGTCGGAGCTCGCGGACGACGTTGAAGCCCTGGCGGGATCACGCGATGATGCCCAGGAACGAACAGAGACGCTGGACAACCGGCTCAGGGAGGTCGAGTCCGGGCTGCGCGAGCTGCGCCAGGCGCAGCTCGCCACGAGCGCCCAGCTCGAGGCCCTTCGCCAGTGACATGTCGCCAGTCAGGAAGCGGTACCTATGGATAATCGCGTGTTCACACGCCTGGGGACGGCGGCAGTCTGCCTGGGCCTGGCGCCCGGCGCCCTGGCCCTCGAGACCCGCATCGAGGGCATCGAGGACCCGCTGGCGGAGAACGTCCGCCTCTATCTCGACGGGCTGGAGGCCGAGCAGTACAGCCCCGAGCGCCTGGAGAGCGAGGTGCTGCGGCGCAGCAGCGAGGCGCTGAGGGTCTACGGCTACTACTCGCCGCGGATCGAGCCGCGTTTCGACGACCCCGAGGACCCGACCCGGGTGACGCTCGCCATCAGCCCGGGCGAGCCGGTGCGCATCGAGGTCCTGTCGCTCTCCGTGACCGGCGACGCCGCCGATGATGCCCCCTTCACCGAGGCAATCGAGGCCTTTCCCCTCTCGGAGGGGGATCGCCTGCGCCATGCCCCCTTCGACAGCCTGCGCAGCCAACTGGCGAACCTCTCCCTCGAGCGCGGCTACTTCGACTGGCGCTACGCCGACCGGCGGATGGAGGTCAGACCCTACGCCAACAGCGCCCGGCTCTACCTGGCGCTGGAGAGCGGCCAGCGCCATCGCTTCGGTGACGTGACCTTCCAGGGCCACCATATCGAGACCTCACGACTGGAGGCGCTGGCCCCCTTCGCCAGCGGGGAGCCCTACCTGGCGAGCAAGGTGGCCAGGTTCAACCAGCGCCTGGGCCAGACCGAGTGGTTCGCCTCGGTGAACGTGCGCCCGCGTCTCGACCGGGAGCTGGCCCGACTGGCGCTGCCGGATGCCGAGCCGGGCTGGTGGCAGTCGCTGGACGTCGAGGGCGTCACGCCCGTCGCCGACCGGGGGCCGCGGATCGCCCCCGAGGCACTGGTGGCGGCCGCTGGCCTGCATCACCCGGCCGTCCCGGAGGTGCCCATCGACGTGGTGGTGACGCCCGCCGATCGCCACCAGTTCGAGGTGGGGGTGGGCTATGCCACCGACGTGGGTCCCCGCCTGCGCTTCACCTGGGACCAGCCCTGGATCAACCGCTATGGCCACGGCCTGGATCACGACCTCTACCTCTCGGGGCCGGAGCAGCAGTTCACCGGGGTCTATACTCTGCCGCTGGCCGACCCGCTGCGTGACAGCTATCGCTTCCAGTACGGCCTGCGCAACAAGGACAACGAGGACACCCGGACCCTGGAGAGCACTGTGGAGGCGGCCCGTCGCTGGGTGTTCGACAACGGCTGGGAGCAGACCCTCTACCTGCGCGGCACCTACGAGGACTTTACCCAGGCCGGCGTCTCCAACCAGGTGCTGCTGCTCTACCCCGGCATCAGCTGGTCGCGTACGCGTTCCCGCAATCCCACCTTTCCCACCTGGGGCGATCGCCAGCGCCTGGCCGTGGAGTATTCCAGCGACTGGTGGGGCTCCGCCGCCGAGTTCCTGCGCCTCACCGGCGACAGCGAATGGATCCGCATGCTCGGTGATAACAACCGCTTCGTGGGCCGGGTCGGCGTTGGCAGCGTCACCACCGATGACTTCGAGGACGTGCCGCCCTCGCTGCGCTTCTTCACCGGTGGCGATCGCAGCGTACGCGGTTACGCCTACGAGAGCCTCGCGCCCGAGGACGACGAGGGCCGCCTGCTGGGCGGCGAGCAGCTGTTCACCGCGAGCCTCGAGGCCCAGCGCCGCATCACCGGCAAGTGGTGGGCGGCGAGCTTCATCGACACCGGCGATGCCTTCAGCGACTGGGGCCCGAGCGAGCTGAAGACCGGGGCCGGCCTGGGGGTGCGCTGGATCTCCCCGGTCGGCCCGATCCGCCTCGATGTCGCCCATCCCTTCGACGTGGATGATGCCTATCGCATCCACTTCGCCATCGGTCCGGAATTCTGAGAGTCCCCATCTTGAGACCCCGTGCATTGACCTGGGCCCTGGCCCGACTGCTGATCGTCCTGCCGCTGTGGCTGCTGGGCCTGGTGCTGCTGCTGCTGGGCCTGGCGCTCTCGCCCTGGGGCACCGGCGTGCTGCTCGAGCAGGGCGCCAAGCGCGGGTTCTACGAGCTGGGCGGCGTGGAGGGCGCCCCGCTGGACCGCCTGGTGCTGCATGATCTTCGCCTGGAGGCCGGCGCGGCCCGTATCGCCCTGAGCCGCTTCGAACTGGCCTGGTCCGAGGAGTGCGTGCTGCAGGGCCGGCTGTGTCTCGACCGGCTGGCCGTGGAGGGCGCCGATATCCGCCTGGCCGGCTCGGACGCCGAGCCGGAGGGGGAGGCGCAGGAGGAGGCCGGCGCGCCCCTCGAGGAGGTCCAGCTGCCCTTCCCGGTGGAACTGCGCGAGCTGTCGCTGAGGGATGTGACCCTGCAGCTCGCCGACGGCACCCGGCTGACCTGGGCCTCCTTCACCACCGGCCTCCGGGCGGAGGAGGGCACCCTGGCCCTGCTGCCCACCCGGCTGGCCGGCACGCGCCTGACCCTGCCGCTCTCGGCGGGCACTCGCCTGGCCCTGAGCGAGGCCGAGCAGGAGGGTCCGCGGCTCACGGCGGCGGCCATCGATGCGGCCATCGCCGTTCGCTCACCGCTGCCGGCCGGAGCCGCCGCCGAGCTGGAGGGGCTCGCCGACCTGCCGCTGGAGGAACGGCCGCGACGCGTGCTCCCCGAGGTGACCCTGCCCATGGCGGTGGAGGTGCCGGAACTCGCCATCGAGGACTTCGCGATTGCCGGGTCGGTCGAGTATGGCGTGGAGCAGCTGCTGCTGCGCCTCAGCGCCCGCGGCCAGGAGGTCGAGATCGACACCCTGGCGGTGGCCACCGCCGATGCGGATGCCGAGCTGAAGGCCCGCGTGGCGCTTCGCGACGACTATCCCCTGGAGGCCCGGCTGGCCGCCGACCTCTACCTGCCGGAGCGGATGCCGGCGCTGGAGGGGGAGCGCATCGAGCTCGCCCTGGCCGGCAGCCTGGCCGACCTCGAGGTCGACCTGGTCACCCGGGGGCCGGTGGAAGCCCAGCTGGTGGCCCGACTCGACGCCCTCGACCCGACCCTGCCGTTTACCGCCTCGCTGCAGAGCGATGCCCTCCAGTGGCCGCTGCCCGGGGCAGAGGCCACGCCGGCCGGCGAGGGGGAAGTCACGCCGGACCCGACAGAAGACGAGACGGCGCCGGTTGGGCCCGAAGAAGGTGCAAGCGAGCCGTCCACCGAGCCCTGGCAGGTCGAGGCACTCGCGGTGCATCTGGAGGGCAGCCTGGTGGACTACCGCAGCCGGGTGTCGCTCACTGCCCGGGGCCCGTCCCTGCCGCCCACCGACCTGCTGCTCAGTGGCAGCGGCGACCTCGAGCACTTCCGCTGGTCACCGCTGACGGTCAACCAGCAGGGCGCCGTGCTGGTCAGCCGCGGCCAGGCCGCCTGGCGTGACGGCCTCGACGTAAAGGCCACGCTGTCGCTTGATAACCTGGACCCCGGCCGCTTCGTCGAGGGCCTCGACGGTCGCCTGGGCGGCGGCGCCGAGCTGTCCTTCGTCAAGGACGAGGCGGGCTGGCGACTCGAGGTGCCGGGGCTGGATCTCCAGGGCGTGCTCGATGACCGGCCGCTGAGCCTCGAGGCCGTCCTCGCCGGGGACAGCGAGATGCGCTGGGACATCGAGACCCTGGACTTCCGCCAGGGCGCCAACCGGGTCAGCGTGGCCGGGCAGGTGACCCGCGGGGCCCTGGACCTGGCTGGCGACCTGGACATGCCTGCGCTGGAGAGTCTCTACCCCGGTCTCGGCGGGACCCTGGCCGGACGCTTCACCACGGCGGGCAGCCTGGAGGCGCCGGAGCTCGATCTCGCGCTGACCGGCCGCTCGCTGGCCTTCGCCGGCAATGCCGTGGAGGCGCTCGACCTGACGGCCCGGGTCGCCGGCCTGGAGGACCCCGACCTGGCGCTGGCCCTGGAGGTCAGCCGCCTCGAGGCCGGTGGCCAGCGTCTCGACGCCCTCACCCTGGACCTCGACGGGCGACTCTCCGAGCACGTCCTGCGCCTGGCCGCCGAGGGCGGCGACCAGATGCCGCTGTCGCGGCTGGCCCTGGCCCTGGAGGGCGGGCTCGACGGCGCCCGGGAACGCTATCGGGGGGCCCTGACACCGCTGGAGGTCGACAGCGATTTCGGCGATATCCGCCTCGCCGAGGCGCTGACCTTCGACGCTGACCTGCCCGCCGGCTCGGCGCGGGTGGCCCCCTTCTGCCTGACCCGCCGCCAGGGTGGCGAGCTGTGCCTGACCGAGCCGCTGGAGGCCTCGGCAGATACCGGTCGGGCCGTGCTCGAGATCCGCGACCTGCCCATGGACCTGGCGGATGCCGCCATGCCGCCGGGATGGCGGATCAGCGGCGAGAGCGGCGGCACCCTGGCGGCCGGCTGGTCCGAAGGCGGGGCGCGCTGGCAGCTGGACGCCGACCTCGACAGCCGCGCCGAGGTCACCGGCGAGGACGCCTATGGTCGGCCCTGGTCGGTCCCCGGCACCACGCTGGAAGTGGCGCTGGAGGCCAGCGAGGCGCGAGCGGACCTCGACCTCGAGCTGGGCCTGGCCGAAAGCGGCGAGCTGCGCCTTGCCCTGGCCATCGACGAGCCGCTGGGGGAGGGCGTGCTCGACGGCCGGCTGCTCCTCGATGACCTGCGCCTGGCCCCCTATCGGCCCCTGGCGGCCGGCCTGGAGACCCTGGAAGGGGGGCTCGACGGCGACATCCGCATCGGCGGCACCCGCGAGGCGCCCCGACTGGATGGCCGGCTCGCCCTGGCCGGACTCAGGGCCGGCGGCCTGGACCTGCCGCTGGAGGTGCGCGACGGGGAGCTGGTCGTGGAGCTGGCCGGCGATCGGGCCGACATCGACGGCTTCCTGGCCGCCGACGAGGGGCGCCTGGAGATCGCGGGCAACGCGCGCTGGCCGGCGTCGGGGAGCTGGCAGGCCGCCGTCGATCTACAGGCCGTCGATGACCCCCTGCTGGCGGTGCTGCCGGAGTTCGGGCGCCTGCGCCTGGCCCCCGACCTGAGGGTCCGTGCCACGCCGGAGCGGCTGCGGGTGCGCGGGACGGTCGAGATCCCCTGGGCGCGGCTCGAGGCCGGCGAGGTGCCCGACTCGGCCATGGCGCCGAGCCCGGACGAGGTGATCATCACCGAGGAGCAGGACCGTCGGGCCGCCGAGGCGCAAGACGCCGCAGAAGCAGACGGCGAGCCCGGCGAGTCCACCGCCGAGGCCATGGCCCGCGCCGGCATGGCCACCGACATCCTGATCACCCTCTCCCTGGGGCCGGACATGCAGTTGGAGGCCTATGGCCTGGAATCGGGGCTCTCGGGCAACCTCGAAGTGCGCCAGCAGAACGGGCCGGTCCAGCTGTTCGGCGACGTCAGCCTGGTCGACGGTCGCTTCCGGGCCTTCGGCCAGGACCTGCTGATCCGAGAGGGGATCATCTTCTTCAGCGGTCCCCCGGGACAGCCGCTGCTCGACTTCGAGGCGATCCGCAATCCTGCGGCGACCCAGGACGAGGTGATCGCCGGCCTGCGCGTCACCGGCTCGGCCAGCGCCCCGACTCTGGAGATATTCTCGGAACCGTCCATGGACGAGGCCAGCGCGCTCTCCTACCTGCTGCGCGGCCGCGCTCCGGACAGCAGCGGTGGCGCCGACGGCGCCCTGACCTCGGCGCTGATCGGCATCACCCTGGGGCGGACCGGCGGCGCCGTGGGCGCCATCGGCGAGGCCTTCGGCATCTCCGATCTGACCCTCGACACCGCCGGTGCGGGGGAGGAGAGCCAGGTGGTGGTCACCGGCAACCTCACCGAGCGCCTGAGCATCGGCTACGGGGTGGGGGTCTTCTCGCCCATCGCCGAGCTCACCCTGCGCTACCAGCTGTGGCGCAGCCTCTATCTCGAGGCGGTCTCGGGGGCGGCCCAGGCGGTCGACCTGGTCTACCGTATCAGCCTGCCGGGCAACCCCCCGAGCCCATGACACGACCCCGCCATGCCAGGCGGACAATCCACCGGACGATGGAGCCCCACCCATGCCACTGCATCCCGACCACGCGCCCCAGGGGCGCGACACGCCGCTGCCGATCAGCGGGACCCACCTGGTCAACGGCCAGGCCATGCAGCCCCCCTGGCCCGAGGGCATGGAAGAGATCGTGCTGGGCCTGGGCTGCTTCTGGGGAGCCGAGCGGCTCTTCTGGGAGCTGCCGGGCGTGCACGTCACCGCGGTGGGCTACGCCGGCGGCGTGACCCCGAATCCCACCTACGAGGAGACCTGCAGCGGACGCACCGGCCATGCCGAGGTGGTGCGGGTGGTCTTCGACCCCCGCCGGGTCGACCTGGAGACCCTGCTGCGGGTGTTCTGGGAGGCCCATGACCCGACCCAGGGTCACCGCCAGGGCAATGACATCGGCAGCCAGTACCGCTCGATCATCCTCACCACCACCCCTGGCCAGCGCGAGGCGGCCGAACGCAGTCGCGAGGCCTACGGCGAGGCGCTGTCGCGCAGCGGCACGGGCCCCGTGACCACCGAGATCGAGCCCCTCGAGGCCTTCTACTACGCCGAGGAGTACCACCAGCAGTACTTGGCGAAGAACCCCGGGGGCTACTGCGGCCTGAAGGGGACCGGCGTCAGCTGCCCGATCGGCTGATCGCCTGCCCCGTGGACCAGCCCGCCAGCCCCTCGGGGCGCCCCCACGCCTCGAGCTGGCGGGCGACCCGGCGGGCCAGCCAGGAGTGCAGGCCTCCGCCGCGCCACTCCACGAAGCCCACATGGCCCCCCTGGCGGGCGAGCTCCACGCGCACTGAGGGGGAGGGCGCCGGCAGCCTCTCGAACAGCGCCGGCGGCATGAAGGGGTCGTCGTCGGCATGCAGGATCAGCATCGGCAGCTCGACCTCGCCGAGCAGGCGGCCGGCGGAGGCGCGGCGGTAGTAGTCCTCGGCGCCGCCGAAGCCGTGCAGGGGGGCCGTCACGGCCTCGTCGTAGGCGCGCAGGCTCGCCAGGGCGTCGAGCTCCCGTGGCGAGAGCGAAAGCGGCAGCTCGCCACGGGCCAGGCGAGGGGCCATCTTGCGCTTCAGCGAGCCGAGCAGGTGTCGCTCGTAGATCCGGGCGAAGCCATGGCGCAGGGTGTCGGCACAGGCCGAGAGCTCCAGCGGCGCGCTGATGACGATGGCGCCGGCCAGGTCGAGCCCGTCGCCACCCTGTTCCGCGACGAGCTTGACCAGCATGTTGCCCCCCAGGGAGACCCCGGCGGCGACCTTGAGGGCGCGGGGATAGCGATGGGCCAGCTGGCCGATCAGCCAGTAGGCATCTGCGGTGTCGCCGCTGTGGTAGGCCCGGGGCTGGCGATTGGGCATGGCCCCGCAGCCGCGAAAGTGCATGAGCAGCGCACGCCAGCCGAGGCCAGCGGCGGCGTGCAGCAGCTGGCGGGCATAGGGCGATGCCAGCGAGCCCTCGAGCCCGTGGAAGAGCAGCAGGATGGGCGCGTCGGCCCGGTCAGGCTGCGGTCGCGCCCAGGCCAGCTCGACGAAGTCCCCGTCCGGCAGCTCGAGGATCTCGGTGTCGGCATCGACCGCCGGTCGCGGCAGGCAGCGGGGCAGCAGGGTCTGGACGTGCCGGTTGGAAAGCCCCGGGGGCGGGCGGAAGTCGGCAGCGTGCCAGGTCGCGTCCATCGGCGGGTCACTCGGGCGGGGTCAGGTTGTCATGGCCGGTGGGTGTGATCACCAGGTTGTCCTCGATGCGGATGCCGCCGTGGTCGGCCAGGCGCTCGACCCGCGGCCAGTCGATGTCGCGGCCCGCCGCGCCCTCCCTGAGCGGAGCCAGCAGCATGGGGATCACGTAGAGTCCGGGTTCCATGGTGACCACCATGCCGGCCTCCAGTTCCCGGGTCAGGCGCAGGGCGGGGTCTGCCTCGGGCGGCGGCAATGGCCGCCCCGCACCGTCCGCCCGGCCGGCCACGTCATGGACCTGCAGGCCCAGCGAATGGCCCAGGCCATGGGGACAGAAGGCCCGGGTGATGCCCTGGTCCACCGCCGCCTCGGGCGTGCAGTGCACCAGGCCCTGGTCGGCCAGCAGCTCTCCCAGGCCCCGGTGCATGCGCCGGTGCAGCGCGACATAGTCGACCCCTGGCGCCAGCTCGCCGATCAGCTGGCGTTGCAGCGACGTGACCCCCTCGATCAGCGCCGCGAAGGCGGGGACGGCATCGGGCCCCGCCCAGGTGCGGGTGATGTCGGCACAATACCCGCGCTGGCGATGGCCGGCGTCGAGCAGCAGGCTGTGCCGCCTCAAGGGAGGGACGCTGTCGTAGTGCTGGTAGTGCAGCACGCCGCCGTGGGCGTTGAGCCCGACGATGCTGGCATAGGGCAGGGCCGTCTCGCGCTGGCGGGAGGCGCCCAGGTAGGCGAGCTGGATATCGAGCTCGGCGCCACCGTCCAGGAACGTATCCCGTGCGGCGCGATGGCCGGCCATGGCCTGCCGGTTGGCGTCGCCCAGGCAGGCGATCTCGTAGTCGCTCTTGCGGACGCGGCCCTCGTCCAGCGCACCCACCAGGGCCGGAGGGTTGCGGTCGGCACCGAGCGCCTCGGCGAGCGTCGCCGACACGTCACCGAGCACGGCGAAGCGACCGGCCGGCAGGGCCGGCGGGGCATCGTCGCGGCCCATCTCGATGTCGAAGGTCTCCACCCAGGCCTCGTCGGGCAGGTGGGCCGGCAGGTGCCAGAAGTCGTCCGGGGCATGGACCTTGAGCCTGGGTCGCTGGCCCGGCTGGATCAGCAACCAGCTGCGTGCGAGGTCGGCCTGGCCGGTCCAGTGCATGAAGTGGCCATAGGCGGCGAAGCTCGCCTCCTGGTCGTCGGCGAAGTGACGGCGGGGGTGGCCGCTGTAGAGCAGGACGCCGTCGAGCCCGAGGCGCGTGAGCACCTCGCTGTAGGCCCGTTGCAGGGACGCCAGGTGGTGGCGTTGCAGGGGGGCGAGCCGTGAGGGCGTGACAGGAGCGGTCATGGGGACTCCGGTGAGGGGATCGGCGTGTAACGGGGATGGGCGGCGCCGCCGGCGAGCGCCTCCCAGAGGGCCTCCAGGACGACAGGGCCGTGACCGCGCCGGCGGAAGAGGCGGATCTCGAGAGGCACCTCCCAGCGCGCATCGCCGGCCCGCACCAGGCGGCCGGCGGCCAGGTCGTCGCGCACGGTGCGTTCGGGCAGCCAGCCGAGGCCATAGCCCAGGCCGACCAGCTCGCGGATGTTGCCGCTCTGGATGCTCTCGTGGAGCACCCTGAAGCGCGGTGCCCCGGGCAGCTCATCCAGGTGGCTGCGCAGGGCCAGGTCGATCAGCCCGCGGGGATGGTAGGCGATCAGTGGCAGGGTGAAGCGGGCCCCGGCCTGAAGCGCGAAACGCGGGCGGCCGTCGGCCTCGGGCAGCGAGGTCGGGATCATTCGCTCGTGGCCCAGGCAGTGATGGGCGAGCCCCTCGGTCTCGGGCATGAGCGGGCAGGCGCCGGCCGGCCAGTAGCAGAGGACCAGGTCGCACTCGTCGCGGGCCAGGGCCTCGAAGAAGTCGCTGGCCAGCCAGCCGGTGGCACGCAGGTAGGGCGTCAGCGGGGGCGGCGAGGCCCAGCCGGCGAGCCACCCGGGGAGGAAGTGCGCCAGCAGGCTCTGCGGCGCCGCCAGCCGCAGCTGTCCGGCCTGTTCCTCGGCCAGGTGAACCAGCCGCTGCCGGGTCGCCGCCACCCGTCGGGTGACCTCCTGGCAAAGGCCGAGGAACTCCTCCCCGGCCGGTGTCAGCGACAGCGGCAGGGTCTGGCGATTGACCAGGGTGGTGCCCATCTCCTCCTCGAGCAGCTTGATGCGTCGCGAGAAGGTCGGCTGGGTGACGTTCTGCTCCTCCGCCGCCCGGGAGAAGTGCTGGGTCCGGGCCAGGGCGATGAAGTCTTCCAGCCAGCGCAGTTCCATGTCGGTCCTCGTGCGTGCCGCGGCCGTGTCTCGGCCCCGGCATTGTGCCATAGCGTGGCGGGCCTCAGTCGATGCGCCCTTCCTCCACCGCGTGACAGGCGACCTGGCCGCCGTCGGCGGTGGCGATCAGCGCCGGGATCTCGCGCCGGCAGCGCTCATCGGCATGGGGGCAACGGCCGTGGAAGACGCAGCCCGAGGGCAGGTTGACCGGCGTGGGCACTTCCCCCTCCAGGCGGATGTGCTGGGGCCGGTCGTCCTCCAGGCGCGGAATCGCCGACATCAGGGCCTGGGTGTAGGGGTGTCGCGGCCGGGCGAAGAGCGTCGCCGTCGGGGCCACCTCGCAGACTCGCCCCAGGTACATCACCGCGACCCGGGTACCGAAGTGCTCGACCACCGCCAGGTCATGGGTGATGAACAGGTAGGTCAGGTTGCGCTGCTGCTGGGCCTCCATCAGCAGGTTCAGCACCTGGGCCTGGATCGACACGTCCAGCGCCGAGATCGGCTCGTCGGCGACGATGAACTCCGGGTCGACGGCCAGGGCGCGGGCGATGGCGATGCGCTGACGCTGGCCGCCGGAGAACTCGTGGCCGTAGCGTGCCCCCCAGTCGGCCGCGATGCCCACCGAGGCCATCACCTCGGCCACCTGCTGCTTGACGCGCTGAGGTGACCAGTCCGGGTGGTGCAGCCGAATCGGTTCCTCCAGGGTCTGCTGGATGGTCATCCGCGGATTGAGCGAGGCATAGGGGTTCTGGAAGATCATCTGCATGCGCCGGCGGTAGGGCATCAGCGCCTTGTGGGAGAGGTCGTCGATGCGCTGGCCGTCGTAGCGGATCTCGCCGGCACTGGGGTGGAGCAGGCCCATCACGGTGCGGGCCACCGTGGACTTGCCGCAGCCGGACTCGCCAACCACGCAGAGCGCCTCGCCGCGCTGGATATCCAGGTCGACGCCGTTGATGGCATGCACGTGCTTCTGCTCGCGGACGATCCGGCCCTTCCTGAACTTGAGCTGCTCGAGGAAATCCCCGGAGAGCGAGAAGTGCTTCTCCAGCCCGCGGATCTCCAGCAGGGGGCTGGCCGCCTCGGGGGCCTGGCCAGGGGCTTGGGCGGGGGCGGTGGAACTCATCAGCGAATCTCCTCGGCCGGGATGCGTTCGCGGTCGAGCATCTCGGCGACCATGTGACAGGCGACCCGGCAGTTGCCGGAGGTCACGAAACCGGGCACCTCGTCGATGCAGGCGCGGCGGGTGGTGCCATCGGCGCGCTCGACGAAGCCGCAGCGCGGGTGGAAGGCGCAGCCGCTCGGCAGGTTGTCCAGCGAGGGCATGCTGCCGGGGATCTGGTTCAGCCGGCTGCCCGGGGTGGCCATCTGGGGCAGGGCGTTGATCAGCCCCTGGGTGTAGGGATGCTGGGGGGCGTTGATGATCTCCCGGGTCGGACCCTGCTCGATCACTCGTCCGGCGTACATCACCAGCATGCGCTGGGTGACCTGGCTGACCACGCCCAGGTCGTGGGTGATCAGGATCAGGCCGACGTTGTGCTTCTCGCAGAGCTCCAGCAGCAGCGCCATGATCTCGGCCTGGATGGTCACGTCCAGCGCGGTGGTGGGCTCGTCGGCGATGATGATGTCGGGATCGAGCAGCAGGGCGATGGCGATGATCACCCGTTGGCGCATGCCGCCGGAGAGCTCGTGGGGATACTGGTCCAGGCGCGCCGCGGGCGAGGGGATCTGCACCTGCTCGAGCTTGCGCAGGGCGATCGCCCGGGCCTCGCGGGTCGAGATGCGCCGGTGGGCCTTGAGGCATTCGACCATCTGGTCGCCGATGGAGAGCACCGGGTTCAGGGTCATCATCGGATCCTGGAAGATCATCGACATGCGGTGGCCGCGGACATGGCGCAGCGCCCGGTCGCTCATCCGGGTCAGGTCCCGGCCGTCGAAGTGGATGCTGCCGCCGGCGATGTAGCCCGGCTTGGCGATCAGGTTGAGCAGGCTGAAGGCCGCCACCGACTTGCCGGCGCCGGACTCGCCCACGATCCCCAGGCGCTCGCCGCGCTCGAGGCTGAAGCTGACGTCACGCAGCGCCTGGACATCGCCGCGGCGAAGGGCGAAGCGCACGTCGAGATGGTTTACGTCGAGGAGTGCCATGGTTCAGCCCTTGTAGAGTCGCGGGTTGAGGACGTCGCGCAGCCAGTCGCCGAGCAGGTTGATCACCAGCACCAGCACCACCAGCACCAGGCCGGGGATGAGGGTGATCCACCAGGAGCCCGACTGCAGGTAGTCGAAGCCGGACTTGATCAGCGAGCCCAGCGACGGCTGCGTCTCGGGCATGCCGAGGCCCAGGAAGGAGAGCGCCGCCTCGGAGATGATGGCGTTGGCCACCTGGACCGTGGAGATGACGAAGATCGGCGACAGGGTGTTGGGCAGGATATGGCGGAACATGATCCGCCGGCTGGTGAAGCCCATCACCCGGGCCGCATCGACATACTCCTTGTGGCGCTCGGCCAGCACCGAGGCGCGCACCGTGCGCGCGTACTGGGGCCATTCGGCCAGGCCGATGATCAGCACCAGCAGCGGCACCGCATAGGCGCTGAAGGTGGCGCCGCCGAAGATTGCCTTGACCAGGGCGCCCACCACGATGGCCACCATCAGGGTGGAGAACGACAGCTGGATATCGGCCAGGCGCATCAGGAAGGCATCCACGCGACCGCCCAGGTAGCCGGCGAGCAGCCCGAAGCTGACGCCCAGCAGCGCCTGGAGGGCCACCGCACCGAAGCCGATGATCAGCGATACCCGGGCGCCGTAGAGAATCGTGGAGAGCAGGTCGCGGCCCTGGGCGTCGGTGCCCATCAGATAGGTCGGGTCGCTGCCCTCGACCCAGAAGGGCGGCAGCTCCGAGGCCATGATGTCGATCTGCGCCAGGTCATAGGGGTTCATGGGCGCCAGCCACGGGGCCAGCACCGCCACGGCGACCAGGGCGATGAAGACCACCAGGCTCAGCTGGGCGATCAGGTCACGCTTGAAGCTGTAGAGCAGGTAGGAGCCGCGAAAGCGCGACCAGCGGCTCGCCACCCGGGGGGTCGTGGTTGTCATGCGGGTTTCCCTGTCAGCTTGACGGTGGGGTTGACCAGGCCGTAGATCAGGTCGACCAGGGTGTTGGTGATCACGAAGATCAGCCCCACGATCATCAGGTAGGTAATGATCAGCGGCACGTCGGAACGCTGGATGGCATTGAGGAACATCAGCCCCATGCCCGGCCACTGGAAGACCGTCTCGGTGAGGATGGTATAGGCCACCAGGGTGCCGATCTGCACCCCGCCCATGGTGATCACCGGCAGCATGGTGTTCTTCAGCGCGTGCAGGAAGTAGATGCGGCGCAGCGAGATGCCCTTGGCGCGCGCGAACTTCACGTACTCGGACTGCAGCACCTCGAGCATCTCGGCGCGGATCAGGCGGATGAACAGCGGCAGCATGATCGAGGCCAGCGAGATGGCCGGCAGCACGAGGTAGGTGAGGCCCTCGAGGGAGGCAAAGTTGGTCGCCCAGGTGCCGAACACGGGCACCGGGTTGCCGCGTCCGTAGGCCGGCATCCCGCCCTCGGTACTGACCAGGTCGTTGAGCCAGGCCCCCCAGCCGGTATCGGCGGGGAAGGGCGACCATGAGACGCCGATGGCGAACAGCTGGATCAGCATGATGGCGGTGAGGAAGACCGGGATGGAGATGCCGATGATCGACACCCCCATGAAGAAGCGCGACAGCCAGGCCCGGGGCCGGATCGCGCTGTAGACGCCGATCGGCACCGAGAACAGCACGATCAGCAGGGTGGTGGCGAAGACCAGCTCGAGGGTCGCCGGCAGGTGGCGCAGGATCACCTCGGTGGTGGGCTGGTTGAAGATGTAGGAGTAGCCGAAGTCCAGCTGCAGGGCATTGCCCGCGAAGCGCAGGTACTGGACCAGGAAGGGGTCATTGAGGCCCAGCTGCTCGCGCAGGGCCTCGCGCTCGCTCTCGGGGACCGACTGGCCGACCATCTGCTGGATGGGGTCGCCCAGGTTGTCCTGGATCGCGAAGGCGATGACGCTGATGATGAACATCACCAGCAGGGCATGGAAGAAGCGCTTGATCAGGAAGGCGATCATGGCTGGCGTCCCGTGTGCAACACGCGGTGACGCACTCGGCTGGCGAGCGCGTCACAGGGGTCAGGTTTCGGATGGCCGGCCCGCGAGGGCCGGCGCGAGGGAGGCTTACTCGTCCTCGATGACCAGGTCCCCGAGGTAGGGGAAGTTCATCACGTTGAGGATGGGTTCGATCATGACGTTGTCCGCCGAGGCCCAGGCCAGGTCCTGCCAGTGCAGGGGCACCACGGCCGCCTCGTCATGCAGGGTCTGCTCGACCTGCTGCAGCATCTCGGCCCGCTTCTCGAGGTCGACCTCCAGGTTGGCCTCGGCCACCAGCTTGTCGAGCTCCGGGTTGCAGTAGTTGCCGGCGTTGTACTGGCCGGCACCGCTGTCGGCATCCGGGCAGGCCGTCAGGTACTCGTGAAAGTTGGCGCTGTCCTCGGTGTCGGCGTGCCAGCCGATCAGCATCATGTCGGCGGCGCGGTCGTCGTACTCGCCCCAGTACTGGGCCTTGGGCAGCGTCTTGAGGTCCACGGTGACGTTGATGCGCGCCAGCATGGCGGCCACCGCCTGGGCGATCTTGGCATAGCGGTTGTTGGGCGCCATCATGGAGATCTCGAAGCCGTCGGCGTAGCCGGCCTCTTCCATCAGCGCCTTGGCCTTCTCCAGGTCGTAGCGCGGCTCGAGACCTTCGACATGGCCGGCATAGCCTTGCGGTGAGAACTGCGCCGCCGGGGTGGCGAAGCCCTTCATCAGGCGATCGGCGATGCCCTCCTGGTTGACCGCATAGGCGAAGGCCTGGCGGACCCGCGGATCCTGGAACGCCTCGACGCGCTCCTGGTTCATGTGGAAGAAGATGATCCGCGTGCCGGACATGGTCACCAGCTTGACCTCCTCGTCCTCGCGAATCCGGTCCAGGTCGTTGGGCGGCACCGGGGCGATGAAGTCCACGTCGCCGGAGAGCAGGGCGGCCACGCGGGTGGCGTTCTCGCTGATCGGGGTGAGCACGATGTGCTCCACGTTACCGGGGGACTCCTCATCCCAGTAGCCGTCGAAGCGGTCGAACTCCATGCGGGTACCCTTCTGGTGCTCGACCACGGTGAAGGGGCCGGTGCCGGAGAGGTTGGCCGAGGCGAAGGAGTTGCCGTTCTTGACGATCTCGTCCTTGGGGTCGCCGTCCGCGTCGGTGCCGCTGTAGAACTCGCTGTCCAGCGGGAAGATGTAGGTGGCGAGATTGAGCAGCAGCGGGTAGGGCTCGGCGGTCTTGAACTCCACCGTGGTCTCGTCGACTGCGGTGACGTTCTCGATGGGCTCGAAGATCGCCTTGAAGTCCGGGCTGCGCTTGAGGCGCTCGACGGTCCAGACCACGTCCTCGGCGGTGAAGGCGTTGCCGCTGTGGAATTCCACCCCTTCACGCAGGGTCATGCGCAGGGTGGTGTCGTCGACCTGCTCCCAGCCGGTGGCCAGGCGCGGCTCGAAGGAGAGATCCTTGTTCCAGCGCACCAGGGGGTCGAAGGTCATGTGGGAGAGCTGGAGGATCCCCCCGGAGAGCTGCTCGTGGATGTCCAGGGATACCGGGTCGGCATCGTAGGCCATGCGCAGCGTGGTCTCGGCGCTGGCCACGGAGGGCAGCACGGCGGTGGTCATGGCGGCGCCGATCACGCTCGCCAGCAGGGTCTTCTTGAGAGTCATGTGTCGTTCCATGCCGGTTGACTTGTTGTTGGTGATGACCGTGAAGGTCCAGCCAACAACATAGTGACCCCGGGCATGGAGGCACAATCGAAATTGTGAGAGGGGCCATGCGCCCGGTGAATGAGCCTCGCCGGATGGGCCCTGGCTCAGTCTCCGGCAGGGGTGATGCGGTCGATGCGGTAGAGGGTGGCGACCTGGTCGAGACCGTGGACGCTGCAGTCGAGGTCGGAGACCCGGCCGTCGCTCAGCCCGTAGACCCAGCCATGCACGGAGAGCGACTGGCCACGCTGCCAGGCGCGCTGGACGATCTTCGTCCGGCAGAGGTTGTTGACCTGGGCCTCGACATTGAGCTCGCACATGCGATCGACCTGTGCCTCCAGGGGCAGCGCTTCCAGGGCACTGCGGTGGCGGCTGTAGAGCTCGCGGACCGAGTGCAGCCAGTAGTCGACCATGCCGCACTCGCCGCCGGCGACGGCCGCCCGCACGCCGCCGCAGCCGTAGTGGCCGACCACCATGATGTGGCGCACCTTGAGCACGTCCACGGCGAACTGCACCACCGAGAGGGCGTTCATGTCGTTGTGGTGGAGCAGGTTGGCGACGTTGCGGTGGACGAACACCTCGCCCGGCGGCAGGTCGATGATCTGGTTGGCCGGCACGCGGGAGTCGGAGCAGCCGATCCACAGGTAGTCGGGACTCTGCTGGCGGGCCAGGCGGGCGAAGTAGTCCGGGTCGTCCCGGCACATCTTCTCCGCCCAGCTGCGGTTGTTGGCCAGCAGTCTCTCGATCTCTTGTTTCATGGCGGGCTCCAGTAGGCATGGCAGGCAAGAACGGTCCCCCTTGTAACCTCGCCTGCCGAGGTGGTCAACCGCTCTCCCGGGGGGTCGCCTCGGCTGGTATGATCCGCCTCGAGATTCACCGACGGGCCGACACGGCTCGACCTTCGACAGGAGACTTGCGTGTCAGACTTCGACTATGACCTCTTCGTGATCGGGGCGGGGTCCGGTGGCGTTCGCGCTGCCCGCACCGCGGCCGCCACCGGCGCGCGGGTCGCCGTGGCGGAGGATCGCTACCTGGGCGGCACCTGCGTCAACGTGGGCTGCGTGCCCAAGAAGCTCTACTCCTATGCCGCCCACTTCCACGAGGCCTTCGAGGACGCCGGCGGTTTCGGCTGGCACCTGCCCGAGGCTCCGCGCTTCGAGTGGGCCACGCTGCGCGACAACAAGATCGGCGAGATCAAGCGGCTCAACGACATCTACGGTCGCCTGCTCGACACCGCCGGGGTGCGCCTGATCAACGGCCGCGCCAAGGTGCTGGATGCGCACCATGTCAGCGTCAACGACGAGACCCTGAGCGCGGCGAAGATCCTGGTCGCGGTGGGGGGCTGGCCCTGGGTGCCGGATTTCCCGGGCAACGAGCACGTGGTCGATTCCAACCGGGTCTTCGACCTCGAGGCCTTCCCCGAGCGCTTCCTGGTCCTCGGCGGCGGCTACATCGCCGTGGAGTTCGCCAGCATCTTCAATGGCCTGGGCAGCGATGCCCACCTGGTGTACCGCGGCGATCTGTTCCTGCGCGGCTTCGACCAGCAGGTGCGCGAATTCACCCGCGACGAGATGGCCAAGAAGGGCGTCCAGCTGCACTTCGAGGCCAATATCGCTTCGATCGAGAAGGTCGAGGAGGGGCTGAGGGTGAGCCTCACCAACGGCGAGCAGCTGGAGGTGGATGCGGTCCTCGCCGCCACCGGCCGCCGCCCCCATCTCGAGGGCCTGGGCCTCGACTGCCTCGACATCGCGCTGACCGACGGCGGCCACCTGCGCGTCAACGAGCGCTTCGAGACCTCGGTTCCCTCGATCCTCGCCATCGGTGACGTGACCGGTGGCCTCGAGCTGACCCCGGTGGCGCTCGCCGAGGCCATGCAGCTGGTCAGGTACCACTTCGACGAGGCCGAGCCGGCCGCGCTTGATTACCGCAACATCCCCACGGCGGTGTTCTGTCACCCCAACATCGGCACGGTGGGGCTCTCCGAGGAGCAGGCCCGCGAGGCGTGTGGCGAGATCCGCGTCTATGTCGCCGACTTCCTCCCCATGAAGCACACCCTCTCCGGCAGCAGCGAGCGCTGCCTGATGAAGCTGGTCGTCGATGACGCCAGCGACGTGGTGGTGGGGGCCCACATGGTGGGCGAGGAGGCCGGCGAGGTGATACAGGGCCTCGCCGTGGCCGTGCGCGCGGGGCTCACCAAGGCCGACTTCGATGCCACGGTGGGCATCCACCCCACCGGCGCCGAGGAGTTCGTCACCATGCGTGCACCGACCCGGCGCTGAGCCCCTTCCATGTCTCGGGCATCGCCGCGGGCCACCCGGAGGGGTGGCCCGCGGCGTTTCGGGCCACCGACGTCATCGGAATTTGCGCGAGATACCCCGTACTTCTAGTTCGGGTAGGGATAGCGCGTCGTCCGCCAGGACGACCCTGTTCTCGCTGCCTCCTTCTCAGGTGGTTGCTATCTATGCATGTTTATTTATACAGTAATAGGCATGACGAAACGTGCCTACAAATATCGTTTCTACCCGACGCCAGAACAGGAGCAACTCCTGGCCAGGACGTTTGGGTGTGTGCGTTTCGTCTACAATGCGGTGCTTCGCTATCGCACCGATACCTTTCGCGAACGCCGAAAGAAGATCGGCTACGTGGCGGCGAACGCGGAGCTGTCGCGGATGAAGAAAGCTGAAGACACCGCCTTCCTCAATGAGGTCAGCTCGGTCCCGCTTCAGCAGTGCCTGCGCCATCAGCAGACCGCCTTCAAGAACTTCTTCGAGGGCCGCGCCCGCTACCCGAACTTCAAGAGCAAGCGACACCGCCAGTCGGCGGAGTTCACGCGCTCGGCGTTCAAGTATCGGGATGGTCAACTGTTCCTGGCCAAGTGCCAGGCGCCGCTGCCGGTACGCTGGAGCCGTGAACTGCCCAGCGAACCGACCACTGTGACTGTGTCGAAGGACTCGGCGGGGCGCTACTTCGTTAGCTGCCTGTGCGAGTTCAACCCCGAGACGCTGCCCGTCACGCCTAAGATGGTGGGCATCGACCTCGGCCTGAAAGACCTGTTCGTCACCAGCGACGGGCATCGAATCGGCAATCCCCGTCATACGGCGAAATACGCGACCCGTCTTGCCAAGGCACAGCGTCGGCTGAGCAAGAAGACGCTCGGCTCGAAGAACCGTGCCAAGGCCCGGCAGAAAGTGGCGCGCCTTCACGCCAAGATCTCCGATTGCCGGAAGGACCGCTTGCACAAGCTGTCCCGACAGATCGTCAACGAGAACCAAGTGATCTGCGTCGAGTCCCTGAAGGTGAAGAACATGCTGCGCCACCCTCGGTTGGCCAAGTCGATCAGCGATGCGGGCTGGGGCGAGTTTGTCAGGCAGCTGGCGTACAAGGCGGCCTGGGCAGGCCGGCAACTGTCGGCCATCGACCCGTGGTATCCCTCCTGCAAGCACT
Organism: Halomonas ventosae; assembly: GCF_004363555.1. Taxonomy (GTDB): domain Bacteria; phylum Pseudomonadota; class Gammaproteobacteria; order Pseudomonadales; family Halomonadaceae; genus Halomonas; species Halomonas ventosae. The sequence continues at coordinate 253,015 of NZ_SNZJ01000001.1, read as the reverse complement.
GCTCCGCCTGCGGGCATGTGATGCCCGAGATGCCGTTGCAGGTTCGCGCCTGGACGTGTCCCGAGTGCGCCGCTGAACACGATCGCGACATCAACGCCGCGATCAACATCAAAGCCGCCGGGCTGGCGGTGTTAGCCCTTGGAGAAAATGTAAGCGGCATGGAGCCCGTCTCCGTGTCCGGTTCTCGGTGAATTGGGAATCCTCTCCCTTCAGGGAGAGGAGCAGTCAACGGAGTGGGCTATTATCAAAGAGGAGCGGCTCGACTGGCGGGAGCGGATAGCCCAGCATAATTTTCCATTATGGATCCGTGTCGCCAGGATAATCATGGTTTTGAATTGCCGATAAGCCGCTGTTATACTCCCTCCAAATTCGCTACAGCGAACCATGACAATGAACGCAACCACCGAGCCCTTCACACCCTCCGCCGACCTGGCACGCCCCACCGTGGCGGACGCCGTGGTCGGTCACGAGGCCTATCCGCTGTTCATCCGCAAGCCCAACCCCGATGACGGCTGGGGCATCTACGAGCTGGTCAAGTCCTGCCCCCCGCTGGACGTCAATTCCGCCTATGCCTACCTGCTGCTGGCGACCCAGTTCCGCGACAGCTGTGCCGTGGCCACCAACGAGGAGGGTGAGATCGTCGGTTTCGTCTCTGGCTACGTGAAGAGCAACGCCCCGGACACCTACTTCCTGTGGCAGGTGGCGGTCGGCGAGAAGGCGCGCGGCACCGGCCTGGCCCGGCGCCTGGTGGAAGCCGTGATGACCCGCCCGGAGATGGCCGAGGTCCACCACCTAGAGACCACCATCACCCCCGACAACCAGGCCTCCTGGGGCCTGTTCCGGCGGCTTGCCGAACGCTGGCAGGCACCGCTCAACAGCCGCGAGTACTTCTCCACCGACCAGCTCGGTGGCGAGCACGACCCGGAAAACCTCGTGCGCATCGGCCCCTTCCAGACCGATCGCATCTGAGCACCCCCGTTTCTTCTCGCGCCTGCTGCGCCTGGCGGCAGGTGTCCCCACACCCGTCAGCCGCGCTCGCGCGTCCTGATCCCTTTCTATTGCCAACAGGAGGTCGCACATGCAGACCCAGATCCTCGAACGCATGGAGTCCGAAGTCCGGACCTATTCACGCTCCTTTCCGGTGGTCTTCACCAAGGCCCGGAATGCGCGCCTGACCGACGAGGAAGGCCGCGAGTACATCGACTTCCTGGCCGGTGCCGGCACCCTGAACTACGGCCACAACAACCCGCACATCAAGCAGGCGCTGCTCGACTACCTGGCCGAGGACAACATCATCCATGGCCTGGACTTCTGGACCGCCGCCAAGCGGGACTACCTCGAGGCCCTCGAGGAGGTGATCCTCAAGCCGCGCGGGCTGGACTACAAGGTCCAGTTCCCCGGACCGACCGGCACCAATGCCGTCGAGGCGGCCATTCGCCTGGCGCGCAATGCCAAGGGCCGCCACAACATCGTCACCTTCACCAACGGCTTCCACGGCGTGACCATGGGGGCGCTGGCCACCACCGGTAACCGCAAGTTCCGCGAGGCCACCGGCGGCGTGCCCACGGTCGGCGGGAGCTTCATGCCCTTCGACGGCTACCTGGGCGAGGGCGCCGACACTCTGGACTACTTCGAGAAGCTGCTCGGCGACAAGTCCGGCGGCCTGGATATCCCGGCGGCGGTGATCGTCGAGACGGTGCAGGGCGAGGGCGGCATCAATGTCGCCGGCCTCGAGTGGCTCAAGCGCCTCGAGGGGATCTGTCACGCCCACGACATCCTGCTGATCGTCGACGACATCCAGGCCGGCTGCGGCCGCACCGGCAAGTTCTTCAGCTTCGAGCATGCCGACGTCGTCCCCGACATCGTCACCAACTCCAAGTCACTCTCGGGCCTGGGCCTGCCGTTCTCCCAGGTGCTGGTGCGCCCCGAGCTCGATGTCTGGAAACCCGGCCAGTACAACGGCACCTTCCGCGGCTTCGCGCTGGCCTTCACCACCGCGGCCGCCGCGCTGCGCCAGTACTGGAGCGACGACGCCCTGGCCCAGGACGTGGCGCGCAAGGGCGAGGTGGTCGCCAAGCGCTTCCAGAAGATCGCCGGCATGCTCCGCGAGCTGGGCATCGAGGCCTCCGAGCGGGGTCGTGGCCTGATGCGCGGCATCGACGTGGGCAGCGGCGAGATTGCCGACAAGATCACCCACCAGGCCTTCGAGAACGGGCTGGTCATCGAGACCAGCGGCCAGGACGGCGAGGTGGTCAAGTGCCTCTGCCCGCTGACCATCACCGACGAGGAACTGGCAAAGGGCCTCGATATCCTCGAGACCAGCACCAAGCAGGCGCTTAGCTGATACGCTGAGGGGGTCGCCCTGAGGGCGACCCGGTCATCGACCGGTCGGCAGGGGCCGGCCGGTCCGTCACTGACACCACTGGAGAGACTCCATGATCGTTCGCAACCTCGAGGAAGCCCGCAAGACCGACCGCCTGGTCAAGGCCGAGAACGGCAACTGGGACAGCACCCGGCTGAGCCTGGCCGATGACGGCGGCAACTGCTCCTTCCATATCACGCGTATCTTCGAAGGCACCGAGACCCACATCCACTACAAGCACCACTTCGAGGCGGTCTACTGCATCGAGGGCGAGGGCGAGGTGGAGACCCTGGCCGACGGCAAGATCTGGCCGATCAAGCCGGGTGACATCTACATCCTCGACCAGCACGACGAACATCTGCTGCGCGCCAGCAAGACCATGCACCTGGCCTGCGTCTTCACGCCGGGCCTGACCGGCAACGAGGTGCACCGCGAGGATGGCTCCTACGCGCCGTCCGAGGCCGACGACAAGAAGCCGCTCTGATCGCCCAGCGCTGTCGAGAAGGTCCTGCGACGCCCCCGGCTCACGCGAGCCGGGGGCGTTCTCGTCAGGGGGCCCGCTCGAAGACGATGGTGATCTCGGCCAGGGTGACCCCGAACTTGCTCATGGCGGTCCGGTTGATCAGCCGCCCGTCGGGCTGCAGGTACATCCAGTCGTCCAGGGTGAAGGTGATCTCGCGTCCCGAGATCTCGACGGGCAGCCGGTAGCGCATGGTGAAGGCGTGGCCGGCCTGGCGCGCCTCCACCGTGCCCTCGACGTCATTGGCGCGGCCGATCCAGCGATCCTCGCCCTGGCGCTCGAAGGTCCAGACGCGGCGGTCGGTCTCGCCGTCGTCGTAGGTGAAGCGTTCGTCCAGGGTCAGGGTGTCGCCCTCGAGTCGCCCGTCGATCTCCACGGTGAAGCGGCGCTGCACCTCGCCGCGGTAGTCCTGCACCATGCCCCAGGCGCGGGTCCTGCCGTCGAAGTAGTCGCCGATGTCGAGGCGCGGCGTGGTGCCCGCGTAGCGCTCGATATCGACGCTGCTGCAGCCGGCCAGCAGCCCCAGGGAAAGCAGCAGCATGGCCAGGCGGAGAAGCCATTTCCTGTACATTTAGAGTTCCATTAAAAGGGTTTGTACAGGAAGGCTAGCGGATCAGCGACGCCGGCGCCATAGGCGCGGAGGCGTGACCGGAAGGGGCCAGATGACACGACACCGCCCGAGGGCCGAGGCCCGCCGGGCGGTGTCGTGTCATCTCGCGAGGGGCAACCCGTCACGCCTCCTGGTCGTGTTCCTCGCCATCCTCGTGCTCGCCGCGACCCTCGGGCGGGCCGCCGCCTTCCTCGCCATCCTCGTGGTCGTGCTCCTCGCCATCCTCGTGCTCGCCGCGCCCCTCGGGCGGGCCGCCCTGGCCGAAGCCGCGGTCGCGGAAGATATCGGATTCCGCCGAGTGGCCGCCGCGGGCCTCGCCGGTGCCGGCGCCCTTGCCCAGGCGCTTGCCCTGGCCCTGGCCGCCGCCACCGTGCTTGCCGCCCGAGCCGTGGTCATCCCCCTCGGCATGGGTGTCGGTATGATCGCTGTGCTGGGCCAGCAGGCGCTGGTCACTGGGCACCGGGGTGAAGGCGTCGGCCTGTGCGAGGCCGGCGGGCACCGTCAGGGCCAGGGCCAGCGGCAGCAGGCCAGCCATCAGGCGACGACGCAGGGCAGGGTAGTGCCATTCTTTCATGGATGCCTCCTGTCGAGACAGGAGCGGCCCCGCGTGGGGGCCGCCGTCTGCCATTGCCGGGTCGCGGTGACGCCTATTCGGCGTCGATGCCGTAGTCGTGGATGTACTCCAGCACCTGGACGGCGTCGTCGGCCTGCTGGGTGAAGACATCGATGCCGTTGGCGTCGTCCTCGATGGTCGGGACGGTGTTGAACACCACCTCGTCGAGCAGGGCCACCTCGGTGGGCTGGTAGTAGGTGGTGCCGTCGATCACGACCTCCTTGAGTACCGTGACCGTGATGTCGCCATAGAGGTCCTTGCGGCTGTAGGAGTAGCTGTCCGAATCGACCAGGGCGGAGAGCTCGTCGTCGAGGTCCACGAAGCTGGTGATGTTCATGATCTCGTCGACGGTCAGGTCGCCGTACTTGTCGGAGGCGGCCGAGAAGGCCGAGGCGGCAAGGGTCAGCACCACGTCGGCATCCACCGTCATGGTGAAGGTCTCGGCCGGATCATCACCCATGGGATTGGTGGTGATCGTCAGCTCGTAGCTCTCGGCATCCGGATCGCTGCCGGCGGCCTCGATCAGCGCCACGTAGAGGGCGAAGTTCTCCAGCGGTGAGTCGATGGTGGAGATGGTGCCATCGTCGTTGGTGACCAGCAGGCGACCGGAGTCATCGGTCATCTCGTCGAGGGTGTCGGCGGTGATGGTCTGGCCATCCAGCTTGGAGAGCAGCTCGGCCAGGGAGTGCTCGACCACGCTATCCGGCGAGCGCGCCACGTTGAGGCGACCGAACTCCACCGCGATGACGCCTTCCGGCATCTCGTAGTCGCCTTCCTCGACCTCCACCAGCTGGGTGTAGGTCTCGCAGGCCGCATCCAGGCAGGGCTGGATATTGCCGTTTTCATCAAGGATCGGCGTGCCGTCGTCGTCACGCAGGATGATGACGATATCGCCATAGTCGCCGCCCTTGCCGCTGTCCGGGCCGCCGCCGCTGCCGGCACCCTCCGGCTGGCCGCCGCGGTCGCTGCCGCTTCCACCCTGGCCCTGACCCTTGCCCTCCGGCGGGCCACCGGCGGCGTCATCGCGGAAGATATCGGACTCGAGCGAGCGGCCCTGGCCGCCGGCGCCGAAGCCGTTGCCCTTGCCCTTGCCGACGTTGAGCAGGTCGTCGCGACCGCCACCGTGGCCCTGGCCCTGCTGGGCCTCGGCGCTCTGGATGAAGAAGCCCGCCTCGGGCACGACGGCAGAACCGAGCATGGCGGCCCCCACCAGCGGCAGTACGGCCGCACCGGTCAGGGTGGCCAGGCGAGTGAGGGAGGGAGTCTTGCGTAACGTTGTCATGTCTAACTCCAGGAGTATCAGTCCAACCAACCGTGAACTGGTAGAGCTGTGGTTGCGGAGTGCCAGTAATCAAAGTATGGGCGCCTTACTGGAAAATGCTATTGATGCATATCAATATCCGATTCAATCATTAAAGAGGGGTGCACCGGTGCCGGACGGGGCCTCGGGCCCGCGTCCGACATGGCCTCGCCCAGGCCGCTCAGAAGCGGACGCTCATGCCCAGCCTCGCCTGGTTCTCCTCGCTGTCCAGGGTGTCGATGCCGGAGCCGTAGTCGACCTCGACGTCGTCATAGCGGGTATGGCTGACGTCCATGCGCAGGCGCAGACGCTCGCGCAGGGGCACCTCGATCCCGCCACCGAACTGCCAGCCCTGCTCTGTCTCGTCGAGCTGTACTCGCTGATCGCCACGCGCATAGCGGGTCTCGAAGTCCGTCCAGGCAGGGCCGCCGCGCAGGTAGAGGAGGGCGCCGCTGTCGATCACGTAGCCGGCGCGCAGGGCCAGGCTCAGGCTCGACTCGCGGTCCACCGAGTAGGTGCGGCCGGTGGGCTGGCGTTCGTGGTTCCAGGTCACGTCGCTGACCTCGGCCGCCAGCTCGCCCCCCAGGTAGAAGCGCTGGAAGGTCTGGCCATAGCCGACATGCAGGCCCGCCAGGACACCGGAGTCACCGAAGCGCGCCTCGAGTTCGGAGGTTTCGGTGCGCGGCGATTTGAGATCAGTGATCAGGCTGACGTAGCCGACCTGGCCGCCGAGATAGAGGCCGTCATGGGCCTCGGGTGCGGCCGAGGAACGCTGGCTGGCCTGGCGCCCGGGATGCCAGGCCAGCCCCAGGCGCATCCGGCTCTCCTCCTGGGCGAAGTCATCGCGCTCGCCGCCGACCCCGATGTCGAGGTCCTCGTAGTCGGTATAGCTGTAGTCCATGCGCAGCCCCAGGGCGGTGGAGAGCGGAACCTCCAGGCCACCGCCCAGGCGGCGCCCGTCCAGCCACTCCCTCTGGTCGTCATTCTCGCCCTCCTGTTCGAAGGCCAGGTCGAAGCGGCCGCGCACCAGCCCCAGGCGACCGTACACCTCGTTGTCGCCGGCCAGCAGGCGTCCGATGCGCAGCCCGGCACCGTATTCCCGCTGCTTCTCCACCGAGAAGTTGCGTCCACCGGAACGCTCGTGGGACCACTCGGTATCGGCCTCCTCGGCCTCGAGCTCCACGGCCAGGCGCCAGTCGCCGAGCGTGAGGGCGGGGCCACCGAAGAGCCCCAGGCTGCCGCCGGCATCGCGGAAGTCGGCGAGCAGGGTGCCGTTGGCGCCGCGGGGTCCGGCCTGGGCGGTACCGGTCTCGCCGTAGCCCGCCTGGAGGCCCAGGTAGCCATCAAGGAGCAGGTCGGTATCGCGGGCCGCGGCCAGCAGTTCGGCGTCCTCGTAGCCCCTGGCGAGCTGGGTGCCGAGGCTGACCATCAGGCGGTTATTGTCGAAGTCCTCGGCCGGGAGGCTGGAGTCGCGCTGCAGGAAGTCGTAGTCCATGCCGACGAAGAGGTGCGGATTGAGGTAGTGGCGCAGGCCGAGCCCGAGGTCCAGCAGGTTGTCGTTGCGCGCCACACCCTGGTAATCATGGTCGCTGTAGCTCGCCCGGGTGCTGAGGGTCAGGTCGGGGCGGATCGCGGTGGTCATCTGGACCCCTGCGCCGGTGCGCAGGTTGGCCGAGGCCCCGCGCACGGTGGTCTCCTGCACACTGCGGTCGAGCCGGGCGCTGACGCGCGTCGGGGAACCCGGGGGGCGCCAGGAGAGCTCGCCCCCCAGGTCCCAGGTACCGACGTCCTCGAGGTCGGGGGCGTCGTAGTCCTGCTCCAGCCAGCCGGCCAGCAGCTCGACATCGAGCGCCGGGGAGGGCTTGAGAAGCAGGCCCACGGCGGCGCTGCCGCCCTCGGAGTCGCGGTCGAAGCCGTCGATGTCCACGGCCTGGTCGTAGTCGCGCAGGTCCGCGGCGACCTGGAAGAAGGGTTCCCGGGAGGCGTCGAGGCGGTAGCCGAAACGCCCGCCGAAGGTGGCCTGGTCGCGGTCACGGTCGTCGTTCTCGATGCTCAGGCCATCCAGGGCGTCCACGTCCTGGAAGTCCAGGGTCTCGAAGGTGCCGCCGACGCGGCTGGTAATACGCCCGAACCGATGGTTGATCCCGGCAAAGATGCCCAGGCGATCATAGAGGGTCGGTTCCTCGCCGTTCACGGCGTCCGGCGAGGAGCGCTCCTCGTGGCCACGCGCCAGATTGACACCGCCGAACAGGCTGCCGTCCTCGCTGTAGGCATAGCGACCCTCGCTGCCGAGGCGCCAGTCAGTATAGTTCTCGTCCTGGTACTCCTGGTACTTGCCGCGCTCGGCGCTGCCGAAGGCACGGATCTCGTGGCGTTGCCCCTTGCCGACAAGCTCGGCGCGGGGCGAGACGGTGGTGATGGTATCGGAGGTGCGATTCTCGCGCTCGTAGAAGATGTTGTCGTTGTACTCGCTGCCCACCGTGACGCCCACATCATGGCTCCAGTCGGTCCCGTTACTGGCTTCCTGGGCCTGGGTGTGGCTGGCCGCCGACACTGCCAGCACCAGCGGCAGCAGGACGAACGCGGGTTGCCGGTTCCTTGTCTGCATCGTGATCCCCTTGCATGATCCTTGTTGAAGCCCTGACGGCGAGCGTCGGGCCAACGCCCCAAGGCGCAGGGTAGTCCAGGCATTGCCTGATGAAGTAGCGGTTTCACGCGATTCGACAGGCATCTTGACCGGCATCAAAGGTCTCGGAAGTGTATACGCCCTTTGGTTCGCATAATGTATATTATGTTAAATAATGGTCATGGGAGATCTCTCCGGGCCGACTATAATCATGCTGTCGCGTCCCGTCCACGTTGGACAAGGCTGGAGGCGACTCCTTATCATCACGCATCATCCTGACGCTCGAGCCCTGTTCATGCGCCACTGTCTGCCCTCTGTCGGCACCCTGCTTCTTGCCACCCTGCTGCTAGGCGGCTGCACCCTGCTGCCCGAACGCGAGCCCCCGCCGCCGCCCGTCACCAGCGACGAGTTCCAGGCGCGCATCGACCGGCTGGAAGGTACGGTCACCGCCAGCTGCGTGACCGGCCAGCAGGCCCGTCTCGACCAGCAACTGCAGCGGCAACAGGCGCTCTCGGCGGACGTGCGCGAGGTCGGCAGCCTGCTGCGGCAGCTGCGGGGCGATGTGGCTCAGCTCGGCCGCCCCGACGACCAGCCCGAGGCGACCCGCGAGTGCAGCGACGGCCCGACGCGCCTGGACAACAAGGAGATCCTGGGTCGCAGCGAATGGATCGGCCTGCCCGGTGTCGGCACCTACCTCAAGGCGCGCATCGACTCCGGTGCCACCACCTCGTCATTGTCGGCCACCGAGATCACCCGCTTCGAGCGCGACGGCGAGAACTGGGTGCGCTTCAAGCTCGGGCTCAACGAGGCCGACAGCGTGGTCGACAGCGTTCGCGACGAGTGGATCGAGGCCCCGGTGGAGCGCCGGGTACGCATCATCCAGGCCTCCGGCGAGGATTCGCGCCCGGTGATCAGCCTGCTGATGACCCTGGGACCGCTGCGCGAGACGGTGCAGTTCACGCTCAATGACCGTACTCACCTGGACCATCCGGTGCTGCTGGGTCGCCGCTTCCTGATGGACATCGCCGTCATCGACGTGGCCCAGCAGTACCTTCATGAGCGCCCCGAGTTCCCGGGCGGGCGTCCGGCAGAGGAGGCCGGCGCCGACGAGGCCGCCGATCGCGATGAAGAAGAAGCCGAAGAGTGACCTTGTCACGCCTGATCCAAGCCCCATCAAGGAAGACCCATGTCACGACTGCCCTTCTACCTGATCGTCGCCTTCCTGCTGGTGGCCGGTGTCGCCCTGAGCATCCACCGGCACGTGCAGTTCGAGGTCCCCTGGACGCCCGGCGAGCAGCGCCAGGTCTGGGAGATCGAGGCCCAGGTCAACTTCACCGCCGATGACGGGCCGGCCAAGGTCAACATGGCACTGCCCTCGAGCCAGCAGGGGTATCGCATCCTCACCGAACACACCGCTTCCCCCGGCTACGGGCTCGCCTTCCTCGAGGAGGATGGCGGTCGGCGTGCGGAGTGGTCGACGCGCGAGGCTACCGGCGACCAGCAGCTCTACTACAGCGTCCAGGCACTGGTCGCCCCGGAGTCGAAGAACCCGGCGATCGAGTCCCCTCCCCTGCGTCGTGACATCGTCTGGGAGACCCCCTACGACACCGCGGCCAGCCAGGTGATCGAGCGGGCCTGGTCACGCAGCGCCGACCCCTTCACCTTTGCACGCGAGCTGATCACCGACTTCACCGATGAGCGCCAGGGCGAGAATGCCCGCCTGCTGCTGACCCAGTTCGACCGCACCCCGCTGCTGGTGCGCCTGCTCAACCAGGCCGGCGTGCCGGCCCGCGAGGTCAGCGGCCTGCTGCTCGAGCACGGGCGCCGGCGGCAGAGCCTGACCTCCTGGATCCAGGTCTTCGACGACGAGGAGTGGGCGCTGTTCGACCCCCGCACCGGGACCCGCGGGCGGCCGGACAACCTGCTGCTCTGGGAGTCGGCCGGGCAGGCGGTGCTCGAGGTCCAGGGCGGCAGCGACTCGCGGGTCGGCTTCTCGATGCTCTCCCGCAACCAGCCGGCGGCGGCGGCGGTGCGCAGCCAGCTGGCCGATGACACCCTGCTCAACTTCTCGATCCACAGCCTGCCCCTGGAGGACCAGGCGCTGTTCCAGACCATCCTGCTGATCCCCATCGGCGCGCTGATGGTGGTGATCCTTCGGGTGCTGGTCGGCATCAAGACCTCGGGCACCTTCATGCCCGTGCTGATCGCCCTGGCCTTCATCCAGACCACCCTGGTCACCGGGCTGGTCGGCTTCCTGCTGGTGGTGGCCGTGGGGCTGGTGATCCGAAATTATCTCTCCTACCTGAACCTGCTGCTGGTGGCGCGAGTGACGGCGGTGATCATCACGGTCATCGCCATCATCTCGGTGTTCTCGGTGCTCTCCTACCGCTTCGGGCTCAACGCCGGCCTGACCATCACCTTCTTCCCGATGATCATTCTCTCCTGGACCATCGAGCGGATGTCGATCCTCTGGGAGGAGGAAGGCCCCAAGCAGGTGCTGATCCAGGGCGGCGGCAGTCTGCTCACCGCGGTGCTGGCCTACCTGGCGATGAACAATCCCTGGATCCGCCACATCACCTTCAACTTCCTCGGGGTCCAGCTGATCCTGATGGCGCTGATCCTGCTGCTCGGCAACTACACCGGCTACCGCCTGCTCGAGCTGCGCCGCTTCAAGCCGGTCACGGAGGACTGATCCCATGTGGACGACCCCTGCCCGCCTGCATGCCAAGGGCATCATCGGCATGAACCGGCGCAACATTCGCTACATCGGGCGCTACAACAACCGCCGGCTCTATCCGCTGGTGGACGACAAGCTCCAGACCAAGCTGCTGGCCCAGGAGTACGGCATCACCACGCCGGCGCTGATCGGCACCGTGACCACCCAGTTCGGTGTCAAGCACATCGGTAGCATGCTCACCGGCCACCACGGCTTCGTGATCAAGCCGGCCAAGGGCAGCGGCGGCAAGGGGATCCTGGTCATCGAGCGGATCGAGGGCGGTCGCTACATCAAGCCCAGCGGCGCCCAGCTGACCCTCGGCGACGTGGAGCGCCATGTCTCCAATATCCTCTCCGGGCTCTACTCCCTGGGGGGCTCCCCGGACGTGGCGCTGATCGAGGCGCTGATCAACTTCGACGAGTCCTTCTCCGAATACACCTACGAGGGGGTACCGGACATCCGGGTCATCGTCTTCAAGGGCTATCCGGTGATGGCGATGATGCGCCTCTCCACCGCCGCCTCCGACGGCAAGGCCAACCTGCACCAGGGCGCCGTGGGGGTGGGCATCGACATCGCCAGCGGCTGCGCGATCCGCGGGGTGCAGTTCGACCGCACGCGCCACGACCATCCGGATACCGGCCACGAGCTCGCCAGCCTTCAGATCAGCGACTGGGGCACCCTGCTGCGGCTGGCGGCCGGCTGTTTCGAGATGACCGGGCTCGGGTATCTCGGCACCGACATGGTGCTCGACCGGGACCACGGCCCCATGCTGCTCGAGCTCAACGCCCGTCCGGGGCTGGCGATCCAGATGGCCAACGGCGAGGGGCTGCGCTCCCGCCTCGACCTGATCGAACGCCAGCCCGAGGGGGTCGCGCCCGAGGAAAGGGTCGCCTTCGCCCAGCACCATTTCGCCCGCTCCAGCGAGCTTCGCGAGACGGCCTGACGGCGGCCGCGGCTGGCCCCTTGCCGGCCCGGCGCGTAGAATGGCGCTTCCTTTCCGTCATCCTCCGGGTGCCATGACCGATCCCCGCGACATGATCCGCCAGGCCGAACGGCAGTGCCAGCAGCGCGGCGCGCGCTTCACGCCGATCCGCCGTCGGGTGCTGGAGATGATCGCCGCCGCTCCCGGCAGCCTGAAGGCCTATGACCTGCTCGACCGCCTGGCCGCGGAACACGCCGCGGCACGCCCGCCGACCGTCTATCGCGCCCTGGAGTTCCTCATCGACCAGGGGCTGGTGCACCGCATCGAGTCCCTCAACGCCTACGTGGCCTGCCCCTGTCCCGAGCATGCCCACGGCTTCCAGCTGCTGATCTGCCGCCTCTGTGGGCGGGTCGAGGAGCTGCACCTGGACGAGATCAACGACCACCTGGCGCGACGCGCCAGGGAGCTGGGCTTCGAGGTCCAGCGCCAGACCATCGAGCTGCTGGGTCAGTGTGACACCTGCCGGCAGGCAACCGAGCGCCCCGCCGCCCCTGCGGAGTTTCCATGAGCGACACCTTCAAGGCCCTCGAACGGGCCCCCCGTGACAGCCGTTTCCCCCTGGCCGGGATCCTCGACGCCATCCGCTTCAACGCCGACGGCCTGATCCCGGCCATCGCCCAGCAGCACGACAGCGGCGAGGTGCTGATGATGGCCTGGATGAACCGCGAGGCCCTGGAGGAGACCCTGCACACCGGCCGCGTCTGCTACTGGTCGCGCTCGCGGGGCAAGCTGTGGCGCAAGGGCGAGAGCTCCGGCCAGCAGCAGCACCTGAAGGGCGCGGCACTGGACTGCGACGGCGACACCCTGCTGCTGCAGGTGGCCCAGACGGGGCCGGCCTGCCACAGCGGCAGGCGCAGCTGCTTCTACGTGGCACTGGAGGGCGACGAGGCGCGCGTCGCCAGCGAGCCCTTGATCGACCCCGACGCCCTCTACGGCAAGGGCTGAGACGTGTCCTGCCTGGCCGCGGGCATCCATCGCCTGCTGCGCGGGCTGGGCCGGGCACTCGGCTGGCTGATGATCGGTGCGGTGAGGCTATACCAGCTGACGCTGAGCCCGTTGCTGGGCCCGCGCTGTCGCTACTGGCCAAGCTGTTCGAGCTATACGATGGAGGCGCTGCAGGTGCATGGCCCCTTCCGGGGGGGGATCATGGCGCTGCGGCGTATCGCCCGCTGCCACCCGGGCTGCGAGGGGGGGATCGACCCGGTCCCGGGCGGCCCCAGCGAGCGGCTCTGCCGGGAGGATCCGGAGCTGGACGAGCAGTTCCGCTGCCGGACCGACGATCGCTGATTCAGGCGGCCGCTTCCTGCTCGGCGACGCGGTAGATCCGCTCCAGCATGGCGTTGAGGCCGTTGCTGCGGGTCGGCGAGAGGTGCTTGTCGAGGCCCAGGTCGCGCATGAAGTGGGGGCTGGTGGCGCGGATATCCGCCGGACGACGGTCGTTGTAGATGCGCATCAGCACGGCGATCAGCCCGGAGACGATGGCGGCGTCGGAGACCGCATCGAAATGCAGGGTCTCGCCGTCGCGGCGGTGGTGCATCCAGACATTGGACTGGCAGCCCTGGATCTTCAGCTCCTCGACCTTCCACTCCTCGGGAAAGGCCGGCAACTGCTTGCCCATGTCGATGATGTACTGGTAGCGATCCATCCAGTTGTCGAACATCTCGAACTCGTCGAGAAGTTCCTGCTGGGCCTGTTCGGCGGTGGTCTCGGCAGTCATGGTCTCTCCTGGAAGGTGGCTGGTGCCATTATAACGGCTCACGCCCGCCATCTCGATCATCGTCATCGCCTGCCGGGCGTCCCGACCCCAGCCCGTGCTGCGCCTGCTGGCGATGCCACTCCTCGTCCTCGGCATGCAGGTAGCGCGCCGTGGTGTCGAGGCGTGAATGGCGGGCCGTCGCGGCCAGGTAGCGCAGTTCCACCCCGGCCTGGGCCTGATGGGTCAGGGCCGTATGGCGCAGCCAGTGCGGTGTCGCCTGCCGCAGGCGTTGTATCTCGCCCTGCGCCGCCTCGCCCGCTTCCCCCTCGAGCGCCTCGGCCGCCTCCCGGAAGCCATCGCGGATCAGCCGGTAGAGGCGGTTGTCACCCAGCCCGCGCCGGCCATCCAGGGCCCGCAGCAGGGGGGAGGCGTCATCCGGCGTGGGTTCCGCCGCCAGGCCCAGCGTGCTTCGCCATTCGCCCAGCAGCGCCATCATGTCCGGCGGCACCGGGATGCGCGCCGCCTTGTCGCCCTTCCCCACCACGTGCCACCACCAGCGCCCCTCGCGGCGCCGGAAGTCGTTCATGCGCGCCGCACTCATCTCGCTGATCCGCGGGGCCAGCAGGTAGGCGAAGCCGAAGACCAGGCGCCGCCGGGTCAGCTCGTAGCGATGTCGGTTCGAGGCGCCCTCTCCTGCCGGCCGGTTCAGCCACTCCCAGAGCCACTCCCACAGGGGGCGCTCCAGGTAGCGCTCGATCCCGCCCTGGCGGTTGTCCAGGCGCCGGCGCTTGTCGCGCATCAGGCGGAAGGGATTGTGGCGGACCCAGCCCGCCTCCACCAGCCAGGCGAACATGCCCTGCAGGATCACCAGGCTCTGCCGGCGGCTGGCAGGCGACAGCGGGCCACGGAAGGGACGCCATCGCGGGTCATTACGCGGGCGTACCGGCCCGATCCAGCGCTCGACGGGGCGCGGGTCGGCCAGGAAGGCCTCGAAGGCGTCCAGGTCCTCCCGGCGCAGCGCATCGAGCCCCCTGCCCTGCTCCGCCAGCCACAGCAGCAGGCGCTGCGCCTCGCGGCGATAGCTGTGCCGGGTCCGCGGGCTGGCCCGGTACTCGGCCAGCCACTGCGCCACGGCCTCGGCGTCCGTGTTGGCGGCGATATGCAGCGCCTGCCGCTCCCTCTCCGCTGCAGGCAGTCGCTCGAGCGTCGCCGATGTCGACTCGAGCCTCTCGCCGGGCGCTACCGGCCACGTCTCGCTGTCCATCTCTCCCCTTGCTCCTTGCTCCTTGCTCCTTGCTCCTTGCTCCTTGCTCCTTGCTCCTTGCTCCTTGCTCCTTGCTCGTCAGTATCCGGCCTTCCCTGCACCAAAATCAAGATAAGCCGCGTAATCTTGATTTTATCTTCCTGATCGTAAATATAATTACACTGAACGTAATACGTAATAAGCTTCAATGTCGAGCCGCCCGCAGGTACACTGCCCTCGAAAGTCCAGGGGCAGCCCCGGCAGACAACCACGAGGACACGACCATGGCGCGCAGCGGCGTGCGTTACGAGGATGTCCAGCGGGCCATCGATGCCCTGCTGGAAAAGGGAGAGGCACCCAGCGTGCACAAGGTGCGCGAGGTGCTGGGCACCGGCAGCTTCACGACCATCAGCGAGCACCTGAGGGAGTGGCGGACGCGGCGGGAGGAGAACCGCGACCTGCCCCCGCCCCGGGGCATGCCCGAGGCCCTGCAGGAGCTTGCGGAGTCGCTGTGGGAGAAGGCCCAGGCGTCTGCCAACGAGGCACTCGCCCATTACCGGCAGGAGGCCGAGGGCCGGGTGGAGACGGCGCGGGAGGAAGCCGGCGAGGCCCTGCGCCGGGCCGAGGATGCCGAGCAGCGCGAGTCCGCGCTGGCCGCCCACCTGGCGCGAATCGAGCAGCGCCTCGAGGAGCAGAGCGGCGAGCTGGCGCGTCGTGAGTCAGAGCGCGATGTGTTGGCGGAGCGCGAGGAAAAGCTCGCCACCCGGCAGACTCGCCTCGAGGCGCAGCTGGCGAGCCTGCAGCAGGAGAACGAGCGACAGGCACGCGAGCAGCAGCAGGCCCTCACCGAGCAGACAGCCCGTCACCAGGAGCGCCTGGCCCGGGAGGAGAAGCGTCACGAGAGCAGCGAGGCGCGCCTCATGGGACTGCTCGACGAGGCGCGCCATGAGCGCCAGGCCGCCGACAAGCAGCAGGCCCAGCGACTGCAGCAGCTCGAGGCACGACTGGAGCGGGCGCAGCAGCTGGTCCAGGAGGCGCGCGGCGCCCTGGCCGAGGAGGAGAAGCGCCACCGCGAGACCGAGTGGTCACGTCACCAGGCCGAGGAGCGAACCCGGACCCTGCAGCATGAGCAGGCCCTGATGCAGGCGCGCATCGACGAGCAGAAGCAGCTGCTGGAGGAGCAGGTGCGCCGCCTGCGCGACCTGGAGTCCCAGCTCCATCGCTGCCTGTGGCAGGCACCGGTGCCCGCCCGGCCCCACGAGGCGGCGCCCGAGAACGACGAAGGCCCCGCGGGTGCGGGGCCTTCGAGAGGGGATTCAACGTGAGGTGGGACTCGCCCCGGGCGCGACCCGGGGCATGGATTGCGCCCGCCCTGGAGCTGGCAACGAGGCCTAGCGGTAGTAGGCGTTGGTCGTGTCCGTATGGTCGGTCACGTCGCGGATCCCGGCGAGCTCCGGGATGCGTTCCAGCAGAGTCTTCTCGACGCCATCCTTGAGGGTGAGGTCCACCGCCGCACACCCCTGGCAGCCGCCGCCGAACGCCAGCACTGCGACCTGGTCCTCGGTCAGCTCGACCAGCTTGATCTCGCCGCCGTGGGAAGCCAGTCCCGGGTTGATCTCGCTGTAGAGGATGTAGTTGACGCGATCCTCGAGCGGGCTGTCGGCGTTGACCTTGGGCATCTTGGCGTTGGGCGCCTTGATGGTCAGCTGCCCGCCCATGCGGTCGGCGTTGAAGTCGACCACGGCCTCCTCGAGGAAGGGCAGGCTGTTCTTGTCCAGGTAGACGCGGATCTTCTCGAGTTCCAGCAGCTCGTCGCTGGGCTCCTCCTCGCCGGGCCGGCAGTAGGCCAGGCAGGTCTCGGCGTAGGGGGTGCCCGGCTGGGTGATGAAGATGCGCACCGCGATGCCCTCGACGTTCTGCTTCTCGAGCAGTTCGGCAAGGTAGTCCTGGGCGCTGTCGGTAATCTGGATGCTGTCGCTCATGGTGCTCTCGCTATCGCGACATGCCGCGCCGGGGTGGCGTCGCGACATGTACTGAACGTGTGATGCCCTCAATGGTAAGCGACCCACGCGGCCGACACAATCCCGACTGAATTGCTGGGTTTTAGGCTTCCCCCTGCCGCGGCGTCGTGGCTTTTGCTAAGATGAGCACCTTTCCGCGGTATACCGATGTTCCCGAGTCCGGTGGACCCGCCCCTTGCCCGCAGCGCCTATCCTCGACAAGACGCCCCAGGCGCCCCGCTGCCGGCTCGACCCTGACTGCCCCACGCTGGAGATTGATTCGACCCATGGCCGCCGCTCCCACCTCCCTGACCGCCACGCTCCATGACAGCCTCGCGCGACGCATCCTGATGCTCGACGGTGGCATGGGGACCATGCTGCAGAACGCCGGGCTCTCGGAGCAGGAGTTCCGTGGTGAGCGCTTCGCCGACTGGCCGAGCGACCTCAAGGGCAACAACGACCTGCTGGGCCTGACCTGCCCCGACCTGGTGACGCGGATCCACCGCCAGTACCTGGAAGCCGGCGCCGACATCGTCGAGACCAACACCTTCAACAGCACGCGCCTCTCCCAGTCGGATTACGGCATGGAAGACCTGGTGCCCGAGCTCAACCGGGAGTCGGCGCGCCTGGCCCGCGCGGTCTGTGACGCCGTGGCAGAGGAGAGCGGGGTGGCACGCTACGTGGCCGGCGTGCTGGGGCCCACCTCGCGTACCGCCTCGCTGTCGCCGGACGTCAATGACCCCTCCAGGCGCAACGTCACCTTCGACGAGTTGCGCGAGAACTATCTCGAGGCCGCCGAGGCGCTGATCGAGGGCGGCGCCGACCTGATCCTGATCGAGACCATCTTCGACACCCTCAATGCCAAGGCGGCGATCTATGCCCTGGAGGAGCTGTTCGAGGCACGCGGCGAGCGGCACCCGGTGATGATCTCCGGGACCATCACCGACGCCTCGGGGCGCACCCTCTCGGGCCAGACCACCGAGGCGTTCTGGAACTCGGTCCGCCATGCCCGCCCGCTCTCCGTCGGCCTCAACTGTGCCCTGGGGGCCCAGGAACTGCGCCCCTATGTCGAGGAGCTGGCCACCAAGGCCGACGCCTTCGTCTCGGCCCACCCCAACGCCGGCCTGCCCAACGAGTTCGGCGAGTACGACCAGAGCCCCGAGGAGATGGCGGCGATCGTCGCCGAGTTCGCCGAGAGCGGCCTGGTCAACATCATCGGCGGCTGCTGCGGCTCCACCCCCGAGCATATCGCGGCGATCCACGCCGCCATCCAGGGGCTGGCGCCGCGCCGGGTGCCCGAGCGGCCGCGGGCCTGTCGTCTCTCCGGCCTCGAGCCCTTCAACATCGAGGCCGACTCGCTGTTCGTCAACGTCGGCGAGCGCACCAACGTCACCGGCTCGGCGCGCTTCAAGCGCCTCATCGTCGAGGAGGACTACACCACCGCCCTCGAGGTCGCCCTGGAGCAGGTGGAGAACGGCGCCCAGGTCATCGACGTCAACATGGACGAGGGGATGCTGGAGTCCCAGGAAGCGATGGTGCGCTTCCTCAACCTGATCGCCGGCGAGCCCGATATCGCACGGGTGCCGATCATGATCGACTCCTCCAAGTGGGAGATCATCGAGGCGGGCCTCAAGTGCGTGCAGGGCAAGGCGGTGGTCAACTCCATCTCCATGAAGGAGGGCGAGGAGGCCTTCCGCGAGCAGGCCACCATCTGCCGCCGCCATGGCGCCGCCGTGGTGGTGATGGCCTTCGACGAGGCCGGCCAGGCCGATACCTTCGCGCGCAAGACCGAGATCTGCCAGCGCGCCTACCGGATCCTGGTCGACGAGCTCGACTTCCCGCCGGAAGACATCATCTTCGACCCCAACATCTTCGCCATCGCCACCGGCATCGAGGAGCACGACAACTACGCCGTGGACTTCATCGAGGCCACCCGCTGGATCCGCGAGCACCTGCCCCACGCCATGGTCTCGGGCGGCGTCTCCAACGTCTCCTTCTCCTTCCGCGGCAACAATCCGGTGCGCGAGGCGATCCACTCGGTGTTCCTCTACCACGCCATCCGCGCCGGGCTGACCATGGGCATCGTCAATGCCGGGCAGCTGGCGGTCTACGACGACCTCCCCGAGGAGTTGCGCGAGGCGGTCGAGGACGTGGTGCTCAACCGCCGCAGCGACAGCACCGAGCGGCTGCTGGAGCTGGCCGACAAGTACAAGGGCGATGGCGGCGGCCCGGCCAGGAAGGAGGACCTGGAGTGGCGCAGCTGGGAGGTCGAGCAGCGCATCGCCCACTCCCTGGTCAAGGGGATCACCGCCTACATCGAGGAGGATACCGAGCTCGCCCGACAGCGCGCCGAGCGGCCCATCGAGGTGATCGAGGGCCCGCTGATGGACGGCATGAACGTGGTCGGCGACCTCTTCGGCGCCGGCAAGATGTTCCTGCCCCAGGTGGTCAAGTCGGCCCGGGTCATGAAGCAGGCGGTGGCCTACCTGATTCCCTACATCGAGGCCGAGAAGAGCGCACTCTCTCAGGAAGATAGCCAGGCCAAGGGCAAGATCGTCATGGCCACGGTCAAGGGCGATGTCCACGATATCGGCAAGAACATCGTCGGCGTTGTGCTCCAGTGCAACAACTACGAGGTCATCGACCTCGGCGTGATGGTCCCCGCCGAGAAGATCCTGCAGACCGCTCGCGACGAGAACGCCGACATCATCGGCCTGTCCGGGCTGATCACCCCGTCGCTGGACGAGATGGTCCACGTGGCCAGGGAGATGCAGCGCCAGGGCTTCACCCTGCCGCTGCTGATCGGTGGCGCCACCACTTCCAAGGCCCATACCGCGGTGAAGATCGAACCCGGCTACGAGCATCCGGTGATCTATGTCACCGATGCCTCGCGTGCCGTGGGCGTGGCCGGCAAGCTGCTCTCCCCGGCGCTGAAGCCGGCCTATGTCGAGGAGATACGCGCCGAGTATGCGACGGTGCGCGAACGCAATGCCAAGCGTCGTCCCAAGGCCGCCGACCTCACCTACGCCGAGGCCCGGAGCCGCAAGCCGGCCATGGACTGGGACGGCTACACGCCGCCGCGGCCGGCCATTACCGGGCTCGAGGTGTTCGACGACTATGACATCGAGGAGCTGGTCGAGCGCATCGACTGGACCCCCTTCTTCATGAGCTGGCAGCTGGCCGGCAAGTACCCGAAGATCCTCGATGATGCCAAGGTCGGCGAGGCGGCCCGCCAGCTCTTCGCCGATGCCCAGGCGATGCTGCGCAAGCTGATCGACGAGAAGCGCATCCATGCCCGCGGCGTGATCGGCCTGTGGCCGGCCAACAGCGTCGATGACGACGTCATCGAGGTCTATGCCGACGAGTCGCGCCGCGAGGTGATCGAGCGGCTACACCACATCCGCCAGCAGACCACCAAGAACCGTGACGGCGTCTGCCACAGCCTGGCCGACTTCATCGCCCCGAAGGAGAGCGGCAAGCCCGACTGGATCGGTGGCTTCGCCGTCACCACCGGGCATGGCGTGGAGGCCCTGGCCGAGCAGTACAAGGCCGCCGGCGACGACTACAACGCCATCCTCGTCCAGTCGCTCACCGACCGGCTGGCCGAGGCGTTCGCCGAGCGGCTCCACGAGCGGGTCCGCAAGGAATTCTGGGGCTATGTGCCCGACGAGACGCTGGACAATGACGCCCTGATCGCCGAGAAGTACCAGGGCATCCGCCCGGCCCCCGGCTACCCGGCCTGCCCCGACCACACCGAGAAGGCGACCCTGTTCCGCCTGCTTGAGGCCACCGAGAATACCGGCCTCGCGCTGACCGAGAACTTCGCCATGTGGCCCGCCGCCGCGGTGGCCGGCTGGTACTTCTCCCACCCGCGCTCGAAGTACTTCGCCACCGGCAAGATTACCCGGGACCAGGTCGAGGCGCTGGCCAGCCGCAAGGGCATGCGCCTCTCGAAGCTCGAGCGTTGGCTCGCGCCGGTGCTCTCCTACGACCCGGCCTGACCCTTCCGGCCCGCCTTGGCGGGCCGCCTGCCCTCACCTGCCCGGAACACGGATGCTGCCCGAGCCCACCCGCCGCCAGACGATCCTGCGCCTCGCCCTGCCGATCATCGCCGGCATGCTCACCCAGAGCCTGCTCAACCTGATCGACGCGGCCCTTGTGGGCTCGCTCGGCGAGGTGCCGCTGGCCGGCGTGGGCATCGGCGGCTACGCCATGTTCCTGATCACCGCCGTGCTCTTCGGACTCTCCTCCGGGGTCCAGGCGCAGACGGCGCGTCGCCACGGCGAGGAGGAGTGGGGGGAGCGCGCCATGGCGCTCAACGCCGGCCTGGCGATCGCCCTGGCGGTGGCGCTGCCCCTGACCCTGCTCTGCCTGTGGCAGGCGCCGCGCCTGCTGGCGCTGATCAACCATGACCCGGCGGTCACTGCCGAGGCGGTAGCGTACTTTCGCTGGCGCGTCGTCTCGCTGATCCCGGTGGCGATGATCTTCTGCTTCCGAGGCTACTGGAACGGCATCCAGCAGACCGGCATCTACCTGCGCATCATCCTGGTGATGCATGCCATCAACGTGGTGGCGAGCATCGTCCTGATCTTCGGGCACCTCGGCCTGCCGGCCATGGGCGCGGCCGGGGCCGGGGCCGGCACCACGCTGTCGCTCTTCGTCGGGCTCGCCATCTGGGCCGGGCTCAGCCTGCGCCATGCCACCGCCAGCGGCTTCCTGGCCGGCCTGCCCCGGCGGCCCGCCCTGGCCACCACCCTGCGCCTGGCCACGCCCCACTCCTTCCAGCAGATCTGGTTTGCCGCCGGCTATGCCGTGCTGTTCTGGATCCTGGGGCAGATCGGGACCGCCAGCGTTGCCGTCGGCCACGTGCTGGTCAACCTCTCGCTGCTGCTGATCCTGCCCGGCGTGGGCCTCGGCATGGCGGCGATGAGCCTGGTGGGCCAGGCGCTGGGGCGCGAGGCCCATGGCGAGGCCCACCGCTGGGGCTGGGAGGTGGTCCATCTGGCCTGGCTCTGCCTGGCGGTACTGGCCCTGCCGATGGTGCTGTTTCCCGAGGCGGTACTGGGCCTCTTCCTGCATGATGCCGAGCTCGTCGTCCTGGGCACGCTGCCGCTGCGCCTGACCGCCGCGATGATCGTGCTGGATGCCGCGGCACTGGTGTTCGCCCAGGCCCTGCTCGGCGCCGGCGCCCACCGCACGGTGATGGCGACCACCCTCACCCTGCAGTGGCTGGTGTTCCTGCCACTCGCCTGGTGGGTCGGGGTGGTGCACGACCAGGGGCTGGTCGGCATCTGGTGGGTGCAGCTGGGCTATCGCGCCCTGAACTCGGCCGGCTTCGTGCTGATCTGGCAACGTCGGCGCTGGCAGGCGCTGGTCATCTGAGTCGTCGTCATTCCATTTTGCATATAAACTATAAACATTTATTCTTTTCTAGAATAAAAGACAGGCGGTAAGGTAGCGCCATAGTCCGCCACTTCCCAGCATCAGGAATGCGCTGAATGTATCGTTACGACACCCACGACCAGACCCTGGTCGATGAACGCGTCGCCCAGTTCCGCGACCAGATGCGCCGCTATCTCGCGGGCCGGATCAGCGAGGAGGAGTTCCTGCCGCTGCGCGTGCAGAACGGCCTCTACATCCAGCGCTATGCCCCCATGCTGCGCATCGCCATTCCCTACGGCATGCTGGCGTCCTATCAGCTGCGCAAGCTGGGCGAGATCGCCGCCCGCTATGATCGCGGCTACGGCCACTTCACCACCCGCACCAACCTGCAGCTGAACTGGCCGAAGCTCGAGGACGTGCCGGATATCCTTGCCGATCTCGCCAGCGTGCAGATGCACGCCATCCAGACCAGTGGCAACGACATCCGCAACACCACCACCGACCAGTTCTCCGGCGTGGCGGCCGACGAGGAGGTCGACCCGCGCCCCTGGTGCGAGCTGATCCGCCAGTGGTCGACCTTCCACCCCGAGTTCGCCTACCTGCCGCGCAAGTTCAAGATCGCCGTGACCGGTGCCGTCGAGGACCGCGCCGCCATCCAGGTCCACGACGTGGGCCTGCGCCTGTGGCGCGATCGCGATGGCGAGGTGCGCGTGAAGGTGCTGGCCGGCGGCGGGCTGGGCCGCACGCCGATGATCGGCGAGGTGGTCCGCGAGGACCTGCCCTGGCAGCACCTGCTGACCTACCTGGAGGCCCTGGTCCGGGTCTACAACCAGTTCGGTCGCCGCGACAACAAATTCAAGGCGCGCATCAAGATCCTGGTCAAGGCACTGGGCGTCGACGAGTTCCGTCGCCGTGTCGAGGAGGAGTGGGCCCACCTCAAGGATGGCCCCCAGACCCTGACCCAGGGCGCCGTCGAGGCCGTGGCGGCGCACTTCGTCGAACCGCCGCGCCGTGAGGTGCCGGCCGAGGCCATCGCGGCCTTCGAGCGGCTGCGCGGCGAGAACCGCGCCTTCGCCCGCTTCGTCACCAACAACGTCAACGACCACAAGGTGTCCGGCTACAAGGCCGTGACCCTGTCGCTCAAGCGTCGCGAGCACTCGCCCGGGGACGTTACCTCGGAGCAGATGGCGGCCATCGCCGACCTGGCCGACGAGTTCGGCCATGGCGAGCTGCGGGTCACCCACGAGCAGAACCTGGTGCTCACCGACGTGCCGGTGGACCGCCTGGAGGCGCTCTGGCAGCGGCTGGAGGCCCTGGGCATGGCCAACCCCACGGTGGGCACCCTGGCCGACCTGATCTGCTGCCCCGGCGGCGACTACTGCGGCCTGGCCAATGCCAAGTCGATCCCGGTCGCCCATGCCATCCAGGAGCGCTTCGAGGATTTGGACTTCCTCTACGACCTGGGGCCGCTGGAGCTCAATATCTCCGGCTGCATGAATGCCTGCGGCCATCACCATGTCGGCCACATCGGCATCCTCGGCGTCGACAAGAAGGGCGAGGAGTATTACCAGATCTCGCTGGGCGGCAGCCAGGGCAATGGCACCTCCCTGGGCAAGATCCTGGGGCCCTCGTTCTTCCGCGAGGACGTGCCGGAGGTGATCGACAAGCTGCTGCAGGTCTATGTCGGCAGCCGCCAGCCCGACGAGACCTTCCTCGACACCTATCGCCGCATCGGCCTCAAACCCTTCAAGGAGCGTGTCTATGCCTGAGCAGACCGTCACCCGCCCGCTGATCGTCAAGCGCCGCCTGGTCGAGGACCACTGGATCCGCCACGACGAGGATACCGCCCCGGCGCAGGGTCCCGCCCTGGTCCCCCTAGCGGTGTGGCAGGCCGCCGGCCGCCGCGACGACCTGGCCCCCTGGCTGCCCAGCGACACCGAGCTGACGCCGGCGCTGGCCGACGAGCTGATGGCGGCCCCGCTGGTCGGCATCGACTTCCCCAAGTTCACCGATGGCCGAGGCTACAGCATTGCCCGGCTGCTGCGTGAGCGGCATGGCTACCGGGGCCAGATCCGCGCCCTGGGCGACGTGCTGATCGACCAGCTGTTCTACATGTCCCGCTGCGGCTTCGATGCCTTCTCGCTGCGCGAGGACCAGGTCGTCGAGGATGCCCTGCGCGCCCTGGATACCTTCAGTCGCGGCTACCAGCCGGGCACCGACGACCCCGAGCCGCTGTTCCGCCGGCGCCTGCGCGAACTCGCCCAGCGGCGCGCGCAACCCGCGCTGGTCTGACACCCTGCCCGGGGTAGCGCACGCTGCCGGCCTTCGGGCCGGCAGCGTCGTTTTGCCGAGGACCTCAGCCGCGCCGCTTCTGCTGGCGCTCCCGGTTCGCGGACCTTGCCCGTTCGCTCTTGCGCAGCATCACCCAGGTTGCGCCCAGGCCGCCGTCTGCCTGGCCTGCCGAGACGAAGGCCTGCACCTCGTCAAAGGCGCCGAGCCACTTCGCCAGGTAGGAGCGCAGCACGTTGGGCGGGCTGTCGATCTCGCGCCCCCGGCCGTGGACGATCAATACCGAGCGCAGGTCGTGGGCGTAGGCCTCGCGGATGAAGGGCGGCAGCAGGCGCCGGCACTCCTCCAGGGGCCGACGCAGCAGGTGCAGGCTGGCCTGCACCGGATAGCCACCGTGGCGCAGGCGGTCGACCACCGCCTGCTGGATGCCGTCCCGGTGGAAGGACAGGGGATCGAAGGGCGGCACCAGGTCGACGAAGTCGTCGGAGAGGAAGTCACGGCCTGCCGCCTCGGCCGCGGCACTCTCGCGCCTGGCCAGCTGCGCCTCGCTGGGCGCGTGCCGTGCGCGCCCGAGGTCGGCCCGGTTGGTGGCGCCGTGCAGGGGGCGAACATCCCCCATCAGTGCCCGGAAATCCACGTCGTCGCGATTCGCCTGGCTCATGGGGCACCTCCTGAACGTCATGGGGGAAATCCCATCCTAGCAGAGCCGTCACGGCGGCTTAAGTCGCCGGCCCGATCGTGGCAGGATGGCCCTCGGACCACGACAAGGATGCCCCATGCGACCCCTCAAGTGGCTGGGGGCCCTGGCCCTCGGTACCCCGCTGGCCCTGGCCGGCTGGCTGTGGCTCTCCCTGCTCAGCCCCTGGACCTACGACCGCCCCGACCACCTGGCTCCCGTCCAGGAGGGGCCCCACCGGGTCTTCGTCTATGGCACCCTCACCCATGCGCCGGTCCGCTGGCTGGTCTACGGCCGCGTCGGCGACCCCGAGCCGGCCGTGATGGAGGGCTACCGGCGCAACGACCTGGATCTTGAGGAGGCGCCTGGCGGCGAGCTGGAAGGCCTGGTGCTGACCGTCGATGCCGGGGAGCTCGCGCGACTCGATCGCTACGAACGCCTCGGTATCCGCTACGAGCGGGTCCGCCAGACACTCGCCGATGGGCGCAAGGCGTGGGTCTACCGACGCCTGCCGACCGAGGCCGGGGAGAATACGGCGGAGTGACGACGGGGTGGCCCTGCCGTACCCCGCTGATACAATGGCCGCCACCCACTCACGGGTCCGAGGAGCTCCCATGGCCAGCATCACCCTCTACCACAACCCGCGCTGCTCCAAGTCACGCCAGGCCCTGGCCCTTCTCGAGGAGGCCAGTGCAGAGGTGACCGTCCGCCGCTATCTGGACGAGCCGCTGGATGCCGATGAGCTGCGCTCCCTGGTCCAGCGCCTGGAGGGGAGTGTCTCGGCGCTGGTGCGGCGCAACGAGACCGAGTGGAAGCAGCTGGGGGCCGATGCCGAGGATCCCCGCCAGGTGATCGATGCCATCCTCACCCACCCGCGCATCCTGCAGCGGCCCATCGCCGACGATGGGCGACGGGCGGTCATCGGCCGTCCGCCCGAGGCGGTCTGCGCCCTGCTCGACTGAACGCCCTCCGCACGCCACGTCTCTTCAGGCCATCTGGAACCCCCATGACCGACGACCACCGCCCCTATGTGCTGATCCTCTTCTACTCGCGCCACGGTGCCACTCGCGCCATGGCCGAACGCCTCGTCGCCGGCGTCGAGTCCTGCCCCGGCATCGAGGCCCGCCTGCGGACCGTGCCACCGGTCTCGGCCACCTGCGAGGCCGTCGACCCCGAGATTCCCGAGGCGGGTGCCGTCTATGCCAGCCTCGATGACCTGCGTCACTGTGCGGGCCTGGCCATCGGCAGCCCGACCCGCTTCGGCAACATGGCCGCTCCGCTCAAGTACTTCATCGACGGCACCAGCGAGCTATGGCTCGGTGGCGCCCTGGTCGACAAGCCGGCCACCGCCTTCACCTCGACTTCCAGCCTGCATGGGGGCCAGGAGACCACCCTGGTCTCGATGCTGCTGCCGCTGCTGCACCACGGCATGGTCTATGCCGGCCTGCCCTACAGCGAGGTCGAGCTGATGGAGACCGCCGCCGGCGGGACGCCCTACGGGGCGAGCCATGTCGCCGGCAAGCGCAGCGACCGGCCGCTGGACGAGCATGAGCGCCACCTGGCCTTCGCCCAGGGCAAACGCCTGGCCCGGCTGGCCCTGGCCCTCGAGGCCTCGCGCCGGGAGGCCAAATGAGACAGTGGCTGGAAGGCGTGGAAGCCCGCAAGGGGCTCGACCGGCTGACCGACGGCTCGCGCCGGCTGGTGCTGGGCAGCTACGGCCTGCTGCTGGCGCTGATGGTCTATCGTGGGGTGATCGTCACCACCGACGGCAATCCCCTGGTGCCCCTGCTGGCCTTCGTGCTGCCGCTGGTGCTCTTCCTGCCCTCGATTCTCACGCGCCGCCCCCGCGGCCATGCCTGGCTGGCCTTCGTCAGCCTGCTCTACTTCACTCAGGGAGTGATGGTGGCCACCCTGCCTGGCCAGGGGCTGCGCGGCGGTGCCGAGGCCCTGGTCGCCTTGGCCCTGTTCGTCGGCTGCACGGCCTACGCCCGCTTCCGCAGCAGGCAGCAGCGGGCCGACTAGCGGATGGCGCGGGAGCTGCTAGGCTGAGCGTGACCGGCGTCAAGCGACGCCCGGTCACCCCCTCACCGGACACGAAACGGAGATCGTGATGCCCCTCTCGCGCCTTTCCCTCATCGCCGCCACCCTCACCACCGCCCTTCTCGCCTCGACCAGCAGCCAGGCCGACGTCGACAAGGCCATCGAGTACCGCCAGGATGCCCTGGGCGTCATGGCCTGGCAGATCGGCCCGCTGGGTGACATGGCCCAGGGCAAGATCGACTACGACGCCGAGACGTTCGCCCGCCGTGCCGAGAACCTCGCCGCCGTGGCCCCTCTCCCCTGGGAGGGGTTCGTGGAGGGCTCCCTGCGGGGAGATGACCATGGTGTCGACACCGATGCCCTGGCCGATATCGCCGAAGATTGGGAGGACTTCGAGTCCCGCCAGCAGACCCTGATCGAGGAGACCGCCACCCTGGCCGAGCTCGCCCGGGGGGATGATTTCGCCGCCATGCGCCGGCAGGTGGCGACGGTCGCCGACACCTGCAAGGGCTGCCACGACAACTACCGCGCCGAGTGATCCGGCACGACGCCGCAGGGCCGAGGCGGCTGGCTACGCCGCCTCGGCCCTGGCGTCAGCCCATCGCCTGTCACAGCTGCCATAGCCAGCCCACTACCCCGACGGCGACCAGCACGAGGACGGCCGCCAGCCAGGGGTTGCCACGTGCCGGGTCCGCGCCGTCGTCGACCCGGTCCGCGGGACGCCCCGGCAGCCGCTTGCGCCCCGTGAGCATGGCGCCCACCAGGCGCTCCCCCTTCGCCCGATGCACCACCAGGGCCACCAGGTGCAGCCCGATCAGCCCGATCAGCAGCTGGGCATTCCAGTGGTGCAGGGTGCACAGGGTGTCGCTGATCTCGGTCGAGACCCGGTCATGCAGCGGCGCCTGGAAGAAGATGTCGTCGCTGAGGAAGAGCCCGCTGATCGCCTGGACGCTCAGTGACACCAGCATGGCCAGCACGGCCAGCCCGCCGAGGGGGTTGTGGCCGGCATAGGGCGGCAGCGGCCCGCGGCGAAGGGATCGCAGGTAGTCCACGATGGCTCCGGGGCCATGCAGGAAATGCCACAGCCGTGCATGCTGGCTGCCGCCCAGGGCCCACCCCCAGCGAAACAGCAGCAGGCCCAGCACGACAAGTCCGACCCGACCATGGATCTCCACGGGAAACACGAAGGGCGCGCCGCCGGTCTTCATGGTGTAGAAGGAGAGCGCCACGGCGCTCACCAGGGCCCAGTGAAACAGGCGGATCGGCAGGTCCCAGACCCTCACTTGGTGCATCGTGCTGGCTCCTCGCGTTGATGGAAGCTCGTCCTTGCCGACGGATGAGGCTCGGCCCGCCTCGGCGTATAATGTTCCGCTCATCAAAGTGTCGGCGCTACGCCACACGACGACAAGGAGGTCCACCTTGCTCAAGCGTCACGCCTGGCAGGAAGCCGGTGTCACCACCCTGCCGGTCATGTTCGGCTACCTGCCGCTGGGGGCGGCCTTCGGCATCCTCGCCATCGAGGTGGGCATCCCGGCATGGGGGGCGCTGCTGATGTCACTGCTCATCTATGCCGGGGCCGGCCAGTTCCTGGCCGTCACCCTGCTGGCCGCCGGCGCCGGCCTGGTGGAGGTGGCCGTGGCCACCCTGATGCTGAACTCCCGCCACCTCTTCTATGGCCTCTCCCTGCTGCGCCGCTTCCAGGGGGCCGGCTGGCGGAAGCCCTACCTGGTCTTCGCCCTCACCGACGAGACCTACTCGCTGCTTACGACCCACGCCGGGGATGCCGGTCTGGACCATGCCCAGGCCTTTCACGTCAGCCTGCTCAACCAGCTCTGGTGGGTGCTGGGGTCGATGGCCGGGGTGCTGGTCGGCACCACCCTGGCATTCGACAGCCGCGGCATCGAGTTCGCCCTCACGGCGCTGTTCATCGTGCTGACCCTGGAACAGGCACGACGGCTGCGCCAGTGGCTGCCCTTCGCCATTGCCCTGGCCACCGGTCTCGGGGCCATGCTGCTGCTGCCGGACCGCCACCTGCTGCTGGGGGCGATCGGGGCGGCCAGCCTGGTGCTGCTGGTCGACTATCGGCGTCGGCAGTCCGGAGATCGCCCATGAACGGCCTCGACCTGCTGGGTTTCATCCTGGTGTGTGCCGCGGCGACCCTCGCGACCCGGGTGCTGCCCTTCGTGGCGCTGGCGCGTCAGGCGGAGCATCCGCTGATCCTGCACCTGGGGCGCTACCTGCCGCCGGCGGTGATGATGATCCTGGTGCTCTACGCCCTGCGCGACTTCCGCCCGCTGGCCGACGGCCAGCTCAATGCCGCGGCCGATGGCTGGCCGATGATCCTCGCCTCCCTGGCGGTGGTCGGGCTGCACCTCTGGCAGCGCAACGCCCTGCTGTCGATCATCGGCGGTACCGGCGCCTACATGGCGATGGTGCAGCTGGGCTGGGCGCCATAAGCTCAGCCGAAAATATCTCTCACCCGCCCCGTCCGAGGTATTGAGCTCGACCCGGCGAGCGGCGACCATGGCACAAAATCCGAGGAGAAGGTCATGACACGAAAGATTGCCGACATCCGGCGCGACTATGAAGGTGGCCAGCTCGACGAGTCCGCCACCCCCGACGAGCCCATGGCGTTGTTCGACGAGTGGCTGACCCTGGCGCTGGAGGAAGAGGGAGATGACGGCAATGCCATGACCCTGGCCACTGCCGACAGCCAGGGCCTCCCCCATGCCCGCATCGTGCTGCTCAAGGGCATCGACGACCAGGGGCTGCTCTTCTACACCAACTACCACAGCCACAAGGGCAGCGAGCTGACCAACGTGCCCCATGCGGCCCTGGTCTTCTGGTGGCCGTCCCTCTCCCGGCAGGTGCGCGTCGAGGGACGGGTGGAGCAGGTGGCGCCCGAGGAGTCGGATGCCTACTTCGCCACTCGCCCGCGCGGCAGCCAGCTGGGGGCCTGGGTGGCTACCCAGAGCGTGGTGATCCCGGATCGTACCTGGCTCGCGGAGCGCGAGCAGCGCTTCGAGCGCGCCTACGAGGGGCAGGAGGTCCCCCGCCCCATCCACTGGGGCGGCTACCGGGTCGTTCCCGACATGATCGAATTCTGGCAGGGACAGCCGAGCCGGCTCCACGACCGTATCCGCTACGAGCGGCGCGACGGCAGCTGGCACCGCTTCCGCCTGGCGCCCTGAGCGCGCCTCCCGCCCCCGAGGAACAGCCCCCGCAACAGCGGGGGCCGTCGTCCTTCGGCGGGCGGCTCAGTCCGGCAGGCTCTCCAGCCGATGCTTCTGCCAGTCGCTCTCGGGCTCGTTGAGCCGCAGCACCGCATCCACCACCTGCTCCTCCATGTTGTAGCTCTGCTTGAAGCCCAGGTGCTTCATCAGGGCGCGCATCGGGTGGTTGTCGACCATGATCTTGCCGATCATCTCCAGGGTGCCCACGCTCCGGCAGTAGCTGATCATCTTCTTCATCAGCAGGCTGCCGATGCCGAGCCCCTGGAGGTCGTCGCGGATGATGACCGAGAACTCGGTGCGGATGTTGTCCGGGTCGTTCCAGACGCGGACCACCCCGAGCATCTCCTTGCTGCCGTCGTCTCGCAGGTGCTCGGCGATGAAGGCCATCTGCCGGTCGTAGTTGATGTGCGACAGGTGCGACAGGTCTCGCTGGGTCAGGTCGGCCTTGTTGTGGAAGTAGCGGAAGCGGATGCTCTCCTCGGAGAGCTGCTCATGGAAACGCGTGATCAGCGGCGCATCCTCGGCCCGGATCGGGCGAACCTCGACCTGCCAGCCGTTCTTGAGCGTCACCCACTCCCGCAGCTCCTCGGGATAGGGCATGATCGCGAAGCGCGCGGGGGGGCCGAGGTCCATGGCGAAGTCCACCGCCACCACGCCATCGCGGTTGAGCAGCAGCGGGTTGAGCTCCAGGCCGCGCAGCTGGGGCAGGTCGCTGGCCATCTGTGACAGCTTGACCAGCAGCTCGCAGAGCCGCTCCAGGTCACGCTCGGGATGGCTGGAGTGTTCGCGGATCAGAAGGGCCGCATGGGTGCGCCCCACCACGTCCGCGGCCAGGCTCATGTTGAGCGGGGGCAGCGCTACCTGGCGGTCGGCCAGGATGTTGACCTTGTAGCCGCCGATGCCGAACACGATCACCGGACCGAAGATTGGATCCCGGGTGATGCCGGCGCACAGCTGCATGGAGTGCTTGCCGCGCTGCATGGCCTGCAGGCAGTACTCGCGGATCGCGAAGTCCGGAAACTTCTCCTTCACCTTGTCGTGCAGACGACCCACGGCCTCGGCGACCTGTTCCGGGCTCGCCAGGTCCTGGATCAGTCCGGCGGAGATCTTGTGCGGGTGCTGGCGGTAGCGGAAGGGGCGGCAGTTGCCCTCGTGCACCACCTTGAGGGCCAGGGGGCCCTCGAAGGCTGTCGCTGCCTCGGCGGCCTCCTCGGCGGTCTGCGAATAGCGGCTTGGGGCCACCGGGAGCCCGTAGGCCTCCAGCACCTGCGCGGTCTCGGAGTGCGACAGGCACTCGCGACCCGCCTCGCGGGCCTCCTCGATCAGCGACCGGCAGCGCCGCCGGATCTCCGGGGTGGTGGTGAAGGGCAGGCTCGGGGGAAGTTCCTGGAGCAGTGCCTGCACGCGCTGATAGTCGACCATGTGCATGAAGGCCTTCACCGCCTTCTCCGGGGAGATATAGGTCGGTATGCCGGCCAGGTTGCACTCGTGGCGTGCCGATAGCGCCTCCTCCAGGCCCATCCAGCTGGTCAGCAGGTTGCGCCGGAAGCGCTTGCGTGCGGCGATGATCGCCTGGGCGGTGGTCTTCGACGGGGCCAGGCGGGTCGGGGCATGGACCACCAGCACGGCATCCACGCCCGGGTCGGCCGCCACGATCTCCAGGGCCTCGACGAGTCGCTCCGGGCTGGCATTGCCACCCAGATCCACCGGGTTCTCGCCGGGCTTGCTCATGTCGAAGTCGTCGCGGCGCAGGGCATCGCGGGTCGCCTCGCTGAAGCGGGCCAGCTTGCCCCCGGCGTTGATCAGCTTGTCGATGGCCAGCATCGCCGGCCCCAGGCCATTGGAGACGATGGCCAGGCGGTCCCCCTTCAGGGGCTTCACGCGCGACAGCGTCTCCAGGGCGTCGAACAGCTCGTCGGAGTCGTCGACCCTGACCACCCCCGCCCGGGCGAAGGCCGCATCGAAGACCTGGTCACGATTGGCGATACCGGGCGTGGGCGGTAGCCCGGAAATGTCGGACTCTGCGGTGCGCCCGCTCTTGATGGCCAGTACCAGGCGGTTGCGCGAGGCATCGCGCATCGCGGTCATGAAGTGCTGGGCATCCATGATGCGTTCGAGATGGAGCAGGATCGCCTGGGCGGGCGAGAACTGGTTGATGTAGTCCATCAGGTCGGGCAGCAGGACGTCGACGCTGTCGCCCACCGTGAGAAGGTGCGAGAAGCCGATGCCGCGGCCGGCGGCCCAGTCGATCATGGCATTGCCGAGCATCCCCGACTGGCCAAGATAGGCCACTCGCCCGGCCTTTACCGGCTGGCTGGCATAGGAGGCGTTGAGCTTGCGCCCCGGCACGATCAGCCCCATGCACTCGGGCCCGAGGACGCGGATGCCCGATGCCCGGGCGGCGGCGAGCATGCGACTGCGGATCGAGCCCTTGTCGCCCTGCGCATCGTCGAGGTGGGCACCGCCGGAGAGCACCAGCGCGGCCTTGACGCCGAAGCGCCCGAGCCTCTCGATCAGGCCGGGCACCGTCTCCACCGGCGAGCAGATCACCGCCAGGTCGGGCACCTCGGGCAGCTGCGAGACCCGGCTGACGCAGGGCATCGAGAAGACCGACTCATAGCCCTTGGGATTGACCGCCCATACGCTGCCGGCAAAGCCGCCTTCCCGGAGGTTGCGGATCACCAGGCCGCCCATGGAGTGGGGCTTCTCTGAGGCCCCGATCACCGCGATGGTGGCGGGCTCGAAGAAGTGGCGCAGGAAGCGGGTGCTCAAGCAGGATCCCCCCTGAAGGAACGTTGCCCTTCATTGTGTAAGACTTATTGACACTGTTCTGCAAGCGGGCGTCACGATTAAGGTGGCTTCAGTCACCTCGGAGCCAGTGCATGATCACCGCCTACATTACTCATCCCGACTGCCAGTTGCACCACATGGGCCCCGAACATCCCGAGAGCCCGCTGCGCCTGGATGCCATCCGGGCGCGGCTGATGCTCTCCGGCGTGTTGCAGCAGACCATGCAGTCCGAGGCCCGGGAGGCCACTGAGGAGCAGCTCGCACGGGTCCACCCCCTTCGCCACCTGCGGGCCCTGGACAAGTGCGTCCCTGAGCATGGCATCGTCACCCTCGACAGTGACACCATGATGAACCCCGACAGCCTCAAGGCGGCGCGGGTGGCCGCGGGGGCGGTGGTACGTGGCGTCGACCAGGTGTTCCGCCACCAGGCCGACAACGTCTTCTGCGCGGTGCGCCCCCCGGGGCACCATGCCGAGGCCAGCGACGCCATGGGGTTCTGCTTCTACAACAACGTGGCGGTGGGCGCGGCGCATGCCAGGGCCAAGTACGGGGCCCGCCGGATCGCCATCCTCGACTTCGACGTCCACCAGTGCAACGGCACCATCGACATCTTCAAGGATGACCCCGAGGTGCTGGTCTGCACCAGCTTCCAGTTCCCCTTCTACCCCTGGCGCTACCTGCGCAGCGAATGGCAGAACGTGGTCAACACCCCCCTGTCCGCCGGCACCGGCAGCGCCGCCTTCCGCCAGGCGATCGAGGACGACTGGCTGCCTGCCCTGCATGCCTTCAAGCCGGAGATCGTGCTCGTCTCGGCGGGCTTCGACGCCCACCGCGAGGACCCCATGGCGGAGCTCTGCCTGGAGGACGAGGACTTCCACTGGATCACCCACATGGCGCTGGAGATCGCCGCCCTCTATGCCGATGGCCGCCTGGTGTCGGTACTCGAAGGTGGCTATGACCTGGATTCCCTGGGGCGTAGTGCCGAGGCCCACCTCAAGGCCCTGCTCGGACTGCCCTTCGGCGATTGAGGCCGTTTCTCGTCGCCGGGAAACAGCCGAACTTCCGCCGGATAGGCATTTCGCCCGTCGCTCCTCGGCATGACGGCGTCGCGGGCGTGGGGCCGCGGGCAGCGACTGTGGTAGGCTGGGGGAAACCTCGTTTCCTATAGTGAACAGCGCATGACCGCCACCACCGATCAGGATGCCGCCCTGCGCATTGCCGCCGGCCGCAAGCCCTTCGTCGAGCCGCTGCGCCTCGGCGAGCGCCTCAAGGAGATCCGCCTGGCGCACCAGTGGACCCTGGAGGACGTCAGCCGGCGCACCGGCCTGGCGCGCTCCACCCTCTCCAAGATCGAGAACGACCAGATCTCCCCCACCTTCACCGCGGTGCAGAAGCTGATCAATGGCCTGGGCATCGACCTGCCCCAGCTGCTCTCGCCACCCAGGGTGCAGCCCCGTACCATGGGGCGGCGCGACCTCACCCGCCGGGGCGAGGGGCAGCGCCACCCCACCCCGACCTACGAGCACGAGCTGCTCAGCTGCGAGCTCGCCCAGAAGCGCATGATCCCCTTCAAGACCATCGTGCGGGCGCGGGCCTTCGACGAGTTCAGTGAATGGGTGCGCCACGACGGCGAGGAGTTCCTGATGGTGCTCGACGGCGAGATCCTGCTCTTCACCGAGTACTACGAGCCGCTGGCCCTGGCCAGCGGCGACAGCATCTACTTCGACAGTGCCATGGGCCATGCCCTGGTCTCGGTCAGCGATGACGATGCCGTGGTGCTGTCGGTCTGCACCCGGGGCGAGAGCAGCACCTGAGGCTCAGGCCCGCGCCCGGTCCCCCGGGCGCCGCGCGGGGACGGCATCCAGCTCGAGCCGACCCGCGCCATGGATCGCCTGGAAGTGGCGGCCCTTGGCCCGGGCGATCAGCAGCACGCCGAAGCGCTCGGCCAGCTCCACCCCCTTCTGTGTCACCCCGGACCGCGACACCAGGACCCCGATACCCATCTGCGCCACCTTGAGTACCATCTCCGAGGTCAGCCGCCCGGTGGTGTAGAAGATATCCGCGCCGGCGGAGTCCGCCTCCTCGAGCCACTGGCGGCCGGCCAGGGTATCCACGGCATTGTGTCGCCCCACGTCCTCGACGAAGTCCAGCACCGTCTCCTGGCGACACAGCGCGCAGCCATGCACGGCGCCGGCACTGCGATAGGTCTCGTTGTAGGCACCGAGGTTGTCGAGCAGCCGGTAGAGTACCGACTGGCGCATCACGGTGGCCGGCAACGGCCGCAGGGAGGTCGCCTCGAGCAGCCGGCCGAAGACCGTGCCCTGGCCGCAGCCGGTGGTCACCGTGCGCTGGCCCAGGCGCTCCTCCAGGTCCTCCGGCAGGTTGCGGGTGACCACCGCGGCCGCCTCCACCTCCCAGTCCACGTGCACTGCCTGGAGGTCCCGCTGCTGGGCCAGCAGCCCCTGGTTGCGCAGGTAACCGACCACCAGCGCCTCGGGGTCGGCGCCCAGGGTCATGAGCGTGACGATCTCCCGCTTGTTCAGGTAGACGGTCAGGGCCCGTTCCGCGGCGATGGCCTGCCGCCTCGCCTCGCCGAACTCGTCGAGGACCTCGATCTCCAGGGTGGCAGGCAGGCGCGCCCGGCTCAGGCGGATGTCATGCATCGACGGCTCCTCGGCAGAACGTTGATTGACGATGATGGCATTGTCTCCGCCTACTGTCTTTACTACCTAGAGACAAGGCTGGAGCAATACCTCACATGTCGCCAATCAGCAGCTCTCGCTCGCTCAGCTTCGATGTCACCGGCGAGCCGCTCGCCATCAAGGGCTTCACCACGACCCGCTGGAGGATCGTCGATCTCGTCAGCGGGCTTGCTGGTCCCTGGACCCTGGACCTGCAGCTCTACATGACCGAGCGGGCCGCCTACCGCTTCAACCTGACCAGTACCACCCCTCGGCTCTTCGTGCGGGCGGGTGAGGCCGGCGCCAGGCCGGTACCCGCCTCCATCACCGCCAGCCAGGACGTGGCTGCCGGCTGGCTCGATGGCGAGCATCGGGTACTGGAAGTGGACATGCCGCTGGCGATACAGGCCTGGATCGAGGCCTACCTCGCCCATCATGGCGAGGCCCCGGCGGAGGGGCGCAAGAAGAAGCGCAAGGGGGCCGGGCGCGCCCGGGAGATCGGAGCATGAGCCGGTTCGAGCGATGGTCCCGCCTCAAGCGCGGCGAGCACCCGGCATCGCCGGAGGCGCCGTCGGCGCCTCGGGCGGGTGAGACACGGGCGAGCGAGGAACCGGACCCTGCGCCGCGGGAACCCGTTGCCCCGGAGCGCGATGCCACTTCCTCACGTTCGCCGGCCCCCGGCAGCCTGGACCACACCCTGCCCGACCCGGATACCCTTCCGCCCGGCAGCGACATCACGGCCTACCTGGCCTCCGGGGTCAGCAGTGGCCTGCGCAAGCGCGCCCTGCGGCGCCTCTTTGCCGGAAAGCATTATGGCATCCGTGACGGCCTCGACGACTACGACGATGACTACCGGCAGAAGCTTCAGCCGCTGGCCGGCGAGGTGGCCGAGCGGCTGCGCAACTGGACCCGGCGGCAGCTGGAGGACGACGAGGCATCGGAGGAGGTTCCGTCAGAAGATATCGCCACCGGCGGCGAAGGCACTCATGGAGGTACTCACGAGAGTCCCCCGGATACCCCCGAAGAGGTGTCTCATACCGATACCGATGAGGCACAGGAGGCACCGCGCTCCCATGACCGCCCGGGATGACGCCGGGGCGGTCTAGCCGGCCAAGGCCCGGGGCCTGTCCATTGAGCCGGCCTATCGGCGCCATGCATCAGTCCTATGCATTAGACCAAGGGAGCGTTTGCGCGCGGCGCCGATTGGACCAACACTGATTAATTAGCACTTCACAACAAGAACAAGTTCAACCTACGCAACCCGACCGTGAGACTGCATGAACCAGCGAATCGATATCATGCCGGTGGATGACGACCGCAACCGGCAGGCGCGGGAGGCGGCACGCCAGCGAGTCTCCTGGCCGGTCAACCTCACCCCGGCCAGTGTCGGCTACCGCAGCGAGGGGCACGCCCTGGTGCTCGGCAACGAACGCGACGTCCGGCGTGCCGCCCGCGCTTTGCACGACCGGGGCCTCCCTCCTCCGGCCCTGCTCTTCACCGAGCCCATGGTCGACGGCGAGGACGACGAGGAGGACGAGGCGCTGCTCGGCGAGACGGCCGGCATGGCCAGCCAACGGCTCTCAAGGTCGCAGGCCCGTTCGCTCGAGATCGAGGGCTATCTGGGGCACTTCTCGGTCCGCCTGGCCGGCGAGGACGACACCCTCGACCTGGCGCGGGCCCTGGCCAACCGCGAGCATTTCGACCTGGTGCTCGATCTGGGCGAGACCCCGCTGCTCGCCCTGGAACTGCCCCCGCCCGGCTATGTCGCCCTCGCCTGGCCTGACCCGCAGCGCGACGAGCAGCTGGAGGCGCTCGCCGGCCTGGTCGGCGAATTCGACAAGCCGCGCTACTTCCAGATCGACAATGGCCTCTGCGCCCACTCGGCCAGCGGCTACACGGGCTGCACCCGCTGCCTGGAGGTCTGCCCCGCCGATGCCGTCAAGAGCCAACAGGGCCGAATCGACGCCTGGATCGAGATCGACCCCTTCCGCTGCCACGGCGTCGGCAGCTGCAGCAGCGCCTGCCCGACCGGGGCGATCCAGTTCCGCCTCCCGGAGACCGCCCGCCAGCAGGAGACCCTGCTGGCCTGGCTCGCCGCCTACCGGGATGCCGGTGGCACGGCACCGGTAGTGCGCTTCGTCGAAGCTGGCGACCTGGCCACGGAGCGCGACGCCGCGGGCCATGTTCTCGATATTCCTCTCGAGGAACTGGGGGCCGCCGGCCATGACCAGTGGTTGACCGCCCTGGCCGGCGGCGCCGCCGAGGTGCGCATCCAGTGCCGCCCCGGCATGCCCGACCGTCTCACGGCCTTCATCGACGACCAGCTCTCCCAGGCACATGCCCTGCTGAACGCCCTTGGCCACTCGCCATCGCGGGTAAGCCGCCTGACGGCCGGGGACGCGGTGGCCCGTGACGCCCTGCCGGGCGAGGCGCCACTGGAGGGCGCCCCCCTGGCGCTCACCGGCAACGACAAGCGCGAACGCCTCGATCAGGTGCTGGACCATCTGGCGCGTTGCGGCACACCCGATGGCCAGCGCCATGCGATGCCGGCCGGTGCCGCGTATGGCGGCCTGGCGGTCGACGGCGAGGCCTGCACCCTCTGTCTCTCCTGCGTCTCCAACTGTCCCACCCCGGCACTGGGCGCCGGCGACGACCGTCCGCTGCTGAGCTTTCGCGAGGCGGACTGCGTGCAGTGCGGGCTCTGCGCCGAGGCCTGTCCCGAGGATGCCATCACCCTGGTGCCCGGCTTCCTGGCCGACGCCGCGCGAGGCGAACGCCGGGTCCAGCACGAGGAGGCCGCCTTCCCGTGCATTCGCTGCGGCAAGCCCTTCGCCACCGCGAGTACCGTCGCGACCCTCAAGGCCAAGTTGGCCGATCATCCCTACTTCGCCGGCGATGCCCTGGCGCGCCTGGAGATGTGCGAGGACTGCCGGGTCAAGGATGTCTGGCAGGCCATGGCCCGCGACCCCGAATCGCAGCTGAAGGTATGACGCCATGAACGAGTTGAACGAGCGCGACGCCCTGCGGGCCGATGTCTATCGGCTGGTGGCCCGGCTGCTGCGCGAGGCACCCGATACCTCGCTGCTCGAGTGGCTGGCCGGGCTGGAGGTCGATCAGGACGGCTCCCTGCTCGCCGAGCGCTGGGCATCACTGGTCGCCGCCGCGGGCGCGACCACGGCCGCTGCCCTCGAGCGGGCCCACTTTCGCCATCTGGTCGGGGTGGTGCAGGGCGACATCACGCCCTACGCCTCCTGGTATCGCAACGGCGAGCTGATGGACGCAGCACTGGTCGCCCTGCGCCGTGACCTCAAGGCGCTGGGCTTCCAGCGTGCCGAGCACAGCCGGGACCCGGAGGATCACCTGGCCGCCCTGTGCGAGGTGATGGCCATGCTGATCGAGGCCCGCGCCCGTGACGAGGCGCGCTTCTTCATGACGCACCTCGCACCCTGGGCCGCGGACTGCCTGGCGGATCTTGGCCGGGTCGACACCCCCTTCTACGCGCACCTGGGCCTGCTCGGCCAGGCCTTCATCGAGGAGGAGTCCCGGCGACTCGAGGCCGAGTCACACGAGGATCCCGTCAGGATCGTCGAACCCTGACGCCGCACATCGGACCGTGATGCCACAAACACAAAGACAATCACAACAAGGCCCCGGCACGGGCCACAGACAGCATGAGTAGAGGAGACATCCCCATGCCCAACACACGCAACCCGGAGCGCCGGCGCTTCCTCAAGACGCTCGGCATCGGTACCGCCGCCGCCGGCGCCGCGGCGGCCGTCGGTCACGTGACCCTGGCCCAGGCCGACCCCAAGCCGACGGCGAAGGAGGCCGAACCCTCCCGCGAGTACCGGGAAACCCCCCACATCCGAGCCTTCTACGCCACGCTGCGTGACTGACGGCCCCGAGCCAGGAGAGCGATGCCATGCGTCTGACACCTAGATCCGATACCCCGAGGGCCGGTGGACTGGGCATTTCCCGCCGCCAGTTCCTCAAGCGCAGCGGGGCCACCACCGGCGGGCTCGCCGCCGCCAGCTTCATGGGTGCCCCCATGATGCAGCGCGCCGAGGCCGCCGAGAAGACCGCCTGGTCCGATGCCCCGGTGGAGACCAAGCGGACCGTCTGCTCCCACTGCTCGGTGGGGTGCGGCGTCTATGCCGAGGTCCAGGAGGGTGTCTGGACCAAGCAGGAACCCGCCTTCGACCATCCCATCAACCGCGGTGCCCACTGCGCCAAGGGCGCCTCGCTGCGTCAGCACGGCCACTCGAGCCGCCGCCTCAAGTATCCCATGAAGCTGGTGGGTGGCGAGTGGCAGCGCCTGAGTTGGGAGGATGCCATCGAGGAGATCGGCAGCAAGGTGCTGGAACTGACCGAGGCGCACGGCCCGGACAGCATCTACTGGCTGGGCTCGGCCAAGTTCAACAACGAACAGGCCTACCTGTTGCGCAAGTTCGCGGCCCTGGCCGGGACCAACAACACCGACCACCAGGCGCGCATCTGCCACTCCACCACCGTGGCCGGGGTGGCCAACACCTGGGGCTACGGGGCGATGACCAACTCGCTCAACGACATCCAGAACAGCAAGTCGATCATGTTCATCGGCTCCAACCCCTCCGAGGCCCACCCGGTGGCCATGCAGCACATCCTGCTGGCCAAGGAGCGCAGCCAGGCAAACATCATCGTCGTCGACCCGCGCTTCACCCGCACCGCGGCCAAGGCCGACAGCTACGTGCGGATTCGCCCCGGCTCCGACGTGGCCTTCATCTGGGGCCTGCTGTGGCACATCTTCGAGAACGGCTGGGAGGATCGGGAGTACATCAGCCAGCGCGTCTATGCCATGGACGAGGTGCGCAACGAGGTGGCCCAGTTCTCGCCCGAGGTGGTCGAGAATATCACCGGCGTCTCCGAGGAGGCGATGCACGACACCGCGCGGCGCCTGGCCGAGAACCGTCCGGGGTGCGTGGTGTGGTGCATGGGCGGCACCCAGCACACCACCGGCAACAACAATACCCGGGCCTACTGCATCCTCGAGCTGGCCCTGGGCAACATCGGCAAGTCCGGCGGCGGGGCGAACATCTTCCGCGGCCACGACAACGTCCAGGGCGCCACCGACCTGGGCCTGATGTCCCACTCGCTACCCGGCTACTACGGCCTGGCCGAGGGTGCCTGGAAGCACTGGGCCCGGGTCTGGGACCTGGACTACGAGTGGCTGAAGGGGCGCTTCGACCAGGCCGAGTACGCCGACGGCCAGCCGATGTACTCCAGCGGCATCACCGTCTCCCGCTGGATCGACGGCGTGCTCGAGCAGGAGGAGGACATCTCCCAACGCACGCGGCTCAAGGCAATGTTCTACTGGGGGCACGCGGTCAACTCCCAGACCCGCGGTCCCGAGATGCAGAAGGCCATGCAGCAGCTCGAGATGATGGTCATCGTCGACCCCTACCCCACCGTGGCGGGGGTCATGCACGACCGCCAGGACGGCGTCTACCTGCTGCCGGCGGCCACCCAGTTCGAGACCACCGGCAGCGTCACCGCCACCAACCGCTCCATCCAGTGGCGTGACAAGGTGATCGAGCCGCTGTTCGAGTCCAAGCCCGACCACGAGATCATGTACCTGCTGGCCAG
Source organism: Halomonas ventosae (assembly GCF_004363555.1). Taxonomy (GTDB): domain Bacteria; phylum Pseudomonadota; class Gammaproteobacteria; order Pseudomonadales; family Halomonadaceae; genus Halomonas; species Halomonas ventosae. Next base: position 211,634 of record NZ_SNZJ01000001.1, on the reverse strand, counting down.
GAAACTGGGCTTCGGCGACGAGCTGGTCAAGAACTACCAGATGAATGGCGACGAACCGCTGATCGAGGACATCACCCGCGAGTTCAACGCCGGCATGTGGACGGTGGGCTACACCGGCCAGAGCCCCGAGCGCCTCAAGGCCCACCAGCAGAACTGGCACACCTTCAGCTTCCGTGACCTCAAGGCCGAGGGCGGGCCCGCCGACGGCGACTACTACGGCCTGCCCTGGCCCTGCTGGGGCACCGCCGAGATGGGCCACCCCGGCACGCCGATCCTCTACGACACCAGCAAGCGGGTCTCAGAGGGCGGCCTGACCTTCCGCGCCCGCTTCGGCATCGAGCGCAATGGCGAGAACATCCTCGCCGACGGCTCGTTCAGCGAGGGCTCCGAGCTCGAGGACGGCTACCCCGAGTTCACCGACACCATGCTCAAGGACCTGGGCTGGTGGGACGACCTGACCGAGGAGGAGAAGGCCGAGGCGGAAGGCAAGAACTGGAAGACCGACCTCTCCGGCGGCATCCAGCGGGTGGCGATCGCCCACGAGTGCGCCCCGTTCGGCAATGCCAAGGCGCGCTGCAACGTCTGGACCTTCCCCGACCCCATCCCCAAGCACCGCGAGCCGCTCTATACCAGTCGCCGCGACCTGGTGGCCGACTACCCGACCTGGGACGACGTGGCCTCCCACTACCGCCTGCCGACCCTCTACAAGACCATCCAGGAGAAGGACGTCACCGGGGAGTACCCGATCATCCTCACCTCCGGGCGCCTGGTGGAGTACGAGGGCGGCGGCGAGGAGACCCGCTCCATGTCCTGGCTCGCCGAGCTGCAGCAGGAGATGTTCGTCGAGATCAATCCGGCCCTCGCCAACGACCTGGCCATCGCCGAGGGCGACATGGTGTGGGTCGAGGGCGCCGAGGGTGGCCGCGTGAAGGTCAAGGCGCTGGTCACCCCGCGGGTCGCCCGCGAGGTGGTGTTCATGCCCTTCCACTTCGGCGGCATGTTCCAGGGCGAGAGCCTGCACGACCGCTATCCGGAAGGTTCGGCCCCCTACGTGCTCGGCGAGGCGGCCAACACCGCCACCACCTACGGCTATGACTCGGTGACCCAGATGCAGGAAACCAAGTGCACGCTGTGTCGCATCGAGAAGGCAAGCTGAGGAGAACACCATGGCCACTATGAAGTTCATGTGCGACGCGGAGCGCTGCATCGAGTGCAACGGCTGCGTCACCGCCTGCAAGAACGCCAACGAGGTGGAATGGGGCATCCAGCGCCGTCGCGTGGTGACCCTCAACGACGGCGAGCCCAGCGAGGTCTCCATCTCGGTGGCCTGCATGCACTGCGACGATGCACCCTGCATTGCCGTCTGCCCCACCGAGACCCTGTTCCAGCGCGATGACGGCATCGTGCTGCACGACAAGGACCTGTGCATCGGCTGCGGCTACTGCCTCTACGCCTGCCCCTTCGGCGCCCCGCAGTTCCCGAAGCAGAACGCCTTCGGCGAGCGCGGCAAGATGGATAAGTGCACCTTCTGCGCCGGCGGCCCGGCGGAGACCAAGGAGGAGGAGTACCAGAAGTACGGGGCCAACCGCATCGCCGAGGGCAAGCTGCCGCTGTGTGCCGAGATGTGCTCCACCAAGGCCCTGCTCGCCGGTGATGCCCAGGAGGTCGCCGATATCTTCCGCCAGCGGGTCGTGCAGCGGGGTCACAAGGATGGCGGCTGGTCGGGAAACCCTAGGGCCGACGCCGACTCCCTGGCCTACGACGCCACCCAGCAGGGGTAAGGAGGTCATGTCATGAGCAAGTCCACACCCTGGCGGGCGCTATGGCGACTGCCCCTTCTGGTGCTGGCCCTGGTGGCCAGCCTGGGGGTCGCCCAGTTCGCCCTGGCCCAGGCCGACCCCGATCGCGAGGCCGCCACGGCGGTCCCGGCCCTGGACGCCGATGCCTGGCGGCAGATCAAGAGCGGCGAGACCGGCCCCAATTATCGGGACAGCCGCTTCGACTCCAACTTCAACCTGATCAACGCCAGCGGCGAGACCTGGCGACAGCTACGCGAGCGCTGGGTCTCTCCCTTCGGGGTGATCGCCGTGGTGGGCATGATCGTGGTGATCGCCCTCTTCTACCTGATGGTCGGCCGCAAGAAGCTCGACGAGCCGCGAACGGGACGCAAGCTGCTGCGCTGGTCGCTGGTGGTCAGGTCCCTGCACTGGACGGTGGCGACCCTGTTCATCCTGCTGGCCCTCACCGGGCTCAACCTGGCCTATGGCAAGGCCGTCTTCCGTCCGATCTTCGGCGACGGCTTCTGGGCGGCGATGATGTCCGGCACCAAGCTGATCCACAACTACCTGGGACCGCTGTTCGGCATCCTGCTGGTGATCCTGCTGCTGCGCCTGCTGGCCCACAACATTCCCCGCCGGCATGACCTGGAGTGGTTCGCCAAGGGCGGCGGCCTGGTCGGCAAGGGGCATCCGGATGCGGGGTTCGCCAACGCCGGCGAGAAGGTGTGGTACTGGCTGCTCGCCACCGCCGGCATCGCGGTGATCGTCAGCGGCCTGGTGCTGGACTTCCCCAACTACGGCCAGGGCCGCGACACCATGCAGTGGGCCAACATCATCCATGCCGTGGGTGCCTTCGGCCTGACGGCGGTCGCCCTGGGCCACATCTACATCGGCACGCTGGGCACCGAGGGCTCCTTCGAAGGCATGGCCACCGGCTACGTGGACGAGACCTGGGCCAAGGAGCATCACAACCTCTGGTACGAGGAGGTCAAGGACCAGGCCGTTCCCGAGGAGCAACTGGCGGCCGGCCGGTCCTCTGCGCAGCGCGATGAGCCGGCCCCCCGCTCCGGCTGAGCGTTGGCAGGAAAGCGCCCGTCGACACCGCCTACGGGCGGTGTCTTTTGTTAAGCTGATGCGACAGACGCAATCGCCACCCCGAGGAGCCACCATGCAGCATCTCGACGACGCCACCCGCACCGAACTCGAGGCGGCCGCCTTTCGCCGCCTGCTCCGCCACCTGGATGAGCACAAGGAGGTACAGAACATCGACCTCATGATCCTCGCCGACTTCTGCCGCAACTGCCTCTCCAAGTGGCTGGTGGCCGCCGCCGACGAGCGCGGCGCCGAGCTGGACTATGATGCCGCCCGGGAACACGTCTACGGCATGCCCTATTCGGAGTGGAAGGAGAAGTATCAGCAGGAAGCCACCCCCGCGCAGATGGCCGCCTTCGAGGCGCGCCAGGCCGCCAAGCAGGGGCAGAAGGACGGATGAGCGAGCCGATGATTCCCCTCTCCATCGCGGTGCTGACCATCTCCGATACGCGCAACGAGGCGACCGACCGCAGCGGCCAGGCGCTGGTCGAGCGCCTCACGTCGGCCGGGCACACCCTGCACGAGAAACGTATCGTGCCCGATGACGTCTACCGCATCCGTGCCGTGGCGGCCGGCTGGATCGCCGATCCGGACGTCCAGGTGATCCTGACCACCGGCGGCACCGGCTTCACCGGCCGCGACTCCACGCCCGAGGCGGTCTCGGTCCTGCTCGACAAGCGGATCGAAGGGTTCGGCGAACTCTTCCGCCACCTTTCCTGGCAGGAGATCGGCAGTTCCACGGTGCAGAGCCGCTGCCTCGGCGGACTGGCCAACGCCACCGTGGTGTTCTGCCTGCCCGGCTCCACCGGGGCCTGCCGCACCGCCTGGGACGGGATCCTGGCCGAGCAGCTCGACAGCCGTCACAAGCCCTGTAACTTTGCCAATCTCGTCATCCCTGAGCGAGGCCAGCATGTTTGAGACCATTCGCAGTCGGCACACGCCATGCCACTCTCCATACGTTCAGGCCAATCCCATGATCCCGGAGCGAGGCCAGCATGGCTGAGCTGCAATCGGTCGAGGCGGCACTGGCGGCACTGCTGCATGGCGTGGCCCCGACACCCCCGGAATCCCTCTCCTGTGACGCGGCGGCGGGTCGCGTGCTCGCCGAGGCGATCGAGGCCCGGCTCGACGTGCCCGCCTTCGATAACAGCGCCATGGACGGCTATGCCCTCCACCACCGGGATGCCGGCAAGCGGCTGCCGGTCGCCCAGCGCATCGCCGCGGGCTCGCCGGCCGCGCCCCTGGCGCCCGGCACCTGTGCGCGCATCTTCACCGGGGGCGAGATCCCCCCGGGTGCCGACTGCGTGGTGATGCAGGAACGCGTCGAGGTAGTGGCCGACCTGGCCGCGATACCGCCCGACATCCCGGCCGGCGACAACGTTCGCCGCCGCGGTCGTGATGTCACGGCGGGCGCGCCCCTGCTGCCGGCCGGCGAGCGGCTGGAGGCCGCCGCGCTGGGCCACCTGGCCGGTCAGGGCATCACCGAGGTGGTGGTGCGCCGCCGCCCCCGGGTGGCGCTACTCTCCACCGGCGACGAGATCGTCGACCCGGGCCAACCCCTTGCCGCGGGCCAGATCTACAACTCCAACCGGCCGATGCTCAGGCGGTTGCTCGAACGCTTCGGCGCGGAGCTGACGCTGATCACCTCGATTCCCGATGATCCGGCGGGCACCCGAGAGACGCTGAGCGCCGCCGCCCAGGAGGCCGACCTGGTGATCAGCACCGGCGGCGTCAGTGTCGGCGAGGAGGATCACGTCAAGGCCGCCCTGGCCTCATTGGGCCAGCTGGACCTGTGGCGACTGGCGATCCGTCCCGGCAAGCCCCTCGCCCTGGGGCGCCTGCCGGGGCGCGAGGGACGGGAGGTCCGCTTCGTCGGTCTGCCCGGCAATCCCGTCTCCTGCTTCGTCGGCGCCTGGCTGTTCCTGCGTCCGCTGCTCGGTGCCCTGCAGGGGTGCCCGGCACTCGCGCAGCTGCCCTGCCTGCGGGCCCGGGCGGGTTTCTCCACGCAAACCGGCCCGCGACGCCATTACATGCGCGTGATGCTCGAGTTCGGGGAGGACGGGGTCCTGGCCCGGGCCTTCCGGGACCAGAACTCCGGCGTGCTGTCATCCTGCATCAGCGCCGATGCCCTGGCGGTGGTCCCGGCCCAGAGCCGGATCGAGCCGGGTGATCCGGTCGACTGCCTGTGGCTCAGGGTCGAGTGACCCCTCCCTGGGGTGAGGCAACCCCCAGGGCGTCATTGACCGCGGGCCAGAGCCTTTCGAAGTCGCGGGCGAGCCGCTCATAGTCCTCCTCCAGCCAGGGCACGAGCTCGGCCAGGCGGTTGGGACCCGAAAGCCGCCGGCCGATGCCCTCGATGGCCCGGCAGGTGAAGGCGAAGTCTGCGTAGCGATTGAGCCAGTCCTGCTCCACCAGGACTGGCATCATCGCCGCCAGCCGGGCCGGGGCCGGTCGCCTCGCCAGCACCCGATAGCAGCGAGCGACCAGCCAGTGCCGCTCGTCGCTTGCCAGTGACCGCGCCGCGAAGTGGTCCCAGACCAGGTCCAGGGCGATGCCGGCATAGCGGCGCTGCCTGCGCGGCGATCGTTCGAGCACGGCCGAGACCACCGGATGGCCATCGACGAAGGCATCCACTCGCCGATGGTGACGAATGCCGCTGGCCTGCTCGGCGCTCCAGGACGAAAGGTCGGCGCCCTTGACCCCGTCGGCGATCAGGTTGCCGTAGAGGAAGTCATCGCTGCCGCCCCGGGCGAGCCAACCATGCGCCAGAAAATTCATGATCGGCACATCACAGGCAATGGGTGGGCTTGGGCAAGCCAGCGAGACGGGCGGCCACCTTGGCCGGGCTGCCCGGGAAGAGGCGCATCAGGTGGATGGAGCGCCCCTTCTCCGGCCCCAGGGTGCGCGCCACTGCCTTTACCAGGGGGCGCATGGCGGGCGCCATCTCGTAGCGTGCATAGAAGTCACGAAGCACCTGGAGGATCTCCCAGTGCTCCTCCGTCAGGGTGATGCCTTCCTCTTCGGCCAGGGCCTTGGCGACCTCCGGCGACCACTCATTCATGTTGACCAGATAGCCTTCGGGATCCAGAGCATACTGGTCTTGATCAACAGCGAGATAACGGTATATTGCTGTGGTTGCCATCAGTACCAGCTCACCGTGCGTTCGGCTTCCTCGGTCAGGTCCACGAAGCCGTCCACGTCGACCACCTGCACGCTGGCGTCGCAGCGACCGAGCAGCCCGCGCGACTCCAGGTCCTCCTTCAGGGCGAACAGGCGCCCCTCCAGGCCCGCGTAATACCGCACCAGCTGAGGGAGCGCCCCCTGGACCCCATCCTCGATCAACAGCAGGCGATCCTCCGGCGACATGCCGGCCAGGGCCTGCTGGTAGACCCGGCTGGTCGCCGGGGAACGATTCACGACATGCAGCAGCATGGGCGCACTCCTTGCGTCTGGCTAGAAGGTCAACACCAGGCGATGCCCGGAGAGGACACGCGCCAGTGCCGAGGGCGACAGGCACTCCACCTCAAGCATCAACTCGTCGCTCGAGAGTCCGAGACGGGAGAGCCCCTGCTCTTCCACCAGCAACGTCTCGATATCATACATCTCCAGCATCTCCAGCGTCGCGGCCGTGCCCTTCTGCCCCAGGGGGCCCAGCTGCTGCCCCCGCAGCAGGGCCGTCACCCCCTCCCCCATGAACAGCAGGGAGACCCGGCGCCCGAAGGCGGCGGCGACCAGGGCGGCATCCAGGCCCTCCCTCAGCCAGCTGCTGCCGTGGGGCGCGTGGCGCAGGATGACCAGCAGGTCACTGTCGTCATGATGTTCTTGCATCGGGACTCCGTGGAACGCGGTCAGGGACCGAAGGTGACCAGGCGGTCACAGCGGGTGCCGATGTCGACCAGCTGGCCCAGCCCGGTCAGCTCGAAGGGAGCCTCCACGCTGACGCCGTCCTTGCCATGGCGGACCGCTTCCCGTTCGTCCAGCAGGCCCCGTCGCAGCGCGGCGGCGATGCAGACCTGCAAGGCGACCCGATGCTCGTTGGCCAGCGCCGCCCAGGCATCCACCAGATGCGGCTCGTCCTGGGGGGGAGCGGCCAGCCGGGCGGCGTTGTACACCCCGTCATGGTAGAAGAACACTGCCTCGAGCCGGTGCCCCCGTGCCACCAGGGCACGGGCGAAGCGCAAGGCGGAGTGGCTCGCCTGGTCACTGTAGGGGGCACCCATCAGCAGGATGGCATAGCGCATGGGGTCTCCTGAAACAGCCTGGCCCCGCCAGTGGGCGGGGCCAGGTATCCGTGCTGTGGCGAAGCCGTCAGTCCTGGCTCATGATCCCCAGGATGGAGAGCAGGCTGACGAACAGGTTGTAGATCGAGACGTAGAGGGTAATGGTGGCGAGGATGTAGTTGGTCTCGCCGCCCCGATGGACGATCTCGCTGGTCTGGTAGAGGATGGCGGCCGAAGCGAACAGCACGAAGCCGGCCGAGACCATCAGCGACAGCGCGGGAATCTGCAGGAAGATACCCGCCACCATGGCGATGATCAGCACGATGGCACCGGCCATCAGGAAGTTCGCCAGGAAGCTGAAGTCCTTGCGCGTGATCAGCGCCACGGCCGAGAGGCCGACGAAGGTCACCCCGGTCATGCCCAGTGCGGTCATGATCAGCTGGGCCCCGTTGGGCAGGGTGAGGTAGGCGCTGAGGATCGGCCCCAGGGTGAAGCCCATGAAGCCCGTGAAGGCGAAGGTGGAAAGCAGGCCGATCGCCGAGTTAGCGGTCTTGTGCACCAGGAACATCAGGCCGTAGGCACCGATGAAGAACACCAGGATGTTCATCCGCTCGATGCCCATGGCCATGGCGGCACCGGCCGTCGCGGCGGAGAACAGCAGGGTCATCGCCAGCAGGCCATAGGTATTGCGCAGGACCTTGCTGGTACCGACAGCCTGGGTCTGCTGCCGTGTCATCTGCGTGTCTTGGTAAGCCATGGATCGGAAGCTCCCTGTGTGGTTGATCTAGGCACTTGACCTAGCATGCCGCCAGAAGGTTCCCGACGCAAGAGACTGGCTAGCCTGGCTTCAACGCGCTTTCTGCGGACATCGCCTCGGCAAGCACCCGCCGCGCCACGCGGGACGCCGATTCACAGACCTCCCCGTCATCCTGTTCGAGGGCCTCGAGGTCCATCCAGCGCAGCTCGGTGGCATCGTCGGCGGCCGCCTCCAGCCCGCCCTGCCATTCGAGCTGCACCACCACGATGACGAAATGCATCCTCAGCAGGCCGGCGTCGTCGTGGTCGAAGAGGTCGATGGCTGTCAGGATCCGCCGGGGCGCCGCGAGCACACCGGTCTCCTCCAGCAGCTCCCTCGCCGCTGCCTGCTGGAGGCTCTCGCCCGTTTCCACCTTGCCGCCGGGCAGTGCCAGCATGCCGGCACTGGGCGGGTTGCGCCGCCGCACCATGAGGATGCGGTCACCCTTGATCACGGCGGCCGAGACGGCGGGGACCGGATGCACCCCGGGGGGCAGTGTGGGGTCAAGCATGATGCTCTCCTGCAGTCACCGATGGCCCATTGTGCCTGAGCTCGCCATGCGAGGCCTAACATCTTGATCCCAAGGCGCTCTTGACCCGGCGAGGAAAGCTGGTAGTATACCCATCCGTGAGCCGGAGGGATGGCAGAGCGGTTGAATGCACCGGTCTTGAAAACCGGCGAAGGTGAGAGCCTTCCCAGGGTTCGAATCCCTGTCCCTCCGCCACTTCTTCTCGAAAACCAGCCGTTTATGGCTGGTTTTTTCGTTTGCCCCCTCCTCCCGCCAGCAGTGGCGATGCAAGGCACCATCCGCTGGGTCGACTGGCGGGAGAAGCGGCCATCAAGGCCCCTCCCCCGTGACTGGCAGCGTGGGCACGGCCGTGACGGCGCCTGCCGTCACTTATACCAGAGCCAGACCAGCGCGATCAGCAGCAGGCCAGCCAGGACGATCGGTGCGATAAAGTCCCCCAGGCTCTGCGCTGTCTCCCCGTGGGACACAATCATGCCGGCCGCCAGGCCCATGAAGGCAAGGAAGGCGAACAAGGTGATCGTCTTGAGGGTGTAGCGGACCAGGGTCCGAACTGCCGTTGTCATGTTAGCTCTCCTGCGTAGCCGGGCCTGATGCTGGCAGGAGCCAGAGTGCAGGCCCTTGGTAGTAATGGTGTTCTTGTTTGGTTGCTCTGATATAGCGTGGCCGATGGAATGTCGCCATGCCAACCCCCTCCTCGCAGCTGACGCCAGTGCAGGCCACGCCTGACATGCATGCGCGCCCCACTGCTATCCCCTCACCTCTCCGACTGTGTCATGATGACTCCCCCATTTCCCAGGCCACGGTCGACTCAACCACATGGCTCTCAAGGCAACGATTCACAAGGTCCAGCTGCAGATCGCCGACATGGACCGGCACTACTATGCGGATCATGCCCTGACCGTGGCGAGACACCCCTCGGAGACCGACGAACGCATGATGGTCAGGCTGCTGGCCTTCGCCCTGAACGCCGACGAGACCCTGGCCTTCGGGCGGGGCGTGAGCACCGAGAACGAGCCCGACCTCTGGCGCCAGGACCTGACCGGCGACCTCGCGCTCTGGGTCCAGCTGGGCCAGCCCGACGAAAAGGCCATTCGCCGCGCCTGCGGGCGAGCCGACCGGGTGGCCCTCTACACCTACAGCGGCCAGGGCGCCGCGATCTGGTGGGAGCAGATCTCCGGCAAGCTCGCCACCCTCGACAACCTCAGGGTGGTCGACATCTCCCCGGCTTCCGTGGCGGCGCTGGGCGACCTGGCGGCGAGGAGCATGACGCTGAGCTGCACGATCGAGGATGGCGGGGTCTGGATGACCCACCCCGACCGGGGGGCTGTCGAGGTGGCACTCGAGGTGCTCAAGGAGATGCGCACCGGTTGACCCGTCGAAAGGCCGCGGGGCGACGGCTCAGTAGAGCCTCAGCCCCACGCGGGAGACCTTGTTGCCGTCCATCTCGCTGACCACCCAGTGGATGCCGTGCCAGTCCACGTCGTCGCCCACCACCGGGTGTCCCCCGACCCTCAGCGAGACGAACTCGGCCAGCGTCATGTCCCGCTCGCCGGGACTCAGGGTCAGGCCATAGGCATCGGCGATGTCGCGCATCTGTGCCTCCCCGTCGAAGGTGAAGGTCCCGAAGAAGGCCCGCTCGCGCTTGAGCTTGGCATCGCCGTTGAACAGGCGGTTGAGCGCCGGCAGGTCATCGGTGCGCCCGATCACGCAGATCACGTCACCCAGGCGCAGCCGGGTGCTGCCCTTGGGGTGCAGCATGGCGTGCTCGCGGAAGAGCGCCGAGATCAGCGCCCCCGAGGGAAAGCGCAGCAGCCGGATCGGCACGTCCTCGAGGTCGGCGTTCTCGACCTCGTAGACGAACATCTCGTAGTCGTTCTCGGGCAGGATGCCCAGTGGCCCACGACGGTTGGGCGTGACGGTGGGAGGCAACTCGACCTTCATGCGGCGCGCCATCCACGGCAGGGTGCCCCCCTGGATCAGCAGCGACAGCAGCACCACCGCGAAGGCCACGTTGAAGTAGAGCGAGGCATTCTCCACCCCGCCGATCACCGGGAAGATCGCCAGCACGATGGGCACCGCCCCGCGCAGGCCCACCCAGGCGATGAAGCCGATCTCCCGCCAGCGGAACTTGAAGAAGGGCTTGACGGCGATCAGCACCGCCAGCGGCCTGGCAACGAAGATCAGCGCCAGGGCCACCAGCAGCGCCGGCAGCGCGTAATCCAGCATCTCGCTGGGGGTGACCAGCAGGCCCAGCACCAGGAAGAGGCCGATCTGGGAGAGCCAGGCCAGGCCGTCGTGGACCGGCAGGATGAAGTTGAGGTGGCGCCCGGGCCGGTTGCCGATCATCAGGCCGGCCAGGTAGATGGCCAGGAAGCCACTGCCGCCCAGGGCGCTGGTCAGGCCGAAGACGCAGAACCCCAGGCCCAGGGCCAGCAGCGAATAGAGGCCCGGGGCCAGGTCCAGCCAGCTCAGCAGGCGCGCGCTCAGCCAGCCGATGCCCAGGCCGATGACGATGCCCAGGCCGAATTGCTGGACGAGGAACAGCAGGGTCTCGCCTACCCCGCCGATCTCGCCGACCAGCACTTCCACCAGCATCAGGGTGAGGAAGATCGCCATGGGATCGTTGGTCCCGGACTCGATCTCCAGCGTCGCCCCGACCCGCTCGTTGAGATTGACGCCTCGGCCGCTGAGCATGGAGAACACCGCGGCGGCGTCGGTGGACCCCACGATGGCCCCCACCAGCAGGCCCTGCACCAGGCTCAGGTCGAACACCCACATGGCGAACACGCCCACCAGCGAGCCGGTGATGAAGACCCCCAGCGTGGCCAGGGAGAGCGCCGGCCGGAAGCCGACGCGGAAGGTCTTGAGGCGCGTGCGCAGACCGCCATCGAGCAGGATCATGGCGAGCGCCAGGTGGCCGATCACGAACGCCAGCGAATAGTCGTCGAACTGGATGCCCAGCAGGCCCTCCTCCCCGGCCAGCATGCCAAGGCCCAGGAAGATCAGCAGCAGGGGGACCCCGGCCATCGAGGAGAGGCGGCTGGCGAGAATGCTCAGGGCCAGCAGGAAGCCGCTGAGCAGGAAGAGGCTGTTGATCGAATCCATGGCATCCTGCCTCGGCTGCGAGAGAGCGGATTATCGCATGCCCCGCCCGGCACGGCGATTTCCGTTTGTGGTCATGGCTGGTCGCGGCCCGTGGGCAGCGGTTAAGCTTGCGCGGCACCCAGGCAAGCCCGGACAGCGCGCATGGCAGGAGTCCCGTTTCGATGACCAGATCCGTTTTTCGGCGGCCTCGCCGCTGGCGCCTGCTGCTGTCGGCTGTCGCCCTGCTGTCGGCGCTGCCCGCCGCGGCCGACCCGCCGGCCGGCGCCGTCGAAGCGCCGCCGGGCTACCCGCCGCTGGGCACCGAGGTGATGGTGCCGGACCTCGAGTCCCTGGCCGACCAGGCGGCAAGGGCCGCCGCCGAGGCCGCGGCCTGGGCAGAGACCCGGCGTCGCTACCGGGAGGCACCGACCGGGCCCAGCGTCGACACGCCCTCGCGCCCCAGCGTCCCCGCCATCGCCCTGCGCCCGGCGGAACCGATCGAACCACCGCCGGTCACCCCGCTCAGGATCATGCTGGACGGCTACCCGAGCCCTCGCCATGCCGCCCTGCTCGTGGCCCGGGAGAGGCGCCTGTTTGCCAGTCGCGGACTGGCGGTAACCCTCGCCACCCCGGCCGACCCGGACGTGCCCAGCAAGCTGCTGGCAGCGTCACGCATCGACCTGGCGGTAGGCCGCCAGCCCCTGCTGCACCTCCAGGTGGACCGCGGGCTGCCGTTGGTCCGTGTCGCCACGCTGGTCGCCATGCCCTTGAGCGCCCTGGTAGTCCCCGAGGACGGGAGGATCGAGACGCCGGCCCAGCTGGCCGGCTCGCGCATCGGCCATGCCGATGTCGACAGCCGTGACGTGCTGCTGGCGGCGCTCAAGCGCGGCGCGGCGATCCGCGATGACGAGGTGGAGACCGAGGCGCTGCACTTCCGGCTCGGCGATGCCCTGCGCGAGGGCCGCGTGGATGGCGTGATCGGCGCCATGCGCCACCAGCTGCCCCGACAGCTCGCCGACGAGGGACTGGCCACCCGGGTGCTGCGCATCGAGGAGCTGGGCATCCCGCTCCATGATGGCCTGGTGCTGCTCGCCAACCGCGATCACCTGGCGCCGCAGCGGGATGCGATCCGCCGCCTGGTGGCGGCGCTCGAGGAGGCCACGGCCTGGATCGCCAACCATCCGGAGGAGGCCTGGTCGCTGATGGCGAATGCCGAGCCGGCCCTGGACACCCCGGTCAACCGTGAAGCCTGGGAGATGGTCCGCTCGCGCCTCAGCCTCAGCCCCGCGGCCCTGGACCAGGGCCGCTACCGCCGCTTCGAGGAGTACCTCTTCGAGGCGGGACTTATCCGGGAGCGACACCCGGTCTCGCGACTGGCCATCGATCCCGGGGCAGTGCCTCGCTGACCCGCTACCCGTTCTGACCTGCCACCCGCTCGAGGAAGGCATTGACCGCCGCTTGGAAGGCCTTGGGCTGCTCGGCGTGCAGCCAGTGGCCCGCCTCCAGGGTCTCGACCTCGGCTCGCAGCAGCACCTTGCGCAGCGCCGGCAGCATCTCGTCGGTCACATAGCGCGAACGGGCGCCGCGCAGCACCAGGGTCGGTCCCTCGAAGGCGCCCTCTCCCGCCGGCTCCCCCATGATCGTCTCGTAGTCCTCCTGGATCTCGTCGAGGCCGATGCGCAGGCGCAGGATGCCCTCGTCGTCGCGCTCCAGGTTGGTGGCCAGGAAGAGGCGCACGGCGGACTCCTCGACATGTTCGGCGAGCAGCGCGTCGGCCTCGCGGCGATTGGTGGGCCGGCCCGCCTCCACGCGGCGCAGGGCGGCGAACACGCTGTCGTGGTCATGGCCGTAGGCGATCGGGGCGATGTCGGCGACAACCAGCGAGGCCACGCGGGCCGGCGCCAGCCGGGCCAGGCTGATCACCACCTTGCCGCCCATGGAGTGTCCCAGCAGGTGGGCACTTGCCACGCCGAGCCGGTCCAGCAGGGCGAGCAGGTCCTCGGCCATGGCGTCGTAGCCCATCCCCGTCGCATGCGGCGATCGGCCATGGTTGCGCAGGTCGACGGCAATCACCCGATGCCGGCGCTGCCACTGCTTGAGGTGGGAGCGCCAGTTGTCGGCGCTGCCAAGCAGGCCGTGGACGACCACCAGCGGGGTGGCGTCGCCCCCGGTGTCGATATAGTGGAGTTCGATGGGCATCACAGTCTCCTCGGCTGGGGGTAGGGTCAGGTGCGGGCGCGTGCCTGGGCGGGCGTCAGGTCGGCGCTGCCCGTCACGGCGACCAGGCGGCGGCTTAGCCAGGCCAGCAGCACGCCGTAGAGGGGCAGGAAGAACGCCAGGCTGATGCCGAGCTTGATCACGTAGTCGACCCAGGCGATCTCCGGCCAGTTGGCGGCCATGAAGGGGTCGGGACTCGCATGGAAGGCGATGGAGAAGAAGGCGAAGGTATCGGCCAGGTTGCCGAGCACCGTGGAGACGGCCGGCGCCACCCACCAGGCCTTCAGGGCGCGCAGGCGATCGAAGACCTGCACGTCCAGCAGCTGGCCCAGCACGTAGGCCATGAAGCTTGCCAGCGCGATCCGCGCCACGAAGAGGTTCCACTCGCCCAGCCCCGCAAGCCCGGCAAAGTCGCCGCGCGGAAAGACCACCGAGACCACATAGGAGATCACCAGCGCCGGCAGCATGACCCTCAGCACGATGGCGCGCGCCGGCTCCTTGCCGAACAGGCGCACGGTGAGGTCGGTGGCCAGGAAGATGAAGGGGAAGCTGAAGGCGCCCCAGGTGGTATGGAACCCGAACAGGGTGAAGGGCAGCTGGACCAGGTAGTTGCTGGCGGCGATGACCAGGATATGGAAGGCGACCAGCAGCGCCAGGCAGCGCCGGGTCTGGGCAGCGGAAAGCACGAACATCACGGCATCCTTTTTTGGGGAGGGGTGAGGGAACCCTCGTGGCACGTCACTCGCCCGCGGCGAGTCGGGGGCGCGCATTATACGACCTGCGCGGCGCACTGGCCATGGACGCGCCCTGCCCACATGACGACGCCGCCCATGATGGGCGGCGTCGAGGGGAGGCAGAACCAGGCGTGTCAGACCTGACGGGCCTCGTGGGCAGTACCCACCGAGCGCTCCTTCATGGCCTCGTGCACGTCCTGCAGGCTCGCCGGGTCGTCGATGGTCGAGGGCACGCCGAACTCCTTGCCGTCGGCGATGTTGCGCAGCAGCTTGCGCAGGATCTTGCCGGAACGGGTCTTGGGCAGGCGGTCGACCACCAGCACCTGCTTGAAGCAGGCGATGGGGCCGATCTTCTCGCGCACCAGGGCGATCAGCTCCTCCTCGAGGTCCGCCTCGCGGCCCTCGAAGCCGTCCTTGGGAATCACCAGCCCCACCGGCAGCTGGCCCTTGAGGGCATCATGGATGCCGATCACCGCGCATTCGGCCACGGCGGGATGGGCGCCGACGACCTCTTCCATCTCGCCGGTGGAGAGGCGATGGCCGGCAATATTGATGACATCATCGGTGCGCCCCATGATGAACAGGTAGCCATCCTCGTCGAAGAAGCCACCGTCACCGGTCAGGTAGTAGCCGGGGAAGGCCGCCATGTAGGCGCTGTGGAAGCGCTGCGGGTCACCCCAGACGCCGGTCAGGCAGCCAGGCGGCATCGGCTGCTTGATCACCACGCTGCCCTGCTCCATGGGGCCGACCGGCTCCCCCTCGCGATCCAGGATCTGGACGTTGAAACCGGGCACCGGCACCGTCGCGCTCCCGGCCTTGGTGGGCATCGGATCCAGGCCCTGGAGGTTGGCGGCGATCGGCCAACCGGTCTCGGTCTGCCACCAGTGGTCGATCACCGGCACGTCCATCAGGTCATCCAGCCAGTGGAAGGTCGGCGGGTCCAGCCTCTCGCCGGCCAGGAACAGCGCCTTGAGACAGGAGAGGTCGTACTGGGCCATCAGCTTGGCGTCCGGGTCTTCCTTCTTCATGGCTCGGAAGGCCGTGGGGGCGGTGAAGAAGCTCTTGACCCGGTACTCGCTGATCAGCCGCCAGAAGGCCCCGGCATCCGGGGTCTTCACTGGCTTGCCCTCGTAGACCACGGTGGTGCAACCGCGCAGCAGGGGGGCATAGACGATGTAGGAGTGGCCGACCACCCAGCCCACGTCAGAGGCCGAGAAGAAGACGTCCCCGGGATCCACGTCGTAGATGGTATCCATGGAGTAGCTCAGGGCCACGGCATAGCCCCCGGTATCCCGCACGACCCCCTTGGGCTTGCCGGTGGTGCCGGAGGTGTAGAGGACATACAGCGGATCACTGCCCTTGACCGCTACGCAGTCGGCAGGCTCGGCCGTCGAGACCAGGGCTGCCCAGTCGTGATCGATCGCCCCCAGCTCGGCGTGATGTTGCTCGCGCTGGAACACCACGCAGGCATCGGGCTTGTGGGCGCTCTGCTCGATGGCCTCGTCGATGATCGGCTTGTAGGGCAGTACCTTGCTGCCCTCGATCCCACAGGAGGCGGCAACCACGACTTTCGGAGCGGCGTCCTCGATGCGCACGGCCAGCTCGTGGGGGGCGAAGCCCCCGAACACCACCGAGTGCACGGCGCCCAGGCGCGCGCAGGCGTACATGGCGACCAGCGCCTCGGGCACCATGGGCATGTAGATCACCACCCGGTCGCCCTTCTCCACACCCAGTCCCTTCAGGGCCCCGGCAAAGCTCGCCACCTGGTCGCGCATCTCGGCGAAGGTGAGGGTCCGCTTGCTGTCGGTGACCGGGGAATCCCAGAAGATGGCCGGCTGGTCGCCGCGCCCCTGCTCGACATGGTGATCGAGGGCGGCATGGCAGATGTTGAGCTCGCCATCCACGAACCAGCGGGCATGGCCCGCCTCGTCGTATTCGAGAATGGTGGTGGGCGGGGTGAACCAGGGAATGCGCCTGGCCTGTTCGGCCCAGAAGGCCTCGGGGTGATCAATGGAGCGGCGGAACTCGTCTTGGTACATGCTCATCTGCATCCTGTCAGCAATCGAAGGGGCGTTGATTGTTGACACTCTAGAGCAACTTCACGGCCATAACCTCATACCATCGGCTAACCTTCGACAAAAGTGCAAGGCATCCCGGCGACCATTGTCGACAACAAGACGCGCGTGAGCACGGTTTCGGCATTGACCCAGCGTTGACTCGGCGACAGGCGCCAAGCTGGACTATTATTGAGGATAAGCTGAATCAGGATGTGCCAGAGCAACGGACACCACCCGCGCCAGGCGGGATCACGGGAAGGCCTTCAACAGTGCAGGCGACCGGCCATCGGGATGCCGGACCTGCCCGGCAGGGGACAGATCATGGGCAATACCAGCGGCGCTGCAGCACGCCTCCTGGAAGGCGGCTCAGCGGTCATCGACGAGGCCAGCGCCCTGCTCAAGGCGATGGCCAACGACAATCGTCTGCGGATACTCTGCCTGCTCGATGGCACCGAACTCTCGGTGACCGAGCTCAACCAGCGTCTCTCGCTCAGCCAGTCGGCGCTCTCCCAGCACCTGGCGATCCTGCGTCGAGAGAACCTGGTCAGCACCCGCCGGGAATCCCAGACCATCTACTACTCCCTGCATGGCAAGCGCGCGAGAACCCTGATCGAGGCCCTCGGCAGCCTGGAACTCGGCGGCAGGCCCTAGTGGCTGATCAGCGCTTCTGCCAGCGCCCGGCATCGAGCATCTCGAGCCCGCGCTCGATGCTCTGCTCGACGCCCCACGAGACCGCCATGCCCAGGCGGTCGCCGAGCTTGTGCTTCTGCTCCAGCTTCAGGCTGATCACCCGCGCCTGCTGCATGCGCTCGACCAGGTAGGCCTCGCTGGTGCCCAGGGCATCCACCAGGCCCCGCGTCAGGGCATCGCTGCCATACCAGATCTCGCCGGTGGCCACCGCCTCGATGTCGAGCCCCGGACGCCGCTCGGCCACATGGCGCTTGAAGAGCTCGTGGGTGGTCTCGAGGTCCTCGAGGAACTTCTCGCGGCCCTCCTCGGTATTCTCGCCGAAGACCGTGAGGGTCCGCTTGTAGCGTCCTGCCGTGAGCAGCTCCACGTCGATGTCGTGGCGCTTGAGCAGGCGGTGCAGGTTGGGAAGCTGGGCGACCACCCCGATGGAACCGATCACCGCGAAAGGGGCGGCACGCAGCCGGTCGGCCGCACAGGCCATCAGGTAACCGCCGCTGGCGGCCACCTTGTCGACGCACACCGTGGTGGTCAGACCCGCTTCGCGCAGGCGATCCAGCTCGGCCGCCGCCAGGCCGTAGCCATGCACCAGGCCTCCGGCCGACTCCAGGCGGATCACCACCTCGTCCCCTTCGCCGGCCACCGCCAGCACCGCCGAGACCTCCTCGGCGAGCTGCCCTGTGCCGCTGGCCCGGATGTCGCCATGGAAGTCGAGCACCCAGACCGTCGGCGAGGCCTCCCCTTCCCCCTTGCGACCGCGACGGTCCTGTGCCTTGTCATCGCGCCGGAAGGCCTTGACCAGCCGCTTGCGAGCCCCCGGCTGGCTGGCGGCCAGCTGCATTCGCCTGCGGCGGGAGCGGCGCGTGCCATTCAGTTCCTCGAGCCGCAGTCGACTGCGCTCCCCGGTCTCGCCACGAACCCGCAGGACCACCGCCACGGCCAGGCCACCGACCACCACCAGGGTCAACAGCTGCGCCACGAACATGCCGAATTCCGTCAGCCACTCGTTCACTGCCATCTCCTTTACACTCGCTGTCCCGACATCCTGCCCGCGGCCCGACTGGCGGCACAAGGGCGCTTGATTCAAACAATCGTTTCAAATACGCTCTGACACCGGACACCCTAGCGAGCAAGGACCCCCATGTCAGACGCCACCATCGACAAGCTGCAGCGCCGCTTCGACCCCGAGGCCGCCAGCGGCATGCAGGAAGTCTTCCAGTTCCACTTCTCCGATGCCGGCGACCATTACCTGGTCGTGGACGACGGTACCCTGGAGGTCCACGAGGGCGAACACGACGATCCCTCGGTCAGCCTGAGCATGAGCAGCGAGACCCTTAAGGGCGTGATGAATGGCGAGATCAACGGCGTGAGCGCCTTCATGACCGGTAAGCTCAAGGCCACCGGCAATGTCATGCTGGCCACGCAGCTGACCCGGCTGTTTCCCGGCCACTGAGCGACTGCTGGCCGGCCCGCTTCTGGCCGAGTCCACCTCCTAGCCCCGGGGCCCGACCTCCCGGAGGTGGGTCTCGATCAGCGCCCGGGAGATGGAGTAGAGCGGTGGCAGCTGGGGCAGTCGCCGCGGGCTGAACCAGGCCGCATCGGCGATCTCGACGCCGTCGATGCGGATTCGCCGGCTGGCCGCCTCGGCGAAGAACCCCAGCATCAGCGAGTGGGGGAAGGGCCAGGCCTGGCTCCTGAAGTAGCTGACGCGGCCCACGCTGAGGCCCACCTCCTCGAAGATCTCGCGACGCACGGCCTCCTCCGCCGCCTCGCCCGGCTCGATGAAGCCGGCCAGGGTCGAGTAGCGCCCGGGCGGGAAACGCGGGCTGCGGGCCAGCAGCAGCGACTCCCCATGGGTGACCAGGGTGATGATGCAGGGCGAGATGCGCGGGTAGTTGCGATGGCCGCACTGCGCGCAATGCATGGCGAACTCGGCGTCGAGCCGCCGCGCCGGCGCACCGCAGCGGCCGCAGAAGCGGTGGTTGTCGAGCCAGGCCGCCACCTGCAGGGCCGTGGAGAGCAGCGGGAACCAGGACTCCGGCAGCCGGGCCAGCCAGGCACGGGCGTCGGGCCACTCCTCCCCGGGCCGGTCCTCCATCGCGAGCGCCACCGGCTCCTCCTGCCACCAGCAAAGCGGCTGCATCCGCTCATCCCAGGGCTGGAACGCCTGCAGCGGGCCCTCGTCGACACCGGGCGCGATGCGCCCCCCGGCCAGGCGAATGACCCTTCCGGCCGACTCCTCGCTGGGCAGCTCCCGCCGCAGCATCAGGGTGACGCCTCACCGCCCGGCAGCCCGGGGTGGGCATCCCAGCGACACTCGCCGGCCGCCTCGCGGATACGTTCCAGCTTGGCCCTGTGGGCCGCCAGTTCCGCCTCGTCGGGCGGCACCACCCGCAGCTGTCCCGGGGAGAGGGAGAGTCGGTGGATGGCCAGCCCCTGGGACTCGCCGGTGCGCCCTTCCGCGCTCGCCGAGGCATCCAGCGAGAGCAGGGTCTGCCCCCCGGTCATGGCCAGGTAGACGTCGGCGAGGATCTCGGCGTCGAGCAGGGCCCCGTGCAGGACGCGGTGCCCGTTGTCGATCTCGTAGCGCTTGCACAGGGCATCCAGGCTGTTGCGCTGGCCGGGGTGCTTGTCGCGCGCCAGGGTCAGGGTGTCGAGGATCCGGCAGTGGTCGGCCACCGGCCCGAGCCGTGGCTCGCCGCGGCGCGCGTTGAGCATGCCGAGCTCATGGTCGATGAAGCCCACGTCGAAGGGGGCATTGTGGATCACCAGCTCGGCCCCCTCAATGAAGGCCCAGAAGGCATCGGCGATCTCGGCGAAGACCGGCTCCCCGGCCACCCGTTCGTCGGTGATGCCGTGCACGCTCACCGCCTCGGCCTCGATGTCCCGCTCGGGATTGATGTACTGGTGATAGCGGTTGCCGGTGAGGCGGCGGTTGACCATCTCCACCGCCCCGATCTCGATCAGGCGATGGCCATCACGGGGGTCGATGCCGGTGGTCTCGGTATCCAGGATGATCTGACGCATGGGGATCTCTCGTCGGCTCTCAGGGAAGGCGGGGCGTCAGGCGCGGGCCCGGTGCTCGTCGATGGCCGCGTTGGCCAGCTCGTCGGCCCGCTCGTTGCCGGGATGGCCACTGTGCCCCTTGACCCAGTGCCACTCGATCCGATGGCGATGGGTCTCCTCGTGGAGTTCGCGCCACAGCTCGGCGTTCTTGACCGGCTGGCGGGACGCGGTCTTCCAGCCACGCTTTATCCAGTTGTGGATCCACTCGGTGATGCCCTTGCGCAGGTACTCGGAGTCGGTCCACAGCGCCACCCGGCAGGGACGCTTGAGCTCGCGCAGCGCCATGATCGCCGCCATCAGCTCCATGCGGTTGTTGGTGGTCACCGCCTCGTAGCCCTTGAGCGCCTTCTCGTGGTGACCACTCACCAGCAGGGCCCCCCACCCTCCGGGGCCAGGGTTGCCGCGGCAGGCCCCGTCGGTATAGATCGTCACTGTCTGGGGGGGCTCGGCGTGGTGTCTGTCAGTCACCCTGGCGGTTCCTTTCCGGTTGTGGCCCGACGCGCGTGGCGCTGCCCAGCGCCGGCCCGACCAGGGGGCGGGCCAGCTCGAAGCGCGAGCGCTGCGACTGGGCGAGCTGCGCCCGGCGGCGGGCATGGATCATGTAGCTGTCGCCGAGCGGCAGGTTGTGGCGCCGCCCGAGGGTCTCCAGCATGGCATTGCGCGGCTGGCTGCCGGGCAGATGGAAGCCGCAATAGTCTACCCGCTCGATCTCGAAGTCGACAAACGCCAGCCAGTCGCCAAGCCGCCCGGGAGAGCGCCAGTGGCCTCGCCAGGGCATGCGACGTCGCCTGCCCGGCCAGGCCCGCGAGAGCCCGCCGGCGCTCAGCGGGCACCAGCCGAAGATGATCAGTCGCCCAGTGTCGGCGGTGACGCGGGCCGCCTCCTGCAGCATGTGGTGGGGTTCGTCCACCACCTCCAGCAGGTGGTGGACCACCACCAGGCTCAGGCTGTCATCGGGAAGCGGCAAGGCCTCCGGCGGGCACACCAGGGTCGAGTCGTGGTCGGCCATCTCGCGGCTCGGCGACCAGCCCAGGGCATGGCGGATCGGGCAGATGTCGCTGAGCACCGGGGCCATGCCCAGCTCCAGGCTGTGGCGCCCGACCAGGCGTTCGCAGACCGGTCCCAGGCAGGCGCGCTCGGCCCGCCACAGCGCCTGGCCCGCCGGTGACGCCCAGTAACGCCGCCCCTCCCGGACCAGCCGCGCCAGGGCATGGGGATCCCGCGAGTTTGACATAGTGCCGTTTTCCCTCCACAGTGCCGGGTTTTGTAAACCATATCGCAACGAATCGCGGCAGCGTCTGGCAACGCCTCCGTCAAGGACCCCGAGCCCATGTTGAGCGTGACACCGATACCCGCCTTTAGCGACAACTATATCTGGCTGCTGCGCCAGGACACGAGCCAGGCAGTCTGCGTGGTGGACCCCGGCGATGCAACGCCGGTGATCGAGTGGCTGGAGCGCGAGGGACTGGAGCTGGGTACCGTGCTGATCACCCACCACCATCACGATCACACCGGTGGCCTGGCGGAACTGATCAAGCGCTACTCGCCGCGGGTGATCGGCCCCGCCAATCCCGAGATCGAAGGCATCGACGAGCGGGTCGGCGACGGCGACGAGGTGCGGGTGATGGGCCGGCTGTTCGAGGTGCTCGCCCTGCCCGGCCACACCCTGGATCATATCGGCTTCTTCACGCCGGGCATCCCGCCGCTGCTGTTCAGTGGCGACGTGCTGTTCAGTGCCGGCTGCGGCCGGCTCTTCGAGGGCACCCCGGCACAGATGCATGAGTCGCTGTCGCGCCTCGAGTCCCTGCCGGAAGACACCCTGGTGTTCGCCGCCCACGAGTACACGCTGGCCAACCTGGCGTTCGCCCGCGCCGCCGACCCGGACAATGCCGATGTCGAGGCCGCCGAGGCGGAGTGCCAGCGGGCCCGTGAGCTCGACCGCCCCACCCTGCCCACCACGCTGGGCCGCGAACGCCGGATCAATCCCTTCCTGCGCTGCGCCTCGGCCGGCGTGCGCCAGGCCGCATCTGCGCATGGCGACGCCGACAGCGACCTCTCGACCTTCACCACGCTTCGCGCCTGGAAGGATGGCTTCTGAACACGCCGTTGATGGATGACAACCGGCCTGCCCGTGGCGGCAGGCCTTCGCATGACCAGGAGATCACCTTTCGATGACCTACCACACGACACGTCGACGGATCCTGGGCTTCACCAGCTGTCTCGCGCTGATGGGTTCACTGATGGCCACCACCGGCAACAGCCAGGCCTCACCGACGCCCCAGCGCGCCTTCAAGGACGATTCGGCCAGCCACAAGGCCCAGCCCGCCACGCTCCCTGCCAACCAGACGTTCTGGGATGCCCTGGCCCTCGAGCCCAGGGATGCCTGGTCGCGCCTCGCCGAGGGCTTCCAGTGGCAGGAGGACGTCGAGCAGGCACGCGTGCAGCACTGGATCGACCACTACCGCCAGAGCCCTCACAACATCGTCGAGATCACCGAGCGCGCCAAGCCCTGGCTCGCCTGGATCACCGAGCGGGTGGAGGAGCGCGGCCTGCCCGGCGAGATCGCCCTGATCCCCTTCATCGAGAGCTCCTTCGACCCCACCGCGCGCAGCCATCGCGGGGCGGCAGGCCTCTGGCAGTTCATGCCAGGCACCGGCCATGCCCTGGGGCTGCGCCGCGGCGGCGGCTACGATGGCCGCCTGGATGTGGGGCGCTCCACCCATGCGGCCCTGGACTACATCGAGATGCAGGCCGAGCAGTGGTACGAGGGTGACATCGAGCTCTCCCTGGCGGCCTACAATGCCGGCGCCGGCACCGTGAACCGTGCCCGCAGCGCCGCGCTCTCCCGCGGCAAGGACGGCAGCTACTGGGACCTCAAGCTGCCACGGGAGACCATGGCCTATGTGCCCAAGCTGATCGCCATCTCGGCGATCATCGCCGAGCCGGAACGCTACGACGTCGAGCTGCCCCGCATCGAGGCCGCGCCGGCCGTCGCCGAGGTCCCGGTGACACGCCCGGTGGACCTCGGCGAGGCGGCTCGCCTGGCGGGGGTCTCCCGCGCGGCCCTGGCCGATCTCAACCCCGGACTGCTCGGTAACCGGGCCGACCCCCGCCACGTCAAGCGGCTGCTGGTCCCCGCCGACAGCGCCGAGCGGCTGGTGGCCAGGCTCAGTGGCAACGCCACGCGACGCGCAGCCGCCGGCGACGACGTCTACGTGGTCCGCCGCGGGGACAGCCTCTCGGCCATCGCCTCCCGCCATGCCGTGGCGCTGGCCGATCTGGCCCGCTGGAACGGCATCGAGCGGCCCGAAGCTTTACAACCGGGGCAACAGCTGACACTTTCCGGTAGTTGATGTCAGGGGCCACGGCCCCGCCTGCTACAAGGAACCTGATCGATGCGACACGCTGCCCCTGGCCTGGGCCTGCTGCTGGGCACGCTGCTCGGTGGACCGGCCCTGGCGGCCGAACCGACCGAGGTGCCGACCGTCCACGGCCTGGCCCTCTATGGCGATCCCGCGTTGCCGGCGGACTTCACGCACTTCCCCCACGCGAACCCCGACGCCCCGACGGGGGGCAGCCTGGTGCGCTCGGCCATCGGCAGCTTCGACTCCACCAACCCCTTCATCATCCGCGGCACCCCGGCCACCGGCCTGACCGAGATCTACGACACCCTGCTGACCCAGAACCCCGACGAGCCCTTCTCGATGTATGGCCTGATCGCCGAAGGGGTGCGGCTGGATCCCGAGCGGCAATGGATCGAGTTCGACCTGCATCCCGAGGCGCGCTTCCATGACGGCGAGCCGGTGACCGCCGAGGACGTGGTGTTCAGCTTCGAGACCCTGACGGAGAAGGGCCAGCCCTTCTATGGCGCCTACTATGCCGACGTCGTGGGCATCCGGGCCGTGGACGAGGATACCGTCCACTTCGACCTCGCCGACAGCGAGTCCCGTGAGCTGCCGCTGATCATCGGGCAATTGCCGATCCTGCCGGCCCACTTCTGGCAGGACCGTGACTTCGAGGCCACCACCCGCGATGCCCTGCTGGGTTCCGGCCCCTACCGCATCGGCGAAGTGGCGCCGGGGCGGCGCATCGTCTTTGAGCGCGTCGACGACTACTGGGGAAGAGAGCTCCCGGTGAACCGGGGCCGCCACAACATGGAGCGGCTGGTCTTCGACTACTACCGCGACCAGACGGTGGCCCTCGAGGCCTTCAAGGCCGGCAACCTCGACATGCGCATCGAGACCAGCGCCCGCAACTGGGCCACCGCCTACGACTTTCCGGCCCTGGAAGAGGGATTCGTCGAGCGGCTCGAGGTGCCGGACGGCCAGCCCGCCGGCATGCAGGCCTACGTGATGAACCTGCGACGCGACAAGTTCCAGGACGTGCGCGTCCGCGAGGCCCTCAACCTGGCCTTCGATTTCGAATGGCTCAATCGCAACCTCTTCTACGGGGCCTACGAGCGTACCGAGAGCTACTTCGCCAATTCCGAGATGGCCGCCGAAGGCCTGCCGAGCGAGGCCGAACTGGCCCTGCTCGAGCCGCACCGCGAGACCCTGCCCGAGCGGGTCTTCGAGGAACCCCTGCCCGTCGAGCACCCCGACGAGATGCGTCCACGGCTCGCCAGGGCCCTGGAGCTGCTCAACGAGGCCGGCTATGTGGTTCGCGATGGCGTCATGACCCACCTCGATTCCGGCGCGCCGCTCACGGTGGAGGTCCTGCTCTTCGACACCCAGTTCGAGCGGGTCGTGCAGCCGCTGCTGCAGAACCTGGCCAAGATCGGCATCCAGGGGGATATCCGCATCGTCGACGTCAACCAGTACCTCAACCGGCTGCGCGGCTTCGACTTCGACATCATCGTCGGCAGCTTCCCCCAGTCGGCCAACCCCGGCAACGAGCAGCGCGACTTCTGGACCAGCGAATACGCCGAGGTGCCCCAGAGCCGCAACCTGATCGGGCTCAGCAACCCGGTGGTCGACGAGCTGGTCGACGACCTGATCACCGCCGACTCCCGGGAGGCACTGGATACCGCCGCCCGAGCCCTGGACCGGGTGCTGCGCTGGGGCTTCTACGTCATTCCCCAGTGGCACCTCGGGAAGACGCGCATCGCCCTGTGGGACAAGTTCGGCTGGCGGGAGCCCTTCCCCGAGTACACCCTGGACCTGGCTGCCTGGTGGGTGGACCCCGAGCGCGGCGCCGAGATCGAGGCCCGCCAGCGCAACCGCTGAAGGTGCATGACCGGCGGCCGCCTCACCGGCCGCCCTCATCCGTGGAGTAAGGATACGCCGTGGCCCGCTATGTACTGCGCCGCCTGCTGCTGATGATCCCCACCCTGCTGGGGATCATGTTGCTCAATTTCATCATCGTCCAGGCGGCGCCGGGCGGCCCCATCGACCAGATGCTGGCCCGCTTCGAGGGCCTCTCCAGCCAGGCGAGCACCCGCATGGAGGGTGGCGGCGGGGATGTTGCGTCGGGCGGCGAGTCGCGAGGCGCCCGGGGCATCCCCCCCGCCTTCATCGAGAAACTCGAGGCCCAATTCGGGTTCGACCAGCCCGCGCATGAGCGCTTTCTCGGCATGATCGTCGACTACGCCACCTTCGATTTCGGCGAGAGCTTCTTCCGCGACGAGCCAGTGACCAACCTGATGCTCGAGCGGCTACCCGTGTCGATCTCGCTGGGACTCTGGACCACGCTGGTGGTCTATCTGGTGTCGATCCCGCTGGGCATCCGCAAGGCCCTGCGACACGGCTCGCGCTTCGACGTCTGGAGTTCGGGGCTGGTGATCGTGGGCTATGCCATCCCCGGCTTCCTGTTCGCCATCCTGCTGATCGTGCTGTTCGCCGGCGGCAGCTACTGGGACCTCTTCCCGCTTCGCAGCCTCACCTCGCCGGACTTCGACGAGCTCTCCGCCTGGGGCAAGGTCAAGGACTACCTGTGGCACATCACCCTGCCGGTCATCGCCTCGGCGATCGGCAGCTTCGCGACCCTGACCATGCTGACCAAGAACAGCTTCCTCGACGAGGTGCACAAGCAGTACGTGCTCACCGCGCGTGCCAAGGGCGCCAGCGACCGACGGGTGCTCTACGGCCACGTCTTCCGCAATGCCATGCTGATCATCATCGCCGGGCTGCCGGCGGCCCTGGTCGGCATCTTCTTCACTGGCTCGCTGCTCATCGAGGTGATCTTCTCGCTCAACGGCCTGGGCCTCTTGGGCTTCGAGGCGGTGATGCAACGCGACTATCCGGTGATCTTCGGCACCCTCTACCTCTATACCCTGATCGGGCTGGTACTGAAGCTGATCTCCGACCTGACCTATGTGTGGGTGGACCCGCGCATCGACTTCGAGACACGGGAGTCCTGATCCGATGGCACTGCTCTCGCGCGAGCTCTCCCCCATCACCCGGCGACGCCTGGCGGTGTTCCGCGACAACCGACGGGCGCGGGTCTCGCTGTGGATCTTCGCGATCCTCTTCGTGATCAGCCTGGTGGCCGAGGTGATCGCCAACGACCGGCCGATTGTCATGCAGTACCAGGGCGCGTGGTACGTGCCGGTGCTGGTGGACTATCCGGATACCGAGTTCGGCGGCTTCCTGCCCAGCCCCGCCGACTACCGCGATCCCTTCGTGCGCGACGAGATCATGGCCAATGGCTGGATGCTCTGGCCGCCGATCCCCTTCTCCTACGAGACCCTGGACATGGCACTCGACCACCCCGCCCCGTCACCGCCCACCACGCGGCACTGGCTGGGCACCGACGACCAGGGCCGCGATGTCCTGGCCAGGGTGATCTATGGCTTTCGCCTCTCGGTGATCTTCGCGCTGGTGCTCACCGCGGGCTCGCTGGTGCTGGGAGTGCTGGCCGGTGGCATCCAGGGCTACTTCGGCGGCAAGGTGGACCTGATCGGCCAGCGCTTCACCGAGATCTGGTCGGGGCTGCCGATGCTCTTCCTGCTGATCATCCTCGCGAGCCTGGTGGAACCCAACCTCTGGTGGCTGCTGGGCATCATGCTGCTGTTCTCCTGGCTGGGGCTGGTCGACGTGGTGCGCGCCGAGTTCCTCCGCGCCCGCAACCTCGAGTACGTGCGCGCCGCTCGCGCCATGGGCCTGCCGTCGCGGCTGATCATGTGGCGCCATGTCCTGCCCAATGCCATGGTGGCGACCCTGACCTTCATCCCCTTCCTGTTCACCGGTGCCATCACCACGCTCACGGCCCTGGACTTCCTCGGTTTCGGCCTGCCCCCGGGCTCGCCGTCCCTGGGCGAGCTCGTCGCCCAGGGCAAGAACAACCTGCAGGCCCCCTGGCTTGGCATCACCGCCTTCGTCACCCTCTCGGTGATGCTCTCGCTGCTGGTGTTCATCGGCGAGGGGCTGCGCGATGCCTTCGACCCCCGGCATATCCAGCATGCCGCGAGCCCCACCCCGGCACCGAGCGAACCCTCGAGGAGCGGCCACGATGCGTGAGCACATGACCGCCCCCCTGCTGCAGCTGCACGACCTGACCATCGCCTTCGACGGGATCCGGGTGGTCGACCGGCTGTCGCTCACCGTCAAGCGTGGCGAGACCCTGGCCCTGGTCGGCGAGTCCGGCTCCGGGAAGTCGGTCTCGGCCCTCGGCGCCATGAACCTGCTGCCCCCCAATGCCCGGGTCGAGGGCGGGCGACGGCTGGGGGAGACGGATCTCGTCACCCTGTCCGACCGGGGCTGGCGGGGGCTGCGCGGCGGCCGAGTGGGCTTCGTCTTCCAGGAGCCCATGACCTCGCTCAACCCGCTGCACCCCATCGGCAAGCAGATCGGCGAGACCCTGCGCCTGCACCAGGGGCTCACCGGCAGGGCCGCCCGGGTGCGCACCCGGGAACTGCTGGAGCAGGTCAAGCTGCCCCGCGCCGATGAACTGCTGGATGCCTGGCCGCACCAGATCTCCGGCGGCCAGCGCCAGCGGGTGATGATCGCCATGGCGATTGCCAACGGCCCCGAGCTGCTGATCGCCGACGAGCCCACCACCGCGCTAGACGTCACCGTGCAGCAGGAGATCCTCGCCCTGCTCGCCGAGCTGCGCGATGCCCACGGGATGGGCATGCTCTTCATCACCCACGACCTCAACCTGGTACGCCGCCATGCCGATCGCATCTGCGTGCTGCACGCCGGCCGCGAGCAGGAGACCGGGCCGGTGGCGGAGGTCTTCACCCATCCTCGCAGCGACTACACCCGGCAGCTGCTCGCGGCCGAACCCACGGGACGCCCGGTGCCCGTGGCGCGTGTCGCGCCGCTGCTGAGTGCCCGGGGGGTCGGGGTCAGCTTCCCGCGCCCGAAACGGCTGTTTGCCCGCCGCCCGCCCCCCTTCGAGGCGGTCAAGCCGCTGGACCTGCATGTGGCGCCCGGCGAGACCCTGGGCATCGTCGGGGAGTCCGGCTCGGGCAAGACCACCCTCGCCCTCGCGCTGCTGCGGCTCGGCCAGGGCAGCGGCGAGGTCGACTTCGACGGCACCCGCCTCGACCAGCTGACCGGCAACGCCCTGCGACGCCAGCGGCGCAGCCTGCAGGTGGTCTTCCAGGACCCCTATGGCTCGCTCTCGCCGCGCCTGCCGGTCTTCGACATCGTCAGCGAGGGACTGCGCTTCCATCAGCCGGAGCTCGACAGAGCCGAGGTCGACCGCCGCGTGCGGGCCACCCTGCGCGAGGTGGGCCTGCCCGAGGAGTGCGCTTCCCGCTACCCCCACGAGTTCTCCGGCGGCCAGCGCCAGCGCATCGCCGTGGCCCGGGCGATCATCCTCGAGCCACGCCTGGTGGTCCTCGATGAGCCCACCTCGGCGCTGGATCGCAGCGTCCAGAAGCAGCTGGTCGAGCTGCTGCGCGACCTCCAGGCACGGCGCAGCCTCAGCTACCTGTTCATCAGCCATGACCTGGCGGTGGTGCGCGCCATGGCGCACCGGGTGCTGGTCCTCAAGGACGGCGAGGTCATGGAACAGGGCGACTGCCTGCAGGTCCTCGAGAATCCCGCCAGCGACTACACCCGGGCCCTGGTGGCCGCCGCGGGGCTGGCGCCTCGCGAGTGAGTCGATCAGCGGACCGGCGTCGAGGGGAACGGCAACGGTGTCTCTCCCGTTGGCGTACCGGCCGCCTGGATGTGTTCTCGTTTCCGGGGCAGGAGAGCCACCGCTGTGCCCGTAGTTAGATAACGGTATAAATATGGGGTGCATCCGGGAATGCCATGGGATCCGCCCGCGGGGCGTTGACAAGGGAGCCATCCACTACGGGTTACGTTGGGTTACACTGTCGATCTGATCCGAGGCCTCAGGACGCCATGCGAACACTCTTCTTTTCCCTGTTCGGGACCCTGTTGCTGGCGTTGCTGCTGGCCGCCCCGTCCTGGGCCGGTCCCGCCCCGCTGGCCCTCGACGAGGGCTGGGAGTATCGCTGGGGGGACTCCCCCTTCCGGTCCGACGGCACCCCGGCCTGGGTCGCCGAACCTTCCTTGCCTGGCGAGTGGCAGCCGATCGCCTTTCCCTCCAACCCGCCCGGTCGCGGTGGCAACAAGCACGCCTGGTTTCGCATCACCCTGCCGGAGGGCGAGTGGCGCGACCCGGTGCTCTACATCTACAGCGTCGACCTGATCACCCAGGCGTGGCTGGAGGACGAGCTCATCTACCAGTACGGGCACTTCGATGCCCGCGGGGAGGGCCGCTTCGAGGGGTGGCCCTGGCACATGATCAGCCTGCCCGAGACCTTCGCGGGCAGGACCCTCTACTTCCGCGTCTTCTCCGACTACACCGACATCGGCCTGTGGGGCGAGGTCAAGCTGATGGACCGCCTCGACCTGCTGCACTTCATCCTAGAGCGTTCCGCCTGGGATCTGGTGGTCAGCGCCTTCCTGATGCTGCTGGCCCTGCTGGCCTTCATCTTCGCCCTCGTGCAGGCCGACCGGCGCAGCTTCCTCGGCATCGGGCTGTTCGCCCTGGCCGCCGGCATCATGCTGCTGGCCGAGACCCAGGCCAGCCAGCTGCTGCTGGAGATCCCGCTGCTGTGGGACTACCTGGCCGCCATCGGCTACTACACCCTGCCGGTGGCTATGGGGCTGATGCTGGAGCACTGGTTCGCCGCGCAACGCCCGATACTGCTGCGGCGCATCTGGCAGCTCCACCTGGGCTATCTGGTGATGGCACCGGGGCTGGCACTGGCCGGCGTCATCGACCTCTCCAGCACCTTCCCGCCCTTCGATGCCCTGCTGCTGGTCACCCTGCTGATGATGTTCACCACCATCGTGGTGCACCTGGGTGCCCTCAACGCCGAGCAGAAGCTGATCATCACCAGCTATGGGCTCTTCGCCCTGCTGCTGCTGGTCGACATGGCCGTGGCCCACGGCCTGCTGCCCTGGCGCCGTGTACCGGTCAGTGGCGCCGCACTGGGCTTCGCGCTGGCCATCGTGATGATCTCGCTCTGGCACTACCGGCATACCCAGCGCGAGCTGCACCGCCTCAACCTCTCCCTCGAGAAGCAGGTCGCCGAGCGCACGCGGGCGCTGGAGCAGATGGTCGAGAAGCTGCAGGCCTACTCCTACCAGGACGCCCTGACCGGGTTGCACAACCGCCGCTACTTCGACGAGCTGCTCGAGCACGAGGCAGCTGTCTCACGCCGCCAGGGCACACCGCTGACCCTGGCCATGATCGATATCGACCACTTCAAGCAGTTCAACGACCGCGAGGGGCACGAGGCGGGCGATACGGTACTGGTCGGCGTGGGACGGGTACTGACCCATCACTTCCGTGACGCCGACGTGGTCTGCCGGATGGGCGGCGAGGAGTTCGTCATCATCATGCCAGGGGCCACCGCGGCCATCGCCGAGGCGCGCCTCGCCGAGCTGCTGGAGGTGCTGAGCCGGACGCGTTTCCGTCACCGCGACCGGGTACTCGGGCCGCTGTCGATCTCCTGTGGTATCGCCACCTACCCCGAGCATGCCGGCGACCCGCTGACGCTGATCGGGCTCGCCGACAAGGCGCTCTACTCGGCCAAGCACCGCGGGCGGGCGAGGATCGAGACCTACGCCTGAGGCCCCCGCAGCATCGGGCCGGCGGCGTGCAATGCCCCGAGGAGCCCTTCCGGCCTCAGAAGCGCGCCACCTCCTCCTCGGTGAGCTCCCGCCACGCGCCGGGGCCCAGCTGGCCGAGGGAGAGCGGCCCGATCGATTCGCGGTGCAGGGCCACCACATGGTGACCGATGGCGGCAAACATCCGCTTGACCTGATGGTACTTGCCCTCGTACAGGGTCAGCTCGGCCACGCGGGATGAGCGCATGGCCAGCTCCGCGGGGCGCGTCGGCTTCTCCTCCCCGTCGAGCAGCACCCCCTCGGCGAACCGGGCCACGGCGTCATCCCGCGCCGACCCCGCCAGCGGCTCGGCGAGCGTGACCGCGTAGACCTTGCCACAGCGGCGCTTCGGCGAGGTGACCCGATGGGACCACTGGCCGTCGTCGGTAAGCAGCACCAGGCCGGTAGTGTCGACGTCCAGACGGCCCACCGTCTGCAGCCGCTCCACATGGGGGAGGTCGACCAGCTCGCGGACCAGCGGGTAGAGGCCGCGACGGGCGCTGCATTCGACCCCCTCGGGCTTGTGCAGCATCACGTAGCGCAGCCCGACCAGGGCCAGGCGCTCGCCGTTCCAGGTGACCTGGCTCTGCTCGTCGACCTGGGTGGCGGGGTTCTTGATCACCTCGCCGTCCACCCGGACCTCCTCGCGGTGCAGGGCCTTCTTGGCCAGGCTGCGCGTCAGGTCGGTGGTCTCGCAGAGGAAACGGTCCAGGCGCATCAGTAGCCCACCCCGTCGGCGAGGCCGAAGTGGTCGGCATCGCGCCAGGCGGGAAACTTCTCGCGGAAGGCCTGGAGCTCATCCAGCGACAGGCGGCCGGTCTTCAGGAAGGGGGTATCACGGGGCTCGTCGATCAGCGTCTCGCCCTTGGCATCGACCAGCATGGAATCGCCGGCATAGGCGAGTCCCTTGGCATCCTCGCCGACCCGGTTGACGCCGATCACCGGGCAGAGGTTCTCGATGGCCCGAGCCTGCAGCAGCACCCGCCAGGGGTGGCGACGCGGCGCCGGCCAGTTGGCCACGCAGAGCAGGGCGTCATACTCGAAGTGCTCGTCGGGCCCCGGCTGCTGGCGCAGCCAGACGGGGAAGCGCAGGTCGTAGCAGACGCTGAGCAGGATCCGGAAGCCCTTGAGCTCGACGATCACCCGCTCATGGCCCATGGCATAGCGCTCATGCTCCCCGGCCATGCGGAACAAGTGGCGCTTGTCGTAGGTGACCAGGCTGCCGTCCGGGCGCGCCCAGACCAGGCGGTTGAAGTAGTCGCCCTCCTCCAACACGGCGACACTGCCGGTGACCACGCAGCCGCGGCGGGCCGCCTGGTCCTGCAGCCAGGCCACGGTCCGGCTCTCGGCCATGGGCTCGGCCATTTCCCGGGAGTTCATGGTAAAACCGGTGGCGAACATCTCCGGCAGCACGATCAGGTCGGTGTCATCGGCGCCGAGCCCGCCCAGGGTCTCCTCGAGCATCCGGCAGTTGGCATCGGGGTCTTCCCAGCGCAGGTCGCACTGCACCAGGGTGGTTCTCAGTTCGCTCATGGGGGGACTCCCGTCGAGGTAATGGGCCCGTCACAGCCTACCCCACGAGCCCCGTCATCGTCAGCCGTCGCGCAGGACCCATGGCGGGCACGCCTATAGCCTGCTAATGTCTAGCGCATTTCGATCCGAGGCCGCCATGTCCAGCCATCCCACCTCTGCCCCGCAGCACGAAACCGGCAAGGGCGTCGCCTTCGGCCTGGCCGCCTATGTGGCCTGGGGTTGCTTCCCGCTGTTCTTCGCCCTCTTCCAGGGCGTGCCTGCCTTCGAGATCCTGCTGCACCGGGTGATCTGGTCCTGCCTCTTCCTGGTCGGGCTGGTCACCCTGCTCGGCCGCTGGGCGCCCATCCGCCGCGCCCTTGCCGAGCCCAGGCGCCTCGGCCGGGTACTGGGTTGCGCCCTGCTCATCGCCCTGAACTGGGGGCTCTATATCTACTCGGTGGAGACCCGCCACGTGCTCCAGGCGAGCCTGGGCTACTTCATGACGCCGCTGGTCAACGTGGGACTGGGCATGCTGGTGCTGCGCGAGCGCATGGCGCGCCTGCAGGGCGTGGCGGTGGGGCTTGCGGGACTGGCCATCGCGATCCAGCTGGTGATGCTGGGTGAGCTGCCCTGGATCAGCCTGGCCCTGGCCTTCTCCTTCGGCACCTACGGCCTGCTGCGCAAGCAGGTGCCACTGGACGGCCTCTCGGGCCTCTTCGTCGAGACCCTGCTGCTCCTGCCCCTGGCCCTGATGGCGCTGGGCTGGCTCACCCAGGCCGAGCTCTCCCACTTCCTGGACGATGGCCGCACCACCGCCCTGCTGGTGGCCAGCGGCGTGATCACCGCCCTCCCCCTGCTGGCCTTTGCCGGCGCCGCGCGCCGCCTGCGCCTGGCGACGCTGGGCTTCCTGATGTACCTCAACCCGACCATCCAGTTCCTCATCGCCCTGCTGGTGTTCCATGAACCCCTGGCACCGGTGCAGCTGACCACCTTCGTGCTGATCTGGACCGGACTCGCCCTCTACTCCTGGTCGGCCTGGCAGTCCCGCCCCCGGGAGGCAAAGGCCGCGGCCGCGTCGCGTTGACCCGAGCCGGGCGCCGCGGCCTGTCAAGCCGGGCGCCCGTGTCGCCTGACTCGCGCCTTTCCGCTACCATCGCGGGATGACACCCACACCTCCTCGCGCCGGACGACCCCACCTGCTGCTGGTCGGCGCCGGGCATGCCCACCTGCACCTGATCCGACATCGCCACCGCATTCCGGGCGCCGAGGTCACCCTCGTCGACCCCGGCAGCTTCTGGTATTCGGGCCGGGCCACCGGCATGCTCGGGGCCGGCCATACGGCCGCCGAAGACCGTCTGGATCCGACCCGCCTGGCGAGCCACTTCGGCGCGCGAGCCCTGAGGGGCCGCCTGGCACAGCTCGACCCGCAGGCACGGATCGCCCGGCTGGAGGACGGTCGCGAGTTCGACTTCTCGCTGCTCTCGCTGAACCTGGGATCGCGTACGCCCTGCCCTGCGAGACGCACGCCTGGGCCGCAGGTCTGGGCGGTCAAGCCGATCCCGCGCCTGCTCGCCCTCCGCCACCGCCTGGAACAGGAGTTCTCCCGTGGCCTCAGCCCTCGGCTGGTCGTCGTCGGGGGTGGCCCGAGCGGTGTGGAGGTCGCCTGCCAGCTGCGCCAACTGGCGCGTCGCCATGGTGCCCGTCCCGAGATCCTGCTGGTGAGCCGCGGCCAGCAGCTGCTGGCAGGCGCCCCCGCCGGGGCCGTGCGCTGGCTGATGCGCCAGCTCGATCGTCGCGAGATCCGGGTCGGCTTCGGCCTCGACGTCACCGGTCACGCCGCCGGCGGCGTGACCTTCGCCACCGAGGCCAACGCCTGGGGCGAGGACAGCCTGCAGTGGCTGCCGGCCGACCATGTCGTGCATGCGACGGGGCTGGCTCCGCCCGAGGTGGTCGAACGGCTGGGACTACCGCTGATTCCGGGGCGTGGCCTGGCCGTGGAGGCCACCCTGCAGAGCCCCGGCCACCCCGACATCTTCGCCGCCGGGGACTGTGCGGCGATGCTGCACCACGAGCTGCCGCGCCTGCGCATCCACGGCATTCGCCAGGCCCCTGTGCTGCTCGACAACCTGGCGGCGCGCCTGGCCGGTGGCCCCCTGACGCCCTATGTTCCCCAGCGGCTGTCCCTGGCGATCCTCGACCTGGGCGCCGGCCAGGGGCTCGCCATCCGCGGCCGACGCTGGTGGGGCGGCCGCCTGGCCCTGGCCTTCAAGCGTCGCCTGGATCGCCGCTTCCTACGCCAGTTCCGGCCCTGAGGGTGGGGAATGGCCCCGGCAGCGCGCAGGACGAGGGGAAACGGGTAACCTGAACCGGGCCGCAAGGTTTCACTCACCACAGGAGAGAGGAGCTCATGGCGCCGGTACCCCGGGAAAAACGCAACGTGGCCATCCTGGTCACCAGCCAGGTGCTGTTCATGGTGGCCTCGATCACCGTCATGACGCTGAGCGGCGTGGTGGGTCAGCAGCTGAGCCCCGACCCGGGCCTCGCCACGCTCCCCATCGCCCTGATGATGGTCGGCACGGTGGTCTCCACCCTGCCGGCCTCGCTCTACATGAAGCGGGTGGGAAGGCGGCGCGGCTTCATCGCCGGGGCCGCCCTGGGCGGCATGGCGGGCGGGCTGGTCAGTTTCGTGGGCATCGCCACGGGCTCCTTCGGGGTGTTCTGCGCCGGCAACCTGCTGCTGGGGCTCTACCAGGGCTTCGCCATGTACTACCGCTTCGCCGCCGCGGATGTGGCGAGTCCCGCCTTTCGCACCCGGGCGATCTCCTTCGTCCTGGCCGGTGGCGTGGTAGCGGCCTTCCTCGGCCCCTGGAACGCCAGTGCCGCCACGGACCTGATCACCGGCGTGCCCTCGGGCGGGCCCTACCTGGTGATCGCACTGCTAGCCCTGGTGGCCATCGGCCTGCTGACCCAGCTGCGGGTGCCGCCGAGCAGCGAGGCGCAGCCCGGAGACAGTGCTCGCCCCATGGCGGACATCGCGGCCCGGCCAAGCTTCCGGGTGGCGGTGCTGGCCGGGGCGGTGGGTTATGCCATCATGGCGTTGGTGATGACCGCCACGCCACTGGCCATGCGCGCTCAGGGCTTCGAGATGGGGCAGGTCGCCGTCATCATGCAGTGGCACGTGCTGGGCATGTTCGCGCCCTCCTTCGTGACCGGCAGCCTCATCGCCCGCTTCGGCGTGCCACCCATCCTGCTGACCGGCACGCTGCTACTCACCGGCACGGTACTGGTAACCAACCTGGGCGTCAGCCTGGCGCACTTCTGGACGGCCCTGGTGCTGCTGGGCATCGGCTGGAACTTCCTGTTCGTGGGCGGCAGTGCCCTGCTCTCTTCCGTCCACTCCGAGGCCGAGCGCGGCAAGGTGCAGGGCATCAACGACCTGATCATCTTCTCGCTGGTGGCCCTGGGATCGCTGATGTCGGGGGCACTGCTGCACCACCTCGGCTGGGAGCTCCTCAACCTGGCCATGTTGCCGGCCATCCTGCTGGTGGTGCTGGCCACGCTCTGGGTGACATCTACCGCTACTGGCAGGACCTGAACTATCGTATAGAGACGCCGGGGAGAGCCACCCTCCGTGACGTGACCCGGCGGGGTAACACGCCTGGACAGCGCACCCACCATTACCAGGAGGCAGCCTGATGAGCGAACAGCCAGAGGGAGATCAATCCGAGGCGAGTCCGGAGCTTGCGGCGCTGATACGTGACTTCATGGATCCCGAGCAAGCCACCCTGGGCGAGGTACGAGAGCTGCTGATGGGGGATGGCCTCATGATCTCCCATGGCGGCGAGATCATGTACCAGCAGGACAGGAAATGGCTGACCAATGAAGTGGACGAGCTGATCGACCGCCACGGTCCCGACACCCCCGTGAAGGAGGTGCTGGACGGTTGAGCCCGTGTCAACCAACCACCTCCCCCTCACCCCGACGGCCATGGACGGATCCGGCAGCGCGGGACGAGGGAGAGGCGACGGTCAGAGGCCGAATCAGGCCTGACTGGCGGCCAGAGCCTGGTCCAGGTCGGCGAGGATGTCGTCGACATGCTCGATGCCGATGGAGAGGCGCACCATGTCCGGCCTCACGCCGGCTGCCTTGAGCTCCTCGTCGTTGAGCTGGCGGTGGGTGGTGGCGGCCGGGATCGACGAACAGGTCTTGGCGTCGCCGATGTTGACCAGCCGCAGGATCATGCCCAGCGCGTCGTAGAAGCGGGCCCCGGCCTCGCGACCGCCCTGGATGCCGAAGCTGAGGATGCCCGAGGCACGCCCGCCCATGTAGCGCTGCGCCAGGCCGTGATCCTTGTGGCTCGGCAGGCCGGCATACTGCACCCAGGTCACCGCGGGATGCCCCTCGAGGTACTCGGCCACCTTCAGGGCGTTGTCGCAGACGCGCTCGATGCGCAGCGACAGGGTCTCGAGCCCCTGCAGCAGGTTCCATGCCGCCTGGGCCGAGAGCGCCGCCCCCATGTTGCGCAGCGGCACTACCCGGGCACGGCCGATGAAGGCGGCCTCGCCCAGGTCGCGGGTATAGCAGACGCCGTGGTAGGAGACGTCCGGCTCGTTGAGCAGCGGGAAACGGTCGGGGTGCTCGGCCCAGGGGAAGCGGCCGGAATCGACGATCACCCCGCCCACCGTGGTGCCGTGGCCGCCGATATACTTGGTGGCCGAGTGGATCACGATGTCGGCGCCGTGCTCGATGGGCCGCCACAGGAAGGGGGTCGGCACGGTATTGTCGACGATCACCGGCACCCCGTGGCGATGGGCGGCCTCGGCCAGGGCCACCATGTCCACCACGCTGCCGGAGGGGTTGCCGACACTCTCGCAGAACACCGCCTTGGTGCGGGCATCGATCAGCGACTCGAGACCGGCGATGTCGTCCTTGTCGGCGAAGCGTACCTCGATCCCCTGGCGCGGCAGGGTATGGGCGAAGAGGTTGTAGGTGCCGCCGTAGAGCTCGCTGATGGAGACGATGTTGTCCCCGGCCTCGGCGATGGTCTGGATGGCGTAGGTGATCGCCGCCATGCCCGACGCCACGGCCAGCCCGGCGATACCTCCCTCAAGGGCCGCCACGCGCTGCTCGAGCACCGCACAGGTGGGGTTCATGATCCGCGAGTAGATGTTGCCTTCGACCTTGAGGTCAAAGAGGTCCGCCGCATGCTGGG
Source organism: Halomonas ventosae (assembly GCF_004363555.1). Taxonomy (GTDB): domain Bacteria; phylum Pseudomonadota; class Gammaproteobacteria; order Pseudomonadales; family Halomonadaceae; genus Halomonas; species Halomonas ventosae. Next base: position 173,575 of record NZ_SNZJ01000001.1, on the reverse strand, counting down.
CGCTGTCGAACGAGAACGAGGTGGTCTGGTGGATCGGCACCGCCACCGCGTGCTGGTCATCGGGGGCATAGCCGTGGTGCAGGGCAAGGGTCTCGGGCTTCATGGCGCATCCTTCTGCGTAGTCGTGGGGTATCCACTGTTTTACCCGATGCTAACCAACCCTGAAACCGGCGACCAATATCGTTTAGTCTGGTAGCCATGCCCCGGGGCCGCGCCCGTCGCCCCTGCCACCGATATGGCGAGTAAGGATGCTCAAGCGCTACCTGCCGATCCTCACCTGGCTGCCCCACTACACCCGCCGACTGGCCGGCGCCGACCTGCTGGCCGGGGTGATCGTCACCGTGATGGTGATTCCCCAGTCGCTGGCCTATGCCCTGCTCGCCGGCCTGCCGGCCGTGGTCGGCCTCTATGCCAGCATCCTGCCGGCCATCGCCTACGCCCTGCTCGGCACCAGCCGCACCCTGGCCATCGGCCCGGTGGCGATCATCGCGTTGATGAGCGGCGCGGCCCTCTCCGGGGTAGCCGCTCCCGGCAGCCCGGCCTATCTGCAGGCGGCGCTGGTGCTCTCGCTGCTCTCCGGGCTGATGCTCACGGCCATGGGCCTGCTGCGCCTGGGCTTCTTCGCCAACTTCCTGAGCCATCCGGTGATCGCCGGGTTCCTCTCCGCCTCGGCGGTGCTGATCGCCGCCAGCCAGGCGGCCCATCTGCTGGGCATCCAGGCGAGCGGCTTCACGGCGCTGGACTTGCTGATGAGCCTTGGCGCCGAGCTGGGGCAGACCCACTGGCCGACCCTGCTGCTAGGCCTGGGCTGCCTGGCCTTCCTGGTCGGGATGCGACGCCACGGGGAAAAGCTGCTGCGGGCCCTGAGGCTGCCAAAGGGGCTCGCCGTCCTGCTGGCCCGAACTGGCCCGGTGATCGCGGTGGTCGTCACGACACTGCTCAGCTGGTCGCTGGGGCTCGCGGAGCGCGGCGTTGCCGTGGTCGGCGCCATTCCCGGGGGGCTGCCGCCCCTGAGCCTGCCACCGCTGGACCTGCCGCTGTGGCGCGCCCTGCTGATTCCCGCCCTGCTGATCAGCGTGGTGGGCTTCGTCGAGTCGATCTCCATGGCCCAGATGCTGGCCGCCAAGCGTCGCGAGCGGATCTCGCCCAACCAGGAGCTGGTGGGCCTGGGGGGCGCCAACCTGGCCGCGGCCTTCTCCGGCGGGATGCCGGTTACCGGGGGGCTGTCGCGCACGGTGATCAACTTCGAGTCCGGGGCCCGCACGCCCATGGCCGGCTTATTCGCCGCGCTGGGGATCGGCGCGGCGACCCTGGCGCTGACCCCGCTGCTGCAGCACCTGCCCATCGCCACCCTGGCGGCCACCATCACCGTCTCCATCCTGACCCTGGTGGATATCCCCCTGGTGCGCCAGACCTGGCGCTACTCGCGCAGCGACTTCTCGGCCATGGCAGTGACCATCGCATTGACCCTGGTGGAGGGGGTCGAGGCGGGCATCATCTCGGGCGTGCTGCTCTCCATCGCCCTCTTCCTCTACCGCACCAGCCGTCCCCACAGCGCCCTGGTGGGTCGCATCGAGGGCACCGAGCACTTCCGCAGCGTCCATCGCCACGAGACCGAGACCGTCAGCCACCTGGCCATGCTGCGCGTCGACGAGAGCCTCTACTTCGCCAACGCCCGCTACCTGGAGGATACCGTCTATGCACTGGTGGCCAGCCGCCCGGAGCTCGAGCACGTGGTGCTGATCTGCTCGGCGGTCAACCTGATCGACGCCTCGGCGCTGGAGAGCCTCGATGCCATCAACGCCCGGCTCGAGGACTCCGGGGTCACCCTGCACCTGGCCGAGGTCAAGGGACCGGTGATGGACCGCCTCAAGCACAGCGACTTCCTCGACGATCTGACCGGACGGGTCTTCCTCAGCACCTACGCGGCCTGGGTCGAGCTCAGTCGTCCCTCGGGGGCAGATTGATGGGCGGGCCGTCAACCGACCTCCACCTGCTCCTTTACCTTGTCGACGATATAGCGCCCGATGGGCAGTGCCGAGGTGGCCGCCGGCGACGGCGCATTGCAGACGTTGACGGTGCGACGCGAGTTGACGAACAGGAAGTCATCGATCAGACGCCCGTCGCGGGAGATGGCCTGGGCGCGTACCCCGGCAGGCCAGGGCTCGAGGTCATCGAGGGTGAGCTCGGGACAGTAGCGCCGCACCAGCGCCAGGTAGCGGCGGCGGGAGAAGGAGTTGCGCAGCTCTTCGAGCCCCGGGCGCAGGTTGCCGGCCAGCATCCGCCACACCCCGGGATGGGAGACGAGCCGCGCCAGGTCCGGCAGCGAGACGTCCGACTTGCGATACCCCTCGCGGGCCAGCGCCAGCACGGCGTTGGGCCCCAGGGTGACGCCGCCGTCCAGCAGCGGCGTCAGGTGCACGCCGAGGAAGGGCCTGGCCGGGTCCGGGATGGGATAGACCAGGTGGTTCACGATGCCGTCACGCGCCTTCGGCAGGTGGAAGTACTCGCCGCGGAAGGGGCAGATGATGAAGCCGGGATCGCGCCCCAGCATCCTCACGACCCGATCGGCCATCAGTCCCGCGCAGGCGATCAGGTAGCGGGTGGAGAACTCGTCGCCGCGGGTCCTGACCACCACCTCGCCGGGGCGCTCGTCGATGGCGGTCACCTCCTGGTCGAACCGCAGCTGTCCGCCACGCCGCTCGAACTCCCCGGCCATGGCCCGGGTCACCCGGGCATAGTCGACGATGCCGCTGGAGGGCACGAAGAGCGCGCCGACACCGGTGATCGACGGCTCCCGCTCGCCAAGCGCCTCGGCGGAGAGCCACTCGCGCTCGAGCCCGTTGGCGCCGGTACGCTCCCAGAGCCCCTGCATGCGCTGAAGTTCGAGGTCGTTGGTGGCCACCAGCAGCTTGCCGCAGGTGCGGGTCTCGATGCCGTGGGCCTCGCAGAACGCCTTGGTGGCCCGGTTGCCCTCGCGGCAGAAGCGCGCCTTGAGGCTGCCGGGGGCGTAGTAGACACCGGCATGGATGACACCGCTGTTGCGGCCGCTCTGGTGGCGGGCCGCGCCCGATGCCTTCTCGAGCAGCAGGATGCGGCGGTCGGGAAAGGTCTCGCTGAGCTGCATGGCGGTGGACATGCCGAGGATACCGCCGCCGATGATGATGAAGTCGTACAAGGCTCACCTCGGGATGACAGGCAGGTGACCGCAGAATATCCATCATCCCCGACTGTTTCCATTTTTCGAGGCGCCACGGCACGATTCACCACAGTGGCGATGATTGGGTATGATGGCATCACATCCGGAACGACAGCGCGCCATGGACACCACCTCGAAACAGAACCTGGGCGTCAGTGCCTACCACTGGCTGAAACGCGACATCATTCGCGGCGTCTTCACGCCCGGCGAGAAGCTGCTGATGAGCGGGCTCAAGGAGCGCTACGGGCTGGGCATCGGCCCGCTGCGCGAGGCCCTCTCCCAGCTGGTGGCCGAGAGCCTGGTGGTGGCCATCAGCCAGCGTGGCTATCGGGTGGCGCCCATGTCGCTGTCGGAACTTGCCGACCTCTATGACGCCCGGGCCCAGCTCGAGGGCCTGGTCCTGGAACTCGCCATCCAGCGTGGCGGTGACGACTGGGAGGCCGATATCCTGGCCAAGGCCCATACGCTGGCCAAGGTGACGGAGGTCAACAGCTCCGAGGAGCTGCTCGACGTCTGGGACACCCGCCACAAGGCCTTCCATACCGCCATCGCCGCCGGCTGCAACTCCCCCCACCTGCTCAAGGTCCGCGAGAGCCTGTTCGACCAGGTCGAGCGCTATCGCCACCTCTGGCTGCGCAAGACGGTCTTCTCCGCCGAGGCCCTGGAGCGCAAGCGGCGCGAGCATGCGGCCCTGGTGGAGGTCATCCTCTCCCGCGACGCCCCGCGCGCCGCCGCGATGATGCGCGAGCACCTGATGACGCCGGTGCCCATCATCACCGAGGTCATGCGCCGGCGAGGGCTGGCCTGAGCGGCCCGCCTCGTTCACCCGGCGAGCTTCAGCCCCACCAGCCCCGCGAGCACCAGCACCAGGCTGGCCAACCGAAGCGGCGTCGCGCTGTCCCCGTAGATCAGGATGCCGAGCAGCACCGTGCCCAGGGCCCCGATCCCGACCCAGGTCGCATAGGCCGTGCCCACCGGCAGGACCCTCATGGCCTGGGCCAGCAGGTAGAAGCTCGCCAGCATGGCGAGCAGCGTGAGCACGCTCGGCAAGGGCCGACTGAACCCCTGTGAGGCCTTGAGGCCCAGCGCCCAGGCGACTTCCAGCAGGCCGGCTACGACCAGCATGATCCAGGCCATGTTCATGGAGGGAGACTCCCGATACCGGCGGGGCCGTCCCCGCGTGGCGAGAGGCGCACCGGGTCGTCCCGGTGGCGAGAAACGAGCGCGCGACGGAACGGGCTGCCACGCGAGGTTCAAGGCGATGTCATGCGGCTGTCACCCTGGCGCGACAGACTCGGAGGCGTGACAGGGCCGAACCGGCACCTTATGGTATCAGAACGATCAGGCCGCCCGGGAACGGGCCATTTGGAGACGACGACATGCCTCACCTGCTGAGATTCCCCCGCGACCTGGAAGCCCGCCTGGAGCGTGCCAGCCAGCACACCGGCATCCCCAAGGCCGAACTGATCGAGCGCCTGGTGCAGGACGGCCTGGCCGACCTGGAGACCCAGCTGCTCATCGAGGGCGCGGCGCCCCGCGTCGAGCGCAGCATCGACCAGCTGTTGCGCGAGAGCGGCCTGGGTGCCTGACCCCCGGGGCGTCTCTGGGCCTGGCGCTGAGCCGTCAGCGCTGATTGGACGTACGCAACACTGTCCTGAGGGGATTCCGTAAGTGCAAGTTTCTTGTTTCATCGTATAGTTTCGAAAAGCGCGTCAGACTGAGGGAGACCGGACGGTCGTTCTGTAGCATGCCAGCGAGGATTCTGACCGCGATGAGGCTGACGCACGAGGTGCTGCCGTTAATCTCGTCCCGTGGCTAATCGAGGTCGACGAGCGGATCCGGCGGGAACTCGAACCCGCCAGACTGCCACGCTGACAAGGGCGCGCCGGTGCCAGCGTGACAGGCTGGTTGCCACGCCGGCACACGGCAAGGAAGGGAAGCGTCTCACAGTCCTACGGCATCAGGACCCGGTCGATGACATGGATCACGCCATTGGCCTGGGCCACATCCACCACGGTGAGATTGGCGCTGGCACCATTGGCATCCATCACCACCAGGTTGTTGCCGTTGCGCATCACCGTCAGGTGCTCACCCTGTACCGTCTTCAGGCTCGCCGCGCCGTCACGCTCCATAACGGTTTCCCACAGATCCTCGCGGGTCAGGTTGCCCGGTACCACATGGTAGGTGAGCACCGTCTGCAGCTGCGACAGGTTCTCCGGCTGCAACAGGGTCTCGACGGTCCCCTCGGGGAGCCTCTCGAAGGCACCATCCACCGGGGCGAAGACGGTGAAGGGCCCCTCCCCCTGCAACACCTCGACCAGTTCGGCTGCCTGAACCGCCGCCACCAGGGTCTCGTGATCTCCGGAGTTCACGGCATTCTCGATGATGTTGCGCTCCGGCAGCATCGATGCCCCCCCGACATTGGTCGGCCCATGGTCGGCATGGACGCTTCCCATGCCCAGGGTGGCGAGGCAGCAGCTGGCAGCGACTAGTTTGAGTTTCATGGCAAAGTCTCCTGGCTTGCGGTTTGGCATCCCCCGGATTCGGGGGCTCCTTCCCTGTTACGCAGCCACCGCGGGAATGGATGCAATCGAGACCCATGCGTTGATACCCAGTCTTTACATCGCGGTCGCCCTTGCCAAGACTGACCGCCATTGAACTCCCCTGCGCAAGGACGCGGTGCATGACCGACGCCTTCCAGCAAGATCTCACCGACCAGTTGGCCGCCTGCTCCAGGGGCGATACCAAGGCCCTGGAACGCCTCTACCGGGCCTGTAGCGCGCATCTATATGCCCAGCTGCTGCGTATCGTCAGGGACGAGAGTGCGGCCCAGGACTGCCTGCAGCAGGTGTTCATCCGTATCTGGCATGCCGCCGGTCAATACGATGCCAGCCGCGCCAGGCCGATGACCTGGCTCTCCACCCTGACCCGCAATATCGGCATCGATTGGCTGCGTCGCCAGAAACCCCAGGACGACACGGAGCGCGAATCGTTGCTGGACCTGCTGGCGGGAGACGATGACCCCGAAGCCAATAGTCTGAACGCCCAGCGCCACCGGGAACTGCGGGACTGCCTCGAGGTACTCAATGCAACGCAGCGCCGGATGCTGGAGCTGGTGTACTTCCAGGGACTGACCCACAGCGAACTCGCCGCCACCCTGACGCAACCGCTGGGCAGCGTGAAGAGCTGGATTCGCCGCGGACTCGAGAGGTTGAAGGCATGCCTGACCAGTGGGATTTGAGCAACCCGGGGGAGCGCCACCTCGCTGCCGGGGAGTATGCCCTCGGCGCTCTCGATGACGACCAGAAGGCCCGCTTCGAAGCCCTGCTGGCGGTCAGCCACGATCTGCAGAACGAGGTGGAGATCTGGCAGGAACATCTGCAGTTGTTCAATGAACGCCTCGACCCACGCACACCGCCAGCCATCGTCTGGCAACGCATCTCCGCGGCCATTGGCTCCGGGCCTCCCCCCTGGTGGCGATCCCTCGGCTTGTGGCGCGGCGCCAGTGCCGGTCTCGCCGTCTTGACCCTGACCTTCGGCATGCTGTGGCTGCAGCCCGATCAGTTGGAGTTCCCCGACGAAAGCGCCGTCTTCGTGGTACAGGACGAGACACGCACCCCCGGCTGGATCATCAGCGTCACCGCTGAGGGCGAACTGGTGGCCCAAGCGGTACAACCCACCCAAGTGGGCGACGATCAGACCGGAGAGCTATGGCTGATCGCCGATGGCACCCCGATCTCCCTGGGACAGCTGCCAGAGCAGGGCCACCACCGTCTGACACCCAGCCCAGAACTCCGCGAACTGCTGCTACATGCCGACCTCGCGGTGAGCATCGAGCCCGAGGGCGGGGCTCCGGCAGGGCAGCCAACCGGGCCAATCATCGACCACGGGCGGCTGACGCCGGTGCGCGGCGCTACCCTGCGCTTCTAGTCAAAGGGTTCAACGATGCAACGATGCCGTCTCCAGCTCAATCAGGTGGCGCGTGACACGACAGCGGCCTCGGTGCCAGAATCTACCGACGGCTCGCGTCACCCCCCTCGAAGCCAGAACGAAAGCCTCGGTAGGCTGCCAGGGCCTGCTCGGTCGCGACCGCCCTCAGCCGTACCTCCTGGCCCGGCAGGCACTGGGCCAGCCGTGAGCAGGCCAGCGGCGTGAGGGCCCCGAGGCGGGGGTAGCCGCCGATGGTCTGGCGGTCATTGAGCAGGGCAATGGGCTGGCCGTCCGGCGGCACCTGCACCGCCCCCAGGCCGATCCCTTCGGAGATCATGCTGGTCATCCGGCAATCGAGTCGGGGGCCCGTCAGGCGCACGCCCATGCGATCGGCCCGATCGTCCACCCGCCAGGGGGCATTGAACGCCTGGAAGAGGCTCTCCCCGCTGAATGCGCCGACCTGGGCGCCCGGCAGCAGCGAAAGCTCCGCCGGCCGGCGGTAGTCACACTGCACCTCCCGCGGGGCCTCGCGTCCGGCGGCGGCGTGGCGCGGCGTGACCTGCAGGGCGTCGCCCTCGGCCAGCCGGTGCCCCTGGCCATCATGGCCGCCCAGCCCCTCGCGCACCACGCAGGCCACGCTGCCCAGCACCGGCGTCGCCGCGAAGCCACCGGCCACCGCCAGGTAGGCCCTCAGGCCATTGGCCGGGGCCGCGAAGGCGAGCCGCTGGCCCGCCTTCACGGACAGCGAGCACCAGCCGGCAAGGGGCTCGCCATCCAGGGTCGCCGCCAGGTCCGCCCCCGCCACGGCCACGACCAGGTCCCGTTCGGCCGCGAGTTCGAGGCCGCCAAAGGTCACCTCCAGGGCCGGGGTTCCCCAGGCGTTGCCCACCAGGTGGTTGGCCCAGGCCCAGCCATGCAGGTCCACCGGCCCGCCCTGGGTCACCCCCAGCCGCCGCACGCCGAAGCGCCCGGCATCCTGAAGCAGCGCCAGGGGGCCGGCACGGGTCACGCTCAGTCCGGCAATCGCCTGCGTCATCTCCCCTCCTCCAACGGTCGGGTATCGCCCCCCAGGCGCTCGAACTCGGCACGGTCGATGGGCACGAAACGCACCCGGTCGCCCACCTGGAGCAGGCTGAAGCCCTCCCGGTCACGGTCGAAGAGCACCGCCGGGGTCCGGCCGATAAGGTTCCAGCCACCCGGCGTGACCGCGGGATAGGCCGCGGTCTGGCGCCCGGCCACGGCCACGCTGCCCGCCGGCACGCGCCGCCGCGGGGTGTCCAGGCGCGGCGCCTCGAGCCTGGCATCGAGGCTGCCCATGAAGGCGAAGCCGGGTGCGAAGCCCAGGGCGAAGACCCGGTAGCTAGGCTCGCTATGGCAGGCCACCACCTCCTCGAGGCTCATGCCGGCCAGCGCGGCCAGGCGCGATAGTTCGGGTCCCACCGAGGCGTCATACCAGACCGGCAGTTCCTTCACCGGTGCGTTGGCCACCTCCTCGTCAGGCTGCAGCCGCGCCAGGAGCTCGACCAGGCGTCGCCTGGCCTCGTCGGGGGAGCATCGCAGCGGGTCGAAGACCACCAGCAGGGTGGTGTAGGACGGCACCAGGTCGACCAGGTCATCGCCGAAGGCCGTCTCGCACTCCCTCACCAGGGCGGTGAGCCAGGGCATGTTGGCCTCGTCGATGGCATCGAACAGCCGCACCATCCAGCCATCCAGCCCGGCGGACTCGAGGCGCGGCAGTCCCGGCGGAAACCTGTCGCTCATGAGGCGCTCGCCAGGCCGTCGAGCGCCTCGCGGATCGCCTTGATGGCGGCGATCGACTCGGGGTTGTCGCCATGCACGCAGAGGGTATCGGCGGCCAGTACCAGCTCGCTGCCGTCGCTGGCCGTGAGCGGCTCGCCACGGGCGATGCGCTGCGCCTGGTCGACGATCACCTCGGGATCATGGTGCACGGCCCCCAGCTCTCGGCGGGAGACCAGCCGTCCCTCGGCATCGTAGGCGCGATCGGCGAAGGCCTCGAACCACAGCGTCACGCCGTGCCGCTCGGCCAGCTCCCGGGGCAGGCGGGTATCGCGGGTGGCCATCACCATCAGCGGCAGCTGGATGTCATAGGCCACCAGCGCCCGCATCACGGCATCGAGGATCTCCGGGTCGCGCATCATGTCGTTGTAGAGCGCCCCGTGGGGCTTGACGTACCCGACCTCCAGGCCCTCGGCCCGGCAGACCCCGGCCAGGGCACCGATCTGGTAGAGCACCAGGTTCTCGATCTCCTCGGCCGAGCAGGCCATCGAGCGGCGCCCGAAGCCGACCATGTCCGGATAGGCGGGATGGGCCCCCACGGTGACGCCATGGCGCCTGGCCAGACGCACGGTCATGCGGATCACGTCGGGGTCGGAGGCGTGGAAACCGCAGGCCACGTTGGCCAGGTCCACGTGGGGCATCACCTCGTGGTCCAGTCCCATGACCCAGGGACCGAAGCTCTCGCCCATATCGGCATTGAGCAGCAGGGTCTTCATCGTTCACCTCCTCCGGGCTAGGCATTGAAGATAATTTATCAACGTTTTATCGATAACACATCGTTCTTTAGTCTACACATCGTTGACCAGCCGTCGTTCGCCCGCCTAACCTTCCTCGCGAACACTCGCTAGACTCCAAGCTGACAGCCCGCTGTCCGACGACCTGCAGCGACAACAAGAACCCGACTCGAGGAACCGCACATGACTGCCCGTTTCCCCCTCTTTCATCTGACCTCGGCCGCCGCCCTTGGTCTCAGCCTAGCCACCCTGGGCAGCAGCGCCCAGGCCGCCACCGAGTGGGACATGCCCACGCCCTACGGCGACATGACCTTCCATACCGTCAATATCCGCGAGTTCGCCGACGACGTACGGGAAGCCACGGATGGCGAACTGGACATCACCGTGCACTCCAACGGTTCGCTGATCGGCCATGCCGAGATCAAGAACTCGGTGCGTCGCGGCATCGTCCCCATCGGCGAGCTGATCATGTCCCGCCTGGCCAACGAGAACGCGATCTTCGAGGTCGACTCGGTGCCCTACCTGGCCTCCAGCTACGAGGATGCCGAGGCCCTGTGGGAGGCCTCCCGCGAGGTGATCGCCGAGGAGCTCGCCGAACAGCAGCTGCGCCTGCTCTTTGCCGTCCCCTGGCCGCCCCAGGGCATCTACACCAACCAGGCCATCGAGTCCGGCGACGACCTCAAGAACCTCAGCATGCGCGCCTACAACACCGCCAGCGAGCGGATCGCCCAGCTGGTCGGCGCCGTGCCGACCCAGGTCGAGGTGCCGGATATCCCCACCGCCTTCAGTACCGGTCGCGTCGAGGCCATGATCACCTCGCCGGCCACCGGCGCCGACACCAAGGCCTGGGACTACCTGAGCCACTTCAACCACGCCCAGCTGTGGCTGCCGAAAAACATGGTGATCGTCAGCGAGAAGGCCTTCTCGCGCCTCGACGAGGCGACGCAACAGGCGGTCCTGGACGCGGCGTCCGAGGCCGAGACCCGCGGCTGGGAGATGAGCCGCCAGGAGACCGATGACGCCCTCGCGGTACTCAAGGAGAACGGCATCGAGGTCAGCGAGCCGACCCCGGAGCTCGCCGAACTGCTCCAGGAGGTCGGCGATACCATGACCGAGGAGTGGGCCGGCCGTGCCGGTGAGCAGGGGGCCGCCATCCTCGAGGCCTACCAGGCTGCCCGCGACTGACCCCGCCACCCGCCGGGGTATCTCGCCCCGGCACCAACCTCCGGTTCCCCGCCATGACCTACCGTCTGCGACCCCTCTACAACCTGGGGGGCTACCTGGCCGCCCTCTGCCTCTGCCTGATCTGCGCGCTGATCACCGCCCAGATCCTCGGGCGCATCGTCGATCGCATCGCCACCGGGATCGGCGGCGACCGCATCGGCCTGGCGATTCCCGGCCTCTCGGAGATTTCCGGCTTCCTGCTGGTGGGCGCCAGCTTCCTGGGGCTCGCCTACACCTTCGTGCATGGGGGCCATATCCGCGTGACGCTGCTGATCGGACGGCTCCCCGCCGCGCCGCGTGCCTTCGTCGAGCTCTTCTGCCTGAGCATCGCCCTGCTGCTCAGCCTCTATCTCGGCTGGTACCTCTACTGGCTGCTGGACGACAGCATCGCCTTCAACGAGACCTCCTACGGCCTGCTGAGCATCCCGCTATGGATTCCCCAGTCGGCCATGCTCGCCGGGGTCCTGCTCTTCTGCCTGGCGCTGGCCGAGGCCTGGCTTTCCACCCTGGTGACCGCCATGACCCGGCCCTCCAGCTTCACCATCGACGATAGCGGCCAGGAATGAGCCCGGGAGACATACCATGCTCGTGATGATGACGGTCCTCTTCGTTACCCTGCTGCTGCTGCTCGGCAGCGGCGTCTGGGTGGCCTTCTCCCTGCTGGCGCTGGGCTGGCTCGGCCTCTCGCAGTTCACCTCGGTGCCCACCGGCGACGTGCTCGCCTCCAACGTCTGGGGCGAGAGCTACAGCTGGGAGCTCACCGCCCTGCCGATGTTCATCTGGATGGGCGAGATACTGTTCCGCTCGCGGCTCGCCGACGACATGTTCACCGGCCTCTCGCCCTGGATGCAGCGCATCCCGGGCCGCCTGCTGCACACCAACGTGGTAGGCTGCGGCCTGTTCGCCGCCGTCTCGGGCTCCTCAGCGGCCACCTGCGCCACCATGGGCAAGATGACCATCCCCGAGCTCACTCGCCGCGGCTACGACGAGAAGCTGATCATCGGCACCCTGGCCGGCTCGGCGACCCTGGGCCTGCTGATCCCGCCCTCGATCATCCTGATCGTCTATGGCGTGGCCACCGACCAGTCCATCGCCCGGCTCTTCGTGGCCGGCATCTTCCCGGGGCTGCTGCTGATCTCGCTGTTCGCCGGCTACCTGATGTTCTGGTCCTGGCGTTACCCGGACAAGGTGCCCCCCGCCGAGACCGGCCTGCCGCTGGGCGAGAAGCTGCGCCGGGCGCGTCGCCTGATTCCCCTGCTGGCCCTGATCGTCGGCGTCATCGGTTCGATCTATGCAGGCCTTGCCTCCCCCACCGAGGCGGCGGCCGTGGGGGTGGTGCTCTCGCTGCTGCTGGCCCGTACCCAGGGCACCATGGACGGCACGGTGTTCCGCGACGCCCTGCTCGGGGCGGTGCGCACCTCCACCATGATCGCCTTCATCCTGGCCGGCGCCGCCTTCCTCACCGCGGCCATGGGCTTCACCGGCCTGCCCCGGGAGCTCGCCGCCTGGATCGGCACCCTGGGACTGTCGCCCGTCATGCTGCTCGCGGCGCTGACGGTCCTGTTCATCCTGCTGGGCTGCTTCCTGGACGGCATCTCGGTGGTGGTGCTGACCACCTCCATCATGCTGCCCATGGTCGAGGCCGCCGGGATCGACCTGATCTGGTTCGGCATCTTCCTGGTGATCGTGGTGGAGATGTCGCAGATCACCCCGCCGGTCGGCTTCAACCTCTTCGTGCTGCAGGGCATGACGGGACGCAACATCCTGTCGATCGCCTGGGCGGCCATGCCGTTCTTCTTCCTGATGATGCTCGGCGTGGTACTGATCAGCCTCTTCCCCGGCATCGTCACCTGGCTGCCACAGGCCATGGGTAACTAGCCATGACAACGGGCATGGAAAAGGAGCAGCACGTGACAAGCGCAAGGACACCTCGCGGCCCCATCGTCTCCTCGGAGCACCTGTCGCGCAGCAGCCAGGAGCTTTCGGAGTTCGAGTTCGGCCTGATCATCGCCGGCCATGCCTTCGACCGCTGGATGGTGCGCTGCATGACGGCCAGCGGCTACCCGGAGCTCGGCGCCCTGGACGTGCTGGTGCTGCATAGCGTCAACCACCGGGAGCGGGCCAAGCGCCAGGCGGACATCTGCCTGGTGCTCAACGTCGAGGACACCCATACGGTGACCTATGCCCTGAAGAAGCTCGCCCGCCTAGGGCTGGTGGCCGGCGAGAAGCAGGGCAAGGAGACCTTCTTCCGCGCCACCGATGAGGGACGGGAGGCCTGCAGCCGCTACGCCGAGATCCGCGAGGCCTGCCTGGTCGACTCGCTCTCCTCCATGGGCATCGAACGCGAGGAGATGAGTCGCCTGGCGGGGCTGCTGCGGGCGATGTCCGGGCTCTATGACCAGGCCGCCCGCTCCGCCGCCTCACTCTAGCCGGGGGGGGCTCCCGAGCTAGGCAGAAGGGCGCGGATAGCGCCGACGGGCCCGCCACAGGCTGAACATGAACAGCAAGAAGCTCGTGGTCATCGATGCCGCCAGGGATAGCGTGAAGACCAGCATGCCCGGCAGATGGCCCACGCCAAGATAACTCACCGCGCAGAAGGCAAGCAGACTCAACATGCCGCGCTGGGTCATGCTGACGGTCATGCGCGCCACCTCGGCCCCATAGCGCTCGTGCAGTGCCCAGGCGATGGTCAGGATGCCCACCGGAAAGCCCAGGATGACACCGGAGAGCGCTGGGCCCGACCGTGCCGCCAGGGTGGTCGCGAGGCTGACCACCGCCCCCGCCAGCACTCCACGCAGCAGCAGATCGAGCCATCCCGAGCGTGCCACCACCACCGGCTGCCCCAGGCGCAGCCAGCGATTGACGACTTCCGCGACCAGCAGCACCGCCAGGTAGGCGGCTATGGCCCCGGGCAGGCCGCCCGGCATCTGCGTGAACAGCAACGCGCCGGGCACCCAGAGCAGGCTGGCCAGCGCCAGGCTGCGCAGGGTCGAGAGCCGCGCCGCGGTCAGCACGAAGCACAGGGTGAACAGCAGGGTCGCCACCAGGGCGTGCAAGGTGGAGAGCACGGCGTCCTGCACGAAGCCCGCCGACTGCTCGCGCAGCATGAAGAAGTAGCCAGGGCCGAGAATCACCGGGGTGCCGGCGAGTATGCCGCCAAGCCTTGGCCCCAGGCGGCCCACCGAGAGCGCCACGAGAATGACGATGCTGGCCGTGGCCAGCAGCTTGATCAGCATCAGCTGGAGCATGGACGACGAGCGACCTCCCTGTCGGACCAGAGCGAAGAGTCTACTCGCTCTCCCGGGTCGCCGACAGCTCGGCCGCCTGCCGAGGATTGCGCGGGTAGAAGCGCTCGGGCTGACGCTCGATATGGGCGAAGAAGCGCGTGTCCTTGTAGGGCATCTTCATGAAGCCCGACACCCCGAGCCCCTCGATCAGCCCCACCGCCTCGAGGATGTCATCCAGGCGGCGCCGGAATTCCGCCTCCCGGGAGGGGTCGAGCAGCCGGTAGTGGCTGTGGATCTTGAGGTGCTGGGGCAGCGCCTCGAAGATGATCATCCCCGTGTGGTGGATCTCGTTGAGGGCCTCCAGCGAGGCGATGATCGCCTCGGGCAGGACCAGGAACTCCTCCGGGTCGGGACCATCCTCGAAGTAGCTGTGCAGGCGCGAGCGGTCCTCCAGCTCGGGCACCGCGCTGACCTCGTAGTGCAGGCGCATCCCGGGCAGGATCTCGAAGGGCTCCTCGACGCTCGCCCGGTCCAGGTGCAGGGTGTCGCGGGCATTGAACAGGCAGCTCTTGAAGATGCCGCGACGGTGGATCGCCCGGGCCAGGGTCACCATGTTGTTGACCGCGGCGATGAAGGCCTGCTTCAGGGCCGGATCGTGCAGGTTGAGCGAGGTGTCGATATAGACCCCGTCGGCCTCCCAGCGCACCGCCAGCCCGCCCACCACCGGGTACTTGCCGAGCCGGCTCACCGCCGCCAGGAAGGCCTTCTCGGTCTCGCCCATGTTCTGCATGAAGTTCTTGTAGTAGCGGTCGAGCTGGACGTCGTTGACGTCGTTGAGGGTCTCGCGACCGCCCTCCTCGCGCAGGAAGGACTTGCGCGAGCTGTAGACCACGGTGTCGATCTCTCGCCCGGCCGGCCGGCTCCACACCGGCACCAGGGGGACCTCCTGGGGTGTGGGCAGGTCGAGCATCACCAGGCGGCCAAGCCTCGGCATCTCCCGGATGAAGTGGTCGCCGGCGCGCATGCGGGTGCGCAGGTCGGGATCGAGCATGCCGTCGAGCATGCGCGCGAACTCCATGGGCAGCCCCAGGGAGGTGGCGGGAATGGCACGGTGGCCGAAGCGGCAGGACTGGGCCGAGGCCAGGGCGTAGAGGGTGGCCGCCGCCCCCTGCTCGTCGAAGCGGGGGGACGAGAGCGCCCCGTTCAGCTGCTCCTCGCCGATGAAGTAGACATCCCCCAGCCGGGCGTTGGTCTGCTGCAGGTTGTCCGACATCAGCTCCATGACATTGGTCGCCACGAACTGCAGGCTGGCGTCGAGCTGGGCGAACACCGAGGAGCCCCAGTCGATCAGCGCGATGGTCTCGTGGGTATCATCGAAGACCAGGTTGGAGGGCTTGATGTCGCCATGCACCACCGGCCTGCCGGCCGGCCCGCTCTCGCGGCGCAGGGTGCGCAGGATATCGGCCAGCTGGTCGGCGATGCGCACCACCAGGCGGGGCGAGAGCCGCCCCTCGCGCAGCGAGACCTCCTCCATGTTGAAGCCCGGGGCGCGCTGCATCACCAGGATCGACTGGCTGCGCACCCGCTGGAAGACGATCAGCTTGGGCACCCGGGGATGGTCGACCTGCTCCAGCATGAAGGCCTCCTCCTCGAGGCGATCCTGGAGGTGCTGGGGCAGGTTGACCCGGGTGAACTTGAAGACGTACTGCTCGCCGACCCCGGTGAGCCCGGCGAAGACGAAGCCGTAGGCGCCCTTGCCGATCAGCTCGATGTTCCGATAACCCAGCTGTTCCAGCTGGGCCTGGCACAGCGCCACCCACGCCTTGAGCTTGCGGGCGTCGTCGTGGCTGAGCAGGTAGATCGACTGCTCTTCCGGAATGTAGAACTGCTGCAGGGACGCCTGGGTCATGAGCTCACGTCTGTTCGCCGAAGATCGTTCACACCTCGTACACCTCCTCGTGGGAGCCGTGCTTGCACGGCGATTGACGGTTCAGGCATATCACCTGATTTGACCATCGCGCTGCCAGCAGCGCTCCCACAACCCCGGCGACACCCACCATATCGTCTACCGCGATGCCATATCGAGGCGTCTCCCGTGGCTCATCCAAGATGCAGGAGCATGGTCTCCGGCGCCTCCAGATAGCCCTTCCAGGCATTGCAGAAGCGGGCGATGGTGCCGCCGTCGATCAGGCGGTGGTCCCCCGCCCAGGTGACGGTCATGATCGCCCGCTTCACCACCGCATCGTGGCTGTCGAAGCGCGGCAGCCACTGGGTCTTGCCGATGGCGACGATGGCCACCTCCGGGGCGTTGATGATCGGCGCCGCATAGGTCCCGCCCAATGCGCCGATGTTGGAGATGCTGATGGTGCCGCCCTTGAGGTCGGATGATGCCACCCTGCCCTCGCGGGCATCATGGGTCAGCCGCTGGATCTCGCCGGCGATCTCCAGCAGGGTCAGCCGCTCCACTCCCTTGACGTTGGGTACCATCAGCCCCGCCTTGCCGTCCACGGCCATGCCGATGTTGCAGGACGGCAGGTAGTGGATCTCGTCGCCCGCCTCGTTGAGGCGGCTGTTGAGAATCGGGAAGTCGCGGATCGCCAGCGCCATGGCCTTCATGAAGAAGGGCATTAACGTGACTTTCGTACCTCGCGCCTCGGCCTCGGGCTTGAGGCGCGCACGCAGCGCCAGCAGCTCGGTGACATCGAGCTCCTCGCCGTACTGGAAGTGCGGGATCGTCGACGCCGAGGCCACCATCTGGCGGGCCATGGCGGCGCGCACGCCGCGCAGGGGTTCGACGCGCACCTCCGCTTCCTCGCTCGGGGGCCGGGCCGAGGGTGCCGCCTCGCCGGCCGGCGGCGGCGCCGCGGCGGCCGTGTCGCCGCGCTCCAGGAAGGCCTGGATATCCTCCTTCAGCACCCGCCCCTGCTTGCCGGACCCCGGCACCTGCTCGAGGCGCAGGCCATGCTCGCGCAGCAGGCGCCGCACTGCGGGGCTCGCCGGGATCCGCCCATGGGGGCCGAGCCCACTGGCCGGCGGGGTCTCGGCCCGCGAGGGCGCCGCCGGACGCGGGGCAGCGTCGGCAGGCGCGGGGGCCCTGGCGGTCTCTTCCGCCTCCTCGCCGTGCGCCGGGGCATAGGCGAAGAGCGGCGCATGGACGCGGGCGATCTCGCCCTTGGCCACGTGCAGCCGGGTGACCTGCCCCGCCTCGGGGGCGGTGATCTCCATCATCGCCTTGTCGGTCATCACGTCGACGACCGGCTGGTCCTCCTCGATGGTCTCCCCCTCGGCGATGCGCCACTCCACCACCTCGCACTCGACGATCCCCTCGCCGAGGTCCGGCAGGATAAAGTCCTTGGCGCTCACCTGCGGCGCCGCGGCCTGGGGCGTTGTCCCGGCGGACTCGCCCGCTGGCGTCTCCTGCGGCTCCGGCGCAGCCGATTCGGTTGCCTCGCCCTCGGCCTCGTAGGCGAACAGCGGCGCATGCACCCTGGCGATCTCGCCCTTGGGCACATGCAGCCGGGTAACCCGCCCCGCCTCGGGGGCGGTGATCTCGACCAGCGCCTTGTCGGTCATCACCTCGACCACCGGCTGGTCCTCCTCGATGACGTCACCCTCGTTGATGCGCCACTCCACTACCTCGCACTCCACGATACCTTCGCCGATATCGGGCAGCTTGAACTCTGTCATCTTGTCTCTCCTGTCCTGACCCCGGTCGTCAGAAATTCACACTGGCGCGGATGGCCTCGACGATCTTCAGGTGATCCGGCAGGTACTCCTTCTCCAGCGTCAGCGGGAAGGGCGTATCCAGGCCGGTCACCCGGGCAATGGGCGATTCCAGGTACAGGAAGCAGCGCTCCTGGATGGCCGCGGCGATCTCGCCGGCGAAGCCCCCGGTGCGCGGTGCCTCATGGGTGATCACCAGCCGGCCGGTCTTGAACACCGACTCGGCCACGCTGTCCTGGTCCCAGGGCAAGAGGCTTCTCAGGTCGATCACCTCGCAGGAGATGCCATCCTTCTCGGCCAGCTCCACGGCACGCTCGATCACCTCCATCTGGGCCCCCCAGCCCACCAGGGTCACATCGGTGCCCTCCTTGGTCACCTCGGCCTCGCCGATGGGCAGCTGGTAGTCCTCCTCCGGCACCTCGCCGACGGCGGCACGGTAGAGGCGCTTGGGCTCGAAGAAGATCACCGGGTCGGGGTCGCGG
The DNA here is from genome assembly GCF_004363555.1 of Halomonas ventosae. GTDB lineage: Bacteria > Pseudomonadota > Gammaproteobacteria > Pseudomonadales > Halomonadaceae > Halomonas > Halomonas ventosae. Next base: position 155,259 of record NZ_SNZJ01000001.1, on the reverse strand, counting down.
ATGGCCGCCAGCAACAGGCCCTTGGCCTGGTAGGGGTCGCGGGGCACCACGATCTTCAGGCCGGGCGTATGCGTGAAGTAGGCCTCCGGCGACTGGGAGTGGTAGTGGCCACCGGCGATGCCACCGCCATAGGGGGCGCGGATGGTCAGGCCACCGACGTTGAAGAGGTCGCCCGAGCGGTAGCGGAACTTGGCCGTCTCGTTGACGATCTGGTCGAAGGCCGGAAAGATGTAGTCGGCGAACTGGATCTCCGCCACCGGCACCGAGCCCTGGGCGGCCAGGCCGTTGGCGAAGCCGATGATGCCCTGCTCCACCAGCGGCGTATTGAAGCAGCGCGCGCGGCCGTACTTCTCCTGCAGATGGCTGGTGGCACGGAAGACGCCGCCGAAGCTGCCCACGTCCTCGCCGAAGCAGAGCACCTTGTCGTCCTCGCCCATGGCGATATCCAGGGCGTTGTTGATGGCCTGCAGCATGTTCATGGTCGGCATCTCACTCCCCTCCTTGGGCTTCTGCGTCGCTGGCGTCGTCACGGGCCTTGACGTCCGGATCCAGGGAGCGCGCCCCCTTGGGGTAGGCCTCCGGGTACTGGCGGATATGGGTCTTCAGGGCGTCGAGCTGACGCTGCAGCTCCGGGGTGACGTCGGCATAGACATCGGACACCAGGCTGTCCAGGGGGGGCGGCGGACGCTTCTCGGCGCGTTTCATGGTCTCCAGCACCTCGCGACGCAGGCTCTCCTGAAGGGCCTTCTCCTCCTCCTCGCTCCACCAGCCCAGGTCGATCAGCCAGCGCTGCATGCGCAGGATGGGGTCCTTCTCGCGCCAGGCCTCCTCCTCCTTCTTCGAGCGGTAGCCGGAGGGGTCGTCCGAGGAGGAGTGGGCGGCCAGGCGATAGCTCATGGCCTCGATGAGCACCGGCTTGTTGTGCTCCACGGCGATCCGGCGCGCCTCCCGGGTCGCCGAGTAGACCGCCAGGATGTCGTTGCCGTCGACGCGAATCACGTGCATGCGATAGCCGAAGGCCCGCGGTGCCACGCCATCGGCGGCGAACTGCTCGATGGAGGGGGTGGAGATCGCATAGCCGTTGTTGCGGCAGAAGAAGATCACCGGCACCTCGTGGACCGCCGCCATGTTCAGGGCGGCGTGGAAGTCGCCCTCTGAGGCGGCCCCCTCGCCGAAGAACACCGTGGTGCACTGGCCGTCGCCGGCGAGCTTCTGGCCATAGGCGTAACCGGTGGCCTGGGGAATCTGGGTGCCCAGCGGCGAGGAGATGGTCATGTAGTGGAGCTTGCGCGACCCGTAGTGGATCGGCATCTGGCGGCCCTTGCCGTAGTCCAGTTCGTTGCCGAACAGCTGGTTCATGAACTCGTCGAAGGTGAAGCCGCGATAGACCAGGGCGCCCTGCTCGCGATACTGGGCCATGATCATGTCGGCATCATCCAGCGCCGCCGTGGCGCCGACCACCGCGGCCTCCTCGCCGGTGCACTGCATGTAGAAGGAGAGCCGTCCCTGTCGCTGGGCGGCGAGCATCCGCTCGTCGAGCACGCGGGTGGCCACCATGGCGCGGTAGATAGCCAGCGCCTTGTCGTGCTCCAGCTCGGGCGCCGTGGCGCCCTCGTGGAGGGTGCCGTCCTGCTTGAGCAGCCGGAAGGTGGGAATGCTGAACTCGTCACCGGCCAGGAAGGTCGGCTCGTGAATATCCGCTGTTGTTGTCATCGTCGTGATCCTGTGCCCCTTTTGGGGGCAGTGTTGTCCTTAATGTCCCGATCCGCCAGGGGGTCGCCCCGGGGACGGTCAACGCAACAGGATTGACGTTAACGTAAACTGAAGAGCTTGGGTAGCCCCGAAGGTCGGAAATCGAGCCGGGCCAGCGTGGTCCGATCAGCGGGCGCCGGCCAGCGGCAACCGGCTGAAGAGGCTGTCCACGCTGATGGCCAGCAGCCCGATCAGCAGCGCCCCCTGCACCACATAGGCGGTGTTGCCGTTGACGATCCCCGAGATGATCGGGTCGCCCAGGTTGCTCGCCCCCACGGTGGCGCCGATGGCCGCCGTGGCGATGTTGATGGTGACGGAGGTGCGGATCCCGGCGAGGATCACCGGCGCGGCCAGCGGCAGCTCCACCTGGCGCAGGATCTGGCCGCCGCTCATGCCCATGCCGCGCGCCGCCTCCATCACGCCGGGGTCGATGCCCTCGAGCCCGGCCAGGGTGTTGCGCACGATCGGCAGCAGGCCATAGAGCAGCAGCGCCACGATGATCGGCAGGGTGCCGAAGCCCAGCACCGGCACCGCCAGCGCCAGCACTGCCACCGGCGGAAAGGTCTGACCGATGGAGGCCAGCTGGCTGACCAGTGGCAGGAAGTCCCGCCCCCAGCGGCGAGTGGCCGCGATAGCGGCCCCCACCCCCACCAGGATGGCCAGCACCGCCGCCACGCTCACCACCAGCAGATGGCGACCCAGCAGGGTCGCGAAGTCGGCACGCGCATAGATCACCTGGCGGCTGTCGGCCTCGATCCAGCGAAACAGCCCCTCCAGCTGCCCCATGCCGAGCGTTGCCGCCAGCAGCAACACCAGCCAGCCAAGCGGCACGGCCCAGCGGCGAAGCTCAGTCATCGCTGCGTGCTCCCACCAGGCGGCGCAGGGAGAGCTCGCCCACCGGCTGTCCGTCGTCATCCACCACGGTGAGGCGCTCGGCATGACGCCACAGCATCACCGAGAGCGCCTCGCGCAGGCTGACATGCTGGCCGATCCGCTCGTCGGCGGGCGACTGCGCCCCCAGCGGCCGCATCCGCTGGCTGACCGGCAGCAGCGCCGCCTCCTTCAGGCCGCGGTCCTCGCCCCCGAGCAGCGACTCGACGAAACCGTCCGCCGGTTCGCGAAGCAGCTCCAGGGGCCGTCCCTGCTGGACGATGCGCCCCTGATGCATCACCACCAGGTGGTCCGCCAGGCGCAGCGCCTCGTCCATGTCGTGGGTGACGAAGACGATGGTCTTGTGAAGCCGGGCCTGCAGCTCGCGCAGTTCCTCCTGCAGGCTCTCCCGGGTGATGGGATCCAGGGCGCCGAAGGGCTCGTCCATCAGCAGGATGTCCGGGTCGGCAGCCAGCGCCCGGGCGACCCCCACGCGCTGCGCCTGTCCGCCGGAGAGCTGGTGGGGATACTTGCCGGCGAACTCCTCCATGGAGAGCCCCAGCAACGCCATCAGCTCCTCGACCCGCGCCTGGACCTTCGCGGCCGGCCACTTGAGCAGCCGCGGCACCAGGCCGATATTGCGGGCCACCGTCCAGTGGGGAAAGAGCCCCGTGCTCTGGATCGCGTACCCCATGCGTCGACGCAGGGTCTCCTCGCGGAAGGCGCGGATCTGCTGGCCATCGATGTGAATCTCGCCCTCGCTGTGCTCGATCAGCCGATTGATCATGCGCAGCGTGGTCGACTTGCCGCAGCCGGAGGTGCCCACCAGCACGCAGAGCTCGCCCCGGGCCACGCTCAGCGAGATATCATCCACCGCGGTGGTGGCGCCGAAGCGCTTGGTGACATGGATCAGGTCGATCATTTCGCCCCTCCCGGGCGCAGGACGTCGGTCAGGGCGCCGAGCAGGGCATCCACCAGCAGCGCCATCACCAGGATGGGCAGCGCGCCCAGCAGCACCAGGTCCATGGCGGCCTGGCCGAGCCCCTGGAAGATGAAGGTGCCCAGTCCCCCGGCACCGATCAGCGCGGCCACGGCGGTCAGCCCGATGGCCTGTACCGTGGTGATGCGGATGCCCTCGAGGATCACCGGCAGCGCCAGCGGCAGGCGCACCTGGCGGAATACCTGGCCGCGGCTCATGCCCATGCCGCGGGCGGCATCGATCACCCCGGGGTCGACCGCCTCCAGGGCGACGAAGGTATTGCGCACCATGGGCAGCAGGCTGTAGCCCACCAGCGCCAGCAGGGCCGGCGCCCAGCCGATGCCGCTGACGCCCAGCGCCGCCAGCCACTCGACGTTCGCCGACAGCCAGGCGAGCGGCGCCAGCAGCAGGCCGAAGAGCGCGATGCTGGGGATCGTCTGCAGGAAATTGAGCACGCCGAAGCCCGCCTTCTGCACGCCGGGCCAGCGGCGCATGGCCAGCGCCAGGAGCACGCCGAGCACCAGGCTCGTCCCCACCGCCACCCCGACCAGCAGCAGGTGCTCGACGACGGCGCCCAGGAACTGGCCACTGCGGCCGCGATACTCCTGCCACAGCGCCAGCGGCTCCAGCCAGAGGCTGAGGCAGAGTCCCGCGCTCACCACCGGGGGCAGCAGCAAGGCCCAGCCGATCGGCCGCGACAGCACGAGCCGACTGCGCAGCTCGATCATGACCAGCAGCAACAGGAAGAGCACCACCCAGATGCCGGCCCCGATACCCAGGCGGGCCTGGGCGCTGTCGACCAGGGTGACGGCCGACAGCGCCAGCCAGGCCGGCAGGGCCGAGAGCATCAGCACCACCAGGGCGAGGGCCAGGGCGAAGCGACGCGACGTGGGACGCCAGGCGAACCCGGCGAGCGCCAGCCAGGGCACACCGCTGACAAGCGCCCCCGCGACACCGATGACGTCGGCAACCCCATGACCGGTGCCGGGCACGATGCGATTGGCGGCCACGCTGACCGTGTCCAGCCCCAACCAGGCGGCCAGGGCGACCAGTGACAGGCTCAGCAGGACGACGTTGGGTCCGGGGTTCTCCGGGCGCAAGGCGGCCTCAGTCTTCCAGGGTGTCGAGGAAGTCGGCGGCAACCGCCGCGGGATCCCGTCCGTTCACCGCCACGTCGCCATTGAGACGCTGCAGGGTCTCGAGGTCCAGTGCCTGGAAGACCGGCTCGAGCAGGGACTCGATCTCGGGGTAGCGCTCGAGCACCTCCTCGCGCACCACCGGGGCGGGCTGGTAGACCGGCTGGACCCCCAGGGTGTCGTCCATGACCACGAGGTCCAGCGCCTGAAGGCCGCCGTCGGTGCCATAGGTCATGGCGGCGTTGACGCCGCTGGTCTGCTGGGCCGCGGCGCGCATGGTGGCCGCCGTGTTGCCGCCGGAGAGCACCAGCAGCTGCTCCTCGGAAAGCTCGAAGCCATAGGCCTCCTGGAAGGCCGGCAGGGCCTGGGGCGACTCGACGAACTCGGCGCTGGCCGCCAGCTTGAACTCGCCGCCGTCATCGAGGTAGGCCGCCAGGTCCTCCAGGCTTCCCAGCCCGTTCTCGCGGGCAAGCTCGCCGCGCACGCTGATGGCCCAGGTGTTGTTGGCCTCGGCCGGCGTCAGCCAGACCAGGCCGTTGGCCTCGCGATCCTTCTCGCGCACCGTCTCGAGGGCCTGATCGGCATCCTTCCACACCGGGCTGTCGGTCATGTCGAAGAAGAAGGCGCCGTTGCCGGTGTACTCGGGGTAGAGGTCGATCTCGCCGGCGACCAGCGCCTCGCGCACGATGCTGGTTGCCCCCAGCTGGAGGCGATCCTCGACCTCGATACCGCCCTCGTCGAGGCGCTGCAGGATCAGCTGGCCAAGCACCGCCCCCTCGGTATCGATCTTGGAGGAGACCACCACGGGGTCCTGCGCCTGGGCCGAGAGGGCCATGAGGGTACCGGCGGCCAGCGCCGCGCATCGAGACACTGGGCGGGAAATCAGCGTTCGGATCATCATGTTCACCCGGTTCCTTGTGAATGTATCCTGAGTATAAGGCCTGTACAGCTTGTCTGTCAGACCCGCCCATCAACGTCGGACATCGCCATGGCCCCATCCGGAAGCGGACTCCTCGACCATTGCCACCACCCGCTGGTTCGCGACCTGGCGTGGATCGTGCTGGCCCCCGACCTGATCGCGATGCCCTGCCCGGGGCGGCCCACGCGCAGCGAACTGGGCCTGGACGATGACGACCGGCTGGCGACCTGGCTGGATGCCCTGGAGGCGGCACCCGACGCCCTGGAGGCGCACCTGGCACCGGCGCTCAAGGGGCGCATGGGGCTCTACCACGAGCGGCTCTGGCAGTTCCTGCTCTCGGAGGCGCCCGGCACCCGGCTGCTGGCCCACAACCTGCGCATCCACCAGGGCAAGCGCACCCTGGGCGAGCTCGACCTGCTCTACCGGGGACGGACGGACACCAGCTTGGTGCACCTGGAGGTCGCCATCAAGTTCTACCTGGGCCTGCCCCAGGGGCCGGGCGCGGCGGACAGCCAGGCCCGCTGGATCGGCCCGGGCGGGGCCGACAGCCTGGCCGCCAAGCGCGAGCACCTGCACCGCCACCAGCTCAGGCTCACCGACTCCCCCGAGGCGCGCGAAGCCCTGGCACCGCTGCTGTCGTCCCACTCGCCCCCCGGGCAGGACGGGGCGTCGCCCCTGGCCGTGCGGCTGGCGATCCCGGGGGTGCTCTTCTATCCCTGGCATGCCCCCCTGCCGGCCCCGCGGGAGGCCACCCCCCACCACCTCCAGGGACACTGGCTGTTCGCCCGGGAGTGGCACCGGCTGCGCGATGGCCTGCCCCGGGGCACCCGAGGCGCCTGGCTGCACAAGCCCCACTGGCTCGCCCTGCCCCGGCGCGAGGCCCTAGTGCCGCTACGCGACCTGGAGGCCCGGCTAGCCCAGCACCTTGGCAGGCCGGCCTCCCCTGTCCAGCTGGCCCTGTGGCATGTGGATATGGGCTGGCGGCGGCTGTTCGTGGTCGGTGATGACTGGCCGCGGCAGATTCCGCTGCCGCCTTTCCCCTACTCCCCCTCGTCCTGTCGAAGCAGCTCTGGAACCTGATAGCGAGTGCTGCGGCCTCCTCCAGGCAGCTTCATCAAGCAGCCTGCCTCGGGGTCGCTCCCCGTTAATCGGTTGGCTTAAGCGCTTGATCCAGCAGGCGTCGCTTGCGTGGCAACAGTCCGACCTGGAGCCCCAGCGGTTTGAAGACCCGATTCACGACCGCGAGGGTAACATTGCCCTTGTCTCCCTCCAGATCGGAAAGCGTGCGACGACTGATGCCAACCAGGGCGGCATAGCGCGTCTGGGAAAGACCCAGCACATCGCGCCGCAGTGCCCGCAGCAGCTGGCCCTCGGTCAGCTCGCCGGCATAGAAGCGTTGCAGCAGCGTCACCAGCGCCGCTTCGCGGTCTTCAGCATCACGGGGCTTCACAGCAGTCCCCAGCGCTTGAGTCGTGTGTCCAGAGAGCGCAAGCCTACTGCCGGCTTGTCCAGGATGCGAGAGGGAAGCCCTCGCGCAGCCAAGCGTCCCTCTAGGCCCGCGAGGGCGACACCCAGTTGCTGCAACGCTGTCATCAGGCGGTCGGGCGCCGCCAGGTCGGCGAGAGAGTCCGCAATGCCGTGCCAGTCAAACTCACCGCCCACCTCGAGGGGCGCCCCCCACTGCATCGTGCGCGTCACTCCCTCAGGATCGGCCTTCATGGGGGCGAAATCGTAGACCGGGGATAACCAGATTCCCTTGTGGCACTTGAGCAGCGCCGAATTGCGACCATGGTTGTCGGAATTGCCAAAAGCGATGTTGAGCAGGTCACGCTTGACCCACTCGATCACGAAGGCTTGGGTGTCAAAACTATCGCCCAGTTCGCAGACCCGGTACTGTTCCTGCAGCAGGCCCACCAGCTGGCGCAGAACCTCGCCGTGCCGAAGAAAACTGCCCGGTGCCACCCCCATCAAGGAGTAGACGGATTCCAGCCCATATCGTACCCAGGCCCCGTCGAGATACTGCATGTCGAAGCGTGGCAGCCAGAGCGAAGGGTAACGATCACCCTCGATCAAACGCATGCCCCGCGTATCGATAGTGTCGACGCCCAGCTCTGCCAGTTCCTGGTAGTAGTGGTACTCGGCGCGCAGGATGTCGCAGTCATCGCTGGAGCGACTGCCTCGAGGGAACTTGACCAGCATTGGCGTATCCGGCCGACAGCACTCTTCCTGCCAGGTGTCGATCCAGACCTGCTCATCCTTGTCCAGCCGCAACAGCAGTTTGGGGGCCTCCCCGCCAGCCCCCGTCGCTCCCCCGCTGGCCGCGCCCATCTGCTGGGCATACTCCAGGAAATCCACATCACGCTCCACGACGCTACGCATCGGAAAGCGCCGCTCCCCCAGGGCATCACTCATGGCATCGTCGGGCACCGCCTCCTTGATACGCAGGTTACCCACCGGGGCGATGGTCCCTCGGGCCAGTAGTTCCGTGTCCTGGTGACCTTCAGGCAGATCTTGCAGGCCAAGGTAGCTTACCCAGAAGCGACGGCTGGCGCCCGCCGGCATGATGTCTTCCAGAAAGCCAAACCAGCGTGGGCACTCATGGGTCAGCATCAGCTCCACAGGCAGCAGCAGGCTGCAGGCATGAAAGTCATCGTGGTACATCCAGTCGACGGCATAATGGGACACATAGCGCAGCCGAGACTCCCCCCGTACTCCACGCTCAGGTGATGGCAAGGCCAGAATCGCCGCATCATGCCAGGCTTGATCGAAATGAATCTGCACCGTCAGTTCCAAGGCATCCCCTGCACAGTAAAATGCTCAAAAATGACTTAACTTCGAATATATGAGCAGTATAGCGCACAGGAAAAACTTTATGGGAATAGTTTGAGCAGTACGCTGCACAAAATCCCTTACAGCGCTACGATGACACTGATTAACGATATGGAGACGCGGCTGTTTAAATAACACGCCCGGCCCACCTTGCGGCGGGCAGGGCGTATTGGAGCGTGGAACGGAGCGTCAGCCTTCCGGCTTGTCGAACACCCAGGTCGTCCCCTCGCGGGCATCCTTGAGGATGATGCCCAGCGCGGCGAGCTCGTCGCGGATGGCATCGGCGGCAGCGAAGTCCCTGGCCTTCTTGGCCGCGGCCCGCGCGTCGATCCTCGCCTGGATCTCCGCTTCCGAGAGTGGCAGGTCACCCGCTCCCCCCTTGAGGAAGGCAACCGGGTCCTGCTGCAGCAGCCCCAGGATACCGCCCAGGCGCCTGAGCTCGGCGGCCAGCGCCGGGGCCTGCTCGGGCGCCTCCTTCCGGGCGCGGTTCAGCTCGCGGGCCAGGTCGAAGAGCACCGACAGCGCCTCGGCGGTGTTGAAGTCATCGTCCATGGCGGCGGTAAAGCGCTCGTCGAAGCGGCCATCCACCTCCCCTGCCACGGGCTCGCTGCCTTCCAGTGACAGCCCTTCGAGCGAAAGACCTTCCAGTGAGTTGTAGAAGCGCTCCAGCGACTTGCGCGCCTCGGCCAGGGACTCCGGCGCATAGTTGATCGGGCTGCGGTAGTGGCTGGCCACCAGCAGGTAGCGCACCACCTCCGGGTCGTGGTGTTCCAGCACCTCGCGGATGGTGAAGAAGTTGCCCAGCGACTTGGACATCTTCTCGTGATTCACCCGCACCGCCCCGGCGTGCATCCAGGTATGGACGTAGGCATGGCCGGTGGCCGCCTCGCTCTGGGCGATCTCGTTCTCGTGGTGGGGGAACATCAGGTCCGGCCCGCCCCCGTGGATATCGAAGGTCTCGCCCAGGCAGCAGGTCGACATGGCCGAGCACTCGATGTGCCAGCCGGGCCGCCCCTCGCCCCAGGGCGAGGGCCAGCTCGCCTCGCCGGGCTTGGCCGCCTTCCACAGCACGAAGTCCAGCGGGTCCTCCTTGTGCTCGTCCACCTCGATGCGGGCACCGGCGCGCATCTCGTCGGGGTCGCGGTTGCTCAGTCGGCCATAGCGCTCAAAGCGGCGTACCCGGTAGTAGACGTCGCCGTTGTCGGCGGCGTAGGCGTAGCCCTTGGCGATCAGCGTCTCGATCATGGCGATGATCTCGCCGATATGCCGGGTGGCGCGGGGCTCGCGATCCGGGGACAGCACGCCGAGGCGCGCCTCGTCCTCGTGCATGGCCTCGATCATGCGCTCGGTGAGCGAGGTGATCGACTCGCCGTTTTCCTCGGCGCGCCTGAGGATCTTGTCGTCGATGTCGGTGACGTTGCGCACATAGGTGACCTCATAGCCCCGGGCCCGCAGGTAGCGGGTGATGACGTCGAAGGCCACCATCACCCGGGCATGCCCCAGGTGGCAGAAGTCATAGACGGTCATGCCGCAGACATACATGCGCACCTTGCCCGGCTCGATGGGCGTGAAGGGCTCCTTGCGACGGGTCAGCGTGTTGTAGATCTGCATATCGGCGCTCACGTTCACCCCTTCTTCTGCGCGTCTTTGTTCTGAGCGTCTTTCTTCTGGACCTTGGCCCAGCTGTCCTTGAGTCCCACGGTGCGGTTGAACACCAGCCTGCCGTCGCGGCTGGCATGGCGGTCGGCGCAGAAGTAGCCCACGCGTTCGAACTGGAAGCGGCTCTCCGGCTCGCTCCCGGCCAGGCTCGGCTCGCCGATGGCCTGCACGGTCACCAGCGACTCGGGATTGAGGTGCTCGAGGAAGTCGGCATCCTTGTCCTTGTCGGGCTGCTCCTCGAGGAAGAGGTTGTCGTAGAGCCGCACCTCCATGGGCACGCCGTGCTCGGCGCTGACCCAGTGGATCACCCCCTTGACCTTGCGCCCCTCGGGGTTCTTGCCCAGGGTGTCGAAGTCCACGGAGCAGCGCAGCTCGCTGATCTCGCCGGCGGCGTCCTTGACCACCTCGTCGCAGCGGATCACGTAGCTGTTGCGCAGGCGCACCTCCTTGCCCGGTGCCAGGCGGAAGAACTTCTTGGGCGGCTCCTCCATGAAGTCATCCTGGTCGATGAAAATCTCGCGGGTGAACGGCACGCGACGCACCGCCATGTCCTCGCGGGCGGGGTGGCCGGGCACCTCATAGAGCTCCTCGTGATCCTCCGGCACGTTGGTCAGCACCACCTTCAGGGGCCTCAGCACGGCCATCGCGCGCGGCGCATTGTCCTCGAGGTCCGAGCGAATCGCATGGTAGAGCATGGCGATATCCACCAGGCCGCCGTCGGCGCGGGTGACGCCGATCATCTCGCAGAACTTGCGGATCGAGGCCGGGGTGTAGCCGCGACGCCGCATGCCGGAGATGGTCGGCAGGCGCGGGTCATCCCAGCCGTCGACGATGCCCTCGTCCACCAGCAGCTTGAGCTTGCGCTTGGAGGTCAGGGTGTAGTTGAGGTTGAGTCGGGCGAACTCGATCTGGCGGGGCTTCGCCGGCACCGGCAGGTTGTCGAGGAACCAGTCGTAGAGCGGGCGATGGTCCTCGAACTCCAGGGTGCAGATCGAGTGGGTCACCCCCTCCAGGGCGTCCGACTGGCCGTGGGTGAAGTCGTAGGAGGGGTAGATCTTCCACTTGTCGCCGGTCTGGTGGTGGCTGGCGTGACGGATGCGGTAGAGGATCGGGTCGCGCAGGTTGATGTTCGGCGCGGCCATGTCGATCTTCGCCCGCAGCACCTTCTCGCCCTCGGCGAACTCGCCGTTGCGCATGCGCTCGAGCAGGTCGAGGTTCTCGTCCGCGCTGCGCTCGCGATAGGGGCTCGGCTTGCCCGCCTCGGTCAGGGTGCCGCGGTACTCACGGATCTCATCCGGCGAGAGGTCGTCGACATAGGCCTTGCCCTCGCGCACCAGGTGCTGTGCCCAGGCATAGAGCTGGTCGAAGTAGTCCGAGGCGAAGCGCACCGGCCCCGCCCACTCGAAGCCCAGCCAGTGAACGTCCGCCTTGATGGCGTCGATGTAGGCCTGCTCCTCCTTGGCCGGGTTGGTGTCGTCGAAGCGCAGATGACAGTCGCCACCGAAGTGCTCGGCGAGCCCGAAATTCAGGCAGATCGACTTGGCATGGCCGATATGCAGAAAGCCGTTGGGCTCCGGCGGGAAGCGGGTCACGATCTTCCCGCTACGGCCGGCCTCGATCTCCTCGCGGATCTGGTTGCGGATGAAATTCGGCGCGCTGGTGGTGTCGGTGGACATGGTGGAAGAAACAACCTCTGATTGAAGGTGCGGACCTGGCGGCGCGAGCATGGCGAGCCTAGGGCTATGGGGTGGCGGTGCCTCAGCGAGGGGCGCCGGGGGCAGGCCGTAGAGGAGGTCCTACGCCAGGGATGGCGTCGGTAGCGCCCAGGGAGGGGTTCACAGCGCCTCCTCGATGGTGCGGCACTCCGCAAGCCTGCCGCCGGATCAGCCCCGAGCGATACCGCCATCGGCACTCCCGGTGTCTGGCCCCTTGCTCGCTTCGCGCTTGGAAGCAAAACCGTTATTATAGCGCCACAGCCATGGGCAACGCCAAGGCAACTCCCCTTTACCGCACAGGAACTTACCGATGATCGTACTGCAGACCAATTTCGGCGATATCACCATCGCCCTGAACCACGAGAAGGCGCCCAAGACCGCCGCCAACTTCGAGCAGTACGTCCGCGACGGCTTCTATGACGGCACCCTCTTCCATCGCGTGATCCCGGGCTTCATGGTCCAGGGCGGCGGCTTCGACACCGACTTCAACCAGAAGCCGACCCGTGACCCGGTGGAGAACGAGGCCGACAACGGCCTGAAGAACACCACCGGCACCCTGGCCATGGCCCGCACCCAGGACCCGCACTCCGCCACCGCGCAGTTCTTCATCAACGTCGCCGACAACGACTTCCTCAACCACAGCGGCAAGAATGTCCAGGGCTGGGGCTACTGCGTGTTCGGCGAGGTGGTCGAGGGCATCGACGTGGTCGAGAAGATCAAGGCCGTGCCCACCACCCGTCGCGGCATGCACGCCGACGTGCCCGCCGAGGACGTGGTCATCCAGAAGGCCTACGTGAAGGACGAGCCGGCGGCCTGACGGTCACCTGCCTTGCTACCACGCCCGCCCGACGCTTCCCGATCGCGGCGGGCGTGCTTCGTTTCACCGTCTGAACAGGGCCACTCATGACCACCCTGCTGATTTCCGACCTGCACCTTCACCCCGGCGCTCCCCAAGTCACCGAGGGCTTCCTGCACTGGCTGGACGAGCGCGCCCGGGGCTGTGATGCCCTCTACATCCTTGGCGACTTCTTCGAGGCGTGGATCGGCGACGACCTGCTCGACCTGGGCGAGCAGGACCCCACCGGCAACGCCCCCCTGGCCGCGCGGATCGCCGCCGCCCTGAAGCGCCTGGCCGATGGCGGCACGGCCCTCTACCTGATGCACGGCAACCGCGACTTCCTGCTGGGTGAGCGTTTCGCCAACGAGGCCGGCGCCTCCCTGCTGCCCGACCCCAGCGTGGTGACGCTCGGCGGCAAGCGCGTCCTGCTGATGCACGGCGACAGCCTCTGCACCCGCGACGAGGCCTACCAGGCCTTCCGCGCCCAGGCACGCCACCCGCTATGGCAGGAGCAGGTGCTGTCGATGCCGATCCAGGAGCGGCTCGCGCTGGCCAGGCAATTGCGCGAGCAGTCCGGTGAGGCCAACTCCAACAAGGCCGAGGACATCATGGACGTGACCCCGGACGAGGTGGCGAAGGCAATGGCCGAGCACGGCGTCACGACCTTGATCCACGGCCACACCCACCGCCCCGCGGTGCATGACCTCGAGGTCGACGGCCGGCCAGGAAAGCGCTATGTGCTGGGCGACTGGCAGCCCGGGAAGGGCTGGGAGATCGTCGTCGAGGACGACGCCGAACCTCAGCTGCAGCCTGTTTCGCTCTCCTGAACCCCGCTGCAAGCAGCGCTCCTACACAATGACACAGCTCGGGTGAGAAGTTGTAGGAGCCGTGCTTGCACGGCGAAGGGTATGGCCCTTCGCCTCCCCCACGACGATGCATGGCGCCCACAGAATCGCGCTGCAAGCAGCGCTCCTACAGGGAATAGCGTCACCGAACAGGTTGTCGTGGGAGCTTTGCTTGCAAAGCGATTGATGGCGCCCTCCGACAACCCCATCGCGCGGCAAATCGGCCGCCGAACCGAGCGCTTCCACCACCCAGGTGTCTCAGCGATGTTCCAGGCAGGTCGCCAGCCTCGCCTCCAACTCCTCGGCCGCCGGCAGGCTGCCCGCCTCGCCGATCAGCTCAAGGCGTGAATCCCGACGCCAGGCGGTCTCGGAGAGGCTGACCGCGCCACCGGCGCGGTTGTAGAGCTTCCAGCCCTCGGTGGTGTGCAGCACGCCCTTTACCCGCAGCACCGGGGATAGCTCGCCCAGCAGCATCGCGACCCGGTCCAGATCGAAGACCTCGGCGGCATGCCATCGCCACCCCAGGGTGGCATGCCCCAGCGAAGCGCCCTCCTCCCGCAGCGGCCTGCCGGGTTCCGGCTCGCGAAACGCGACGTCATCGAGCACCAGGGGGGCCGCCGCCGGACGGGCTGCCTGGTGAGAGGGCGAGGCGGCTGCGGTCAAATTCGCATGCCGGCGGCTATCCAGCAGCAGGGAGGGCGGCAACTCCCCATGGGGCGCCTCGGCGAGCCAGCGCTTGGCCGGCCAGCACTCGCCCAGCCAGGCGCGGGCCGCCTCGCGTTGAGCGGGTGTGGCCAGGTCGGTCATGGTCAGCGCCACCCCGTCGGCCATGGCCAGCTGGTCGCGGAAGGTCTCGTGCTCCCGGGCCCGCGGGTCATCGAGGCGCCAGGGATCCAGCAGCGCGATGATGTCCCGGACGTCCAGCACTCCCTCGAAGCCCTCGCCGCGCAGCACGTCCAGCAGACCCGCCGGATGACCGAGCCCCGAGGGCTCGATGATCAGCCGGTCCGGCCGGTAGCGATGCAGCAAGTTGACCAGCGAGGCCTGCAGCACGAAGGCCAACTGGCAGCAGAGGCAGCCACCCGGCAACCCCTTGACCACCAGGTCGTCGCGTTCGGCGAACATCGCCTGGTCGATGCCGACCCGACCGAACTCGTTGATCACCACGGCCCAGCGCTCCCCCTCGGGCTTCTGCTCGATCAGCCGGCGAATCAGGGTGCTCTTGCCGCTACCCAGGAAACCGGTGACCAGATGGACAGGCACATTGGCCAGGGGAGCGGGCATGGCGAATCTCCGGGAGCGGCAAAAGTGTTATAGAGTAACATAAAGGGCCAGCAGGCCAAGCGGCCAAGCGGCCAAGCTGCCAAGCTGCCAAGCTGCCAAGCTGCCAAGCTGCCAAGCTGCCAAGCTGCCAAGCTGCCAAGCTGCCAAGCGGCGGTCACGATGTGATGCTCTCGAGAAAACGCAAACCCCGAAGGCCGAGACCTTCGGGGTTTACTTGTAGCTCGGCGCTCGGCGCTCGGTGCTTGTAGCTGGGTCCTACCGCCGAATCTCGGCTTCCTCGCGCAGGTCGTCGAGCAGCCCCTGGATGGCTGCCTGGGCGCGAAGCCGTTCCGCCATGCGGGCCACGAAGGATTCGATCTGCTCGTTGGGCTCGCCGGGCTGCACCTCGTCCAGGGCGATCAGCACCACGCGCTCGCCGTCCACGGCATGACCGTAGACCGGCGTGTCACCCTCGGGATGCGGCAGGCGGAAGGCGGCCTCGATCAGTGCATTGGGGAGGTCGCTCCCGCCCTGGCGGCTGACGGCCTCGGCCTGCTGCCACGCGATCTCCAGGGATTCGCCGGCGCGCAGGCGCTCGACGCGTTCCGCGGCCAGCTCGACCAGCGCCTCACGGGTCTTCTCGCGGCGCACCGCGGCCTCGACCTCGTCACGCACCTCGGCCAGCGGCAGGGTGGTCGCCTCGCGATGCTCGGCCACCCGCAGCACCAGGCGGCGATCCTCGTCGAGCTCGATCACCTCGCTGTTATAGCGCTCCTCCAGGACATCGCCACTGAAGGCCTGTTCCATCACGCCCGGCTCGGAGAGCACACCTTCGGCGCCGTCGCGACCAACCCAGTCGCTCTGCTGCAGTTCCAGGCCGAGGTCCTCGGCCACGCTCGCCAGGTCCTCGGCGGCGAAGCTGTCGTCGATCAGGCGCTGGGCCTTCTCGTTGAAGGCATCGGTGACCTGGTCCCGGGCTAGCTGACGACGCAGCTCGTCGCGGCTCTCCTCGAAGGCGGGACGGTCCAGCTCGGTGACCTTGACCAGGTGCAGGCCGTTGTCGGTCTCGACGATCTCGGACACCTCACCCTCGCCCAGGGAGAAGGCCGCCTCCTCGAAGGCCTCGCCGAAGAAGCCGCGGGAGATGACCCCAAGGTCGCCGCCGTTGTCGCTGGTGGAGGTGTCGTCGGACACCTCGGCGGCCAGCTGGTCGAAGGCCTCGCCCCCGGCGAGGCGCTCCTGCACCTGCTCGAGGATGGCCTCGGCCTCCTTGCGGCTGCGCGCGTCGCCGAACGTCACCATGATGTGGGAGACCCGGCGGTCCGCCTCGGCCGCGCCCTCCTCCCAGGCCTCACGCAGTGCCTCCTCGCTGACCTCGGCCTGCTCGGCCATCTGCTGGCGGTCGAGCACCACATAGTTCAGCCGGACCTGTTCGGGACGCCGGTAGTCCGCCTCGTGGGTGGCGTAGTAGTCCTCCAGCGCCTGCTGATTGACCTCGGGCGGTGACTCCAGGTCCGCCGGCACCAGGGCATGGTGGCGAAAGGTGCGGGTCTGGCGCTGCAGCGCGGCGAGGCGCTCGCGCTCCTCCTCCAGGGTGAAGTCGCTCACCGCCAGGCCCTGCTGGAGCTGCTGGCGTTTCACGTCGACGCTGAGCTGCTGGCGGAACGAGAGCGGCGTGAAGCCGGCACTGGCGAGACGGTTGCGGAACAGGTCCCGGTCGAAGCGACCGTTGGCGTCCTGGAACTCCGGCAGGTTGACGATCAGCTGGTCGAGCTGCTCCTCGGAGACATGCAGGCCACCCTCCTCGGCATACTGGGTCAGCAGGCGGTCGGTGATCAGCATGTCGAGCATCTCGGCCCGCAGCGCGCGCTCCTGCTCAGGCGGCACCTGCCCGCTGCGGATCGCGCGCTGGACTTCCATCTCCAGCTGCTGGCGGGTGATCGGCTCGCCGTTGACCTCGGCGACCTCGTCGCCACTGTTGCCCAGCAGTCCGACCAGCGATTCCACGCCGAAAAGCGCCATGGTCACGACCACGGCGCCGATGATGATCTTCGCGCCCCAGCTCCTGGAGCGGTCACGAATACTTTGCAGCATGCAGGCCTCTGCGGATCAAGTGAGTCGGGTCGCGCCACATTATACGCATCACCGGGCATCACGCGACGCCGGCAGCGGTGAGGGTGGGCGAAAAAGGAGGACCGACAAAAGAACAGGCGCACCGCCGGGGCGATGCGCCTGTTATGGAACCAACCGTCAGTGGTGCGGCAGGCGCCGTCGACTCAGTTGACGGAGTCCTTGAGCGCCTTGCCGGCCTTGAAGCTGGGCACCTTGGCAGCGCTGATCTCGATCGGCTGACCGGTCTGCGGGTTACGGCCGGTGCGGGCGGCGCGCTCCTTCACCTGGAAGGTACCGAAGCCCACCAGGGAAACGCTGTCACCCTTCTTGAGGCTGTCGGTCACGGTCTCGACCATGGCATCCAGCGCACGAGAAGCCGCTGCCTTGGGAATGTCGGCAGACGCGGCAATGGCTTCGATCAGCTCGGATTTGTTCACACTTCACCCCTTGACGTTTTCGTAAATTGGCTCTAATCGGCGAGACTTTCGGCTGACTGACGCGATCACAGCATGGCGGTAGTTTATAGCAATGCGGTGAAAGTCCTGTCAAGCAACCTTCCTTGCCAACCCCCGCCATACCGGGATTCTGTGACCGGCATGGCGAGGAAATTATCGTTAGTGCGTACTGACCATCGACGCCGAGGAGGTGGAATCTTCCGCTCGCGGCTCCTCCTTTTTCGGCGCCGGCTTGTCGGCCAGGGCCACCTCCAGGACATCATCGATCCAGCGAACCGGTCGAATATCGAGGGCTTCCTTGATATTGTCCGGAACCTCCTTGAGGTCGCGGCGGTTCTCCTCGGGTATTAGCACTATCTTTATACCACCGCGCCTGGCGGCCAGCAATTTCTCCTTCAGCCCGCCGATCGGCAGCACCTCCCCGCGCAGGTTGACCTCGCCGGTCATGGCCACGTCGCAGCGTACCGGACGCCCCGTGTAAGCCGAGACCATGGCCGTGACCATGGCGATGCCCGCACTGGGACCATCCTTGGGCGTGGCACCCTCGGGCACGTGGATGTGCAGGTCCTCCTTCTCGAAGCGCTCCGGGTCGATCCCCAGTGCCAGGGCCCGGGCACGCACCACCGTCTGGGCCGCGCTCACCGACTCCTTCATCACCTCGCCGAGGGAGCCGGTCTTGTCCAGGCGTCCCTTGCCGGGGGTGATCACCGACTCGATATTGAGCAACTCGCCGCCTACCGAGGTCCACGCCAGGCCGGTCACCCGGCCGACCTGGTCCTCCTGGTCGGCCAGGCCGTAGCTGTAGCGGCGCACCCCGGCGTAGGGCTCGATGTCGGCCGCCGAGAGCAGCACCGGCGCCTGGGCGCCCTCCTGGCTCTCCTTCTCGAGGCGCTCGCGCAGCACCTTGCGGCACACCTTGGCGATCTGGCGCTCCAGCTCGCGCACCCCGGCCTCGCGGCTGTAGTAGCGGATCAGCTCGAGCAGGGCATCGTCGGAGAACTCGAGCTCCTCCGCCTTGAAGCCGTTGGCCTTGAGCTGCTTGGGCACCAGGTAGCGACGGGCGATGGCCAGCTTCTCGTCCTCGGTGTAGCCCGGCAGGCGGATCACCTCCATGCGGTCGAGCAGCGGCCCGGGGATGTTCATCGAGTTGGCGGTGCAGATGAACAGCGTCTCGGAGAGATCGTAGTCCAGCTCCAGGTAGTGGTCGCTAAAGGTGTCGTTCTGCTCCGGGTCCAGCACCTCGAGCAGCGCCGAGGAGGGATCGCCGCGGTGGTCCATGCCGATCTTGTCGACCTCGTCGAGCAGGAACAGCGGGTTCTTGACCCCGGCCTTGGCCATGCGCTGGATCATCTTGCCCGGCAGCGAGCCGATATAGGTGCGGCGATGGCCGCGGATCTCGGACTCGTCGCGCACCCCGCCGAGCGCCAGGCGCACGTACTTGCGGTTGGTGGCCCGGGCGATGGACTGCCCCAGCGAGGTCTTGCCCACCCCGGGCGGCCCCACCAGGCAGAGCACCGGTCCCTTGAGCTTCTTGACCCGCTTGTGCACCGCGAGGTACTCGAGGATGCGCGCCTTGACCTCCTCGAGGCCGTAGTGGTCCTCGTCGAGCACCTTCTGGGCGTGCACCAGGTCATGCTTGATGCGCGTGCGCTTCTTCCAGGGCACCGCCACCAGCCAGTCCAGGTAGGAGCGCACCACCGTGGCCTCGGCAGAGTTCGGTGACATCATCTTCAGCTTGCCCAGTTCCTGGAGGGCCTTGTCGCGGGCCTCCTTGGGCATGCCGGATTCCTCGATGGCCTTCTCGTACTTCTCGGCCTCGTTGGGCACGTTCTCGAGCTCGCCCATCTCCTTCTGGATGGCCTTCATCTGCTCGTTCAGGTAGTACTCTCGCTGGGACTTCTCCATCTGGTCCTTGACCCGCGAGCGGATGCGCTTCTCCACCTGCAGCAGGTCGATCTCGGACTCGATCAGCGCCATCAGGTGCTCGATACGATCGCGCACCCGGTCCATCTCCAGCAGCTGCTGCTTGTCATCGATCTTCAGAGACAGGTGGGCACAGATGGTATCCACCAGGCGACTGGGGTCCTCGATGCCGGAGAGCGAGTTGAGCACCTCGTTGGGCACCTTCTTCGACATCTTCACGTACTGCTCGAACTGGTTGAGCAGCACCCGCACCAGCGCCTCCTGCTCGCGCTCGCTGAGCGGCTCGCTCTCGCGCAGGCTCACCTCGGCACGGCTGTAGCCACCGTCGACGGCGACGATCTCGCGGATATCGGCCCGGGACTCGCCCTCGATCAGCACCTTGACGGTGCCATCGGGCAGCTTGAGCAGCTGCATGATCTCGGCCACGGTGCCGATGGCGAACATGTCCTCGTTATCGGGATCGTCCTTGCTGGCCTCGCGCTGGGCCACCAGCAGGACGCGCTTGTCGGCCGCCATGGCGGCCTCGAGCGCCTGGATCGACTTCTCGCGGCCGACGAACAGCGGGATGACCATCTGCGGGTAGACGACCACGTCCCGCAGTGGCAAAAGGGGCAGACTCAGGGTCTGTTCGGCGTTCTGCTGCATCGCAGACGTTCCTCACACGAAATCGGATGGATACCCAAGGAGTGGGGGCGAACCGGCGGCATTGCAAGGCAGCACGCGCCGGCGCGCAAAAGAAGGGGAGCGGGTCCATCGCCCGAGGCGCCGACCGGGCACCTCGCGGATGAAGCCGCTCCCTCATCGGGGCGAATGGCGCCCGCTGGTTCAGCCGTCGGTGCCGTCGACCCGCTGCGCTTCCTGCTGGGAGTAGATCAGCAGCGGCTCGCTCTCGCCGGCGATGACCGAGGCATCGATCACCACCTTGGACACCCCCTCCAGCGAGGGAATCTCGTACATGGTATCGAGCAGCACGGACTCGAGGATCGAGCGCAGGCCGCGGGCGCCGGTCTTGCGCGCCATGGCCTTGCCGGCCACCGCCCGCAGGGCATCCTCGCGGAACTCCAGCTCCACGCCTTCCATCTCGAACAGCCGGGCGTACTGCTTGATCAGCGAGTTCTTCGGCTCGGTGAGGATCTGGATCAAGGCATCCTCGGTGAGCTCGGTGAGGGTGGCGATCACCGGCAGGCGACCCACGAACTCGGGGATCAGGCCGAACTTGACCAGGTCCTCGGGCTCCACGTCGAGCAGCAGGTCGCCGACGCCCTTGGTCTCGTCCTTGCTCTTGACCACGGCATTGAAGCCGATGCCGCCCTTCTCGGCGCGATCCCGGATCACCTTGTCCAGCCCGGCGAAGGCGCCGCCGACGATGAACAGGATGTTGCCGGTATCGACCTGCAGGAATTCCTGCTGGGGGTGCTTGCGCCCGCCCTGGGGCGGCACCGAGGCGGTGGTGCCCTCGATCAGCTTGAGCAGCGCCTGCTGCACGCCCTCGCCCGAGACGTCACGGGTGATGGAGGGGTTGTCCGACTTGCGCGAGATCTTGTCGATCTCGTCGATGTAGACGATGCCACGCTGGGCCTTCTCCACATCGTAGTCGCACTTCTGCAGCAGCTTCTGGATGATGTTCTCCACGTCCTCGCCGACATAGCCCGCCTCGGTGAGGGTGGTGGCATCGGCGATGGTGAAGGGCACATTGAGCAGCCGCGCCAGGGTCTCGGCGAGCAGCGTCTTGCCGCTACCGGTGGGGCCGATCAGCAGGATGTTCGACTTGCCAAGCTCGACGGCGTCGTCCTTGGCGCCGAAGCGCAGACGCTTGTAGTGGTTGTAGACCGCCACCGACAGCACCATCTTGGCGCGGTCCTGGCCGATCACGTAGTCATCGAGGGTGTGACGAATCTCGCGGGGAGCGGGCAGGCGCTCCTCGTCGGTCTCGGCATCGGCATCGAGCACCTCCTCGCGAATGATGTCGTTGCAGAGGTCGACACACTCATCGCAGATATAGACGGACGGGCCGGCAATCAGCTTGCGTACCTCATTCTGGTTCTTGCCGCAGAACGAGCAGTAGAGCAGCTTGCCGCCTTCGTCCTTGCCTTTGCCGTCGGCCATTCGCGTACCTCTTTCATAGTGACGCCCCCATAGTATGGCTCATGGGGCGTCGGGTTCACCACGGCGGCCTCGGCCGCCGGGAAACGTCTCAGTGCATGAAGGTCACTCGGGTGAAATTCACGCTATCAGGATGTCGGCCGCTGTTCCAGCACCGCATCGATCAGGCCGTACTCGGCGGCCTGCGGGCCGTTCATAAAGTTGTCGCGGTCGGTATCCCGGGCGATGGTCTCGATGTCCTGGCCGGTGTGATGGGCCAGGATCTGGTTGAGCTTGTCGCGGATGCCGAGGATCTCGCGGGTGTGGATCTCGATGTCCGAGGCCTGCCCCTGGTAGCCGCCCAGCGGCTGGTGGATCATCATCCGCGAGTTGGGCAGGCAGTAGCGCTTGCCCGCGGCGCCGCCGGCCAGCAGCAGCGCGCCCATGCTCGCCGCCTGGCCGATGCAGACCGTGGAGACGTCGGGCTTGATGAACTGCATGGTGTCGTAGACCGACATGCCGGCGGTCACCGAGCCTCCCGGGGAGTTGATGTACAGGTGGATGTCCTTGTCCGGGTTCTCGGACTCGAGGAACAGCAGCTGTGCCACCAGCAGGTTGGCCATGTAGTCTTCCACCGGGCCCACCAGGAAGATCACGCGCTCCTTGAGCAGGCGGGAATAGATGTCGTAAGCCCGCTCGCCGCGCGCGCTCTGCTCGACCACCATGGGCACCAGGCCACCGGCGGATTGGATATCGAACGGGTTGCTCATCTGGGTGATGTCCTTGGATCCGATGAATGGAAGCGTCAGGTAACGCCCTGCCCGGCCGCGGGGCCAGGCAGGGTGCGCCATAGCGCGATCAGGCCTGCTTCTCTTCGCCCTGGGGCTCTTCACCCTGAGACTCGGCCTCGGCCTCTTCGCCTTCCGCGTCGGCCTCGCCCTGCTGCTGGGCCGCGGCGAGGGCCTCCTGGTAGCTCATCTCCACGTCCTTGACGCTGGCCTGCTCAAGCAGGACATCGACGGCCTTCTCTTCGAGGATAGCCGACTGGACCTGGGTCTTGAGCTGATCGTTGCTCATGTAGTATTCGACCACCTGCTGGGGGTCCTGATACTGCTGGGCCAGCTCCTCGACCTTGGCCTTGATCTCGTCGTCGCTGGCGGCGAGTTCGTTGGCCTTGATCACCTCGGCCAGCAGCAGGCCGACCTGGACGCGGCTCTTGGCTTGCTCGGCGAACAGCTCGTCGGGCAGCTGGCTGACGTCGAAGTCCTCGCCGAGGCCGAACTGCTGGGCCGCCTGGCGCTTGAGGCCTTCGGTCTCCTGCTGCACCAGCGCCTGGGGCACCGGGATGTCGTTGACCTTCTTCAGGGCCTCGAGCACCTGCTGCTTGACGCGGTTGTCGACGGCCTGGGTCGCCTCGCGGGTCATGTTCTTCTTGACCTCGGCGCGGAACTTGTCCAGGTCGCCGTCCTCGACGCCGAACTTCTCGACGAACTCGGCATCCACCTCGGGGAGGGCCTGGCCCTTCACGGCGTGGACCTTGACCTTGAAGGTCGCTTCCTGGCCGGCCAGCTGCTCGGCCTGGTAGTCCTCGGGGAAGGTGACCTTGAGCTCCTTCTCCTCGCCCGCCTTGGCGCCGATCAGCTGCTCCTCGAAGCCGGGGATGAAGCTGCCGGAACCGATCACCAGCTCGTGGCCCTCGGCGCTGCCGCCCTCGAAGGGCTCGTCACCCAGGAAGCCCTGGAAGTCGATCTTGACCTGGTCGCCCTCCTCGGCGGCACGCTCGACCTCTTCCCAGCCCGCATTCTGCTTGCGCAGGGTATCGATCATCTCGTCGACGTCGGCCTCGGTCACCTCGACCACCGGACGCTCGACCTCGGTACCCTCGATGGACGACAGCTCGACCTCGGGATAGATCTCGAGGGTCGCGGTGAACTCCAGGTCCTTGCCCGCCTCATTGACGGTGGCCTCGATCTGCGGGTAGCCGGCCGGGTTGAGCTCGTGCTCGGAGATGGCACGCACGTAGCGCTCGCGCATCACTTCGCCCACCACCTCGTCGCGCACGCCGCGCCCGTAGCGCTGGCGAATCACCGACATCGGGACCTTGCCCTTGCGGAAGCCGTCCATGCGAACGTTCTTGGCGGCATCCTTGAGACGGGCGGCAACGGCCTCGTCGACCTCGGCGGCCGGCACCTGGACCTTGATGCGGCGTTCAATCTGGGAGGTCGTATCGACGGAAACTTGCATGAAATGTCCTCTACCGACTGGGGCGTTCTGTGAAAGCGTGAAAGGGTCAAAGGAGAGATTCTAAGAATCCCGCCCGGTACTGGCAAGCGCCGTGCCTGAACAGATGGGGGCCTGACGGCACATTACAAGGGGCATGACCGGGATTTTTCCGTGCTGGCGACTGCCGCGACAGGTCACGGAACGACGGGCGCCATGGCACCGAAAAGGGATCAGGAGATGAACCGGGCGAAGCGGGAACTGCTGAGGGAGGCAATGGGGTGGATGATGGGGATCGAACCCACGACCACCGGAGCCACAATCCGGGGCTCTACCACTGAGCTACATCCACCACTGCCTGGGGGTCATGTCGAGGTGGGGTGGATGATGGGGATCGAACCCACGACCACCGGAGCCACAATCCGGGGCTCTACCACTGAGCTACATCCACCACTACGACACGGGTCTTGCTGAAGGCTCAACGCGCCGGCTGAACCGCTACCGGCCACTCCATGAAACATGGCGCGCCCAGCAGGACTCGAACCTGCAACCTACGGCTTAGAAGGCCGTTGCTCTATCCGGTTGAGCTATGGGCGCATTCTACGTCTCAGAGCGCCTGACCGCAACCTAAAATGAGAAATAAAACTTCCCAATCAACAGGTTGTGGTCGGGGTGGAGGGATTCGAACCCCCGACATCCTGCTCCCAAAGCAGGCGCGCTACCAGACTGCGCTACACCCCGCCGGCTCTTGCACGGCCCTGACGCCGCCGCAGGGGCCTCGTCAAGCGCTGCGTATTCTACGGAACTTTCCCCTCGGGTCAAGCGAGAAGCGCGCCACTGCCGCCCGCCAGCTTTGCCTAGGGCCCCGGGCATGCGAAAATCCCCCGCCCCGACCACCCACCAGCAGAGGGAAGCTCGATGACCGCCCAACTGATCGATGGCAAGTCCATTGCCGCCCGAGTCCGCCAGCAGGTCGCTCGCCAGGTGCAGGCACGCCGCGAGGCCGGAGGGCGCATTCCCGGACTGGCCGTGGTCCTGGTGGGCGAGGACGCCGCCTCCGCCGTCTACGTGCGCAACAAGCACCGTGCCTGCGAGGAGGCCGGCATCCGCTCCTTCAAGTACCAGCTGCCGGCAGACACCAGCCAGGAGGAACTCGAGACCCTGGTCGACCAGCTCAACGCAGACCCCCGCATCGACGGCATCCTCGTGCAGTTGCCGCTTCCCGAGCATCTGGACGCCCGCCCGATCCTCGAGCGCATCCTGCCCCACAAGGATGTCGACGGCTTCCACCCCTACAACCTCGGCCGCCTGGCCCAGCGCCTGCCGCTGCTGCGCCCCTGCACCCCCAAAGGCGTGATGACCCTGCTGGAGGCGAGCGGCCTCGAGGTCCGCGGCCTGGACGCCACCGTGGTCGGCGCCTCCAACATCGTCGGCCGCCCCATGTCGCTGGAACTGATGCTCGCCGGCTGCACCACCACCGTCTGCCACCGCTTCACGCGTAACCTCGAGGAGCACGTCCGGCGCGCCGACCTGCTGGTGGTCGCGGTGGGCAAGCCCGGCCTCGTCAAGGGCGAGTGGATCAAGCCCGGCGCCATCGTCATCGACGTGGGCATCAACCGCCAGGAGGACGGCCGCCTGATCGGCGACATCGACTTCGCCCCGGCCGCCGAGCGTGCCAGCTGGATCACCCCGGTCCCCGGCGGCGTCGGCCCCATGACCGTGGCCACCCTGCTCGAGAACACCCTGCAGGCCGCCGATATGCATGACGCCGAGAAGAAGTAGCAAGGAGCAAGGCGCAAGGGGGTCATTGTAGGAGCCGTGCTTGCACGGCGATGGGTGCCGAGCCAAGTCATTCGCGGTGCAAGCACCGCTCCCACAGGCTCTTCCAGCCACCAACCATGGATGGTGGGAGCGGCCGGTTGGAAGCCTCGACGTGCTCCACGAAAACCAACTCCCACCAGGCGCGTCGTGCACCTTTCGTCGAATTCCGCTAGAATTAGCTGCCCATTTTTTCCGACTCGCGAGGTCTCCCGATGACCGACAAGAAGATGAACGTCGAAAGCTTCAACCTCGACCACACCAAGGTGAAGGCCCCCTACATCCGCCTTGCCGACATCAAGACCGGCGAGCACGGCGATACCATCCACAAGTACGACATGCGGATCTGCCAGCCCAACCAGGACCACATGGAGATGCCCGGTCTGCACTCCCTGGAACACCTGATGGCCGAGATGTCCCGTAACCACTCCGACAAGGTCGTCGACATCAGCCCCATGGGCTGCCAGACCGGTTTCTACATCGCGATGATCAACTACGACGACTACGACGGCGTGCTCGACCTGGTCGAAGGCACCCTCAAGGACGTGCTGGAAGCCGACGAAGTGCCCGCCTGCAACGAGATGCAGTGCGGCTGGGCAGCGAGCCACAGCCTGGAGGGCGCCAAGCAGATCGCCCGTGGCTTCCTGGCCAAGCGCGACGAATGGAGCCAGGTGTTCGCATGAAGCGCATCGGCATCATCGGCGCCATGGCCCAGGAGGTCGCAGCACTCGCCGCGCAGCTGGAGGATCGCCGCACCCGCCAGCACGTGGGCTGCACCTTCCACCTGGGCAAGCTGCATGGCGTCGAGGTGGTGATCCTGCAGTCCGGCATCGGCAAGGTGAATGCCGCCATCGGCACCACCCTGCTGCTGGACGTCTACCATCCCGAGGCGATCATCAATACCGGCTCCGCCGGCGGCTTCGGTGAGGGGCTCGAGATCGGGGATATCGTCGTCTCCAGCGAGGTGCGCCACCACGACGTCGACGCCGTGGTGTTCGGCTACGAGCACGGCCAGGTGCCCAACATGCCCGCTGCCTACTTCCCGGACGCACGGCTGGTCACCATGGCCAGGGAGTGCGTCGAGGCGCTGGGCGAGGTCAACGTCGTCGAGGGCCTCATCGCCACCGGCGATGTGTTCATGGCCTGCCCGGAGCTCGTCGCCACCACGCGCTCGCGCTTCCCCACCATGCTGGCCGCCGAGATGGAGGCCGCGGCGATCGCCCAGACCTGCCACCACTACGGCTGCCCCTTCGTGGTCATCCGCGCGCTCTCGGACATCGCCGGCGGCGGCGACAACCATCTCTCCTTCGGCGAGTTCCTGGAGAAGGCGGCCGACCACTCCTCGCGCATGGTCACGGCCATGGTCGACCGCCTGGCATGCATGGAATCTGCGCCCTATCCTGAGGTCGAACAAGCGACTTGATCGTAGTCAGGAGCCCCCATGCTACTCGATGAGCTACATGAGAAGCGTCACGCCATCTTGAATGCCGCTAGAGCTCATGGGGCCCATGGCATCCGGGTATTCGGTTCCGTTGCTCGGGGGCAGGAGGGACAGGGCAGTGATATCGACTTTCTGGTGGATTTCGACAAGGGCTATGACCTCTTCACTCAGCGCATGGCGCTTGCAGAGAGGCTGGCTGAGATTACCGGTCACGATGTCGACTTGATTCCCCTCCACGAACTCAACCGTCACATCCGGGACGCTGTTCTCGCGGAAGCCCGAGAGTTATGAGCAAGGAGTGGCAGCTATACGCCCAGCATATTCTTGACGTCATCGAGAAGATTTCACGCATAAGACAGCGTGGCGACATCACCGAAGACGACATCCTCTATGATGCTGCCCTACGGAACCTCCAGACCCTGTCTGAGGCAACCCAGCGCCTCCCCGACTCGAAGAAATCCCGCTATCCAGATATCCCTTGGCAACAGATCAGTGGCTTCCGCAATATTCTGGTACATGAATACCTTGGCAATATTGACCCCTTCACAGTAACCGGTGTTATCGACCAGCATCTGGAACCGCTGGGGCAAGCCATCCGGGAGATGCTAGCCGGAGACAGCGGGGGCTGATAGATGAATGACTACAATCTCGCGGCACAGGCTCACTGGTCGCGATACTTGCTTCTCGCCCTGACTCTGCTGCTGGCCGGCTGCGCCACCCACCTCGACCGCAACGGCGAGGTCAAATCCCTGAACGACGTGGAACCAGCCGACTACGGCGTCGAACGCCTGGCGCCGCTCACCTATACCCCACCCGACTGGCCCGAGGCGCTCGAGGCGCGCGTCCTGCTCCCGGATACCCCCGACGACCGGCTGCGCCCGGCGGCCCTGCTGGTGCATGGAGGCGGCTGGCAGCGGCGAAGTCCCGACGACATGGCCGAGATCGCCGAGCGGCTCGCCGAACGCGGCTACGTGACGGTCAACGTCGCCTACCGCTTCGCCCCGACCTACCGCTTCCCCGCCCAGCTCCACGACCTGCAGCAGGCCATGGCCTGGATCCACGACCGGGCCGATGCGTGGCGTATCGACACCGACCGTATCGTCGGCGTCGGCTACTCCAGCGGCGCCCACCTGGTCAGCCTGCTCGGCGTGATGGGCAGCAGCGGTCCCCTGGCCGCACCCCATGGCGGCGACCACGCCCGGCTGGCCGCCGTGCTGGCGGGCGGCCTGCCGAGCGACCTCTTCAAGTTCGATGATGGACGCCTGGTGGTGGAGTTCATCGGCGGCACCCGGGCCGAGAAGCCCGAGGCCTACCGGCTGGCCTCGCCGATCTACCACGTCGATGCCGACACGCCGCCCCACTTCCTCTTCCACGGCCGCTGGGACAGCCTGGTCCCGGTGGACCATGCCACCGACTTCCACGCCGAACTCCTCTCTCAAGGGGTGGAGAGCGAGCTCTACCTGCAGCACTACCGTGGGCACTTCACCAGCTTCCTGATCCGCGACAGCGCCATCGAGGCCGGCATTGCCTTTCTCGACCGGCAGGTGCGGGAGGAAGAGCCCAGCACGGCCCTCATTCAAACAGCCCCTACTCGATACGCCACTCCGGCGCCAGCTGTTTCCAATGCTCTCTCAATACACGCTGATGCGCCTCTGCCATAGGCAGTGACGACAACTGAGACGGCCACTGACTCCTGGCGCGCTCGACCGTCTCGGCCAGGACTTGCCGTATGGCCGGCCAGGAGACGCCAACCCTCTCCGACCACCGCCGGAAATCCTCCTCATTGAGCCGGTACCAGTCCTTCTTCCCATTCAGGTTCAGTGCCGCTTCGCGCTCCTCTTCGATATAGGCCCGGGTCGTCACGATGTCATAGGCCGGTGCCAGCGAGGGCGTGTGCCGATCGGGGTACAGCAGGCTCCAGTTCTTGAGGTGCGCGTCTCCGTTCGCCAGCAAGATGTTTACCAGCAGCCGACGAGCGAACGCCTGGACCGACGCCAGCCCATCCCCGGTAAACTCCCTCAACAGGCGCCCGATCTGCTCATAGCTCGGGCCGTCGTACTTCTCATGGGGGTAGCGGAACAGGACCTGGGCCATGTCCTCGGTATGCACACGTGTTTCCTGCACACGGTCAAAGCGGCGAATGGCATAGGCATGAGGCTCGTCAGGCAGGGTGATATCGGGCAGGCCTTCCAGGGCTTGCAGCGGTACCAGTCGCACTTCCGGGATCTCCACCCCCGCACTCTCGGCCAGCCGCATGGATGTGAACTCGGCCTCGGGTAGCCTGGAATGGCGTGCGGAAGGCGGCTTGATGATCCAGGTCCCTGGGCCATCCCCACCCGAGAGACTGAAGCGCCCCGCTCTCTCGCGCATGGAGAACTTCAGCTGCACACCCGCCAGGGAAAAACCTGCGCCTTCTCGGGCCTGCTGCGGGACCGGAGTCACGCTGCGGCGATGGGAAAGCACCCAGTCCGGCATGTCATCCGGCATCACCGGGGTTGCCACTAACGCCCCTGGCAGGTCATGCCCCAGCCTGGCCAGCAGGGGAAACTCATTATCGGGATGCACCTTCAGCCGTGAGGCCAGCCAGTCACGAAGGGACCCTTCCGGGAGCAGGTTGGAGAACCAGGGGTGGAGGCGCTGCTGGCGAATCCAGGCGGTCTCCATTAGCGCCTCGGCCCGAGGAAAGCCCGCCATCAGGGTCAGGGTCAGGGTGGGCCGGCCGGGGTCAAGACGCCACGCCTCGTCGAACACCAGGACATTGCGTCCGCCCCGGTAGCCCGCCAGGTATGCCACTCGACGGCCGTGAAGCGAGAGCTCGAGCATCTCGACGGGCTCATTGACCATGGTCATCCTCCTCATCGTCGAGGAGTCCTTGCCAGGGGTCTACATCCAGCGGGGGACGAGACGACTGCCCTTCATCGAGCAGCGACAATACCGCATGCCACTTCTCGATGGGGATCAACATCAGGCGGGCGTTCAGACCATCAGCGGCCTGGTTGAGAGTCTCCAGCCGCGGATTGCCCCCCGCTTCCAGCCGCTGGTACTGCTGGCGGGTCATCCCGACCCGCGTGGCCAGCTGTTGCTGTGTCAGGGAGAGCGCACGACGCCGAGTCTTGAGTTGCTCATGGAGGGACATGCTTTGCACCGCATTCGTTGCTTTAAGCAAACAATAGCAACGAATACGATGCCTGACGAGGTCAGGTTGTTTCCTGGAACCTCCACCCCAGCGTCTCGCCGGCAGCCAGGGGCACGATGGTCTGGCCCTCGGCATAGGGCAGCGCCTCCGGCAACTGCCAGGGCTCGCGTACCAGGGTGACGGTCTCGGCGTTGCGCGGCAGGCCGTAGAAGTCGGGGCCGAAGTGGCTGGCGAACCCCTCGAGACGCTCCAGGGCCCCGGCCTGCTCGAAGGCGGTGGCATACAGCTCCAGGGCCGCCGGCGCGGTATAGGCCCCCGCACAGCCGCAGGCACTCTCCTTGTCACCACGGGCATGGGGCGCGCTGTCGGTGCCCAGGAAGAACTTCGGGCTACCCGAGGTCGCGGCGGCCAGCAGCGCCTGGCGGTGGCGTTCGCGCTTGAGGATCGGCAGGCAATAGTAGTGGGGGCGGATGCCGCCCACCAGCATGTGGTTGCGGTTGAACAGCAGGTGGTGGACGGTGATGGTGGCCGCGACATTAGCCGGCGCCGCGGCCACGAAGTCGGCGGCATCGGCCGTGGTGATGTGCTCGAAGACCACCTTCAGGTCCGGGTGGCGCTCGAGCAGCGGCTTCATGACCCGTTCGATGAACACCGCCTCGCGATCGAAGATGTCGATATCGGCGTCGGTGACCTCGCCATGGACCAGCAGCGGAATCCCCAGCCGCGCCATGGCGGCCACGGCCGCGTCGCAATGGGCCAGGTCGGTGACGCCGGAGGCCGAGTTGGTGGTCGCCCCGGCGGGATAGAGCTTCACCGCCTGCACCAGGCCGCTGGCATGGGCCCGCTCGATCTCCTCGGCCGGGGTGTTGTCGGTCAGGTAGAGGGTCATCAGCGGCTCGAAACCGGCCCCGGCGGGCAACGCCGCGAGGATGCGCTCGCGATAGGCCAGCGCCTGCTCGGTGGTGGTCACCGGCGGCTTGAGGTTGGGCATGATGATGGCGCGGCCCATCTGGCGGGCACTGGCGGCCACCACGGCTGCCATGGCCTCGCCGTCGCGCAGGTGCAGGTGCCAGTCGTCCGGGCGAGTCAGGGTAATCGAGTTCACGGCAGGTCCTGTTGTGAAAGTCTGTATCGAAAGCGTGGGTGTCGGCATGACCAAGGGTGCCACCAGTATATCGCAACCCCGCCGCCACCCCGAGCCCACGCCAGGCCGTTTGTCTGCTAACATATCCGGCCGATTTCTCCACGCCTCGGTGACCGATGCCGCCCATTGACCCGACACGCTCGCCTCTGCGCGCCGACTTCCTGCTGCTGCTGGTCACCCTGCTGGCCGCCGCCGGCTGGATCTTCTCCAAGGAGGCTCTCTCCGGCATGCCGCCACTGCTGTTCATCGGCACGCGCTTCCTGATCGCCGGGGGCATCCTGGCGCTCTTCGCCCTCCACGCCCTGCGCCGGCTCTCCCTTGCCGACTGGCGGCGAGCCGCCGGCGTGGGCCTGATCTTCAGCGCCGCCATCTCGCTGTGGGTGCTCGGCCTGCATCACTCCCGCCACCTCGGCGAGAGCGCCTTCATCAACAGCCTGGGCATCCTGCTGGTGCCGGTGGTGGCACGCCTGCTGTTTGGCGATCGGCCGCCGCGCACCACCTGGATCGCCCTGCCGGTGGCGCTGATCGGCTTCATGCTGCTGTCGCTGAACGCCGGTTTCCGGATCGAGCCCGGCCAGTGGCTGATCGCCGGCTCGGCGCTGGTCTTCTCGGTGCTGATCAATGCCAACTCGCGGGTGGTGCGACGGGTGCCTGCCCTGCCGCTGACGGCGATCCAGTTGGGGGTCGTGGGCCTGGTGCTCACTCTCGCCTCGCTCCCCGTCGAGCCCTGGCCGTCAGGCCTCTCGGCCGCCACCCTCGGCTGGGTCGCCGCCAGCATCCTCTTCGCCAGCACCCTGCGCTTCTTCCTCCAGGTCCACGCCCAGGGCCTGACCACCCCCAGCCATGCCGCGGTCATCCTGATGCTCGAGGCGGTCTGGACCGCGCTGATGGCCGCCTGGTGGTTCGACGAGAGCATGACGCTGCTGCAACTGACGGGTTGCTCGCTGATCTTCGCGGCCCTGCTGATCAACCGCTGGTACTGGGTAAGGCGACTCTTCAAGCGACGCTGAATGCCGTATCATGGCGCCAGCGTTCGCGTCGCCAACGACGCCCGGCCACCCATGAGGACATGATGCCCAAGGTAAGACACTACGCCGATATCGTTGCCATCCTGGCCGGCTTCATGTGGCTGGTGCTCTACTGGTCGGTCAGCATCTCCGCGCACCTGGGCAGCATCGAACCCAGCCTCGCCGCCCTGCTGATGGTCGGCAGCCTGATCCTGATCAGCTTCGTGCACCGCCCCATCCGCGTGCTGCTGGGCCGCTACCATGTCCGCAAGCGGCGCACCGAGATGTGGATGCACATCCTCGCCCTGCCCCTGACCCTGGCCTTCCTGCTGGCCATCGTCATCGACCACCTCATCACCCCGATGAATGGCGAGCAGAAGATGCTGCTGTTCAACGTGCTGGCCACCGCCGGCTGGCTGGTGTTCGTCTTCACCCTGGTGATCAAGCTGTTGATGCACCTGCTCCAGCAGAAGCGCAAGGCCAAGCGATAACCCGCCCAAAAGAATGCGAATCGCCATCGAGATTAAGGGACGAAACCTTTGTGGGAGCTAGGGGCGAAGCCCTTGTGGGAGCGGTGCTTGCACCGCGAAAAGCGGAGAGTAACAAATCGCCGTGCAAGCACGGCTCCCACATTATCCCATGGCCTGCCTTTATCGATGTGCAAGTCGAAGCGTCTACAAAACGCCAGCCTCAGAACCGATCGGCCCGGAACGGCGCCATATCGATCTCCGGGCGCTCGCCGTCCATCATCTGCGCCAGCAGGCGACCGGTCGCCGGGCCCAGGGTAAAGCCCTGATGGCCATGGCCGAGCGCCAGCCAGAGTCCCTCCTGCCCCGGCGCCGGGCCGATCACCGGCTTCATGTCCGGCGTGCACGGCCTCGCGCCTTTCCAGGGCTCGGCATCCAACCGCTCACCCAGCGGAAACAGCTTCTTCGCCACGCGCTCGGCGGCGGCCAACTGCGCCAGGTGCGGCGGCGCCTCGAGGCGCTCCAGCTCAGCGCCGGTGGTGAGGCGAATTCCCGCCTGCATCGGGGCCAGCAGGTAGCCGACCTCGGCGTCCATCACCCAGTGGCCGAGTCGAGCCGAATCGGTGGTGCCGTAATGCATGTGATAGCCACGCTTGACGAACAGCGGAATATCCAGCCCCAGGTTCG
Source organism: Halomonas ventosae (assembly GCF_004363555.1). Taxonomy (GTDB): domain Bacteria; phylum Pseudomonadota; class Gammaproteobacteria; order Pseudomonadales; family Halomonadaceae; genus Halomonas; species Halomonas ventosae. Next base: position 121,962 of record NZ_SNZJ01000001.1, on the reverse strand, counting down.
AGAGCCACTCCCGCGACCAGGGGCCCATCGCCATCACCACCTGTTCGGCGTCCAGTTCCCCCTCGGAGGTGGCGACCCGCCAACCGTTGCCATGGCGAGCGACGTCGGTCACGTCCGCCTGCCACACACGGCCGCCTTCCGCCTCGAAGCTTTTGGCATAGGCCTGCACCAGGGCACCGGGGTCGGCCACCGTCCAGGGTTGCTCCCAGTGGATCGCCCCGGCCAGGTCATCACTCAGGCGGGGCTCCAGGGTCGCCAGTTCATTCGCCTCTAGCGCCCGATAGCGGACACCGAACCTCTCGGCGTTAGCCTCGGTATCCCGCAGGCGCGCTGCCATGGCTTCCCGGGTGCGATAGACCTCCAGCCACCCCTCGCGACGGACCAGGGCGTCGGCCTCGGCCGCCTCGACCATCGGGGCATGCGCCTCCAGCGAGAGACAGATCAGCGAGGCATATTCGGGGACGATGCGCGCATAGCGCTTGGGGGCGGAGTTCTGCCAATACTGCAGCAGCGGCCCCGCGGCCTGCACCATGCCGCCCGGACGATAGCGGATATCCACCTGGCGGTTGGGCAATACCCGGAGCATGGTGGCGAGGTCTCGCGGGAAGGGATAGGGTTGCACCGCCTCGCGCTGGATGATGCCGGCATTGCCGAAGGAGGTCTCACGGCCGGGCTCGCGCCGGTCGACCAGCGTCACCGCATGACCCCGCCGGGCCAGGTACCAGGCGACCGACACGCCGACCATCCCGGCGCCCATCACCACGATCTCGCGCGCCATTTCTGACTCCTTGTCTGCTGTCGGGGGACTGAGACCGAGCATGCACCTTAGCGGCGCAGAGGGAAAGCCGATGCTCGATGTCAGTTACCCGGATCATCCTCCTGCACCCGCAGCTTGGCACGGATGAAATCCGAATGGCTGACATGCAGCAGCTCGGCCAGGCGCCGGATACGATGCTCCTCGAGGTGGTGCTGCTCGCCGTCGGCCAGCGACAGCGACCACATCATGCGCACCAGCTCGCAGCGCTGGTCGTAATCGAAGTGCTCCTTGACCAGGCTCACGAACTGGTAATGGTCCACCGCCGACTCGGCCTCCTCCCGGGCCAGGCGCATCAGTTCATCGAGTTCTGCCTCTGCCAGTTTGAAACGCCGCTGCAGCAGGTCGCGTAGCAGCGCGACTTCGCTGCCGTCGAGGTGGTAGTCGGCACGTGCCACCTCGAACAGCAGGGCCGCCGTGGCCAGTTCCAGCGAGATCACCGGCTCATTGGGGCGATCGCCTGCCGCCATCATGTCGTTGAAGAAGCGCTGTATCGAATCGATCATCAAGCCATTCCGTCTAACGTGTTCAGGTCAACAGACACGCAAATCCAAGAATCATCTCATCGCGGGCAATGAATGCGCTACCGGACCGGAGCCCTTGCATTTACGCACCTCTCGCCCGGAGGGCACGCAGAACGATTCGATGACTCAATGGATCTCAGTACCGCCCAACATCCCACGCAGAGACCGAGGTAGCCGCTGAGGCCACGGACATCCCGCAGCATGGACTGCGAAAACCCAAAGATCATGAACGAGGTCACAATCATCACCCCGGCGATCGCCAGCAAGCGCACACGAGGGTCTGGATCACGCCGACATCGCCAGAACAGCGTGAGTGGCACCCCATATAGCCCCAGCAACGATACAAGCCCCACCAACCCGCGTCGTGCTGCGGTATCAATCATGTCGCTATGCAACTGAGTGAATACGCTGATACCGGGATACACCAAGCCCTGATCAACAAGAGCATCACGGGCGGCCTCAAGCCCTCCTTCGCCCCAGCCTGTCAGCGGGCGTTCACTGAAAAGTATCACGCCTCCTTTCCACATCTCCAGGCGAAGACCTATGGAGCCACCACAGTCACCCGATAACCAGTACCCCTGAAACTGATTAATGGCAGCCGCCAAGCGAGAAGCAGGTTCACCTAAAAAAAACACGCCAACAAGCATCATGATGACCAAGGTTACCGTAAGCCAGCTTCGACGTCGCCAATAATGAACTTCGTGATCCGGCATACTTTGCCAGGCAATCCAGATGAGGATTGCCAACACAGGCGCTGCCAGCCAGCCACCACGCGTACCCGACAACAGTGACGCCAACATACCACCAGCAGCAGCTGCGAGGGAAAACCATACTTTTCCGCGCGCCCCGCGCTCATTTTTCAGCCACCAGAAGGATGCAACCAACGACAAGCATCCAAGTAACAGAGCAATATTTCCGAAAGGAATCGCATTCATGCCGTTGCCAACTCTTTCAAGCATCAGCACCCGATATTCGAACAGTGCGATACTTCCAGCCAAAAGCGAGCCCGTACAGAGACCAGCCCACCATAGCCTAGGGGAAGGGGGGAACAGGCGAAGCCATATCAGAACCATGGTCGCCAGTACCGGCCAGAGTGGCATGGCAACCCCATCAGCAACCAACCAATCACCTGACTGCCAGACATCCATCAGCCAGATGGCCGTATACAAAAAAAATGCAAGACAGAAACTAAGGTCTCGTAAATCCAAACGAGAAGCCACATGGCGCATGACAGGAAGGCGTAGCAAAATCATGCCAAGCACCATCAAGGGGATAACAGCGTACCCCCAAGGGATAACTATCAACCATGCCAGAAAAGAAAAAAGAAGCCATCCATTGGAAAACACAAAAAATCTTGACATTGTCATTTTTCATCGTTAACTATAAAGATCGCTTTTAACTCAAAAACGGAAACTCGAGGGAACGTCCGGAGTTATCCCCGACCTTTCTTCCTCTCATTAAAAGGTCCACCGGCAGCGTGGGACCTCCGTAACGTTCCCCCTGATTGCGTAAATCTCTCGACGAAGAATTGAGGAGAGTTTTTCACTTAGTGAGCTGGACTGATTCAAGGGGATTTCAGTCAGTCGCATGCTGTTAAAAATTCATGTTGGGGTACGCAATAAATGGAACGATGGCCAGCGTACCCTTGAATAGCGTCTCGCTTGACACATGAGGTCGCCATCCGAAGTTAGACAAGCCGGTGTCACCGGACGTGATCAACCATTTGCATATATTTTTCCAGCTCGGCTTTCAAACCCTCCCTCACCGGAAGTTGCCATAACAGCTTGCACCAGTTGTGATTACCTTCCAGGAGATAGACTCCCGAATCCGTGACAGCCACATCCCAACCCACGATACTTGCCTTGGTTTCGACCATGGCCGCACTCTTCACCAATTCAATCACCTTTTCCCAATGGGGTATTTCGATTCCTTCGAACTTGATCTTCGAGATCGGGTGTGTTTGGTAGTACTCTGCCAGCCCGGATCTTGTGCAGACTGCCGCCCCAGTAACTTTTCCCGTAACTGAGTCAACTTCTGCCGCAAAACCGCCGGCACCAAGATTATCAACATCCCCACCATTTCCAAACCTGATTCTGGAAAATAGCAATTCCACATCTTCACCATCTGTGTAAGTGACAACACGGACTGTATTCAGACAAGATGGATTCACTATCCGCAATTCGTCGTGGTTGACGAGCTTCCTCTCCACGATATATTTCCGACCATTTCTTAACCTCTTCCCCAGCTCGTCGTGAAGCACCTCGGCGTTAAAACCGCCAACTTCCAGAGAAAACCCTCCAGCACCACATTGACCGTCCTCAGGCTTAAAAAACCAGCTACTGACACCTTGGTCCAACAACCGCTTCACTAATGAATTTTGAATATGCGGCCATGAAATCATTCCCGCATGCTCTGCCATCAAATGGTCGAATCTTGCGCGAAATATTTCTTTTGAAGAAAAGGTTGAAATAATTTCCTTTGGAATAAAACTCCTTTGCGCCTTCCACATAGCCGTCGTTCCAGCCCATCTGACCCTTTCATTCTTGCCCATACTTGGGAACCGAAAATAAAAATATTCGGAAGGCGACACCTCGTAATAAAGCGTTGATACCATCAGATCAGCAATCAGCCCAAACCTGGTAAAACCACTATTTTCTTGAGCGTCATTGGCTAGCCTCCATATGCCGTACCAATCGGTCTTGAGCAAACAATAGCCCCACCCTATAAAAGTCTTCATCACCGAACCTCGAACCAGGAGTCGACCAAGATCGCCAGACCGTTCAATCAACCTGTCTTCTGAACAGGGTTAGTTTCCGGAAAAGGACTCGTCACCTGGATAAATGGAAGAATGCGCTACCCCATAGGTTTGGGGTCGATCTCTTGATTGAATTCAGGCTCGTCCTCGGCCATGCCCTCCCTAGGAGCCATCTCAAGCGACTCCCTCGGCATATACTCTAGCGAGAGTCATTACCAAGACCACAACGGTGTTCAGTTGCAAGCGCTTCGTCTCAGTCATCGTGCCGCGCGCTGCATCACCTCCCCCAGCACCCGACAAGTCAGCTCCACTTCGGCCTCGGTGAGCGTGGGATGGCAGAGGAACATCAACGCCGTATCGCCTAACCGCCTGGCCACCGGCAGCCGCCGTTCCGGAGTCCACCCCCTGCCCTCGAAGGCCTTCTCGCGGTAAATCTCGGAGCAGGATCCCGACAGACATGGCACCCCGGCCGAGGCGATCTCGGCAAGGATGCGGTCTCGATCCCACCCTGGGCGCAGTCGCTCTGGTTCCACAAAGACATACGCCTTGTAGGCGGCGTGCTCGAGATGGGTTGGCGGCTGGGGCGCCCGCAGCCCCGGACAAGCCCGAGCCACAGCCCAGATCCGCTCGGCATTGGCCCGTCGCGCCTGCTTCCAAGCCGGCAGGCGAGCGAGCTGGAAACGGCCGATGGCAGACTGCATCTCGGTCAGCCGCCAGTTGCTGCCGAAGCTCTCGTGCAACCAGCGAAACCCAGGAGGGTGCTCACGCTCATAGACGGCAGCCAAGCTCTTGCCATGATCCTTGTAGGCCCACATACGTCGCCAGAGCTCGTCATCACGGGTGGTCACCATGCCGCCTTCCCCACCAGTACTCATGATCTTGTCCTGACAGAACGACCAGCAGCCCACATGGCCCAAGCTGCCCACGCTGTGGCCCTGCCAGGTGGCACCATGGGCCTGGGCGCAGTCCTCTATCAGGTAAAGCCCGAGTCGCTCGGCCAGCGCCATTAACTCACCCATCTCGCAAGGCCAACCGGCCAAGTGCACGGCGATGATGGCCCGGGTATCGGGAGAGGTGACCGCCGCCACGTTGGCCGCGGTAATGTTCTGGGAGTCCAGGTCCACATCGGCGAATACCGGCACGCCACCCACGGCGACGATGCTCGAGGCCGAGGCCAGGAAAGTGCGAGAGGCAACGATCACCTCGTCGCGGCGTCCCGGTTGGCCACCGACCCCCAGCCCGCGCAGGGCCAGTTCCAGGGCCAGGGTGCCGTTGGCCACGGCCACGGCATGTCGAGTACCGACGAAGTCGGCGAACTCCGACTCGAAGCAACGTCCCTGCTCGCCGGTCCAATAGTTGACCCGATTGGAAAGAAGCACGGCACGCACTACCTCGGCTTCCTCCTCGCAATAGCAGGGCCAAGGGGAAAAGGGTCCATTCAGCATGCTCGACCTCCGCAGGTTGTCTATCAGCCCTGGTGCCGCATCGGGCGGGCCGGCACGCCGACCATGGTGGCACCATCCGCAACGTCGCATACCACTGCGGCGCACGCACCTACCGTCACGCCCTCGCCCAGGCACGCACCCTGGCGAACGGCGGCTCCTACCCCCACCCAGGTGTAGCTTCCCACCGAGACACCACCGGCGAGATTGGCGCCGGATGCCACGTGTACAGCCCGAGCCAGCCGGCAATCGTGGCCCACCGTAGCCGCGGTGTTGATGATGCACCCCCTGGCCACCATAGCGAAGGCGTTGATCACTGCACCAGCCACCACCACGCAACCGGACGCTAGGGAAGCAAAGGGGCTAACAATGGCCCGGGGGTGTATCAAGGTCACCAGATTCCCGCCGTGCTCCAGCAAGGTTTCGAGACGGGCGTCACGGACGCGGTTATCGCCGATGGCGACCGCCACCCCGTCGAAGTAGGCAAGGTCGTGCAACAGTGCCTCGAAGGTTCCTGCCACCGGCCACTGCTCCACCATGCCAAGACCGGGATAAGCGTCGTCATAGAAACAGACCTCGTTCCAGCCAGTCTGCAGGGCGATGTCAGCCACTACCTTGCCGTGGCCGCTCGCACCGAGTATGGCCAGCCGACCCGGCTCACTCATGGGAGCTGCCCCGGAAGCGCGGCATGGAAACGTCCCCTGCATGGGCGATTCCCTCGCGCCGCAGAACCTTCCGCAGTGTCAACATGAGAATGTGCAGATCCAGTCCCAGCGAGCGGTGATCCACATACCAGACGTCAAGTTCAAACTTCTCTTCCCAAGTGATGGCGTTACGCCCATTGACCTGGGCCCAGCCGGTCACTCCAGGCTTTACCTCATGGCGACGGCCCTGCCGATGGGTATAGAGCGGTAAGTACTCCACCAAAAGAGGACGCGGCCCGACCAGACTCATGTCGCCCTTGAGAACGTTCCACAGAGTTGGTAACTCATCCAGACTGGTTGATCTCAACCATTGACTGAAGCGTGTCATCCGCAACTCATTTGCCAGCAAATTGCCTTCCGTATCAATATCATTACGCATACTGCGAAACTTAAACATCACGAAAGACTGTCCATGCAGCCCAGGCCTCTGTTGACGAAACAAGACTGGAAACCCGAAATTTAAATACACAACAACAGAAACCAGAAGAAGCAGTGGACTCAATAGAACGAGCAAAAAAAATGCCATCACGAAATCTAGAAACCGCTTAACATACATCTCAACCTCCTAGAAAGAAAGCGGAAAGAAATAGTGCAAAACACAAATACCCTTTTTAAGCCAGGAGCTCAGGCATGAGTTGCCATGCGTTGAAAAATTGTATTACGATCAACAAGTTCATCATATACGCCAGAATCGATGACACGTCCCTTGTCGATGAGGTAAATGCAATCACACTTCCGTACCGTAGCCAGGCGGTGAGCAATCATGATGATAGTCTTATTGCCTGAAAAATCATGAATAGCATCCATAACCTGCTTTTCGGTAATGCCATCCAAGGCACTGGTGGCCTCATCAAGTATCAAGATATTAGCGTCATCATAAAGCGCCCTGGCAATGCCGATACGCTGACGTTGTCCACCAGATAGCTGAATGCCACGCTCACCCACACGAGTTTCCACTCCCTCCGGGAGTTCACATAAAAGCTCATCAAGGCGAGCCATTCTGGCTGCTCGCAATACGCGTTGATCATCGATTTCTTCATCTGGCAATCCAAATGCTATATTTTCACGGATACTGGCATCTGCAAGGAAGATTGACTGGGAAACGAAGCCAAGACTGTTTTGCCAAGAGTTTAACAATGACTCAGTGAGTGCCTCGCCATCGATCAGCAAATCACCACTATCCGGCTCAATCAAACCAAGTATAATATCTATTGCTGTTGACTTCCCTGACCCAGAGGCACCAACCAAACCGATCACTTTGTTTACCGGAACAATCAATGATAGCTTATCAAGTGCAGCCTCGGACTTACCGGGATAATGGAAAACAATATCGCGTAGTTCAATCTCACCATGAAGGTCCACATGGGCTCTAGGCGTTTCTTTCAGCCCATCATCGTCTTGAGATTGGCGACTATTGAAAAGGTCTTCGCGAATACTGTCAAAGGCTGCCAGGTTGCCTCTAATGGTAGCGACACTGGTATAGATCTGTTGAAAGGCAGGTAGCAGCTTGAGTCCCGCTAAAGCGAAAACAGACAGCACTGGCAGTATATCCCCCAGGTTTCCTCTATGTGCAGATAGCAAATAAAGAACAAGAAATATTACTGAGCCAAAGGCCACCATCTCCATGGCATAGCGAGGCACCTCAGACAATGCTTTTGTAGTACCTCTAGCACGCCCTAAAGAACGACTAGACTTTTCAAAGCGGGAATTAAAAACCGACTGACGACCAAGCAACAATACATCCTTGATACCGCCAAAACCTTCTGCCATTAGCTTGAAACGTTCACGTTGCGTTTGGGAAATTGCCTTTCCGTTTGATACTAGCTTGCGCCGCACAGTTCTATACAGGGTAAAATACACCAAGACGAAAACGACAACACCTGTAGCAGCTACCAAAGGATTATATATCAGAATTGCCAATGACATGAATAGAACCATGACAAGCTTAGCATTCATTTTCATTATTGGAGCAATGATCTTGTCTGTTATCCTGGAACACTCCTGAGATATCTTGTTCGTCAACTGTGCACTGCTGCCTCCGGCATGAAAAAGCCATGGTTGCTGCATAAAGTGTCGATAGAGTCTAGTGCTGAGCTCTGCTCCAATTTGCTGACCGTACATTGACAACTTCCAGACTGTAAACATCGACAGGCAAGAAGCCATGATAAGAATGAAAAGTACAGACACCCCAAACCAGAAAACAAAATCCGAAGGGTCTTGAAAACCTGACAATACGTAAAACCGAGCGATAACTCCCTCACCCTCCAGTTGGCTCATATCACCGACTATGGCCATGAAGGGACCAATTGCGACCACACCAGCCACTTCAGCAAAGGCCATTAATACAACAAGCAGCTGCAGGCCTATCAGTCTCTTCCGCTGTCCACTTGTTAGCAGGCAGTAAAGATCCTTGAGATTTGGGAGCATGACAAAAATCCTTGGGGTTTGGCGATCAGTGTACGTATTGTGCCTTTGCTTTACTTGTACTTGTAATTATAACCATAGCTATAACCATAACGATTAGCAGCTTTCCGCTCAATTGCGTTGAGAATGGCACCGCTAACTTTAACTCCGGATTTTTCGAGCTGTTTTACAGCCAGCAGGACCTCCCTAACTGGGTTTACCTGGAAGCGTACGACGAGCAGGGAAGTACCACACAGTGCTCCTATGACGGAAGAATCCGTGACTGCAAGAACTGGCGGCGTATCAAAAATAACCAGGTCGTAGAGCTCAGAAACCTCATCACAAAAATGACTAAATGATGATGTCATAAGTAGCTCAGAGGGATTGGGTGGAACTCGGCCACGGGAAATATAGTCTAGGCCTTCAACTCCACTGTGACGAATAATATCATGAGAGTGGGAATCACCAACTAACAGTTCGGACAACCCACCATGGCTGCGATCATTGAATAGATGATGAAGGTGCCCTCGCCTCATATCAGCATCAACTAGCAGTACTCGTTGGCCAGCCTGCGCACAAATGGCAGCCAGATTGGCAGAAATGAAGCTCTTTCCGATATTCGGAGTTGGGCTGGTGATCACCAATCGATTATCTTTCTTTTCGAGCATAGCGAAGTGTAAGCTGGTACGAAGACTACGCAGTGACTCTACCGCAATGTCGGTAGGTACACGCTCGGCCAGTAAGTCTTCCATCACATCAAAAGCATGTCGATCTCGACGATGCTTGACCCTTTTGACAAGCTTTTTTTGTTCGTTAGAAAAAGGCACGGTTGCGTAGACAGGTAACTCAGCTTCCTCAAGCTGCTCGGGAAGTTCAACTCCACGATTCAAAACTCCACGAACCAGAACTAGACTAACTGCCAACATGCCACCTAACATAGTCGACAGCATCACGACTCTGGGCTTCTTGGGCTCGATCGGCCTAGCGTCTACTTGGGCGTGATCGATGATACGTACATTGCCTATAGTACCAGCACGGGCGACTTGTAACTCCTGCATACGATTAAGCACATTGACATAGATAGCTTGAGTGACTTCTACATCTCGGGTACGGCGGACTACTTCCTGTTGTGCTTCTGGAAGATCGTCAACTCTGTCATTAAGTTCTGCTCTTTCAGACTCCAGATGTCGCTTCTGACGAAGTAAAGACTGATAGGCAGGATGGTTTTTCGTGAACCTTTGAGCCAATTCGGCTTCTTTGAACTCCAATTCATTTAACTGACTATCTAGCTGGATAAACTGTTCAATAGCTGCCTGTGCTTCAGAGGTCAAGTCGACGCTATGCTGGTTGGATCGGTATTCATTAAGGCTATCCTCGGCAGAACGAAGTTGTGCTCTAAGAGCAGGTGCCTGCTCTTCCAGGAATGCTAGACTTTCGTCGACTTCGGCAGATTGACGCTGAACATTCTGATTGAGAAAGGTTTCTGCCACTGCATTCAGCGAGCGTTGAATCTCTTCTCGATTTACACCGGTGAGCATAAGCTTGAGCATACCGGTGCTCGCATCACGTGATCCACCTACTTCCGCCACATCAAAGCGGTTAGCCAGATTTCGTATAGCCAAGGCGCGAGAGTGCTTCAAGAGTGTAAATTGGGCACCCACAGGAGCTTCCAGTGAGGCAATCCGCAGTTTAATATCACCATCTAAGAAATTGACAATTTCACCAACCTGACTTTCGCCAACGTCTCTAGGTGTCTTTCCGCCAAGGCTCAGGGAATAGTGCCCGTCTTCACCAGTAGTAAGGATAATCGGGGTACCGCGAAGATAATCAGCCACTTCCAGGCGTCCAAGCTCGAGCTCCTCACCTCCCCAAACTACAGATTGAGTCTGGAGGAAGCTTGGAAGACGAATATGTTCTTGTAAAAAGTCCGGAAAGGGAGCATATTTCTGCAAAAAGTCAGGAAGTGAGCCGGCAAGCACAAAGTCATTGTTGGCAAACGATGGTCTAGGTATATCCATCCGATGGACATAACTGCCAATAAGTGGCAGAGCCTTGGGTACAACTTCTGTATCTAACCCAAGGCGATCTACAACGCGACCCAGCACCATGCGTGACTTAAGTATCTGAACCTCAGCAGCAGTACTGCTCTCGCGCTCATCACCGCGAGCGACTGCAGACATCTGTTCAAGCGGATTTACACTGGCACGGCGTTCAACCTGAACTAGTGCATCACCTCTATAGATAGGTGTTGCGAGAGTCGCATAAATTGCACCGAAAACAAAAAACAAGAAAGTTATAAAAATGATTAGCCACTTGTGATCCATCAATAGCCCGAATAGGCGCCCGAGGTCTATCTCTGCATAGTGTTGGTTCACTGAATTTTTCATGGTGCCCCCGCGCTTAGGTATTTTTGCATTTTCTCAGAAGGAAGTAGAAGCAGAATATGCACCGGTCGAATTATAATAGCTATGGAATAGTACTTTAGGGCCGGCCAGTTCGTTGTGCTTAAAACACACAAAATTTATCATTTGATATTAAAAACATGGTTGGTCAATCACAGGCGTCCTTGACAAGGCCGACTTAACAATTGAACAAATAGTGTCTACCTGGCTGTTACTTAACCCAAAGAACATGGGTAAGCATAGAACACGCCGAGAAACCATTCTTGAGATGTCGCAATGACTATTATCAAACCCAGGTAGATTCAGCGTATCCAAGGAAGGGTGGAAATATCTTCTTGGAAAGATACCATTAGACTCTAGGGCGTCTCGTACGCTTACCACCTCAGACTCACTAGATAGCAGTATAGGAAAATATGAGTAGTTCATTGTAACCTTTTCATTGAGAACCTGAAATCCAACCCAGTCAGTCAAGACCTTCTTATATCGGTAAAATATTTCTTCACGGATGGCGATTATGTTATCAATATCCTCAAGAACGCAGAGGCCCATGGCAGCCTGGAATTCATTCATTTTGCAGTTAATGCCGAGAGACTCTATATTTGAATCTTTTGTCATGCCGAAATTGATTATCTCTGAAGCGTAACCATGGTCTTCGGGGTTTTTGAAGATAATGGCACCACCTTCTATCGTATGAAACAGCTTAGTCGCATGGAAACTCACAGCGGAAGCATCACCGTAAGCGAGTAAACTTCTGTCATTATATTTTACACCAAACGCATGTGCTGCATCGTAAATAACCTTGACACCATACTGTTGGGCAATCTTCTCCAGCTCCTCAACTTCACAACCGTTTCCAAAAACGTGTACGGGAACTAGTAGGCGGGTTCTGTCAGTGATACCCTTTTTCACACACTTTGGATCCAGGCACCAAGTGTCCCGATTGATATCTGTAAATACGGGGTTGATCCCTTGCCATTTCAATGAACTCGCTGTAGCAATAAAGGTAAACGGAGTGGTTATGGCTTCCTCTACACATTTTTCCGCCCCTAGGCCGAAGGTTGTATAGGCAACCTGGAGTGCTAGAGTACCGTTGTTGACCAAAAGAAGATGTTTTACACCGAGATATTCTTCCAGCCTTGAGGTCAACTCCTTGACCAGCCCACCATTATTTGTCAACTGATTACTTTGGTATATTTTATCAATATATGAGTCAAGCTTTCTTCGGTCAGGGAGGTAAGGGCGGACGACAGGAATCATAGCTCACTCACTATATCCAGAAGATACTGACCATAACCGTTCTTTGAAAGGCAACTACCGGCTTTGGTAAGGTCATTGACCGTCAACCAACCATTGTTAAAAGCAATTTCTTCAAGGCATGCAACCTTGTATCCCTGTCGCTTTTCAATTGTTTCAACAAACTGGGAGGCTTCAAGGAGGCTCTCATGCGTTCCCGTATCCAACCATGCAAAACCACGACCTAGCACCTCAACTTTCAAGCTTTTTTTAGAGAGATAACTCTGGTTAATAGATGTAATTTCCAGCTCTCCCCGACCTGAAGGCTTTACCTGCTTGGCAAGCCCAACCACATCATTATCGTAAAAATATAAACCTGTAACCGCAAAGCGTGATTTAGGATTTTCCGGCTTTTCTTCAATGGATATAACGCGTCTCTTTTCATCGAATTCTACGACACCAAAGCGCTCTGGATCCTTTACAAGATATCCAAACACGGTGGCTCCATCAGTACGGCTAGCTGTTTCTCTGAGTAAGGGCGAAAATCCTTGGCCGTAAAATATATTATCGCCTAGCACTAGGCAGACTCTATCACCTCCAATGAAATGCTCTCCGATAATGAACGCTTGGGCCAGGCCATCAGGGCTAGGTTGAATAGCATAGGAAAGGTTAAGCCCAAATTGTTTGCCATCTCCCAGAAGCCTCTGGAAACAATACTGTTCGTCGGGCGTGGTGATAATCAAGATATCCTGAATACCAGCCAGCATTAACACGGACAATGGATAATAGATCATTGGTTTATCATAGATGGGGAGTAATTGTTTAGAAATGCCCATCGTTATGGGATAGAGCCGTGTACCGGAACCTCCTGCAAGAATGATACCTTTCATGGTCATGCTACCTCCGCGCCTGAAATTCCAAGTCGATTCCTTTGATATTTTCCTTCTTGTACTCGCCGGCACCATTCAAGGTTTTCAAGATACCACGCGACAGTCTTCCTTAATCCTGATTCAAATGTTTCACGAGGTGACCAGCCCAATTCTGAATGGCACTTTCCTGGATCAATGGCGTAGCGATAATCATGCCCAGGCCGGTCATCAACATATTCGATCAGACTACGGTATGGTCGGGAGGCTGGATGTATCACGTCCAGTAGGTCGCAAATTTCCTCGACAACTTGAATATTCTTTTTTTCATTATTTCCACCAATATTATAGGTTTCTCCAGGTTTCCCCTTTTTCATCACTGTGCAAAGTGCACGAGCATGATCTTCCACATAGAGCCAGTCACGCACCTGCAGGCCTTGTCCATATACGGGTAGCGGCTTGCACTCCAGGGCATTCAATATCATCAATGGAATCATCTTCTCAGGGTAATGATAAGGGCCATAGTTGTTCGAGCAGTTTGTGATGAGAGTCGGCAAACCATAAGTCCGTTGCCAAGCACGAACCAGATGATCTGCGCTCGCCTTACTAGCAGAATACGGTGAACTTGGCGCATATCGGCTTGTTTCTGTAAACCGCTCGCTGGCTGGACCGAGATCACCGAACACTTCATCCGTAGAAACATGTAAAAATCTAAAACTTACTCTCTTCGCGGCGCTGAGTTTCAGCCAGTAGCGCCTTGACACTTCAAGCAAATGATAGGTACCAATTATATTTGTTTCAATAAAAGCTGACGGACTATCAATTGAGCGATCGACATGACTCTCGGCAGCAAGGTGCATGACAACATCAGGTTTGTACGTAGAGAATACCCTTTGCAGTTCTTCAGCATCACAGATATCTACGCGCTCAAACGCGTAGCGTGAGCTATTCGATACTTCCAGCAGAGACTCCATGTTTCCTGCATAAGTTAACTTATCTACGTTGACAACGTGATGGGAAGTATTGGCTATGAGGTGCCGAATCACTGATGATCCAATGAAGCCTGCGCCGCCTGTCAGCAAGTATCTCATGAGATTCTTAATCCCTATGGAAGTGAGGCCCGGTAGCCTGTCAACGGGAATGGCTACCGCTCGAGCCCAATGGTCCCTGGAATTTCTTCTTTGATAATCATGAGTGAAGCCATCACCAAGTAATAAGTTCTGAGACGAAGCCTGAGAATACAAAGCGAAACATTCTCACAAACACAATGTTACATTATTATACTATTTCTTGCGTACACTATTTTTCTCATACTTAGCGAACTACGACAGCCATATAAAAAGCTCATCTACTATCAATAAGTCCTTGCAAGAGATCGAGATGGATTATCCATATTGGCAGGAGATCAGTGTGTAATGAGCTTAAGATCACTAATACGACTATGGATGAAAAGATAAGTGGGTATACGTCAAGCTTTCTTGATGGTCAACAATGTCCGATATAACTTGAGAAGATCTTCCCAGATGACGACATTACTGAATTTTTTCGCCCAGAGGCGTCCATTCCGGCCGTGTTCACACCTGAGATCACCGTCAACGATGTAAGACCTCATTGCATCGTGCAGGGCATCTACGTCTTTCGGCGGTACAAGCATGCCATTAAACCCATCGGATACTGCATCTTTGGTTCCATTCACATTACATGCGATGACAGGAATGCCCATAGCCGCCGCTTCAATAAGCACATTTCCGAATCCTTCCCAATGGGCGGGAAGAACAAACAGGTCCATTATGCGATAATAATTCTCGACATCCTCTACGGACCCAAGACTGGTGATATTTACGTGGCTTTCTATTCTGTCGAGAGTGACGTCCGAAACGCTCTGCTCATCCTCATAGGGGCCAATAAGAAGAAGTCGAGTATGGGGATATTGAGAGTTTAGTCTCAAGAATGCATCAACGAGTTCGTCCACCCCTTTTCTGTCAACAATTCGACCGACAAAACCAATGATGAAATTGTCATTCTTGAAACCAATGTTTTCTTTCAACTTGTTAACAGGAATCAAGTCCGTGCGCGTAGGGTCAAACCTATCCAAGTTCAAGCCATTGCTGCTGCCTATCCCGTTCAGTTGATAGCTCCCCTCCTTCAATATTTTTTCATTTAGCCCCTGCAAGGCAACACTCGAACTGATGCATATAACTTTGTTAGATAGAGTGCAGGATAACTTTTCGCAACATTTCATCAGCCAGCAGCGAACACCAGATAATGACTCATGGCGAAATCCTCTTATTGTATAGACTCTTCCAGGAACTCGGCAAACGAAAGAAGCTATCATGCACAGAACACCGGCTTTCGGAGTTCCCGCATTGACAATAGCGGGACGAAGCCGAATGAAAAGCATGATCAAACGAAACAAGGAACCAATGTCCTTAAAGAAACTGGGCTCACGCTCCATAGGGATTTCGTAGAGCTGTATCCCTTCAACGGCAGCAAGGTCTCTGACACTTTGACCTGGTGATGAGACCAGAACTGGTAAAAAATTATTATCCTTTATATACTTTAACTGCCCCCTGATCAGGACTGCACTCACATGTGATGTTATCGCCGTCACGACCACTGGCTGAGAATTTACTTTACTTGAATCCATAGGGCAGACCTATTCGTATAAGACAAACGCGTGGCTGAATAGACTCATTGACTAGCGCAGCAAGCCGCTTCGATCCGAGAAAACACCCTCCCAACATCGGCACTACCATAATTATTATTATGGAGTCTGATCAAATCAAGTCGGTTCGTCATGCAGGCATCCCCAACCAAGCCTAAAAATCTGGCTTCATCAAAGGAGTCAACTTGGTAATTACATTTATCCAATAGGTCAGGCCTGGTAGCCACGTTAGCTTCAAAGACTTCTCCAGACGCATGAATATAGGAAATCAAAACATCGTGATCAGCATATGGCTCGTAAAGCGTTTGTAGCACGGACTTAACTTCTTCAATGTTTTTGTCATGAATATTTGCCCAGCATAGCTGAACGAAGCCTTGGTCAAGAATGACTATATCATGATCCCGAAGGGCTCGACGCAGGTTGAAGTCGATATATGCCGCGTTGACAATAGTTGAAACCAACCTCCTTTTGTTTACCCCTGACAGTGCATTATTAATTATTTTTACAATCTTTAATGCACGAGCCCTTGATGCAACTAGACACTCGAAACAGGAGATAATCTTCAACGGATATTTAAATTTCCGTTGACCGCTGAACAACATCACTTTGACTCGATCATGAATACTCTCTTCACCAGTGCACCTAACAAGCTCTCTGCAGTAGTGCGTTTTTCCGGAACCGGGTTTACCGGTAAACTCAATGATGCAAGCCATGTGTAAGCCTATCGATACGGTTCTATAAAGGAATTATGTTCTACGGAGCATCGCAGCCAGAAACTGTCTACGGGCCTTCATTCAGCAACAAGAGCATGGAGAATCGGGTCCAAACACGCCTCAAGGACATCCGCGAGCAGTTTGAGACCGAGATTCGGTAAACCAACGGGAGCACGGTGAGAGGCCCATTCGCGGATCTGCGCGCTTCAGAAGGGGTGCCACACGCTCGACGAGGACGAGGACGAGAACCCGTAAGGCAACTGCAGGCACACCTGGTCCTGGAGAGCCCTATGGAGCGCTGAGCTACCGAACCGGCCTTGGTGTGATGTGGAATGGAACAGCCAGCCGGCTTCGCGGTGATCATGGACAGTGACACGCGAGAGATTTTCGGTAGCGATCTCTGACAACAGACTATCGTCGGTACTATAATATTTCGACGGTAAAGGCCTAAGGCCGCATCCAGAATTTCACGGCGTCCTGTACCTAGAACAAAAATGGACTCGTCGAGGGCTTCTTCCGGTCCTTGAAGAAAGCATGCATCTGGCAGCATCGGCTCGAGTCGCTGGGCCAGGCCGGGGCGGAAATGTGCTAGAACAGGCACTATAGGTCATCGCTTTCAGGATTACAGCAAGAAATCGATGGCAGGCTAATATAACGAGAGTTTTTACAAGCGATTCTTCAATGCCCGTGGATTCGACTTTTCTATAAACCCTGCCGGTGAAGAGATGCGCCACATGGCATTTATTACCAAGTATCTCATCAGGCTCATCTGTGATCGTTTCAACTTTCTTTTTGCTTCTAAGAACTGGCGTGTCTGGTTAGCACAGGATGGGTCCGAGAAAATCATCTCGTCATATTCGATGATCTTATGAAAAAGTTTATTACATATATTTGTTGCGTAATGAAATACCAGGGTCTCTTTCCTCCACCTGCCCCTACCAAATCCCGGGTCTGTTGCATTCCACCTGTCTTCAAGTGAAAGGATACGCGCATCACTTTCGAAGATGGCTGGAACAAGCGCGACTTGATCATACTTGTTACAAATCTGCACATATTTTTCATTCCATTTTTCAAAGAATTTTCTCCCTGTAGCATTGTTTCTTACCAACATGACTCCGCTATTCCAATGAGGCAAGTCACTAACCCTTAAATCACCAAGTACTTTAACGTCACCTTTGCCGTTTCTTTTTTGCGGATAGCGATTCAGCCTCAAACAAACATCAAAATATTCGAGTATTTTTCTAGCCAAAGATAGATTCCCCATGACGATAGTATCGCAATCAAGAAAGATGACCTTTTCATACTCACTATAAGCCAAGATCCTGGTTTTCAAGTGGCGATTGCTTTCCACATCGGCATCGACATATATCCAGCTATCAAAACCATTTCGAAAACATTTTACGTCTGGTGGCTGATGGGCTATGTTAGTGACGATCGTGAATGGCATATCTGGATTATGTCTTACCAAGCTTTCGGCCGACAAGAGTGCCATCGCCAGATAAGGGCGACCCAAAGCAAGATAAACGACACCCAACTCTTTTGCCATAATATACACTCCGTTCATACCCCATGATAACGCGACAATATTTATACTCTTGATAACCGGATGAATAGAATTACAACCGCAGCCATAACCCAGAAATAAGACTTGTCGACATCTGATGAAGAGGACAGTGCCAACAAGGCATAACCGAGTAGTGCCAATGCGATGATGGAATGATTTCTTATGGATTGAATGGCCAAACTAGAAATGAAAAAGAACAGTGCGGTTACCCCGACGAAACCAAAGGCACCCAATGTTCCTATAAACAATGAATGAGGGTTACCCATTGAGCCTATGCCGCTTCCAAATAACAGTTGAAACACACTGGCATCGTGAAAATATTCTTGCCACAGGTCCAGCCTGGTATTCGATTCAATAGTAGGTGCACGTAAAAGACGAAAATCAGAAACGCTATCATCAACGAACGGAAGAACACCAGGACCATAAATGGCTAGTGAATATATAATAATCGAAATAAGAGAGACACCTGACATTGCAATGATAACATTTTTGACCGGCAATTTTTTTCCAAAGAAGATCAACTGGGTAAAAACTGCAACAGCCAAGCCAAATCCCGTTGCAATTACGGGCATGCGAGATCCAGTATAGAACATGCCTATAAAAGCGATCAGCCCCATCGCCGTCCACATCAGTTTATCAAACCAGTTCGCGTTGTATGTAATTACTCCAGCCATGCATGTGACTACAACAAGCCCAAGCACATTAGATAAGGATCGTGGAGAAGACTCAGTATCTCCAATCGAGAGACCAAGCTCATAATCCCGAGACATGCTAATATCCTGTGTAGAGAGAAAGCTCAATGTTGAAAAGAAAAGTATAATACCAACACTTCCCATGATGTAAATAAGTGCCCGTGTCGCATCAGGATGAATGTAGCCTCGTACAAACTCGGCGGGCCGAGATCCTCCGAGAATAGCGATGAATATCAGGATGGTAAGCAAAGCGGCTAAACGATCAAGGCGACCACTTCCATCAAAAAGTGCTACGCTTACCTCAAGCACGATAAAAACAATAATAAGCACTGCAATACTTGTATAAACAAGAAATATGTCTCGCCTCAGCAAGACATGAACAACGCCTCCCAATCCACAGCCAGAAATAAGTATCCATCCGAAATGGAGTCCAAAGATGAAATCTATGTTATTCAGTGCAGAGCCGACCAATATAATTGGAAAACCGTATAATGGTGAGAACCCCGAAGCCAGGACTGCAAAGACAAACCCCAGAAATACAGCAAGTCGTGTATCCATGACAGCAACCAAGGCTATCAGAGCTGGCAATGACACGATAGATACAATTCGCAAAAATAATGGCCGCTCAGAATACTCCAGGTTTATGCCGTCAGTCATGTCTTTTACTCTTCAACAATGGTGGCGCGGACATAATGCATATCATTGAGATCATTCTTAGAGATACCAACGCAAGTCATTCACCATGCCACCTTAACTTTTTGACAAACAGGTTAATGTCTCGAAGTCTCAATATTCGGATCAAGAACTCCTTGGACAGGGTTTTGCGAGAGGTGAGCGAAAACACCTTTCTCAAATACATGATCCAGAAGGCATAAGCATATTCATCTTTTCCAACTCTTTTGTAATATCTATAGATCCAATACCAGGAATTAATTTGTTCTTCGTGACGAGTATTCAAGTCCAATCCACTCCACATTCCATCAGGATGCACAATATGGCATGCGGGTTGAATTTCACTATGGAAATGACTGCCACCATAGTTTCCCAGTAAAGATATTAGAAACTTGTCATTATTTTTTATTTTCCCTCTTTCGGGAATATCTCCAAAATCAATATTTCTAAAAACCATTGTGAGATTGAGCATCCATGCCTTTCCTGTCGCCATCTCCTGTGCAGAATAATCCCTGTGATGTTTTCTGGCTAACCGGGATTGAGTTATAATATGGCCTTCCTGATCCATGGAAAATGAATCATGCGATGTGACGGATATATGGGGATGGTTTTCTAGATATGCACACTGTAACTTTATTTTTTGGGGGTCCATCCAGTAGTCGTCGCCTTCACAGTAAGCTATATATTTCCCAATTGCTTTTTTGTGAGCAATATCGAAAACTACTCGCCCCTTTGAGAACTGGTTTTCTTCTTGAAAGATAGACTTTACGATATTAGGATATTGCGACTGATAGGCTCTGATAATATCGGAGGTCCCATCCGTTGAGGCATCGTCATGGATGATTACCTCAAATGGAGATCGCAAATCTTGACTCAAGAATGATTCTATTGCTCTGGAGATATACCCATAGTGATTGTAAGTTATGCATAATATGCTGACAAGCGGCTGAGTTATATCGCCACTCCATGATTCCATGATATCCTTTTCATTCTTAATCATCGGTTTCACCGCCTGTAAAATTTACAGCACCAATATAAAAATTTCAAAGAACTGTGAATACTGATACTATTCGCTTTGGAAACCGATGAGCAAAGACGGCCAGCTCTCGGCAAATAATATTGACTTGAACTCTCCACTACTGAAGATCGAGAATAAAATTATTTATGTCACTGATTATTTCGTCCAACCCCTTATCCACATCTATAGTCAGGCCAGGAAACCCGCTTTCCTTCATCCGACGTATTAACATTGCACGCCGACCCATTACTTCAATGTTAAATAACGACAATTCATCACATGTCATGTTTTTATGGTAGCTCAGGGTTTGTCCTTTAGTCTTTGACCTTCTCTTTATCCTTTCATTTATCATCTCTGGACTTGCTGTAAGGTTTATCACTGCCCGATTATTCATGATAGCCCTGAAGTCATCTGGATATAACTCTGAAAGGAGACAAAGCTCGTTGGTAAACTGATGGCTGAGCCCTTCGTCCACTAACACAGTAGCTGGGAATTCATGCATATTCAGATCATAAAGAATCTTGATCGCTTTTCGTTGCAATATGTCAATGTCGTCTAATTCGTTAGCCGCAATGGACAGCAATCGAGCCCGTGATGCACATTCTTTCTTTTCCTTACCGACCTTCAGACGTCGTGATGTCAATATTGAATTCTTGATCAAACTCTTGATCAAGTATGTTTTCCCGATACCTGGCGGGCCAACTAAATCAATCACGATGGAATGGTTGGTGGATTTTGAGCACCGATACGCTTTGAACCCGGCCCTGTTGTAAAGAAAGTTATCGACTGATGCTTTCATTGCATCTTTAATCTCCTGGAAATAGTTATTACCACAAATCCCCAAAAACTCGATCCCACGACACAGGTTCGAACCTTGCATGTCCCAGGGATGGTGCAATGGTTATTTCGCCAAACACGATCCTTTCGTCCTCAACCTGATACAGGTCCACTCTTACAAAATCGTAATTACTACCAAGCTGTTCGGCAATACGAATCATCTCTTCGAGGCAAGTGGGTCTAGCCGCGTCTGGTCCTACTGGATATCCTAGTTTAAAATTTTGACGCCTCCACTCAGTATCATACAATGATCGTGTATGGTTAACAAAGCGTCCGAAGTCAACCTGGATATACTGTACTTTCCCATGAAACACGAAGAACTTGTAATCAAGTGGCACATTACCGGTACCAGGCAAAAGGTGCTCTTCGATAATCACCTTCGGTTTGATCATTCCATACCACCACTCATTGGAATAAAGATAAAATCGCTTCAATGGATTATCATGACGCCGAAGTATTCGTGAAATATTTTCCCTAATGTCTTTTTCTGTGAATTTTTTTTTGTCGTTTACTATAAGAAGGCTTTCTGGTCCGCATCCGTCATTCCCTTTAACGACGAATGAATCCGGCAGTGCATTATAGTCGAGGTCTTCAGGTTCCTCTAAAATTTGGAAGCATTTGGTAAGATATTCATCGCCAACAGTTTTTTTTACATACTCCCTGACCGCAACCTTATCTTGCAACATCACAGCATCTTTCATATCCCGGCTTACTTTTCTACAACAGATTTTTTCGTTGAATGTTTTCGGGCTTTTAAGGTCGCACCAATACCCCGTATGCCGCCTGAATTGAATCTTCTCATATACAATGGGGCCTAGAATTGATCTTGTCACTAGCCGATAAATAAGCTTTGCCTTCATAATGAGCTCCCGATTCAGGTTGAAACTTTGGCCACATCTATCGTGACAAGACTGGCTGTTAGCGACAGGATAAAAAATCTTGTTAAAGTTAGAGTATTTCACCAGAGAAAGCGTAATTTATCTAAATATCAAGGGAAGAATTATATGTGAGGGATATGCCTTGCTATGATGTATGGTTTGCTCGGCCACTGCCATTTTGTCGTCCATACCCTGCTCATTTCCTGTATTAGGGTTGCGGTCCCAGAGGGGGAAATTACTGCTCGTGATATGTACCCGGATTCGATGTCCGCGGAGAAAAACATTACTCGTTGGCTGAAGCTTTAGTGTATATCGAGATATTTGTCCTGGTGTTAACAGGATCGGGGCTTGCCAGATGGATTTTCTGAACCTTGCCCTAATTATTCCTTCAGTCAAGTTATAAGCTGTGCCATCTGGATAAACGTCTATCAGCTTGGCTGTAAAGTCCGTATCCTTGGCAGAGCTCGCGGCAAAGAGGATAATCTCGATAGGCCCTGTCACTTCGAGATCGTTTTCAAGAGGAGCACTGGTGAAAACCAAAACATCTTTGCGGCTCTCGTTCGGCCGCTGATCGACAGCGCCGACACTAATCAGTTCGGGGTGATCCTTCCCTAGGAATGAGTGATTACCACCGAGTGTCGGAACCGGGTCATCTGGATTGTACAGATAGGTGGTGGCTGGTTCGTTCTCCGGAAGAGAGGTTCCAAGCGTGCCAAATCTCGAGCCATCAGGGCTGCTGAAATAGAACGGAGTAAAGTCAGTGTTGGGTAATGGCCACTCGTCTACAAAGCGCCACTCATTGATTCCCATTGTAAAAATCCTGATGGGTGGTTCTGATTCCATGCCATTATCGATTTTCTTGATCACATGGTCCAGCCACTCGATAGCCAGCATGATATCGATTTTAGATGCGTCTGGCCCAAAATCCCTGTCACCAACCACGCGATTTAAATGGTCTGAGGGGTTGATTGCTATACGAATATCAGACACATTTCCACTGTCGCGCAAGGCTTCATAATTGTCGAACACTGCACCAGCATAATAATCATACCAACCCGACATCATGAATACCGGGATTTTTACCTTATGATATTTACCCCTGAGGCTAATTTCTTTCCAAAAGTCATCGTAAGTTGAATGGCTAACATAATCGCGCCAGAGCCGATTCCTGGTCTTTGATACTTCCAAGTCCAGATCGATGAGTGGCAAGAAGTTATACAGATTCTTCCATCCGTAGCGACGAGCCTGATTGGCATTTTCATATGCGCGGCTTGATGCAGTCATGGCCAACGAGAGCGCTCCATTGCATCGATAAACGCACTGCCATAGATCAGCATTAATACCTTGTGGTATAATTGCTTTCAAGTTGGGATGTTGCGTTGGTGCCACCAGCCATTGAGTGGCACCCCAATATGAACGCCCATACATCGCAATATTGCCATCACTCCATGACTTGTTACTGATCCATGTCAATGTGTCGTAGCCATCTGCAGCATCATCAAAGAACCGATTTAGCTCACCCTCGGATGGAGCATGGCCTCGCGTTGCTTGCCCCACATAGGCGTAACCGTGAGATGTGAATGTTTCTGCATCGCTATAATCTCCAGCCCGATAGCCACGCGTCATCACCACAGGGAATCGTCTGCTGTCCTCGCTACTGCCCTTGGGCAACCAGACCCTTGTAAATAGTTGAACTCCATCACGCATCTCGACCATGCCTTCCATGGTCGGCACAGGAGCGGCAGCTTGGTATCGCATCTTGAATACAGCCACCAACATCATAAGTATGACGATTATTAATAAGAACCAGCGTTGCACGATTGGCAACCTTAGACTTTAAAGCATTTATCGACTTTCTGTTGCAATCTAGGCTAACGCCTTGAGACCAGTAGCGGATGCATGGGGTGCTGGCCCAGGAATTTCCAGTTTGATTGCCTCTTTCGATTCCAGGCTCGGGGAAAATTCTATGTCATGGTAGAAGGCCCCTCTGATACTGACATTGTTTCCATGAACAGTTAATCTGTCTTCCTTGATCCACTGGACTACCTGTATGAGTGTCTTGCATTGCTGGACGAATATCCGATGACGCATTGTTTCTTTGGCTTGCCCTGGTTCCACAGCACACGCAGATTGCATAACAATCTTCCCTTCATCCATTACATCCTTGATCAATTCCACAGTCGTTCCAATTATTTTTGTGTGATACGCAATCCCATCACCAAATCCATCCATACCTTTAAAAGCCGGGAGCAAGGAAGGGTGGAAATTGATTATTCGATCCTTGAATTTCTCGCGAATTTTTTCTGTGTAAAACTTCGTATAGAAGGACAGCACATAGTCTATGTCATGCTTATCCATATATTTACAAAGCTCATCGCAAAATTCATCATTGGACGCTACATCAAAAACAGTCACAGGAACGCCATGTTTTCGAGCTTTCTCGATGGCAGGGCATTGCTGATCAGCTACCACTGAATGTATAACCTCTCGTATGGAGGCAATTTCCAGTACCTGATTCATGATAGAACCGGCCGTTGATACGACAAAGATGAATCTTGGGCTTTTTTTGCTCATGAACCACCTCACGCCCGATAAGCCGGGAAGAATGTAGTGTTCGAAGTACCGCTCGATAGGCTGTTGTATGCTCGTCTGTCAAGAATTTTCCCGCAGAAATATACTGTTTTCGTCGTGTTCGCCCATCCTTTCTTGAAATGAGCCAAGCCAGAAGATGACTCGTCACCCCCGCCAGGCAGACCTCCTAAGTTTACCCATGCAACTTTTCCCGAAAAATATTCTAGCATTGTCCATTTTGTCGCATAGGAGGCACCCAGTGTGTACCCTTCTCCATTAAAGGCCACTAGATGGCCTTGAGCGACATCACCCTGGACATACCAAAGATCCAGTCCCACCGTTTCGCCACCACTGACTGCCCTGAACATGACTATGCCTGGTACTTTCAGTTGCTTTTCAAAGGCGTCTCGCGAAAAGGCACTTAACCCCTTGATGTCATGCTTCTTGGCAAGCACGCTGTAAAGTTTTATCCATTCTTCAATATAGGATGTTGGGTCAGTGCATACTTCAACGTCCATCTTTCGCAGGGCACGCTTCGCATTAGCACGATGTGATTTTGATACAAACTTCTCCAACGCCTGGCTAGTATCTACGACATAGTGGTTCTTGTAAGGCATTACAAAATCGAAAGTCTCTTCCAGTATTGACCTGTTATAGCCTCCAAATGGATCAGTGACCATGGAAAATGAAACCCATTGCCCTCTCTTTGCTTCCAAATCTCGCCCTAGTGCGGACCAGGCTTTACAACAGAAAAGAGGATATAGTCCTATGGCATCATGGCGATCCGTATTCGGTATGGCGCGTTCTAACGCCCATCCCCCACTATGCTCGAGCTCATAGGGGTTGCCAAATTCCCTGAACGACTCCGCATATAGCGGATGCATGTAGCCCGAGTTCATACGTGTATCTTGTTATCTGTGCAGGCAGTCTCTTCGAAACGATTCACTTGAGCCTGAAGTTCACGTAGTCGGGTCGAACGCGAGCGTTTGAAGAATTTTTCCCGCGGCAGTGTATTCAGTCGGTACTTCGCTTTCCACTCCCCTCGAAGCAGTTCCGTACTACTCGGGTCACTTGATGGTTGCATAGTAGCCTGGACCAGGACCCTGTCCGGGCCTCCTGCATGTGGCGGTGAGCAGTGCCATGTGCAGGTATGACATAAGGCTATATCACCTGGCTGCAATGATGGGCAGATAAGAGGCCAATCCGGGTCCAGAATTTCCGTATTAACCTCTCCTGCATCACCCAAGTAGCCGAAATGATGAGTTCCAGGGTAAAAGGAAATGCCTCCATTATCCCTGTTCGATACGCTCAGCGGGATAAAAACAGTCGTCTTTTCAGGCCAACCATAGTCGTAACAGAAGTCATTATGAACAAATACCGGGGTTCTGCTTGAGCGATCCTTGATAACGAAACGCTGCATGAAAAGTGCAAGATCCGGGTAAAGTACCTCCATCACATCCAGCAACTCTTCACATTTGTGAATATCCGCCAAGACAGGTGGAAGTGCCTCATGCACATGGACGGGATTGAAGGGATCTATGGTTCGGCTGTTTGCAAGCTTTTCTTCGTAAAAACTTTTCCATTCCGCCTGCCATTCTTTTATCAAGCTCTGAGGAATCACCCTACGTACGATAAAAAAACCTACTTCCCGATATATATCAATCGAGAGTTCTTTATCATCAGCCTTCGCGATCAGTTCGCGTACATCTCCAATATCGAGCGATTTCATAGATTAACCACCTTTTAAACGAAGTGATCTTTCAAATCTTGTAGTCGCCAACTCGCTTGGGGAGCAAGTCGTAACTTCTCTTCATATCGATTCCGTATTGTTCATTGTCATACGGTACCGAACAGTAACCCATGACCGCTTTTTGGCTGTCAGTGAGCTGATCGTATATTTCTTGAGGAAGGTTTCCTGGTATATCGAAGGCTTGCTTTATCCACCATCGGCAAAATGTCGCGATCATCGCCCAGCGAGTGCCGCTGGTGCGGTTCTCTCTTGCGCCATGCCATATCCGACTGTCCCAGAAAAGCAAGTCTCCGGCCTGTGCTTCAATAGAAACTGCATCGTTGAAGGACTCTTGTGATGCATACCTGTCGGAACGATGTGAGCCTGGCACAATTACCGTACAGCCATTTTTCTCTGTCTGGTCTTCCAGCAAGATGGAGCATTGCATGATAAAGGGATGCGAACCTGTGTAGGGCACGAAGGAATCAATATGCATTGGCATTTGATGATTGCTACTACGTGCGAGAAACGACCGTAGTATATAGTTGGGTGAGTCAGGAGGAAGCGACGTGAACCACTGGTCATTGAGGAAATGCTTCAAGATAGCCTCGATGGTGTCATTTCCCATCATCATTTTGATAAATGCAATCTCCTTGTTCTGAAGATTGTAGACCATTGCTTGGTCCCGGTTCAGGCGGGGCATTCTCTCCGATTGTTCTGACACCGTCTTGTCGAACCAGGACTGTACCAGACCTTTCGCCTCTGCGATTTCTGCTCGGCTGAATGCCTGCGGTATGTATGCATATCCGTTTGATTCGATAGAATTGATGTATGAGCTGATGGTACTTCCCATATCATCAGTTCCGTCGACAGTGTGTGATGCTAATGACTGTTTCATTTCCCTCTCCACATGTTCTTCTATCAATTTATGCCCTGCCGCTGGATGCTTGCTGGCTTTCGCGAAGGTCTGTTGTTCGTTGATCATGGACCGGTTATCAAATACGGGATCTGGCGACATGGCCGATGCCACACCAGACCCTGTCACCACTGACTGCCGCACTGGCCGTTGATCCCTCACCCACCTGTAAAAGCTCTTGGCTACAGGGCAGGAGAACAGGGGTTGAGGTGTTTGGCCGATAATCCAGGGGAGCCTGTTTCAGGAGGGTGATGATGTTCTGCTCATCGTTAGCAGCGACTGCTGCTTCCAGCCTGCCCAGAAAGGGCTCAAGCTTGTCCCAGGGCCAGTAGCCCTCCCGAGTGGTGAGGATGCGAGGATGGCGTGTATGACTGGCGTTATCCCCGATGATCAACTCCTCGTAGAGCTTCTCGCCGGGTCTCAGGCCCGTGTATCGGATCTCGATATCGCCACCGGGACTCTCCGCACTCTTCACCTCGAGGCCGGAAAGCCGGATCATGCTCAAGGCCAAATCCGCGATCCGCACGGGCTCCCCCATGTCCAGCACGAAGACCTCGCCGGCCTCCCCCATGGCTCCGGCCTGGATCACCAGCTGTGCCGCTTCGGGAATAGTCATGAAGTAACGCGTGATCTCGGCATGGGTCACCTCCACCGGGCCACCCTGCGCGATCTGTTCACGGAAGCGAGGCACCACCGAACCACTGGACCCGAGGACATTACCGAAGCGCACCATGCAAAACCGCGTCGCCACCTCCCTTGGATAGCGACTGGCGTAGGCCTGACAGATCAACTCGGTCAGCCTCTTGGTTGCCCCCATGACATTGCTGGGCCGCACCGCCTTATCGGTGGAGACCATCACGAAACTTTCCACCCCGGCTGCCACGGCGGCTTTTACCAGGCCCAGGGTCCCGAATACGTTGTTGCGGATGCCCTCGATAAGGTTGCTCTCCACCAATGGGACATGCTTATAGGCGGCAGCATGGTAGAGCGTCTGTACTGCCTCTTTTCGCATCAGCGACTCGAGACATGCTTGCTGTTGGATGGACACCAATGCAGACCGACAGACGGATCCGGGGCCGCCAGTCGTTGCCATCAGCAACTCTTGCTCGATGGAGTAAAGCGCGAACTCACAGCTGTCGACGAGCACCAGGCGCCGGGGCTGCTGCAGTAGAATCTGGCGACAAAGCTCCGAGCCGATTGACCCACCAGCCCCTGTCACCATGACGACCTTCCCCTGGATGTCCTGGGCCATGAGATCAGGAAAAGGCGGGACGGGCTCCCGTCCGAGAAGCTCCTCGACAGCCACGTTACGGGTGTCATTGACCAAGGCGCGACCCGACACCAGGTCTTCCGTGCCTGGTATGGTCTGCACCGGAATGGAGAGCTCGGCGAGGTTCTCGAGTATCTCCCTGCGTCGGCAGCGCGGGGCACTGGGTGTCGCGAGCAGCACCAGCTCTACGTCCAGCCGATCGACCAACTCTGCCAACTCATCGGGCCGATGAACCCGCAGTCCTTCTACCAGGGACCCCTGAAGCCCTCGCCAGTCGTCAACGAAGGCACGCGGCCAGTAGTGTCCACCCTGCTGCAGGGCACGTGCCAGCTCGCAGCCCGCCGCCCCAGCACCGTAGATGATCACTGGCTTGCGCTGGGTCCTGCAGCTCAGTTGGTAGAGCTCATGAAGCACCAGCCGCAACCCGCCGATACCCAGCAGCGCCAGGATGGCGAACACCGGCACGACCCGCATGGCGAAAGGACGCCCCGTGATCAGGTCGAGAAACAGCAGCCCCCCGGCGACGAATACGACCCCAGCCGTCATGGCCTTGATCACTCGCCGATTCATGTAGCGCAGCACGACGCGATAGATGCCCAGCATCTCGAAACACAGCGGCGTGGCCAACACCATTGCGACCATCACGGCACTGGTTCGTCCTTGCAGCAAGGTCTGTGCATCGCCTACCAGAAGGAGAGCCATGAGCATGGCCACGGCCACCACCAGCATGTCCGCTACTCTGAGCAGCCAGCGCTTGGTTCGCCGTGGCAGCCGCACCAGTGCCTCGAGCCATCCTGACACCGACATGATCACAGGCTCCCCGCGGACGACCCGATATCACCGGGAAGGGTAAGGGACGGCAGCAGGAGGCTGATCACGTTGTTCCAGCGGGCCAGCGGCGCTGACGTGACATAGACGACGTCCTGGGCTTGCAGCGGGAAACGCGTCCCGAGCATCAGTCGGGTTGCATCGCTTATGTCAAGCTGATAGACGGTGGCCAGTTTCTCGCTCTCGGGCGCATGCCCGCGCACCACGAAGATCCCGGAAGGCTCGGCACGGCTCTCGTTGACGCCCCCCGCCCTGGCCAGGGCATCGGTCAGGTTAATCCGCTCGTTCCCCAAGGGAATGGCACCAGGACGATTGACCTGGCCTAGCACCACCACGTTCTGGTTCTCGGCCGTGGGGACATGCAACAAGTCGCCATCACGCAGAAGCCGGTTATCACGCTGGTTGCCGCGCCTCAAGAGGTCATACAGGGAGATGCGATGTTTCTGGCCGTCCCTGACCAGCGTCGTACCGTGCCAATTTGCCTCCGGTGTCGCGCCCCCCGACTGGCTGATGGCATCCAGTATGGTCATTGGCTCGCTGGTGATCGGCAGGGTCCCGGGCGTTTCCACGGCGCCGGTTACATAGACCTTCTGGGAACGGTAGGCTGCGACATTCACCTCAATCTGCGGGTCGGTGATGACACTCGACAGGCGACTCGTCAGTATTCGGCGCACATCCTCCAGGGTCCTGCCCTCTACCCGCAGGCGCCCCACATAGGGATAAAACATGGTGCCATCCGGCTGAACCCGGTTACCGGTGTCCTCGGCTTCCCGCTCGGCTCCAGCAGGGATCGTCAGCTCTGGATGGTCGTAGACAATGATGCTCAGCACATCTCCCGGCCCCACACGGTACTGGTAATCACGCAGCTCCTCGCTCAGCTGTTGGGGCATGCCGCGGGCCGCAGCCTCCTGCTGGGGCGACATGGCGGCCACCAGCTGCGGCGTGATTGGCTCCAGATCGACACGCTGGTCCAGGGACTCGCCAATCTTTTCCTCGTCGATATGCCCGCCTGGCGACATGGCACAGCCCCCAAGCAACCCCAGGGCCAGCAGGAGTACTAACATTCGGGCCTTGCCCTTCCAGGCCCAGGCTTGCGGACTCTCTGCCTGGGTAGTCGCACTATCCGTTTGCACTGCATGCATCATGGTCAGATCCCCGCTCGTATGTTCGGACACGCTACCGCCATGAGGGTGTCGACTAGCACCGCCCGATGCCCCTTGCAGCCACATGACGCGCCACAACGTGCCGGTAGATCGTCCAGCGCCCGCCTCAGCCACGCAGGCTCGGGGCAGCGAAACGATACTGCCGGATAGGTAACGTAAGCTTACAAAGTTACCGATCAGCCATATTGGGTTTTTCTTGCACCATCAAGACTGATAAGGGGGGTACGGGAAATGCAGGAAGCGATGGAGGGGCATCAGTAAATCAAGCATGACAGCAATGTCATCTGCGACTCATGCATAAAGATGATGAGGGTCTATACCAGGCTCATACTCAACGACGACAAGCGTCTTTCCTGTGCAAAAGTCCGCTTCTTCCGTGAAGGTGGAAAAGAAAGGCTGGGGTCTTATCAACTGGGAGGGGGTGAAGGCGAGGGTGTTGGCGACGAGGAAGGTGAGTCAACTTAGCACCGCGGCAACGCAACCAGCCATGAACTGGATGCGTGTTTATCGGCTGGGAGTCTCGAGGGCTCGGGACGAACGCACCGACAGCCCTACCCACGGCACTACAACGGCTGGCCCTTGGTGACGGCTCCCGAAAGGCTGTGTTGTCCCGTCAGCCAAAGGATGGCGCTAAGCAACCGTCATAGCCAGCGCGATCATGAGTTTCGCCGCCATCCTGCTGTGAGTCGGCTAGTTGCCAATGAGTGAGCTACATGCTGCTAGTTGGATGCTTTATATAACAATAAAGTTTACTTTACGAGGTGTCGCCCAACAGGAATCGTGCTGGAAGCTACCTTGCAACAAGGTGGTCAATACTGTGGATTCTGTGCCTGGCACTTGATGCCATCATGGAAATTAAAAAATAAGCCTAGGCTCATCTTGTTTATGCCTATTGAGCGTCTCTCTGTTGACAAATAGGTTAATACTGAAAATCGCACATAGGCATTTATTATTTTTCTATAGCGCCACGGTGTTACATGAAAAACAGAAAGGAAATTGATGGATTGCGGGCAGTGGCTGTTCTACCCGTCATTTTATATCATGCGGGGTTCTCCTGGTTTTCCGGTGGGTATGTCGGGGTGGATGTATTCTTCGTAATAAGTGGGTACTTGATCACCTCCATACTCATCAGCGAGATATCAGATGGAACCTTCTCCATTGCAAGATTCTATGAACGGCGAGCACGTCGTATCTTACCGGCCTTGGCCTTTGTCAGCATATGCACCTTCTTTCTTGCCTGGATATGGATGCTTCCGTCGCAGTTCAAGGACTTTTCGCAATCCCTTGTGGCATTAAGCCTCTTCTCTTCCAACATCCTTTTCTGGAAAGAGTCTAATTATTTTTCCCCGGCAGCGGAAGAAAAGCCTATGCTTCATACGTGGAGCCTTGCAGTAGAGGAGCAGTTCTATATATTCTTTCCGATCATCCTCCTTCTGCTATGGCGGTTTGGCCGAAACCCGGCATTTTATACCATTATGATAATTTCACTTGTCAGTCTATTGCTGTCTGAATATGGGTGGCGAAAGCATCCTGATGCCAACTTCTACCTTCTGCCCTCTCGAGCCTGGGAGTTGGGAGCGGGAGCGATTTGTGCCTTCGCTTTGCAAGGGAGGGAGGTGAGGAAAGGCAGTCTTCTTTCTAGTGTGGGCTTCGCTTTAATCCTGTATTCCGTGGTCTTCTATGATGAAACCGTACCATTCCCTTCCTTGTATACCCTGGTTCCCGTCGTGGGCACCGCCTTGATCATCTTGTACGGCGAGGCCACAACCCCCATTGCAAGGTTATTGTCACGCCCTTTGCTTGTCGGCATTGGCCTTATTAGTTTTAGCGCCTATCTCTGGCATCAGCCATTACTGGCCTTTGCCCGAATCCGAAGCCTCACGGCAGCCCCCTCATGGACCTTGATGGGGTTTCTTTCCTTGGCTTCAATCGTACTTGCTTACTTTACATGGAAGTATATTGAGACTCCGTTCAGGAAAGGAGGAGTCAAGATAGCCATCAAAAGGAAGTCTGTATTTGTTTTTTCTGGGGTCGCTTCGTTCATGCTTGCCGGCCTGGGCGTCCATGGGCATCTAAGCAATGGCGCTGATTACAGGTTCAGCCCATCGATTACTGAGCTGCTGTCAGAAGTTAAAAACATCAACCCGCGGAGATCCGAATGCCATGTCGGCGAATCCGGCTCTGTCCCTGAATGTACGTATGGCGGGGAAGAACTCGGGGCTATTGTTATCGGTGACAGCCACGCTGCAGCCTTGATCAGAGCGGTGGAGCGTGCCATGAACGATTCGGACAAGCATGTTCTTGACTGGACCATGAACAGTTGCGCAACAATTTCGGGTGTCAAGAGCCATGATGGTGGAGGAACATGCGGAGAGTTTGTCGAATATGCTGTAAACAAGAGCCATGAATTGAGAAGTGATGCTCCCTTGATCATTATAAACCGACTCTCTTCTGTGCTTCTGGGACCAAATGAGCCTTACAGGGCTCATGAGGTTGACAAACCAAGCATATATCTTGAGGAGCCGCACAACGGGAGAAGCGAGCTATTCTTTAAAGAAATTTCACATGGATTTATTGAGACGGCATGTGAATTTTCAAAATCAAGGGACGTATTCATTCTGAGGCCGATTCCGGAGCTTAAAGTCAACGTTCCGGAGCACATGGCCTTTACAGCCTTGCTTAATGAAGTCACGGAGCGAGTGCGCATCACACGAGATGAGTACAATGCAAGAAATGATCTAGCCTGGAGAATACAGGATGAGGCAGCCGAGAAATGTGGTGTAGAGATTCTGGACCCCACACCGTATTTATGTGCGAATGGGAGTTGCTGGGGAGATGTGTCGGGTCGACCTATCTACTATGATGATGACCACTTGAGCGAACATGGTGGAGATGTGCTACTACCGCTTCTTTCCGAGGTATTCAATTAGATTCAGGGAATGATGGGATAATAGCCTGCTGTACTTGGCCCAGTTGCCAACTCGGGTAGCATCATGTACCTCATTGAGTATGCCAACCATAATAGAGACGAAAACCCCGAAAGCGACATCCGCGCCCTCTCGGGGTTATCGGCACAGAGTTACCTCGGCGCGGTGAGGGAATCGCCCCGCCCCACGGCGAAGTAGCGCAGCCCGGCGGCCCTGACCGCGTCCGGCTCGAAGAGGTTGCGGCCATCGACGACCACCCCCATGCCCAGTTGCTGCTTCAGCCAGGCGAAATCCAGGGTGCGGAACTCCTTCCACTCGGTGCAGATCACCAGGGCATCGGCGCCCTTCACCGCCTGGATGCGATCCCCCGCCAGCAGCAGGTCGTCGCGCTCACCATAGAGCCGGCGGCACTCCTTCATCGCCTCGGGGTCGTAGGCCTGCACCTTGGCACCGGCCTCCCACAGCGCCTCCATCAGGGTGCGGCTGGGCGCGTCACGCATGTCGTCGGTATTGGGCTTGAAGGCCAGACCCCACAGGGCGACGGTCCTGCCGGCAAGCTCCCCGCCGAGGGCCTGGGCCAGCTTGGTGAACAGGGTCCGCTTCTGGCGCCGGTTTACGCCCTCCACCGCGGTCAGCAGCTCGGCCTGGTAGTCCACGTCGCCGGCGGTGCGCGCCAGCGCCTGCACGTCCTTGGGGAAGCAGGAGCCGCCATAGCCGCAGCCCGGGTAGATGAACTGGTAGCCGATGCGCGGGTCCGAACCGATCCCGCGACGCACCTGCTCCACGTCGGCCCCCAACCGCTCGGCCAGGTTGGCGATCTCGTTCATGAAGCTGATCTTGGTGGCCAGCATGGCGTTGGCGGCATACTTGGTCAGCTCCGCCGCCCGCACGTCCATGAACATCAGCTTGTCGTGCAAGCGAATGTAGGGGGCATAGCACTCGCGCATCAGCGTCTTCACCCGCTCGGACTCGGTGCCGACGATGATCCGGGCCCCCTGGGTGAAGTCCTGGATGGCTGCGCCCTCCTTGAGGAACTCCGGATTGGAGCAGACATCGAAGTCCATCGCCTCGCCGCGGGCCTGGAGCGCGCCGGCCACTGTCTCGCGCACCCGGTCGGCGGTGCCCACCGGCACGGTGGACTTGTCGACGATGACCGTGTAGCCCGTCATGTGCTGGCCAATGGTCTCGGCCACCGCCAGCACGTACTTCAGATCGGCGCTGCCATCCTCGTCGGGCGGCGTGCCCACGGCGATGAACTGCAGCGTACCGAAGGCCACCGCCGCCGCCGGGTCGGTGGTGAAGCGCAGCCGTCCCGCCTCCACGTTGGTCTTGACCATCGTCTCGAGCCCCGGCTCGAAGATGGGAATCTCGCCGCCCTCCAGCCGCGCGATCTTTTCCGCGTCCACGTCCATGCACAGCACGTCATGGCCGACGTCGGCCAGGCAGGTGCCGGTCACCAGCCCCACGTAGCCCGTTCCGAAAATGGTGATCTTCATTCCCTGTCTCCCGATCTGTCCTGTTCAACTGTTCTGTTCAGTGGATGCGGTCGTTGTGGGAGCTGTGCTTGCACGGCGATGGCCCGCCTCCCCTTCGCGCTGCAAGCAGTGCTCCTACAACCGCATTCCGGCCAAAAAGACGCATTGTGGGAGCCGTCAGTTCGACGACTCGACTTGCACGGCGATAGAGGTATGCCCCACACCCCATAGAACCCGCGGTACCACTCCACGAAGCGCCTCACACCCTCCTCCACACCCACACGGGGCCGATACCCCGTGGCATTGTACAAGGCCTGGGTATCCGCCCCGGGGGCGGGGTACGTCCCGACTGCATGAGCCGGAAATCGCACCAATGGCCAAGTCCCACGCCCCGATGAGCGCCCTCAGTGATACCGGGCTGCCATGGCCAATATTGTAGAGCGCATATGGGGTAAGGGGCTATCAGGGCCCGACTCGCCAGCCAGATAGACGCGCTGCGCACGCCCTTCACCGGCTGTGGTAGCATTCAGCGCATTCACTATCCCGGGAGGCGTGGGTGGCCCGAAAACGCTATGCCTTCATCATCGCCGACTATCGGCTGGCGCTTGAAAACGAAAAAGGCCCGGCCAATGCGATCGTTCGCATGGACCAGGCCCCTTCGAGATCGAGACACGCCACTAACGGCAGTTACTCGAGGAAAGCGTGCTGCCCCAGATTGAGGCACCGTGATAAGAAAAACTGAATAATCAGGACATGACGTGAAGCTGCTGGATATTCCCTTCAACGACCGCCGACGACGCTACCTGGTCTTCCATCCCGACGGCCTGCCGGGCAGGCTGGCTCTGGCCAGCACCACCACCACCGAGGCTTTCGAGGCATTAGGCAGCAGCCGCTTCTTCCTGTCGGCCGACCGGCAGATCCTCGCCAAGGTGGTACCCGACAAATACATGAGGCGGCAGGCGCCGCTGAAGTGGCTGCTGCGCGACTACCTGGAGAAGCGCTGGCTGGCACAGACCGATGCACGCAAGGAGTTTACTAGCCTGCAAATCCTTCGCCGGGCCGGTTTGAAGACACCCCGCTGCCACGGCTGGGGGATCTCGCTCAATCCCGGCAACCGCAACGCCTCCTTGCTCCTGATGGAACACCTGCAAGATGCCAGGCCCGGCGGCGAGGTGTTCGAAGATCTGAACGAGGAAGGACGACTGGCGTTCCTGGCTCGCTTCTGCGGCGAGGTCGCCCAGCTCGCCCATACCGGTTACACCCACCGCGACCTGCACTACAACAACCTGCTGATCGACCGAGACGACCACATCGTCTGGATCGACGCACACCTGCGCCGGCTACCAACGAAAAACGCCGACCAATGGCCGGCGCTCAGGGAGACTCTGAGGGCAAACAAGCTCGGGGGCGAAGGGTACCGACGGCGAGCTGAAGAATTACTAAAAGGGAGCTACCTGGATGCACTTCCGGATTCCTGACCTGCAGCCGGGTCCAGCTCACCCGGCGCGGTTTCCGGCTTGCAGGTCGTCAACGCCTCGGTGACCCGCTGCAGGGCCGCCCTACCGGTCGTACCCGCCGTGACCTCCTGCCACCATTTACGGTGCACGGCCTTGACCATCACCGGCAAGGAGTCGAGCCCCATCCGCTGCGCCATGGCCAGGCGATGCAGACCACGGTTGATCTTGAGCAGGCGCCCTTCCCGGGTGACGGCCACGCCCAAGGCATCCTTGCCACGCCAGGCATCGAAGCCACGCACGGCCATGTCATCCATGAAGCTCAAGTACACACCCAGGTAGGCGAGGATTCGCGCTTCGCTATCCAGCAGCACGCCCTTCTGGTGGGAACGCCAGGGCCTGCCTGCCTCCAGTCGTGCCTTGTACGCATGGAAGGCCTCGCTACCGGTCAAGTCATGGCGATGCTCGTCCAGGTCGCTGATGAAGCGGTAGCGCGACCCCAGACGCAGATCGCCACGCCGCAGGTCCCAGCGACCATCCCAGATGAACACCGTGGGCGAGGGTCGACGATGCTTGGGCACCCCCCACCAGTGGGTGCTGCGAATCAACTGGCGGGGATCCACACGCACCACGAGGTCGCTCCCCAGTTCCCGCTCGATGATCCGACGCGGAAGGCCGAATCTTTCCACCTGAGCGGCGCCAGGCAGGCCATGTGCCCAGGCGCCGAACAGCAACCGCTCAAGTGGGATTCCCACATACGACTGGAAGGCTGCGCGCACCGCCCATTGCAGGCGAGCACGCTGCACGGGCCAGTACATGCGGGGATCCGCCAGCGGTGCGAACGCCGGGTCACTACCGGGAGGCATGGCCAACGGTCGCTTCATGACTGGCCCTGACCACCCTCTGTAACGAAACGGCTCGCCACCGTCTCGGGCCGGAAGTCATCCAGCCAGCGCTCATCGATCGGCGGCTTCTCACCTTTCACGGCCGTGCGGATTCCCTCGGCTAGGCTCGCCTCGTCATGGGGTACGATGCTCGCTTCCAGCTCGCCCTTGAGGATCTCGCGGATGCCACCCGGGCAGTCCACACTGAGCACCGGCGTAGCACATCCCAGCGCCTCGAACAGCACGATGCCCATGCCCTCGAAGCGAGAACTCAACACGAACAGCCGGGCATGATGCATCCACGGATAGGGGTTCGCACGCTGGCCGGCGAAACGCACCCGCTCGGCGATGCCCAGTTCCCTAGCCAGGCTCTCCAGCCGGCCACGCTCCTGGCCATCGCCCACCAGCACCAGGGGAAGCGCCACCCCGGAACGGGCATAGGCGTGCAGCAGCAGGGCCTGGTCCTTGGCCGGGACCAGGCGCGCAACGTTGACGATATAGGGCCCCTCAGGCAGATCGGGCTCGGGCTCCCGCATCTGCCTGCGAATACTCTCGATCGGGCAGGGATTGGGGATGACATCGACTGAGGCCGGCGAGAAGTACCAGGCACGCATGGCCTCCTGCACACTCTCGGCCACCCCCTGGGAGACGGTCACCAGATGGCGTCGGTGGTAGAGGCAACGCGCAAACAGCCTGCGTTGCCAGGTCACGCCACGCACGTGCAGGATATTCTCCAGCACATAGCGCGCCCGGTCGTCGCGGAAGGTCCATACCAGCTCGAAGGTGCCGACCCCACGAAAGACGATACGATCCACCTGGCCATGGCGACGCTCGAAGGCCTTGAGCCAGACCCGAAACACCACGCCGCCCATGATCCCGCTGCCCAGGAAAAGCGAGCGCTTCACCACCGGGTTCACGAACAACCGCACCAGCAGTTCCAGCAGCAGGCCAATGCCGGTGACTCGGGCCCACCAGCGCAGTGCCAGGTGGTGCTGCTGCACCTCAGGGTGCTCCGGCGCCAAGCCCTTTTCCACTCGGCGAAAGCTCAGCAGGTGGCTCTCGTGCCCCGCCTGGGCGAAGGCATCGGCCAGGTTCACCGCCACCCGCTCCATGCCCCCCATCTTCAGCGAACGAACCACCACCAGGGTACGCATCACGCCTCCTTGCGGAAGATGGCAGGAAAGATGCGCTGACCGCTCTCCACCTGCCAGCGCCAGATATGCGTCACCAGCCCCCCCAACACCAGGTTCTGCAGGTAGGAGCCCGTCCAGAAGAAGCTGTAGGACTCGAACTGGCCAACGATAAAATAGAAGACGAAGAATGCCAGCCCGAACAGCGCCATGTCGTCCGGCATCGTGCCACCCCGCCAGGCCTTCCAGGTCCCAATGCCGACCCAGCCCACCAGGGCCCCGATCGCCATCACCCCCAGCAGGCCGTAGCTGACCAGCAACTCCAGGAAGATATTATGCAGGTGGCCATAATTCTCGCGAGTCTGCCTGGGGAGCCAATCGGTCTCGGTCGTCACCAGGCTGCGCCCCTCCTCGCCCCAGCCAATCAGCGGACGCTCCTTGATCCACTCGACCGAGGCCCGCCAGGAAAGCAGGCGATTGCCGATGCTACTGTAGGAGAGGGTCTTCCAGTCGTCTTCCAGGGCCTGGGTGATCACGCTGCGCTCAGCTTCCAGCCGCTTCTCCACGGCGCCCTGAAACCACCACCCCGAGGCGACAACAGCGATGACCAACAGCACTACGCCCACCAGGGCTGGCTTGCCCCAGCGGCCCCTATGGCCCACCGCATAGGCATGCAGGGCGATGACGGCCGCCATCACGATCAGCACCACCATCATGGCCAGCCACACTGCACGGGTCTGGGTAATCCCGATCCCCACCAGGCAGGAGCCCACGGCGAACCCCCATCCCAGTCGTCGCAGCCAGGCCATCCGGCCAGGTGCCAGGCAACGCCTGGCAAAGCAGATCAGACCGATCAGCGCCGCACCGAAGAACAGGGCCGTGTGCTGGGCATTGCGGATGCCGAAGTCCACGCGCCTGCCGTTCAGCCCGAGTTGCCAGTGGGTCAGGTTACCGTCGATTAGCCAGACCACCGCCATCAGGCCGACCAAGGCCAGCCCCCAAGCCAGCAGCGTGGCCCGAGTACTCCCACCCAGCCACCAGGCCAGGCCGATGAACAGGAACCACTTGGCCAGCCGGTCGAGCTGGGGGGTGTCCGTCATCCACTGGGGATGGTGAAGGTATCCCCCCACCCAGCTGACGAGCTGGATGACGATGACCGCCAGCAGCAACCATAGTGCCCCGCCACTCCGGATACCCCGGCCCCAGCGCAGCACGGCGAACAGGCCAGTCAGGGCCATGAGCGTACCGGCTAGCTCGCCCATATCGGGAGCGGCCAGGCGCAGTCCGGCATAGAGCATCGTGCAACAGAGGCCCAGCCAGCACAGCCAAAGGGGAGATCGCCAGGAGGAGATTGATCCACCGGGGTCGAGAAGGGAAAGGGGGGGCTTCACGGCCTGCATCACTCGTCAAGAATTCAAAGGCGGGAATGATGGCGGCCTTACCGAGCAATCGCAACCACCCCGATGATATTAGAGGCTGCAAAATTGTGCGCCAGAGACAACAAAGCCCGGCACCAGGCCGGGCTTTGCCGAAGATCGAGCCGGCTTCACCTCGCCCCGTCTCCGGTGACGATAGTCTTCAGCGTCTTGAAGGCGATCAGCACATCCAGCCACAGCGAGAAGTGCTTGATGTAGTAGAAATCGTACTGCAGCTTGGTAGTCATGCCGTCAACCTCGGCGGCATAGCCCTGCTCCACCTGCGCCCACCCGGAAATCCCCGGGCGCACCACGTGGCGATAGCTGAAGAAGGGCACGTCACGCTCATACCACTTGGAGAGTTCCATAGACTCCGGCCGCGGGCCGATGAAGCTCATTTCGCCCTTGATGACATTGAACAGCTGAGGCAGTTCGTCCAGCCGGCACTTGCGAATGAAACGCCCTACCCGGGTGATACGCGGGTCGTCGTCGCCTTCCGTAAAGCCGCTCCCCTTCTGGTCAATGTACATACTGCGAAACTTGTAGACGCGAAACGGCACGCCGCGAAAGCCCATGCGCGGCTGGACGAACAGCGCAGGCCCCGGGCTGTCCAGCCGAATGGCTGTGGCTATGGCCAGCATCACCGGTGCGATCAGCGGCAGCAACAGCAGTGCCGCCCCGAGGTCAACGCAACGCTTGAAGCCCTGATAGAAGAAGGACGGCAGCAGGCTGCCATATTCGTTCTCGGTCAGGTGCTCGACCTCGACACGCCCGCTGAGAGACTCCTGGATCTGGCGAACGTGATAGACGGGGATATGGTTCAAGGTACAGCGAGCCAGAAACTTCTCCCACTCGGGGGAAAGGTCCTCGGCGCGCAGATCTGCCACGATGCCATCGTAGCGAACACCGTCCAGGTCAGGTTTTTTCAGGCAACGCAAATCGACCCCTTTCTCCGTCAACAAGTTGTCGATTCGACCCACCGGCACGACGGCAAGCTTCATCCGCCGATAGCGCCGCCCCAGGAAGAAGGCCAGATAGAACCAGACCAGGCTCATCAGGTAGCTGCCACCCAGCACCTGGCGCGTATAGTCCTCGCGCGTAAAGAACAGGATAGCCACCACGACGAGGTAAGCTACCGACACCGCCGGCACGATATACCCCGACACCTGAGCCCCGGGAAACCGATTCAATCGCCGCAGGGTGAACAGCACCGACATGAAGGCCAGACCGCACGCAACGATGGTATTGAGGCGCACGGCGGGCAAATAATGCCAGAACTCCCATCCCCATCGTTCCAGCGACGGAAGGCCCACCACCACCAGCGCTCCGGCGATCAACTGGAAAGGCAGCCCCAGCAGGAAGGCCTCATACCAACGCGAGTGTCGGCGCTCGTACCGCATGCGTTCCGTCATGTCTTTCATTGTCCCTCTGAGTAAATCAGCAGCCTAAGTTTTGTCTGAAAAGTCTGCACGCAAACAACGGTCTATGCAGGCCAGGCATACCATCACCAGGAAACTGCTGGCGAGATAATCGTAGCGCGTGCAGATACGGCGCAGCTCCTTGATCCAGCCGATGCAGCGCCCGACGATGTTGCGCTGCCGATACTTAGTCATTGAGACCGCCATCTCTGGGCTGATCATCTCGATTGCACTGTTCCGGCGTTGCCGGTTTTAGTCCAACTCAATGTACTCGAACACCTGCCATCGTATCGCCTCACGAGTCTCGAATCGCTCGCCGTATATGGCCTCGACCTTGAAGCTGCGGAAGAAGCTCTCAGCGCAGGCATTGTTGTAGCAGTTGCCCTTGGCGCTCATGCTGCACTTGAGGTCGTGACGCGTCAGCAGCGATTGGAACAACGTCGAGCAATGCTGGCTCCCGCGATCCGAGTGGACGATCACGCCCTTCGGTATCTTCCGGCTCCACAGGGCCATTTGAAGCACATTGCCGACTAGATCGGCCGTCATGCGCTCGCTCATCGCCCAGCCGATCACCTTGCGTGAGTACAGATCAATCAGCACTGCTAGGTAGAGCCAGCCTTCTCCGGTCGCCAGGTAGGTGATGTCACTGACACATTTCTGGTTCGGTGCCGTAGCGGTGAAGTCCTGCTCCAGCAGGTTCGGTGCGACTGGCAGACCATGCCGCGAATTCGTAGAGGCCTTGAACTTACGAGCGCCTTTCGCCCGCAGGTTCCCCCGACGGAGGCTGGACACTAAGGTATTGCGGCAGATGGCTACGCCAGCATCGTTCAGGTCATGAGTCAGTCTAGGGGCGCCTTAGCGCCTCTTACCTTGTTCGAAAGCCTGAGCCACACACTGATCGGTGATCGCTTGTCGGCGGCGGCAGGGTGTCGGTTCACCACCACGCTGGCGCCAGGGGTGGTAGCCGCTGTTGGCCAGCAGTTGCTTAGTGTCCTTGGGCAGACAATAGCCGCCGTAGCCGAAGCTCGGATTGTTGTAGTTGCTACCAATGCGAGGATCGAGCCCAACCCTCTCGATAATCTGGCGGGTGACCAGCTCGTGGGTCTCGGCATAGCTGTCCAGTTCGTTGAAGTAGGCCACCCGTATGGCGAGGTAGATATTAGCAAAGAGCTTGATCGCCTCAGCCTCGGTGCTGTTGGTAAGTAGCACCGGAATATCTTCTTTCACCGCCCCCTGCTTGAATTGCCCAGCAAACACCTCGGCCCGCTCGGAGCGCTCCCCAACGATGATCCGAGGGGGGGGTAGAAATTGTCATGGAGCGCCCCTGCCCTCGCGCAGGAACTCGGGAGAATAGAGCAAGTTCCAGATACCAATGCGTTCGCAGGCCCCCTGAATAAAGCCCACCGGCACGGTGGACTTGATCACCATCACCTACTCCGGGTTGATGGCCATCACATCCTGAATCACCGCCTCGAGGCTGGAGGTATCGAAATAGTTAGTCTTCGGTTCATAGGCGTGGGGGAGGGCGATCACCACGAAGTCGGCATCGCGGTAGTCGGCTTCATGATCCAAGTTAGGCGTAAAAGTCAGCTCGCAATGAGCCAAGAAGTCGGTGATCTCGGCATCCTCGACCGGCGTGCGCCCCTCGTTCAACATCGCGACCTTCTCGGGCACGATATCAAGAGCCACCACCTCGTTGTGCTGGGCGAGCAACATCGCGTTGGAGAGGCCGACGTAACCGGTGCCGGCAATGACGATTTTAACATCGAAACAGTTCCAGCAATCAGTTAATGGCCAAGGCATCAAGCCTGAATAATAAATCAGGCTTGTCCTAATGCACTTGCCAGCCGAGGAAAATTTTTTCTCAACACACCATTGATAGCATAATGAGCAAAGTAGTAAGCGGCGACAGGCATCGTTAGTTTTTCTACATCACGGTAAAGACGCCATGTATAGCTGGCGGCTTTGAGCTTGTTTGCAGAAATAGAATCGGATCGAAGTTGGTACTGGGCCAGCACCTCATCTAATCCATGAGCATATGGAATATCTTTGAGTATACGGAGCCAAAGACCAACATCCTGCCGCTTCCTGATCAATGGCATATAGACCTTACCTATTTTCTCAGTATCGTACATTGCGGTCAGACAGCCTATAGAGCAGACTTTAAGCAAGTCATTATAAGTAACTTTAGGAGGTATATTGACCTTGCCAGCCACAGATCCATTTTCATTGAGTTTCTCATAGGACGTGTAAGAAAAAGCAACGTCATACTTTTTCATAAAACATAATTGCTTTTCTAACTTATCCGGCAACCAGCGGTCATCGCTGTCCAGAAATGCTATAAAACGACCTTGAGCAGCCCGAATAGCAACGTTTCGCGCCACTGCTGCACCGGCATTCTCATCAAGCTTTATTAACTTTATACGAGAATCCTTGGCAACATAGCTCTCTACCAACTGGTTCGCATTGTCAGGAGAGCAATCATCCACAATAATCATTTCCCAATCAAAAAAAGATTGATCCAAGACTGAATCAATGGTGCCCGCAAGATATTTTTCAGAATTATATGATGGGGTGACAACGCTTACTAAAAAAGGCCTGCTCATATAAAAGAAACTCAGTATGAATGAAAAGATTATTACGCATACCAAAAAATTGATACATCGAACTTTACCAAGATGTATAATGACGGTAATCACCTGACACTTGATCTTACCCAACATTGGTGGACACCAATCTAAT
The DNA here is from genome assembly GCF_004363555.1 of Halomonas ventosae. Classification (GTDB taxonomy): domain Bacteria; phylum Pseudomonadota; class Gammaproteobacteria; order Pseudomonadales; family Halomonadaceae; genus Halomonas; species Halomonas ventosae. Next base: position 77,858 of record NZ_SNZJ01000001.1, on the reverse strand, counting down.
TGATCATTCGACCCTCAAAGGCCTCTGGGCTGATCATACCAATGGCACTGTGTCGGCGTTGCCGGTTTTAGTCCAACTCATTGTACTCGAACACTTGCCGTCGCATGGATTCGCGAATCGCTCACTGTGAATGGCTCCGACCTTGAGACTGTGAAAGAAGCTCTCCGCGCACGCATTGTTGTAGCAGTTGCCCTTAGCGATCATGCTGCACCGAAGATCGTGCCGGGTCAGTAACGACTGGTATAGGGACGAACAATACTGTCTTCCACGGTCGCTATGCACGATGACTCCCTTGGGCATCTTGCGGCTCCACAGCGTTATCTGGAGGGCGTCGCCGACTAGGTCAGTCGTCATCAGCTCGCTCATCGCCTAGCCGATCTTGTGCTCAACCGGTCAATGCAACAGTGATTGATAAGACTTCAGCAGGTGTCTTGTAGCCCAGCGTTTTCCTCAGCCAAGGCCTGTTCGCGTGCCGAGGCACTCTGCTGAGCCTTGGCTCGCCATTGGTAGATCTGACTGAGCTGAAGACCTAGCGCACGAGCGGCGACACTGGCAACAACACGGTCAGCGATTACCAGGGCCTCTTCCTTCTAGGCCTGGGAGTAACGGGTACGGGGCTTCTTCATCGACGTTGCTTGCCTTGCCATGGGTCACCTCGTTCAGTGTACTGCCTTAACGAGGCGTCCACTTTCAACTGGGCAAGATCAATGTCACCTTAATCGGATTTACCGCCGTTTCTCTATCCCGCACGCGCTTCAAGTCTTGCCTGTTTCACGCTGATCTGCGAAGAACAAAAATTTTTTTGCCATAAAGGAAATATCTAAAAAAATATTTAAGCAGCGAGGATTTTTACATTCTTATCAAATCCCTCAAGATATTAAGTTAGGTTACACTGAAAAAATTAACGAAAAATTAAATTTTAACGCATCTAGCGATGAAGCAATCGATTCTTGATCGCCGCACTATGAAGATGGTTGCACTTTTGATCGACCATATTAGTCATTAAATCATATAACCTCAAGACCTCATCTCTTGTTAGGGCGCATGACGTACAGAAGCCAAGACGTGCTTATTCACTTATTGCTTGTATCCAAGAGGCATACTAAAGTTTTTCTCTCTAGACTCAGGCTCTAGACTTTTTATATTCATGTTCTGGAAATAGTCCTTGTAGCCAATAACAAAATAAAGTAAAAACACAGAAACCCAAAATAAATAATTAGACATAATGCCTACAGATGAGCCCCCACTAGCAACCAGAGCAACAGGAATTCCAATCAGCTGAATTAGCTGTCCACGCTTCAAATTGACAGAAAAAAACAACCTAAAATAATATAAAAAAAGAAAAGAATAGAATAGGATTGCAACAAACCCAAATTCAGCTAAAAATTGAACAACAATATTATGTATGCTCCTGGCTGAAATCAGTTGATATTCTGGCATTGTCAATAAATTTATCGTATTACCCGCACCAATCCCTAAACCGTAAGAGTCGATAAGCGCACCTATAGCATAAATCATAGCATTAATCCTTGTTATCAAGGAGCCACCTGTATCACTCAAGGGGGTCAAAGTTATGACACTATATAAAGGTTCATAAATAACATCTCCGATGGTATAACTATAGTTTTTAAAAGGCAGGGGGAGCTCATGAAAGAAACCAAGTCCAATTAAAAAGGACAAGAGTGTTGCAGAAATAAATAACATTGCCCTTCTATAGACAGAAACAGCCAAAAACCATAACACCCCCGCAAGAATCAGCGCCAGTGAAGCTGTTTTTGCATCATTATGATAAACAATATAAGCAACCGAAATTACAACCAAAGCTTTGAAAATCTTATTTTTTTCAAGCGCGAGATAGATCGGCAAAAAAGCAACTATGCCAGTTGCAAACTCATTCTGATTCCAAAAAAAAGAATACATGGTATAAGGGGCATAAACATCATTAACATTTGGCATGTGAATATCGGTAAATCTTTCAAAGAACGCCACTATCAATGAAACAAAAAAAAAGGTGCGAACAATGCTAAAAAAAGCATCACCACCCCTGCAAGTAATAAAATAAACAGATGCGGTAAAGAGGATAAAAATCTTGAGAATATGGAAATGCATCACTAAAAAATGCTCATAGCCTTGAGAGAATACAAAAGTAGCCATGAGCGAATAAAATGTTAGCGCAAGATAGAGCAAAAAAGATAACCTAGCGTGACGACTCCTCAGAATTAGTACAACAAAAAGGGCAGGAGAAATAGCTACGAATCCGCTAATCGGGCTAGCAGGTGATAATCGCAGCACTGTGTGGAAAAAAGATAAAAAAACTGTCCCTCCCACTATGGAGGAAAGGGAAATTTTCATAATAGTCCAAATTAGGTTATGAAGTAGTCATCTTGAAGAGTGCCACATGCTTTATACTTGCAACCATGTTTAATAATCACTAACAGTGATTGTCATTGGGTTGATTTATATATTAAATACTCAAGATATGAATAGTTATCTCACGAGTTAACTTTAACAACTTTATAACCATTCTTGTGCAAATATTCGTACAATCCCAGAACAGATTCTTTCCTTGATATTATATGGCAGTCTGGAATCTCGTAAAAAACGAACTCAGCCTCTTTATAAATCAATGACATAGAGAAAATTGCCGTCGAGATAAATGAAGCCACCAGCAAGATATTGATGCCAAACTCAACTTCCACTAACTCTACAGGGAGCTCATTCTCTGACACTTTCACATTGTAACGCTCACGTATAGTTTGCGTGAAGTAGCAATTATAATTAGATTCACCCCGGTGGGGTATATATATAATCTCTATGGCCTTTGGGTACTTTAATCTGATATCGTTAATGACAAAATCTAAGCACTGGAAATAATCTTCTTTAGTGCAAATACCCACTTCAGAAAGTTTACCACCCACAATTATTATCTTTCCTTCCGAAGCACTTACCTTTGCATTCACAATCAACTTCGACAAGTATCTAAAGTCATTATCAATACAGCCAGGGGCAGGGAATATTGTGAACCTTGTCCATGTGCTAGAAGAGTTTACAGAAGCAACACCATCGTCTAACATTATAATTTTTGAACTATTTACGAATAATTTCACGATCTTAAACAGTATGCTATTCTCATCTCCGAAAACAACCTTGTCACATCTAATGGAAAAAAATAACGATGCAACAACCAACAATAGGAGCGACCGCTTCTGACGCATCCTTGAGATTGGTATGTTTAGAAACTTAGAGAGCGAAAGCATCTGTAGATTATTTTTTTGAAGCGCATTTTTCCTACAGAGAATAAAGTAATTTTCGCATTCATTGATTTTTATGTACTCATATGCCTGCATTAATTGGAAAGGGGATTCCACCAAAAAAAATATCTTATTAACACTTTGCATAATTAAACATGGCTCATCGCATTTTGCCGGGAAATGCGGCACCGATATTCAAGAAGAAGTACGCCGTATCGCGGTACCAGTAGGTCATCCGCTTGATGACCTTGTTTCGGTTATTTATGCCCACCAGAATTCTGGTGCTCAGCCGGGGCCGATGCTGGACAGGATCCATTCGAGGTACGGGGCCAGCCGCTTGGCGAAGCTTCGCAAGGCTTCAATGCCCCTGTTGGTGGCCATCTCGTATCACTCATGCCAAGCTTTTCGGGTAGTGGCCTCGTCGTGGGCAAGATTAGAGTGCCAGGCTCATAACATCGAGCACCGCTTGATCAAGCCAGGACAACTTCAGACCAACGGCATGGTGGAACGCTTCAACGGTCGCATCAGCGTGTACTTACCACTCGACGCTATGCATCAGGCGAGGACCTGGAACAGACGCTGAATCGGTACTATTGGCTGTCCAATCACCATATCCCGCAGGAGGCGTTGCACCATCAATCACCGGTTCCAGCGATGTAAGAATGGCAGGCCAAACGGCCAGCGCTATTTACCAAGAGGGTAATTAATCACCCGGTGCCCGACAGCTAGACGCATACTGTCCAAGATTTTCGCAAACAGACTGCGGACCTTGGTGATATTATTACACAGCAACCGCATTGATTTGACATATACCGCCTTAGCCTCAATACATCCTTAAATTCAGGATTCAAACAATAAATATAGCAGCGATGTTGAATCCGTCACATGGGCCCGACTCAGCGAAAGCCGCAGATAGGTTACTGAAAAAGAAGTCGTACAATCTTAGCCAGTTTGTTTGATCAACTTATCCAACTCATTCCAGAATTCCACCAGAAAGTACAACCCTAATTACAGGAGTATTGGCTACTATATCCTTTTTAACTTCAAGGCCTACAACATTAGAAAGATATTTCGGCGCCAACCCATAACCCGGCCTGACACTTCTCACAGCCTCTTCGGTAATTACGTCCCCTGCCTTCAAATCCTTCACGAAATACAGAGAACGACGGAACTGGGCATTGCCCTGTTCGCTAGACTTTCTTCCATAGTCGACCTTGCCCAGGGCCTGCCAGGCCGTCTTGGCATCGCGGCACAAGGCGGCAAGTTCGGCGGGCTCCAGTGAGAAGCTGTCGTCGGGGCCGCTACCGTTGCGGTCCAGGGTGAAGTGCTTCTCGATCAGGCTGGCCCCCAGCGCGACACTGGTGATGGCGGTGGTGTTGTCGATGGTGTGGTCGGAAAGCCCGGTGACCAGGCCGAAGCGCTCGACCATGTCTGGGATGGTGCGCAGGTTGTAGTCCTCCGCCGGCGCCGGATAGCCGCTGACGCAGTGCAGGATCACCAGCTGCTCGCAGCCAGCGCCGCGGGCGGCGTCGATGGCTTCCTGGATCTCCTCGGCGTCGGCCATTCCGGTGGAGATGATCATCGGCTTACCGGTCCGGGCCACATACTCGATCAGCGGCAGGTCGACGGCCTCGAAGGAGGCGATCTTGTAGGCCGGCGCGCCTAGCTCTTCCAGCAGGTCGACAGCGGTGGTGTCAAAAGGTGAGCTGAAGATGGTGATGCCAAGATTGCGGGCGTGCTCGAAGAGCGGCTGGTGCCACTCCCAGGGCATGTGCGCCTCCTCGTAGAGCTCGTAGAGGGTGCGCCCGTCCCACAGCCCACCCTTGATCTTGAAGTCGTCACTGTCGCAGTCGAGGGTGATGGTATCGGGGCGGTAGGTCTGCAGCTTGACGGCATCGGCACCGGCCTTGGCAGCCTCTTCGATGATGCGCATGGCCGTTTCCAGCTTGCCGTTATGGTTGGCAGAGAGCTCGGCGATGATATACGGAGGCTGATCGGCCGCAATACGGCGGCCGGCGATCTCGATAGCGGGAAGCGTCATGGGATGTCAGGCTCCTTGATGCGCTTGCCATTCGCTACGGAGCAGTCCGAAGCCAATGACATCATGATAGGTGTGGCCATCGAAGTGATGGTCGCGGAGGTGGGCTTCACGAGTGAAGCCCAGGCGCTCGTGGAAACGGAGCGAACGCTCATTGCCGGCCAACGCATCGCCACACAGCTTGTGCAGCCCTAAATCACCAAAGGCATGGGCCAGGGCAGCGCGCCCCAGCGCCTGGCCGCTGCCGCGCGGCGCATAGGGGGCGAGATAGAATCCCCAAGTAGCACGCTGTGCCTCAGCATCCTCGAGCTGAATGTTGACGAAGCCGAACGGCTGCGCTTCCCGTTCGGCCAGCAGCAGATGACGGTGCGGGTCTACCTGAGCGCGTTGGAACCAGGCCCGGTGCTCGGCCTCGCCGATCTCATGCCGGGTATACATGTAGCGGCGCACCTCGGGATGGTTGCGCCAATGGCGCAACTGGGCGAGATCGGCTTCCTGGAGGGGGCGTAATGTGGTAGCAGGCGGTGTCATGCCAGTGCGTCCTCTTGATACATGGCATGGCAGAGCGTATTCACCCCTTCCCCTGCCGACAATAGGGCGGCGGCGCGGCTCATGACCTGCAGGGTATCGGGTGCCTGAAGTGTGGCAAGATGTCTGGGCAGATCGTCTAGCTCACTGGGAACCCCCAAACAGCGGGCCGCGCCAGCTTTATCCAACGCCCGGGCAATGGCCCGCTGATTCTCGGCCAGTACCAGCATCAGGGTGGGCAGGCCGAGGCAACAGCGCTCCCAAGAGGTACTGCCAGCGGCGCCGATGGCAAGATCCGCCTCGGCCATGCGACGGGCCATGTCCGAGATGTTGACCACCACTTCGGTTGTCCAGGGCAGTCGAGACGCGCTGGCCTCGACATCATCCAACCAAGGGGCTGTTGCGCCCATCACCACAGTGATCCCGAGGTCGTCCGGCAGATCGCAGGCCTTGAGCGTGTCGAGTACCTGGCCGGTGGCATTATCCTTGTCGACGCCGCCCAGAGTGATCAGCAAGCGTTTGAGCCCCGGCTGCCGGCGCCGGCGGGCCAGGCTCCTCTCTCGCAGGGCCTCAAACTCCGGCCGTAACAAGGCAAACCGCGGGCCGGCCATGACCCGACACTCCGCCGGTAGCAGGCCGGCATAGTCCTCGGCCGCACGCCCCAGGTTCTGATCGAGCAACAGGTCGGCGCGATGGGGTCGGTCGGCGAGGTCGTCGATGACCAGTAGACGGGTTTGCTTAGGCAACACGGTAGATTCCCAGCGGGAGTCTAGCGCATAGTGGTCCACTACCAGCCAGTCTGGGGCCAACTGCGCCATCAGGCGACCACAGGCTTCTGCGTCCTGCTCCCAGGTGGTGCCCAGCCAGTGCGCATGATCCAGTGAGGCGTCATCTGTATCGGTGGCACTGCCTCCCTGGCTCATCCTGGGCAATCGGTGCACGGTAAAGCCCCGCGCCTCGATTGCATCACACAGGTGCCCCACGTGCTCCCGACAGAGGAAGTGGCACGCGGCGTCCTGCGCCGTGAGGGCTTCGGCCAAGGTCAGACAACGCATTATATGGCCGGTGCCGATTTCCAGCGAGGCATCGGCGCGGAACACTACCAGCATGTCCAGCCTCCATCGACAACGAGGTTGGCTCCATTAACGAAACTAGAAGCGTCTGAGATTAAAAATGCTAAGGGCCCTTGGATTTCATCGGCCCGGCCGACCCTGCCCAACGGCACCCTTGCCGCCAGTTTGACAACAAATTCGGGGGTACCCTCTTGCACGTCTTCAGAAGGAAAAGGTCCAGGAGAAATGGCGTTTATACGAATGCCTTCACTGCCAAACTCGCAGGCGGCATAGCGCGTCCACTGGAGTAACGCAGCCTTGGCTGCACCGTAGAAGGGAGGATTGCTAACCCGCTTGTCCTCGTAGACTCTCTGGTCTGGACTGACCATTCCATACATGGAGCCTATGTTCACTACTGAAGCAGCACCATCAGCACTTATTGCGGAACGCAAGCACGGTAGTCCATGCCGCAAAATTCGGTGTGCTGAGACAAGTGACACTTCATAGCTGTTTCTATAGTCGCTTTCTACAGCAGTCTCAATCGACCCAGCACCACCAGCATAGGCATTATTGACGATTCCATGAAGAGGAGAGCTGCAACACTCAGAAAACCACTTATCAACTTCAGCTTCATTGTTAATATCAAAAACTGCCGGGCTAGCTGTAAGTCCTGTTTCTCGTAGCTTAGCCACCCTTTCCATCACCCGCTCATGACAACGACCATTAATCAGCACATGTGCGCCGAGTTCCGCCAGCCCAAGAGCCATGGCACGCCCAAGATAGCCCGTTGCACCAGTGACCAAAACTTGTTTACCCTGAAGGGAAAAATGCTGCTGCAGCTTGCTACTCATCTTCATGCTTCCAGGTAGCTGGATTAAGGGTTTCCTTGGTGACTCTTGGACGATCTGAGACAATTCTCTTCAACTGGTCGCCGCTCCAACGCTTCTCACCAGCCATAATGATATTTTCAAGAAGCTGATTTCTGCTATCGACACCAACCACTACTCCATCTATCCAGTCCTGCGAAAGTGAATAGCGGAAACACAGCTCAACGACATTGCCATTAGTATAATGCTTAGCCTTTTCGCTAAGCCACCCTGTCACTTCAGAAAAGTTTGAGCACTTGGCCCGCTTCCACAACTTCTCACTTTCGCTGCTCAATAGTCCTTGTAGTAAAGAGCTACGAGCATGAACAATTAATGAGCGAGACTGACGAACAGCAGATATTTTCTTGATCACCCCATCCCACCGGTAATCAAGTATATTGAAGGGTAGTTGAATGAATGAAATATCTTCAAAGTCAAGAGCTTGTAACGCCTCCTCTGGCGTTTGCAAGGAAACACCTAACTGACCTATAAACGCCTGTTGTTTCAGTTGAACAACTGCATCCCATACGGCACTATTCCATGCGGTTAAGTGATCAGCACGATGCAACATGAGGACGTCAAGCTTTTTGACACCCAAGGCGTGACAAGACTGCAAGACGCTACGCTCTGCGTATGCCCTGACCACATCTGGGCCTGCGTCTTCAGGGCAATCACTAAAGGGCGAAAGCTTGGTAATTGTGTCTACCCTAGAGCTCCAGCCTCCAGCTAGCGCCTTCCCAACAACTCGCTCACTCTCACCATAAGCACGTGCGGTATCGAGATATTTCACACCATTGGCAATGGCAGCATGGACTAGGTTGTTCACTACATCCTGCTTTGGACGCCCCAGGCTATTGGCAATACCATATTCTAGACCAAACTGAGCTGTCCCCAGCACCATCCGATGAGCAGGAGTTTGGGAAACCACATCTAAAGAAACTCTCTTGAGCTTGTAAAGCAGCTCTTCAAGCGAAATGTACACAGCATTATTTTTATTATAAAACAGCTTGTTCACCAGAAGGTAATCATCTAGCGTATCAACGGTGCACCGATACTGCGCCATATTAAAATATCGATAATAATCAAAGTTTTTTTGACCATACTTTGAGACAATCCACGGGGTTACATGCTCACGATCGAATTTTGATGTAGTTTCATGGTGAGCTTCACGCAGATATTTTACACGGGTGACTTCAGCACTCACACCGTAGGGGAGGCCTGACTCACTACCACTGCAGCAGAGATAAGCCACGTCCCTATGTTCAAAATATTCAATCATCCTATCAATGAAGACCCCATCAGGGAATACATTATCCCCGGTCAGCCTAACGACAATCTTGTCATCAGGCTCACTCTCCAGAGCATCCACAAAACGCTTTAGCGTGTTCTCTAAATCACCCCTAAAATAGTCAGCGTCCCATTCATCCAGCAACCCACACAAAGCGTCGTCTGAAGACTCACCGGAGGTTAAAACAACAACGCGGTGTCCTGAGTTTCCGGCACGAAGTGCAGCCAACACTACAAGCGGCATCCCCGCTACCGGCAGTAAAACCTTACCTGGTAAGCGTGAAGAATTGGTCCGTGCCTGCAGTAAAAGTATCGCCTTCATACCAGTGCCGACCTCAGAGCTGCCAGCACCTCATCCTGTTGGGCATACGTCATGGTGGGATAGAGCGGCAGGCTGATCGCTTCGGCGTAGTACGCTTGCGAAGCAGGGAAGTCCCCTGTCGTGAAACCGAGCTCCCGATAGTAGGGCTGGGTGTGCACGGGAATGTAGTGCAGGTTCACGCCGATGCCCTGCTCGCGCAGCGCCTCGAACGCCTGGCGATGGGTCGCGCCGATCTGGTCGAGTTGAAGGCGAATCACATACAGGTGGCGCCCGGAATAGCTGTCGGGATGCTGCCAGGGCGTGGTCACGGGCAACGCGGCCAGGCGGTCATCATAGCAGGCAGCAAGGGCGTTGCGCCGCGCCACGTAGTCATCCAGCCTCTCCAGCTGCGAGAGCCCCAGGGCCGCCTGCAGTTCAGTCATGCGGTAGTTGAAGCCCAGTTCGACCTGCTGGTAGTACCAGGGGCCATCGGTCTCATGGGTCATCAGCGCCGGGTCGCGGGTGATGCCATGGCTGCGCAGCAGGTCCATGCGGCTGGCCAGGGCATCGTCATTGGTCAACGCCATGCCGCCCTCGGCGGTGGTAATGATCTTCACCGGGTGGAAGCTGAAGACGGTGATATCGCTGTAGCGCCCGCTGCCGATGTACTCGCCCTGGTACTGGCCGCCGATGGCGTGAGAAGCGTCCTCGATGACCCGGAAGCCGTAGCGTTGCCCGAGGGCATGGATCGCCTGAATGTCGCAGGGCTGGCCGCAGAGGTGCACCGCCACTACCACCTTGGGCAACCGCCCTGCCCGCTCGGCCTGCTCGAGCTTGGCCTCCAAGGCCCGGGGGCAGAGGTTGTAGGTGCGCGGGTCGATGTCCACGAAGTCGACCTTGGCGCCACAATACAGCCCACAGTTAGCGGAGGCGACGAAGGTGATCGGCGAGGTCCACAGCCAATCGCCCTCCCCCAGGCCCAGCGCCAGGCAGGCGACATGCAACGCCGAGGTGGCGCTGTTCACCGCCAACGCATGGCGTGCCCCAACCTTGTCGGCCACCGCCTGCTCGAAGCGTGGCACCACCGGGCCTTGGGTCAGGAAGTCCGACTGCAGCACCGCCATTACTGCGTCGATATCGGCCTGCTGGATGTCCTGGCGTCCGTAGGGAATCATCAGATCGCTCCAATCTTTTCCCAGTTGGCGTCGATCCACCTCTTGAGTTCGCCGTCGCTCATCCATTCGGCATTGTTGTCGCTGGCGTAGATGAAACCTTCCGGCACCTTCTTGCCATCCTTGATGCGATTGGCGTCCTGGTCCCAGCTGTTGATCGCCGGCAGGATCTTGAAGTGCTCGGGGTACTCGTAAGTGTAGTAGGCATCCTCGGCACCGATCATCTGCTCATGGAGCTTCTCGCCGGGGCGGATGCCCACCACCTCCTGCTGGGCGTCTGGCGCCACCACCCGGGCCAGGTCGGTGACCTTCATGGAGGGGATCTTCTTGACGTAGATCTCGCCGCCCTCCATGTCCTCGAAGGCGTGCCAGACGAGCTCGACGCCCTGCTCCAGGCTGATCATGAAGCGAGTCATGCGATCATCGGTGATCGGCAGTACGCCCTTGTCACGGATCGACATGAAGAACGGAATCACCGAGCCGCGAGAGCCCATGACGTTGCCGTAGCGCACCACGGCAAAGCGGGTGTCATGGCCGCCGGCGTAGGAGTTACCCGCCACGAACAACTTGTCGGAGGTCAGCTTGGTGGCGCCGTACAGGTTGATGGGGCTGCTGGCCTTGTCGGTGGAGAGGGCCACCACCTTCTTCACGCCCTTGTCGATGCAGGCATCGATCAGGTTCATGGCGCCGATGACGTTGGTCTTGACGCACTCGAAGGGGTTGTACTCGGCAGTGGGCACGATCTTGGTGGCTGCCGCATGCACCACGTAATCGACACCGTCCAGGGCACGGTAGATACGATCCCGGTCACGAACGTCGCCGATGAAGAAACGCACACGTGTATCACTCTGGAACTTCTTGGCCATCTCCCACTGCTTCATCTCATCACGAGAAAAAATTATTACTTTTTTGGGATCAAATTGTTCCAAAAGCATGGGGACAAAAATATGCCCAAAAGAACCTGTGCCGCCAGTAATAAGGATTACTTTACCATCAAACATCAAAGAAACTTCCTTTAAATAAAAAAATCTTATAGAGATTTATTAGAGCACGCGATCTTAACTATTGCGCAGCACTTAAATTAAGATATATCCATAAAGCATGAATACTCATCTGGTGTTCCAAAGAACACAACATCCTCACGAGTGACGAGGCTATATTTTATTTTCTTCCCTTTATCTATGAGTGTATTATACATAGGGGCTATATATAGCTCACCCTTCGGCCATTCTTCTTTAGGCTGTGAGGCTGCCTCATGAAACGCACTCATAAAATCTGATATATTTGAAAAGTAATACAAACCTGTACTGCACAAATCGGATATACGTTTTTTCTCTGCCGTTTTCTCAATCAGATTACTTTCTTCTGTATTGATTGGCTTCGCAAAAGACCAATGCTCACCATCGCCTTTAAACACTTCTAAATATCCGTCACATGATTCAAGAAAATCTGGATGCTTGAAACCTGGGCGATAAGTATCAATGTTAAATATTGTTACTGCTCCAGAGACATAACCCAATTTTTTCAACGCCAAGTAAACAGTATCAGCTTGCCCCCTTGTGTCATAATCGAGAACAACGATCTGGTATTTTTTTATATTCAAGAGCTTGGCATGTTCATCCACAAACTTTGTCGCCTCAAAGTCACCTCTCACAATAAATATAAATATCTCAGTATCAAAATATCTACTGAAGCTACTAACCGCGTAATCGAAAAGTGTCTTACCATGAGCTTCTAGCATGTACTTTGGTTTTTCATACCCAGCTTCAAAAAACCGGGAGCTGAGTCCAGCCATCGGTATAACAATCATTGCTGATGTCGCTCCATCAAGTTATATAAACGAAACGAATTGGCGAGAAGAGCATACTGGCGATTTACATCGTCGTTGTGTAGAGGCAGCATGGACAGAAAAAGATGAACTTGCATAGCGTAAAGTTGAGCTGGACTGACAGAGTATTCTGCCTCTATCATGTCCAGAAACATCTTCTGTATTTCATGATGTTTTGATGTTTCCGGAAGTGCTATTGAAATCTCTTGACCCTCGAAACTGGTTTCATGGTAGCCGGCGACAATCCAATCATACATACCTAATACTGAATGACTAAGTTTAGCCAAGTCGTATCGAATATCCCCAAAAATGCACTTCTCTCCAGCTGGCGTGAGTCCGCGTGGGTCAATCACTTTTATTCTATTTGTACGAAATTCATAAAGTACGTTGCTGAAGCAAAAGTCTCCATGCACCAGAGTGCTCTGAGCATCACCAGAAGGGAGCTGGGCTTCACTACCTTGAACAATATCATTTATAGATAGTTCAAGAGTTCTTCTTTCCGTATCTTGGGTGTGGTATCTAAAAACCGTATCGGTTCGAAAACCACATTCAAGAGAAAACGTGCGAAGTCTGGCTGTAGTTTTCTCGGTGAACATCGCATCCAAGTTGACTCCTGATTCCAACTTGCCATCAGGACTGGGGTAATTAGAACAACATTTTAGAAAAGCCAGGCACTCTTTCAGGATTTTTTTCCACAACAAAGGCGCAACATCAGCAAAAACGTAGAGCTCATTCAGCGGAATATGATGCAGATACTCAAGCCTATATGCACCGCTTGGAATGCCCCCCGGACGTCCCAGATATTGTGGTGTATAGCGACGGATCATCGGCGGAATGTTTTCGAACCAATTTGCCTCTGCCTCAATCTTTTCGTTATGTATTCCCGACTTCTCGATCCAATCGGATGTGATTTTAAGGTCATTAAAGATGCGCTGTGTAGTATATGCCGACTTGGATCTATAATAAGTGTTTGCATGCCCAAAATCCAACCAGTTGGATACCGGCACTTCGCTCAGGCCTATTTTTTGGCGATAACACCCGAGGCCTTTCAAAAACTGCCAACTGTATTTTGTGATACAGCGTATGAGTTGTCGCGGGTTACTAAACTTGAAGTAGCCGGTTATCACTGAGTGTTCTTGCTCAGCCAGAATGTTCTGGCTGCTAACCAGCCAATTATCATCGTCTTCTGTTACGACGGCCCAGTCATAGTTATCCTCGACTGTGGCGATAGCAACTAGGTCCTGTCCATGAGGCAAGGGATCAATTACAGTGTCACCAAAAAGGACATGCAAGGGAACTTCCAGTCCTTGATCGACTAGATTTAAGGCTGTTACAAGTGATGCTCCCAAGCTCAGACCATCAGGAAGCTTTACGATAGTAATACCATTCTTCAAAAGCCACTCATTATCAAAATCAGGAATCACAAAGGATTCTGGAAGCGTCAGGAAAATCTGCGCCCCCTTTGGGGCTAAGCTGATCTGATACTGAAACAAACGACGATTGCCCAGCGGTAGAAAGCTTGGGGGCAAAGCGCCGAACTCGGACCTCAGTTCTTGGCTAATATAGGCAGCAGACATAATCAGGAACATTATCGATGCTCCCCTGCTATCAAGCTTTCAATTTCTTCAGGGCTCATTCGGATAAATTCGGACGGACGAACAGCCCGGTCATCGACATAGAACCCATGAAAACCACACCAAGGTTTACCTACATGAACTTCATCATAGGGAACCTTATGCCTGTCGAGCCATTCTGTGATGATCGGCAGTGTGTGTATATTGATCTTGCCGACGTTGCCTTCGTAGGTTCGCATATTGCGAGCAGTCTGGATAATAATTTCGTATCCGAGGCTTTTAAAGAAGCGCAACTTGTCTACGACCTCCAGATTTGGGGATACATTCCTGTAATCTGAAGTATCATTTTTTGTAATAGTACCATCAAGATCGACAACCAACTTCTTCATAACGATAGCTCTACCAAAGATACAATAAAAATATTCCGAAAAGTACGCAACCCATCAGTTTATGCGAAAACTTACGAGAGATGATATTAACGGCATCTCTCTAAACAAAGAGAGCCAAAATTATCGCTTGGCTACAAAACATTCATTCAAATATTGCGCCTGAAATAAAAAAATTTTTTATATGAATTAATTATATTCCTTTTTATTCTCGAAAAAAATAACCAGTAAAGTGTCGGCTTACCAATAATCTGATCTTGCCTAAGCACTAAATTATAATCAATATCTTCAAGGAAAATGTTATCGGTTGCGCTATAAGCCAGATTCTCACCTCGCCAAACAATACTAGAATAAACTTTTTTAGAGGCTGGACAAAAACCAAAATTCCATGCCTTAAGCACATACTCTTTAAAAAGATCAGTTTTTGAGAAAAAATATGGCAAATATGGTTGCCCTAAAAACCTCTTAGCCCAACAATAGAACAAATCTGTATGCACATGATGAAATATTTCTTTATTTTCAAGAAAATCTTTTAACAACAATTCAAAAAGCTCTATTTCTGAAACAAAGTAAAAATCTGCAAGATGATCCGCTTTATTCTTAACCACCCTGGGAACCATAACAGTGTCTTTGCGAATTTTTTGGACCGTCTCAAAATCTTCGATCAACTTATTGATATCTAATGATTGATCAGAACGAACTTTAATGATATGAGAGACACCTTCCTTTTTTAAAAACTCCAAGCCTTTTAGAGTTGAATAAAACTGTCTATACTTATTATTTCCAGGAACCACTCCACCGCTAGTTAAAACAGGTTTTGTCCTGTCTTTTATGACCTTTATATTCTCATGGCCTACAATATTTTGTAGAAGCTCGACATCCTTTTTATCTTCATCATCCCAAACCACACATACTATTTTTTCCAAGTTATTAAATTTTTCAAAATAATTAACAACAGTTGGAATGCAGAAAAAATTTACAACATCCTCCGAATCAAGATTGCTCAATGCTATATTTGCCGTGCTGCCAGAACGACCTAAGGAACGGAGGGGCCCTTGTATAACCAAACCATATTTATTTTTCATATGCTTACATACTTAAACTGAATTTATTACAGGGATCTGTGGAAAATTTCTGATATAGAAAGGACCTTCGAAAGGCTCTTCATCATCAAATATTTGCTTAACAATCAATCAACTAATCCCATTTTATATCGTCTTTGCTATGCGTGATCAGCCATACGCTGGAAAATTACGTTCCGTTCAGCTAGCTCGTAGTAGGAACCTTGATCGCTGACTTGGCCATCTTTAAGCAGATAGATGGTATCGCACTGTTTAACAGTTGCCAGGCGATGGGCGATCATGATGATGGTCTTCTTGCCAGAGAAGTCGTGAATGGCGTCCATCACCAACTTTTCTGTGATGCCGTCCAGAGCGCTGGTGGCTTCATCCAGCACAAGCACCTCGGCATCGTCATAGAGCGCCCGAGCGATACCAATGCGTTGCCGCTGTCCGCCGGAAAGCTGAATACCGCGTTCTCCCACCACCGAATCCAGCCCTTCGGGAAGACGTTCCAGCAGTTCCTCCAGATGCGCCAGGCGCAGAGCCTTTTCCACCCGTGCATCGTCGATTTGCTCGGGAGGAAGTCCGAAGGCGATATTCTCACGGATACTGGCATCGGTCAGGAAAATGCTCTGGGGCACGAAACCCAGGCTGTTCTGCCATGCGCGCTTCTGTTCCGGGGCCAAGGGCTGGCCATCCACTAAAAGCGCCCCCTTCTCGGGCTCGATCAGCCCCAGTAGCATGTCAATGGCGGTGGACTTGCCGGAGCCGGAGGCACCCACCAGGCCGATCACCTTGTTGACCGGCAGGGTCAGGGTCAGGCCGTTAAGCGCAACTTCTTCCTTGCCTGGATAATGGAACGTAACGTTGTCCAGACGAACCTCGTGGCGAGGAACGAGATGGCCAGCCTTCTCTGCAGGTGTGCCTGTGCTGGCGTGTTGGCTGGCCTTTAGGTCTTCCTCCAGACTGTCGAAGGCGGCCAGGTTGCCTCTCAGCTGAGCAACGCTGGTGTAGACCTGCTGGAAAGCTGGCAGCAGCTTGAAACCCGCAAGGGCATAGATGGACAGCACCGGTAAGATGGTACCAAGGTTGCCTTGGTGAGCGGCCAGCAGATAGAGCACCAGAAAGATCACCGCGCCGAAGGCGATCAGCTCCATAGCGTAGCGCGGAACCTGAGAGAGCGCCTGGGTAGTCCCCTGCGCACGGCCAAAGATGCGACTGCTGGCCTCGAAGCGCTGGTTGAAGTCGGCTTGGCGCCCCAGCAGCAATGCGTCCTTGATGCCGCCGAATCCCTCGTTCATCAGCTTGAATCTTTCGCGGTTGGAGCGTGTGATCGCCTGGCCGTTACTGGCCAGCTTGCGTCGAACGGTACGGTAAAGCACCAGATAGGCACCGGAAAAAAGGGCCATCCCTACCATCGCCACCATGGGATTGAACAGGAAGATCGCCAAGGCCATGACCAGCGCCAGTACCGCCTTGGCGTTCATCATCATCAGCGGGCGAATTACTTGGCCAGTTATGCGGTTGCATTCCTGGGCAATCTGGTTGGTCAACTGGCTGCTGGAACAACTTGCGTGGAAAAGCCAGGGCTGCTGCATGTAGTGCTTGTAGAGCCGGATGCTCAGTTCGGCTCCGACCTGGTTGGCATAGAGTGCCAGCCGCCAGGCCGTAAACATGGAGACGGCCGCGGCACCGGTAAGTGCGACGAGCACGGCGATTCCCAGCCAGAAGAGGAATTCGGCGGGATCGGTAAAGGGAGTAGCCTGGTAGAGCTGAGCCAGGTTGCCCTCCCCTTGCACACGGCTCATATCCCCCACCAAGGCCATGAAGGGGCCGATGGCGACAACGCCTGCTACCTCGGCAAAGGCCATAAGCACCACCAAGACTTGCAAGCGCAGCAGTCGGCGGCGTTGTTCAGTGGTTAGAAGGCGGTAGAGCGCTTTAAGGCGTTGAAGCATGGTGGGCTGATCGTTCCGGTTATTGAGTGATGAGCGTCACAGATAGGCTGCTGAAGGGTCAGGCCGGGGTGCCTGGCGATGGGATGTAACCCCTGAATAAGCTCCCCTACCCTTCCTGCAAGCTGTCGCGAACTGCCACGGCAAACTGAGTAAGAAATGCCATCATCACGGCCAGCATGCCACCAAGCACAATCGCCAAGGCCATCACAAGGCTACGGCTTGTGCCGGATGGCTTGAGGCTCTTCACGGCGGTCTGCACGACCTGCCCTTCCTGCAACTGCGTCAGGCGATCCTCGATATCCGCTACGCGCTGGGAGTAGCTTGCCACGAGTTCCGCGGCAGAGGGGCTAGAGGATTCCTTGGCTAGCTCCAGGGAGCTCTGAGTACTTTCCAGTTGGCGGTCTAGGGCCTCGCGCCGGCGCTCGAGGAGGGCTTGCTGGTCCTTCTCGATACGCCCCAGCACCTCGGCATGCAAGGATTCGACCACAGCGGCGTTGGCCTCGGCGGCTTGCGACGCCAGCTTCACCAGCAGGGTGTCCTCCGGATTGTCGACAGATATCTCGAACGGGAGCGATGCCATGCCCTCGTTATCGAGGATCTGGCGTGTCACGGAACCCAGATAGAGGTTGCTGGTCTTGGCCACGATCGAGGAGGGAGGTTCGAGTGCGCCATTTTCCCGGTTATCGGTGGGTGCCTGCTCGGCCACCTGATAAAGGGAGACATACTCGAAGGTGCGTTCCATCATCAGCGCATAGGCCAGGGCACCCAGCACGATGACCAGAAAGGTCACTGCCATCAGCTTCCAGCGCCTGATCAGGATCTTGGCGAGGTCCACCAGGGAGATCTCATCGTCGCTAGCGTATCGCGGTGCCGGCCCGTCCGGAGAATTGTTCATTTTTTGGAGTCACCTTCAGCCATGTCACGGGAACGCTACCGCCCGGAGGTCGCACCGGGCATGTCCTCGAACCCTGCAGTTCTCGTCTCACCGAGTGAGTCCACCTGGGCCCTCGGCAAAGTATTATTTACGGGGAGAGGATTGTACGTCAGAGCGGGTCGTGACTCTAGCGGGATGCGTGCCAGCAGGGATAGAGGGCGGTTGCCGAACAAGGCGCCCTGTCGCCAAAAAGAGACATAAGTGTCCGTACCTTGATTCCCAAGACATGGCCTGTGCTCACAAGTCGATCAGGCACGGTGTCGAGCCCTTGGGTTCTGACCCCGCTGCATCAGGGTCTAGCGGTAGGCATAGTTGTAATAGCCATAGCCATACCGGGTGGCGGCCTTGCGCTCCATGGCGTTCAGGATGGCGCCCTTGACGGTGACACCGGCGGTCTCGAGGCGGCGGGTGGCGATCTGCAGTTCCTTGGCCGGGTTCAGCTGGAAACGGGCAACCATCAGGCTGGTGCCACACTGCTTGCCGACCAGAGCGGCATCGGTCACGGCCAGCACCGGGGGGGTGTCGAGGATCACCAGGTCGAACTCGCGGCTGGCCTGCTCGAGGAAGGCGGTGAAGCTGGCGTTCATCAGCAGTTCGGCGGGGTTGGGCGGTGCCGTGCCGCGCGCCACATAGCTCAGGTTCTCGATGCCGCTGTCACGCACCACCTCCCCCCAGGCCGCCTTGCCGGAAAGCAGTTCCGAGAGGCCGCTTTCGCTGTGACCGCGAAAGGCGTGGTGGATATGGCCCTTGCGCATGTCGGCGTCCAACACCAGTACCCTCTGGCCGCCCAGGGCACAGACAGTCGCCAGGTTGACGGAGAGGAAGCTCTTACCGATCCCGGGGCTCGGCCCGGTGATCATAAGCCGATTGTCGCCGGCTTCCAGCATGGCGAAGTGCAGGCTAGTGCGCAGCCCGCGCAGCGCCTCCACGGCGGTATCCGCCGGGGCCCGCTCGGCCAGGATGCCGGTGACAATGTTATGGCCATGGCGCTCGTGACGGCGCCTCACCCGCTGGACCAACTTCTGCTGTTCGTCAGAAAGCGGCACGCTGGCATAGACGGGCAGGCCGACCTCCTCGACTTGCTCGGGCGATTCCACCCCGCGACGCAGCAGGCCGCGGCCCAGCACCAGGCCCACCGAGAGCATGCTACCCAGCAGCGTCGCCATTACAACGATCAGCGGCTTCTTAGGCTCCACCGGGTTGGGCTGCACCACCGCTTCATCGAGGATGCGCACGTTGCCCACGGTGCTGGCCTTGGCGATCTTCATCTCCTGGATCTTGTTGCGCAGCTGCAGGTAGATCTCCTGGTTGAGCTCCACGTCGCGGGTGCGCCGCAGCACCTGCTGCTGGGTTTCCGGCAGGCTCTCGATCCGCTGGTTCAGCCGCTCGCGCTCATCGATCAGCTGCTGCTTCTTCTCCAGCAGGGCCGAATAGGTCGGGTGGCTGGAAGAGAAACGCCGTGACACTTCGGACTCGGTGAACTCCAGCTCGTTGAGTTGGGCCTCCAGGTTGACCAGTCGCTCCAGGATCGACTTAGTCTCCAGGG
This sequence comes from Halomonas ventosae, assembly GCF_004363555.1. Lineage (GTDB taxonomy): Bacteria > Pseudomonadota > Gammaproteobacteria > Pseudomonadales > Halomonadaceae > Halomonas > Halomonas ventosae. The sequence continues at coordinate 58,076 of NZ_SNZJ01000001.1, read as the reverse complement.
ATAGATCGACGCTGTCGCGCTCGGTGCGGTAGGCGTTGAGAGCATTCTCGGCGGCACGCAACTGTTCGCGAATCTCCGGCTCCTGGCCCTCCAGGAAGTCGAGGCTCTGCTCGGCCTCGGCGCTCTGGCGCTGGATGTTCTGGGTCAGGTAGATCTCGCTGATGGCATCCAGAGTGCGCACGGCACGGCTCGGATCGGGATCGGTGAGGGCCAGGTCCAGCAGGCCGCTGTCGCTGCCCTGCTGGCTGACGCTGAACCGTGAGCGCAGGTCATTGATGGCCGCCAGGCGGGAGCGCTTGATCAGGGTGAACTCGGCGCCCGGTGCCGCCAGGATCTCGGCTACCCGCAGCGTGACCTGGCCATCCAGGAAGGTACTGTCCTTGCCGACTTCACCTTCCCCAAGGGACTGCCCCTCCAGAGAGAGGCTGTAATATCCCCCCTCCCCAGCCGTCAGCGTGAAAGCTTCGCCGGTCAGTGGCGAATCGGCCTGGAACTCCCCGATATTGAGCGTTTCTCCGGCCCAGACGCTGCTCTCGGCGAAGCCGGGCCGCTCGATGCCGAGCCGCACCAGGAAGTCACCGATGACCGGGAAACGCGTTGGCTGCACCACCAGATCGAGCCGCTCCTGGTCCACGGCGCGACCGAGCACCAGCCGCGAGCGCAGGATCCCCAGTTGCGCATCGGTGCTCGGCTCCTCGCCGAGCATGGCCCGCACGTCTTCCAGCGGGTTGCTCATCCCCGCCTTGTCCTCCACCTGCACCAGCGCATCCGCCCGGTAGATCGGCGTCGCCTGCAGGGCATAGGCCACGCCCCCCAGGGCAAACAGGAAGGTGATGCCGATGATCCACCACTTGTGGTCCAGCAGCAGGCCGAAGAGGCGGCCGAGATCTATCTCATCATCCGCGGGTGTGGTGGGGCGAGGAGGGTTCTGAGTGGGGTCTGTCATGGGTGTCTTTTCAACCGGTTACGGAAGTAGCAAGGAAGTCAGTAGAAAGTAAAAAGTGGAAAGTAGAACCGACAGCGCCCGAGTGGTGGCATGGCTCCCGAATGCTACCTTGAAGATGAAACGCTGCCAGGGAGACGGCCATGAGGTTCGAGGATCTAAAGGTCTGGAAGCGGTCCGCGCGGCTCTGCACCGAGATCTACACCATTTTTCGCGGCTCGAGGGACTTTGGCTTTCGAGACCAGATCACCCGGTCTGCGCTGTCCATCGCCAGCAATATCGCTGAAGGCTTCGAACGAGAGAGCCAAAAGGAGAAGATCCGCTTCCTCGGTTTTGCCAAAGGCTCATGTGGCGAGCTCAGGACCCAGATCTATATCGGCATAGAGATCGGCTACATCGATAGGGCCGCAGGAAAGCGCCTGACCGAGGAGACTCGGGAAATTTCCAGCATGCTGCAGGGCCTTATCCACGCCTACCGTCGGCGCATCTGAATTGCCTTGGTGTGGCCCTTCCCTTTCACCTTGTCACTTTCTACTTTCCCCTTGCCCCTTGTAGCTCCTACAACCGCTTCGCCCACTCCCCGGTGGCCTCCCTTAGCAACCCATGCACATGCGCAAACGCTTCCCGACTCTTCCGGTAGGGGTCGGGGATCTCGCGGCCACGGCCTTCATCGAGCCATTTGCCGAGCAGCATGGTCTTGCCTAATGCCGCGGGGGCGAGGTCGGCGACTGCGTGGCGCTGGCCTTCGCTCATCACCAGGATCAGGTCGGCGGCCTGGAGCATGGCCTCGGTTAGCTGGCGGGCCTGGTGGTCGGCCACGTCCAGGCCGTCGGCCTCGGCGAGCTCACGGGCGGTGGGCTCGACGCCGTGGCCGACCAGGGCGCCGAGGCCGGCGGAGTCGACCCGCCGCCCGGGCAGGGCCGCCGCGAGCATGGCGGCGGCCACCGGGCTGCGGCAGATGTTACCGGTGCAGACGACAAGCAGGTGCTGGAACATCAGAAGTCGTCGCGGAGGTCATTGGCGTCACGTGTCGTCCGCGTGACCTGATAGACCGCCGTAACGGTGGGCAGCAGCTGGCCAATCACGCGGTTCCAGCGGCCCAGCGGCGTGGTGGTCACGTAGACGACATCGGTGGGCTCGAGCCGGAACTCGGTGCCCAGCACCATGGCGGCGGCATTGCGGGCATCCAGCTGGTAGACGGTTGCCAGCTTGTCGCTGCGCTCCGGCTGGCGGCGGAAGACGAAGATACCACTGGCGTCGGCCTGGGCCTCGTTGAAGCTGCCGGCGCGAGTGAGCGCCTCGGTCAGGCTCATGGGCGAGCGGCCCATGGGCAGGGCCTGGGGCTCGCCCACCTCGCCCATCACAAAGACCTGCTGGCTGCCCAGGTCCGGCACATGCAGCACATCGCCGTCCTGCAGCAGCAGGTCCTGACTGAGCTCGCCCTCGTTGAGCATGTCATAAAGCGAGAGGGTTCGCTGCTCGCCGTCGCGCAGCAGGATCACGTCGTGCCAGTTGGCCTGGGGCCCAAGCCCACCGGTGAGGCTGATGGCATCCAGCACCGTCATCGGCACATTGGTGACCGGCAGGCGGGCAGGCTCATTCACCTCGCCGGTGACCTGCACCTCCTGCGAATTGAAGGCGGCGATCTTCACCTCAACCTGGGGTGCGGCGATATAGGGCTCGAGGCGCCGCGCCAGCTCGTCGCGCACCTCTGTGACGGTTCGACCGGCCACCTCGACGCGCCCGATGAAGGGATAGAAGATGGTGCCATCCTGGTGGACGGTGTTGCCGGCCTCCTCGGCACTGCGCTCGCTGCCGGAAGGGATCGTCAGCTCCGGATGGTCGTAGACGATGATGCTCAATACATCACCCTTGCCGATGCGGTAGTCGTAGTCGTCGATCGCTTCCCGCTGCTCCTCGCTGAGCGCCTCGAGCCGCTCGGTATCCGGCGCCGGGCGCTGGGCATTGATCAGCCCCAGGGTGATGGGCTCCACGTCGACCAGGTCATCGACAGGGGCACTCTCGCTGCGGGAGGCGAAATGGCTACCCGGCGCATAGGCGCAGCCGGTCAGCAGGATGGCACCCCCCAGTGCCAGCAGAAGCTTGAAGGGCGTTGAATGGCGCATGGTGGTGACTGCCTGTGAGGTGGGAAGGCCGGAGCGTTCGGGCACGCTACCGCCCCGAGGTGTCATGGCGCATCCTCGAGGCCTGTCGTCGTTTGGCAACATGCAAGTATCTGCAAGTGACTGTAGGTATTGGAAAATACCGCCTGAAAGCGTGCGGACTTTACAGGCGCCCGAAGGATATTTCCACCGCCTGAGGATGACAAACCAGTTATTGTACGAGATCTCCTACACGCCGCATCGGCAACCTCGCATTTCAGGAAAATGTCATGCATCTTTTTGCGATATAGCCAAGACATCCCCGTATCCAGGACCTATCATGGGCCACGGTGACGCCTCATGATGGGCAGCCAATCATGAGTAGCCGCAACGCATAGGGAGAGACAGGATGTTCAACAAGACCGCTGCTTTGATCGCCATCACCGGCATGCTGGCATCGCCGCTGGCCGTGGCCCAGACGGAAACCGGCACCGCCGCAGGCGCTGGTTCCGGCGCTGGTTCCGGCGCAGGAGCAGGAGCTGGCGCAAGTGCGGGCGCTGGCGCCGGGGCGGCCTCCGCGACCGGCGTTGCTGCCGGCGGCGCCGCCACCTCTGGCGGCCTGGCCGGGCTGGCCGCCGCCACCGGCCTTTCCACCGCGGCCCTTACCGGCCTGGCCGTCGCCGGTGCCGTGGCCGTGGGGGTCGGCGTCAGTGCCGTGGGTGGTGGCGATGACGGTGGCAGCTCCGGCACCACGGGGACTACCGGCACCAACTGATCATGCTTCGAAGGTCCAGGATGGATAAGCACCGAGGCCGCCTGCGGGCGGTCTTGTCATGCATGCTGCCCCTGCTGCTGGCCGGCTGTGCCAGTTCGGGCACTACCCCGCTGGCGGCTTCGCTGCAGGCACTCCTGCCGGATGATGATCGCGTCGAGGCGCAGGCGGCCGCGATTCCCCACGCCACGCTCTCGGCGCGACTGGGCGACGTGCAGGGCCTTCTGGTGATGGGTGCCCAGGCGGGGGACGTCAGCTACTGGCCTTCCCGCGGCGGTGGCGTGCTCGAGCTTCACGATGGCGGACTGCACGCCACCGCCGGCCTGCCGGAGGATCTTCTCGGCACCCGCTATGGCAAGGTCCGGCATGGTCAGAGCCAGTATGGTTCCAGCCGGCCCTGGCGCCAGGACACCCCCACCCCGTTCACGCTGGTGCGCCACTGGCGCGACGATGAGGGGCAGGTGAGGCGCGGCGAGGCGCACGGCGAGTTGCGCTGCGCAGGGGCCGAGCCGGTCGCACTTCCGCTGGGGGAGCGGTCATTGGAGCGCTGCGAGGCGATCCTGGCCTGGGCTGGTGGCGAGACGACCAGCTCGACCTTCTGGCGTGACCCGGTCAATCGCAATCTCTGGGCGGTGCGTGAGACGCCCTGGCCCGGGGCCCCGACGATGCAGTGGCAAGTCGCCCGCCACTGGTGGTAATCCGCAAGGCACCCTTTCCCATGTACAGAACCCCGTTACTGGCCGCCCTGCTGGCCCTGCTCCCCCTTGCGGCCCAGGCCCAGCCGGCAACCGCCCCCCCCACCCTAGTGGAGGCCTGGCTGGCCTGGCAGGAAGAGCGCCAGGCCCAGGGCCAGCCGCCCTTCGACTGGGCCTACAGCTATGCGCTGCGCGAAAGCGATGCCGCCGAGCTGGAGCGTCGCCAGGCGCGCCTGGCGGCCGAGCTGGAGGGGCTGGCGGCGGTGGTGAGGGCGCAGGGCAAGCCCTCCACCGCCCGAGGCCTGGCCGCCTGGGGCCGGAACGTGGCCGAGCATGACACCCTGCCCGCCCGCACCCCGGAGCCGCTGGGTCTGCCGGCGCTTGCCAGCGACCTGCGCCATAACCCCGCGATGAGGGGCATCAGCCTGCTCGGCACCTGCACGCCACCGGCCTGGATCGAGGCCTGGACACGACACGGGGTCGAGCGGCTGGCGTGGCAGCCCGGCATGACGCTGGATGATGCCCTCGCCGCCCTGCCCGCCGGCGCCACCCGCGGCATCGACAGTGCCGTGGTGATCTCCCCCCAGGGCGTTCGGCACGAGCGGGGCTTTGCCGCCTGGAACCACCAGGCCGCCCCCCTGGCACCCGGCGCCCGGGTCGTTATCCAGCTGCCCGAGCGCGGTCTCGGTGGCACTCGCGAGGGCGACCTGATCAACCGCGAGCTCGCCGCCTGGCTCGCCACCCGCCTGCCCGGCGAGGACTGCAGCCTGTGGGAGGTGGAATGACACAGGCAAGGGGCAGGGGAATGAGTCAGCATTTGAAAGTAGAAAGTTGCGAGTGGAAAGTGGAAAGTGGAACGGAGGAGTTGGCAGCTATCGAATCGTCCAGTATGCAAGGGGTTAGGGGGTGCCTTTCTTCTTGTCACTTTCTACTTTCTACCATCCCGCTGCTTTCTACTTCCCTACCCGTGCTATTGGCCGTTACCCCTCTGCCATCGTTCGCTGCTGGCCTGGGCCCCGGCCAAAGTGACTTCGGCGGCATCGGCCTGATGCAGACCCCGACCGCTCGCATGGCTGAGACCGGCCACTTCGCGGCGAGTTGGAGCCGTACCGCGCCCTATCGCCGCTACTCGGTGTTCGTGCAGCCCACGGACTGGCTGGAGGCGGGCTTTCGCTATGTCTCGGTGGAGAACCGCCTGTTCGGCCCCAGCATCGCGGGTGAGCGGGACTACCTCGACAAGGGCATTGATGCCAAGCTGCGCCTGCGCGAGGAGAGCCGCTACTGGCCAGAGCTGGCGGTCGGGCTGCGGGACGCCGGCGGGACCACGCAGTTCGGCGCCGAGTACCTGGTGGCCAGCAAGCGCTGGCACGATCTCGACTTCACCCTGGGGCTGGGCTGGGGGTACCTCGGCAACGCCGGGGATGTGGATTCCCCGCTGGGCTGGCTGGACGAACGCTTCGATAGTCGCCCCGGGGATGCCGGCGGCGACCAGGGCGGCGAGTTCGCCCTCGATCAGCTGTTCCGCGGCCCCATGGCGCTCTTCGGCGGCGTGGAATACCAGACCCCCTGGGACCCGCTGGTGCTGCAGCTGGAATATGAGGGCAACGACTACGCCAACGAGCCCCAGCAGAACGACCAGCCCCAGGATTCACGCGTCAACCTGGGGGCCCGCTTGCGGCTCACCGACAACATCGAGCTGCGCACCGGCTGGCAGCGCGGCAACACCGCCATGGCCGGGGTGAGCTTCTCCACCAACCTGGCGGGGCTCGCCCAGGTGAAGCGCGACCCGCCTCCCCGGCCGCTGGATGCCGCGCCGGAAGAGAGCTGGCCGGCGGTGGCGAACCGTCTGCAGGAAAACGCCGGTATCCGCGTGCGCGAGATCCGCCAGCAGGGGGACGACCTGACCGTGACCGGCGAGCCCACCACCTTCCGCAACCTGGCGAAGAGCGAGGCCCGCGCCGGGCGAATCCTCGAGGCCAATGCCGACGAGACGGTGGAGACCTTTAGCTACCGCTGGCAGAACCGCGGCCTCGACCTGCGCGAGGACGTCCACGACCGGGCGGCCTTTACCGCCGCGGCGGCTTCCAGCGAAGAGGCGCGCGACCACCGTTATGGCCTCTATGCCCACGCCAACCTTGGCGAGCCCACCGGCGAGCTGCTCTACCGGGCCGAGCCTCGCCGCTTCAGCTGGTCGGTCGGCCCCGCCATCGAGCAGAACTTCGGCGGCCCGGACGGCTACCTCTATCGCCTCTCGGCCTATGCGTCCGCCGAGTATGCCACGGACCCCAACGGCTGGTTCTCGGGCAGCCTGACCGCGACGCTGGCCGACAACCTCGACGAGTACGACTACATCGCCGATTCCGAGCTGCCGCGGGTGCGCACCTTCATCGGCGACTACCTGGCCGAGGCCGACGTGGGGATCAGCAACCTGCAGTACACCCGCACCGCCCGGCTCGGCGACGACTGGTATGCCATGGGCTATGGCGGCCTGCTGGAGATGATGTATGCCGGCGCGGGGGGCGAGCTGCTCTACCGCCCCTTCAACAGCCCGCTCGCCCTGGGCGCGGACCTCAACTGGGTGCGCCAGCGCGAGTTCGACCAGCAGTTCGGTCTGCGCGACTACGACACCTGGACCGGCCACCTCAGCGCCTTCCTGGAGACGGGCATCGAGGACGTGCTGGCCGAGGTCAGCGTGGGGCGCTACCTCGCCGGCGACATCGGTACCACCCTCGACCTCTCCCGGGAGTTCGACAACGGCGTGCGGGTGGGCGCCTGGGCCACCTTCACCGACGCCGGCGACAACTTCGGCGAGGGCAGCTTCGACAAGGCGCTCTACCTCTCCATTCCCATGGATGCCTTCTTCGTGCGCTCCAGCCGCAACCGCGCCAGCATCGCCTGGCAGCCCCTCACCCGCGACGGCGGCGCCCGCCTGAATCGTCGCTACCGGCTCTACGACCTCACCGAGGAACGCGACCTCGGACGCTACTGGGAGGATTACGACCGCAGCTGGGAGTAATCGCCTGAGCCAGGCTGGGATCGTAGGAGCGGTTGGTTTACGTGGAAGCGTTGGTTTTCGTGGGAGCGGTGCTTGCACCGCGAATAACCAACACCATGCACCAAATCGCCGTGCAAGCACGGCTCCTACAAGTTGACTCGAACCTGATGTGCAAGCCGATGGTTCGACACCTCGACTGGCACCGCGAAGAAACCTAAACCACAACCGACGAGATCGCCTACACGCCGCAGCCGCGTTCTCGTACGAAGTCGGGCGGTGCGATGGCGTACCATCGGGGCAGATCCAGGGAGGGATTGCCCATGAGACCCATCACGCTCGACGTCGACCCCCAGGGCCGGCGCATCCTGTCCTGCGCCTGCGGCACCATCGAGATCGCCCGGGCCAATGACTGGCAGGAGTTCACGCTCGAGGCGGTCGACAACGACCTGGCCGTGGTCACCTGCGCCAATTGCGAACGGAATACCCGACTGGGCCGCCTCGGCGCCGAGGCGGAGACCTCCCCTCACTCCATCTGGTGATCCGCCCCCAGGCTCACCTCAACCTCCCGGCCGGCGTCCCTCGCCCACTGTTCGATCCTCGCCTTGAAGGCAAGTTGGGCGTCGCGCTCGCCGTGCACCAGGCGCACCTGGCGCGGCGGGTGGCGCATGCGGCGGATGAAGTCGAGCAGGTTCTGCTGGTCGGCGTGGGCGGAGTAACCGCTGACGGTCTCGATATGCGCGCGGATGTCAATGCGCTCGCCGTCGAGTTCCACCCAGCCGCCGCGGGGCCCGTAGCGCTGGATGTCGCGGCCCGGGGTGCCGGCGCCCTGGTAGCCGATGAACACCACGGCGTGGCGCGGGTCACCCAGCATGCGCTTGAGGTAGTTGACCACCCGCCCGCCGGTGACCATGCCGCTAGCGGCGATCACCACCGCCGGGCGATGGGTGCGGGCCAGGTACTCCACCGTCTGCTCGTGTTCCTCGTGAGAGTTAACGGTATAAAGATTCTCGAAGCTCAGCGGGTGGCGTCCGCCGTGTAGCCGGCGCTGGGCCTCGGCGTCCCACCAGGGCCTGAGTTCGCGGTAGACCCGGGTGAAGCGCGCGGCCAGCGGTGAGTCGACGATGATCTCGAGCTCGCGCCAGCGCGCATCCGTGGCGCCGTGGATCAGCCCCTCGAGCTCATAGAGCAGCTCCTGGGTGCGGCCGATGCTGAAGGCGGGGATCACCACGCTGCCGGCGTTCTGCAGGGCCCGGTCGATGGCGCCCTTGAGCCGCGCCCGGCGGGTGGTGCGGTCCTCGTGGGTGCGGTTCCCGTAGGTGCTCTCGATCACCAGGGTGTCGGCGCGATAGGGTGATCTCGGCGCCGGCAGCAGCGGCGCATAGGGCGCGCCCAGATCGCCGGAGAAGACCGTGCGGCTTGACTCGCCCGTGGCGTGGTCGCGCACGTCGACCTCCACATAGGCCGAGCCGAGGATATGCCCGGCGCGCTGCAGCTTGACGCGTATCCGGTGGTGATCGTCATCGATCACCGTATGCCACTGCCGGTACTCCAGCGGCACCAGCCGCCCCTCCACCTCGCCCAGGAAGCGCTCGATCAGCGCCCGGTCGCGGGTGAAGCCGATCTTCAGCGCGTCCTCGATCACCAGCGGCAGCAGCCGCGCGGAGGGCACCGAACACAGGATCGGCCCGCGGTAGCCCGCCGCCAGCAGGTAGGGCAGCCGGCCGATATGGTCGATATGCACATGGGTCACCACCAGCGCCAGCACGTCGTCCACCGGGAAGCGCACCCGGTGCTGTTCGAGGCTATCGAGGTGGTCGGCGTCCTGGCCCTGGAAGAGCCCGCAATCCACCAGCAGCGCGCGCTCCTCGCTCACCTGCAGGCGGTGGCAGCTGCCGGTCACGCCCTCGGCAGCGCCGTGGTGAACAATCCGTGGGGTCTGCATCCGGGTGGCCTCCCTGCCGCTATCCAATATCCATCTCCGATGCCCTCAGTGTAGGCAAGGTTGGTTTCCGGGGTAGCTGCCATGGGGCGCAGCCCCTCAGCGGCTCCCCGGGTCGACCTGCAGGGCCTTGGCCAGCGCCGCCTCCGAGCGCGCATCGCGCTGCCCGCAGGCGATGAAGCCGGGGTTGAGCAGGCTCTCCTGCTGGTTACAGCGCAGAGGCTGGAGCGTCTCGGCGTCGAGCACCTGGCCGCCGGCGGCGGTAACGATGGCCTGGGCCGCGGCGGTATCCCACTCGCAGGTGGGCGCCAGGCGCGGGTAGAGGTCCGCCCTGCCCTCGCCGATCAGGCAGAACTTCAGCGAGCTGCCGATATTCAGCGTGGCGTGGGCCGGCAGCGCCTGGCAGAAGGCCTCAAAGGCTTCCCGGCCATTGCGGCGGCTGCCCACCACTTGCCAGGGCTCGATGTCGGGATCGGGCAGAGCACGTACCCGGATCGGCCGGTCGCTGCTGCCTGGCTGAGCGCTTTCGCCCTCCCCCGCGATCTCACGCCGAAAGGCACCCTGCCCCACCTGTCCCCACCAGGTCACCGCGCCCTCCGGCAGCGCCGGGGCATGCACGATGCCGAACACCGGCACGCCCTCCTCCACCAGCGCCAGGTTGAGGGTGAACTCGCCGTTGCCGGCGATGAACTCGCGGGTGCCATCCAGCGGGTCGACCAGCCAGTAGCGCGCCCACCCGCGCCGGGTGGCAAAGGGGATCTCGCCGGACTCCTCGGAGAGCACCGGGATGTCCGGCGTCTCGCGCGCGAGCAGCGCCAGCAGGGCGTGGTGGGCGGCCATGTCGGCCTCGGTGAGCGGGCTGTCGTCGGCCTTGTGCTCGACAGCAAAGCCCCGGCGGTAGATCGCCATCACTTCCCGCCCAGCGGCCGCCACCCCGGCAATTAGCCGCTCGATGGTCTCCTGGTCCAGCCTCATGCATTTCCTCCCTTGCCATTACCTACGACCTAGGTCGTAGACAAGCGTTTGACCTTGGGTATAATGGAAAAAACTTCCACATATATTAGCGGGCCATCATGGCCCCGGAGACGCCACATGACCAACACCACCTTCGCCACCATCTGGGACCAGCCCCTTCCCGCCCGCCCGCTGCGCTCGGCCCGTCGCCGCCGCAGCACCGAGCGCTTCCTGACCATCTGGAGCCGCCCCGTGGCCTACCTGCCGAAGAAGGGCGCCCAGACATCCCGAGGCCGTCACCTGCCTCAGTTCTATATCTGAGCGCCCTCTTTATCTAAGCACCCGCTCTGATAGCCTGATTTCTCGCGACCAGCCCCATCGGGCCCCTGGGGCCTGATCTCACCGTGACCCAGGAGCCACCATGACCGCCATCCTGCTGTTGCTGCACCTGCTGGGCGCCACCGTCTGGACCGGCGGGCACCTGGTGCTGGCGGTGACCATCCTGCCGCGGGTGCTGAAGGGCAAGGACGTGGCGGCGCTGACCTGGTTCGAGCAGGGCTACGAGCGGATCGGCATGCCGGCGCTGGTGGTGCAGATCGTCACCGGGCTATGGCTGGCCTGGCAGAAGCTGCCCTCCCTGGCGCTGTGGTTCTCGGCCGAGGGCGGCCCGGTGGCGCAGCTGATCCAGTTCAAGCTCGCCCTGCTCGGCCTCACCGCCCTGGTGGCGGCTCACGCCCGCTTCCGGGTTATCCCGCGCCTCTCCCCCGCTACCCTGCCGCTGATGGGCTGGCATATCCTCGCCGTCACCTTGCTCTCGGTGCTGTTCGTGGTGGCGGGGCTCTCCTTCCGGGTGCGCTGGGGCTCCTGAATAGCCTGTCTTGCCGTCCCCGACCCAGGCGGTATCTACTCCTTGCCTGAAGCCTTGTGCAACGCATCGCGGATCTCGCGCAGCAGCAGGATCTCCTCCGGGGGCGCCGTAGGCTCGGTGGGTGCCTCGGCCTGCTGGCGGCGCAGGCGATTGATGCCCTTCACCAGCAGGAAGACCGCGAAGGCCACGATCAGGAAGCTGACCACATTGTTGACGAACACCCCGACATTAAGGGTCACCGCGCCTGCCGCCGTGGCATCGGCCAGTGTGGCATAGGGCCCCTCGCCCTTGAGCACCAGGAAGATATCGGAGAAATCGACACCGCCCATCAGCAGCCCGATGGGCGGCATCAGAACGTCATTGACCAGGCTCTTGACGATGGTGCCGAAGGCCCCGCCGATAATGATCCCGACGGCCATGTCCACCACGTTGCCGCGTACGGCGAATTCCTTGAATTCCTTGAACTCCTTGAACATGCCCGTTTCTCCTTCGCATCCCAGCGCACTGTGCAGCCGGGTTGATGAAGTGTAACGCGAAAGCATGGGAACCCCTTCCCACAAGGCCTCGCAACGCTTTACATCGGCTGCCCGCCCCGCGACACTAGTCATGTTACATTCCGATACGAATCGGCATTGAGAATACTGAGCCCATAGGGCCGCAGGGACTGCCATGACCACCGACACCGCCCCCAACCGCCGCCTGATCAAGTGGTTCATCGGCACGGCGATCTTCACCTTCACGGTACTACTGCACATCACCTTTCCCAATATGGGCGGCTCCGGGCTGCGCCTGCCCTTCAACGCCACCGTATGGATGGGCTTCGGCCTGATGATGGCGCTCTCCATGTGGCCCGCCACCCGAGGTGTGATCCGTTACAGCAAGTTCCATATCGGGCTCGGGTTGTTGCTGCTGGCCCTCTGGCTACCTTTCCTCTGGTCCTGGAACGAGGCCTCGCTGATTGCCCTGCCGCGAATGCTGACGGTGACCGCCGGCGCCATCCTGCTGCTGGGGCTCGCCCAGCTCCAGCTGACCCGCCGCGACTGGTGGTGGCTGGGTATGGCCATCCTGCTCGGTGTCCTGATGGAAACCATTTTGGGCTATGTGCAGTTCTACCTGCTCGAGCCTGGCAACTGGCTAGGCTACAACCCCGAGACAGGGCGACCTTACGGCATCTTCCAGCAGGTCAACGTGATGGCCAGTTTCCTGGTCACGGGCCTGGTGGTCTCAGCCTGGCTCTTTGGGGAGTCACGTGACAGCAAGCTCGAACGCGGCGTCGTCCTGCTCGCACCGCTCTTCATGCCGGCCCTGATCCTGGTTATCGCCTCACGCACCGGTTGGCTGGCGGCACTGATCGCAGTGCCCATCGTGCTCCTGCACCTGTGGCACCTTGACCGCTCCCGTTTCAGGCCTTGGGCAGGCGCCTTGGCCGCGGGCTGCCTGCTGGCGGTGATTGTCTTGATGACCCAGGGCGAAGGGGGGCGTAGCGCCGAGTCAATCGGGTCGCAAGGCTATCGCCCCCAGGTCTATGAACACAGCCTGCGCATGATCGCTGAGAAGCCCATTACCGGCTGGGGCTATGGTCGTTTCCAGCATGACTTTCTGCAAAGTCATGCCGATTGGCGAACTGCCGAGGAAGGCCGCGCAACGCTCAAGGAACATTACAGCCACCCACATAACGAGTTGCTCTACTGGGGCATCGAGGGCGGGCTGCTGCCGATGTTGGCGATACTGGCCTTCGCGGGATGGGTGGCCTGGCGGTTATGGGATCGCGGGCCACTGAGAGAGAGGCTGCTGATGGCCGCCCTGCTGCTGCCGCTGGCTATCCATGCAATGCTGGAATACCCGTTTTACCAATCCTTGGGCCATTGGCTAGCGTTTCTGTTGCTATTGGGGTTAGTCGCCCGCGTTAGCTGGCAGACGAAGACCAGAGCCAACAGGTATACTTTCGGCATTCGGGCAGGTACTTGGCTGTCGGTACCCATTGTATGGGTTTTCATGACATCCCACTTGCAGACTCTATGGCAGGTCAAGGCCTATTACGAAACCAGTGGCCAGAATACCGACTCCCTGACCAGCGTCATCAACCCACTGGGCATTCCTTACGACCTCGATTTCCTGGTGATGTCACAGAGACTCTCGGCCGCCACGACCCTGGACTCGACCGACATGGTCGAGACTTATCGCCAATGGGCAGAAAGACAAGTCATGCTGTTACCCAACCCTGAACTCTACCAGAATCTGATTCTGGCTGACGAGGCATCTGCTCAAAAGGACGGCGATACCCAACAGCGTTTCGAACAACTCTTCCCGCATTTTGCAAACAAGCTAGAGGCGCAGGACGCGGCCGGACTGGCGAGTCAGCCTGATACGCTGCAGCGATAGAGCACGCGGGACGCTATCAGGAGCGACCGACGGCTGAAGCAAGTCGCGATAAGACGGTCGCATTATAGCCTCAACTGCTTGGCAAGGCCGGAGACTTGGAAAAGCAAAAGCCATCGACCGGCATTTCTGCCGGCCGATGGTTGATTCAAGCTAGAAGGGAAATAGAAGTCTTGCCTCTATTATCGCTGTCACCTACAAGCGCTAGGCATGTGATTCACATCATCTAGACCAGCACAGGTCCAAGAAGCAATTTGATCACTAGCCGCGTTAAGAGTTGGAGTGAGAGTCAACGTATCGCCAGTATGGACACCACGTGCAAAATCTACACTGATAGAAATCGGAGCTGGAGTTGCGTCAATAGACACACCTGTAGCATCCACATATTCCCCTTCTAGGGTCTGGGCACTAGTAGCCAAGGGACTAGTGGCCTCTGCCATGCTTGCAAAAGTCGTGCCTTGAGTAAATTGTTCAGCAATATCTATTCTAAGTCCTCCAGCAAGATTAAGAGCCTCCGTTGCCTGTGCCCTAGCCACATAATCCTGGTATCTCGGAATTGCAATTGCCGCCAAGATGCCGATAATCGCCACCACGATCATCAACTCGATGAGGGTAAAACCGCCCTGCCCGGTCTTCACGTATTTCTGCATGCCTTGTTTCTTCATGGCCCTGCCCCTTGCTCCTGTCCGCCGTGGCGCGTCTGGCGTATGCCTTTTTCTCGTCGCCCGTACGGGTTCACGGTAGGTGGTCAGGATGAGGCGTCTCAGCCTTGCCCCGCCACCGGGTTCATCGGGCTTTATGCCGCCCGGTACGGGTTACATTAATTTACGATCTGCAACCCTGCAAGGGGCATTGTAGCCGAAAGGTGAGTGAGTAGCAGAATTTTCATACCAGCGTATGAGCCGAAGTGCGAGGAAAAGGTTGAATTGGCGTGGTGCCTTGCTGGGCGGGGCCATGCCACAGGGGCTAGAATCAGCCCAGACGACTCACTCTCGCTACCGCAGCACCTTGCTGCGACACCATGAGGCGCCATGAACGACTACCGCCCCCCCTCTCCCGAGATGCCCCCGGCCGCGCCGGAAGCTACACATACGGCGCTGCATGGCGCCACCCACCGCGGCGGGCTGCGCGGGCTGGCCAGGCGGCTTGTGAGCGACGGCCTGCTGGGTGAGGCGGCGGCGGTGCGTGCCGAGGGCGAGGCCCGCGAGGCAGAGATGTCGCTGCTCGAGCACCTGATCGAGGCGGGCATGGTACCTGCGCGCAAGGCCACGCTCTCCGCCGCCTGGGAATATGGCCTGCCGATCATAGACCTGGACGCGATCCGCCTGGAGAGCCTGCCGCCGGCGGCGGACTACCCGGACAAGATCCTGCGCCGGCTGGGGGTGCTGCCGCTGGTGCGCCATGGCCACCGGCTTACCGTGGCGGTGCCCTACCCCTCCACCCTGGCCCTGCTCGACGAGCTACAGTTCGCCACCGGCCTCACGCCTGAAGGCGTGCTGGCCCCGGTGGACCAACTCGGCCCGGTGCTGGAGGGGTACCTCGCCCGCAGCGAGCGCAGCATGCTCGACGAGCTAGGTGACGTCGACGACGCCGTGGGCGAGCTCGCCTTCGACGAGGGTGTCGTGGATGCCACCGACGAGCAGGCGGCGGTGGCCGCGGCCGGCGACGACGCCCCCATCGTCAAGTTCGTCAACAAGATCCTGCTGGACGCCATCCACCGCGGCGCCTCGGATATCCACTTCGAGCCGTATGAAACCAGCTACCGGGTGCGCTTTCGCATCGACGGCATCCTCCACGACGTGGCCCATCCGCCCTTCGCCATGCGCTCGCGCATCTCGGCGCGCCTGAAGGTGATGTCGCGGCTGGATATCTCGGAGCGCCGCCTGCCCCAGGACGGCGCCATCAAGCTCAAGCTTTCCACCACCCGCTCCATCGACTTTCGCGTCAACTCGCTGCCCACGGTGTACGGCGAGAAGGTGGTACTGCGCATCCTCGACCCCAGCTCGGCGCAGCTGGGTATCGAGCAGCTGGGCTTCACCCCCGAGCAGCGCACCATGTACGAGGGGGTGCTCGACGACCCCCAGGGCATGATCCTCGTCACCGGCCCCACCGGCAGCGGCAAGACGGTGACCCTCTATACCGGCATCAATATCCTCAACCAGGTGGAGCGCAACATCTGCACCGCCGAGGACCCGGTTGAGATCAAGGTGCCGGGGGTCAACCAGGTGAACGTGCTGCCCAAGATCGGCCTGGACTTCGCCAGCGCCCTGCGCGCCTTCCTGCGCCAGGACCCGGACGTGGTGATGGTCGGCGAGATCCGCGACCTGGAGACCGCCGAGATCGCCGTGAAGGCCTCCCAGACCGGCCACCTGGTGCTCTCCACCGTGCACACCAACTCGGCGGCGGAGACCCTGACCCGCCTGGCCAACATGGGGGTGGCACCCTTCAATATCGCGAGCTCCGTGAGCCTGATCATCGCCCAGCGCCTGGCGCGGCGGCTGTGCAAACGCTGCAAGCAGCCGGCGGACATCCCCCGCGAGGTGCTGCTGCAGCAGGGCTTCACCGAGGAGGAGGTCGCCGGGGCTACCATCTATGAGCCGGTGGGCTGCAAGCAATGCACCCAGGGCTTTAAGGGCCGGGTGGGCATCTACGAGGTGGTACCGATTTCCGATGACATGAGCCACCTGATCATGACCAACGGCAACTCGCGGGATTTCGATACCCAGGCGCGCAAGGAAGGCCACCCGGACCTGCGGCGCAGTGGGCTGCTGAAGGTGATGCAGGGGCTGACCAGCCTGGCCGAGGTCAACCGGGTGACGAAGGACTAGCGGCCAAGGGCCAAGGGCCAAGGGCCAAGCGGCACGCCATTGTAGGAGCGATGCTCGCATCGCGATGGGCGGAGGCTACCGTCAACAAGGTTGGCATGTCATCGCCGTGCAAGCACGGCTCCCACAATGGGCTCAGTGGCGGCATCAGCACCTGTGGGAGCGATGCTCGCATCGCGATAGGCATAGGCCACCGTCAATGAGGCTGATACTTCAGGCCATACAAGCACGGCTCCCACAAATAACACCAACAACCTCCGGGCAATACGCAGACAACACATAACGCAGGGACGGGACTATGAACATGGCAACGCAGCCCATGCGCAAGTCACAGAAGACCAAGCTCTACCGCTGGCGCTGGACGGGCAAGGGCCCCGGCGGGCGCAAGGTGGGCGGCGAGATCATCGCGGCCAGGCGCGTCGAGGTGGAGAAGACCCTCGGTGGCCAGAACATCATCGTCAAGAACATCCGCCGCAAGGGCGGGATCGGCGGCGGGATGGGCAAGATCAAGCCAAAAGACATCATGCTCTTCGCCCGCCAGATGGCGACCATGATCCGCGCCGGCGTGCCGGTACTGCAGGCCTTCCAGGTGGTGGCGGAGAGCCTCAAGAAGCCGGCTATGAGCGCCCTGGTGCAGGAGCTGATGAACGATGTGGCGGCCGGGGCCAGCTTCTCTGAGGCGCTCAAGCGCCATCCGGAGCACTTCGACCGGCTCTTCGCCAACATGGTGGAGGCCGGGGAGCAGTCCGGGTCGCTCGATCGCATGCTCGAGCGTGTGGCGACCTATAAGGAGAAGATCGAGTCGCTCAAGAGCCGGGTCAAGAAGGCGCTCTGGTACCCAGCGGCCGTCATCGCGGTGGGCATCGGCGTCACCGCCTTGCTGCTGATCAAGGTGGTGCCACAGTTCGAAAGCCTCTTCCAGGGCTTCGGGGCCGAACTGCCGGCCATGACCCGCATGACCATATCGCTATCCGAGTTCGCCCAGCAATACTGGTGGTGGGGTCTGCTCGGCATCGCCGCCTTCATCTTCTTCATCCGCACCGGCATGAAGAAGTCCGAGGCCTTCCGCTTTCGCATGCACAAGCTGGCACTGCGCATACCGGTGATCGGCGACATCCTCGACAAGTCCGCCGTGGCGCGCTATTCACGCACGCTGGCCACCACCTTCGGCGCCGGCGTGCCGCTGGTGGAGGCGTTGGAGACCGCCGAGGGCGCGGCGGGCAACATGGTCTACGAGCGCGCCATCGCCCAGATCCGCGAGGACGTGGCCACCGGCCAGCAGCTCAACTTCGCCATGCGCCTCACCGAGCAGTTCCCGGCGCTGGCGGTGCAGATGGTGGGGATCGGCGAGGAGGCCGGCTCGCTTGACGCCATGCTCAACCGGGTGGCGGACTACTACGAGGAGGAGGTCGACAACAAGGTCGACACCCTCACCTCGCTGCTCGAGCCCTTCATCATCGTGATACTCGGCGTGCTGGTCGGCGGTCTGGTGATCTCGATGTACCTGCCGATCTTCGAGTTGGGGAGTGTGATCTAGGGGCCGAGCGCCCTTGTGGGAGCGGCCGGTTCGGCGATTCGACTTGCACGGCGAAAGGCTGAGAGCACCAAATCGCCGTGCAAGCACGGCTCCTACAACACACTGCCCGCTGCCCTTCAATCATGCAGCCACACCGGCGTGCCCGGCACGGCGATCTCGAACAGCGCCAGCAGGTCATCGTCGCGCACCCGGATGCAGCCATGGGAGCGGGCCACGCCCATCGGCTCGCTGGACGGGGTGCCATGCAGGTAGATGTAGCGACGCTGGGAGTCGACGCTTCCGCCGCGGTTGCGGCCGGTCTCCAGGCCGCTGAGCCAGAGGATGCGGGTGAGGATCCAGTCGCGGCCCGGTTGCGCGGCGGCCAGAGCCTCGCTGAAGACCTCGCCGGTGGGCCGCCGCCCCCGATAGACGGTGCCCGGCGGGTTGCCCGCGCCGATGGCGGCGCGAATGGTGTGCCAGCCCAGCGGCGTGGCGCCGCTGCCCTCCTCCTCCCCGGTGCCGTTGGCCGCCGTGGAGACCGCGCAGGACCACTCGAGCTCGCGCCCCCGCCTGACGGAAAGCCGCTGGGCGGCGGTGTCGATCTCCAGCCACACGCCCTCCTCCGGAGGAAGTTCGGTGAGCAAGGGCGTGCGCATCAGCCCGCCTGGCGCTGGGCCGGGGCGGGCTCGGGCAGCGGCGCGTTCATGGCCGCCACCACCACCGGGCGCAGGCGACGCACCAGGTCGCGTACGCTGACATGCTCGCCATAATCCTTCTCGGCGATGTCGCGCAGAGCATCCAGGCCGGAGAGGGTGAAGATCACCGTGCCCAGCATGAAGTGCAGCCGCCAGAAGCGCTCGGCATCGGGCAGCTCCGGCGTGGCCAGCCGCACCAGCTCAGTGAAGCGGGTGAAGACGCCGCCGTACTCCTCCTGGATGTAGCGGCGCAGGTGGCCCTGGGCCTGGCTGTAGGCGAGCCCCAGCAGGCGCATGAACACCTTGAGGCTGTTGCGCTCTGCCGGCACCTCGAGCACGCTGCGCGCCATGGTCTCCAGCAGCTCCTCCAGCGGGATGACGCCACCCGCGTGGTCCGCCTCGAGTTCGTCGAGGGCGGCATGGAAGCGTACGGTGAAGGGGTCGAGGTAGCGCGCGAACACCGCCTGGATCAGCGCCTTCTTGGAACCGAAGTGGTAGTTGACCGCCGCCAGGTTGACCTTGGCCTTGCTGGTGATGTTGCGCAGCGAGGTCTCGGCGAAGCCACGTTCGGCGAACAGCACCTCGGCGGTATCGAGGATGCGCGTGACGGTGTCGGGCTGCTGGGCCATGGGCAACGGCTCCACGTCATTGGAAACAATTGTTTGAAAGTCCCGCGAGTGTATGACAGCCAGGGGCATGGCTCAATGCCGCAGGGGGCTGGGTGTTTGAAACGGGGGGTGAATAGCGCCAGGGCCCTGTAGGAGCCGTGCTTGCACGGCGATGATGTGCCAGCTTCGTTGACGACGGCCTATGACCAGTGTGGGAGCCGTGCTTGCACGGCGATTCCTGCTAACCGCTTATCGCGATGCGAGCATCGCTCCTACAAAACACCAAACCCACAACACGACCGTTCCTGCAAAGCAGCACCGCTCGGCGCTCCGTGCTTTTACTGGACAGAAAGACATGCTGTATACTTGATCAGACGCGTGGCGAGGCACTCGCCACCCCCTGGTTACCGACCCTGGAGGCCCCATGAGTCGTTCCCTCACGGCCCGGCAGCAGAACGTGTACGACTTCATCGTCAAGACCATGAACGAGCTGGGCTACCCGCCGACCCGGGCAGAGATCTCCCGGGCGCTGGGGTTCAAGTCCGCCAATGCCGCCGAGGAGCACCTGCGCGCCCTGGAGCGCAAGGGGGCGATCAAGGTGATCCGCGGCACTTCGCGGGGCATCCGCCTGCCCGCCCAGGAGCCGGAGGCCGCCAACGACGAGGGGCTGGACGAGCCGGCCCAGGGCCTGCCGATCATCGGCGAGGTGGCCGCCGGCAGCCCGATCCTTGCCGCCGAGCACATCGACCGCTACTGCCCGCTGCCCCCGGAGTACTTCACCCCGCGGGCCGACTACCTGCTGCGGGTGCGCGGCCTCTCCATGAAGGACGCCGGCATCCTCGAGGGCGACCTGCTGGCGGTGCACCGCACCGAGCGCATCCGCGACGGGCAGATCGTGGTGGCGCGCCTGGAGGACGAGGTCACCGTCAAGCGCTTCCATCGCCAGGGCCATGTGGTCACCCTGGAGGCCGAGAACCCCGATTTCGCGCCCATCGAGGTGGACCTGCGCCACGACCCGCTTGAGATCGAGGGCATCGGCGTGGGCGTGATCCGCGGCGGCAGCGGCCAGGCGCTCTGATCGACGCCTACTGCCCCTCACCCCATGACCGAGCGCGTCCGCAAGATCCTCCACGCCGACTGCGACTGCTTCTTCGCCGCGGTGGAGATGCGTGACAACCCCGCCCTGCGCGACATCCCGCTGGCCATCGGCGGCTCGCGGGAGCAGCGCGGGGTGATCGCCACCTGCAACTACCCCGCCCGCACCTACGGCATCCACTCCGCCATGCCCACCGCCCGGGCGCTGCGCCTCTGCCCCCACCTGACGCTGATGCGCGGCCAGTTCGAGAAGTATCGCGAGGTGTCGCGGCAGATCCAGGCGGTGTTCCACGAGCTCACCCCGCTGGTGGAGCCGCTGTCGCTGGACGAGGCCTTCCTCGACGTCACCGAGGTGGAGGGCTTTCGTGGCAGCGCCACCTGGATGGCCCGGTGGCTGAAGGAGGAGTGCTACAGGCGAACGGGTATCACCGTCTCCGTGGGCGCGGCGCCGTCGAAGTTCCTGGCCAAGATCGCCAGCGACTGGGAGAAGCCAGACGGCCTGACGGTGATCCCGCCCGAGCAGGTCGATGCCTTCGTGCGCGACCTGCCGGTCAAGAAGCTCCATGGGGTGGGGCCGGCCACCGGCGCCAGGCTCGATGCCATGGGCATCCGCACCTGCGCCGAGTTGCGTGAGCTTCCCATCGAACGCCTGCTGGACGAGTTCGGCAAGTTCGGCCGCCGGCTCTACGAGCTCTCCCGCGGCATCGATGAGCGCCCGGTGCGCGTCGAGCGCGAGCGCAAGTCGGTTAGCGTGGAGACCACCTTCGACCACGACCTGCCCGACCTTGCCACCGCCAGCGCCGCCCTCGCCCCGCTCTGCGACAAGCTGCAGGGCCGCCTGGAGCGCCATGGCCACCCGCCGATGGCTGGGCTTTTCGTCAAGGTGCGCTTCGACGACTTCAGCCTTACTACCCTGGAGAGCCGCGGCCTCACGCCTACGCCGGAAAGCTACACCCGCCTGCTGGAACAGGCCTGGGCCCGCGCCCGCCGCCCGGTGCGCCTGCTCGGCGTCGGGGTGCGCCTTCTGCCGGAAGATGCCCGCCAGCAGCTGTCCCTGCCGCTGTAAGCCTCAAGAAAACCATGCTGGTGTAACTTTGCGTAACCAGCTTTATTGCAAGGACGGCATGGCAGGGGTGGAGGCTCGGAAGATCGATGCAACGCCGCCGGCCATCACGCTCTCCCTCCAGCTGGTGAGGTGTCGGCATGCAGAGCCTCAAGATGGCACCACTTATCCCCCTCCTGTTGGCCATGTTCACCTCCGCCTGCGCGACGGTGGGGAAGCATGATCCGGATACCTTGAGCACCATCGACTTCGGCCCCGTGGAAACGCTCAGGGTGTGCTTGCTCGTCGACGAGGGGATTACCGAAAGTCGCGCCAGAACATTGTTCAAGAAGGTGGGTGAAGAGCTCTCTGTCTTCGACCTGGAGGTGGAAATCCCCTGGGTGAGGCCATGGAAGCGACCGGCGTTCTTGATGAATGGCATCCTTGAGGATGTCGCGCTTCAGCCCCTGGCACCACCTTGCGACCGGCTGATGGCGGTGGTAGGACGCAACGTCGGTGACTTTTTCGTCTCGTGGCTGGCACCGGAAATACTGGGTGTCGTCGAAACCAATACGCACACCCGAGGGTACGTGGTCGGACAGTCGGTCTCATTCAACCAATTGCTTAACAGGCCAACGGACGTGGCCGTCCATGAAGCGTATCACCTGCTGGGGTGTGCTCATGGGCTGAGCCTGGCGGAATGTTACCCCTATATCCTGGAGCTCAAACGGACTGCGCGCGCGAATCGTGAGGAAGGTAATGACTTCTTCCCGGGCATCTCGCTCGACAGGAAACCCATCACGTCACGCATGGAAACCGACGCGATCATCCGGACAGTGGTTGGACGGGCAGAATGACCCGGCAGAGCGCCCATCAAGGCGTCGAATCGACTAGATACCATCTCTCCTGACCGGCCACAAACATCCCATCAGGCGGTTTGTGGCCGATATTCGGTTTGGGTCTTGAGAACACCATAGGCGATGTGGATCAGCTTCCGCATCGCCGCCCCCAGGGCCGCCATCTTGCTCTTGCCATTTCCTGTTAGCCGCTGGTAAAGCGCTGAGATATCCGGATTTCGCCTAAGCCCGACGACGGCTGCCATGTATAGGCTCTGACGCAGTTTCGGATTGCCGGCTTTCGACAAGCGGGGCCGGCCCCGTACGGAACTACCCGATTCCCAACTGACGGGCACGAGCCCCGAAAACGCTGCGGCCTGACGGGCGCTCTTGAAAACACGGCCACGCAGCATCGTCAATAGTCGGAGAGACACCGCAGGGCCAACGCCGGGAATCGTTTGCAGCAAGGCACGATCATGCTTCAAGCCAGGGTGCTGATCGAGGTGGTCATCGACCTCCTGCTGGAGACGATCCCGCTCACGCGTCAATGCCAGCAGGATGTCATCAATCGAGCGGAGGATATCGGTTGCCATGGCGAACTCGGCTTTCTCGCGCCGGTTTCGCTCACGCTGAATGTCCTTGTCCAGGGCATCGAGTCTCGCTGCCAGCGCCTTGAGCTTGCGCACTTCCTCGGGCTCTGGCTGCCAGGCTTCGGGGCGTTGAGTCGCACCATACCGTGCCAGCACCACACTGTCCTTCTTGTCCGTTTTGCCACGTACCCCCAGGCTACGGGAGAAATCGCGCACCTGCGCCGGGTTGAGGACATAAACCTGGATGCCGGCAGCATGCAGCCAATACGCGAGGGTTTCGTGATAGATACCGGTGGCTTCCATCAACACATGAAACTGATCCTGTGGCTCCCCGGTCTGGTGTTCGAGCCATTCAAGCAAGCGAGGAAAGTCCTGCCGACGATTGGGGAACACCCGGGTTTTGACCTTGCCACTCGCCACGTCGCGCAGCCAGGCGCAGTCGATCTTCTGCTTGCTGACGTCGATACCGATTACAGCCATGCTCTCGTCGCCTTTCCTTGTTCGTGCAGCCTCACTCCGGGTGGGAGGGGCTTGGATACCATTCAAGCTATCGAGATAGAGGGCATCAGGGGGCATAATCTAGGTCCCAGGCTGTTGCGCCTCAGGCTCTGTGGATACTCACCCTGATGCCAAGGCCTGCTGGTAGCTAATCAACAAGCCTGGAGAGACACAAGGCTCTGTCCGAAAACTCGAATTTGCTAATGTCACCTATGCCTCAGCAGCATAAGTGACCCATGGCAGGACGCTACGAGATCTCCGACAACGGCTGGGCCCTCATCGAGGACATCGTGTCGCCGCCGCAGAGAACGGGGCGCCCCCGCCGCGATGACCGCCAAGTGCTGAACGGTATCTTCTGGATCCTCTGTTCGGGCGCCAAGTGGCGTGATCTTCCAGAGCGCTACGGCCACCCGCCAATGGCCGGGCTCTTCGTCAAGGTCCGTTTCGACGACTTCAGCCTCACCACCCTGGAAAGCCGCGGCCTCACCCCCGATGCCGAGAGCTACACTCGCCTGCTGGAACAGGCCTGGGCCTGGGCCCGCGCCCGCCGCCCGGTGTGCCTACTCGGCGTCGGCGTGCGCCTGGTGCCCGAGGAAGCCCGGCAGCAGCTGGCGTTGCCTCTTTAAGCGGCCAAGCATCAAACGGCCAGAGGCTTCAACCCTGCTGTGGGAGCCGTCGGTTCGACGCTTCGACTTGCACGGCGATTGCATGCCGGTCTCCGAAATTCGCGGTGCAAGCACCGCTCCTACAAGGGCAAGACGCTATCTACCTGAAGTGGGAGCCGTGCTTGCACGGCGATGCCTTGCTGCTTTCACGGCTAATCTGAGAACTACAGGAAGTGGAGAGGTCGCGCGGCATGCCACAACCCCACAGCCATGACCTTCGCAAGGGCCGCAGGTCCATTCCCGGGTACTGTTACCTGCTGACAATTGTCACCCAGGATCGGAAACCTCATTTCAGCAACGCGATCAGGGCGAGCCTGGCCTGCCGCTACCTGTATTGCGATGCGGTTCACCGGCATGTGGATACCCTGAGTTTTGTGCTGATGCCTGACCACCTGCACTGGCTGATTCAGCTCAAGGGGTCTTCGATTTCTACCGCGGTAAAGCTCTACAAGGCCAAGGTAGCCCGAGATATCGGCGAAGCCGTGTGGCAGCGCGGTTTTCATGACCATGCCCTGAGGAAGGAAGAGGACCTGAAGTCGGTTGCCCGCTATATCGTGGCCAACCCCCTTCGGGCAGGCCTGGTGGACAATATCATGGACTACCCATACTGGAATGCGGCGTGGCTGTAGGGAGGTGGATGTGGGAGCCGACCGCTCCTACAGATATTCTGAACCTGATGTAGGAGCCGTGCTTGCACGGCGATTTTCTGCCTGTCTCCGGCCTTTCGCGGTGCAAGCACCGCTCCTACAGCTTCGGAGCCCTAAACCTTTCGCGGTGAGGCCGCTTGGCCGCTTATTTAGTATCGATATACCGATGATCGTTGAAGGTCGCGACCCAGCCCGGGTGGTAGACCAGCAGGATGCTCATCAACATGCCAGTGATAAAGGCCTCGCTCGGCATCAGCAGCGGCAGGAAGCGGGCATACTCCAGCGCCTGGCGCAGCGCCTCGGCGTCACTGGCGCCCAGCGCCATCAGGCCCACGGCGGCGAGCCCTGCCGCCAGGGTGGCGAGCGCCGAGCCGAAGAAGCCGCAGACGAACAGGAAGACCATCAGGTTGTCGGGCAGGCGCCGGTCGACGATCCGCCAGACGATGCCCATCACCAGCGCCGGCACCACCCCGGTGACCAGCACGTTCACCCCCAGCAGCGGCCAGTCAATGCGCCCCAGCAGCACCATGGCGATATTGATCGCGGTGATCGAAAGCAGCGCCAGCGGCGCCTTGAAGACCAGGGTCAGCAGGGCGGTAAACATCAGGTGCAGGGTCAGCCAGTCCACCGCCTGTGCGCGCAGCTGCCAGAGCAGCATCACCATCACGGTGGCGGCGAGCCAGCGATGCTGCAGGGCATGGTCGTCGAGCAGCGCCACCCAAGGTCGGCGGCTCAACGCCAGGCCGACCACCGCCAGCGAGACCAGCCCGCAGAGCCACAGCAGCCAGGGAGCGAGCACCGGCTCGGCAATGGTCATGGAATCACTCCGTCAGGCAAGGACAAGCGGCAGGCAGCTGTGGTGGGACGGTAGTCGGGTAACATCGAATGATCCCGGTTTGCGGCTAAGACTGGGGGCGACAGTGTACCAAAACAGGGGCTTCGGGCACGCCCGGGCCTGCGTCGCAGATGTGACGAGAGTCGTCAATGGAGGCCATCCTGGTGGCGGCAAGAGGTAGCGGAGTGTACATCGTAGTACGGCTGGCCGTATAATCAGGGCTACAATGCAGCGGGAGAAAACGGTGAAAAGCAGCGAACTCATCAAAGAGCTGGAAGCTGCTGGCTGGGTGCTGGATCGAATACGAGGCAGCCACCACGTTTTCAAACACCCCAAGAGGCCCGGTGCCCTTCCTGTCCCACACCCGAAGAAAGACTTGCCGAAAGGCACAGTCCACCAGATTCGCAAACAGGCGGGGCTTTCCTGACACTGCGGAGGCACACGATGCAATATCCCATCGCTATCGAGTGGGGAGACGAGAACACCGCTACAGGCATCGTTTTCCCCGACATTCCCGGCGCCATCAGTGCCGGGGATACCCCGGAGGAGGCCTACGATAATGCCGTCGAGGCCGCGCATATTGTGCTTCAAGAGATGGTGGCTCGCGGCGAGCCCGTCCCCAAACCGGGCAGGATCGACGAACACCGCCGGAATCCGGACTTCGAGGGCTGGGGCTGGGGGATGATCGATATCGACCTGACCCCGTACCTGGGAAAAGCCGAGAAGGTCACCGTCACCTTGCCAGGCACGGTGCTCCGGCAGATTGACGAGTACGTGACGCTGCACGGCGTAAAAAGCCGGTCAACGTTTCTGAGCAACGCCGCTCTGGAGAAGCTGCGTCACTTATAGCGAACGAGCGCCCTACCTATAGAGAGATCGCCTGCGCTGACCTGGACACGGTCGATCGCAACGTCACGAGATCACCTCACGCAAAGACCACGGTCTTGTTGCCGTGGATCAGTACGCGATCCTCCAGGTGCCAGCGCAGGCCGCGGGCCAGCACCGCCTTCTCGACGTCGCGGCCGAAGCGCACCAGGTCGCTGGGCGTGTGGCAGTGGCTGACCCGGTGGATGTCCTGCTCGATGATCGGCCCGGCATCGAGCTCCTCGGTGACGTAGTGGCAGGTGGCACCGATCAGCTTCACGCCGCGCTGGTGCGCCTGGTGGTAGGGCCTGGCGCCGGCAAACGACGGCAGGAAGCTGTGGTGGATATTGATCATCCGCCCCTGGAAGCGCTCGCAGAGTTCGGGCGGCATGATCTGCATGTAGCGCGCCAGCACCACGCAGTCGGCGTGGGCCTCGTCCACCAGCCGCTGCACCTCGGCGAAGGCGGCCTGCTTGTCGTCGGCCTTGACCGGGACATGGTGGTAGGTGATGCCGTGCCACTCCACCAGGCCACGCATGTCCTCGTGGTTGGAGATCACGCAGGCGATATCGCAGTCGAGCTCCCCCGCCGTCCAGCGATAGAGCAGGTCCACCAGGCAGTGGGTCTCCCGTGACACCATCAGCACCACCCGCCGGCGCTGGCGGGTGTCGGTGAGCGCCCAGGTCATCTCGAACTCGGAGGCAACGGGCGCAAAGGCCTCACGGAGCGCCTCCGGCGGCATGCCCACCGAGTCCGCCAGGATCTCGTAGCGCATGAAGAAGCGCCCCCCCTCCAGGTCGGAGTGCTGGCTCGCCTCGGTGATCGAGCCGCCGTGCCCGGCGATGAAGTTGGAGACCCTGGCGACGATGCCCAGGCGGTCGGGACAGGAAACCACCAGGCGGTAGTAGTGTGACATCGGATGATCCCGGGTTGCGGCTATGGCTGGGGGCGACAGTGTAGCCAAAACAGGGGCTTCGGGCACGCCCGTGACGGCATCGAGAACCCATCTGATCCCCTTCCAAGGCCCCTGCCCGGCCTGCCGCCTCCAGCCGTGGCACCAGCCAGCCCACCATGGGCTGACCATCGACAGATCAGCCGACAAGACCTATAGTAACAATAGGTATTACCTTTTGCTACGGAGGTCGGCATGGCAAAACCAACATCCATCAAACTCGACGACGATCTGAAAAAGCGGGTGCAGCGTCTGGCCGACGCCCGTCAGCGCTCGGCACACTGGCTCATGCGTAAGGCCATCGAGGAGTATGTTGAGCAAGAGGAAAGAAGAGAGGCGTTCAGGCAGGACACGCTCAACGCTTGGGAGGATTACCAAGCGAGTGGATTGCATGCGACCGCTGACGAAGTGGAGCAGTGGCTGGTCAGTTGGGGAAAGGATGATGAGGTGTCCGCACCAACATGCCACAAGTGATCTTTTCCCCGTCAGCAGTCCGGGATCTGGAGCGACTGCGTGAGTTCCTGCGGCCGAAGAATCCAGCAGCAGCCGAGAGAGCCGCCAAGGCGCTCATCCAGGGCCTCGAGGAGCTTGGCAAATTCCCACATATCGGCCGCCCGATTGATGATCTACCCGAGGAATACCGGGATTGGCTGATTGATTTTGGTGATAGCGGTTACATCGCCCGGTACCGTCTCGATGGGGACACTGTGGTGGTACTGACCATCCGTCACCAGAGAGAAGCCGGCTTCTAACGGGCACCAATCCATAGTGAGCCTACTCACCGCCACGATCTCGCGTGGTTCCCAAGCGGTCTTCAGGAAGCAGGAAGCGCCTTAGCGAGGTCCACCTCAAGGGCCACCATCAGGCGCTCGGCCTCGGCATCAAGGTGATCGAGGCGGGCCGCCTGCTCAGCGCCAAGCGTTGATGTAAAAGCAACGCTCAGGGGGTTGGTCAGTCAACGCCACAACGCCTAGCCTGCTCATATAGCGGCCTACAGGCCGGCCGTTCCGCCAACAACAACGCCCGGAGTTAAAGCATGAATCCCACTCGATCGTTTGCCGTGTCCTCCCTCACCGCTGCCGTCCTGGCCGCGGGTGTGCTGGCCAGCCAGGCGCATGCCGCCACGACCGTGGACCTGAGCTACAACGGCGCCCCGGATCCCGACAAGAACGCCGTGCATGTCTTCGCCACCAACCTCAAGGAGCTGGTCGAGGAAAAGACCGACGGCGACATCGAGCTCAAGCTCTACCCCAACAGCATGCTGGGGGAGGAACAGGAGCGCATGGAGCAGACGATGAACAGTCCCAGCCTGAACATCGCCTCCTTCGCGGGCATGTCTCCCCTGGTGCCGGAAGTGTTCGTGAGCGCCATTCCCTTCCTCTTCGATGACTTCGAGTCGGCACGCACCTTCTTCGACGAAGGCCAGTACTGGCAGGCCGTCGTGGACGCCCTGCGCGAGCGCACCGGCGTGGAGCTGCTGGCCGTGGTCGAGGAAGGCGGCTTTCTGGCCTTCACCAACGACGAGAAACCCATCTCCTCGCCCAGCGACTTCGAGGGGCTGCGCTTTCGCGCCATGGACCCCAGCCAGGTCGCGCTCTATGAGGCCTTCGGGGCCTCCGGCACGCCGATCCCCTGGACCGAGGTCTACATGGCGCTGAAGACCGGCGTCGCCGATGGTCAGATGAACCCGCCGATGTACATCATCATGGGCAGCCTCTATGAGGTTCAGGACTACCTGACGCTGGCCAACATCCAGTACTCCGACCAGTTCCTGGTCGGCAACGGTGCCATGATCGACGGCTGGGACGAGGCGACGCGCGAGGCCTTCATAGAGGCCGTGGAGGAGGCCAACCAGATGGCCCGCGAGCACAACGAGACCCGTGTCGACGAGCGTATCGCCTACCTCGAGGAACAGGGCATGGAGGTGATCCGGCCCTCCGAGGAGGAGCTGGCCGCCTTCCGCGAGCAGGGCCAGCCGGCCTATCTGGACTGGCTCAGCGAGCAGGACATTGACCCGTCCTTCATCGACATGGCACTCGAGGATGCCGGAATGACCCATCTGGCCGATTAAGCCATACCATCCCTCAGACGTCCTGCAGTTCGGGCAGGGGGCTACCCTCCCCTGCCCCATGACAGATGGCATCCCTCCATGACGTTATCGAACTCTCGCGTACTGGCCATCAGCCGGTCCGTGTCACTGACTGTTGCCAGCAGCCTTCTGCTTATCGACCTGGCGGTGATCCTCTTCGGCGTGTTCATGCGCTACCTGGCCGGCGGGGCACCCATCTGGACAGACGAGCTGGCCCGCTTTCTGATCATCGGCAGCGTGCTGCTCGGGGCCGGTGCCGTCTGGGTGGAGGGTGGCCACATGCGCGTCGCGCTGATCGAGCGTCTGCTTCCAGCCCCGCTCTGCCGCCTGCTCAACCTCTACCAGTGGCTCCTCACGCTTGGCATTGCCGTCGTCGCCGCCATCATCAGTTATCGCTACGCGATGTCCGTATCGATGTTCACCAGCCAGGGGCTGGGCATCAGCAGGACCATTCCCATGCTCTCGGTGCCGATCGGTTTCGCGCTGCTGGCCTGGCATGCCCTGTGGCATGGTCCGGCGCCCCTCAAGACGCTCACGGAGGACCCCGCATGACCTTGACCATGCTGGCTGTCTTCCTGGTGCACGTCCTGCTGGGCTTGCCGCTGTTTATCTCGCTGCTTGCCACGGCGGTGGTGGGTTTTCTGTTCGTCGATCCCGCGATGATCCCGCGCATGATGCCCCAGCAGTTCTTCGGCGGCATCAATGCCTTCTCGCTGATGGCCATTCCGCTGTTCATCCTGGCCGGCAATCTGATGAACGTGACGCGGCTGACGGACCGTCTCATGGCCTTCGCCAAGCTGCTGGTCGGCCACCTGCGCGGCGGCATGGGCCATGTCAATGTGGTCTCCAGCATCTTCTTCGCCGGCGTGAATGGCTCCGCGGTGGCCGACACCTCGGCGCTGGGGTCGCTGATCGTACCGCCCATGCGCAAGGAAGGCTACTCCACCGCCTTCGCCGCGGGCCTGACGGCCGGCAGCTCGCTGATCGGGCCGATCATCCCGCCCAGCATCTTCATGATCCTCTACGCCTCGCTGACCAATACCTCGGTCGGTGACCTGTTTCTTGCCGGTGTGATCCCGGGCTTGCTGCTGGGCCTGGCGTTCATGACCATGAACGCCTGGTATGCCTGGCACAAGGGACTGGAAAAGCGTGGCGGACTCCCCTCACGCCAGGAGCTGGTGGTCACGGCGCTGGGCGCCCTGCCCGCGCTGGTGGCACCGTTCATCATCGTCTCGGGGATCGTCATGGGCTTCGTCACGCCCACCGAATCCGGGGCCCTGACGGCGCTCTACGTGGCGCTGTGCGGCCTGGCGCAGGGCAATCTGCGCCTCGCCGACTTCTGGAAGGCCATGGTCGACACCACGCGCCTGACGTCGGCGATCTTTTTGATCATGGCCGCCTCGGCCACCATCAGCTGGCTGCTCTCCTATGCCCAGGTACCCAACGAGTTTGTGGCGCTGCTGGCGCCCTACATCGAGCAGCCGGTGGTGATCCTGCTGCTGCTGAGCCTGATCACCTTCGTTACCGGCATGTTCATGGAGGAGGTCTCGGCCCTGATGCTGCTGACGCCGATCTTCTCGCCCGTGGCCATGATGGCGGGCATCGACCCGGTACACCTGGGCATCATCATCACCTTGAACATCACCATTGCCCTGATTACCCCGCCGATGGGCGCCTGTGTGTTCGTCGCGGCCGCGGTAAGTCGGCTGGAGATCACCTCGCTGTTTCGTACCATCTGGCCGTTCGTAGTGACGGCGATCCTGGTACTGATCCTGCTGATCCTCTTCCCTTCCCTGACCCTCTGGCTACCAACCCAGCTTGGTTGACCTCATGGAGACCCTCGTGAACCGCTCCCTGTCATCGCCCATCGACCGCCATCCCGACCCCGACTGGTCGGTGGTGAGCCGCATCCCCATCACGGGAAGTGATGAGCCATTGGTTCCCTTGAGCCTGGCACCGTCACCGATCAAGATCTTCCCGGTCTATGCCAAGCAGGACATTCCCGGGGCGGTCAACGAATGCTATGTCCGTGAAGGGGTCTACCGGCGGCTGCTGAAGGTGGCACGCTCCCTGCCCGCCGAGTACGGGCTGGTGGTCCTGGACGGCTGGCGGCCCTGGCGCGTGCAGCAGTACCTCTTCGATACGCTGCAGGAGGCTATCCGCTCTCACCATCCCGAACTCAGCGACGAGACACTGCTGGAGCGAACGCGGGAATTCGTTTCCGTGCCCAGTCGCGAGGCGAGTTCGCCGAGCCCTCATCTTACCGGCGGTGCCGTGGATGTGACCCTGAGCGATGCCGACGGGCTGCCGCTGGACATGGGCACTTTGTTCGACGAGGCCGTGCCGGCCTCCCATACCGTCGCGCTGGAAGAGATTGTCCACCCGAACGCCCGACAGCGACAGGCCCGCGACAACCGCCGACGCCTCCATGGCGCCATGCGCGAACAGGGCTTTACCAACTTGCCGAGCGAGTGGTGGCACTACGATGCCGGCGACCAGCTGTGGGCCCATTACAGCGGCCATGACCAGGCTCTCTATGGGCCGGCGGAACTGGAGACCATTGAAAGTCGCTGGCGGCGGCAGCTGTGAACCAAGGGGCTGCTGCGCCGCTGGCCTGACGAGAGTAGCGATCGCGAAAACGCGTCCTGATGCCCGACGGGGGTAGATATCAATACGATCCACGTCGCGTGGGCAACCAGCCGTTCAGTGACCGCATGCTTGGCACCTACCCAGTTGCCGCCACCAGCGTTCGCGCAATCGATAGCAGACGTTCGTCCTGCCAGCGGTCGGCGATCAATTGCACCCCCACCGGTAGCCCTTCTTGCCCCGTGTTCAGCGGCAGGTTGAGACACGGCACGCCGAGCAGCGTCCAGGCCCGGCAGTAGATCGGGTCGCCGGTGGCATCCAGCCCTTGCGGGGCAATCCCCGGGGCGCTTGCCGCCAGGATCACGTCGACCTCCTCGGCCAATACCCGCGACAGCGCCTGTCGGCACGCTTCGGCCGCCAGCAGGGAGGCCCGATACTCGGCATAGGAGGTCGCCAGACCCTGCTCGATCAGCTCGACCAGCCTGGTCCCCATCTCCTCGCCATGCTGCTGGAATTCACTGGCCAGCGTCTGCGCGGCCTCGTAGGCCAGCACCACCTGGTGATGCCTGACGAGATCGTCATAGCGGGTATCCAGCGGCAAGGCAGACACCCGGGCGCCGGCCTGCTCCAGGCGACTGGCGGTGCTGGACAGGGCCTGCGCGACATCGGGATCGAGCGCCCTGTCGCCCGGCAGGCTACGCAGCCCGACACGGATGCCGCCGAGATCGGGCAGCGCCTCGATAGGGTCAGCGCGGGTCAGGGCCGTGAAGGTCGTGCAGATGTCCTCGATGTGGCGGGCAAACCAGCCCAGGGTATCCATCGAGGGCGCAAAGGCCTTGATCCCCGAGAAGGACACCGTATTGACGGTGGGCTTGAAGCCGAAGACGCCGCAGTAGCTCGCCGGACGGATGATGCTGCCGGCCGTCTGGGTGCCCAGGGCAAGCGGTACCATGCCGGCCGCCACGGCGGCGGCCGAACCACTGGATGAGCCGCCCGGGGTCCGTGAGAGATCATGCGGGTTACGTGTCTTGCCGGGCGTGAAGTAGGCAAACTCGGTGGACACGGTCTTGCCGAGCGGCATGGCCCCCTGACGCTTGAGCAGGGTGACCACGGCGGCATCCACGACAGCGCCCGGCGAGACGAGATAGCCACCGGTCCCCCAGGTGGTGGGCATCTCGGCGGTGTCGATGATGTCCTTGATGCCCACCGGCACCCCGCGCAACAGCTGCCCGGCACCCGGCAGGATCGTGCTCGACGTCGCTGGCATGAGGCACTCCCAGGCCTGGACATCCGCTTCACGCGCCTCGATCCGCGCCTGGCAGGCATGCCACCAGGCAAGCTCCTCGCATTCGCCTCGGGCCACCCGGGCCCGGAAGGTGTCTATGGTGTCGTCGACACTGTCCGTCATGCCTGCTCTCCTCTCTGCGCTATTCTGCGCTATAGGTCACCGGCTGCCGTGACCGAGTCACTCTGCTATCACGCGGCCGGCGGGGCGCCGAGGATGGCCAGGCCGTTACCCAGCTCGGCCTCGATGGCCTGACCGATGGCCAGCAGCCGGGCGTCCTGCCAGGGCCCGGCCAGCACCTGCAATCCCACCGGCATGCCCGCCTCATCCTTGCCCACCGGCAATGTCAGCCCGCACAGACCCATGAAGTTTCCCACCACAGTATTGCGCAGGGCCTGCATGTTGGCCCTGGCATAGGCCCCGTCCGGCTCGAGGCTCTCCAGGGTCGGCGGCGTCAGGGTCACGGTCGGGGTCAACAGGGCATCGACACGAGTCAGGCACTCGGCGGCGCTTGCCGACAGCGACTTGAGCACGTCACAACGACGCACATATTCCCAGCCGGGGATGTCGTCGGCTGCCTTGACCCGGGCCGCCACATTGGGATCCAGGCCGTCGATGGCCTCGGGCAACTGGGTCTTCAGGAAGGCGGCCAACTCGACCGCCGCCAATCCGCCCTGCCGAAACAGGGTGAAGAGCTCATCGGTGCGGGGCAGATCGAGACGCACGATGCGCGCCCCCGCGGCTTCGAGCTGACGGATGGCGGCCTCAACGGACTCGGCGATGCCCGGGCTGCACTCCTCCCAGAAATAGGCCTCCGGAACCCCGAAGGTCAGGTCGGCAAGAGATGGGCGCGACGGTACGCGGCGGGATCGCGACGTCAGGGCACCGTCCAGCGCATCGAAGGCAAAGGCCAGATCGTCGACACTGCGGGCCAGCAAGCCCGGCGTGTCCAGCGTGGCTGACAATGGCACGATCTGTGACGTGGACCAGCGCCCGACCGTTGTCTTGAGACCTGCCACGCCGGTCATCGCGGCAGGCACACGTACCGAGCCTGCCGTGTCCGTTCCCAGCGCCAGACTGGCCGTGCCGTTGACCAGTGACACCCCGGCACCGGCACTCGACCCACCGGGCGTCCGATGATGGACCTGATCCCAGGGATTGCGGGGCGCCCCCCAGTGCGCATTGGTGCCCAGGCCGCCGAAGGCGAACTCCACGGTATGGGTCTTGCCCATCACGCTGGGTAACTGCCGCAGCAACGCCGAAACCATGGGACCGGGCGCCTCCCAGTGCCGCGGCAACCGCCGAGCGGATCCGGCATAGGTCGGCAATCCCGGTACCGCATAGATATCCTTGATCGACACCGGCACGCCCATCAGCGGCCCCGTATCACCGCCGTTGGCCAGCACGCGATCGGTGGCCCTGGCCGTCTCCAGGGCGACCTCGCCGTTCCAGGTCAGGTAGGCATGATCCCGCTGGCCGCGGGTTCGGTTGGCCTCCACAGAGGCCTCGGCCAGGGCGGTGGCAGTGAGCTTGCCACTGCGAAGCCCGGCGTGCTGTTCGCTCAGCGGGCGCATCAAGGGTGAATCCGTCATGGCGTGACTCCTGGTATCAGTCGCGAATCTCGAAGATCGCTTCGACTTCGACGGCGGCGTTTCCGGGCAGCGTGGCGACACCGATCGCCGTGCGGGCATGGCGTCCGTTATCTCCGAACAAGGCAATGAAGAGCTCCGATGCCCCATTGATCACCAGCGGCACGTCGTGGAAGCCGGGCGCCACGTTCACGAACCCGTTCATGCGCACACAGCGCACGACACGACTCATGTCGCCAGCCACGGCATCGCTGAGCGAGGCGAGAAGATTGAGCGCACAGGCCTGGGCGGCCAGCTTGCCCGTCGCCAGATCGAATTCGGCGCCCACCTGACCCGGATAGAGGACCTCGCCATCTCGCTCACAGATCTGTCCGGCCAGGAACAGCTGGCTGCCAAGCCGTGACCAGGGCAGGAAGGCGCCGCGGGGAGAGGGGATAGCGGGGAGGGTGAGCCCCCGAGCGGCGACGGCCGCGTCAATGGTCTGGGTCATGGGCGTTATTCCTTGTCATGAGAAGTGTCTCGGCAACATGCGCAAGGGCACGCACCGCGATGTCGGCATCCTGCCGCTCGATATGCTCGTCGGGATGATGACTGATACCCGCTCGACAGGGCGTGAAGAGCATGGCCGTCGGACAGACATGGGCCAGATGAATGGCATCATGGAAGGCACCCGACACCAGTTCCGGCGCCTCTGCACAGACACTGCCGGCACTCTCGCGGAGAACGGCCAGCAGAGGCTCGTGAAATGCCACCGGCGCCACCCGCGAGGTCACCTCGAGGGTGACATCACAGCCACTCCACTGCTCCTCGGCCAGGGCATGGAAGTGACGGTCAAGTGCCTCCAGCAGCTGTGCGTCGGGATGGCGCAGATCGATGGTGAAGGTGGCCCGTTGGGCAATGGTGTTGACGGCATCGGGCCACACAGAGAACTTGCCGATGGTGAAGCGAAGATCATCGTCCTGGTCACGTGTCGCCGCCTTCAGCGCCGTCACCAGCTCATGGGCACCATCGAAGGCATCCCGTCGCGCCTGCCGCGGCGTGGTGCCGGCATGGTTGGCCACCCCTTCTACCTGGATGCGATACCAGTTGACCCCCTGGATGCCGCTGACGACCCCCACCGGCTTGCCCAGCTGTTCCAGCACCGGCCCTTGCTCGATGTGAAGCTCGAGAAAGGCGTGCGGTACAAAGGGGGCCGGACGGTACTCGAGGCCCTCGTCCTTGAGCAGGGTCAGGCACTCCTTGAGGGCATCGCCGAAGCGCAGGCCGTCGCCGTCCAGGGCGTCCACGATCTCGTCATAGTCCCGCTGCCCGGCGAACCAGGAGGACCCCGAGGCACCCGGTGCAAAGCGCGCGCCCTCCTCGTTCGTCCAGGCGACGATCTCGAGCGGGCGAGAGTGCTCGATGCCCTGCTCCTGCAAGGTCCGAAGCACGGCCAGGCCAGCCAGAACGCCCAGGGCCCCATCATGCGCACCGGCCTCGGGCTGACTGTCCATGTGGCTACCGATCAGCAGCGGCGCCAGGGAGGCCTCCTGCCCCTCACGACGCAGGAAGAGATTGCCCAGGGCATCGTAATAGACCTGGCAACCCAGCGCCCTGCCCTGCTCGGCGAGCCACAGGCGAGCCTGATTGTCCTGGGCGTCGAGGGCCAGCCGTCGAATTCCCTTGGGCTCGAGGGCGCCGATGGCCGCCAGCGCCTGGACATCGTCCCAGAGGCGTTGCCCGTCCAGCGCTTCATGTAGATGCGCTATCTGTGTCATGACGCCTCCTCAGCGGTAGATCAAATCAGGCAGAGCGGTGCTGAACCAGGGGACGTAGGTAATGATCACCAGGGACAGCAGCATCAGGCCGATCAAGGGCAGACAGGCCTTGAACACCTCGGGCAATGTCATCCTGGAGATGGCCATGGCCACGAAGAGGTTGAGGCCCACCGGTGGGGTGATCATGCCGACCGAGAAGTTGATCAGCGTGATCACGCCAAAATGGGTCGGGTCCACTCCGACCTGGGCGGCAATGGGCTGCAGCAACGGCGCCAGCACGATGATGGCCGAGGCACTGTCGAGGAAGAAGCCGGCGACGATCATGACCACATTGAACAGTGCCATGACCTGGATGGGGTCCTCGGTCCAGGAGAGCACCTCCCCCGCCAGTTGTGTCGGTGCCCCGGTGATGGCCAGCAACCAGGAGAAGGCCGATGCACCTGCGGTGATCAGCAACAAGGTCGCCGACATCAGCCCCGCACTGTTCAGCGTCGACAGCAGGTTCTTCAGGTTGATCTTCCGATAGACCACCATCCCCACGAACAGGCCGTACATGCAGGCCACGGCGGCGGACTCGGTGGGGGTGAACACCCCGCTGTAGATCCCGCCGAGCAGGATGACCGGCAGGCCCAGGCCCCAGGCCGCTGCCTTGAAGGCCGAGCCGATCTCGCGCAGCGAGGGGAAGGCAGTGCGGCCATAGCCCTTGAAGGACGCATAGACGATGCAATAGGCAATGAGGATCGAAGCAATCAAAAGAGCGGGCAACAGGCCGGCGGCGAAAAGACGCCCCACCGAGGTGCCGGTGACCGACCCGTAGATGATCAGCGCGATACTGGGTGGGACGATGGGCCCAAGGGTGCCGGCCGTGGCAATCACCCCGATGGCGAAACGCTTGTCATAACCGGCCGCCACCAGGGCGGGAAACATGATACTGCCGATGGCCACTACCGTGGCCGGGCTCGACCCCGAAATGGAGCCGAAGAAGAGGCAGGAGAGCACCGTCGCCGCTGCCAGCCCACCGGGCACCCAGCCGACGAGCGCCTTGGCGAGATCGATGAGGCGATCCGACAGCCCGCCGATGCGCATCAGTTCGGCGGCAAGGATGAAGAAAGGGATCGCCATCAGCGAGAAGTTGTTCATGCCTGAGAACATGCGCATCGGCACGATGATCGGGTCGGTACTGCCAAAGAACTGGATGGCCAGCATCACGGAAAAGGCCAGCGCCGCAAAGATCGGCAACCCCAGAAGCAGCACCGCGAAGAAGATGGGCAACAAGGCCGTAATCATGGGGAATCCTCGTGGTTGTCACGTAGCGTGGCGTGAGCCCATCACACCAGGTTTTCTTTCTCGGCAGCGAGCTCTTCCGCCATGCTGACGGGGGGCTTGCGCCAGACCTCACGGATCAACCAGCAATAGCGAATGATCAGCAATACCCCAGACAGACCGATCGGCAGGTATACCCAGGCCATGGGCATGCGCATTGCCGGGGACAGCATGCCCCGCTCGAGTGTCAGGGAGAAAAGCTGAAAGCCGAGGTAGGCCAGCATCATGGCAAAGACGATGCCGAGCACCGCGGTGAGGATGTGCAACCAGCGATTGACGGCCGGTGGCGCGAAGGCATTCAGCACGTCCACCGAGATGTGGGCCCCGTGTCGAACGCCCATGCTGGCTCCGACGAAGCTCATGCAGACAATGGAATAGATCACGACTTCTTCCGCCCAGGAAAGCGAGCTGTTGAAGCCGTAGCGATAGACGACCTGGAAGGTGGTGATGATGGTCGCAATCGACATGAAAGCGACCATCGCCACCTTTTCCAAGCGATCAATGAGCTTATTGAGCGCTTCGAGCATGGCTCAGTACTCGATGCCGACTTCGTCGTAGACCTTGTGCAGGAGCTCAGGAGTCACGATGTCCTTGTACTCCTCATGCACCGGCATGCTGGCCTCGATGAATGCCGCCCTGGCCTCGTCGGTGATCTCGTTGATCGCGATTTCGCCTTCGATCTCCTCGAGAATGCGTCCCTCGTCCTGCAGCGTCAGCTCGCGTGAGGCGTCGCGACCATTGTCAAACGCCTCGACCATGACCTGTTGCAGATCCTCCGGCAGAGAGTCCCAGGCATTCTGGTTCATGACGGCGGCGTAGGCATGGTAGGCATGGTTGGTCAGGGACAGATAGTCCTGAACCTCGTAGAAACGCATGGTGTAGATGTTGGCCAGCGGGTTCTCCTGACCCTCGACAACCCCCTGCTGCAGACCGTTGTACACCTCGGTGAAGGCCATCGCCGTGGCATTGGCGCCGAGGTTTTCATAGGTCGAGATGATGATCGGCGCCTGCATGGTCCGCATGCGAACCTCGGCAAGGTCTTCCGGGGTCTCGATCGGGCGGACATTGTTGGTGATGTGCCGGAAGCCAGCTCCCCAGAAATTCACGCCATACATGTTGTCGTCACTGAGGGTGTCGAGGATCTCTCGCCCCACGTCACCATCGAGCACCTCGACCATGGTGTCGTAGTCAGGCAGCAGGAACGGCAGATCGAGGATCTGCATGCGCGGCTCGAAGTTCCCCAGGGTGGCGGTCGGCGGAATACCGATATCGACCAGCCCCATCTGGATCTGCTCGATGATCTCGACATCACCCCCCACCTGGGCGGCGGGGAGCACCTCGATACTGATGCGCCCATTCGACTTTTCCTCGACCTCCTCCTTGAAGCGCAGTGCCGCCTGACCGTTCGGGGTTTCCTCGATCAGTACGTGGGCAAAGGTGAAGTTGAAGTCTGCCGCCTGGGCCTGGCTGATGCCGAACGATACTGCCGCGATCGCAGCCGCCAGTGATACCTTGGTCAACTTGTTATTCATTGTATGCACCTATCTGTGGTGGTGGGGCCAAGCGCTGGCTTGGCGTCAAGTACCTGTCGAATCGGAACCCCCGACTCAACAGAATCAGGACATCGTTTGTTCGAAGCGAGCCGCCACGCCCTCCGGGCCAACGGAGGAAAGCAGGACAGCCAGGGTCAGACGCGCCTTGCGCGCACTCAAGTCGCGTACGGGGATGGCGCCGTGGGCCTGGAGACTGGCCAGACTCCCGGGGAACTCGTAGCGAGTGTTGACCGGTCCTTCATGGCAGCCGGACACCACGGCAATCGGAATTCCCCCCCGCGTTACCTCACCGATGGACTCCAGCCATGTCGGCGGGACATGCCCGCGGCCGAGGCCCTCAATCACCAGCGCCTGCGCGCCGCTGGCCACCGCGGCCTCGATGAGTTGCGGGCTGGCATCCAGGTAGCTTGCGAGAATGTCGATCCGCGGCAGGCGATCGCCAAGGGGTAGCGGCGCTGACCGCTGCGGAAGTTGTGCGAGATGCATCCGCTGGCCATCCACGTATCCCAGTGCCCCTGCATCCGGGGCACCGAAGCCGTTCACCCGATAAGTGTTGAGTTTACGGACGCTTCGTGCGGCAAAAATCGACTCATTGAAGACGACTGTCACGCCGATGCCTCTTGCTCGGGGGTCAGCGGCAACGGTTATGGCATTGGCAAGGTTGCGAAAGGCGTCAGTGCCCTCCTCGTGCGGGGCACGTTGCGAGCCGGTCATGACCAGGGCGCAGGCGTCGAGCGAGAGCGTGATGTCGAGGAAATGGGCGGTCTCTTCCAGCGTATCGGTGCCATGCGTGATGACGATGCCGATCACATCCGGCTCCTGCTCCAGGGCCTGGCACTGGCGACTGAGCGTGACCAGGTCATCCAGGCTGATGGCATTGCTGGGCTTTTGCAGTATCGAGCGGACCTCGACCTCGAGGTCGGGCGTCTGCGGCACGGCCACACGTTCCAGCAGCGACTCGCCTGACATGGCCCCGGACACGTTGCGTCCGTTCCCGCCGGGTGTGCTGGCAATCGTGCCACCTGTCGTGAGCACAATGACGCGCTGTCTGGTCATGGCATAGCACCGAATCTGGTTGTCTCGTGCCCTGATGGGCCTCTCAGGCAGGTCTTCTTGACGACATTCTCGTTCCTGAACCTGCCAACTGATGAGACATCTGATGTCTGACGTCTTGGGTCATGCTAGACTCAGCCCATGTCGAGATGCAAGCGCCGTTTGTCACGCACCCACATTGCGCAGAGTGATGTCTCGCCACAAACGACCGGGCTCAGCACGCCAGCGATCCCTGCTCTCGTGACTCAACGACAGCAAGAGAACTTTTGATGAACACCTTGTCCCATGCGGCCGCATCGCCTGAGCAGCAGGAACGCTTCGGCGGCTCCCTCGAACGCAGCTCGATCGCCTTTCAGATACTGGAACGGATCAAGTCCGCGCTGATTCGTGGTGACCTCAAGCCAGGTGACTACCTGCCCTCCGAGACCGAACTGACCCAAAGCCTGGGCATCGGCAAATCGAGCGTTCGTGAAGCTATCAAGATGCTCCAGGCGATCGGTATCGTGGAGGTCCGGCGAGGCCATGGCACGATCATCCGGCGCGAGCCGGGAGATCCTCTGGTCGATCCCATGGCCTTCGGCATGATCCTGGCGCGCGGCATGACACGCGACGTGCTGGAATTCCGGGCGATGTTCGAACCCGCCTACACCCTCCAGGCAATGGCCAACGCCACTGATGAGGACCATCAGCGCATTCAGCAGGCCATTGACGACATGGCCACGGCGATTGCCAACGGTGAGCAGACGTCGCGCCACGATGTCAGCTTCCATCGCGCCATCCTGCATGCCACCCACAACCCCATGACCATCCGGGTCGGCCGGACGCTACTGGAGCTGATCGAGGCGGCCCTCGAGACGTCGATGCAGACACTGCCGGAAACCGCCCTCAACGATCACCAGGCGATCTATGCTGCCTTCCGGGCGGGTGACGCCGAAGGGG
This sequence comes from Halomonas ventosae, assembly GCF_004363555.1. Taxonomy (GTDB): domain Bacteria; phylum Pseudomonadota; class Gammaproteobacteria; order Pseudomonadales; family Halomonadaceae; genus Halomonas; species Halomonas ventosae. The sequence continues at coordinate 16,587 of NZ_SNZJ01000001.1, read as the reverse complement.
TAAGACGGGCGATCGAGCACAGCGCGGAAAGCTGGGAAACCAACCTGACGTATCGGGATTGAGCTCGACGGCAACACTACTCTTCCAAGGAGACCGATCGGCGCTCGCCGAGGAATTCGATGAGCCGCTCCAGGGGCATGGGACGCGCAAGGTAAAAGCCCTGGAAGAGATCGCAGCCATGGGTCATCAGCACGTCGTGCTGCTCCTCATGCTCGATGCCTTCGGCGACCACCTGCAGACCGAGGTGGTGCGCCATGGAGATGATGCCCTGGATGATGGCGGCATCCTCCGCACTGCGCGTGACCTCACTGACGAAGCTGCGATCGATCTTCACCGTGTCGATGGGCAGGTGCTTGAGGTAGCTGAGGCTGGAAAAGCCGGTCCCGAAGTCGTCGATGGCGACGCCCACGCCCATGCCCCTGAGGGAATGAAGGATGTCGATGGCACTCTCGGTATCGTTCATCAGCACGCCTTCGGTCAGCTCCAGGGAGAGTTTCGGTGCCGGTAAGCCGGAGACGGCCAGGGTCTGGCGCAGGTTGCCGAGAAAGCTCGAGCGGCGGAACTGCAGCGGCGAGAGGTTGACCGCGACACTCAGGATGCCCTGCCCTGCCTGGTCGAGCATGCGCAGGTCATGGCAGGCCCTCGAGAGCACCCACTCGCTGATCGGGATGATCTGGCCGGTCTCCTCGGCCAGGGGAATGAACTGTGCGGGCGAGACATAGCCGCGCAGGGGGTTTGGCCAGCGCAACAGCGCCTCCACGCCCACTACCCGCCCATGGCGATCGATCAACGGCTGATAGTGCAACTCGAAGGCCTGCACATCGATCGCCTCCTGGAGCTCATTGCGCAGCGCGACGCGATCACCCAGCCGATGGGTGATCTCGGGCGTGAACCAATGGCAGGCGTTACGCCCTTGCTGCTTGGCGAGGTACATGGCCATGTCCGCCTGCTGGATGAGCTCGTTGGGCTGGGAGAGCTCCGCATTGCTGACGGCGATGCCGATGCTGCAGGAGAGCGAAAGCTCATGCTCGCCGACCCGATAGGGCCGCGCAATGAGCGCCAGCAGCCGCTCTGCCACCTGCAGCGCCTGCTCCTCATCGTGCAGGTCCGGCAGCAGCACCACGAACTCGTCGCCCCCCAGGCGCGCCAGGGTATCGCCCGCGCGCATCGCCGCGGACAGGCGCTGCGAGACCCCCAGCAACAGCTGGTCCCCGATGGCATGCCCCAGGCTGTCGTTGATCGGCTTGAACTCGTCGAGGTCGACGAAGAGCACCGCCAGCAGAAGCCCATGACGCCTGGCCAGCTCGAAATCATGGACCAGCCGATCCTCCAGCAGCGTGCGGTTGGCCAATCCGGTCAGGGCATCGTGGCTGGCATGGTAGGCCAGGCGGGCCTCATAGGCCTTGCGTTCGGAGATATCATGCTGGATGCCCACATAGTGGGTGACCTGCCCCTCCTCGTCGCGCACCGGGGCGATGTAGAGGTCGTTCCAGAAGGGGGTGCCATCCTTGCGATAATTGCACAGGGTGACATGCACCTCGCGCTTGAGAGCCAGCTGCTGGCGCACCTGCTGCACTACCGCCATGTCGGTCTCGGCGCCCTGCAGGAAGCGACAATTGCGGCCGATGATCTCGTCGCGCGTGTAGCCTGTCATGCGCTGGAAGGCGTCGTTGGCATAGATGATCGGCAGGTCGGGCTCGCCTGCGTCGGCGATCAGCACCCCGTTGACGCTGGCCTCCACCCCACGCTCGAGGATCCGCAGCCGGGTCTCGTGTTCCCGGCGTTGCGTCACGTCCTTGGCGATGCCGTATACCCCCTGGATACGCTCATCGACCACGATCGGCAGGTTGGTGATATCCAGGCGGCGGGTCTTGCCATCCCGATGAGGAATCTGCAGTTCGTAGCGGCAGGGTTCGCCGGCCGCGGTGGTCTCGAATTTCTGCTGAACATGCGCCAGGTCGTCGGGCTTGAGGAATTGCGAGAAGTGAGCGCCCAGGATCTGCTCGATGGGGAAGCCGGTCAGCGCAGCGCAATGCTCATTGGCCGTGGCGAAGTGTCCACCCAGATCCAGTGAGAACACCGCATCCGGGTTATAGGCGAAGAGCGAACGGTAGCGCTGCTCGCTCTCCCACAGCGACCGCCGGTCCTGCTCGCGCTCCACCGCCAGCGCCACTAGATCCACGGCCTGACGCGTCATTTCCAGCTCGGCAGCGTCTGGCCTGGCCGGCCGCCGATAGTAGGTCGCAAAGGTACCCAGCAACCGGCCATCACGGGCGATGACCGGATAGGACCAGCAGGCCCTGAGCCCCTGCGTGGCGGCCAGGGTCCTGAAGCCCTTCCAGCGGGGGTCACGTTCGAGGTCCTCGCAGACTACCACCTCACGGCCATGGGCCGAGCTGCCACAGGCGCCCATGCCGGCGCCGATGGGAATCGCGCCGATCGCCTCCCGGTAGCCCACCGGCAGGCTCTGCCCCGCCACCAGGCGCAGCTCGCGGCCTTCGTCGTCGGCCAGCATGATCGAGCACAGCCCGCCGTGCAGCTGCCCCTCGAGCAAGCGGCAGATGGCGTCGAGGGTCTGACCGAGCGGGACCTCCTCGGCAATCATCGCCTGAATGGCGTGTTGCTGCTCGAGCTGCTCCCGTGTTGCCATCAGCTGCCGGGAGTGCCCCAGGACCAGGCGGACCATCCCCAGGCTGAAGACCAGCAGATAGGTCAGCGTCAACCCGCCCAGGCCCACGGCTGACGGCACGATAGCGGCCTGCAGCCAGCTCGCCTGCGACGCGGGGTGCACGGAAGGGCTGAGCATCGGTCCGCCCGGCAGACCGATGTGGCGTGCCGCGAAGGTCGGGGACTCCGTCACATCACGTGCTGCCCTCCCCGGCGCCGCCAGGGAGAGAAGCACCTCGTCATCACGGGAAAGGTTGACCTGGAAGCCGTCCAGTTGAAGGCGCAGCCCACGGGACAGGAGCGCCGCCATGTCCAGCACGGCCACCAGCTGTTGGTCACGACGCGGTACCGCGATCGCCATGATCGCCAGACTCGGCGCGCTATCATCGGGCACGATCATGCGCGGCTGGGGAAAGGGCATCGCCAGCCAGTCGCTGACGCGCGCGGCATCCATCCAGTGCGCCAGCCAGCGCCGAGCCTCATCGCTGCGCGCCCGATGCCAGAGGAGGTCCTGGTCGCTGCCCAGCAGGCCGATCACCTCGAGGCTAGGGGTATCACGCAGGTAGTTGTCAGCATCGCGATTCAGCACGGTGGGTTCCAGGCCAAGGGCTGAGGCATCCAGCCGCTCCGCCATGCGTTGCATCAGCATCAGATGCGACCCCATCACCTGCTCGGCATTGAGGCGAACGTTGTCGAGCAGATGCTCCGCCTGCTGGTTGATCCGCTGTTGCTGCTGCCAGCCAAGCAGGTACCACGCCAGACTGCTCGCCATCACCCCGGCCAGGCCCGCCATGACGGCCGCCCTTCCCAGCTTGAGCTGCCGCTTCACCGACCTGGCACTCGCCGCCAGCATGGCGCTGCCAAACATCAACGCGAACAGGGCCACCACCGGCGGAGACGAAGTCATCGCCATCCATCCGGGACCATGCGCCGAGACGACGAGCATCATCCCCAGCACGACGAGCCCGAAGAGCAACATCAGGCACCCGCACAGCTGCCACAGCCGGCGCAGCGCCTTCCGCTCGCACCCCGCCAGGAGACAGGCGGCCACCATCACCAGCAGGAAAGCCAGGAGGGAGGCAACCCGCGACTCCCCGGAGAGCCAGGAGACGCCCGCCAGGCTCCCGCCGAGCAGGGCATTGTGAATCAGGGTGTAGCCCATCAAGGCCAGCAGACCGCCACCTGCCAGAAGGCGCGTGCACTGCCAGTGCTGCACCACGGCCAGTAGGCCAACACCGGACAACATGGCGGCCAGCGAGGCATCCGGGACCAGCAGCCTTTGCGGGGGGAAGTGTACCCACTCCAGCATCCCGGCCAGGCCCATCAGCACGAAGGCCGCCGACACCATCAGCAGCCAGCTATCCAGGGCGATATCGCGGGTCTTGAACGGCATGAACGGGGTGCTCCCTGCGCGTGATCAACAAGGTATCTGGAAGAGCCCGCTGCAGAGGCCTGCTTGTTGCGGTGCTCAAGATGGTGCAGTGCTACGCTTGGGAACACCAGCCTGTGTTCTCATCCAATAGGCTGAGAGTCCTCAGCTTACCACTCCCGAACCATGCTGTTGTCGGCATCCGTCCGTTGGGCAGCCGGGCAGGGGCCATTGCCAACCGGAAGGAAGTTTCGACGGCTGCCCACTCGACTCATAACCAAAGGCTATTGGAAAAACGATCTCTTATTCTCTAGTGTATTTTTCCAAAGACGCCACGAACACCGTGACGTCTTCCCTCGTTTCAGCGAAATCACAGGAGCAATCCCATGCTCAAGCGCATAGCCCTTACCGCCATCGCCGCGGGCCTGATGACCGCCGGCAGCCTGGCCCAGGCCGATAACCACGCCATCAGGGTCGGCATGTCCGGCGGCTACTTCCCCTTCACCTTCGTCGAGCAGGACAAGCTCCAGGGCTTCGAGGTGGATGTCATGGAGGCCGTGGCCGAGGAGATGGACGTCGAGGTCGAGTTCGTCACAGCGAACTTCTCGGGACTGTTCGGCATGCTCGAGTCCGGCCGGATCGACACCATCGCCAACCAGATCACCATCACAGAGGAACGGGCCGCGAAGTACGCCTTCACCGAGCCCTACGTCTATGACGGCGCCCAGGTCGTGGTCAAGGAAGGCAATGAGGTGATCCAGGGCGTCGAGGACCTGAAGGGCAAGACCGTTGCCGTCAACCTCGGCTCCAATTACGAGCAGTTGCTGCGCGAGTTGCCCTATGCCGACGAGATCGACATTCGCACCTACGAGAGCAACATCGAGCAGGATACCGCCCTGGGCCGCGTCGACGCCTTCGTCATGGATCGGGTGAGTGCCAGCCAGGTGATCAAGGAGAAGCCGCTGCCGCTGGCACTGGCCGGCCAGCCCTTCTCCGAGATCCGCAATGCCCTGCCGTTCCGCGACACCGAGGAGGACCGGGCCCTGCGTGACCGGGTCGACGCCGCGCTTTCCAGCCTGCGCGAGTCGGGCGAACTCACGGCCATCTCGGAAGAGTGGTTCGGCACCGACATCACTCGTCCGTGAGGCATTGAGTCGCTCCCATGCCGTTGCTTGATGTCGACTACATGCTGGGGCTGGTGCCCATCCTGCTGCGCTACCTGCCGCTGACCCTGCAGATGGCCGCCGTGGGGATGGCACTGGCCCTGGTGCTGGCCTGCGGCCTCGCCGTGATCCGCGTGCTGCGCATCCCGGGCCTGAATGCCGCCACCCTGCTGTTCATCTCCTTCTTCCGCGGCACGCCGCTGCTGGTGCAGCTGTTCCTGTTCTACTACGGCTTGCCCCAGCTGCTGGCCTTCCTGACCCAGATCAACGGCATCACCGCCACCATCATGGGCCTGACCCTGCACTTCTCGGCCTACATGGCGGAATCCATCCGCGCCGCCATCGTCGGGGTCGATCGCAGCCAGACGGAGGCCGCCCTCTCCATCGGCATGACCAACGGCCAGCTGATGCGGCGCATCGTGCTGCCCCAGGCCACGCGTGTCGCGGTGCCGACGCTGATGAACTACTTCATCGACATGATCAAGGCGACCTCCCTGGCCTTCACCCTGGGGGTCACCGAGCTCATGGGCGCCACCCAGAAGGAGGCCGCCGGCAGCTTCCTCTACTTCGAGGCCTTCATCACCGTGGCGATCTTCTACTGGGTGATCGTCGAGCTGCTGGCCTGGTTCCAGCGGCGCCTGGAAACCCGACTCAACGAGGCCTATCGCCGATGATCAAGGTAGAAGGACTCATCAAGCGCTTCGACGGGACCGCCGTGCTCGACGGCATCGACCTGGCCATCGAGCAGGGCGAGATCATCGTGGTGATCGGCCCCTCGGGGACCGGCAAGTCGACGCTGCTGCGCTGCCTGAACTTCCTCGAGCGGCCGGATGCGGGCCGGCTGACCATCGGCGACCTGGATGTCGACGTCACCCGGGCCAGCCGGGCCGACATCCTGGCGGCACGGCGGCGCACGGCCTTCGTGTTCCAGAACTATGCGCTGTTCGCCAACAAGACGGCGCTGGAGAACATCGCCGAGGGACTGATCGTGGTCAACCGCTGGCCCAAGGCGAAGGCCCATGCCCGCGCCAGGGAGATCCTGGAGCGCATTGGCCTGGCCGACAAGGCCGATGCCTACCCCGCTTCCCTGTCCGGTGGCCAGCAGCAGCGAGTGGGCATCGGCCGCGCCATGGCGGCCCAGGCCGAGGTGATCCTCTTCGACGAGCCGACCTCCTCGCTGGACCCGGAGTGGGTCGAGGAGGTGCTGGGGCTGATGAAGCAGCTCGCCCGTGAGCGCCAGACCATGCTGGTGGTCACGCACGAGATGAGCTTCGCCCGGGACGTGGCGGACCGGGTGATCTTCATGGAAGGCGGTCGCATCGTCGAAGAGGGACCGCCCGGCCAGCTCTTCGGTTCGCCCAAGGATCCCCGCACCCGGGACTTCCTGCGCAAGGTACTGGCGACACAGGTGTCTATCGACTCCCCGACCTGAGCCGAACGCCTGATGGCCGCGTTGTGGGCCCCGGCGGGCTTCCCGTATAGTGTTGGTACACTTTTCCAGGCCCGCGCCCTCCTCGATGCCACAACCACGCGCCCAGATCCGCCCTCGCCGCCGCCCTCCCCTGCATTTCCTGCCGCTGGGCGGATGTGGCGAGATCGGCATGAACCTCAGCCTCTATGGCCTGGGTCGTGAAGAGAGAGGTCACGGGGAGAGGGGTCAAAGGGAGAGGGACCACAAGGCTGAGTGGATCGCCGTGGACTGCGGCATGATGATCCGCCAGGACCTCCCGGACAATCCGCTCCAGGTGCCGGATCTCTCCACCCTGGAGACGCTCGGGATCCGTCCGCGGGCGCTGATCATCACCCATGGCCATGAGGACCATATCGGCGCCGCCGCCTGGCTGTGGCCCAAGTGGGGCTGCCCGATCCACGCCACCCCGCTGGCGGCCGGCCTGCTGCGCGCCAAGTTCGCCGAGCGCGGGCTGGCAACCGACGCCATCAAGGTCATCGAGCCCGGCGAGGCGCTGGAGACCGGCCCCTTCACCCTGCGCTTCCTGCCGCTGACCCATTCGATTCCGGAGAGCTGCGCGCTGCTGATCGCCGCCGGCGAGCATCGGGTGTTGCACACCGGGGACTGGAAGCTCGACCCCGAACCGCTGATCGGCCCGGCGATCTCCGCCGCCACCTTCCGCGCCATCGCGCCCGTGGACCTGGTGGTGGGCGACTCCACCAATGCGCCGATGCCCGGCCACTCGCGCAGCGAGGGCGAGGTCGCCGAGGCGCTGACCCACGCCATCGCCCGCTGTGAGGGACGCGTGGTGGTGAGCTGCTTCGCCAGCAACCTGGCGCGGGTGCTGGCCATCGGTCGCGCGGCCGAGCGTTGCGGGCGCCGGGTCAGCCTGATGGGGCGCTCCATGGAGCGCATGGTGGGCGTGGCACGCCAGCTTGGCTACATGGACGACCTGCCGCCGCTGGTGCCGGTGAGCGACCTCGGCTACCTGCCGCCGGAGGAAGTGCTGGTGATCGCCACCGGCAGCCAGGGCGAGCCGCGCGCCGCGCTGTCGCGCCTCTCCCGGGGACGCCATCCCCATTTCGAGCTGATGGCCGGCGATACGGTGATCTTCTCCGCCAAGGCCATCCCCGGTAACGAGCGACTGATCGAGCGCCTGAAACGCGGCCTCAAGCACTTCAGCGTGGCGATCCTCGACGACGAGAATCACCCCGAGCTGCATGCCTCGGGCCACCCGGCCCAGGACGAGCTGCGCACCTTCTACGGCTGGGTGAAGCCACGCCACCTGCTGCCGGTGCACGGCGAACCTCGCCACCAGCAGGCCCACCAGGCGCTGGCCGAGGAGCTCGGCATAAAGGCGCCGCTGGCGCCGGTGAACGGCGACCTGATCCGCCTGGATGCCGAGGGGCTCTCCCTGGAGGCGCGCCACCCCCAGCAGCCGCATATCGTCAGCCAGGATGCGGTCTCCGCCCTGCCCGGCCTGGGCGGCCACGACGGAGGCAATCGTTCACGCCATGGCAGCCTCTATCTCGCCATCTCGGTGGCCGCCACCGACACCGGCTGGACGCGTATCGGCCGACTGATGCTCGACGCCAGCCAGACGAGCCCCATGGATGAGACCGCCTTTGCCGACTGGCTGGATGACTGCCTGGAAGAAACCCGGGTGGACTCCCTGGCGGAATTACGCCTGGCCCTGCAGCCGAGGCTGCTCGGCTGGCTCGCCGATCACCTGCACCGGGTACCCGAGGTGCACCTGCAGATACTGGCGGTGGAAGCCGAGATGCTGGGGAAGTAGAACGGAGAAGTCTCAGGTCATTAGTAGGAGCGGTGCTTGCACCGCGAATAGCGGGGACCAACACCCAATCGCCGTGCAAGTCGAGACGTCGAACCGACGGCTCCTACATCGGGTTCAGATTATCAGTAGGAACCGACGGTCTGGCGGTTTAGCGGTTTGCCTTGCACCGCGATAAGTGAGGATCGGCAAACAATCGCCGTGCAAGCACAGCTCCTACGATTGGCGCATAGCCTCTGTGGGAGCGGTGCTTGCACCGCGAAAGACAGGCAAACGGTAATTCGCCATGAAAGTCGAACTCTAAAACATCAAGCCTTGCTGGCATTCTTCGGCGGACGACCGCGCTTGCGCTTGGGCTGCTCGGTCACCAGGTCGTCCAGGGAAAGGCCGGCTTCATTGATCTGTTCGCGGATCTCGGCGAGTTTCCTGGCCTTCTCGGCTTCCTCTTCCTGGCGCTGAACTTCTTCGTCCTTCTTCTGCTCGATCACCTCACCGATGACCTCGGCCAGCTTGTGGAGCTGTTCCATGCTCAGCTGGCGTGCCGCGGCACGAGCCACGTTCTTGTTGCGGGCGATGCGCTCCAGGGATTCGCTGGACATTGGCGGTCTCCATGCCGAATGTTGGACGGTTGCGTTGTGTAATGACACGTCAAAAGTATATGCACTAGCGTGACATTGGCAAGAAAAGTCGCGGGAAAAATCGACAGAAAGAAAGGGAAAATTGCCGCACGCCGAGGCAGACAGCCGAGCGGGATTCGCGAAATGCCGGCAGGATTTCTCTCGCCCACATACAGACGGGCGACACCGTGATGTCGCCCGTTACGTCCTGATGCCGGCTGCCGCCTGGCTAGGGTGACGTCTCAGCCACCGGTCATGTTCATGAAGCGGACCACCTGGACGTCGCCATCGGTGGTGAAGTGATGTCGTTCAGGCTTGAGCGGCATGGCGCGCACGATGGCCTGCTTTAGCGCCTCCATATCGCCGGGGTGGCGGCGCAGCACGGCGCGCAGGTCCACGGAGTGCTCGTTACCGAGGCACAGCAGCAGGCGCCCCTCCACCGTTACGCGAACCCGGTTGCAGGTGTCGCAGAAGTTGTGGCTGTGGGGAGAGATGAAGCCGACCCGGGATTCGCTGTCGGGCATCATGAAGTAGCGCGACGGCCCGAGGGTCGACTCGGTGGTGGGAATCAGCTCGTGGCGGGTCTCGATCCGCTCCTGCACCTCGTCGCTGGAACAGAAGGTCTCGGCACGGGAGTGGTCCGACACGTCACCCAGCGGCATCTCCTCGATGAAGCTGATGTCGAGGCCCTCGTCACGGGCGAAGTCGACGAGATCCAGCACCTCGTCATCGTTGCGCCCCTTGAGGATCACGGCATTGAGCTTGATGCGCTCGAACCCGGCATCCCGCGCGGCATGTATGCCCTCGATCACCTTGTGCAGGTCACCGGTGCGGGTGAGCCGACGGAAGCGGTCGGGATCCAGGGAGTCAAGGCTGATATTGAGGCGCTTGAGCCCCCCCTCGCGCAGGCGAGAGGCGAATTTGGGCAGGCTCGCGCCATTGGTGGTCATGGCGAAATCCTTGAGCCCCGGAAGCGCGCCGATATCCGCGACGAGACGATCGATGTCACGCCGCACCAGGGGCTCGCCCCCGGTCAGGCGGACCTTCTCCACGCCCATCTCGGTAAAGGCGCGAGCGACCATCGCCAGCTCCTCCAGGGTCAGCACCTGGGCACGCGGCAGGAAGGTCATCTCCTCGCTCATGCAGTAGACGCAGCGGAAATCACAGCGATCGGTGACCGAGATGCGCACGTAGCGCACTCGCCTGCCGAAGTCGTCGATCAGCTCATCGGTCATGAAGACATCTCCCAGCGACGGGCATCATGATGGTCACCGTCGCGCTCCGAAACCCAGTAGTCCCCGCTGGCGGTGTGCTCCTTCTTCCAGAAAGGCGCGCGGGTCTTGAGGTAATCCATGATGAAGTCGCAGGCCTCGAAGGCGGCGCGACGATGCGCGCTGGCGACCACTACCAACACGATAGGGTCTGCAGGCGTGAGGCGTCCAATCCGGTGGATCACGGTCACGCCCTGCAGCGGCCAGCGGGACTCGGCCTGCTCGACGATCTCGCCCAGGGCCGCCTCGGTCATGCCCGGATAGTGTTCCAGGGTCAGTGCCTGGACCTCGGGGCGCTCGTTGAAGTCACGCACCAGGCCGGTGAAGCTCACCACCGCCCCGATGTCGCTGCGCCCCTCGAGCAGGGCGCGCTGTTCAACGCCGACATCGAAGACGCTTTCCTGCACGCGGATCATTGCTAGCCTCCGGTCACCGGGGGAAAGAAGGCGACCTCGTCATTGTCGGTCAGCGGCGTGGCATCCCCGGCCATCACCTGATTGACGGCACACAGCACGCGCCCCTGGTCGAGGCCCTCGAAGCGCGGATCCAGTGCCTTGAGCGCCGTCTTGAGGCCGGCCACGTCGGAGCTAGGCAGGCGGTCAACCGGCACCGAGACATCGCCGACCCCGAGGCGCTCGCGCAGCTCGGCCAGGCACTTCACGCGGATGCAGGGCGCGGCGATGTCGCAACGCTGCCCCACAGACACCTCGCCGGAGGCCCCCTCGCCGGTGACGATGGGCGACGAGGCGGACTCGATGACGGAGGGAGCCACCGCTCGCTCTCCCCGGGCCTCTTCGCGACGATAGTCACCGGACTTGCCGCCGGTCTTGGTGTCGAGGTGGATGGCGCCGATCTCCATGCCCTTGTCCACGGCCTTGCACATGTCATAGAGGGTCAGGCAGGCCACCGAGACCGCGGTCAGCGCCTCCATCTCCACGCCGGTGCGCCCGTTGAGGCGGCAGGTGGCGGTGACATGGACACAGGATTCGACCTCGTCGAGCTCGAACTCGATGGCGACCTTCGACAGGGCCAGGGCATGGCAGAGCGGGATCAGCTCGTGGGTGCGCTTGGCGGCCTGGATGCCGGCGATACGCGCCGTGGCCAGCACGTCGCCCTTGGGCAGGCCGCCCTCGGCGAGCAGCGCCAGGGTCTCGGGCCGCATGCGGATGAGGCCCGAGGCGCTGGCCTCGCGGCGGCTCTCCGGCTTGTCGGCGACGTCGACCATGTGGGCCTCGCCGCGGGCATTGAGATGGGTCAGGGACGGGTTGGTCAGGGACTGGTCGGTCAAGGACATGGGGTCAGCGTCTCATGGCAGTCGATAAAGGGGTTGAATGCTCACCGTGTCACCCGAGGCCACCCCCTCGCGGTCGTCGGTGAGCTCGATCAGGCAGTTGGCGGCCACCATCGAGGAGAGGATCCCGGAGCCCTGGGCCCCGGTGCTGCAGACGTGCAGCCGGCCCTCGGCGTCGGCGCGGAAGCGGCCGCGCAGGTAATCGGTGCGCCCGAGACGGCTCTCCAGGGCCTCGTCGGCGATGGCGACCAGGCGCTCGGGCTCGTGCACCGGCTTGCCTTGCAACTTGGACAGCAACGGCGCCACGAATTGCAGAAATGTGACCATCACCGCCACCGGGTTGCCGGGCAGCCCCAGGAAGGGCACACCGCGCTCGCCCAGCAGACCACAGGCCAGCGGGCGCCCGGGACGGATGGCGATGCGCCAGAAGGCCAGGCGGCCGACCGCCTCCAGGGCCGCGCGGGTGAAATCGGCATGGCCGACCGACACCCCGCCGCTGGTGATCACCATGTCGGCGCGCCCGGCGGCATCGCCCAGGGCAGTGACCATGGCCTCCCGGTCGTCGGGGAGGATGCCCAGGTCAATGACTTCGGCACCCTGCTCGGCCAGCAGGCCGGCCAGGGTATAGCGGTTGGCATCGAAGATGCCCGCCGGGGGCAGCGCCTCCCCCGGGGCGGTGACCTCGTCGCCGGTGGAGAAGATCGCCACCCGCGGGCGACGATGCACGCTCGCCTCAACCAGCCCCAGGGAGGCCAGCAGACCCAGCTCGGCCGCCCCCAGCCGGGTCCCGGCGGCGAGCGCCGTCTGGCCCCGGGGAATGTCCTCGCCGGCCCGGCGCACATGCTGGCCACGCCTCACACGCTCGGATTGGAGGACCGTGACCGTCTCGCCTTCCACCTCGAGCTGCTCGAGCATGATCACGGTGTCGGCCCCTGGCGGGAGTGGCGCCCCGGTGGTGATGCGTACGCACTCGCCCTCACCCGGCGCCTCCTCGAGGCGGCTGCCGGCGAGCACCTCGCCGACGACTCGCCACTCCCCCGGCCACTCGTCGCCTGTCGGCCAGGCCAGGGCGATGCCGTCCATGGCGGCATTGGTGTTCTGCGGCACGTCGATGGGCGAGACCACATCCTCGGCCAGCACACGGCCGTGGAGCTCGGCCAGCGCCACCCGCTCGGCAGGCAGCGGCGCCTCGACCAGGCCGGCCAGGCGGGCACGGGCCTCCGCCACCGGCAGCATCCGCTCGCCGAGGTCGAAGCAGGAGAGCGTCATGGCGTGGCCCCCTCACGGGTGCGCTCGCGGGGCCGCTGGCTGGCCGGCCAGCGGGCGGGCCAGGCGGCGATCCAGTCGGTGAGGGCCTCGAGGTCATTGAGGTCTAGCGCCTCGACCCCCTCGGGCAGCGCGAGGATCGCGTCACTGGCCACGGCGCGCACCCACCGGTCCTCGGCGACGCGCAGCGACTTGCCCACCTCGGGGCGATGGAGCTCGAGCTTGGGCAGCGGCCAGGCCTTGAAGCCCTCCACCAGCACCAGGTCGGGATGCTGGGGGCGGACCATGTCGATGAGTTCGGCGAGATCGGCCTCCTCGCGCCCGGGGGTCTCCATCATCAGCGCCACCCGGGCGCGGGAGGCCACCAGCATCGGCGAAGCACCGGCCTGGCGCAGGCGGTGGCTGTCCTTGCCGGGCTGGTCGACATCGAAGGCGTGGTGGGCATGCTTGATCACCGCCACCCGCAGGCCCCGCTCGCCGAGGCGCGGCAGCAGCTGCTCCAGCAGCGTGGTCTTGCCGGTACCGCTCCAGGCGGCGATGCCGAGCAGTGGCAGGTCGTCGTCGAACGACAGGCTCTCGGGTACGCCATCGCTCATGGGCTCAGGGGCTCCTTCTCTCCTCCGGTGCCCGAGTCTCCCTCGCTCAGGGCGTGCTCGAGCCGCTGCTTCTCGTCATCGGTATTGAGGTTGGCGAAGGCGTCCGGGCAGTCGCTGACGTCCACCCGGCACCAGGTGTGGCGGGCGTACCAGCGATCGATCTTGCGCTCGCCGTCGGCCAGCGCCGCCGCCAGGTCATCCACCAGGGCGGTGCGGATCAGCGCCACCACCGGATGCAGCCGCTCGCCGTCGAAGGCCACGGCGATATCGCATTCGCCTATGCCAGCCACCATCCGATCCACCATCCGCTCCACCAGATCATGGGGCAAGGCTGGCGTGTCGCAGGGCACCACCAGCAGCCAGGGGGTGTGCGCGGCCCGCAGGCCGCTGTAGATGCCCATCAGCGGGCCCTGGTAGCCGCCTTCGGCATCCTGGATCACGCGGTCGGCCAGCGGCGCATAGGCCTCGGCATTGCGGTTGGCATTGATCAGCACCTCGGCGACCCGTCCCGCCAGGCGCTCGCGAACATGGGCCACCAGCGGGCGTCCGGCGAAGGGTTCGAGCCCCTTGTCGCGACCGCCCATCCGGCGCCCCTGGCCGCCGGCCAGGATCAGGCCGGTCAGCTCGTCTCGGGTGATCATGTAGGCTCCTGACGAATCGGTCATGTCGTGAGTCATGATGCCTCAGCACGGCGGCGGGTGCCATGCCGGGCGTCCACGCTGGCCCCCTGCCCTGACACCGGTCAAGCCGTGGCTTATCCCCGTGCCTCCAAGGAGGTACACTATGTTGAAAATATTCTACGAATGCGGCAATCACCGCGGTAAGGACCGATCCATGGAAGAGGCATTCGATGTAGGCGCCCGGCTCAAGCAGCTGAGGCTTTCGCGCGGGCTGTCACAGAGAGAACTGGCCAAGCGGGCCGGCGTCACCAACAGCACCATCTCGCTGGTCGAGCAGAACAACGTCAGCCCGTCGGTAAGCTCACTGAAGAAGATACTGGACGCCCTGCCGGTGTCGATCAGTGCCTTCTTCGCCGGCGACGAGCCCAGCCAGCCGCAACCCTTCTATCGCCGGGACGAACTGACCGATATCGGCGACGGCAGGCTTTCCTGGCGGCTGGTGGCCGCCCGACGCCCCGACCGGCGCATGTCGATCATCCACGAGCACTACCCCCCAGGGGCCGACAGCGGCGAGGAGATGCTGGAGCACGACGGCGAGGAAGGCGGCGTGGTGATCTCGGGACAGATCGAGATCACCGTCAACGGCGAGGTGGGGGTACTGGGCGCGGGCGACGCCTACTACTTCGACTCCCGCCTGCCCCACCGTTTCCGCAACCCCGGCGACGAGGAGTGCGTGATCGTCAGTGCCAGCACCCCGCCGACCTTCTCCGACGCGGGCCAGGAGCAGCACCACGCCTGACAGGTTCCTGTTGAACTGACCACCACAACACGACTGTAGGAGCCGTGCTTGCACGGCGATAGTGTGCTCTCCGCTTATCGCGCTGCAAGCAGCGCTCCTACAGAGAGTCCCAGTGCCCACCGCTATCGCGCTGCAAGCAGCGCTCCTATAGTGATCGATTACTCCTCCTCGGCGCGGGGCAGCACCCAGTTGAGGACGATGCCCACCAGGGCGGCGAGGCTGACCCCCTGCAGGGTGAACTGGCCGTTGCCGAACTGCATGCCGCCGATGCCGAAGACCAGTACCAGCGAGACCACCACCAGGTTGCGCGGCGCGGTGAGCGGCTTGCCCGCCCGCACCAGGGTGTTCATGCCGACCACGGCGATGGAGCCGAAGAGCAGGGTCATGATGCCGCCCATCACCGGCCCCGGGATGGTCTGCAGCAGCGCGCCGAGCTTGCCGACGAAGGCCAGGACGATGGCGATGCAGGCGGCGACCACCATGATCCTGGGGTTGAAGGCACGGGTCAGGGTCACGGCCCCGGTGACCTCGGAGTAGGTGGTATTGGGCGGTCCGCCGAAGATCGCCGCCGCGGTGGTGGCCAGGCCGTCGCCCAGCAGGGTGCGATGCAGGCCGGGCTTCTCCAGGTAGTTCCTGCGCGTCACCGAGCCGATGGCGACCATGTCACCGATATGCTCGACCGCCGGGGCGATGGCGACCGGAATCATGAAGAGGATCGCCGCCCAGTGGAAGCTCGGCGCGGTGAACGACGGCAGCGACAACCAGGCCGATTCCTGCACCGGGGTGAAGTCCACCACCCCCATCACCAGCGCCAGCAGATAGCCCGTAACGATACCGCCCATGATCGGGATCAGGCGGATCAGCCCACGGCCGAACACCGCCAGCACGAGGGTGACCAGGAGGCTTGCCATGGAGAGGAAGATCGCCGCGCCATAGCCGATGTTGTCACTGGTCTCGCCGGTGGCCATGTCCACCGCCACTGGGGCCAAGGCCAGGCCGATCACCATGATCACCGGCCCCACCACCACCGGGGGCAACAGCCGATGCAGCCAGGCGGTGCCCTTGAGACGCACGAACTGCGAGATCACCACGTAGACCAGGCCGGCGGCCATCAGCCCACCCAGAGTGGCGGGAATACCGTAGTTCGCCACCGAGCCCTGGATGGGCGCGATGAAGGCAAACGACGAGGCCAGGAAGACCGGCACGCTGACCCGGGTCACGCCATGGAAGATCAGGGTGCCGATGCCCGCCGTGAACAGCGCCACATTGGGATCAAGGCCGGTGAGCAGCGGCACCAGCACCAGGGCGCCGAAGGCCACGAAGAGCATCTGCGCCCCGGTCAGCAGGGTACGCAACGGGGAGTCGGTGGGCATGGCGGCCGCCGCCGAGTTGTCGGTCATGGTCCAGGGCTCCGGAAAGGTCGAGAGGAACGGGTCGCGCGGCATTCTACCAGCCTGGCATCCCCTTAGCTTCTCGTGCCTCAACGCTTTGCTGCGCTATCGCAGTAGCTGCCATCGCTCAGGGCTGACCTGTCGGCAAGCCTGCGAGGAGGCGCTGTGAATACTTCCCTGTACGCTACCGACGCCATCCATGGCGTAGGACCTTGTGTCTCTCCAGTGAGGGGTGATTAGCTACCACCGCTCACAGCCTGGGTGTATCCCGAGTAGGACCGAATGGCCTCGAGCC